>JBMNTR010000007.1:0-118229 GCA_050945835.1 Christensenellales bacterium | reverse complement strand
ATGAAGCGACCATAGCTAAATACATCAGAGAGCAAGACAGACACGATCAAATGATTGATCAGATCAGTGTAAAGGAAACAGAAGACCCCTTTAGGGGTTAGCTAAGTAATCAGTGCACTTGGCTTGGCAGAGATGTACTTGAACATATATCAACAAAAACATATTGGTGCACGGTCAAAATCATTCCTCATATAGTTATTATCATTGAAAAGTACTAGAAACAGGGGTCAGTATGCTGTATCATTAGACTGTATGAATTTTGCTGCTGCCAGAACATGCAACAACTTCTTTTTGCTGCAGGCGGACACTTTGATTGAGGGGAATACGGCTGGCACCCACAGGCGGTTCCGTCATCTGAGGAAAACAGAAGTTTGCAGGTGTCATTGGTTCAAGCAGGAAGATACGCATTTAGGGAGCAATTTTAAGCCAAAGAACTTGTTTAATAAAAATAAGTCAAGCGTTTGTTATGAAAACAGGAAAGCATTCGTTTGCAAATAATGATGCAACAGTCGTTTGGGGATCCGCTTCACGCCGAAAGCGTAACGCCGCTTTACACATAAGAGAAGATGATGAACAAATGCAATGCAAATTTATTACTTTAAGACGGAGTAAAAAATGAAGGATACATTTTCCAGCTATCATCCGGCTATCACAATGATATTTTTCACATTTGTGATACTGGCGGCCGTTTTCCTATATCATCCGGTGTTGGTCGCCATATCGTTTGCAGCCGGTATGGCGTATTCCATCTATTTGAAAGGCAAAAAAGCGGTCAAGCTGAACCTGAAAGTTATCCTACCCATGATGTTGATTGCCATCGCAATCAACATTCTGTTCAACCATCAGGGAGACACGGTGATTGGCAGTATATTCGGATGGCCGGTTACGTTGGAGGCGCTTGGCTTTGGCGTGGTGGTTTCCGCTGTGATTGCCTCCATGGTCATGTGGTTTTCTTGCTACAATGTGGTGATGACATCCGATAAATTCGTCTATTTATTCGGGCGTGTCATCCCATCCCTTTCATTGATTCTGTCTATGGTGTTCCGGTTTATTCCCAAATTTGAGGCGCAAACCAAAAAGATCATCCATGCGCAGAAATATGTGGGCAAGGATGTCGCGTCTGGAACATGGAAAACACGTGCGCGAAACGGCGCGCTCATCCTGTCCATCATGGCGTCGTGGGCGCTGGAGAATTCTGCCCATACGGTGGATTCGATGAAATCGAGAGGACATAGGCTTAAAGGGCGGACAGCCTATGCCCTCTACCGCTTTGACGCGCGGGACAGGACGCTGCTCATCATCATGATCGTATTGTTGGCGCTATTTTTAGGCTGCGTTGCGGCAAGAGTGCTTTACGCGGATTATTTTCCATCGTTTGAGATGAACGAATGGACGTGGCTAAGCGGTCTTTTATATGCTGTTTATGCGGTTATATGCTGGATGCCTTTGATTCTGAATGTAAAGGAGGACATCGTGTGGCACTTATTGAGATCAAGGGTCTGACATTCACTTATCCCGAACGGGAAGCTCCGGCGCTTAAAAACATCAACCTTGACATAAACGAAGGGGATTTCATCGTCCTGTGCGGCAAATCAGGCTGTGGAAAGAGCACACTGCTGCGTCATTTGAAAGCGGTTTTAGTGCCGCACGGACAACGTGAAGGCGGGGTTTATTACAGGGGAAAGCCTCTGGAAGAGATGGACGAGCGGGCGCAGACATCTAAGATCGGGTTTGTGCTGCAGGATCCGGATCATCAGATCGTGACGGACAAAGTGTGGCATGAGCTCGCCTATGGGCTGGAAAGCCTGGGATATGACACAAAAACCATACGGCTGCGTGTGGCGGAGATGGCGAGTTTTTTTGGCATACAGGGATGGTATCATAAAACGGTGTTTGAATTATCCGGCGGGCAAAAGCAGCTTTTGAACCTTGCGTCCATCATGGCGATGCAGCCGGAAGTGCTCATGCTGGACGAACCGACCTCACAGCTTGATCCGATTGCGGCGGCGGATTTTCTGGCGACCATCAAAAAGATCAATACCGAGATCGGCACGACCATCATACTGACCGAACATCGACTGGAAGACGCGCTGCCGCTGGCGGACAAGGTAGTGGTCATGGGAAAAGGGGAGATCATTGCGCAAGAAGAGCCAAAGAAAGTGGGAGCGGTGCTGAAGCAAAAGAATGATCCCATGCTCTATGCGATGCCCGCGCCTACACGCCTGTATCTTGCCCTGGAGAACGGCGGAGCGGAATGCCCGGTTACGGTGCGTGAGGGGAAAGAGTATTTGCGCAAATACGCGGCGGCTAAGGACAGCACTCTTCGCCGCGCTCAGCAAGCTGCCGCTGCAGAGAGGCAAAAGGTTGTAACGCTAAAGGATGTATGGTTTCGTTATGAAAAGCAGGGAGAAGATATATTGCGTGATCTTTCTGTAGAAATACGACAGGGCGAGACGTATTGCATCGTAGGCGGGAACGGAACGGGTAAAACCACAGCGTTGAATGTCATAGCCGGCATAAACAGACCATATCGGGGGAGCGTACGTATAAACGGGTTGGATGCAGTCAAAGCAAAACATAATCTGATTTTTGAAAACGGATTGAGTGTTCTGCCGCAGGATCCGCAGAGTTTATTCCTTAAAAAGACGGTGGAAGAGGATTTATTTGAAATGCTCTCGACCGAAATATCTACAGAACAGGAAAAGCAGCACCGTGTACAGACGATAGCGGAAGTTGCGGAGATTGAGGATTTGATGCGGATGCACCCGTATGATATCAGCGGCGGAGAACAGCAGCGCGTTGCGCTGGCAAAAGTGTTGCTGACAAATCCCAAAATACTGCTTATGGACGAACCGACAAAAGGAATGGATAGCTTTTTCAAGCTCAAGTTTGCCGGAATATTGAAGAAACTCAAGGAGCGGGGCGTAACGGTGGTCATCGTTTCTCATGACATCGAATTCTGCGCCGTCCATGCCGATCGGTGCGCGTTGTTTTTTGATGGCGGGATTGTGACGGAAAACGATCCGCATACGTTTTTTTCAGGCAACAGCTTTTATACGACATCCACGAACAGAATGTGCCGTCATTTGTTTATGGATGCGATTACAGTGGAGGATGCGGTTGAGCGATGCAGAATAAAGTCGATATAAGAATGGGAATATCCAAATACAAAGTATGGGCGGCATTGCTGATCTTGGTATGCATTCCCGCTGTGCTCGCGCTGGGCATACTGGTGCTTGGGAACCAAAACTACTATCTGATCAGCGTCATTGTGATCATACTGGCCATAGGCGCGGTGACGCTGGTGTTTGAAGGGCGAAAGCCGCAAGCGAAAGAAGTGGTGATCATTGCGGTGTTGGTTGCGATGAGTGTTGGAGGGCGTGCCGCATTCTTTATTCTGCCGCAATTCAAGCCGGTTGTGGCCATGGTGATCATAGCGGCGGTATGCCTTGGCAGCGAGACTGGTTTTATCGTAGGTATACTCGCAGGCTTTATTTCAAATTTCATTTTCGGACAAGGGCCGGCAACGCCGTTTCAGATGTTCGGGTTTGGGATCATCGGATTTTTGGCGGGTGTGCTCTTTCAAAGCGGTCTCTTGAAGAAGACAAGGCTGTCGCTCTGCCTCTACGGCGGTCTGGCGACGCTTGTGATCTATGGCGGCCTGCTGGACACCTGCGCGCTGCTGATGTCCCGCGTGCCTTTTTCCTGGCCGGCGCTTTTGGTCTATTTCGGATCGGGATTTGCGTTCAACGTCATCCACGCAGCGGCGACGGTCATTTTTCTGTTGCTTTTGGCAAAACCGATGATCGAAAAAATAGACCGGGTCAAAACGAAATTCGGCTTGCTCGACCCGTCTTACGGGAAGAAAGCAAAGGAGGCCGGAGCCTCCAAAACAGGCGCCTTACGGTCAAAGAAAAAGAAAGCGGCTATAGCGGTGATGGCGCTGATCGCAGCAGGCGTTGTTTTTCTGATTATGGCAACAAATATACCGGGTTTTTACGGAACATCACAAAAGCAGTACGCTTCTGTAGAAGAAATGCAAAGCGTATTGCCCGAGAGTCTGTACATGCCTGATGTTTCGGACTGTGCGGCAGAGAAACTGGCGGGGATGATTCAGTGGGAAAAAGATGGCGTCGCCTATTATATAGCCGAAAATCGGCATACGGATCCGCTGTCTCTTCCGGGGGTGCAATATCTGAATATCATGGGGCGGGTATCCTCTGAAGCCGATTCCTCACTGATGGAAAACGCTTCGTATAACAGAAGAGGAGCACCCGTCAGCAAGATCACGGAGACATTCCAGGCAAACGAGACAAGAACGCCGGGGATCCCGCTGACGACGAAGGTATACGCCAACATATATACTTTCATGGTAGGCGATTATACCTACATCCTCGAGAGTCAATTTTTTGTTGCGGCCGGGGACGAGCAATCGGCGGATATCAACATGCTGAATGAAAATGCGGCAGACGAAATGGATCGCCTGGCGGATTCGATCATCGATCAACATCCCCGATAGGCGCTGCCGGGAGCCCTTGGCGAAGAGACGCATGCGAAAAGAAGGATCTAAAACAAAAACCTGGCGGAATAATACATTACAGCCATGAATTTGAATAGAATATTGCTATATAAGAAAGAAAAAAAGAACTATACTTTCTATAATGTGGGAAAGTATCCCATATGAAATAATTGAAAAAAATCATATTATTTTTTGGATGACGGCAATTGAGTTGCCCAAAAGGGAATGCGGTTAGAATCCGCAGCAGTCTCCGCTACTGTGAAGAGCATAAAGGTCTATCAAAATCGTGAGGAAAACCGCGAAGCTGTAAACCGAAAGATGCCTCCAAGCCAGGAACCTTGTCCAAAAAAGTGACCAAATGTATGTTTCGGAGTTTAGATGACATTGGCTTGCAATGCAACAAGGTGCAATAAGATTGTAGCTGACGTCGTCTCTCTTCGATTGAGAGACGTTTTTTTGCGCGAAAATCTGTCGCACGCGTGAGAGGGCATGAAGTTTCATCGCCCTTGAACGGATCAAACGAAAATCAATGTGTACGGATGACGAACAGGGCGTTTTTGAGAAGAATCGGCGGCGAAGCCAAGAACCTGCAAGTGAATGAATAGCTTAATATGGAGGCGGGAATATGTGCAGCCCAAAAGTAGATAACAGAATGAAGAAGATCCTATCGCTGGTATTGGTCGCTGTTATGATGTTTGCATCGTTGGGCGCGATAGCGGCAGAGGAACCTGCACCCAAAGAGGCTGTGGAAGCACCCCTTTCTGAAACCGGAGAAGAAACGCTGTCTGAAGAAGCTGTAGAGGATGTTGCTGTGAAAACGGAAGGAAACCAGGAAGAAGACCGGCAAAACGAGCTGCCGCCCGTGGATGAGGGGGAGACGGGCGAGGATGCGTTGGATCCGGATACGCAGGCGCAAACGATCCTGAAAAGCGATGCGGCACCCGAAGACTGCACAGATGCCGGTGATGCGGACATGAAGCTGGCAGGCTCCGCAGGATATTTTTATCTTATCGCGGAGGGTACATCCGGTAATGTTTTAATTGCGCCTATGAAGGTATATTATAAAGCGGGAGATACGCTGCTGAGCGCGTTGAACAGGATCGGGGGATATTCATTTGGAGATCTTTCAGAGGGCGACAGGGTTGATATAAAGGTGAATGGAAAAGCTGGATATGTTGCCGCTTCGGATGCCAGCCGTCAGTGGATCAACCTGCAGACGAGCATGTGCGCTTCAAATATTCGGGTACTACGGATTTGTCAATGTGCAAATTCTGCGGCAGGCTGTACCGTTGCCGGATCTTTAAAAAAATTGATCATTGAGATGGCGGAATTCTCTGAAAACAAGATGGGATTTAAAAATGCAGCGGAAAGATACGATTTTGTGCTGAAAAACTATCCCAAAGCGATGAATTCCGAATTGACAATAAGCGCACTCATCGATGAGTTAAACATGGATTGTGCGACAAAAACGGAAAACAATATATTTATGGCTGCAGCCGGGATATCGTTCATGATGACGAGCACCGACGACATGATAAACCAAGTTGTGGATTTGATCAACGCGATTGGTGCCCCGGAGTTGGTTACATTGGAAAGCGGTCCGGCGATTAAAGCGGCGCGTGAAGCTTATGACGCGCTGGACGCGGTGCTGCAGGAGGAAATACCGTCCGATCTATATCTTAAGCTCTATACGGCCGAGCAAAACTACATACCTTTTCATATTGCGGATACGATCAGCAAAATAGCTGACATCGAAGCGGTTGGCGACATAACGCTGGATGAAAGCATCGCAGAGTTGATACAGAAAGCAAGAGAGGCTTACGATGAAATACCGCTTGAACGGCAAAGTGAGATCACGAATTTTGAGATTCTGGAGCATGCGGAAAAGATCTATCATGTTATGGATTTGATTGCAAAAATCGGAGAAGTTACGAAGCTAAGTCAGGAACAACAGATTATTGCGGCGAGAGTGGCGTATAACGCTTTGTCATTGGAGCTAAAGCCGAAGATAGGCAGCTTTTTTAACGTGCTGCTGGATGCGGAAACCGCACTGGATACCCTTAAGGTTCAGGCAGTGATCGATAAAATTGAGGCGATTGGAACTGTAACGCTGGATAGTGAAGCAACCATTGCAGAGGCAAGAGCAGTGTACAACGGGCTGAAAAGTGGGTTAAAGCAATATGTGAGCAATTATGGTATATTGCGCGAAGCGGAAAATGAGCTGATCCGGTTGAAAGCAAGTCGAGAATGCATTGAAGAAGTGGAACGGTTGATCTCGGCTATTGGCTCGCTTTACAACCTGACGCTGGAATCCGAACCGGCTATCAAAACGGCAAGGCAGGCATTTAATGAGCTTCCGGTGGAATTAGCCCGACAGGTATCGAACCGGCAGACACTGGGATGGGCGGAAGAAAGGCTTGAATTACTGAAAAACAATGCCGTTTCAGATGTACAGAATATGATCGGCACGATAGGCCCAATCCGGCTTTCGCGGGAATCGAAGATTGTGGCGGCGCGTAAGGCCTATGATGCGCTGCCGCTTGAATTAAAGGCGAAGGTTCATAATTATGTGGCATTAGAGGACGCAGAGAGGACGCTTGCGATCCTAAAAGCTGCCGAAAAAGAATACGCCAAGCAAATAAAGAAAGTGGTTGAGCTGATTGGCTCCATTGAATTTCCTGTTACGCTCGATAGCAAAGCTGCAATAGCGCAAGCATGGGAAGAATATAATAAGCTTCCGGAAGAATTGAAGGAAGGGATTTCCAATTTTAATGTGCTGGTTGCTGCGACGGAGACGTGGAACTCTTTAGATGAGGCTAGAAAATCGGAGAAACCGGAGCCTACTCCTGCACCGGAGCCGAGTGAAACCCCAAACGACAACAGATTCAGTGAAGGCGGGAGCCGTGGCGGCAGTGGCAAAAAAATCACCCGGCCACCCGCAAATAATGATGACGATGCATCAGCGGAACCACATGACCCGAAAAACGCAACCAAAGAAGAAGGCGGCTTGGCAGATGCAGATGCGAAGGGCGGTTATATTGTAGATGAACATGGGAATCCGGTCATAGAAAGCATAGGCGAAACAGATGTGCAGGCGAAGGAGGAAGACCAGAGCGTAAAAGTGCTGGGCGCAAAAGCACAAAAAGGCATGCAGGCTTTTGATCATACGGGGGATGGGAGCCCCATGTCGGGTGCGGAAACTTTATCGAAAGCGACATCCATGGATATGATCTTGTGGATATCGGTTGCTTTTGCGGGCGGTGTTGCTGTGGTAGTGCTGATCCGGTCTTACATGATGAAGAGGAAGCAGGGAAAGGCCCAAATGGAGCAGAACGCTTCTTAGTTTCATGCAAAACAACAAAAATGGTGCTGTTAAGCTTTGTGGAAATTTGAAGAAGGGATCGCGTGTTTTATAATCGTTGGCGGAAGCATATTTGATCATACCGTTTTGTGTAAACAGGAGCCGGACGTTCATGTCCAGCTCCTGTTAAACATTCGTTCGATACTTTGCTTCCCGTTTTCGGTGGGAACGTTGTTGCGAACACAGCTACTCTTATGCATAACGAGGGGAAGGATGGGATTCGAAACCATAGGTTTTAATAGATCGCGTTCATTTTTATTCCTGACTGCGGATATAGTTGAATGAGCCTGAACGCACAAGAAGGTTCACAGCGTTGTCAATATAGCCCCTGAATCACCCTTAAAACAAAACGCTTCATGAATCCCGTCGTATTTTTGATGGAAGCTATAAGATATTGGTTTAACGCCATATTAGCCTCCCGCTGGGATTGATGCATGGTATGCCTGCTGTACATCGCCTCCTGATAGTTTTCGAGAGCCCGAAAATAAGCCGAGGTATCCGGCATATCGCTGCATTTTTGCGTGATCTGCGAAGAAAGGCTATAAAGTGATTTCCCGCTGTATGGGGACAAACGCAACGCTTCAAGCAAATCCATGGAATAAGAAAACATATTGCGAATAGACGTGGGCGTGTCTTCAACGTTGAAGGATTCAAGCCTTTTCCTCAGAGCGGTTCGCTTGCGCATGATGTAGTAGAGCAGGAATAGTACGGACGCAATAGCGAGCGCAGAGAAAAGGTATCCAAGAACCATCATAAGATTAGCCGGCGCGGGCCCTTCTTTGGGCAGCTCTTTTTCTTTTTCGTATGTGTCACCAAGAAAATCCAGATTGCCGGATTCGGTGTTGTTTCCCGTTTGGCTTTCGCCGTCATTGACTTCATATCCTTGTAAGAGATCAGCCTGCTTCATCACATTCAAATAGGGCGGGGTGACCTCGAAAGGAATCCATCCAATCCCATCCTGATAAAACTCAGTCCAGGCATGCGCGTAAGTGCCTGTCAGTGATAGGGTGTCGCCGGGATTCGTATTTTCGACCAAAGACGGGGGGATGATGTAGCCCTCCACATATCGCGCGGGGATACCGTAATATCGAAACATCAGCGTGGCGGTCGTCGCATAATGGACAGAATAGCCTTCCTGAGTATTTTTCAGAAAATCCTGCACAAAATCAGTATCCGAGGGACGCGCTCGCACCGCTTCATTGTAGCCGACTGTGCCGCTTAGGCATTCCAGAATCTCTTGCTTGGCCTTTTGATAGGAATAGTGCATACTGCCCTCTTCGAGCTCATACCCGCCTAAGTAGCCGGAAAGCAGCTTGGCCGTCTCATCCGGTATAGCGGTAAAAGAATCGTAAACATAATTATTATAGTGGCTTTCATCGATCAGATATTTTTGCAAATCTTCATGATTCCAGTGCTGAACATCATGCAGTCTGCGCACAAGCTCTGTGTAGCGGCTTACCTGACTAGGCAGCGCGGTGTAGGTATAGGTGCGGTTGCCGCAGAGCCCTTGTGAGGTAAGGGAAAGATCACCAATTTTTTGGGGACTCAGCAGTGATTCATCGGCCATAAAAACCTCATATGGCGCGTACACATATTTGCTGCTGGCATTGATATTGTTGATGGTAATATCATTCGTTTCAATGTCCGCTTCACCGCTGTCCAGTAGATAAGCGATATCTGCCAGCTGGGTCTGGCCATAGAAAAATGAGTCATGCAGCTGATAGAACAGCTCTACGTTTTCATACATCTGGGTGCGCTCAACATCTTCCCACCCGCTGCTTGTGTATACACTGCCGACATAACCGCGAAGATAGAGTGAATCCGGTTGGCTCATGGTGAGCTCAAGGGCTGGAATCTCCCTCAACTCCAGCTCGTTGAGCGAAGTGAAATCCCCCTGCGGCAAGCTGCTGGGGTTTTGCCTTTCGTAGCGCATCTGATGGATGCCGGCAAGAATACCGTTTTTCACATCGGTGGAAAATGCGCTCTTTTGATAATGAATCGCAGGGATCATCACGCTGAACAAAACGGACAGGGCGATGAGAATAGAGGAAAACGCTGCGATGCTTTGCAATGTTGTTTTTCCTTCATTCGCCAGACGGATCGTACCGGATGTCAGTGCATGCCGGTAAACCGCGACGGCCATCGCGGCGAAAAAAAGAAGTGTCCATCCGTTGTTCGGTTCAATTTCCGTTGTGAACAGGAACCCCATAAAAACCGGCAGCAGGATTGCCGCCACGATCCTATTGGAGCTTCTGACGATGTAAACGCAGACGAAGGCAAACACGATGGATAGGGGCAGCAGAAAAAAGGTGATGCATGACTCATATTGGCTTGCGGCCGCCCCGATCTGGTAATGGGTAAAGATCTGACCAAACCTCTGCCCTAAAATATCGGCGATATGATTGGCGACCAGGCGCAATCCGTTGGTGATCTCCGGCAAGGTTAACGCAAACAAAATCAGCGCCCATAAGACCACAAGCGCTAAAGCCACAGCCCGGCGTTTTGCGTTGAAATAGGTTGCATGGCCCAACAGGATGACCATCACGCCGGCAATGATCAGAACGGGAAAAAAGGATGAAATCTGAAACATGGAATGAAAAGCGCCGCCAATGCCCAGAAAAAAAACGAAAGAGTAAAGGCTATCCGAGAGCATTTTAAGCGTCCGGTCTTTTTTGGAAAGGGGATTGCTTCCAAAAGAAAAGCTAATATTGGCTGATGCTGTATTTTCCATGTCTGATCTCAATCTCCGGCAGCTAAATTGCCAAATAGTTTAGTTCCTCTTCATAGTAATCCGGCGTAAATGACAGCACGCGGACTTTTCCCTCCCGGGTTTCTTCAGACCAGGGTTCGCCGGAGCAAAGCAAAACGGTAACCCGCCCCGCTTTTTCCGCAAGATCCATAATATCGCCGGGAAGATAAGGCGTGATATAGATGATATGCGCGTATGCGGTGTCAACCTCATTGAGATAATGATCGATGGAGGATTCCGGGTCTTCAAAGATGCCCGCTCCTAAAAGCCGAGGCAATACGCCGAGCAGATCATCGGTTGATTGCACCTTTGTGCGGAAAAACAATCCGGAAGCATGCTCCTGCCATCCGATATGGTAGGGTACGCCCATGTCGGCGACAGCCTGCGCGAGAGAACACAACACCTCGGCCATGCTATCGGCGGTTTGTGCGGAGGGACGCTGCGATTCCGGCGGATAGGACGTCTCAAACATAAACATATAGGTGGTCTCCAATGGAAGGCCCGGCTCACGGATCATCAGATGGCCAAGCTTTTCGGTCAGCTTCCAGTGGATTTGCTTGCGGCTGTCTCCCGCCATGTACTCACGGACAGCGAATACCTCGCTTGGGTCAAATCCAGGCCTTAAGGTGGAATATTCCGTTCCGTCGGCGTCTGGTCCGAGGCTGTTGCCCAGCGATACGCCGGGCACAAAGGTATCTGGAAGTATGGTGGAGGCGCGTGAGGCGCTGCTGGGAATCGAAACGCGGAATACGCCAAAAAAATCATGCGTGCAGAGGCTGTCGACGCTGATGGTTAGCTTGCCGCAATACTTACTTGAAAAAGAAAAAGGGATTTTTTCCGTGGATTTTCCGGCTATAGAAAACAATAGCCGGGGAAAGGATTCCTCGCCGGACAGTATATTGTGCAGGCGCAAGATGCATCTTGCGCGCGCGATGGGAAGGATAGAATCATTTTTAATGACTAAAAAACCGCTTGCCTCCCACCCTTTTCCGGCGGTTTCATCCATGATGATATCCGCCCATATCTTTTTTGCGACAAGCTTATTTAAAACACCCAGAAGAACAGGGATGACAAAAGAGGCGATTAAAACGACCAAAGAAGCGTATTGATCTGAAAAAACGTACACCAAAAAAGCGCTGATAAGCCATAAACACCAACCAAGTCTTGATTTCCACATAACTACCTCTAATTTATTTGGCCGCCGATTGCGTGGCTTCGACCGGCATTTTCACTTCCTTCAAAACTTCTTCTATCACATCGGCTGAAGTCATTTCGCTCATCTTCGCCTTTGGGCTCAGCACGATGCGATGGCCGCAAACGTCGCCGAAGATCGCGAAAACATCTTCGGGTACAACGTAATCCCGGCCGGCGGTATAGGCATAGGCTTTCGCCATGCTGCAAACAGCCAAAGCGCCGCGCGGGCTGAGGCCCAGGGTGACCATAGGATGCTCTCTGGTCGCCTGTGCGAGCTCGGTCACGTATTCATAAATATAATCCGAGATAAACACGGCTACAATCTGGCGCTGCATGTCCAACAGCTCGTCCACAGTGGTGACCTGTCGCGCATTGTCCAGCGGGTTGATCGTATGCCTGTCGCGCAAAATGTTTACCTGCTCGGAAAACGCGGGATAGCCCATATGGAGACGCACCATAAAACGGTCGAGCTGGGCGTGAGGCAGCATTTGCGTGCCTGCGGAACCGACGGGGTTTTGTGTCGCGATTACGTTAAAAGGCTTGGGAACAGGATAAGTCGTACCATCAACCGTGACGTTTCCCTCTCCCATAACTTCCAACAGCGCGGACTGCGTTTTGCTGGATGTCCGGTTGATTTCATCCGCCAGCAAAAGGTTTGTCATGACAGAGCCGGGAACATAATCAAAGCCCCCCGTTTCCTTATTATACATGGAAAAACCGATGATATCCGACGGGACACTGTCTGATGTAAACTGGACACGCTTATAATCCAGACCCAGCACTTTGCTGAAAGAAAGCGCGAGGGTGGTCTTGCCTACGCCGGGTATGTCCTCCAGCAATACGTGGCCATTCGCCAGTATACACATGAAGACCTTTGCGATGATATCGTCCTTGCCTAAAATAATTTTCTTTACTTCGTTTAAGATATCCTGCGTTTTGTTCATCATATTTTACTCCTCAAACCAATGTTTTTATATAGGGTTACATAAATTTTACCATTCGTCGCCGTAATTGCGTCCGGAAAAAGCGCCGGTGCCGAGGCCAAGCCCTCCGGCGCCGATATCCCTGCCGTATGCGAGCGAAAAACGTATGCGCAACACGTCGCCGGGTTGGAGATAGATATCGGACAAAGAGGTGGTTGCAGGGTTTAGGTATGCGCCATTGAGCTGACAAAGCCACATAGAGCCGGAATAGAAATACCCTTCGCCGATTGCGTCATGCGGGAGGGATGTGATTCGCTGCAATCCGTCCTGCTTGATATAGTCCAGCAGATCCGCGTGTATGCTGTAAAAATGCACATTATTAAACCAATTGATATAGTTTTTCAAGATCTGCTTCAGCCGGAATCCCGACTCGGCGTTTCCATCGTATTCATATCCGAAGCCATTCTTTTCCAATACATCGGTCAGATCATACACGGCGTTGATGCCTTCTTCGGGCTCTACCTGCGCGTAAACCAATGGCGCCTGGAAGCGCGCGCCGCCGTTTGGACCGCCCAATGTGGTGGCCTCCACGCTGATGGTAGCCGTTGTTTGGAGCGGCGGCGCAAGCGTATACTCAATCATATACGGCCCCACAGTCGTGGACACGTTGTTGTGATCCGTTGCGGTGATGGTGACCTCGTTGACGCCTTCCTGAAACTCAAGATCATAGTAGTAGGTAAAACCATCCTGAAAAGCAGGTGTAATTTTTCTGCCGTTCAGCATGAGGGTAATACTGTTATGATCAATATAATTATTCTCGTAATCCCAAGCCATCACCCAGATCGTCAGATAAGGATTGACAACCTGCCTGTCATTTGTAAGGTCTGAATCTATTACAGGAGGATCCGGAGCGTCTGGTGCATAGATGACAGTGCGCGTTAGTTGGGCTGCCGTTTTGCCTTTGTAAACGGCGCCTATCACAAAAATATTCTCGCCTTCTGTCAGTTGCACATCGTTAAAACATCCGTTATCATCCTGCGGCACTGAAATCGGCAAACCGTTTTGCGTCACAAAAATGCCGGTCTGTTGCGGGAGCACCCATTCGCCATTACAATATAAAGACGCCTCAAAAGTAATACTGGATGCATTGGCTGTATGACTGACAAGGGTGGTTTCGAGGGAGAGATCATATTTTGTTTTGACATATAACGTGTATTGCCGCGACGGCACGGACTTTATGTTGCCATTCGATTGTTCGTAGTTCACAAAAAGCGTCAATGAATTGCCGCCCTCTGATAATTCAAAGATAATTAAATCTTCAATATCATCTCCCAAGACTTCGATCTCTCTGCCGTTTAAAACAGCCTCAACTGAGTGATAGTGCAGATTTTCCTGTTCCACGCGCGCGGTATGATAGATGCCAAATGACAGCTCGGGCATGTCCAATGTTGCACCGTCTTTTATGTTGGTCGTAAAATAGGCACCATCACCTTCGCCGCCGCCCGCAATGATATTGCCGCCGGCACCGCTGCCAAAGTCGCCCGATCCATCGCCTAATCCATCGTCCGATCCA
Source organism: Christensenellales bacterium (assembly GCA_050945835.1). Lineage (GTDB taxonomy): Bacteria > Bacillota > Clostridia > Christensenellales > JBMNTQ01 > JBMNTR01. The sequence continues at coordinate 103,910 of JBMNTR010000007.1, read as the reverse complement.
TCGTCGGCAGTAGACGGATCACCCTCTGAATGCTCATTGTGGCTGTCGGAAGGACTGTTTTCAAAAGAGTCCGGATTGCTGATTTCTTCTTTTTGATCCTGAGGCGGATCGGATTCTTCCGATTCCTCCAGTATATTGTCCGGAACAGCAAGGGGAACCTCGGCTGATAAGAGCATGAGCGAGCTTACAGCCTTTTCTTCCAAAGGATCTCCGAGAGGTGTCGTGGCCTGTGCTTTTGTAATCTCAACAATGCCAAAAAAGGCACACACCAACAGAGCGGAAACGATCACATTCATAATACGATTGCGCCATAAAATACGCATGTTACCACTTCCTCTCTGAAAAAACCATCTGAACACGAAATCAAGAAACGCTAAAATAAAACTAAATTTATTATATAGCAGGTATTTTTTGAAATCAATTTAAACACAAAACACGATGGAATTACACAATAAATTCGAGCATAATACCAAACATTATCATGTAAATGATCAAGGATGCATACGAATCAATACAGTCCCCGTATGACGCGCAGCCAAAGACGCTTAGGCAGGCTGGAGGATTCCACCAATCGAGCCATAATTGTATCCTTTAAATGAACAGCCTCTTCGCGCTGCGATTGCGCCATCATATGGTTGCTGAAAACGGCCTCTTGATAAATATGGTTAACAGCGGCAAACTGCTTCGCACAGACTTCCCCGCACAGTGAGCCGACGCTGGGAAGCGCATGGAACAGGGATTCATTTTCAGTTGTGAACCCCATTGCACGCAACAGGTCAAGCGAATAGGAGAATAGGTTTTGGATGGCGATTGAATGATCGCCGGTTTTAAACGAAGCCAATCGTTTTGACAACGCCCTTCGCTTGCGGGCTGTTCGGATCAGGAAATAGAGGGCAGACGCGAGCAGCAGCGCGATCAGGGCTGCGGCGGTCATAGAGAAAAGATCGGCTGTCTCTTCTGTTTTTGCGGGCGGCGGCTCATATTCATGATCCTCCTCCATTTCGGCGGTGTCTCCGTCTAAAGCGTCTGAAGAATCGGGATCGCCCTCCTGCTCGGGCTCATACGCCAGAAAATCCTCGGAATGCTCCATCACATTCAGGTAGGGAGGGGTTGTCTCAAATGGGATCCAGCCGATGCCGTCCTGATAGTATTCTGTCCAGGCATGTGCCCGTGTGCCGTTCAATCGTATTTCTGAATTGGACAGCTTACCATCCAGATCAGAAGGGGGGATGATATAGCCCTCTACGTACCTAGCTGGTATACCATAGTACCGAAGCATTAAAGTGGCGGCCGTCGCATAGTGCACTGAATACCCCTGCCCCCCTTCCAGAAACGAACGCATAAAATCACTGCTGCCGCTTGTTTGCGGCGGGGTTTCGCTATAGCTGACCTGTGTGGAAAGAAAATCAAGTATATTCTGCTTTGCCTGCTGGTAGGGAAGATGAGATTCACCTTCGTCAAGCTCATATCCGCCTAGCCAGCTTTTCAGAATGGCGCCCGTGTATTCGGGCAATTCAACATACGCGCTATAGATGAACTGGTTGTAATGGCTTTCGTTCAGGAGATACGTCTGAATCAGCGCATCATCCGCGTATTCATTTTCATATAAAAGGGACAGCAAATCGGAATAACGCTTGACCTGATTGGACAGCGACTGATACGCATATGTGCGCTGACCGGACCAGCCGCTTGAAACGAGCGCCGTGTCACCGATGAGGTTTTCGTCCAACAGATCGGAGGGCGCAGAAATCAGCTCATAAGGCGCATAGATATATTGGCTACTGGCATTCATGTTGTGCACCGTCACATCGTTATACGAGCCCTCCTGCAATTCTGCGTCTAAAAGCAAAGCGATACGGGCCAACTGTGTTTGTCCGTAAAAATCGTACTCATGCAGCCAGTAGAAGAGGTCGGCGGATTGATAAAGCGCCGCGCTGTCGGATTCTTCCCAGCCCTGGCCATTGTAGACGCTCCCCACAAATCCCCGAAGGTATAATGAATCAGGCTCGCGCATCACAATGCTTAAGGCGGGGATTTCTTTTAATTCCAGATGCCCAAGGGAAGTAAAGTTGCCTTCCGGCATGTTGGAAGGCTTTTCTTTTTGGTACCGAATCGTATCGACAAAGGAAGACAGGGATTTTTCTATAGTGGAAGCGTAGCGGGGCTGCTCATAAGCGGACGGGGGAAAGGCAGCGCTTACAGTGCCAAAAAGAGCGGAGGAAAGAATGGCCACAACAAGCAAGGATGTCAGCGTGGTTTTACCCAGGCCGGCAAGGTCGACCGTTTGCCTGGCCATGTGATATTTGAACAGCAATATGGTTTCAGCGAGATAAAAGAGCAAAAACCATATCAGGGAAGGGCCTATTTGTATTGCGATTTGCAGCACGGTGAACGCGGCAAGCAAAAAAACGCTTAAAATGATGTTGGTGCGTTTGATCAAATAGACGCTTAAAAAAGACAGAGCGGCGGCAACGGGGATTAAGAAGAAAGTCACGCATACCGCATAATCGGCCTCTGCGATGGTTATGACGTATTTAGGGAAAATGCGGCCGAAATGACTGCCGAGCACATCGGAAATTTGATTGGCAGTGATCATTAATCCGTTGCGCACATCGTTGAAGGTGAGCAAAGCCAGTATGACGATCCATACGGCGATGATGACAAACGCGGCGATATGATACTTTTTGTTTAAAAGAAATGCGTTGCAGAGCAAGATGATGATGATTCCAACGGCCAGCGGCACCGCGGGCATAGCTGCAATGGAGAACATGGAATAAAGCGTGCCGCCGATTCCAAGGAAAATGAGTATGGACAGCAGCATATCTCCAAACATTTTTTCAATGCGGCGTGTATGGGTTTGAACCGGGGCATTGAATTGCAGATTTAGTTGAGTTGTCTGAGCGGCTTTCATAGCGTCCTCCAAAGATGTATTGCCTTAGCGCATCTGCACAGGGGTAAAGCTGCGGCTTTCCGACTGCCTGCAGGCGAAAACAACATCGCCGCATGTAATTGCGGAGGGGAATAAATGCCGTGCGATACGGTTGGCGGCGGTCGTATAGAACTGGTTTCCCGAGAAAAAGTCGGCAGGGGCATCGATGGAAGAGATCCCCTTGTCAAACAGCATGGCGCACCGGTCCGCGTTTTCCGCGGCGAATTCGACATCGTGTGTGACGATCAGTATCGTCATATGCTGTTTTTTTAGCGCGGCGAGTATCTTGCCCAGCTTATGTTTGGAATACGCGTCGATTCCTTTCGTCGGCTCATCCAGCAAAAGAATACGCGGATTTAACAAGAGCATCTTCCCGAGCGCTGCCTTTTGCTGTTCTCCGCCGCTTAGATCATAAGGATGCCGTTCCAAAAAACATTCCAGCTCCAACTGCCCGGCTATTTCGTTAATTTTTGAGAGTATTACATCCTTTTTATAACCCATTACTTTGCAGATTTCCATGTAATCTTCTTTTATGGTGGATTTCAAAAAGACAGTCTGCGGGTTTTGGGGAAGCAAAGCCAGATTGCCGCGATACAGCTCATTTCCGGAATATTTCGATATATTTCTATCATTAATATTGATTTTGCCGCGATAGGCTCTTTCCTGCGCGGACAATACCTTAAGCAGCGTGGTTTTACCCGCTCCATTGCCGCCGAGTATACACACGGTTTCGCCTTCAAAGAGCGTAAGGTGGATGCCTTCCAACACATCCGGCAGATCGCGTTCATAGCGAAACCAGACATCCTTCACCTCAACCGTATAGTTTTGCTTGGGCGCAGCGGGGGGCGGCGGGGAATAGGGGGTTGCTGTATCGCCGTAATGCCGGGTTAAAAAAGCACGGCCTTCCCGGACGGTCAGCGGACAATCGTCGTCAATGTTCAGTTGGTAAAAAATACGAACGGCGCTGGGCAGCCCCAGAATCATCTCATGCTGTTTCTTTTTGAGCGACTGGCCGATATCGCGCGGATGCTCAAACAGAGAGACAGCGCCCTTCTCCATCAGTATAACCCGGTCCGCAATGGGAAAAACCTCTTCTAAGCGGTGCTCCACTAGGAGTATGGTGAGACCCAGTTCCCGGTTAATTTTTTGCAGTGTTGCAATAAATCCCGAGGCGGCGATGGGATCAAGCTGTGAGGTGGGCTCGTCCAGTATCAGCAGTTTGGGGGACATCACCATGATGGAAGCGAGGTTGAGCAATTGCTTTTGCCCGCCCGAAAGCGAAGCCGTTTCGCTCCGGAATATACCGTCCAGGCCAAAAAAACAGGCCATCTCATTAACACGGCGGCGAATGGTTTGTGTGGGCAGCCCCATGTTTTCCAAACCGAAAGCAAGCTCGTGCCATACCTTGTCTGTTACAATTTGGCTGTCCGGATTTTGCAGAACATAGCCAATATCGCTGACCGCCCGCCGTTCATCCAAATGCTGCACATCGATTCCTTCAAAAAAGACTTTTCCATCCTTCTCGCCGTAGGGCGTTAATACGGGTTTTAACATTTTCAAAAGCGTTGTCTTTCCGCATCCGGATTCGCCGCATATGACGATAAACTCCCCGGACATTAACGAAAAAGAGATATTGTCCAAAGCTTTTTGTTGTTGTTTTGGATAAGCAAAGCTTAAATTTTCGACCTTAAGTAATTCCAACGGATGTTTTCCTCCAACTCAATAATAAACGGTAAAAGCGCATATAATATTAAAAGCGCATAGAGCAGCACGGATAAAACACCACTGGGCAATGGTGTGATCTCAGGATAATACCAATAATTAAACAAACCTGCCAGCATACCCAACAGAAGGATAAATATGGAGGCCACAAAAAAAACAAATAACGCCTTATCGCGCCGCCGAAACGTATAAATAGAATAACAGCGGCGCCCCTTTAGCCCATAGCCCCGCGCCCTCATGGAGCTTGTTTTTTCGATTGTGTTTTCAATCGACCAGGTGAGCAATATGCTGAAGACGCGTACCTGCCCGAAGAGCTTATCCGTAAGGCTTTTAGAAGAATAAAGCCCCAGTGTTTTCTGCGTGCCGCGAATCTGGCGATACTGAGACTTCATAGAGGGGATGAAACGCAAAAACATGGAAAAATACAAGGAAGCTTTTGGAGATATCCGTCCAAACAGGTAGATGAACTTATCCGACGTCATAATGATGCTATAGTCTTTACACCAGAACATAACCGCGACGATCATGCCCGAAATGGCTATGCCATAGAAGATGGCCTCTTTTGTGACGGGATTATCATTCAGGAAAAAAAGCGGTGTCGTGCCGTTGTGGCTGAATGCGGGGAACAATATGGCGATCAGCAGGAACAGGAAGCAATAATATACGATATTGCGAATCACTGTCTTGGGCCCGTTTAGTATGCCAAAGAAAAGAACTCCACCCACAAGGGAGGACAAACCCGCCACCGGGTGTACGGTAAGCACCGTCAGAAGCAATGCGCCTATGAAATAGAGGAAGAGAGAGGCCGGATGGTACGTTGCGAATGCCTTCATGCTACATTCCTCCGCTTTCTGCCCATGGCTTTGGGCCTATGTCATTGCCTAGATCACATGTATAGATCCATTCAACATAATCTCCGTCTTTCAACAAATACTGATCACAGCCATATAGAGGATATTCGCCGTTTACCATGAACATCCAACCGCTGTGCGGGCCGCAGGAGAATTCATAAAGGTAATGGATGCCCTTGATATAAACCGCCTTATAGATATTGGCGTCCAACCCCTGATACTCCATTTGTATTTTGTGATGCCGAACAGCGCGATCGAGCAGATCAAAAGCGGTATCGCCCGGACGCAGCACATATTCGGTTTTTTCCAGCACGTTTCCATCCGAAGGGATGTAATCTCCGTTTTTCAGCGCAGGATCAAGCCGATCCCAGTTTTTAAACACCGAGCCGCAGAAAATACTTAAGCTCACAGTTTCACTGTCCGGTGTGACATCATCTATATGCGTCAGATAATATTCCTCAACGGATTGAATCTTAGTGCCTGAAACGAGCAGTGCAACGATGAGCACAATAAAACCGATGAGCAGGATATCTTTTTTCATTTAAATATCCCCGTCAGCCATTTTTCTTTGCTGTTTTTCCCGTCGGCGTTTTCTGATTCTGAAAAGAACAATCACCACGACGACAACCGCAATGACAGCGAAAACGGCGCCTATTACGACGGCACGCTGAAGGTTGTCTATCTGGATGTATGCTTTTTCAATATCTTCATAACGCAAAACTTGCTGCCGGTCAACGGGATGCAGGTTATTGATTCGCTCTATGATGGATTGGACGACTTCTTTATCTTTTAAAGAAATATTCTCAAAAGGATAAAGTTCTTCCAGAACTTCTGCATTGATGGATTCAATTTCTTGCTGCAACAAGGTAATCTGCGCCTTTTTATTCTCAAGGTCAAGCAAAATATCCTGATAGTCGCTGCCGTTTTCCGCATTGTTGATCTTGTCGATCAATTTAATTACAGTGACATATTGCGCGGTGGTGGGCGGATCGGTCAAAGCGTCATATTCAGAAAGATTGCTCGCGTTGAAAAGAACATCAGGCTCAACCACTTCCATGCTGAAAACGTTCACAATGGCCCCGTTTCCTGATGTGTTTTGATCCATATATTTCGAAAGGTATTCGCTTGTGTTTTCGATATTGAGCGTCTGCATGGCGTCTGCGAGCAGGTGATAGTTGGACACATAAGAACGTTCTTCGACAGGGATATCGAGATACGCTGCAAACAGCGCGCGGACAGTTTCGGAATCGGTCTGCGCGGGGGAGGCGGGAAGCGCATCGATGCGTTTCGTTAAGGAACGTATTCGTTCTTTCAGTGCATCATCTGTTTCCGGGCGGCAGTCGTACAACGTGCGCAAACCGGCATCGCGGCGCACAAGCGCTGTGAGCGCATACAAGACCTGTTCTCCGGCCATGGTATTCGATGTGTCGGGATTTGCGGCGGGGTTGTCCTCATCATAGGCAAACGAATGGACAAAGCCGCCATCATTCTGGCGGTAGCGCATGATTACATCGAGCAGGGTGTTGCCTTTTTTGATAAACCGGGCGTCCTCCGTTGGGTTGATGCCAAGGGAACAAAGAGCGGCCAAAACCTGTGCGGCGGCTTCCACACTGGATTCACCGAAGCTCATATAATGACCGTCTGCTGTTTGCGCGGCGGAAAGATAAGCAAGCGCATGGTCTATCGCCTGCCGGACGTTCTTTGTAACTTGCACACCGGACGCATTGCTATAAGTGTGCGTTTGCTCGCTGTTATAGTAAGGGGCAAGCGCCTGTACCGCCATAGCGGTGAGATCGGGCGCAGGCGTGTCGCTTGACAATGAAAAACCGCCCTCGTCGGTTTGCGCGCTCAGAATAGAGGTGATGATTCCGTCGCGCGTGTCCTGCGCGTTTTCAGGAACTATATACCGGAAAGAATCCATAGCGATGAGCGCGAAAATATATCCGTTGATCCCTTGTTGCCCCAAGGGAGACACAAGGCCGCGGTTATAGGTTCCGTCTGCGATCAGATCGATGGGCTTGCCGGCCGCGTCCCGTCCGATGGCGGTTGGGTCCCCCCCGGCGGAGAGTACGGCAAGCGAGATGCGGTGCCATTCGGTCGCTTTGGCGGAGTCGAGTTTTTCAGGCGCAGCATATCTCTTTGTGATATCGTCTGCAATGACGGCCAAGTATGATGCATAATCATCTTCATAGCCCAGCCGGCCAAGGGAAAACGCATACCAATCGGCGGCGGTTGTCCCCGCTTTTTCAAGAAAAGAAGGACTGCTCAGCAGATCGCCTTTTGTGTTTTCATCTTGTTTCTTCCAGCCGATGATGCCTTCCATGACGGAAAACAGATCGTCCGTCGTATAGTCGCGGTGCTCGGCGAATGCCGCAACAGGGAACGACACCCATAAAAGTACGGTTAGCACCACGAATGCAACAGCGCGCTTTAGTTTAAGGTAACACCGCACAGAAGAGCAAACGCGCTGGCGGATGTTTTTGCGCTTATGCGCACTTGCAAAAACGCTTGGATGAGCGCTGCTCGTCCGGCGGTTTTCGCAAGCACACCTAAACACAAACTCATCTTGCCGGCGCATTCGCCCTCTGTGCGGTATTGTCTTATCATTTCGTAAGCTCATTTTAAAATTCATCCCTCACCAATCACCCCAGGTTTCCCCATCCATGCCGCCGCCTAAGTCTGCTCCGCCCGCAAGGGTGAAGCGGATCCTCAGATAGTCCCCGTCTTTGGGATAATAAGCGGAGAGGCTGCGGTTGGCGAAGACTCCGTTAATCTGGAACATCCAGCCCGATGAAACATAGAAATCATGCTCGCCCAGGCTGTCGGGGTTATAAGTAGTCTTCGTACGCTTTTCATTGATAATCTCATATAGATCATCCGGTATTTTGTAATTTGCCGTCATACCGTCTTTGAGAATATGGGCGAGATAAAAGTTGGATTCCGGGCTGCCGTCGTAGCTATAGGTGAAGCCGTTGTCATTCAGCAGCTCGGCAAGGTAGTAAACGGCGTTCACCCTGTCATGGATATCGATTTCCGTGGGCGCGATCAGACAGCCGAGGCCTACGGTTGTAGCCTCTATGCTGATGGTCATTTTCCCGATTGCGCCGTCGGTGGGTTCATATGTCACAGTATATGTTTTGTAGGCATAATTCCCTTCGGCGTCCATCACGATGATCTGGACGGTGTTTTCGCCCGCGACGAGTGTCAGCGGATACGTTGTTTCGCTGTCCGACTGGAACAGATAATGGATTTCCTGCCCGTTTAGCTTTACGGTTATGCCGCCAAGTGAGCTTTGCGCATAAATCCTTTTACCCTTATAGTCTTTGGCACAGATGCCAAGATCCATAATCGAGCTTTTTGTGGTCAATCCGTCCAAATTTGCCGGAGCTGTTGTCCACGTAGGATCTTCCGGCGTAGGCGGGGGCGGATCGTTCTCCTCGCCAGGCGGTATATAGGCTTTTTCATACCGGACCGCGCGCGAATACGAATGGCTGCTGTCGATGGGCGCGCCCGAAACGGTCGTCGCCGCGCGCAGCCTGATGGTTTTTGTATGGTTGACAGGCAGGGTAACGGTATAGAGCCCCGCCGCGTCCGGGTAGATGGTTGCGCCGTCGTAAGTGACGACCAGCCGGGCGATTTGATCCACCGGGGCTTTTAGCCGGGCGTAGAACGTGAGCGTGGGGTTGTTGACGGGAAACCCTATCCCATCAATGTTTGTATCAAGCCATTGGCTGATATCGATATAGGTTATGTTATATTCCTGTGTTTTGGCTATTTGCCCATCGTCATAAGCCACCAGCTTAATGGTGTTATGTCCTAACTTGAAGCCGGCCTGATACGCGCCGCCTGCATAGGGAAGCTCCACGCCGTTGCAAAAGGCGGATAGCGCAACCTCCGTTTGGCCGCGGTATGCGTGCGCATCAAAAACGAAGACGGGCTCATAAACCGTCGTGATTCCATAGAGATTGGCAGGGTTGGTATCGATGATGACATCCTTTTCGGAAAAGAAGACCTCGTATCTTTTGACAGCAGGCCTGTAAACGGAGCCGTCGGGCTTTTTGAAGGTCATAACGGCTTCAATGATATTGCTGCCATCCTGCAGTTCCACGGATCCGATGAACTGCGGCAATTCCTTTTTATTGACCGAAACGATGGTTTCATATGCCTGAAGGTCGGCTTCGTAGGCGGCGTCAAGAACGATGAACTGGAAACGAAGCGTACTGTCACGATAGGTCTTTCCGTGTTCTATGCCGGATAGGGCGAAATAATCCGTTGTTCCGTCAAACGGATCTTCTTCGGCCGGCTTGCTTCCGACGTACAGCGTATATTCCTTTGAAGCGACCTCCAACACCTGGTCATCGGGCCGGACATAATGGACATATATTCTGATCTTGTTGGCAATACCTGTGGTCAGCTGCACGGTGCATGTATTGTTGTTAAAATGGATGGTTTGACCGTTTACACGCGCGTATGTCAGATCCACAGTCAATTCTTCCTGCTTGACGAGCTGGGTATGCGAAATGGTAAACGTATATTCTTCGGCTTCGAGTATGGCGCTGTCCTCCATATCCGTCAAAAAATAGACCTTGGAGACAAACCCTATGCCATCGCCATCGCCGTCCGTCGAAGTGTCGGGGTTTTCACCCTCCCCGGGAGAATTCCCGTCGCCCGCGTCGCTGCCCGGGTCGGCATCGTTTGGGTCCTCATCCGTTGGGGGGATGTCTTCGCCGCTTTGCTCATGTTGTTCGTCTTTAGCCGGCTCTTCACTGTTGTCGATTTCGGATTTATGCTGATCCAGCGGCTGAAAATCATGAGGGGGTGTTTGGCTGAGCACATCATCAGAGACGGCCAATGACGTGTTGGCCGACAGCATGAAGGAACTGCCCTCCAACCTTTGGGTGAGCGGATTTTCGGGCGCGGCCGACGCCTGCGTGGCGGTTATTTGAACCAAGCCAAGCACGCTGAGGATGATGAAGGCGCATATGATGATATTCGTAATGCTCTTTGGAAATCTTTTTTTCATCTTTCATACTCCAAATGCCAAAAGGGATTACGCCCGCGGCCGCACGGCCGATTCTGCAAGAATGTGCACAAAACTATAACACATTGTAGTACAACTTTTTTTTATTTGCAACAGGAGCGCGGGGAAATATGCGGGTTTCAGGCGATATGCAAAAAACATCATAAAATAATACCAAGAAAAAAGAAATAATGGAAAAAAGTACCTTGAAACGAAAGGAACCGGTCATATATACTTATAATAGATTTGGAGTAAGGAAAGCCGGTGCAAATCCGGCGCAACCCCCGTTGCCGTAATGGGCGAGGATGAAGGCAAGATTTTTAATCAGTCACTGGCGAAGTTAAACGCCGGGAAGGCGCCTGAAATCCGAAGACCCCTGAGCCGGAAAGCCTGCCAGATCAGCGAATTTTGTTGTTCTTTCGGTGGGGAAGAAAACATATCATACTTAAGATATGTTTGTAAATGATAGCTGCCGGAAGACTCGGTAGCTATTTTATTTTCCTTTATTTAACATATTTTCTAAAGATATGATCACGATATAGTCGCATTTTAGGGTCAAAAATACACTAAAAAAGGAGTAAAGGTATGAGTTTGCAAAAGAGAGCATGGAGAGTATCAGTATCTCTTATATTGACGATTCTGTTTCTTTTTTCGTCAGTCAGCACGGTGTTCGCGGCGGATGCGCCGAATGCCGAACCGGTAGGAGAACAGATCACGGGAGAGCTGGCTGATGAAGGATCGGAAGACGGAGGAGAGCCCGCAGGCGAACAGCCCGGGCCAAAACAGCAATCGGAGGGCTCAGGGGAAGAACAGATCATACTGGGCACCGGTGGCCCAGGGGTGCTTTCGGAAGGCCCCGAAGAGAAGGGCGAAGCCATCGGCTCGGTTCGTGTAACGGTCGAGAACACGACCAAAACGGGCGAAGATGTGCCGTGGACAGGCCTGCTGTTTGACGATGCAGCGGTACCGATTTACGAGGGCGATACGCTCAAGGACGCTATGGAAACCGCGCTTACCCAGCACGAGATTCCATTCGAGAACAGCGGAGAGGAACCGTCTGCGTATCTTATCTCGGTGAATGGACTTGGATCAACAGGGGGCGGCGGTTGGATGATCACGCTGAACGATTGGTTCTCCAATGTCGGCGCTGGCGCAACCGCGATTGAGGACAAGGACGAAATCCGCGTGATGTACACCCTTAATTGGGGTGTTGATCTGGGCGGAGATTTTAACAACACAGACACGAGCCTGAAAGCGCTGGGTGTAAGCGCGGGTGTGCTCAGCCCCGCGTTTGATAAGGATACGCTTTCCTACAACCTGATCGTACTCGACGGGGCCGCGTCCGTGAAGGTGACGCCTACCGCTTCAAACAAGAACTATCAGGTGCGCACCAACGTAGACGGCACGGTATACAAAAGGACAGAGAATATACCCATAGAAGACGGTACCGTGATCAAGGTGGGCTGCGGCGACCCGGCGTGGCCGACGATGAATACCGATACCCCGCCAACGCTCACGGAGTACACGATCACGGTGACGACGAGCGCAAAGAAGGTGACGTTTGCGCCCAAATCGGGCACAGCGGCCGTGCCGCTGGCCACCATCGTTTTGAAAAACGCCGCGGGGGAAGTGCAGGAGCCGACAGACAACCCGTATGTCTACGAGCTGGCGCCCGGCGATTATTCCTATAAGGTGAGCAAAACAGGCTATAAGGATGTAACCGGCGGCTTTTTGACCATCGATACGAATGACCTTCAGGTACCCATCAACATGGAAATTGAGGTATTTTTGAAGGAACTCCGGATCGGGAACACAGCTCCATATACCCATAACAATTATCGGGATTACGCACACTTGACCTCTTTGGGGGAAACGGGAGAGGAAAGCCAGCACGAGGGACAGGCGCTGGATACGAATTCCGGCCTGACATATGCGTGGGCGTGGCTGAACGAGGGCGCACCCAGCACCTACAGGGTTTTTCTAAGATACCGCAATATAAAGGACGCGACGACATGGTCGACCACGAGCTTCATACGCAACACCACAAACGGAACCGACCTTGGGCAGCAGTTCATACGCTGGTACGGGGACGATGTTGAAGTGCAAATTGAAGTGCGCAATGGAATGACCATTACATCGTCGCTGGTCGAAACGCATCATCTGACCATCAAACGGGATAATGTATTAACGGCGATGTCCGTGTTGGATCAGAACAACACCGAGCTGGAGATGACGCCCGCATACAACCGCGATTCGTTTGACTATGAGGTAACGGTGGATAACAGCCACACCTATGTATGGGTGGACGCGCTCGTCTATGAGGAGGTCACCTCCAACGGCACGAGGATCACCACCTACCTCACGAGAACGGTGGACGGGCAAACCATCGGAGCCTATCCTGCAAAGGTGCATCTAAACGGAGCGGAGACTGAGATACCTGTAAAGCTGTATAAACGCGGCATACTCCAAAGGGAATACACCATTACGGTGAAACGGCCCGGCCTGACGGAGCAAGACATCACGTTTAATTGCACCAGCGGCGGAAGCCCGATGGAGGGCGTCAACCTGACGGTGAAAAACAAAGCCGGCGAAGTGGTGCAGCCCGGCGAAGGCGGCGGCTATCAGCTGATTCCGGGCGTCTATACCTATATCGCGCAGAAGAGCGGATACAGGCCGGCGTCGGGATCGTTTACCGTCATCAACGGCCAGCCGAAAACGGTCAATGTCTCGCTGCGGGAGACGACAGCGCTGCATGAGGTGACGCTGCACGTCAGCAAGGACGACAGCGAGGACATCAGCGATGTCGTGCTGCTCTTAAAGGATGAAGACGGCATGGAGCAGATCCCGAGGGAAGGCTATATCTACGATCTGGATGAGGGCGATTATACCTATACCGCAACAGCGGAAGGGTATTACGACACAAATGGCGCGTTCACGGTAGGAGCCGCCATGACGGTGCCTGTCGTACTGCGGCATCATACGGGCGGATACTTCTATTTCGCGGCGGAAGGCGCGGAGAAGCTGGAAGCCCAGCCGGCCATCGTTCATTATGAATATGGCGATACGCTGCTGGATGCGCTGCTGGACGCGGGCTATGACTTTGAGTATTATTTTACCACCATGATGGGCGGCACGGATGGCTTTATGCTTTCCTCCTTCAACGGAGACAGCAGCATCCGTTATTTTCAGACGGATACCGGCTACGGCGATAAGCTGGATACCCCGGCCGCAAACTATCGTTATGTCCGCTTTAACACAAGCACGCACAGGACGCTTACGGACGGCCTGAAACGGCTGATCCGCGAAATGGCGGTCTATAACGCGTCTGAAGACGAGATCAAAAACAACCCGGCGGCCCAAGCGGCCTATGCCGCCGCGCTGAGCGGTTATGAGACGGTGGACACGGGTTCGATGGGCAACAAATACCTGAACATACCGGAATCGGAAGCGATCCGGCTGGCGGCGGAGCTTGCAGCGGCCGTGCGCGCGGCAGGTGTTACCTATGCGGTGACATTCGATGTGACCGACGGCGAAACCGCGGTGCAGAACGCGCAGATCGTAGTGAAGGACAGCAACAAGAATACCATCGAGCAGACCGCGGGTGCGTATGATCTTTCAAACGGTATCTACACCTATATCATCAACGCGGACGGCTTCAAAACGGCCAAGGGCACGTTTGAAGTGGACGGCGCGGTCAGAACGGTGGAGGTGGTCATGGAAGAAGGCGAGCCTGACCCTGCCTCCGGACTGAAGCTGACGAAGCCTGACGGCACGAACATACCGCTTGAAGATATTCTGGAGCAGACGACGCTGCCCCAGCCGGACGGCACGAGCGGAAGCACCCAATATATCGGCGCTTATAAAGCGACCATCGGCAGCGGCTCCAAGGCATACCTCGAGCTGTTTGAACACGTGCTGGGCGGCGATGTGGAGCTCCAAAACCACTATTATTACTCATCCACATTCGTCATCCCATATGTAAACGGAAAGTATGAGGCGGATTTCTATACGCAGGTGCATGTACGCGAGGATACTTCCGACATTAGAACATTCTTGGAGGATACTACAGGACTCACACTGAATGAAGAAAACGAGTATTTTGCCTTTAGAATAACCGTCGGCGGGGATCATGCGCGCACCATCATGCTGTTGGTGGAGCTGATCGGCGAAATATCGACTTTCAATACCGATTTTAACATTACGGACAGCGGCACGGGCGAAGCTGTAGAAGATGCCGTAATCAAGCTCGTGTATCAATCGCAGGTATACAATATGCCTTCGGTGCAAATGACGCAGAAAGAGGACGGCACATACGACCTGCACAACGGAAACTACACCTATACCATTTCAAAAAAGGGATACGCCCGCCAAACAGGCAGCTTTACGGTGGACGACGCGAACAGGACGATCAACGCGGCGCTGGTAGAAAAGGAAGATACGGGGCAAACGGCCAACGTCACCCTCACGGTCACCGTAGACGGGAAGTTCGCCGTATCGCCTGACGGCACGGAGGTCGTCAAGGTTCCGCTGGAGGTGCCCTATTTCGACCTGGCGGAATACGGTATGGAGGACTTATACCGCCTGCCCGTAGTGGGCACGCCGCCGAACAGGCGCGTATTGTGGAAACCGGAATACGGGAACAGGGATACCGAGGTGTTTGACTTAGACGCGATCTTTGCGGATGTACCCGAGCAGCCTACCGGTGCGCACCTCTGGGTGGCTGCGCTGGAGGAATATTATCTGGCTGAAGGGGACAGTCTTGCATACGGTTCAAGCGACCTTGCCTTTGATAGATACGCCGGACGAACAAAATACAGCCTTGGCGAGTTCATGACCGGCATTTGGGGCGTGGAAGACGCGGGCGTAAAGAGGACGACCGTCAATTATGAATTAGGCAACGACCTGACGCACTGGTCGCTGATCAACGACGGCGACGATATCAGGATCGATATCAAGTCCAACAGCAGCTATACGTACGCTTACTTCTGGGAGTGCGAAGGGATAGAAACAGAGGCCGGCGAGCTGGTGGAGCTGACCACACGACATAGCACGCGTGGCCAAATCACCAGCGGCTATTTTCTTGCCAAGGCGGAGGTGCAATACCGCCCCGTGAGCGGCACGGCGGACGACTGGAAAACGCTGCTCGGTTCCAATGTCAATAAGGAAGGAAAGGCGCAGTTTATATTCAACGAGCCGGGTGAATATTATGTAGCCACCGGGCCGAAGTATAAACAGGCTGAAACCGGCAGCAGGGCGGATGAAAACATGATACCCGACGTGGTCAAGGTGACGGTGACGGGCGTAGCGCCCACGGACACGCACGATGTGACGTTCAACGTGACGTTCAACGGCGAGCCGGCGGAAGACGCGGTCATCAAGGTGGAGAGCGGCATCACGGGCGTGCAGGCGGCCGACGAGGAAAACACCCGCCAATACACTTTGGCGCGCGGCATGTATGCATACAGCGTGACCTCCGAGGCGCTTGAAGGGGCGGAAGAATACTTCGCCCAGATCGAGAAGCCGCTGCTCATCACAAAGGACAGCGAGCTGCAGACAATCGACGTCGATCTGGCCTTCCCGCCGCTGCTTGAAAGCATTGAGCTCTATGACGCCCTTACCGGCGGCAATCAAGCTGAATGCAGCTTCGATCCCGCCAAGGTGGGAGAGGAGGCGTTCAACTTCAGCGTAAAAGCGTCCGACCAGATCAATTCCCTCTATACACTGGTGAAGGTTCGGGACGAATATGAGGCCGATACCACGATCACGGCAAAATACACCCGGGCGACGACCGGCGCGGCCTATACGAGGGCGTTGACCAGCGGAGCAGACTACAGAACGCAGCTGCAATACCTCATGGAGTACGGTCCGATTTCGCGAATCTTTGATATCGAAGTAAATTACATGAACGGCGAGGTTGTGCAGATCTACCATGTGAATGCAGAGCGCATACCCACGGCAAGATCGATATCGGTGATCGCGGACAACCATACACACCCCGTGCTTTCTCCGGAATTCAACAGCGGCACCTACGCATATGAGGTGACCGTGCCGGATACGGTCGAATCGGTCAACATTGCGGCAGTGCCGGGCAGGCCGCTTGAAATGTACAATATGCTGATCGGCGGCACGTCGACAAACGTGCATAATCTGTGGTCGGCGGATGTAGCGCTGACCGGGGACGAAACGGTCATTCCGGTACAAGTAGCGCTGCATGAAAGCACGGACGGCAGCTACGACGATACGCTGAACACGATCTATACGCTGACGGTGAAGAAAGAGGCTGTAGAACCCAACACAGCGCCTCCGCTTTTGGCCGACCTGCGCATGACGTCTTCATCCAGCGATCAAACTGCGGTGCACGACTGGTTTACAGAGTTCACACCGGATACATACGGGTATGAATATCTGCTTTCGGATGCGCAGGGATACAATATATACGCCTGGGCCACGCTGACAAGCGACGCGCCCGAGGATACGACGATCACGCTGCGGCACCGACAGCAGATGGAAACTGTCAACAATGGTTCACTGAGAGTAGCCAATATTACATCCGGCGCAGCCAGCGGTTCGTCTTTGACCAGGCTGGGCGACAAAGGGTTCGCCAGCGTGCTGGTGAGTGTTGAGGTGGCGAGCGAAAGCGCGGGCATCAAACAGACCTATGCGTTGCAGCTCAACAGGGAGCGTACGCTCAGCGCGCTGTCCGTAACGGCAGGCGGTTCACCGTATGCGCTGTCGCCCGCGTTCGCAGGCACGACATACGCTTATTCGGTGACTGTACCCTTGGGTACCTCCAGTGTGGTTATAAAGCCCACCCCCAGCTTTACGCCCATCGGGGTGTACACGGACGGCTACATGATGAAGGTGGATGGGGAGAGCGTAGCGCGCGGCGGCAGTGCGCAAGTCACGATTCCGCCCGGCACGACGCCCGGGGAAATCGAGGTCGAGGTATCGCACACGGATGGCGGAACTCCGACGGTGTATACGCTCTTTGTAGAGAAAACACCGCCCGCGCGGGTGACGTTTGACACAACGCCTGAACACGCGAATGTACGCGTGACGGACAGCGAGGGGAACCGGGTGCTTCCCGAAATCGGCGGCGTTTTTGTGCTGGTGCCGGGAACGGAATACAGCTATGAGGCGGCTGCAAAAGGGTATGTGGGCCAAACGGGGACATTGTCCAAAGCGTCGGGTACGCATACGGTTGCACTAAACCTTGTGGCTGCCGAACCGAACCATGCAATAGACACGACGATAGAAGCTGAATGGGGCAGCTTTAGGGGCAACGAAAACAACAACGGCGTGACAGAAGCTTCGGTGCCGACGACGGCAGAGGATACGATGCTGTACTGGGCGACCCATTCAGGCAGCAGCGGAGAGGTATGGACAGGAGGCGCGCCGAGTTCACCCATACTGGTGGGCGGCCATCTGTACTTCTACTCACAGACATACCTGTACAAGGTGGATAAGAACACAGGCGTGGTCTTGGACAGTGTGCAAATGGTATCGGAGTCCGACTTCAGCATTACGCCGCCGACATACGCAGAAGGCCTGATATTCGTCATGCTAAAAAACGGCACGATACAGGCGTTCAACGTGGCTACCATGGAATCGGTGTGGGTATATCGTGATCCGTTGGGCGGCCAAGGCAACAGCCCGATTACGTATCGCAACGGATATATCTATACCGGATTCTGGAAACAAGAGGCAGCGGTGGCGAACCTGGTCTGTCTGTCCATTACGGACGAGGATCCGAACAACACACACGAAGAAAAACTGCCGATTTGGCGTGTTCCGCAAACAGGTGGATTCTATTGGGCCGGTTCGTATGCGTGTGACACATTCGTGCTGGTAGGTACGGATGACGGGTCTGCGGAAGGTCAATATACCGAAACAGCAAACCTGCTGTCTATTGACCCGGTGACGGGTGCTGAAATAGATAGCATAAGCGGCATCAAAGGCGATGTACGCAGCACGATCGCAAAAGGTGATGATGGGAAATACTATTTCACCAGCAAAGGCGGGCGGCTCTATGAAGTAAGCGTAAACGCAAACGGAGAGTTTGTGAGCGGATCCCTTCGCTACATTGAGCTGGACGGCATGAGCACATCGACGCCGGTGATCTACAACGGCAGGGCCTATGTGGGCGTGGCAGGTTCCGGAGGACAGTTCACGGCATATGGCGGACATAAAATATCCGTGATCGACATCGGCACATGGCAGGTGGCGTATACGGCGAACACGCGCGGCTATCCGCAGACGAGCGGACTGCTGACCACGGCGTATGCGTCGGAGGAAGGGTATGCGTATGTATACTTTATAGACAACTACACCCCCGGCATGGTCCGTGTGATCAAGGATAAGCCCGGGCAGGAAGCGCTGCTGGACGGCGTGACGGAGACTTACACGCCCCAGATGGGCAGCCCGACGACAAAGGAAGACTGTGCGCCGGTGGTATTTGAACCTTCGGGAAGCCATGCGCAATATGCGGTCAGCAGCCCGATTGTGGACGAATACGGCACGATGTATTTCAAAAACGACTCCAACTATTTGTTCGCAGTGGGCAGTGCGATCACAGAGATTCAAGTGGCGCAGCAGCCTGACAAGACAGAATACCTGACGGGGGATGCGTTTGACACCACAGGTATGAAAGTCGTGGCGGTGCTGAAGAACGGTATGCAGCGTGACATAACGAAGGATGTTACCTGCAGCACGGCGGCGTTTACGGGCGACGAGGTCGAAGTGTTGATCAAATATGAATATGTGCTGTATGACGGCAAAAAACAGCAGGTCACGCCGTTTGAAACCACGGTGGATATTCTGGTCGACGAAAGAGTGCCGGTTGCGGAAATAACATTACCGGCGACCACGACCGTCAATGCGGGGAGCACAGTGAGCCTGAGCCTGATCGTGGGTCCTGAGAATGCGACGGATAAAACCGTGACCTGGTCAAGCAGCGATAACGAAATAGCTACGGTAACGAACACGGGCGTGGTAAAGGGTGTAAAGGCAGGCACGGTGACGATTACCGCGGCCGCAAATGACGACAGCGGTGTCTACGCGGACTGCACGGTTATAGTAAGACCGGCTGCGCCGAAGAACGCCAAGGCAGCGTCTGCGGGATACAACAGCATCAAGGTAAGCTGGGGGCAGGTAGCGGGTGCTACGGGCTATGAGGTATGGCGCTCCACGGACAACAAGACGTTTAAAAACGTGAAGACGATCACCAGCGGATCGACGGCGACATACACGGATGGTGCTTTAAGCACAAATGCGCAGTATTACTACAAGATCCGCGCATATGCAACGCTGTCGGGAGTAAAACAATATTCCGGTTATTCCGCCGTGATGACGGCAACGCCCAAACCGTTGGCACCGGGCAGCCCTAAGGCGGCATCCGCTGGATATAGCGGTATTAAGGTAAGCTGGGCGAAAGTGGCAGGCGCAAGCGGCTATGTGGTATACCAGTCTACGAGCAGCGGGGGTACTTACAAGAATATTAAGACGATCACAAGCGGGAACACGCTGAGCCATAACGATACAGGCCTCACAAGCGGCAAGACGTACTATTATAAGGTGCGTGCGTACCGTACGGTGGATGGCAAGAAGGTATATGGAGCGTACTCCTCAATCGTGAGCGCAAAACCGGTGCCGGTGAAGGTCAAGAGCCCCAAGGCTGTGTCTACGAGCTATAGAAGCGTCAAGGTAAGCTGGGCGCAAGTGGGAGGTGCTACGGGCTATGAGGTCTATATTGCGACGAGCAGCAACGGCACCTACAAAAACATCAAGACGATCACGAGTGGAAGTACACTGAGCTACGCTCAGACAGGCCTGACCAGCGGCAAGATATACTATTATAAAATCCGTGCGTACCGTACGGTGGGCGGACAGAAGGTATACGGCGTGTTCTCATCGGTGGTGAGCATAAAGCCAATACCGGTGAAGGTCAAGAGCCCCAAGGCTGTGTCTGCGGGCTACGATAGAATCAAAGTAAGCTGGGCGCAAGTGGCGGGTGCTACGGGCTATGAAATGTACCGCGCGACGAGCAGCGGTGGAAAGTACAGCCGGGTAAGCACGATCACATCCGGTAATACACTGAGCCATACCAACACAGGGCTGACCAGCGGCAAGACGTACTATTATAAGGTGCGTGCGTACCGCACGGTGGACGGACAGAAGGTATACGGTGTGTTCTCATCGGTGGTGAGTGCAAAACCGATACCGGTGAAGGTCACGAGCGCCAAGGCTGCGTCTGCAAGCTATAGAAGCGTCAAGGTAAGCTGGGCGAAAGTGACAGGTGCTACGGGCTATGAAGTGTATCGTGCGACGAGCAGCGGCGGGAAGTACAGCCGGGTAAGCACGATCACATCCGGTAATACACTGAGCTATACCAACACTGGGCTTACCAGCGGCAGGACGTATTATTACAAGGTGCGTGCGTATCGCACGGTGAGCGGACAGAAGGTATACGGTGTGTTCTCATCGGTGGTGAGTGCAAAACCGAGACCGGTGAAGGTCACGGGCGTCAAGGCTGCGTCTACGAGCTACAGAAGCATCAAGGTAAGCTGGGCGAAAGTGACAGGTGCTACGGGCTATGAAGTGTATCGTGCGACGAGCAGCGGCGGAAAGTACAGCCGGGTAAGCACGATCACATCCGGCAATACGCTAAGCTATGCCAACACTGGGCTTACCAGCGGCAGGACGTATTATTACAAGGTTCGCGCGTACCGCACGGTGGGCGGACAGAAGGTATACGGTGTGTTCTCGTCAGTAGTGAGCATAAAGCCGATACCGGTGAAGGTTAAAAGCCCCAAGGCTGCGTCTACGAGCTACAGAAGCATCAAGGTAAGCTGGGCGAAAGTGACAGGTGCTACGGGCTATGAAGTGTATCGTGCGACGAGCAGCGGCGGAAAGTACAGCCGGGTAAGCACGATTACGTCGGGCAAGACGGTGCAACACACCAATACGGGATTGACATCAGGCAGGACGTATTATTATAAGGTTCGCGCGTACCGCACGGTGGGTGGACAGAAGGTATACGGTGTGTTCTCGAACGTATCTAGGGCTACGGCGAGGTGACATCTCCATAAAACCTTTGGTGTAACCCCCAAGAACATAAAGACACCTGATTCGGAATGACAAAAAGATAGAAGACGCGGAAACTCTGCGTCTTCTATCTTTAGCATATCGAAGACACAAAACATCTTACAGTCGCCGGGCACTGGTTTAAAACGCTCAACATCTAAGGAGGGATCGACATGAAACGAAAGAGAATCATTATTCCGGCAATCGTGCTCGTCATCGCTGCCGTGGCCGTTGTCATCATGCTGGTGAGCGCCGATAAAAACCCCGGCGATGATCATCAGCCTGCGGACAATAAGCCAACCCAAGCCGTACAAACAATAGCCCCTGAAATTCTGTCCGGCCAGAAGCATTCGCAAAGCACAGCGGCGAGCCCATCGTTGGAGCCGGTGGAGAAGGAAATAGAGCAAAAGATCAAAGCGCTGGGCTTCTCTTCCGGAAAGGCACAGTATGCGGAAAAAACCGAGGATTACTGGGGCAGGGAGTTGAACTACTGCATGGATGAATCCTTTGAGTATGCCGTTACGGAAGACGGCAGGATCATGAGTGGCCGGCTTAAAAACGACTTGCTGAACCAGCTGAATACGGACGAGCTGCAGCCGCTGACACAGGACGAATATATTGAGCTGGCAAAAGAGTACCTCGCCATATGCCTTCCGGCTTTCGAGCTGGCCTATACCTCCTTTGAATGCACAATCGAGGAAGACCCGAGGATGAAAAGAGCGGTAACGGTATCCATCGACGAGTGGCAGGGAGACTGTCTGGTAAACAGCGGATTGATTGATCTGGCCAAAGACGGAACACTGGTCTATTTCGGGGGCACCGGAAATTCCATGGAGGATTTTGAAGGGGACTACATGAGCAAAGAAGAGGTGCGCGAGCTGGCCTACGAGATGCTGGCGGAGGAGGGTGCCTCAAAGGATGCTATCGAGTTTACCGTGATGCATATAGAAAAATGGGGCGATGTGATTACCTGGCAAGCGGAGGCCGAGGTAAAGACCAAGGCCGAGACAGACCCGTTTAGCAATTTTCATTACTACATACTGGATGCGAAGACCGGCGAAGTATTGGCGAAGTATTGATGGATGGATTTGGAGAACGTGACTAATGCTGAAAACAACAAAGAAAGGAAATCATAAAGAACGGAGGCTGCTAATCTCGGTTAGCAGCCTCCGTTTAATCTAATGCTATCGCGAACCTAAAAGCCGTCCCAAATCAAGTGCTGGGAATATTCTTAATTCCCTTTACTCTGCACCTGCTCAACCGCTCTAAAGATTGATTTTCATCTGGTATTCTCGTGGCGTGCAACCATATAATCGCTTGAATTGTTTGCCAAAATAGCTTTGGCTATTATAGCCCGCCTGTATATACGCGTCTTGTATCGTTGCACCGCTTTGCAGTGATTTTGTCGCACAACTCAGCCTGTGTTTCGTCAAATAATCAAAAGGCGTAGTTTGGAGCGAACGCTTAAAGGTTCGACAACATTCGCTTACACTTAAATATGCGGATTGTGCAATGTCCCCCAGCGATATGTTTTCGGCGTAGTGTTTATGTATATACTCGATCATACATTTTATCCGGTCATTATCTTTTTCCAATACAGTATCAGAAGGATTTTCCAGCAAAGGCTGGGTGTGTTCGTACATGGTATGCCAGAAGGTTAGTAAAGTGGACGTTACGGCAAGTTCATATCCGTCTTTACTGGTTTCGCACAGCTCATTCAGACAGTTTAAATCATGCAAAAGCAATTCGTGCCAAGGTTGGTTCCCTTTGATTATAAGTGCGGGAAATTGCTTGCATTGTAGTATTGGATCCACATACTTCTGCTGCACTATAGCGCCAATATGCCCTCCGATCAGGCCTAGAGAAAACACAAGTGAAAAGCTGACAGAGTCACGTTTTAGCGGCTCAAACATATGCAGCACATTTGAATTAATGAAAAAACCGTCACCTTGGCTTAAGTCAAATTGAGAATTGGGCACCGTAACGCGCACTTTGCCTTTACGCACAATACCGATCTCTAGCTCTGTGTGCCAATGCCATATCACCCTACCCACGTCATAGCTGTCGTAATCATCTAAATACGCTTGCAGCGGGAAAGCGAAGTTGCCATGCTGACGCGTTTCCATGGAGTGTTCATTGACCTGTATTGAACCAAGCTTCTTCATCTATCCTCGCCACTATTGTAATAAAATATAGGGTTAATCCACTATATTTAAGCTTAACACAGCCAACAAAATAACAAAAGCTAAAAATCACATGCGAAAGAGATGAATGAAGATATACCAGATAGTGTCTACGCAAGTTAGGTGATAAACCTGAGCCGCAAGATATTGCAAGCGAGAACGACCGCGCCTTTGAACGCAGATGTGGTTTTGGCGTACCTTGTTACAACGCAACGCCAACATTTTAGTTTTAAGAAAGTATTTCAACAAGATGGCGACGCTTGTATAAGTCCTTGTCGCATGCTTGTTGCTCTTTTCGGTTCTTCTTGGGCGGAATCACGGGCACGCTGCCGTTGTCTGCTGAAAAACCAATGATTTCGTTGCTGTCATAACCTCTGTGGGCAAGAAGATAGTTAGCTAGGGTCCCATCAATTAACGGTTTTGCCATTGTGCAATCAGCAACGGTACCTTTTGTGACAAAGATTCGGAGCGGCATACCAAACGCATCCACCGCAAGGTGAATTTTGGCGTTGAGTCCCCTATAGTACGTTCCATGTCCTGATTTCCGCCGACCGCACCGGCAGCTTGGGGGTGACACTTGCAGTGTGAAGCGTCAATCATCAGCCACTCCATATCCGGTTCGTCAATCAATTCTGCAAGGATAAAATCCCAAATATCTTTGTCGCACCAACGTTTGTAACGTCTGTGAACAGCATTGAACTTGCCGTATTGCGGCGGCAAAACACGCCACGGCGAACCTGTTCGCACGATCCAAAGTACCGCATTTACAAAAGTACGATTATCTCCTGCGTTGCTGCCGCTCCGATTTCCGATCTTCTCGGTTATAATGGGGGCTATCTTCTTCCATTGGCTATCTGAAAGGTCGTGTCGATTCTGCAAATTATCCATATCATCCCTCAATATCCTGTGCCCGTATGAATATTTTAACACATGATTATCCGCTTGCACATCTTGGGTAGACAATAACCGGCTTCGTTCGCTATAGTCCTAATCTTAAATTATCAAGTGTTTTATGCTCCAGTAAAAAATCACGGAATATGCGATTTCCGCCAACACCGCTGGGCGCTTGTGCTTCCAGCCCAACTTTCACACTTTTTTTAACCGGCAAAAAGAAATAGCGCATCATTTCATATTTTGTGCCATCCAGCGAATAATGAATGGCAAATGTGTTGCCGACCCTAGCGAACTGAAGCCATACGCTCTTAGCATCAATATTACATCCGTTCGCATCGTCTGATACGCCGTTTGTGACCAAGCTGACCACCGCAGTTGTTCCAAAATCGGTCATTTCAAAACATGCTTTCCCCCAAGTATACATATCCTTCATAACCATTATGGACGCAGCATCGAAAGTATCTTTAAATTGCGGCTCAACATTTACCCGTGCCACAAAATCTCCCGTAAGCTCTGTGAAGAAAAAAGGAGCGTTGCCCACTGACGCTGCTTGGTCTTGGGGACTGATAAAGAAATCGGTGTTTGGGGGCGCATAAATGACAACGGCATCTTTTTGGAAAGTGATTGAGCTTTCGTTCATCCATTGAAACTCACTAAAATCAAATGGTTTCATAAATTACACCTCGAATAGTTTTTTTAACATCCAAAGGATGGCATGTATTACAATAAGAACTTTCGGTCATACGCACCACAGGCTCAAGCGAGGCGTTTAGTATGCTCCGCAGGCAGCAGGGCAGTAATATTCACCGCTTTCCTGTATTTGTTTTAAAAACGCGTGCTTAATTTCAAGTTTAATGCTAATGTAATCCAATTGACTTCGCTATTATAGTATAAAACGCCCGGATTTTTAACACAATATTCGCGGAGTTAAATATTGCAGCTATTATTGTGCTAAAAAATAGCAGTATAGTAATATTTAAACCATATTAAAGCGAATATAATGAGAACATCAATAATAGTGATCATGAATGATTGTAGCGTATTCATTCACAAGGGATTTTGGGTCATTAATGAAATCAAGGAGAGGTAGAGATATGGTTAAATTTTGCACATGTACAGATACAAATTGTAAATTTCATCCCTCAAGACATGATAAAGGCTGTACGCCTTGCATTAGCAAAAACCTGAAGTCTCAGGAAATACCCAGTTGTTTTTTTGATTTGATCGAAGGAGCAGATTCCAGGGACGAGGGCTCATTTAAAACCTTTGCCCAAATCGTATTAAAAGAAGGATAGAAATGCTGTTGAAGTTATTTTATTATCTTCACTTCATTCGACTTCCCCAATAACCGCATTTCATGCGTGACGGCGGCGAAAAAAATGTTACTACGACGCGGAAACAATAAAATCTCCCGGCTGCGCTAGGGGATTTTTCTCTCGTTCATTAGAAACTTTTTGCATGTTTAGCTAATAAGGGTGTTCAGGGCGATATGAGTGTTTGAACGGCTGAATTCTTATTCCAATTTTATCCTGATTTCTGTATAACAGGGTAAAATATTATGCAATCTTATGCGAAGAGCTGCTGAAACACGTAAATATGCAGTGCGTATATATTCAAAAAAGCAAGTCAAAGAAATTTCGGGAGCACTACCCAATGAAAAAAGTAAAAATAAGAGGCCTTGCCATTTTATTGGTGCTGTAATGCTCCTCAGCATGCTACCAGTTCCAGCGCTTGCGGCACCCACAAGTGATAAGTTGGGGCAAACACCGGCCGTTTCACAGGTAGGTGAACGGGGCGAGCAACAGGCGCAAGGACAACCACAACAGGCAGGTCAACAGCAAACAGATGGCTTGCCGCAGGAAGAGAAGGAAAACACAGCGCGGACAATAACCATTGCGGAATTTGCTGCTGTTGATGGCGTAAGCGCTTCGTTGGGTATGTCACTAGAGGATGTGCTTGCCTTGCTGCCTTCTTCTATGGAAGCAACGGACAGCGACGGGAATCGGATAACCATCGAGGGTGTAATGTGGACATGCGATACTTACGATGCAGCTACAGGTGGCGAATACACCTTTACGATGGCGCTGCCCGAAGGATATGCGCTGGCCAGACGGCGCTATACTGCCCACGGTTACAGTGACAATAGAAGCTATACAAATACAAGGCTTTTTGTTTGCGCTGGCGGGTGATATCGGCAGTGAAATACCGGGTAGAGGCACAGCCCAAGACCCACTTCGCATCTACACAGGGCAGCAGCTATATGATTTTGCGCAGTGCTTTAACGGTGGAGAGCTTCCCGAAGGTCTACCTGCTGACGGAAAAGTGAACCTTTCGCTGATGAATGATATCGACCTTTCGGCCTATGCAAGCTGGACGCCCATAGGCACACAAGCCAATCCGTTCAACGGTTCATTCAAAAGCGATGGCAGTGCAAAGTATACGATAACAGGGCTGACCATAAATGAAACGGTGAATATAACTAGCGACGTTTATTACGGCCTCTTTGGTTATATCGGTTATGATTCTGGTAGTAGGATAGAGCGAATAGGCATAGACGCACACATAAACGTAACGAACCAAGGCTCAGGTCTTGTCTATGCCGGTGGTTTGGTGGGAAACTCCAACACGGCAATTGAAAATTGTTATGTCACAGGCAGTGTGAGCGCTGCAAGCGGCAAAAGTGTGATTATCGGCGGTCTTGTGGGAGGTTTCGGCGAAAGTGCAACGATTGAAAATTGCTACTCCTTCGCAAGTGTGAATGCGTACTCAAGCGGTGGCTTAATGGCCATTATTATGACAGGTAGCTTGGCAGGGATTGTTATAACGATAACAAATAGCTATGCGACAGGCAATGTGAGTGTAAGCACGGCAGGCACTCAACAGATTTTTGTAGGTGGCTTGACTGGACAGGGTTCCGTGAGAAATAGCACCGCACTAGCACGCGACGTTTTGGCAGAAGCGACAGGAGGTGGGAACGCATATTCAAATAGAATTGTTGCCACCGTACCAATTTCGCCTGTCAATAACTATGCATGGGATGGGATGACGGTAAACGACAGCATCGTGACGACCGGCACAGGCAGCAATGGCAACGGCGCAGACGCAACCGCAACCGAACTTGCGACAGCTACACCATGGACAGAGTTTACGCAGGCAAACGGCTGGGAGTATACACCGGGCAGTTTGCCCATCCTTAAAAACGTGGGTGGCAACCAAAGCAGCACGATGCCCGCATGGATTACCACCACACCCGCACCAAACACAACATATATCTATACTGCGCAGGATTTGAAGGCATTGGCTGATAAAGTGAAAAGCGGCGATCGTTTTCTTGGTAAAACCGTGCTGCTTATGAACGATATCGACCTTGGTATGTATGCCAACTGGACGCCCATTGGGATGTATAAGGGTACGGTAAACTATACAGACGAATCATTTAAGGGCACCTTTAAAAGCGATGGCACAGCGACCCATAAGATAACAGGATTGCGAATAAAAGACACAATAGATTTAAGCAGTGGTCAGCACTCTTCTTATGGTTTGTTTGGCTTTGCTGGTGAAGGCAGCAAGATTGAAAGAATCGGCGTGGAAGCAGATATTGATGTGACCAACCTGGGAACAGGCTATGTATATGCCGGTGGCTTGGTAGGTGTGGGGTATAAAAGTACTGTTGCAAACAGCTATGCCGCAGAAAACGTGGATGCAACAAATCAGGAATTTGCTTCAATAGGCGGCTTGGCAGGAAGAGTGCGTGATGACAGCAGTACTATTGCCGGCAGCCATGCCTCTGCGAATGTCAGCACAAATGGAGCATGGTGTCAAGCAGGTGGTTTGGCAGGCGATACAGAAGGAAGCATTGAAAATAGTTATGCCACCGGCAGTGTGTATATTGATCCTACGGCAAATAGTAATAGCGCTGTCGGGGGATTGATAGCAACTAATAGCGCAATCGTTAAAAACTGTTATGCAACAGGCAGCGTGCGTTTGAATGCAAACAGTTCAGGATTGATTGTTTTTGCCGGCGGTCTGGTAGGAAGGTGTGAAGGAGAAGAAATCACAAGCAGCTATGCCACAGGCAACGTAGCGGCGGAAAATACCAGCACCGAAGCTGTTATCTATGCCGGTGGGCTGGTGGGAGATGCTAATGCTATTATTCAGTACAACGTAGCGCTGGGGCGCAGCGTTTGGGCAAACAGCGCAAACGGAACCACCTATATTGGAAGGGTTACGGGAACAGATTCTAAACCTACCTTAACCAACAACCACGCGTTGGAGGGTATGAAGGTAAACAATGCAATAATTGGGGACACAGATCCAGACTCTGGAAGTGATAAAATACACGGCGCAAACGTGACGGGAACGCAGCTCCTTTCTGCCGCATGGTGGAAAAATACCGCTCAATTTGGTGATACGGATTGGGATATGGCGGATGAACGGCTGCCGCTGCTCATAAACCCCAAAGGCGAAGCGCAAAGACCAATATGGCTGATGGCCTATCCCTCGGCAGCTACACAATTGCAGCTTACCACCAACGGCGCACAGGTATACAAACAGGGCAGCGGTGTCAAAACCATTACCGTAATGGTGAGTGGACATGAGAACGTCAATCCGAATAGGATAAAGTTTACAGGTGCAGCGCTTACACCCACGGGGAATCCGAATGAATATACCTTTGACTTGGACACAGCAACGGTAGGTACGACAACCATAGAAGCGCATCTTACACATTGGCGTGATATCGAGGCGCCGCCGCTTGTCTTGATTGTCAACGGTGATTTAGGACAAGCGCCGAAAACTACAATGATATCGTGGAGTCGGCGGCGGTGACGGTGCAAAAGCCGGCATATGCTGGCAGCGCGGCAACGCCAATTTTGACAATGAGAACGACCAATAGCGTTACGCTACAAGCAATAGATGGTTATGAATATCAGATGCTTCCCGCAGGCACAGACCCGGCGAGGCTGATGAGCACAGGCTGGCAGGACAGCCCGGAATTTACTGGGCTCGACGCGGGGACAGTATATGATTGTTATCAGCGTGTGAAGGAAGCGGCGACGGTGGCTGCATCTTCTCCCAGCGCCAAGCTAAGCGTCAAAACAAGCACGCCTCCTGCCGAGCGGACATTAGATGGCAAGAACGATGGCGTATGGCGGTTTGAAGGTGACTTTGCAAACTTGAAATCTATTTGGCTGGAGAATGCGACAGGAAGCAGATGGGATTTCATGCTGTAAGGCGGTAACCTACTGTATAACGGTAAAACCATTGGTAAGGTAGAGAGCGGCAGTGTGATTGTTAAAATCTACAAAGATTTCTTATCCGCATTGCCGGAGGGTGCGTATTCACTGCATATTTCGCTGGATGACGGCGCGGTGCAAATACAGAACGGTGCGCAGTTCGGCCTAAGTAAAGCGGACGATGAGACAAACGGGGGCGGTGAAACTGACCCTAGTGATACAACGGGCGGAAATGGTTCTACAGGCGGCGGAGGTTCACCCGTGACGGGGGACGATACAAACACAGGGCTGTGGATAACGCTTTTTGCTCTAAGTGTTGCAGGAATTGCAGCTGTGCTTGTCTGGCAGAAGAAACGGAAATCGGTGTAGTGAGGGGATAAATTCGCTCTTCCAGTCGGCTGAAAACCTGATGTAATATCCCTATACATAAGGCGTTTACGCCAACCGAAACAGCAGCTTAGCAATGGAGCCGCTGCGAATACATAGCAAAGTTGTTATGTGCTTGCGGCGGCTTTTTGATTTGCCTGAAACGCAGAGGTTGCACCGGCTGCCCACAACAGGATAGCGAGCATCGGATTGTGTCAGCACAATCCCTGAATCCGCAGCCTGAAGGCGTGTGGATTTTACCCAGGAAACACCCCTGCATACCCCATCGGAACGGAAGGGAGCGGATGAATAGGATGATGGCGGCTACCAACCTGTGGCGCATCAAAGGGAAAGTGAAAGATCTCATAGATTATGTGAAGAGTCCTAAGAAAACGGTTCCAAAAGATATGCAAGATTTCTTCAATGCGATTTCCTATGTGAAAAACCTGAAAAACAAAGGAGGGAGTATATGTCTCGTTTATCAACTGTCTGAAAGAAACCTCTTTGCAGCAGATGATATTAAGCAAAAAGCAGTATGGTAAAGAGAGTGGATATATCGCATGATACGGATACCAAAGCTTTCAACCGAATTCTGACTTATGCGAACGGCACCGGCGACAAGGAGATGACCCACAATGCAAGTGGGCGGCGGCGCTGATTTGATTTGCGACTAATAAAATTTGCCGCCTGACCCATTTAACATCCGCTCAAGCTCCTTTCCGGGGCGGGAATAAAAAACCCCTATGATCGCTTTTCACTCCTATTATAGGGGCAAATTCATGCTTTCGATAGTGACTTTTCGGCTTCAAAAAGTCACGTTTTTTTATCGGGATAAAGGACGTATTTTGCAAGCTCCTCCCGGCCCGAGATGAACAGCATTTCGTAGATCTCCAGCATGATATTCTTGAGCCTGCCCACGGAAATGCACTGCTGTTTGGCAATTTTGGCGTAAGGAACATGCTGCGCCACTAGCACCGCAATGTGATATTGCCGCAGGGATAAAATCAGGGTGATATTATCCTTTGTAAACCGGTTGTGGAAGGTGATCCAATTTTTCCATGTACGCTTCCATTGTTCGAGAACGGCGTTGTAGTAATTGGGAAATTTTTGATCCAGGCATTGTTCCATGAGACCTCCGAGAGCGGGCACGAATTCTGAAAACGGCGTGATAAGGCCATGGGGCAAAGCGATATGCATGGCATCGAGAAGCCATTTTCGGGCATTGTCCTACCGCTCCATGCAGCGGCAGGCGACGGCGCACATCAGCCGCAGATAAATATCATGCGTCAGAATTCCCTCTTTCGATGCGCAAAAGGAGAGCGCGGTCTCCGCCACGGCAAGCATGGATTCGGGCCGCCCCGTGCAGTTGAAGTACATTGCCCTGAGATAATGTGAGTATGGCCTTGTCGAGAGTGGGAGGGCGGAAAAATCGCCCGCTTTTAACCACTCTGGCACCATACTGGGAACGACACAGCTTACAGCCGTGACGGCAAGCGCAAGTTCTGCAACGGCAGCCACAATACCGCCGCCTTCCAGGAAACTCCTTATAGGTCGAATAATCTCCTGTGCTGATGGCTGCGGCGATTGCTGTCGGGCAGGCGCGTAGGCGCGCCGCTTCGCCCCCTTCGGTTTCGGAGAAGCAGCGCATCACCCGCTGAAAATCACCCCGTAAATAGGCAAGCTCACCCACATATTGAAGCTGCTGCCTGCAATCGGTCGCGGTATTCAAAATTGAATCGGGATCGTCGCTTGCCATTGGAACGGTGGTGGCTGCGATCACATAGGCCAGATCGGATGACAGCAATTGTTGCGGCAGCTTCTTTTCCCGTCGCGGATCGGCGGGCTTTTCCGCATCGGCCGGAATCATCCACGACCTTTCGTGTTTTTTGCGCAGGGTATCCGGTTGTCAGCCAGTAGACGTTGAACTTGCCGGAGGGAAACGCCCCACTTTTTGGAGGCCTCTATCGCTGGCATAAATTCCATTCCAAAGCCGCCTTTTTCCTGTAAAATAATAGCTTATTATAGTCGTTATAACGACGCGTTACAATCGTGGATTATAAATTTTAGAAGCTCCAAGTATTGGATGACATCATTCGGCTATAGAACGTTAAACCAGCGCAAAAATACGCCCACAGAATTGATATGTCCGAAAACAACTGCCTCCTTTATTGTAGACATTCCATTCTATCAATTTAGCACCATCTCCATTTCAATACTTGGCATGCCGAATTTGACTCATATCCAATCTTTGGATAGCACGGTCACTTGCTGAATAATCTGCGCCGCCAGTCTATCGTCGTATTCGCTTAAGGCGCCGCCTTTTTTCCGTATGGGGTCAAACAGGGCTTTCACGCGTCCGCTGGTATACGCCATAATCTCCTGCTCCTGCCGCAGACTGCTCAGCTGTTGATTCAGCGATTCCTTCTCCGAGGCGATCCGCAAAAACTCTTGATCGCGTTTTTGAGAATCCTCTGCATTTCGGGGGATGGTCTGAAGCGTTTTTTCAAACTCCAGATTGAGTTTTGCAAGTCTGCCTTCCAGTGCGCCAACATCTTCCGCTCCTGCCGTTTTTTCGATTGCCTGCGCCAGCGTGCACATCGTTTCTTCCTCTATTATGCGCTGCTGCTCCAACACCCGATGTAAATTTCCTTGACTTTTTTGTACTGCCGGTTCTCATTTTGTCATGATCATCACTGCAACTTCCCGTCGCATTCGGCCACCACCACAAATTGCCCGTTTTCCGTGTGATAGGCGCAGGTGACCATCGTCAATAGCTTGTCGCCGTAAGACGCGGTAACACCGGTATCATAAAGAGAAAGCGCCTTGATATGGGTGATGTATTCGTCAAAGTCCGCTTTACTTTCAGCGTTCAGGAAGTTGTAATGCTTGAACACCGTGTCACTTTTGCGGTAAACTTGGCTTTCGAACATCGCGATGATCTCATATTCCCGCTACTCGTATAGGGTATCGAATTTGATTACCGGATGTTCTTTATAATAATCTTGATCCTCATAACTCTCCAACTTCGCGAACATCGTGCCGTTTTTCATGTGATGCCCATAGAAGATGGTATTCGTACCGAACGGTTTGAGCGTGCACCGCTTTTCGATGAAGGGAACGCCATTCTTAGATTCTTCCTTGTCAAAGCCGTGGGACAGATAAAAATCGTCGCCTGTATACATGACGGGGCAGGCAATCAGCGGAAGAAAAAAGAGCAGATAGGGAAGCCCTGTCATGATTTTGTTTTTTCGATGTCCTCGGGCGTATAAACGATTTCCTGTTGTTCCGTCATGATAATTCCTCCTAAATATTTTTACTCAATCCAAAAACCACTTGAGCTTTTTGTTTGACTGTCGCTCTGTTTTGGCAAGCACCTTGCCTGTGATAAAGGTTTTATCCATAGCGCCCTTCATACTTGTAAAGGTGACTTGGATACTTCCATCATCCGCATTGAATACCCAGTCTGTTTGTACGCTTGAGTAGGTTTTCCCGGAAATATCGAAGGAACCGACGCCCTCCCCAACCGATTGGCTGCCGCCGGTACTGGCCATTTGGATTGCGAAGGAATTACGGCTCGTGCCAGGCTCGGTTAAAGAACTGACCCAATTAATGGCAGGGTCACGGATCACCGCATTGTTGCAGAGCATATACATAACGCCATAGCCTCCGGGCATCCATGTATAAAACTTAATCCATATCTTGCCTGTGAAAGGCCGCTCCATGAGCCCGGTCTGCGCATTGATCGATGCGGATTCCTGTTGCACCAATTTGGCGCGCAAGTGAAGTTGCAACGGATGCCCCGCGGCTGAATTTGTGTATAGAATTTCATCAAACTCGATTGTTTTTACCAGCTTCTTCCCGGCTTTTCCTTGTTCCTTTTGCCGTCGCATCTCTTCTACTTGCTCTTCGGCAAATTTTCGCAGCTTTTCCGTGGATTCCGGGCTGACTCCTGGCGCAAGAGTGGGGAGGTTCGCTACGCCATCTTCGACCGTGGGAAAATGCTCCACTGCGCCGCTAATAACGTAGGTGTTGCCCAGCTTTACAACCTCTGCGAAAGCGTATTCCATTTCACCGTTTGCGCCGAAGATTTTGATCACGACATCCTCCCCGGGGTCGTTCTTGGTGATGAAGGTAATAACGGCGTAGTCACCCAGCGTAACATGCGATTTGCCGTTTCTGGTGAGCGAAAAGCCGCCTTTCATAAACTCCTGCGGCAGCTTGCTTTCCTTTATGGGCGTAACGGTAAACGTCGTATCTGCATCCACGCAGTATTCGGACATTTCGATCATCACGGTATCGCCGCCGCTTTGCAGTTCCAACCGCCCACCCAACCGGGGCTGATTGCTCTCATAATTCCAATCGGGCGGCAACTCCGGGTCTCCTTGTGCGGGTACGTCGTTTTGCTCTTGCCCTTTACGCATGGCTTCCTCTGTGGCCTTGCGCTTTTCAGGAGGAAGCTTGCTTAACGCTTCCTGTATTTTTTTCTCCTTCCCATCCGCGTCCATCGCGTCTTCGGAAGGATATGCGCCCTCTTCGGACAGTTCAATTGGATCGTCATAACCGCCCCAAGGATATCCGTAAGCGTCTTCTTCGCCTGAGATTGCCGTTTTCACAGTCAACTGCATGGCGTTGCCCTCATCATACGTGAACAAATCTTCCCATCCGCCGCCGTCAGGCGCCGCACTTTGCGCCGTCTGTCCCGACGTGTCGCCGCCATTGGTCTGGTCGGAGCCGGGCGCCTGTTGCCCCACGCATCCGGCGAACGCCGGCAGGGCAAGAATCAAAGCCAGTATAAATGACATCGTTTTTTTCATGACCGGCCCCCTTTGGGTGTAATACAAACGGATCGTTTTCCGAAATAAACACCCATCCTTTATTCCTCTCTGGCGAGCTCTATACCGCCGATGAGCAATCGGTCCGCGCCATCCCAGGCAAAGACTTCTTCCTGATCTTCGAGGGGAGTATAGATCATCTCCTCAGCCTGTTCTATCGCATCCTCCAATGAAGCTGCGGAATAAGACGTTTTTTCTCGGCCGGTAACGAGGAGCTTATCGCCGCTGATCTCATATTTCCCTCTGTATGCGGTAACAGATAGGTATTGTTCAGTGACAATGGAGATATCAAGCTGCACATATGCGCCGTCTTCCTGGAAAACATAGAAGGTTTGTTTTTTCAAGTCCTCGGAGTCGTCGAAATAGCTCCAGCTCCCGGTGATCCCCGCGGCGGCGTGAGTATCGCCGCTGACCTCCGTATCTTTGTTTGAGGCGGGTTTCGTAGCCGCGGCCGGCTTGCCTGCGCTGGTAGGCAGGGTTTCCGCGTCGGCGGTCTCGCCCGTCTCAATCGTCCCCTTTGCCTTGGTGACCTTAATGGCATACTTTCCGTCCTCGTATGTGAAGGAAAGCAGCAGAATCTGCCCTTCTTCCAAGGCGGGTCTCCCAAGCTGCCCTGAACCGGGAACGGTCTTCAAATTGATATCCTGTGTGACCAACCAGCCCTCGTCCATCAGCTTTTGCACATACGCCCAAAGATCGTCGTAAACCGACGCACTCGCATACGTATATTGTTTGGACGGCACCCCGTTGCTCGTTGAAGACTCCACGCCAATAACCTCACGTTCGCCCGCCACCGAGTTGATGCTGGGGACGCTTTCACCGCCGATTTCATATTCGCTCAACTTGGCGGCATCCTCCAGCGCCGCTCTGCAGCCTGCGAGCGCCAGCACGAAGCCCAGAACCATACACACGGACACAATGCGATAGACTCTTGTTTTCATGTTCATGCTCCTTAAATTTGAATTATGCCGCCTCTGCCTTTGGGGGCGCCGCTTGCCTTCCCAGCTATTTCACCAGCATGACCGCGCCGTACCGTATATGCCCTTCGCCGTCCGGCAAAGGAAAGAAGAGCGCGCTTTTGTAATCTTCACATACCGGGTAGATCCAGCTTTTGCAGAACAACTCCAGCGGAGAGGTGAGCTGGCTCAAAAGTGCGTTCTTGCCGTAAAAAACACCCTCGGCAGCTTCCAGCATGGCAAAGTTTTCATTGGTAATACGCTCAAGAAAACTGATGTTTCTTTGAGGTATGTCGCCATTCACGAGATCGGTATTTTCCATAAGCGTCTGATTGACTCTGTGCAAAACGCCTCCTTTTTTGAAAAGGGCGATCGGACAATCGAAAAGGTTGAGGATTGGCATCATATCCTCCTCGCTTTGCGCAAGCAACTGAAACTTCCTGATCAGGCGTTCCTGCGCCGCAAGCCCTTTCTTCATGTTCTTTTGCAGCATAACGAGGTCGGTTAGAGAGTTCTCCTTTGATATTTGCGGGCTCAGCTTCATCACCTCCCTTCCTCCGTAGTCTTTCTTCGTTTGATTTTATATCATGAAGCTCACAGCATTTCATCGACTCCATGCTTCTCGCCCAGGCGCTCACGATTCATTTGCTTGCGTTCATTCTCCTCTCCCCGGGGCAGTCTTTCCAGTGTACCTTCGCCGTAAAGCCCGACGCCGTTCATTTCAATAAAGATGTGCGCCTTACGCGTGCCTCCTGTCCCCGCATAAAAATCGTTGCCCCATACCGCATCCGGCTCGATGATAAGACGAACTTTGACGTCCTCTTCACCGCTTTCGCTAAAACCGTAATCGCCCAGCTTAAAAGCGCCGCCGCCCGTACTGCCCTCGGCCCCTGCGGTGAGCAGAGACTGAAAGCCCATAGCGAAGGACGTATCCGCCACATATTCTTTCGCGCCGGGGTTGATCTGCCCGCCGTCTGAGTTTTGCGTGGAAGGCCAGGGCGTTCCTTCTTTTTGAAACTCCGTGAAGCTGAACACATGGATGGGAATGGCGTTGCAAAGGCCGTAGCCTTCCGCGTCCAGGTTGATGCTTGCCATGCCTTGCGGCAGATTTTTGAGCATATCCTTGATATAGTCCTCCGCATTGAGCTTGAGCGAAATGTAGACGTCGCCGATGTACTGCCCGGATGGATAAGCGCCGTCAAGCTTTACAAAATCCAATTCGGCCGTGTAATCGACATAATATCCTTCCTCTAAAACCTGCCGGTGCGCAACTTCTCCCTTAAATGTCCAAATACTGTCCGGCGGGATAGGCGGAACCGTAGGCGTAGGGGGCGATTCGCTTTCACCGCCCCTGCCTAAGTCCGCACCACCGGGCGCAGCGGAGGACGTGGACGTTGGCGCCGTTGTGCCGCCCGCGCCGTTGCCGCCGCAGGCGGCGATGGATAAGGCCGCCATAAGCGCCAGGGCCATTGCTAAAAATCTTTTCACCATGCTGATACCTCCTTTCATTCTTTGGGCAGCGGTTTGCCGGCCAAAATGGATTTCAGGACCTCTTTGGCTGTTCCATCTTTGACATCCGCGCCATAACAAGTGAGGATCTTCCCGCTGCGCAGGGCGATGCTGTGGCCCGCGTCGTCAATATCTTTTGCGTTGGCAATGGCCGCTTCCTCGGTTTTGCACTCGACGATGGAATATACCGTATCCTGTCCATCCGCCACAAACTGCACGGTAAAGCCGTCTGCCACATCTTTCATAAAAACGAGATTGTGCCCGTCCGCAACCGTATACCCCGCATCCTCGGCAGCCTTTCTAATTTGAGCGAGGGTTGCTGTGCCGCTGTCGGGAACGGCGTTTGTAGATGCCGGATTTTCCGGCGCATCCGTGTCCGGTTCGTTTGCCGGGGCACTGTTCCCCGCGCAGCCGACAATCCCTGTGCACATCAAGAGCATCATGAATAGAATTACAAGTATTTTTTTCATCGTTATCTCTCCTTCAATATGTTTGAAAACGTGGATCATATTGCCGTCCTTAATCGTTCAACTTCATTTTATATAAAGCAAGGCCGATCAAAAACCGATTGAGCGCTCACTTTAGTAGAATTCTGCGCATGTAAAAAGACCCCCGTGTCCCGATTGGATTGCAGAGGCCTGAGCTGACTTCTTG
This sequence comes from Christensenellales bacterium, assembly GCA_050945835.1. GTDB lineage: Bacteria > Bacillota > Clostridia > Christensenellales > JBMNTQ01 > JBMNTR01. Next base: position 65,678 of record JBMNTR010000007.1, on the reverse strand, counting down.
TCATTTCTTTATTCTTTTAGTGTTTTCCGGTATTGGGATGGGGTAACGCCTACTTTTTCCTTGAACAGGCCCGCAATACTGCCGTTATATTCCAATCCACAGGCGTCAAAGGCCTCCGCAATGCTCAGGTTTTGATCCCGCAGCGCAGCCTTTAATCGGTTTATTTTGATCTCCTGGTAATAACTGTACAGGGTCATACCGATTTTCTTTTTGAACTGGCGGGCAAGGTGCGACGGGCTTAAGCAGACAGCCTGCGCAAGCTTGACGGCGTCAAAATCTTCTTTCCAGTGATTTTCGAGATATTCTTTCGCCTTTGTAACGCTCGACCTTCCCTGATAACGTCTGCTTGTCAGGAAAAGACTCACGACATATGCCGCTCCCACATCCTCAACCCAAACGGTGAAATTCAGAATATCAGTATAGATCGCTTCGATGTCGTGGTCGTCGGTTCTTGCGTTGTACAATTTCCAGAAACTCTCCAGCGGGAGCCTGATATCCGATATCAAAATGACCTCTCCCTGAAAAGTCTTGCGGATTTGTTCGCGCAATCCAAACTGCTCATTGACCAAAGGATCCCTGATTAAATTATAATTTCCAAGAATTCGCGAAGAATCCTGCACGTTCCATGCCTTGAGCACCGCCTCGTTGACAAAGAGGATATCGCCATTTTGTTTGAAGATTTGCATGGGGATGGGGAGGAGTTCGGCTATCCGAAAAAGCTGGCTTTCTGTTTTGCAGACGGGGATAGACGAATATGCGGGAAAAGATTCCGGACGCGCTACCGGTTTCTTTCTTTCGGCAGTATCATGCGGGTACTCTTGCGAACGTGCCGTCAGGCTCTTTCTGTATTGGGTGGGCGTCATGCCAACCGTACGCTTAAAGGCTTCGGCAAAGCGGCCGTTATAATCCGTGCCACAGGCGGCAAAAGCCTCGCCAATGCTAAGATTTCTATCACAAAGAGTCTCTTTAATCTTTTCCAGCTTGCATTCCTGATAATAACTGTAGGGGGTTTTTCCGGTAAACTTCTTGAATAGGCGCGTCAAATGATCGGCGCTTAAGTTCGCGGCTTCAGCAATCTTATCCCGGTTAAAATCATCCAGCCAATGGGCTTCAATGTATGCTTTCGCCTTCAAAGTATCCAACCGCGCCTGATAAACACGCTTCATCATAAATAAAGCCACGACGCACGCGACCGCACCATTTTCATCCCGGAGGGGAAAGCAGGTAATGTCCTGATATATGTCGCTTTCCATAAGTCTGCTTTTATCGCCCTTGTAGCGGTTGGCGAATTCCTCGGCGGGGACTCTCATGTCAGATAATGAAAGGATTTCGCCGGAAAAAACCCGCCGCAGATACTCTGCCAGGCCCATTGCGCCGTTGATATACGAATCGCTTAGAATGTTGAACTTTCCGACGATTTCCTTGACATCGTCTATATGGAAAAAATTCAGGAATTCCTTGTTGACAAACAGGCTAAGGCCATCCGCTGCGAAAACCTCCATTGGGGCCGGAAACAGCTCAAGCACAGAAAACAAGGAAGCCCATTGCCCCAAAGGCATCGGAAGAAAAAAGGCGGATTGCACGCCGGAAAAATCATAATCGCTCATTCGCTTCTCCCCCTGATCTTTTCGGGCGTTTTCTTTCATCCGCCGGCTTATCTGCGGACGCGGGGATTAACCACATATTGCCCTTCTTTACCGCGCCTGGAATACGCCCAGCAGCTAAGTGATAGGTGATCGAACGGCCGGTCACACCCCATTTTATCGCAGCCTCACTCACGGTAATATAATTCATGCATCCACCTGCTTTTACTTGAATTCTTGTAAGTCGATTATACTTCCAATTTCGGAAGAATTCAAGCACACTATCATTCAGCGATAACATTCTGCGCTAAAATCTAGACAACCCATATATACGAAGAAATCACTTCTTCCATCTACTGTTAAAGTGCGATGGGTGCGATGATGGAAGCGTTTGAATTGGGACTGATTGAATGGGAACGCTTCGTTGATCCGGTCTGTTTAGAACCCTTTTCCGATTCTTTTTGCCATATATATAACGAGATTCTCCGGTGTTGGGGCAACACCGCTGCTAACAAGGTTGCTCCAATATGTCCGTGCCTCCGGGCTAAGGTATGTTAATCCCGTATCGATAATCGTCTGAATTTCGCGTCGGATTTCTTCCACATTAATGCCTTGCCGCATAGCCAGTGCTTGCTCCCTTTTTTATTAAGAAAAAAGTAGTCAGTTGCACAATGGACAAGCAAAATTTTCTCGTTTTAAGAAATAAAAAAATCCCGTAAATGCGATAACTACGGGCTTTTTATCTGTGATGCTTTGACTATTCAGATAACGCTCCGACGCGGACATAAAAATATCGCACACCTCTAGATGAAGTGCGCGAATTTGTGTCCAGCTTCACGCTGGTGGAGCCTCTGCAACCATGCGCGAACACACAAATTCGACGTTCTCTGCCTCGATTTCATCGAGCAGAATATCGTCAATAGCGATCGGTTTGTCCCCACCGTTTAAGGCGATGGTCAGTTTATCATCCCACAAGGATACCGCTTGCAGAAAGATATTGATGATGCCGCGCCGGTTGTTCATGCCGTTAACATTGCCTTTTTACAGCGAATACAGAAACGCTCGGATTTGTGGAGCCGTAAGTATGAAGAAGGAAAAGGCGTATTTCCTTATGTTCTCTATTTCCAACGGTTTTACAACGATTTGTATTGAAATCTCGACTATATATCTTTATATCCAGTAGGGAAAAATCACCTTTTGTAAAATCACTAACACTAGCCAATCCGGAAGAAATACTGCCAATTATTCTTCCCATATCATAGGCGAATGCACGTATTTCATTTCCTTAAAGTTCAAAGCTTTGCATTGAATCTGGAGACGACTTATCATTTTTTGATCTTGGAAAACATAATACGCATAATGTGTATTTCCGACCACTTTTTTGCCTTTATCGAACCAAACGCCAAGATTATCATGCATGTTCCATCTCCCAAGCTCGGGGAATTTCATTATTCGGACAAAATAATCGTCTTGGAGTTCATCAACATTTACTATGCTTTGAAGCAGTTTATTAATGCTTAGATCAAAAAATTTAGCTTTTTGCCGTACATCTTCTATAGAACATATACTAGTCTGCTCAATTTCCACAGACTGCCCCTTTTGATTCAAATAGCCAATCGACTCATAACAAAATAGAGCAGTAAAGGGCGTAAGCTGCATTGTAGTTCAGGATTCATCTGAGTGGCGATTTTCGTCAATAAATTAAAATCTTTCTTGATAATAAGCAACTCTGCAACAGGCAAAGCTTTTTCCAACAATTCATCGTCCATTCTTTCATCCCCAACTAGTTATTAATATAATTTTACCATATAAAACATATAATCAAAATGTTGTTGGGATGGAAGAAACAAAACAGAGCGGTCAGGTTTTCACCGACTACTCTGTTCTCTTTTGCATTACAACCACACTATTACGACAAAGCCGCCTTTGAAAAAAGTAAGTGTTCGTGTAATGTCCATCTACCTCTAAACCACTACGTTGATAACAATAGAACGAAAAACATAAGTGGTTTCATTTCTGACCCGAGGGATTCTCTTCATTTTCAAATGCTATGCTCTCAAATAAGCCTGTCAAAAGCTCATTTTCTATATATTCAATTTTTAACTCCTTGCGTAAGAAATTATAATCTTTTATTATGCGTATAAGTATCTCTCTTATGAGTTTAAATTCCTCTTCGTTTGCAACCTCTATAGCATCCCCATTTTTTGTAGTACCGGAATAATTATCGTGTGCAAATCTATATGCAACAGCTAATTTTATTAAGGTCTGAGATGCATATTCACCCTTTTTAATAATTAGTTCACACAATGTTTTTTGCAAAACTCGGTAATGCCATCTCTAATTTCCGTTTCACTCTTAGTTATACCTGCATCTTTTCCAAATCGAGTGGTCTGTTTTGTATAAGCCTTATGAATTTCAACAAAGGGTACCTCTTCAAAGGTAAGATCAGTTCCATCATAAAGTTTAAAAAATCGTCGAGTATATTCCGATTGAGCAATGATTGAGTATAACTTTGAATACAATTCCCGCAATTGATCGTAATAATATCTGTATTTGAATTCTTTATCCTTGGAAAACTCTTCAAACCCACGAGTGAATTCATAACGTACTTCCTCGGTAAGTCTTGTAATCTCCTGAATGTCCTCTTTTGTTGCAAGGTTTTCATCTTTCTTATTCATATAAGAATGTAAATAGTTTTTGATCCATAAGCTACCTAAAAAGAATCCAACAAGTATTGCAATATCAAGAATAATTTGTACAATATCCACGGATATCACCATCCTTCCTTATTTATTCCTAAAATTTTATAGAAATGTACCAGAATCAAATATCTGTAATTTTATTATAGCTGCCAATTTAACTTTTATCCATATAAAGCACAAAAACACCAAGTCGACAGTGCTAGAAGAAATTTGCCGAGTGGGAGGCGAGACAGAAGGAGCAGGAAAAGAGTGAATAAACAAACAGAGCGGTCAGGTAAATTCACCTGACCATTCTGTTTTCTTTTTGCATTACAGCCACACCGTTACAGCAAAGCCACCTTTTAAAAAATTAGATGTTCGTGTAATGTCCATTATGCCCAACGCTACCCAAAAAGATGCGATGCTTCGGCGCGAGCATAAAAAAGTCGCGCACCACCAGACGACAGTGCGCGACTTGAGTGCAGCATCATGCTGCTGCCTTATGCTATCAAAAAAGATGAAACGCCCCGATGTGGGCATAAAAATACCGCGAAACCACTTATGCGAATTCGCGATATTCGTTTCTTTTTGGTTCCTTTTTCCCTTGTACTGGGGTTTTAATCCTCAACAATTACTTTTATTGATGTGCATCTTTCGCTGTTGCAGTTGCTTTCAATAACGCTGCAGGCAGCAATGCCTAAACGCATATTAATTTCAGCCTTTAAAACAATTTTATTTCCAGCCTTGGAAAGGGGAGGCTCAACGGATATCGTTCCATCGCTATATATCTTTGAATACATAAACAAGTTTACGGGATGAATAATTGGTCTGGCTTCTCTTAAACTTTTGTTTATATTCTCAAGACAGTTTGCATGCTCTGCTCCATTTGATAGAAGAAATCATACATTTCCGGGCCGGCAGCATGGGTGCAACAAATCATGTTCTCCAACTTCATCAAACATAATTTGAAACATTGGACGATAGAGATGAGAATAAATATAATCCCCTATCTTCAATCGCAGAGACTGAGTGCAATCAATTGTGACACCCGTAGATAAAAACTCATCAGGGTTTTCTGCGTATTCGGCAAAAAAGTCAACGACTTGCCCTCCTGCGATATCAACAACAGTTATACTCTGACCTGCCAACACATCAATACTTCTTCCCTTACAAGCATTTATAATATATTCCTGTTTCATATTCCCCACCATAAATTCAAATCTATCTGTAACTCATATTTATTATACCACATTGTGAGTGTTGACTTCCGAGCCTGAAGAAGTCATCATACATGATTGCAATACAAAATTCCAGAAAGAAAAGCTGTAATTGCCTTTACTAAGCTAATTTTAGTTGGACAAGGAGGTTCGGATTTCGTCCATAAATCTTTTTACTAAGCTCAATCTGCGTCTTTATAAAAGTTTGTCCAGAAAATCAGCGAGCACCTCGATAACTACAAACGCCTGTACTAATGCATTTGGGGCAAAAGAAAACGGTCGGTTCTGGACATAGGGGTCAGATTTCGACCGTTGATCAAAAATGCCTTTATATAGGCATTTTTGACTCTCGGAGAAGGCGCTTTCTTGCTTTTCATTTTTTTCTCAAGAAACTCGCACAAGATTCGAACCCCTCACTACTGGACAAAGAAAAGAGCAGAGCGGCCATCTGGCCGCCCCACTAAGCTATGGGTGTTCAATTTAGTGCTTCCTTTTCTGAGACAATCCGTAAAAACTCTTGGTCGCGTTTTTGAGAATCCTCTGCATTCCGTGGGATAGTCTGAAACGTTTTTTCAAACTCCAGATTGAGTTTCGCAAGCCTGCTTTCCAATGCGGTGGCATCTTCCGTGCCTGCCATTTTCCCGATTGCCTGTGCCAGCGTGCGCATCGTTTATTCCTCTATTATGCTCTGCTGCTCCAAGACCCGATTCATGGCCTTTTTCAGGGCATCGTGCAATGCGGTTTCCTCTATTGTATCGGAGTTTTTGCAGCCAGTGGATTCCAATCGGCTGATACACCTCCACACGATTTTCTTACTGCCATCCCGCTGCCGTCAGGTACACCGCCTATAAGACGACCTGCATTTCCCGCAGACCAGCCGGATAGCCCGGATGCTGTGGGGCGTTTATCCGCGATCAGCCCTTCCTGTATCTGTCTGAGACTATAGCCCGCACGGTACTCCCGGAAAATCCGTTCTACCGTTTGCGCACCCTCCATCACGATCACCGGCTGTCCATCCTTGCCCTCGGTGTATCCGAGCAGCCATTCATAGTGCCGAAAAACAAATAGTATAAGTTTAACTATATGTAGTGATGTTATCTGTTGACAGACACAATATATCGTTGTGACATATCTTTATAATTAAATATTTTATATGATGAAGGGGAGCAGGTGCGAATCCTGCACAGGGCCGCTACGGTATGGAATTGAAAATTCTAAGTCCGATTACCTGAATTATATTAAAAGCACATTAAATTCCCGGATCTGGAAAGAGATGTCGAAGGATTGCCAAACTGATCTTCTTAAGGAAGATGTGCGATTTGGTTTTTTTGCGTTATGCGCAGTTGTTTATTAATAGGAGGATGCTATGAGGCTATGTGGTTATATGAAGCTTACGCTCCAAGATTATCCTGGACGTATCGCCGCAATTTGTTTTACAGGTGGATGCCAACTCAGATGCCCTTATTGCCATAATGCAGAGCTTGTTCTTTCAAATATGCACGGCAAATCGTGCAGATGGTCAAAAAAATGGGGCTGCAAGTTAAACTGAACACAAACGGATTATTGCCTAACAGGTTAAAAGAATTGATTCGTTATGGGCTGGTAGACTATGTCGCACAGGACTATAAAAATTGTAAAGAACATTTTGCAGAAACCGTCGGGTTGGGCAGATCGAAAAGTAAAGCGATTGCAAACAGCTACTACAACAACTGGAGAGCAAGTCTGGATTGTTTAAGAGAGAATCATATCCTCTATGAGCTTAGAACGACTGTTGTGCGAGAGTTACATCCACTAAATGTACTTATGCAGATGGCTGAGTCGATTTACAAAGAGGAAAACCAGAATGAGCCTTGGTTTTTTCAATCATTCTTAAAGAACAGGCCTATAATGTGTGATTACGAAAACCAGAATATAGTCTTTTCAGCTTATTCTAATGAAGAAATGGAAGAGATGAAGCATAGGCTACAAAGAATAGCTCCCGGCACTCGGTTAAAAGTAAAATAATAATTTTGCATATGATGGAGGGAATGATGGTCATGAAATATCAAGTTGAAAAAGAGGCGGACGGTTGGTTGCCTTTGAAATTGGTAAAATCCGCCGTGCTATTCAGCGTGCTTTTGAAGCACAATTAGTTAATTATGATAATTCAGTGTTGGACTTGCTTGCACTGAGAACAACAGCAGAATTTGAGTCAAAGGTGAATCGGGGTATTATCACAGTCGAGCAAATTCAGGACGCAGTAGAAGTTGTGCTGATACAGGCTGGATACGCGAAGGTTGCCAGAGCCTATATACTGTATCGCAAGCAGCATGAGAAAGCCAGAAATGCTATGAATACATTGCTGGATTATCGCAAGGTTGTGGATAATTACGTTAAGAACGAAGATTGGCGTGTAAAAGAAAATTCTACGGTTACATATTCCATAGGAGGATTAATATTATCTAACAGCGGAGTGATAACTGCTAACTATTGGCTTTCTGAAATATATGATGAAGAGGTGGCAAACGCCTATAGGGATGGGGGAGATGCATATACACGATCTGTCAATGTTAACCGGCTATTGTGCAGGTTGGTCGCTTCAGCAACTAATTAGTGAAGGATTGGGGGGCATACGCGGAAAAACAACCTCTGCGCCGGCCAAGCATTTGGCTACTCTATGCAATCAAATGGTCAATTTTTTAGGAATTATGCAGAATGAATGGGCAGGCGCCCAAGCATTCAGTTCCTTTGATACATATCTTGCTCCATTTATAAAAACGGATCATTTAGATCAAAATCAGGTACAAAAGTGTATTGAATCATTTATTTTTGGTGTTAATACGCCCAGCCGTTGGGGGACACAGGCTCCTTTCACGAATATTACGCTGTATTGGACAGTCCCCAATGATTTGGCCGATAGACCTGCTATTGTTGGAGGCAAAATGATGGGCTTTACATATGGAGATTGCCAGAAAGAGATGGACATGATCAACAGGGCCTTTCTCACCATCATGCTTGAAGGAGATTATGAAGGACGTGGTTTTCAGTACCCGATTCCGACTTACTCCATTACAAAAGATTTTAATTGGTCGGAGACGGAGAACAACCGATTGTTATTTGAAATGACTGCCAAGTATGGAACGCCCTATTTCTCTAATTATGTGAACAGTGATATGGAGCCTTCTGATGTGCGAAGTATGTGCTGCCGCTTGCGTTTAGATTTACGTGAACTTCGAAAAAAGGAGGAGGATTTTTTAGAAGTGGAGAGAGTACCGGTTCTGTAGGAGTGGTCACGATAAACCTACCCCGTATTGCCTATTTATCGGCAACAGAGGGTGAATTCTATCATCGTTTGGATTATTTAATGGATATCGCAGCCAGATCCCTGAAGACAAAACGCGATGTGATCGCTAGATTTATGGATGCAGGTCTGTATCCTTACACAAAACGTTATCTTGGTACCTTCCGAAATCATTTTTCTACAATCGGTTTGATTGGCATGAATGAGGCAGGGTTGAATGCACCTTGGCTTAAGTCTAACCTTGCCGATCCGCATACCCAGCAATTCTCGAAGGATGTTCTGAATCACATGAGAGAGCGCTTATCTGATTATCAGGAGCAGTATGGCGATCTATACAATCTAGAGGCAACTCCGGCTGAATCGATGGCTTATCGTCTGGCAAAGCATGACATTAAGCAGTATCCTGGTATTATAACAGCAGGAAAGACTGAAGAGGCGCCTTACTACACCAACAGCACTCATCTGCCTGTTGGATATACTGAAGATATATTCCAAGCATTAGATATTCAAGATGATCTGCAAACTCTATATACGAGTAGGACGATATTTCATGTATTCCTCGGCGAAAAAATGCCTGATTGGAAGTCTACATCAAGACTGGTAAAAACAATTGCAGAATCTTACAAGCTTCCATACTATACGATAAGCCCGGCATATTCCATATGCAAGGAGCATGGATATCTTCCGGGAGAACAAACAGTTTGCCCTATTTGCAGTAAAAATACCGAAGTATACAGTCGCATCACCGGATATTATCGTCCGTTAAATAACTGGAATAACGGAAACCAACAAGAGTTTAAAGACCGAAAGGAATATACGGTTTCAAGCAGCCCGTTGCAAAACGTGGCTTTCGTGTAACCTATCTTCAAACTTAAAACTTAGGACGATATATAGGATTTGTTGTATTGAAAATCGAAGCAAAGGGGCTGGTAGGCAGCAGGGTTTCTGTTCATCCAGCCCCTTATAAATTTTTAATAAATAAAGATACTAACCATTGTTGATGAAGCTCTCGCAGAGGGTATAGTCGAACCATCCGAACCGCCCGCTCAGGAATGGCACAATCAGGTGCTTTCATCCTCTTATGATAATGCAGTTGCAGAAGCTTTTTTTCTTCTCTTAAGCAAGAGAACCTCTATAGGAGCAATTATCGTTCTGAGGCTGCCTTCTTGAATAACGCAAATAATTACATGGTCTTTTACAACACAAAGCGTCCACATGCCGGCATAAACTATAAAATACCGGCACAGGCAGAAGTAATCCTTTGATATAGCCACTTCTAGGACTTCAATTCTAGAGATGGGGGTTCGAAAGTCTTCTTTTCAGACTTTCTTAAGGCAAAATTCGTATTTTTGCACATTTTAATTCTATAATTATTGTTGCGAACAGATATTGAGAAAATACCTTTATATCGAGCTTTGCGAGCAATAAAACAGGCAGGAAATTTGAACGGTTCCAGCTTTTTTGTTCAGATTCCCTACCTGTTATCATTGTGGCGCACCCGAAGGGACTTGAACCCCTGACACCGTGCGTCGGAGGCACGTGCTCTATCCAACTGAGCTACGGGTGCATAACGAACAACATGAATTAGTATAGCACATGACAAAAAAAATGAAAAGACCTTTGTAAGTGCTCTTAAAACTTTCGAGGCTATAGAAGGGTAATCATTTCAGAACTCTGAAACAATGGTTTTATTAGGGCAGAAGTATGCATATACGTAATAAGAGCGGTATGGAGGTTGGCTTATGAAAAAGAAACGATTTATCAGGACAAAGAGAAAAGCGGCAAAAATCATACAGATTGAAGACGATCTTTTTTTTTCAAACATACGCGTTAGTTTGATCGGCAGTCAGAAGATGATTATCGATCATTATACAGGCATTGTGGAGTATTCGGATACAAAGGTGCGCTTGGACTGCTCGGAGGGCGTATTGTGTATCTCTGGAAACGAATTGGAATTAAAAGATATTGAATCGGATCGCATCAGCATAATGGGTCATATCAAGACTTTGGAATTCAATTGAGGTGAATCACAGATGAATCGTATATGGGAATCAATCCGTGGTTCTGTAGAGGTTAAAATTGAGGGATTGTCGCTCGAAAAATTTATGAATCGTATGACGCAAAACGCCATCCGTGTGACGAGCGCGAAACGAACGGCGTATGCGACGCTATATGTCACATTGAGCAATGGCGATTATCGAAAGCTGTGCAGGCTGGAGGAAATCCCCAGAATCAGCGTGGTAAAAGAGCACGGGTGGGCTTTGGGCAGAAAAAGACTGCGCTATATGATATTGCTGCTGCTGGCTGTTTTGGCAAGCGCTGCGTTGATCGTGTTCAATTCCTTCATCTGGACGATCGAAGCGGAAGGGGATCCAGTGCTGCCCTATGAAGAGCTTATTGAACAGCTGCACGCAATGGGGGTGGGAACAGGTATGCGCAGCGCTGAAATCGACCTGCTGGATGTTGAGACAAAACTGATGCTGGATAACCCACAGCTGCTGTGGGTGGATGTGCGCATCAACGGCGTGAAGCTGAACGTCGAATTGAAGCAAAGAGATATGCCGCCGGAGCTGTTGGATGGCGAGCCTTGCAACATCGTGGCGCAGAAGGAAGCGGTGATCGATTCATTGCAGGTATTGAATGGCAAAGCAGTGGTGGAGGAAGGTGATGCTGTAAAAGCAGGCGACATACTGATCAGCGGGATTCTCCAGTCAGAGGGTACGGAGCTGCGGATGAGGGATGCACGCGGAGAGGTATACGGAAGGGTGGTGTACACGCAAAAAGCAAGTGCACCCATCTATGAACAGGTGCGCACCCCTACGGGAAGAACAGTCAAGCTGCAGCAGCTTTTAGTCGGCAACTGGGTGATCGACGCCCAGCCGCTGCCCGACGAATTTGAGCACTACGATGTGGTGCGCAGCGAATATTATTTATCCGACAGCTATTTGCCCATAAAAGTGGCGGCGTATGAATACAGCGAAGTGATGGTGGAGCGCATCAGGCGTGATATAGAGTTGGTCAAGGAGGAAGCGAACGATATCGCATATCAAAAAGCTGTTGCGCAGCTTCCAAAGGACGCCGTGATCAAGAAGGTAGATACAGCATACGAAATCGATGACAAGAATGTGCTGCATACCGTGCTGACCATCACCTGTGTGGAACAGATTGGAAGCAAGCAGCCGTTATAGGCATCCATAAGAAGATAGAGCACTCATGCGTGCTTTTTTCATGGAGAGAGGCCTGAAACCTGCAAGCGATAGGAGGAAGTGATTTGGCAAGGAGGTTTATCGCGCTAATCGTGGCGGGCGCATCGCTGCTGGGGTTCTTGGCTCTGTTCAATGAGCTGAAAAGAGGATCAAAAAATGCGCAGCATACACTTGCACAACAATATGAACAAGATAAGGTATTGGTGTGGGTGAAGCCTGCTTTTTCCTATCTTCCTCTGGAAAAAGAGATTCTTTCCATCGTCAACCAACATCGAGAATTGCAAGGAGCTAAGGTGTTGTCCATCGATGAAAGGGTCACACTCATCGCGCGCAAAAAGGCGGAGGAGATGATGGCACACGATTATTTTGCGCATGAATCACCTTATTCAGGCAGCCTGGAGGAGCAATATGAGAAATTTGCTTCTATCACACTGGGGGTGCGCTATCTGCGTATTGGTGAAAACCTGGCGAAACTGCAGGGTTATGAACGTGAGGCTGTTACGGCGCACTTGCTCGTTGAAAAATGGATGGAAAGCCCTGATCATCGGCAGAATATTTTAAACCCGAACCATACGCATATGGGCGCCGCCGTATGCTACAGCGAGGTGGCGACGTACGCGGTGCAGGAATTTGTGCAGCGTTGAAAAAATGTATACGAACAAAGCACATAAATCAGGTTGTATATTGTTTTAAATGCGTGCATGATGTGTAAGATATAAGATAAAATTACATGCGGGCGTAACTTTTAAAATATGCGATCGTATAAATAATAACGAAAAAAATTACAATTGTAAAATAACTGTTAACAATATAGAACTGGGTTTACAAAAAGCGCGCGGTAAAGTATGATTTTAGGAGTGGGTAATCCTGAAGAAGATACAAAACTTCATCATGGATTGTCTTTCGAAAGAAGATTGATTGATCATGGAATGAGGAAAACGATATGCACGATGTGAAACAAAAAAATACGACGGCGTCCAACACAACAGATGCGCAGCCCAAAGAACGCTCGACGCTCAAGATCATTCTTGTGGTGCTCATTTGTTTGTTGATCATAGCGGGCGGGGCTGTTGCGGCCTATGCTTTCCTTTTCCAGAAAGATGGACTGGACGACTCCGCGACCATACAGATAGCTGACACAGGCAAGGTCTACGAAGGGGTTATGGTGGATGGCGTGGCCGTGGGCGGCAGGACATTAGAACAAGCCTCTGTACTGCTTGATGAACAAAAAGCGATCGATGTCGGTGCCAGACTGCTGGATTTCAGAATGGATCATCGCACTGTGCTCACCATCAGGGGCGAGGAGATGAATGTCGATTCCAACCTGGAAGACGTTTTGCAGCAAGCGTACGCATACGGGCGCACAGGCACCTTGCGGGAACGCGAGCAGGCGATTTACGGCGCCAAGCAAGAGCCTGTGATGTTCACCACAGAGCTGAGCTTTGCATTGGGATCCACAGAGCAGCGCATTGAGCAGCTGGCTGAGGAATATGACGAAGAGGCGCTCGAACCTGAAGTGGTGGTCGAAGCGGACGGGTTTGCCGTATCGGAATCCAAAGAAGGACGCAAGCTTAAAACGGATGTGGTCATGCAGAATGCGATCGCTTCCATACAAAATCATACGTTTGAGCCGGTGGAGCTGGAATTTGAAGTGATCGAACCCAAGCGCACCAAGCAGGAAGTCGAGGAAAACCTTGTGCTGCGCGGTGAACAGTCTACGAGCTATGCGAGCGGAAGCTATGGGCGTAATGCGAATATCGAAAAGGCAGCCGCTAATATTCGCGGCGAGCAGGGATATGTGCTGTTGAAGCCGGGTGAAGTGTTTTCAACGGACAAAGCGATTGGCCCTTCCAACACCGCTGCTTCCGGATTCCATCTGGCGGGCGCTTACAGCAGCGGGCGGACGGAGCAGGAGTATGGCGGCGGGATTTGCCAGGTTTCTTCGACCGCATATTGTGCGGCATTAAAAGCGGACTTAGAGATCGTGCACAGGCAGGGGCACTCCATGCCGGTGGACTATCTGCCCAGGGGACTGGATGCTACGCTTTCCTCGGGCGTGATCGACTTTCAATTTAAAAACTCCACACAAAACGATATCTACATATTCGTAACGGCACAGGGCGGCACATTAACGTTTAAGATTTACGGGGAACCGCTGGCCGACGGTGTGGAGAAAATAACGCTGGGTTCGCAGCAGACCGGCACCACGCACCCGGGGCCTGAGCGCGTTGTTGAAGATGACACTAAGCCGGTGGATTTTGAGGAAGTTGAAGTGAAGAGGCGCTCGGGCACGAGTTGGAAGGCTTGGAAAGAATTCTGGAAGGATGGCAAAATAGTCAAGACAGAATCAATCCAGAGCACATCTTACCGCGCGTTTGCGGGTGTAAGGATCGTAGGCACTATGGAAGAGGAAGAACCGGAGCCGACCGAAACGCCGAAACCGGACAAAACACCAAAACCAGATAAAACGCCAAAACCGGATAAGACACCAAAACCCTCACAGGAGCAGCCGGATCCTCCCGACAATCCGGATCCTGTCGATGAGCCGGATCCGGATGACGATTAAATGATCGAAGCAATACGGTCACTCATTTGAGTGGCCGTATTTTTTTATGGAGTTAAAGGCGGTTTTCAACAGGATTTCGAGATGCTAATCATCATGCATTATGTAAAAATAATATGAAGGCATTCTACTAGCCTGAAAAATAATAATGGGAGGTCGATCGTATGGAAGGCATGATGCGCGCTTTGGTCAAGACGGCAAGAGGAGCAGGTAACATTCAATTGCGTGAAGTTCCCATCCCTAAGACAGGGCCGGACGACGTATTGATGAAGGTTTGGGGATCGGCGATTTGCGGCACGGATATCCATATCTATCGGGATGAGTATACAGCCTATGAACCAGGGCTGATACTGGGGCATGAGTTCTCGGCTGATGTGGTGGGAATTGGTGAGAATGTCAAAAATGTGCAGGTAGGCGACAGGGTCATCAGTGATGTTTCAACACCCCAAGGCACACTGGGCAATGATCGGGTTAACGGAAGCCACGCGGAATATCTAGTCATGCCTTACAATCAGGTGCATAAGCTTCCAGATGCGCTATCCTACAAGGATGGCGTACTGATGGAGGTGTTTGTGGCTTGCCAGCATGGCCTGCTGGAACGGATGCACATCCGCCCCGGCGACTTTGCATTGATCATCGGCAGCGGGCCTGTTGGGATCATAATGCTGCAAGCGATGAAGATGTTTACGCCGCGCGGCGTGATGATCACCAGCCTACGGGAAGATAAGATTCGCATGGATATGGCAAAACGATATGAGCCGGATTATGCGATGTACGCAGACGAGGATATTCTGGGAAAGGTGATGGAATTGACCAACGGCAAGGGAGCCGATGTGGTCATTGAGTGTTCCGGATCGGACGAAGGCATTCGCCTTGCGTTGCAAGCGGTCAAGAAGGGCGGGCAGGTCAACGCGTTTGCTGTGTTTAACAACGATATGGTCAGCGCTGATCTAAGCCTGATACCCTTGAAATGTCTTACTGTCGTAGGAAGCTGGAGTTGGATCGGTTACACGGAAGAGGCGACGCGCACCACCGGCGGCGCGGTCTCCTATCAGCGCGCCATCGATATCGCGGCAAACTCCAAGCTTGATTTGGCAGGGCTGATCACGCATGAATTCCCGTTGGAGGCGTTTGAGGAAGCGTTTGCTGTCTGTCAGGAAAAGCGTGGCGTAGCCGTGATGTTTAAACCCTGACCCTTTCAAACAAAGCAGTTTAAACAAAGCCTGTGAAGGATGATGCACAGGCTTTGTTTATTTCTGTGTGTTTCCTGCTGCTGCCATAACCGTGAGCAGCGAAAGGATATTACATCCTATGCGTGATCCGCCCTATCCTTTTAAAAAAATCAATTTTTTGCTGCAGCCGCATTGAAAACATGCCCATGATATGCTATCATGGAAAAGCTGGAAACGCAAAAGTATGTTTCCATATTTTGCAAAAATGAACAAGCTTGCCTCTGTCCTTTAAATGAAGAGATATTGCAACCGCGCCGGTGTGAGCGCACGGGGTAAAAATGGATGAACGAAGAAAATAGATTTAAAATTGTTTCACCTTATCAACCGCAGGGAGATCAGCCGCAAGCGATTGAAGCGCTTTGCGAGGGGCTTCTGAATGGCGAAAAGAACCAGGTGCTGCTGGGGGTGACGGGCAGCGGAAAAACCTACACCATGGCGAATGTGATCGAGCGTATGCAGCGCCCGACCTTAGTGCTTGCGCACAATAAAACGCTGGCGGCGCAATTGTGCAGCGAGTTCAAGGAGTTTTTCCCCGACAGCACGGTGGAGCTGTTCATAAGCTACTACGATTATTATCAGCCGGAAGCGTATATTCCGTCTTCCGATATCTATATCGAAAAGGTGGCCACGGTCAACGATGAGATCGACAAGCTGCGTCACAGCGCGACTTCCGCATTGCAGGAGCGCCGGGATGTGATCATCGTGGCCAGCGTGAGCTGCATCTACGCGCTGGGTGATCCGGAGGAGTATCTGAAGCTGAGCCTGTCCTTGCGGCCGGGCATGCAACATTCGCGCAACGAAGTGATCCGGAGGCTGGTCGAAATCCAATACGAACGCAACGATATCGACTTTTCGCGGGGCACGTTTCGCGCGCGCGGAGATACGCTGGAAATTTTCCCCGCGTCTTCGAGCGAAAAGGCGGTGCGTGTTGAATTTTTCGGCGATGAGATCGACCGCATCTGTGAGATAGACACCACGAGCGGCCATGTGATGGCACAGCGCAACCATATCGCCATATTCCCCGCGTCGCACTATGCGTCCTCGCAGGAGAAAGTGCTGGCTGCGCTGGACGAGATCGAGCAGGATATGCGGATCTCTGAGCAGGCGTTTCTGGATCAGGAGAAGCATGTGGAGGCGCAGCGTATCCGTGAGCGTACGCTGTATGACATCGAGATGATGCGCGAAATCGGGTATTGCTCCGGCGTGGAGAACTACTCACGTTATTTCGACGGACGCAAACCGGGGGATCCGCCATACACGCTGCTGGACTATTTTCCGGATGATTTTTTGCTGTTCATCGATGAATCCCATGTGACCATCCCGCAGGTGCGGGGGATGTACAGAGGGGATTTGGCGCGCAAAACATCGCTGGTGGAGCATGGGTTCAGGGTGCCCTCCGCGTTCGACAACCGTCCGCTGCGCTTCGACGAATTTGAAGCGCGCATCGGGCAGACGATCTTCGTCAGTGCGACGCCGGGTTCGTATGAGCAGGAAAACAGCGGGCAGCTGGTGGAGCAGATCATTCGCCCAACGGGGCTGGTCGATCCGGTTATTGAAGTAAAACCGGCGCAGTATCAGGTGGACGACGTGCTGGAGCAGGTGCATCAGACGGTGCAAAAAGGCTTCCGTGTGCTGGTGACCACGCTGACCAAGCGCATGTCGGAGAGCCTGACGCAATACATGCAGGAGCAGGGCGTGCGGGTACGCTATATGCACAGCGAGATCGAGGCTCTGGAACGGATGGAGATCATACGCGATCTTCGGCTGGGGGAGTTCGACGTGCTCATAGGCATCAACCTGTTGCGGGAGGGGCTGGACTTGCCGGAGGTGGCGCTGGTAGCCATACTGGATGCGGACAAGGAGGGCTTCTTGCGCTCCACGCAGTCGCTTGTCCAGACCATCGGCCGCGCTGCGAGGAATGTGGAAGGACGCGTCATCATGTATGCACAGACGGTGACGGACTCTATGCGGCGCGCCATCGACGAGACGGACCGGCGCCGTAAAAAGCAGATGGATTACAACACGGCGCATGACATCACGCCGCAGTCCATCGTGAAGAGCGTGCGCGATATCATCGAGGCCACGAAATCAAGCCAAAAGCGGCAGGAAACATTAAAAGGCTTGGATCCTGAGAAAACAGCCGCACAGATCGCATTGCTGCAGGAGGATATGCAAAAAGCGGCGCAGGAGTTGGATTTCGAGCTGGCGGCCAAGCTGCGAGACAAGATATTTGCGCTGCAAGGTAAAAAGGCGTTGCCTGCGTCGCAGAAAAGCAGGCCGGAGAAAAGGGGAAGACGATATTGAAAGACAGTATTAAAATAAAGGGCGCACGGGAGAATAATCTCAAGAATATCGACCTTGAAATTCCGCGCAATCAGATGATCGTATTCACAGGCGTCAGCGGATCGGGAAAGACCTCTCTTGCATTTGACACCATCTATGCGGAAGGCCAGCGCCGCTATATGGAATCCTTGTCCTCTTATGCGCGCCAGTTTCTGGGGCAGATGGAAAAACCGGATGTCGATTCCATAGAAGGGCTGTCGCCGGCTATTTCCATCGACCAAAAGACGACGAGCCACAACCCGCGCTCTACGGTGGGCACGGTGACGGAAATCTATGACTATCTGCGTCTGCTGTTTGCGCGTGTGGGCATTCCGCATTGCCCGCAGTGCGGCAAGGAGATCATGAAGCAGACGGTGGATCAGATACAGGATCAAGTGATGAAGCTAAAGGATGCGCGCATACAGGTGTTGGCACCCATTGTGCGCGGGCGCAAAGGGGAACATAAGAAGATCATCGAGCAGATGCGTAAAAGCGGGTATGCGCGCATCCGTATAGACGGTATTATCTACGATCTTTCGGAAGAGATCGAGCTGGAAAAGAACAAGAAGCACTCCATCGAAGTCGTCATAGACCGCCTGATCGTCAAGCCCGGCATGGAACGCTTGGCCGAGTCCATAGAAACGGCAACAGAGTTGTCCGGAGGCTTGGTGCTCATCGATGTGGTGGATGGAGACGAACTGCTGTTCAGCGAGAATTACGCTTGCGCGGATTGCGGCATCAGCATGGAAGAACTGACGCCGCGCATGTTTTCTTTCAACAACCCGTTTGGTGCCTGCCCGGAATGTGCCGGCCTTGGTTTTCTGATGCGGGTGGATCCCAACCTGATCATCCCCGACCGCAGCAAAAGCCTGAACGAGGGTGCTATACGCGTGTCGGGCTGGAATACCTCTGTGCAGGACAGCATGGCCGCTATGTATCTGCGCTCGCTGGCGAAGCACTATGACTTTTCGCTGGACGTACCGGTTGAAGAGCTGAAAGAGGAGATTATCGACAAAATCCTCTATGGCACCGGTAGTGAAAAAATACGCGTGCAGTATCAGCGTGAGTTTGGCAACGGTGCGTTTAGCGCCCCTTTTGAAGGAATTGCCAACAACATCGAACGCCGTTACCGCGAAACGACCAGCACCTATATGAAATCCGAGATGGAAGCCTATTTTGGCAACCATCCCTGCCCTGTCTGCAAGGGCAACCGCCTGAAAAAAGAGGCGCTGAGCGTGACGGTGGGCGGCAAATCCATCATGGAGATCAGCGACGGGACGATACTCGAATCCCTGGATTTTTTCGAAAATTTGGAATTAAGCGAGATGCAGGAGATGATCGCGCGGCGGATATTAAAGGAGATCTCTGTGCGGCTGGGCTTTTTGAAAAATGTTGGCCTAAGCTATCTGACATTGTCCCGCGCGGCGGGCACGCTGTCCGGCGGCGAAGCACAGCGGATACGGCTGGCAACACAGGTGGGCAGCGGTTTGGTGGGCGTGCTCTACATATTGGACGAACCCAGCATCGGCCTGCATCAGCGGGATAACATGAGGCTGCTGCAAACCTTGAAAAACCTACGGGATCTGGGCAATACGCTCATCGTGGTGGAGCACGACGAGGAGACCATGCAAAATGCCGACTATATCGTGGATATTGGGCCATTGGCCGGCAATTACGGAGGGGAAGTGGTGGCGGTGGGTACGCCGGCGCAGATAGCCGCCGACGAACACTCCCTCACGGGGCAGTACCTGTCCGGCAGGAAGAAGATAGAAGTGCCCAAAGCGCGCCGGGAACTCAACGGCGCCTGGCTGACGGTGCAGGGCGCGCGGGAAAACAACCTGCATAACATCGATGTGCGTTTCCCGCTGGGCGTCATCACCTGCGTGACCGGCGTATCGGGGAGCGGGAAATCCAGCCTAGTGAACGGCATTCTATATAAGGCGCTGGCGCGTGAATTAAACCGTTCGCGTATCCGGCCCGGCGATTTTGACGGTATGCTGGGCGTCGAGGCGCTGGACAAGGTGATCGCCATCGACCAGTCGCCCATCGGACGTACGCCGCGCTCCAACCCCGCGACCTATACGGGTGTGTTTGATTTGATCCGAGAGGTATACGCGAAAACACCGGACGCGAAAATGCGCGGGTACCGCAACGGCCGGTTCAGCTTCAACGTAAAGGGCGGGCGGTGTGAAGCCTGCCGGGGCGACGGCATCCTGAAGATCGAGATGCACTTTTTGCCGGATGTCTATGTCCCCTGCGAGGTCTGCAAAGGAAAACGCTACAACCGGGAGACGCTGGAAGTCCGTTATAAGGGTAAAAACATCTATGAGATACTGGAGATGACGGTGGACGAGGCGACGGATTTTTTCCAGCCGCTGCCCAGAATTTATCGAAAGTTGAAGACGATGCAGGACGTGGGCCTTGGCTATGTGAAGCTGGGGCAATCCTCCACGCTGCTGTCCGGCGGCGAGGCGCAGCGTGTGAAGCTTGCGACGGAACTGAGCAAGCGCAGCACGGGGAAGACGATGTATATTCTGGATGAGCCCACCACCGGGCTGCATACGGCGGATGTTGCAAAGCTGATCAGCATACTGAGAAGGTTAAGCGAGGGCGGCAATACGGTGATCGTCATCGAGCATAACCTGGATGTCATCAAAACCGCCGACTATATCATCGATTTAGGCCCTGAAGGCGGAAACGGCGGCGGGCTTGTCATCGCGGCGGGCACGCCGGAGGAGGTTGCACAGCAAGCGCACAGCTTTACAGGGCAGTTTTTAAAGAAAGTGCTGTAAAGGCTTATGGGACTCAAGAGTGAATGAAGAAGGCTGTGATCACCCGACGGCACCGGACAAAATGCAGAACACCCCTTCGTTTTGGGGCCTAGATCATATCCCTTTCGCGGGCGGGTGTTAACAGCGGCGAAAAAAGGCACGTATATAAGCATATAAAAGCAATTTTTTCAGCGCGGATACTTTGAGCAAAGAAAGCCGAGGACAACGCCGGTTTAAAGCCTTTTATATGGCTGCACCCTTGTCAGTTCTTTCGTTCGGCAGCGTTGAATATTCCGGCAGGAACTTGAAAAACGACTGAAAATTGATAAAATAATGGTGGGACATTTATTGTTGGATGAATCCACGCAAACCATTGAGGAGGAAATAACGTGAATCAAGATTTGGCAACTTCTTTAGCAGGCGGCGTGATTATGGATGTGATGACGCCGGAACAAGCGGAAATCGCACAGGAGGCCGGCGCTTCGGCTGTGATGGCGCTGGAGCGTATTCCGGCAGATATTCGGGTGGCGGGCGGCATTTCCCGTATGAGTGACCCCAAAATGATAAAGGATATACAAGCGGCAGTATCCATCCCTGTGATGGCGAAGGTGCGGATCGGCCACTTTGTGGAGGCGCAAATTCTGGAGACTCTCGGGATCGATATGATCGACGAGAGTGAAGTGCTCTCCCCGGCGGACGATGTATACCATATAGACAAAAAGAAATTTAAAACAGCTTTTGTTTGCGGCGCGAGGGATCTGGGTGAGGCGCTCAGGCGCATCAGTGAGGGTGCAAAGATGATCCGTACCAAAGGCGAGGCGGGCACGGGGGATGTGCTGGAGGCAGTACGGCATATACGCAAAATGATGTCACAAATCCGCAGCATAGCCGCTATGACGGAGGATGAGCTGCATGAAGAGGCAAAGCAGCTGGCGGCACCTTACCATCTGGTGCAGTATGTACATGCGCACGGCAAACTGCCGGTGGTGAATTTTGCGGCGGGAGGTGTGGCGACCCCGGCGGATGCCGCACTGATGATGCAGTTAGGTGCGGAAGGCGTGTTTGTTGGTTCCGGAATCTTCAAATCGGGCAACCCCAAAAAGCGTGCCGCTGCAATCGTTCAATCGGTTGCCCATTATACGGATGCCAAGCTGATCGCTGCATTATCTGAGGACCTGGGGGAGGCTATGGTAGGATTGAACGAGAATGAGATCAAGGTTTTGATGTCTAAAAGAGGGATATGACCCATAGAAGGATTGGATAAAAAAGGTATTGTCTGCAAGATGTGTTTTTTCGCACACTGCAGGCTATGGCGGGAACGAAAGACGCAGGATGGCGTTGTTGGGCAGGGCATGGTTTTATGCAGCTTTTTTCGACGCCTGTAATGGACGGGGCTGTTCAATGGATATGAAAGGAACACATATGCAGGAGAATAAAAAATGGTACCGTCTGGATAATGCGGCAAAAATCTATCCTGCTGTCAGGAGCTTGAAATGGGCGTCTATTTTCAGGATGACGGCGATCCTGAAGGAAAGAATCGACCCTGTGTTGTTGCAGCAAGCGTTGGATATGACGGTCCAGCGGTTTCCCGGGCTTACGCTGCGCATGAAGAAGGGCTTGTTCTGGTTTTATTTCGTGCAGAATGAAGAGCGTTTACTGCTGCGCAAGGATGTGTCCAACCCATGTATGCCCATGAGCCGCACGGAAAACGGCGGCCACTTGCTGCGCGTGCGCTATTATAATTGCAAGATCGCGGTGGAAGTGTTTCATTCCCTGACGGACGGCACAGGCTGCCTGTCTTTTTTAAAGACACTTACAGCGCAATATCTGCGCCTGAAAGGGGTTGAGATCCCTTACGAAGGCGGCATACTCGATTGTACGCAGCAGCCGGACGCCGAGGAGATGGAAGACGGTTTTTTAAGATATGCAACCAAAGGCCCGGCCAAAACGCGCAGAGAGACGAAAGCCTACCGTATTTCCGGCGTGCAGGAACACGAGATGGATATACGCATCATAACGGGTGTACTTCCCGTCCAATCCCTGCGCGAGCAAGCCGCTGCCCGCAAAGTATCCATCACGGAGCTGCTGGTGGGGGTGCTGGCATATTCGATCTATCAAATACAGCAGCGTGAGCGCAGACGAAGAAAAGATCCGGTAAAAATATCGATGCCCATCAATCTGCGTCGTTTTTTCCCGACCAAAACGCTGCGCAATTTTTCCTCCTTCATCAATCCCGGCATCGAGCCTAAATACGGGATCTATACCCTAGAAGAGACGATCCAGCTTGTGCATCATTATGTGCGGTATCATGTAAACGAGAAATCCATGCGCGCGTGGATCAATAAAAATGTGCGGGATGAAAGAAACTATCTGATACGGGCTGTGCCGTTGTTTCTGAAGAATATCGTACTTGGAATAGCCTATAAGATGACGGGGGAAAGCAGGTTCTCCAGTGTTTTGACGAACCTTGGCCCCGTCACGGTGCCGGACACAATGAGGCCCTATGTGGAGCGGTTTGAATTTATGCTGGGGCTGTCCATGCAGATCAAGGTGCATAGCGCGGCGCTCAGCTATGGCGAAGATATGATCATCACTTTTTCGCGCAGCATAGAGGAACCGAAGGTGGAACATGAATTCTTCACCACATTGATAAAGATGGGGGTTTCGGTGCAGGTGAGCAGCAACAATGAATATAATGAAAGCTGAGAAAGGAGGCAGGGATGTCTTATTGTGTCAATTGCGGTGTGGAACTTGAAAAGAGTGAAAAGTGTTGTCCGCTATGCGGTGTGGAGGCGATCAATCCTGTCCGGCCGTTTGAAAGGGGCAGAGCACGCCCGTATCCTCCGCGCGTGCATAAGATCCAATCCCGTGTGAATAAAATATTCTGGTCGAATGTCGTCAGCATCATACTCGCCTTTATCGGGGCTGTTTGTTTGATCACGGATTTGCTCTTTACCATGGGGAGCTGGTGGTCTTTGTATGTACTGGTGTCACTGATGCTTGCCTGGGTATTCTTCTGCCTGCCGCTGCTGCTGCGTACGTTCAGCATGTATAAATGCCTGACATTTGATTTCATGGCCGTGTTGCTCTTTTTGCTGCTGCTCAATGCGGTAAAGCGCGCAGACTGGTTTTTATCGCTGGGCGTGCCCATCACGCTGCTGCTATGGCTGTTCAGCATACTGATGGTGCGGGGCGTGAAGGTGCTGCGTATCAAGCATCTTTATATACCGGCGCTCGCTTGCTTTGCGCTGGCCGTGGTGGTCGTGCTCATCGAATTGCTTGTCAATCTCTATATCGACAACACGCTGCGCATCGTATGGTCGTTTTACGCACTGATACCACTGGTTGCGCTGGGCATACTCTTCATCGTAATGGAGCGGAACAAAAAGCTCAAAGAAGAAATCGTGATGCGGCTGCACCTATAGCAAAACCTTGATCCCTTTTCGCAAAGAATAAATCGAGCCTGCACCTCATATGTTAAGCATAGGCGTACGTGTATGTATACGCTATGCTTTTTTATTGGGGGGAATGGATGGAGCTGCTTAAGAGGATCAATGATATCATTTGGAGCGCGCCGCTCATAATACTCTTGATAGGAGTGGGTGTTTATTTTACCTGCCGATGCCGGCTGATACAGCTGCATGTGTTCAGCGCGCTTCGCGGCTCCATGAAAAAATCGGGCAAAGGCGATCTAAGCCCTATGCAATCGCTGTGTACCATGCTGGCCGCGACATTAGGCACAGGCAACATCGTAGGTGTGGCGACTGCCGTGGCGCTGGTGACCATAGGCGGCGGAGGCGCCGGCGCCTTATTTTGGATGGCGCTGTCTGCGTTTTTTGCGATGGCAACTATTTATGCGGAAGGTGTTTTGGCTATCAAATTCCGCAGATTCAATAGCAAGGGCGAGGTGACGGGCGGGCCGTTTTACTACATTGAAGATGGTTTGGGCAAAAAGTTCCGGCCGCTTGCGAAGTTGTTTGCGCTGTTTGGCGTATGCGCGACCTGCCTGGGCATGGGAACGGCCGCACAGTCGAACGCGATACTTTCATCGTTTGAGATCATGCTGGATATGCCCGGCTCGAAAACGCTCGCTTTAGTCGTTGCGATCGCACTCGTGCTGCTCAGCGGATTTGTGTTGCTCGGAGGCGTGCACCGCGTAGGCAGCGTGGTTTCTGTGGTCGTTCCTTTCATGGCGGTTTTTTATATCATCGGATGCCTGCTCATCATACTGGTCAACGCCGACGCGCTCCCCGGCGCGTTCAGCACAATACTGAAAGAAGCGTTTTCATTGAAATCAGCAGGCCTCGGAATAGGCGGGACCTGTATGGCCGCCGCAATCCGGATGGGGGTTGCGCGCGGGTTGTTTACGAATGAGGCAGGCATGGGCACGACACCCATCGCGAGCGCCACAGCCAGCACCAACGACCCGGCCAAGCAAGGGTTGATGTCCGCTTTCAGCACGTTTGTGGATACGCTGGTGATCAGCATGTTGTCGGGCCTTGTGCTCATCATCACAGGCGCACACCAGTCACAGCAGGCAGGCCTTCAGTCTACGGTGGATGCGTTCAGCCGAGGGCTGCCCTTTGCGCCTTGGGTCGGAAAGTGGGTGGTGACGCTCGGATTGATACTGTTTGCCTACGCGACCATCATTGGGTGGAGTTTTTATGGCGAAAAATGCAGCGAATATCTGTTTGGCGAACGCAGCGTAAGGCCGTATAGATTCTTTTTTTTGATCTGTTTGTTCTTTACGCCCTTCATCCCCTTCGATGCGGTTTGGCAACTGGGCGACATATTCAACGCGCTTATGGCGCTCCCCAACCTGATCGCCCTACTGTTGCTTCGAAAAGTCGTAGCGAGAGAAACGGATCTCTATTTCGAAAGGCGTCATCGTCGTTTTAGAAAAAATATGTATATATAGTAAGAAAATGGTATCTGGCAATTAAACGTTGCATTTTTGAGTGCCGCATTATATCCTATTATATGGAAAACATAAGTAAGACAAGCAAAAAACAATTTAAAAATGCAATCCTGGAGGGTAATGGATGAAGAAGACAGTTTGGAGCGACACGACATTCGAGGAAAAGATCAACGCAATAGCGCCTTTGGATATTGAGGCGATGGACGAAGCGCAGGTGAGGATGGACGCCCTGTGCAAACCGATTGGCAGCCTTGGGGAATTAGAGGAAATCGCAGTACAGCTCGCGGGTATCACCGGCCAAGTTGAAAACGACCTGACCAAAAAAGCGATGGTGGTATTCGCAGCCGACAATGGCATTTGGGAAGAAAAAATAAGCCCGCTGCCGCAATCGATCACGCTGGTGCAGACACAGAACATGGTGAAAGGCATCACGGGCGTTTGTGTGCTGGCTAAGCAGGCGGGAGCGGATGTGCGCATTGTGGACATAGGCATCAACACGCGCGAGCCCGTCGAAGGCGTGATAGACAAGAAGATCATGCGCGGCACGTACAGCATCGCCCAAGGGCCGGCTATGAGCCGGATTGAAGCGGAGCGTGCAATCATGATCGGCTTCGATATGGCACAGGAACTCAAGGAGCAGGGCTACGCCATGGTCGCACCCGGTGAGATGGGTATCTGTAATACGAGCACCGCCAGCGCTGTGCTCTGCGCGCTCACAGGCGCGGCACCCGAGGAGACGACGGGCAAAGGCGCGGGGCTGGACGAGACGACCTTCCAGAGGAAGATAGAGGTCATCAAGAAGGCGCTCAAGAAGAATAAACCGCAGGATGGAGATGTGGTGGATGTGCTGTGCAAGGTGGGCGGGCTGGACATCGCGGCCATGACAGGCTTCTATCTGGGCGCAGCCTTTGCGCGGATGCCTGTTGTGATCGACGGCGTGATCTCCATCGCGGCGGCGTTGTGCGCCTACAGAATCAACCCGCTCTGCAGGCAGTATATGTTTGCGTCCCACCATTCCCTGGAAAAGGGGTATGCGGTGGCGCAAAAGACATTGGATGTGCAGAATCTCATCAACGTGCACCTGCGGCTGGGCGAAGGGAGCGGCTGCCCGCTTGCGTTCTTTGTGATTGAAAGCGCTGCGCATATTATGACGGACATGGGCACATTCGAACAGGCGAATATAGACGCCGAAGATATGGTTGACATACGCTAAATGATAAATGGAAATATAACAGGAATTAAAAACAGCCTGTTGCAGGCGATGGAAGAGCTCTATGACATGCGTTTTACGCGTGACGAATTCGCGACCGATGAGCTTTTGCAGCGCTTAGCAAATTTCACACAGGCGACAAACCGTGAGATATGCGTCTATATCGCGCGCGACGGTATGTTGATGTCGGTCTATGTGGGTGACGCCAATACGGTAGAGCTGCCGCAGCTCAGCGTGCGCCACGGTGTGCGGCGCTTGAGCGGCATTCGGTGTATCCACACGCACCCGAATGGATCGGCGCTGCTTTCGGCTCCTGATCTGTCTTCTCTGAAGAAGAATCGCTTCGATTCCATCATGGCGGTTGGTGTGCGCAACGGCAAGCCTGTGCAGGCGGAAGCCGCTTATCTGATGGACAAGGAAGAAATTTTAAGAACCGGCATCCTTTCCACACGTCCATTCCCAAACGATATGTTGATGGACATGCTGTTTCAGTCCGACAGGCTCTATCGCAACGAAGGCAAAGAGAAGGTGGCGGAGCGAGCCGTTTTGGTTGGGATCGAGGATTCACGTGCGCGTTACGACAGCATCGGCGAGCTGGAGGAACTCGCGAAAACGGCCGGGGCGGTGGTGCTGCACAAAGAGAGCCAGAAACGCTTCGATGCGGACAACGCCTATTACGTAGGCAAGGGAAAGGTGAAAGAATTAGCGCTCTTGTGCCAGTCGATAGAGGCGGATATCTGTATATTTGACGATGAATTATCCATGATACAGCTTCGCAATCTCGAGCGGGAGTTGGGCGTGAAGGTGGTAGACCGCGCGACCCTGATACTGGATATATTTGCCGCGCGCGCCACCACCAGCGAAGGAAAGCTGCAGGTGGAGCTGGCGCAGATGAAATATAAGCTGCCCAGACTGTTGGGATCAGGGCAAATACTCTCACGGCTGGGCGGCGGTATCGGCACGAGAGGACCTGGCGAAAAGAAGCTGGAAGTGGATCGAAGGCGCATCAGAAGGCGCATATTCGAACTGGAAAAGGAGATTAAACGCTTAAAACAACAGCGGGATTTACGCAGGGAACGCCGCAACGAAGTCCCGACAATTGCGCTGGTTGGATATACCAACGCGGGCAAAAGTACGCTGTTGAATACGCTGAGCGGCAGCGATGTGACGGCGGAGGACAAGCTGTTCGCAACGCTGGATCCGGTGACACGCAAAATAAACCTGCCCAGCGGCACCATGGTGCTGCTGGTGGATACGGTCGGTTTTATCAACAAGCTGCCCCACGATCTAATCGATGCGTTTCGTTCGACTTTAGAAGAGGCGATCTATGCGGATATTCTTTTGCATGTGGTGGATGCATCGGCCGATTATTACGAGGAACAAATGAAAGTGGTGCAGAATGTATTGGCGGATTTAGGCGCTGGGCATAAGCCCATGATCACGGCGATGAACAAGATGGATGAGGTGATCGGTGCCGTTTCGCTGCGCAAAGAGGATGTTCCTGTCAGCGCGAAGACGGGGCAAGGATGCGATGCTTTGCTGCAGCATATCGAGGATAAGCTCAGCGAATCGTTTGCTAAGTGCATGTTTGACATCCCCTACGCGAAAGGTTCTGTAGCAGCGTTTTTACGTAAAAACGGAAGTGTTTTGGAAGAGGAATACTTAGAAAACGGATTGCGCTTGAGCGTGATGACCAACAGAAAAGTGCGGGATCAAGCGTTGAAGATGCTGCAATAAGCTTCTTCGCGGGGCTTTAAAACGAACAAAACAACAGGGATTATCCATGCGGGCAATCCCTGTTGTTTGATAATCTGTTTCTTTGCTTATGACGCTTTGGCGGTGCCGCAGCATTTCTTGTATTTCTTGCCGCTGCCGCACGGGCAAGGCTCGTTGCGCCCGACTTTGTTGCTGACGGCGATGATGCTCGCCCTGTATTCTTTTGTGATCTCCTTGCGGCGTTCTTCGTTCAGCAGATCATCCCATTGCGGGAGATTATAAAGCCAGTCCGCTTTCGCATCCAGCATGTTGAAATAAAGTTTTTCCAGATCGATATCCAATTGGATCGCCGTATCGGCCTCAACGCTTTTCACATCGATCCCGGTACGCAGGCTGGTATTGATACCATCTAAAAAACCGATGAATAGCGTTTCATCCATATCGAATTCCTTGGCAAGCTCTGCATAGGAGCCTGAAAAGGTATGTTCGGAATCATCGAGGATTTTTTCATAGTTCTTCTGCTCCAAGCTGAAATACTGTGCCCAGAACTGCTGCGTTTGGTTGTTTTCGGTCAAATTGGTCCAATCTTCATAATAACTCATGTCTTGCCCTCCGGATTAATGTTGCTTGGAATAGTCTTGGTCAAGCCGTTTGCGGATTTCTTTGATAAACGCGTGCGTGGACACCCCCCGGGCGTTTGGGTCGTTGCACAACAACAGCAGATCCTTGGTCATGACGCCGCCTTCGATCACGTCAATCGAGGCTTTTTCCAGCCGCTTTGCAAAGGACGCGAGCGCATCGATCCCGTCCAGCTCCGCGCGTTTTTGCAGGGCGCCTGTCCAGGCAAAGAGCGTCGCCATGCAGTTGGAGGAGGTTTCCTCGCCTTCAAGATGCCTGTAATAATGCCTTGTAACGGTTCCGTGCGCCGCTTCGTACTCATATTTGCCATCCGGCGAGACGAGCACGGAGGTCATCATGGCCAGTGAACCAAACGCTGTTGCGACCATGTCCGACATGACGTCGCCGTCGTAATTCTTGCACGCCCAGATAAAACCGCCCTGTGAGCGGATCACGCGCGCCACGGCATCGTCGATCAAGGTGTAGAAATATTCAATGCCCGCGCTTGAGAATTTTTCCTTATATTCTGCATCGAAGATATCCTGGAAGATATCTTTAAACCGGTGGTCATATGTTTTGGAAATGGTGTCTTTTGTGGAGAACCACAGATCCTGCTTCGTATCCAGCGCGTAGTTAAAGCAGGCGCGCGCAAAGCTTTCGATGGAGGAATCCAGGTTATACATGCCCATCAAAATGCCGCCCGAAGTGAAATCGAATATCTCTTGTCGGGTTTGTTTGCCGGCTGCATCCGTAAACACCAATTCCGCTTTGCCGCTTCCCTCAACACGCATTTCGGTGTTGCGGTAGACATCGCCGTAAGCGTGGCGGGCGATGGTGATGGGCGCTTCCCAGGTGTTGACAGACGGTTTGATGTTGTTCACCACGATAGGCGCCCTGAACACCGTTCCGTCCAGCATAGCACGTATGGTGCCGTTTGGGCTTTTATACATGCTCTTTAAGCCATACTCCTGCACACGCTGTGCATTGGGTGTGATGGTGGCGCATTTAACACCGACGCCGTATTTTTTGATGGCGTTGCCCGCATCTATGGTGATCTCGTCGTTGCTCTCATCCCTTGCGGGCAGGCCTAAATCATAATATTCTGTTTTTAAGTCGATGTAGGGACACAACAATTCATCTTTGATCATCTGCCAGATGATGCGGGTCATTTCATCGCCGTCGATCTCGACCAGCGGCGTGGTCATGGGTATTTTTTTCATGCAGGCTACACCTTCCTCATTTATATGCTACCGAATATTGTAAAGCAAGTGCCTGCAATATGCAAGTTTTGTGCGCAGATACAGCAATGTAGTATGGTTTATATATGAAAAACCATACGATCATGAAAGAAATGCACATGCCCTCCATAGGCGTAGGCATACGTTCTGATACGCAGCATAAAGAATAACGGGGAGCCTCTTTGCAATAGCAAAAGGCTCCCCTCTATTGAAGAAAAGTTATCTTATGTAGAAAGCTTGATTAGCAGCAGCAAGCAGGTTCGCAGCAGGGATTCGCGCAGCCGCAGTTGTTGTTACCAAAGCCGCCGCAGCAGAGCAACAGCAGAATGATGATCCAACAGGAGTTGTCAGTGCCGCACCCACAACCAGTACCGCAATTGCTTCCGCAACCGCAGTTGTTGCCAAAGCCGCCGCCGCAAAGCAGCAGGAGGATAATAATCCAACAACAGTCGTTACCACTTCCAAACATTTTGTAGCCTCCTTAATGTTTATTGCTACTTTATCATACGCAGTTCTAAAAAAAGTGTGCGCGCCACTTTTTATGTGCTTGACAAATAATTTCACTTTGATATCATATAATATGTCGGTATGGCTGCTTGTGTTGCGTGGCGCATGCATTTCAGGCGCGCTTTTGGATATACGGCATATGCTTGCGGTTTTTTTGCAAGCCACATGGTATAATCACTTGCTGTCCAGTGTCCTTCAATGGTAAGGGTGGTGACAGCTTTTTATTTAAACATCATAGAAGGAGCAGATCATCATGGCTGTAACAATGGAGAAAATTGTGACACTCTGCAAGGGGAGAGGGTATATATTCGCCGGTTCCGAAATCTACGGCGGGTTGGCCAACACATGGGATTATGGCCCGTTGGGTATTGAGTTTAAAAACAACGTTAAAAAAGCGTGGTGGCGCAAATTTGTGCAGCAAAGCCGCTATAACGTAGGGTTGGATGCGGCAATCCTGATGAACCCGCAGGTGTGGGTGGCTTCCGGGCATGTGGGGGGGTTCAGTGATCCGTTGATGGATTGCAAAGAATGCAAGGCGCGTTTTCGTGCGGACAAGCTGATCGAGGATTACGCCGCCGAAACAGGGAAAGAGGCAAGCCCCGAATCCATGTCGCAGGAGGAGATGGAAGCCTACATCCAGCAGAACGCCATTCCCTGCCCTGAATGTGCGAAACATAATTTTACAGGCATTCGCAAGTTCAACCTCATGTTTAAAACGTTTCAGGGAGTGACAGAGGACAACAGCAGCGAGATCTATCTGCGGCCGGAGACGGCGCAGGGCATCTTCGTCAACTTTAAAAATGTACAACGCACCACCAGGAAGAAGATTCCCTTTGGTATTGCGCAAATTGGAAAATCCTTCCGAAACGAGATTACGCCGGGAAATTTCATATTCCGCACGCGGGAGTTCGAGCAGATGGAGCTGGAATTCTTCTGTAAACCCGGAACGAATCTTGAGTGGTTCACATATTGGCGGGAATTCTGCAAAAACTGGCTGTTGGCTTTGGGATTAAAGGCCGAATCGGTGCGTATGCGCGATCACACGCCGGAAGAATTATCGCACTATTCCAATGCCACCACGGATATTGAATACCTGTTTCCGTTTGGCTGGGGCGAGCTTTGGGGTATTGCGGATCGCATGGATTTCGATTTAAAACAGCATATCGAGCATTCAGGCGAGAATATGGAATATCTGGATCCCGTCACCAACGAAAAGTATATACCGCATGTGGTGGAGCCGTCTTTGGGCGCGGACCGTGTTGCGCTGGCGTTTTTGTGCAACGCATACGACGAAGAAACGCTGGAAAACGGCGATGTGCGCACCGTTATGCGATTGCATCCGGCGCTGGCTCCGTTTAAAGCGGCGGTGCTTCCTTTGCAGAAGAAGCTGGGCGAAACGGCAGGGGCAATCCGCGACATGATCGCCAGTGAATTTATGGTGGATTATGATGAAACCGGCTCCATTGGCAAGCGCTACCGCCGTCAGGACGAGATAGGTACGCCCTATTGCTTTACGGTGGACTTCGATACACTGGAGGATGGAACCGTCACCGTGCGTGACCGTGATTCGATGCAGCAGCACAGGATCCACAAGGACAAATTATGCAAATACCTTAGGGACAAGGTCAATTACTAAGCAGCTTTAATCGCTGTGGGTGATGGATGCAGAGGAGACTAAGTGAAACGCGTCAGGCGACTCTACGAAAGACATAAGCAAATTATCAATTACCTGATTTTCGGTGCGGCGACCACGCTGGTCAACTGGATTGTCTACGGCGTACTGGTTCGGTGGCTGCAAGTCGATTTGACACTTAGCAATGTCGTCGCATGGGCGGCGTCTGTGATATTTGCCTTTGTGACCAACAAGATTTGGGTATTTGAAAGCAAGCGGTGGAAATGGAGCGTCGTGGCAAAGGAGAGCATCTCCTTTCTGGGGAGCCGGCTTGCATCGGGTGTTGTGGAGATCGGGCTGTTCCCCGTGTTGGTGGGCGCCGGATTGGATCAAAAATTATTCGGGATAGACGGATTTGCGGCCAAGCTGATCGTCAGCGTGATCGTGATCATACTGAATTATGTGTTCAGCAAGTTCATCGTGTTCCGTAAAAAGGCATGTAAACAACCAGAGCAGCAACTGTACTCGAAGGATGAAAAGCGGTAAAAAAGTGTGTGCATGCCTGCAGAAATTTTTTCGCCACGGCACTTGACAAGAAATTATGACGCTGCTATAATCAGTAATATATAAGTTTAGGTATGTCAAAACCGATGATCGGGAGTAAGTAAGCTAAATCTGTGATGGGCAAAGAGAGCCGCCGGTGGTGTGAATGCGGCCCCTGACATTAGCTGAATGGGCCCAGGGAGGTTGCGAATGCAAACAGCAGTTTCTGCCAAGTAGTGTTCGTCGGGAGCTTCACCCGTTATCCGCGAAGCCCGTGTGTCAGCACGGTGAAAGAAGAGGTATGTTCTGAGTATGTGTCTACAGATACTCATCGTACAACTTGGGTGGCACCGCAGGAAATCAAACCTGTCCCATAGAGGGATGGGTTTTTTATTTTGCATAAAACACCTCGCAATCCCACCACCGGAAGGCAGCGCTGACTTATAAATCATAAAAAGGAGAGAGCTTACCATGATGAACATTCCCTACAAAACTTATCTTGAAGAAAACGAGATGCCTAAAAACTGGTACAATATCATGGCCGACATGAAAGAAAAGCCTGATCCGATGCTGCATCCGGGAACAGGTCAACCGGTTACACGTGAAGAGTTGCGGCCTATTTTCTGTGATGAACTGATCGATCAGGAACTGAATATGACGGACGCACAGATTCCAATCCCGGAGGGTGTACAGGAATTCTACCGCATGATCCGCCCGTCACCTTTGGTGCGCGCATACTGCCTGGAGAAACTGCTGGATACGCCGGCAGAGATCTATTACAAATTTGAAGGCACGAACACCTCCGGGTCCCACAAGCTGAATTCGGCGGCGGCGCAGGTCTACTATGCCAAGAAGCAGGGGCTGACCAGCCTGACCACAGAAACGGGCGCAGGGCAATGGGGGACGGCGCTGGCGATGGCGACCGGCTTTTATGGGCTGGATTTAACGGTATACATGGTGAAATCGTCATCTGAACAGAAGCCGTACCGCAAGGCGGTTATGCAAACGTATAACGCACAGGTGATCCCTTCGCCGTCGGACACGACGGAGGTGGGCAGACAGATTTTGAAAGAGCATCCGGGAACAGGAGGAAGCTTGGGGTGTGCCATCTCGGAAGCGATTGAAGTGGCTGCTAAAACAGAGAATTGCCGCTATGTGCTGGGCAGCGTGCTGAACCATGTGGTGCTCCATCAATCGATCATCGGCTTGGAAGCAAAGCTGGCGTTGGCGAAATACGGTATTACGCCGGACATCATCATCGGATGTGCGGGCGGCGGCTCTAATCTGGGCGGGTTGATGGCGCCTTTCATGGCGGATAAGATCAAAGGGCAGTCTGACGCGCGGTTTATCGCAATTGAGCCGGCGAGCTGTCCCTCTTTAACGCGGGGCCGGTATGCTTATGACTTTGGCGATACCGGGCGCACCACACCACTCTTAAAGATGTACACGCTGGGATCCGGATTCATGCCCAGCGCAAACCATGCCGGCGGGCTGCGCTTCCACGGCATGAGCCCGATCCTATCCAAGCTCTATGAGGACGGCTATTTGGAAGCGCGTTCCGTGGAACAGACAAAGGTATTTGACGCGGCGATGACGTTCTGCCGCAGCGAAGGTACTTTGCCTGCACCGGAAAGCTGCCATGCGATCCATGCGGCCATAGAAGAAGCGCTTAAGTGCAAGGAGACAGGCGAGAAAAAGGTGATCTTATTTGGCCTGAGCGGAACCGGATATTTTGATATGGCGGCGTATCAGAGCTATCACGACGGTACTATGACAGACCATATTCCCACGGATGAGGAGCTTGAGAAAGGCTTCGCCACATTACCGAAGTTTTAAAAAAGGATATTGTCCATCCTTCAAAGGCAGGCGAAAAAATGGTCGCCTGCCTTTGAACGATGTGTGTTGGGCAACAGGGGTTTTTCGCAAAAGAAACGCGATTTGCGAATCGTTTTGACCGTATATTGTTGACACCAATTTGTCAATTTGATATAATACATCCGTTGTGAATCGGGCGAATACGGTGCAGCCGATTCCCCGGCCGCAGAAAATGGTGCCGAAGGGGTATGATGTAACGGTAACATGAAGCTCTCCAAAAGCTTTCTTGAGGGTTCAAATCCTTCTACCCCTGCCATTCACCTTTATTTCTTAAAGTAAACTATATCGCGAGTCATGTTCAGATGATTCGCGATATTTTTTATGCACGGATTTTCAAACAAATCAAAAGCCCGGAACCTATCAGCGCTCCGGGCTTTACGATGAATCCTATGGATATAGGGAAGTGTATGGGTCTATTTCAGCAAGCCGTTTTCCGTTAAGAAATTTTTTGCGACTTCCTGCGGTGTTTTGTTTTCGACATCGATCTCATAATCCAGCGCCTGCATGGATTCGTCGGTGAATTTATCCTTCAGCATGTCCAGCAGATCCTTCAGCTCCGGATATTTTTCAAGCGTGTCGTTTCTGCATATGGGTGTGCCGTAGTAAGCGGGGAACATATGCTGGTCGTCTTCCAGTATGACCATATCGTATTTTTTGAGCAGGGAATCCGTGGCGTAGACGACGATCACATCCAGCTGCCCCTGATCAATCGCTTCATAAAGAAGGGAACTATCCATCTTCTGGGATTCCTTGAATGCCATGCCATAGATGTCAACCATGGCATCATAACCATCGTTCTCACGCGTGTAGTAGAGGTGGTTGGCACCAAATCTTAAATCAGCCGCCGGGCCTTTTAAGTCGCTCATGCTCTTGATGTTGAGTTCGTCGGCTTTGGAGCGCAGCATGCCCAGCGCAAAAGTATTGTTGATGCCGATCGGGCTGAACATCGTGATGTCGTGATCCTTGTCGAGTCCTTCTTTTGCAATTTGTGCGATTTGATCGGCGGTGAGGTTCTGTGCGTCCTCCAGCTTTAATATCTCATTATAAATCGTGCCTGAATACTCGGGATAGATATCGACTTCGCCTTTCTCCATGGCGGGGAAGGACACGGAAGTGCCGCCTAAGTACTGCTTGCGTTCGACTTCGATATCCGTATGGCTCTCAATCAACTGCGCGTACATCTCGCTCAACAAAACATTTTCAGTGAACTGCTTGGAAGCGATGGTCACTTTTTTCCCTCCGCCGCCGCAACCAAAGAGCAGCCCTGCAAGCAAAATAACTCCCAAACACAAACAAATGATCCTTACTCTTCTCTTCATTCTTCAAACCTCCTTATATTTCATGAAACTATATACAGAATATTAAACCACCTTTTTGCCCAGCTTTTTCTCGAAAAAGGATAGAAAGGTGTCGAATAAAACGGCCAACAACGACACGGGGATGGCGCCGGACAGCATCATCACGGTGTTGCGCGTTTGAATACCGCGCCAGACGAGCATACCCAGGCCGCCGGCTCCGATGAGCACGCCGGTGGTTGCGATGCCCAGCGCTGTAATGATGGCGAGCCGCACGCCGGATAATATGACAGGCAGCGCGATGGGCAGCTGCACCTTGGCGTAGATCTGCAGCTCTGTCATGCCAATGCCGCGCCCTGCACGGATGATGCCTTTATCCACACTGGTGATACCGGTGTAGGTATTGCGCATGATGGGGAACAGCGAATAGAGAAAAATAGCCGCGATGACGGTGGTGTCGTTGAGCCCGAACACGAGCATGATGAATGTCAGCATGGCCAGTGTGGGGACGGTCTGTATGATGTCCACCAGCGCGAGCACAACGCGTGACAGCCTTTTATAATCTTTGAGCAGTGATCCTAACGGTATTCCCACGGCGCATGCGAGCAAAACGCCTAAGAATGTAATCTGCAGGTGGGCCAGTAAGGCACTTAAAATCTGATCGAAATACATAAAGCGGCTCCTTTCCTATGCTTTGGAATACTTGACGGCTTTCTTTTCAGCGAAAGAAAGCAGGAAGCTTACGAGCAACGCCAGTATGGTTGCGGGTATTGCGCCGCAGAAAATCATGTTATAGTTATAGGATTGAAGCCCGGACCAGATCAAATCGCCCAGGCCGCCGGCGCCTATGAACGCAGACAACGTCGCCCAGCTGATGATATAGATGGAGGACATCCGAATACCAGCTATGATGACAGGCAACGCCAGCGGGAGCTGAACCTTTATGAGTATCTGCATACGGCTCATACCCATGCCCCGTGCAGCTTTCAGATATTTGGGATCCACACCCTGTATGCCGATGCAGGTGTTGCGCATGATGGGCAGCAATGAATAGACGAATAATACCGATACCGCAGGGCCAAATCCTAAGCCTAGTATCATCATGGCCACACCCAGCAGCACGAGGCTGGGTACGGTGTTGATAACGCCGAATACAGCCAGTACGACGGAAGCGACTTTTCTGTTGCGTGTGAGCAATATGCCGGCGGGCAGCGCCACGATGATGCCGGCGACCACCGCCACCACACTGATGAGCACATGCTGGTACAATGCAGTGAGCACCATGTTTGAATTTTCGGAGAAAAAGATAAAAATATTATCCATTTTCGTCCTCCCTCCAAACGACATGCGCCAGCGATGTCACCATGCTGGTTTTGGTAACCACGCCCAGCACCTGATCTGTTTCATCGACCACCGCAAGAATATCCAGCCGGTCTTTGATGATCATATCAAACGCTTCTTTTGCGGGCGCGTGCGGCGATATTCTGGGAATTTCCTTGAGCTGCATATCCCGTACTGTACGTCCGATTCTGTTGGCATTGATCAGATCTTCGATGCCGATATAGCCCAGCAGCTTGTCATCGTCGTCCACTACGAGCAGAGTGCTGACACGCTTGGATTCCATAATGGCGATGCTGTGCGCGAGGCCGTCGTTCTGCGTGACCATGAAGACCTTAGAACGCATGACATCCTGCACTGTTTCCACTTTGCCGTTGTAGATGCGGTGCTTGCCGATAAATTGCTCGACAAACTCATTGGCTGGATTGGAAAGCAATTCGTCGGGCGAAGCCGCCTGCACGATCCTTCCATCCTTCATGAGTATGATGACGTCGGCGATTTTAATCGCTTCGTCCATATCGTGTGTAACGAACACGATCGTCTTTTTCAGCTTCCTCTGAAGCCGCTTAATCTCGTCTTGCAAAGAATCCCGTGTGATCGGATCCAACGCACCGAAAGGCTCGTCCATCAATATGATAGGCGGCTCGGCTGCCAGCGCGCGCAACAGCCCGATACGCTGCTGCTGCCCGCCCGAAAGGTTGGACGGGTATCTTTTTAAATAAGTATCCGGATCCAATCCCACCATATCTAATAGCTCGGAGGTTCTCTTTTTTTGTTTTTCTTCCGGCCATTTTAACAGCTTTGGCACGATTTCAATATTTTGTTCAATGGTCATATGGGGGAACAGCCCGATTTCCTGTATGACGTAGCCGATATTGCGCCTGAGCATGACCGGGTCACCGGATTGAATATCCACACCGTCAATAAAAATTTTGCCGCTGGTGGGGTTGATCAAACGGTTGATTAGCTGGAGTGTCGTCGTTTTGCCGCAGCCGGATGGGCCAATGAGCACGGCCAATTGTCCTTCTTGGATTTCAAAGCTGAGATCGCGTAAAACTTCCTGGGTTCCATAGGCCATGGATACATTTTCGAATCGAAGCATAATACCTCCTAATTGGCTTGTTTAAAGAGAACAGATATACACCTCCGGATCGCACAGCGACCAAGAAACATGCTTGAATCATCAGCCAGTTCTAACAGGCATTGCACGGTTTACAAAAGAAGATTGAATAACCGAAAACAGATATCATACATGCTGCAAAAAATATATAATTAATTATATAGGAAACAGGCAGTCAACTCAAGCTTTTTTTACCGGCAAAGGATGGATTATGGCGTATTACAGGGGAAAAATAATATTAAAACTCATCGCTGAGCGCGATTATATATACGAAAAGTGATAAAAGAATCCAAAATTTTGAAGCAATATAAGTATGTAAAAAACGGTTCGAGGATGGTAAAATTGTAACACTTTAGTTTCTATGATATAATCCACTCATACTATAAGCAGGAGCTTGAAGATGAAAAAAGCGTTTTGTTTTTGGTTGGTTATCCTATTGGTATTCTCCCTTTCCGCGGGCGTTTATGCACAGGAAAATGGGCATACCACACCAACCCCCTCGATGGACTTCCCAAAGGAGGGAACCCTCGCGTCCGGAGCGCAGGGGGTGGAGGTATTGCGCCTGCAAGCCCGTTTGCGCGAGCTGAACTATCTCATTTTCGTACCCACAGGGAATTTTGCGGGCATGACGATCAGCGGGCTGCATATGCTGCAGCAGATCAATTCTTTAAGCGCAACAGGCGAACTGGCCCCTGAGGACATAAGCGCTGTCTATGCCGCCAGGGCGATCCGTGCCCCGCTGCCAAGTTCGGCAGTTTTGAATGGGCCCGGCTCCACCAGACAGCAGGCAGCGGGCGCTTCGATCGATTGGGAAAGTGCGTCCTCATTGATCCAACTGGATAAAAAACATGCCATCATAGATTTCAACACGAGTGTGGAATTTGAAGTATACCGTACCGGAGGCGTTTCCTTTGCCTATATTGAGCCGTGCACCGACGGGGATGCAGCGGCGCTGAAAGGATTGTTTGCTGAGAATAGTTGGGAAAAGCGCGCGGTTTTGATCAATATAGGCGGTGTGCTCTATGCTGCCTCCATGTCCGGAGCGCCCTACGGAAGCGATGTGGTCAAGAACAACAATATGGACGGACATGTCGAATTATTTTTAGATGGGAGCGTTTCAGAATTGAACGGCTTGCCCGATATGGATCACCAACGGATGATTCAACGGGCATCTGGAAACTGAATGATGTCAAACGGCTGTTGAATCGTGCGGCTACCTGTTGAGCAGCCGATTTAATGACAAAAGGATATAAAAACACGGGGCTGTTGTACCGAAGACTTAGGTGCAACAGCCCCGTTCTATATGTACAGACTGCTTTCAATCCCTCCTCTTTTTCGCGGAGGATATTTTTTATTCCAGTGATAATGCTGCTTGTACACACATATAGATAGTTCAAAGGAGTGAAACATATGAAGAGCACGCATGTGTGGAAACATGATTTGCTGCCCGTGCTGCCCGGCAGGCTATCCGGGATATTACGTGCATTAGACGAAGAATTGTGCGTCCGTCTGGAGGAGATACGCATACGTGTCAACCAGCCGCTGTGCATAGGCACAGGCGGCGCCAACCACTTTTTAAACGCCGCGGGCCGTATATGCGCCTATCGCGATGCTTATCGTGTCAGCCAGGCGGAAGCAAAAGAGCTGCTGCTTCGGTTGTCCCAATCCTCTATCTATGCATATGAGGAGGAACTGCGGCGGGGGTATATCACCATCAAAGGTGGATATCGCGTTGGCATCGCCGGAAAAGCGGTCTTGCAGGGCGGGGCGGTCCGGCTGGTACATCCATGCACATCCTTCAATATACGCATCAGCCGTGAGGTGATCGGGGCGGCGGATAAGGTGATGCCATATATATTGGAAGACGGATATCCGCTGCACACACTCATCGTATCTCCGCCGCAAGCCGGCAAAACCACACTGCTGCGGGATATCGCCCGCCAGCTGTCCGAAGGAGCGGGCTCTTTCGGCTGCTTGAAAGTGGTGGTCATAGACGAACGCTCTGAGATCGCAGGCTGCCACAACGGCGTGCCGCAAAACCGGATCGGGTACATGAGCGACGTGTTAGACGGCTGCCCCAAGGCGGAGGGCATGATGATGGCTTTAAGAGGGTTGTCTCCGCAGGTGATCATCACGGATGAGATCGGACGCGAGGAAGATATAGATGCCATTATGGAAGCTTTGCACGGCGGTGTCTGCGTGATCGCTTCCGTACACGCAAGGGAGTATGAGGAGCTTAAAAGCAGACCGATTATGAACCGGATGCTCAAAAATAGGGTCTTCGAGCGCTATATACTGCTGAGCGCAAGGGACGGAGCGGGCACGCTGGAATCGGTAGCGGACAAGGATTTTCATATGCTGCACAAAACAAAAGAAACGGGGTGATCGTATGGGGCAGATACTGCTGTTCGGCATCATTGTGGGCTGTTGCGGTTTGATCGGATTTATCAAGGCGGGGTATGAAAGGGAGCGTCTGAAGATTTTAACGGATTTTTCAGAATGTATACTCAATTTGCAAATACAGATCGGATATGGGGTGGTCTGTCTGCCGGAGGCGATCAGAAACAGCGTGTTTGCATCCTGCCATGAGGATGTGACCGTATTGCTGCGTGCGGTAGCCAGGCAGGTGGATCATGGTGCTGTGGATATGGAGAAGATCTGGCGTGGAGAGCTTTCCAGAATGCGAAAGGATACGGCGCTGCGCCATCTGAAGGAGGAGGACGTGGATCTGTTGCTTTTGTTTGCAAAAAACTTGGGACAAAGCGATCTTGAAACACAGAATAGAAACCTCCATGCGCAGATTCGAAGAATACAGAACGCCATCGCACGCGTCACACCGCAAATCGCTTCAAAGAGCAAGATGTACCGCTCGCTGGGTATATTGTCAGGGCTTTTGATCGCCATACTGCTGGTCTAGGGAAACGGAGGAGAACCATTGAGCATTGATATTATTTTCAAAATCGCCGCCATAGGCATATTGGTTGCGGTGCTGCATACGTTGCTCGTACGCTCCGGGCGCGACGACATGGCCACCATGACGGCGATCGCCGGGCTGGTCATCGTGTTGATGATGGTGATTGGGCTGGTGAGCAACCTGTTCGACAGCGTTAAACAGATCTTTAGCCTGTATTGAAAAGACGGGAGAAAAAAGATGCTGATTTTACAGGCAGCGGCCATAGGGATTATTGCGACTGTGCTCGTGTTGGTCTTAAAAAAGGACAGACCTGAATACGCCATACAGATTGGCATCGTGGCCGGTATCATATTGCTGTTGATGGTCATGGGCAGCTTGACGAGAGTGGTCGAGTTTATCGACTCGCTGACAGCGCAATACGGCATCGATGCCGCCTATATAGGCATCGTATTGAAGATCATAGGCATCGCTTATGTGGCCGAATTCGCGGCATTGATCTGCAAAGACGCAGGCGAGACAGCCATCGCGGCTAAAGTGGAGCTGGTTGGAAAGGTGCTCATCGTTGTGTTGGCCATACCGGTGATGCATGCGCTGATCGAAACGATCATCGGAATCCTACCATCCTGAAAACGGAGGCACAAATGAAGAAACGCATATTCATATTATGCATACTGGCGCTCTTGCTCCTGCTTCCGTTAGAGGTGCAGGCCATCCATCAAGAGGACGATCCATACGCCGGCATCGAAGAAGAATGGAAAAAGGAGATTGAGGAAGGGATTTCCGGTCAGCTGGAGGGGCTGGACCTCAAAAGCCTGGATGACGCGCTGGATAAATTGGACGAAGAGGGCTTGGGCGGCTATTCGGCCAGACGCATGATAGAGGATGTCACCTCGGGCAACATGCCGTTGTCCACCAACAGCCTGCTGGAGCTTTTGGGGAAGCTCTTTTTAAAAGAGGTCGGCAACAGCTGGCATATGATACTCAAAGTCATCGTCATGGCGCTGCTGTGCAGCCTGATGACGGTGTTCCAATCGCCAAACGCCAGGCAGGGCGTAAGCGATACGGCGTATTTCGTCTGCTATGTGCTGATCATCATGGTGCTGGCGCAGAGCTTGAGCGCGTGTGTAGCGGAAGGAATCCGCGCGATCGACAGTATGGCGGGTATTATGGAAGGCGTGTTCCCGATATTGATCGCTTTGCTGACCGCGTTGGGTGGTGTGGCCAGTGCGGGCGTTTTTCAGCCGGCCATGGCCGCGCTGACAGGCGGAATCGTATCCACCATACGCGGAATCATCATGCCGGTGGTATTGGGATGCGGCGTGTTGGTCATCGTGAGCAATGTGTCGGAACGGATACAGATCAAACGCCTGACGGAATTGATCAAGAGCGTTTGCCAGTGGCTGATCGGCATCGTGTTCACCATCTACATCGGCGTTGTAGCCATTCAGGGAATGTCCGCCTCGGCGATAGACGGCATTTCCATACGGACAGCGAAGTACACCATCGACCGTGCGCTGCCTATTGCGGGCAAGATGCTTGCGGATACAGTGGACACCATGATGGGCTGCTCGCTGGTGTTAAAAAATGCGCTGGGGGTTGTAACGTTGATCGTTACGATCGCTCTGATCGCAGCGCCCGTGATTCATATACTGGTGAACATCTTTCTGTTCCGCATGGCAGCCGCGCTGATTGAACCGGTGGGCGACAAGCGGATTGCCGACTGTCTGTTTGAACTGTCCGACGTATTGGTGCTGCTGCTCATCATCGTGCTGGCAACAGGCATCATGATGTTTATTACCATCGGGCTGGCGATGTCTGCGGGGAATGCAAATATTATGTTAAGGTAGGCGATGTTTATGTGGGAGTGGGTCAGAAATTGGGTGATCGGCATTGTGGCGGCCGTGGTGATATTCAGCCTTGTGGAGATCATCATGCCGCAGGGAGATATGAAAAAAGTTGCGAGA
This sequence comes from Christensenellales bacterium, assembly GCA_050945835.1. Classification (GTDB taxonomy): domain Bacteria; phylum Bacillota; class Clostridia; order Christensenellales; family JBMNTQ01; genus JBMNTR01. Next base: position 21,955 of record JBMNTR010000007.1, on the reverse strand, counting down.
ATGGTGGTGGGGCTTATAATGATGGGCGTGGTGCTTTCGCCGATGCTGCATTTGCTTACAGGGGACGCGCGCATTCAGGAGGGTGTAGGAAGCTATATAGATGCAATGGAACGGGAAGAACGCGCCAATGCATGGCAAAATAAATCCTACACAGATATTGTGTGGGAGGTATATGAACGGCAACCACCCAATATAAATGTTATCGAGGATGAAAACACCACCACCTCGCCAGAGGAGGCAGGGCTATGAGTTTGAAGGAAAATATCATCAAGAGATCAGAGAAGCTGATCAAGAGCAAAAAAGGGCTGGAGATCATCATTGCGATCGTGATCATCGCCGTCATCATCGGCATTTACATATCGACGCTTACGCCGAATGAAAATCAATCTGCTCCGCAGGAAAAGGCGGCAGCACAGGACACGGAAGCCACACTGGAGCAAAAGCTGGTGAATGTGCTATCCACAATCGAAGGTGCGGGTAAAGTGGAAGTGATGGTGACGTTTGAATCGAGCGCCCAGATCATACCCGCGATGGATACGCAGGAGGAGACGGTGGAGTCGAAAAATGCCGAAGGCGAACATTTGAGCCAAAGCGAATACAAAAACTCCAAACCCGCCACCGTACAGCAAAGCTCAGGCAGCGATCCGCTCGTGTTACAGGAGATCATGCCTGAAGTGCGCGGGGCGATCATCATTGCACAGGGGGCGGATGATATCAGGGTGAAGATGGATTTGTTGAGCGCGGCGCAAACGGTATTAAAAGTGAATGCCGACAAGATAAATGTGTACAAAATGGATCAGAATCATTAAACATAAGGAGTGGAGAAAATGAAATCGAAAAAAAGATATTTTATTCTGGCAGGCTTACTGGCATTACTGGTGCTGACGGGGTATTTAAACTATGTCATCAACAATAATGACGATTCGTCCCTGGCCTCAACAGCCCCGCAGACATCAGACGGCGCAGGAGAAGAAGACGAAGGACACAGCGCATCCACTGCGGCCTCATCGAACTTCTTTTTAGAGTTTAGGACGGATCGCGAAAACAGCCGTGCGCAGGAAGTTGCTTATCTCGACGCCATCATCAACAACAAGGATACCGATGCGGACACCCTCAAGGATGCGCAGGTACAGAAGATGGCAATCAGCGATGCCATGGAAAAAGAAGTGACCATAGAAGGCCTTTTAAAAGCCAAGGGCTTCGATGAAGCGGTGGTCACCATACACACGGGCTCTGTGAACGTGGTCGTGGATTCACCGGAACTCAGCGATGCGCAGGTTGCTCAGATATTAGACATCGTGCAGCGTGAAACCGGAGAAATCAGCGAAAACATCAAAGTGATACCGAAAAAATAGTTAGAATAATTTGTAAAAGGTCTTTTTGTTTGGTATAATACAAATAAAAAGTACTTGGAGGTGTACAGATGAGCGAGGATAAAAAGATTCAAGCTGGAGCTGGGGTGCATCAGGAAAAGAATGCCATTGGGAAGATCACATTCGCCAATGACGTCGTTGCGACGATCGCCGGTTTAGCTGCAATCGAAATTCCGGGCGTGGCAGGTATGAGCGGCGGGATTGTAGACGGCCTTGTCAGCTTGGTTGGCCGTAAAAACCTCACTAAAGGCGTGAAAGTCGAAGTCGGTACAGAAGAAGCGGCGATCGATCTTTATATGGTGATCAATTACGGTGTCGCGGTACACACGGTTGCATATAACGTTCAGGAAAATGTAAAGCGAGCGGTAGAAACCATGACCGGACTGAAGGTCGTGGAAGTCAATGTTTATGTGCAGGGCGTCAATGTGGAAAGAGAACCTAAAGAACGCGAAATCAAGGAAATCGAACCGCCGAGAGTAAAATAGCTTATGCGAACAGGCTAAGCCCGGTTCACCAAACGGGCTTAGCCTGATATTATTTTCTGATGAGGCTAAAGCTACCTATAGCCGGATTGCTGTGCTTTGTGTTGCAGCGAATGGTTTGCCCTGCGGTTATTCACCATAGGACAAGCGTTCGACAGTCAGGCATTGCAGGAATGTGATACAAACGGAGGAATGACGAATGAAGATGAAGCTGTTCGATCGGATACTTCTTGCGGTATACGCGCTGATCATACTTGTGGCCTGCGTCGCGCTGGCTTTTGTTGTTTTCAATGCGACCCCGGCTGAGAATATCACCGCGGCCATATCCAATATCACACAGGCCTGGCAATTGCAGGCTGCTGTAGGCATCGTGTTGGCGCTGCTGATCCTCGCCAGCCTGCGGCTGCTTTTTTTGCGCGGCGACAGAAGGAGCAGCGAACGGGATTTAATCCTGAAAACCACGGATCATGGCGTAATCCGTATTTCGTTGTTCACCATCGACAGCCTGGCGCAGAAACACGCGCGCTCCGTCAGCTACGTGCGGGATGTGAAATCCCAGGTGATCATCTACAAGGAGACGGTGCGTATCCGGTTGAAGCTTTCGCTCATGCCGGAAACGGATATCCCGAAGGTGACCACACAGCTGCAGCAGAGCGTCAAGGAATATGTGGAGCAATACGCCGGTATTTTTGTGCAGGAAGTGCAGATTTTCGTCGAGGATACATCGCTCAACCTGAAGGCGCGTGTGGATTGACGGGGTAAGCAAATGGAACGGATTTTGAAGTTTATCAGGGAGCATAAACGGCTGGCGGGCGTCGCTGCCGGCGTTTTGATAGCCGTGCTGATCCTTACGATCAACCTGTGGCGCACGCTGCTCATCATTTTATTTGGGTGGCTGGGCTGGTTCTTCACGGGCGGGTTTGATTGGAGATCAAAGATACTCAATATCCTTTCCAAGTTTTATTCAGAGGACAGATAGGAGTAGGCGATGGCACGAAGATGTGCAAGGGATGCGGCCATGAAGCTGCTGTATGAGCATTCGATGGGTGGCAGCGGCAGCGGCACGCTGGATGAACTGATTACGGAGACGATTGGCGAGCAGATCGATGATGTGGATTTGCTCTACATCGATAAAATAACGCAGGGTGTGGCGGAAAAACAACAGGAAATCGACGGTCTGATCGATTCGTTTGCCATCGATTGGTCCACGGGGCGTATGTCCAGGGTGGATATGGCCATATTGCGGCTGGCAATCTTTGAGATGCTGTATTGCGATGAAATCCCGGTGAATGTGTCCGTCAGCGAAGCGGTCGAACTCGCTAAAGTCTACGGCAGCGAAAAAAGCCCCGCGTTTATCAATGGTATACTGGGGAGCTTTGCACGCAAACAACACGCCGGGGAGGCAGGAGAAGGCGAGCAGGCATGATGGTGTGCTTTGGGATTGATACCAGTTGTTATACCACTTCCGTTGCGCTGTGTTGCCGCTCAGGGGATTACTTCGAGAATCGAATGGCTTTACGAGTGAAAGATGGCGCACGCGGCTTAAGACAGTCCGATGCGCTGTTTCAGCATATACAGAATCTGCCCGCGCTGGTCGATTGGGCATTCGAGCAGGCAGATGAAATAGGCTGCGTTTGTGTCAGCGCGAAACCGCGGCCGCAAAAAGACTCCTATATGCCTGTCTTTTTTGCGGGGCTTCAGTTTGCGCGTGTGCTGGCTGGGGGGCTTCGCGCGCCGCTCTATGAAACGACGCATCAGGAGGGGCATCTTTACGCCGCCAAACCAGACGGCTTAGGCCATGAATACATCGCGTTTCACGTATCCGGCGGAACGACGGAAGTTCTGCATGTAAAGGACGACCAAAAAGGGCGCGCCAGGCTCTCACTAATCGGGGGCAGCAGCGATTTACACGCCGGACAGTTTATCGACCGGATAGGCGTGGCCTTAGGGCTTCCGTTTCCTTGCGGAAAGGCTTTGTACGCGCTGCTGGAGGATGCGCGGGAAATAAGTGTGCGGCTGCCTGTATCGGTAAAGGGCGGTGTGTGCAGCTTTTCGGGCGTTGAAACGCAGGCGCAGCGCATGGTGGGCAAGGAATCCGCCGAATCAATCGCGCTGGCCGTGCATCTGTGTATAGCACAATCGCTGTTTCAGATGCTGGAAAATGTGTGTGCGCAAACGGGCGTCTATACGGTGCTACTGTTTGGCGGTGTGATGGAAAGCCTGTTTATTCGAGAAAAATTTGCTCTATGGAACGAACAAAACAAATATCGGATTCACTTTGCCAAGCCCGGCTTGTCTATGGACAACGCGGTGGGCGTGGCGCGGATTGGGACATATCGATGGAGGGAAGAGGAATGAACGCTCAGATAATCGACGGAAAAAAGATTGCGGCCGAAACGAGGGAAGCGATCAAAACCCGTGTGCACGGGCTGAAGAAGCGTGGAAAAACGCCCGGTTTAGCGGTGGTGCTGGTGGGGGAGGATCCTGCGTCACAAGTGTATGTGCGCAACAAGGAGAAGGGTTGTGAGGAAGTCGGGATCTATTCGCGCGTATACAGGCTTCAAGAGAGCACATCCCAGCAGGCGCTGCTCTGTTTAATCGAAGAGTTGAATGCAAATGAGGCCATACACGGTATATTGGTACAATTACCGCTGCCGAATCATATCGACGAACTGAGCGTGTTGCGCGCCATCGACCCGAAAAAGGACGTGGACGGCTTCCATGTGCAGAGTGCGGGCGCGTTGATGGTGGGCGAAAAGGGCTTCGTCGCCTGTACGCCGAAGGGGATCATCAAGCTGATACAAAGCACAGGCGTGCCCATCATGGGAAAGCGCGCCGTGGTGGTGGGAAGAAGCAACATCGTGGGCAAGCCGGTATCGCTGCTGCTGCTCCAGGAGCACGCGACCGTCACCATCTGCCACAGTCGGACGGCCGACTTAAAAGAGGAGACACTGCGCGCGGATATTCTGGTGGCGGCGATCGGCGTACCGGAGTTCATCAAAGGCGACATGATCAAGCCCGGGGCAATCGTGATCGACGTGGGCACTTCGCGCGTAGACGGCAAGTTGAAAGGCGATGTTGCGTTCGATGAAGCGGCGGCTGTCGCCTCATACATCACCCCTGTGCCCGGCGGCGTAGGGCCGATGACCATCACCATGCTGCTTGAGAATACACTAGAGGCGTGTGAAGCCAATGCTTGACAGGACGCTGAGCGTGTCGCAGCTAAGCGAATACATCTACTCCATGTTCGCGCTGGACACGACGCTCACTAAAATCCGCGTGAGCGGCGAATTGTCCAACTTTAAGCGCTATACGTCGGGGCACATGTATTTCTCCTTAAAAGACAGCGAAGCGCTGCTGCGCTGTGTGATGTTTAAAGGCAACGCCAACAGGCTGACCTTTGTTCCGAAGGACGGTATGCGGGTAGATGTTTTGTGCAATGTCTCGTGGTACAAGAAGGATGGGCAATGCCAGCTGTATGTGCAGGAAATGCGCTCCTATGGAGAGGGCGATCTGTATGCCGCGTTTGAACAGCTCAAGAAGAAGCTGGGCGCGCTGGGCATGTTCGATGAGCAGCACAAGAAAAAAATACCGCTGCTGCCCCGCCAAATCGGCGTGATCACTTCGCCCACCGGCGCTGTGATACACGATATGATGCATGTCATCAAGCGTAGGTATCCGCAGATGGATCTGCTGCTCTGCCCTGTGAGCGTGCAGGGGAGCGAGGCTGTCAAATCGAACATACAGGCCTTACGCTATTTCAACGAGATGAAGGATGTGGATGTAATCATACTCGGGCGGGGCGGCGGCTCGGCGGAAGACTTAAACGCCTACAACGACGAAGGGCTGGCTTACGCCATATTTGAAAGCGACATACCGATCGTCACAGCGATCGGCCATGAGACAGACTTCACCATAGCGGATTTCGTATCCGACATGCGGGCGCCCACGCCTTCGGCTGCAGCGGAGCTGTGTGTGCCCATCAGGGCTGAGCTGGAGCAACAGCTAAACAGTTTAAGCCAAGGCATGAAAACATGGCAAAGCAGGCTGTTGGAGAATAACAAGGCGCATCTGGTGCAGCTTCACAAACGGTTGCAGCTGCTCTCGCCGCAGAATATCATGCGCCAACGCGCCATGCAGGCCGACGCGCTGCATGAGAAGCTGCTGTTGCATATGCGCAAAGCGCTGGATGTAAATCGGGCGCGTGTGGATGCGTGTGCGGGCAAATTGGCCGCGTTGGATCCCGGGCGAGTGGTAAAGCGCGGTTATGCCATACTAAAAAAGAATGGGCGCGTGGTGCAGCGCACGGGGCAGCTGCAAAAGGATGATGAAATCCAGCTATTGCTGATGGACGGCCAAGCAGGCGCGGTGATCACCGACATAGAGCAACAAGGAGAAGACTGATATGCCACAAAAAAAGGAACTGGACTTTGAAGAAGCGGTTGCACGCTTGGAAAAAATTGTAGAAGCGATGGGCAACGAAACCAACCTCGAGCGCTCTATGAAGCTCTATGAGGAAGGCATGGCACTTTCAAAAAAATGTTATGAACGATTGGACGCCTATGAAGCCAGAATGCTCAAGCTTACAAAGCAGGATGGCAACATCGTGACGACACCCATCAAAGATGCTGAGGTGTGAGCATGGTATACGAGGAAGCTTATCTGCGCTATTGCAGCCGCATCGACGCAGAGCTCATGCATTGCGTGCCTGAAACGATTGTAAATCCCTTAGGCGACGCCATGCGCTACAGCCTGCTTTCCGGCGGTAAACGCTTGCGGCCTGTTCTTTGTCTGGCTGCCAATGAGATGGCAGGCGGGGAGATAGAGGAGGCATTGGGTATTGCCTGCGGCATCGAAATGATACACGCCTATTCCCTGATCCACGACGATTTGCCCGCCATGGACGACGATGAGCTGCGCCGCGGCAAACCCACTTGCCATGTGGTCTTCGGAGAAGCGATGGCTATTTTGGCGGGGGACGGGCTGTTGAATACGGCCTTTGAACATATGTGCGTGCATGCGATGGGGTATCCCAAAAACATCAAAAAACACCTTCAAGCGATCCTGTGCGTGGCGCGCTATGCCGGCATAAAAGGCATGGTGGCGGGGCAGTGCCTGGATCTGGAAGCGGAAGGACGGCAGGTGGATGAAAAAGAGCTTTTAGCCATCCACAGCCATAAAACCGGAGCGCTAATCACAGCGCCGCTGCAGGCCGGGCTCATACTGGCAGGCGCCCGTGAGGATGAGCTGTCCGCCATAAAGGAATATGGTGAAAACCTGGGCCTGTGTTTTCAGATCATGGACGATGTGCTGGATGTGGTAGGCGATGTGGAAAAGCTTGGAAAATCCACAGGCAAGGACGATGCGGCACACAAGATGACCTTCCCTAAGCTATACGGCTTGGAAAAAAGCCGTGAAATGGCGCTTGCGTGTGCGCAGAAGGCAGCGAAGGCGCTCTTGGATGCGTTTGGGGACCGTGCCGAATTCTTACGTGATGCAGCGCTGCGGCAGGTCGGGCGGGAAAGATGAAGAAGAGGCTCGATGTTTATCTGGTGGAAAACGGATATTGTGAAAGCCGTGAAAAGGCGCGCCGGCTGATCATGGCCGGGCAGGTGCTGGTCAACACCCGCGCGCAAAAGCCCTCCTACGAGGTGCGTGAAACGGACGAGGTGCTGGTCAAACAGCCGGAGAAATACATCAGCCGCGGCGGATATAAACTGGAAAAAGCGTTACAGGTGTTTGACATCGGCCTGCACGGTCTTTGCTGCGTGGATGTGGGCGCGTCCAGCGGCGGGTTTACGGACTGCATGCTCCAACAGGGGGCGAGAAAAGTATACTGTGTGGATGTGGGCTATGGGCAGCTGCACTATAAGCTGCGCAACGATCCACGGGTGGTCGTGATGGAGCGCACCAACGCCCGTATGCTGGAGAAAGCGATGTTTGCAGATCCGCTGCAGTTTGCTTCTGTGGACGTGTCTTTCATATCTTTAAAGCTGATTTTTCCTGCGCTATCCGCGTGTTTGACAGCCGACGCGCAGGTTTGCGCGCTCATCAAGCCCCAGTTTGAGGTTGGGCGCGGCCAAGTTGGCAAAAACGGCGTGGTGCGGGATGCCGCCGTGCATGCGGATACGGTGCGCATGGTGACGGGCTACGCGCAGACGGCCGGCCTTTATCCTGTGGCGGTGGACTATTCACCCATCAAGGGTCCAGAGGGGAATATTGAGTTTCTGCTGTATCTGTTGAAAACGCCCGCAGAAGAAGTAAGCGCACAACAGATCGACCAGATGGTGCAGAAAGCGCACGCGGGTTTGTAATCAGCGCAACAGGTGCTTTGCATCCCGGTGTATTCTTTAGTATACTAAAACAATAGTAAATATGGTGGTGAATGGTTTGCGGATTGGTATCGTTGCAAATGCACAGATTGAAAACAGCGTTCGATGCGCATCGGAGCTGAAAGCATGGTTGAAGGGCGATGCGGAGGTTTACATTCCTCAGTCATTGGATGATTTCAATGTGCAGCATAGCCATGCCCACCGGTTCTTTAAGAATGTCCATATTGCCTGCGTGATGGGCGGAGACGGAACGATTCTGAGTGTTTCCCGGCTGGCTTCCACTTATGACGTGCCTGTTCTGGGCGTCAATCTGGGCAGAATCGGATATCTTTCAGAGGTGGAAATAAGCGGCATGCGGCAGGCTATCACGCGCATTCTGAGCCATGATTATATCATAGATGAACGCATGATGCTCACCACCACATATGATTCAAAACGCTATTGTGCGCTAAACGAATTTGCGGTGACACGCAAACAGTTTGACAGCATCCTCCGGCTGACAGTCTCGGTAGACGGGCAAGCGTTTGATACGATGGTGGGCGACGGCATGTTGGTTTCGACACCGACCGGTTCTACAGGTTATTCCTTGTCGGCGGGCGGGCCCATCATCAGCCCACAGGTAAACGGCATACTCATTACGCCATTGTGTTCTCACTCGCTCAGCTCAAGGCCGGTGATGATCGCACCGGAAAAACAGATCACTATTTCACCGCAGGCAAGAGGGAACAGCAGCGTCTTTTTATCCTTTGACGGGCAGATGGCTTGTAAGGTGCATTCGCCGCTCACCATTATGCGGTCGAAGAATACGGCTAAATTCATCCGTTTTCAGGAATTTGATTTTTTTACAATACTCAACAACAAGCTGAATGAAAAGCCATGATTGCATAAGGAGCATAAACATGAAAAACGCACGCCAGGTAATGATTCTGGAGCTGATCAAGGAATTTGAAATCGATACGCAGGAAGAATTATCCAATAGGCTCAAAGAGCGCGGCTATGCCGCGACACAAGCCACCGTCTCGCGTGATATCAAAGAGCTCAGGCTTATTAAGACATTGTCGAAGGATGGTGTTTATAAGTACGATGCGCCAAAAGGTCTGAATGCGGGTCTTCAGGTACAGTTTATGCGGATTTTTTCCCACTCTGTGACCTCCATACAACGCAGCGGCAACCTGATCATACTGCATACGCTTACGGGCAGTGCCAATGCCGCCTGTGAAGCGGTTGACGCGCTAAACGCGCCGGAAATCCTTGGGTCAATCGCAGGTGACAACACCATTTTTATCGCATGTGCTGAAGATGCCGACATGGACCAGATCATGGAAACACTTTCAGGAATGATGCGGAGATAATCTTATATGATCGAACATCTCTTTATTCAAAACATCGCGATTATTGACAGATTAAACGTCGATTTTAGCGAAGGGCTCAACATCCTAACAGGTGAAACGGGCGCGGGCAAATCCATCGTGATCGATGCCGTAAATTTAGTGCTGGGCGGGCGTGCGGATTATACGCTGGTGCGCAGCGGCTGTACGTTTGCTTCGGTTGAAGCGGTGTTCGGCGATTTGCCTTCAGGAGTATGCCAGCTGCTCCATCAACTGGACATTCCTCTTGACGAGGGTACGCTCATATTGTTCAGAAAATTGACACTGCCAAACAAGAGTGTCTGCCGGATAAACGGGCATACCGTTACGTTAAGTGTACTCAAAGAGGCCGCCAGCTTATTGGTGGATGTACATGGTCAGCACGAGCATCAATCACTGCTGGATGAGCGTAACCACCTAGCCATTTTAGACGCTTTTGCGCAGCCTGAAATAGCCGGACAGAAAGAACTGGTCGCTTGCACATATAAACAGCTTAAGGAGGCGCTCTACGCCCTGCGGGAAGAATACGATGAACACGAACGAATTCAGCGTATTGATGAGATTCGGCGGCAGATACAAGAGATCGACGAAGCTGAATTGGCGCATGGCGAGGAAGAACGCCTGTTACAGCTGCTGGAGCTTTTGTCCAATGTTGAAAAAATCAAAAACGCGCTGGAAGCGAGCTATCAAAGGCTGTATTCGCAAGGAGCGGGCTGTGCGCTGGAGTGCGCCGGGGAAGCGAAGGATGCGCTGAGGGGCATTGCACATTTTGATTCGAATTACGAAATGCTGGCTGCGCGCATGGAGGAAGTGTATTACGAACTGGAAGATATTGCACTGGAAGTGCGCAATGCATCCAGCATGTTGGAATACAGCCCCGAAAAGCTGGCGCAGACGGAACAACGCCTGCATACCATACACAAGCTGAAGAAAACATACGGCACGAGCATACCGGATATTCTCAAGCACCGTGAAGCGATAGACGAAGAGCTGTATCAACTGGAGCATTCCAAAGAAATTTGGGAAAAACTGCATGCCGCAAAAGAGGCATTCATGGAAAAGCTATACCAGCAAAGCGTTGTGCTTTCCGATTTAAGAAAACAGAGCGCTTTGCGGCTGAAAGAAGCTGTCCAGAGCCAGTTGGGCGAGCTTGGGTTTAAACAAGCGGATTTTGAAGTGTCCTTCGCGCCGATTGACCCGAAAGATAGCGCGCATTATATGGAAACGGGGCTGGACAAAGTGGCGTTTTTGCTGTCTACCAATGCCGGAGAGCCTTTAAAGCCATTGTCAAAAGTGGCGTCAGGAGGCGAGGTCTCTCGTATCATGCTTGCGTTTAAGTATCTGCTGGGCGATTTGCAGGAGATACAGTGTATGATCTTTGATGAGATCGATGTGGGCATCAGCGGAAAAACAGCGAAGATGGTCGCGCAGAAGCTCGCGAAGATCGCGCTGCATAAGCAGGTGATCTGCATCACACACCTTCCTCAGATCGCGGCGATGGCCAGCAAACACTTTTTGATCGAAAAAGACCAAACAGAGGGAAGGGTGAGCACGAATTTGATCCCGTTGGATGAAATTTCCAGCAGGGATGAAATTGCACGTATATTCGGCGGTGAGACGGATTTGGCCAAAAAACATGCACAAGAGATGATCAAAGAGGCAAAAGCGGTCAAACACGCGCTTGTATAGCATTTTTAATAAACCATTACAATTTATTTATCAGTATAAAAAACACACCCACTGACAAACTAAGAATAAAAGAGGAGCAGAGGGTGTTTTTTCGTGCGCAAAATTAAGTGGTTTGGAATTATAATCGTTTTGATCCTGTTGGCCGTCAACTTTACGCCGCAGGTTCAATATATCAGAAATCTGCCGGATCAGGTGTCCATACAAAGCGGGAACATAGAGGATGTCAAGCTCGATCTCCCGTTTTTTGCGTTGGCGTCCTATGGCAGTATGCAGGCTTCAGCCGGGCAAGACGAGCGTCTGAAGGACGTAGCACCGGACTCGCAGCCAGAAGAGCAGGGCGAGATCGAGATCAGCGTTTTAGGGATACCCGTTAAGACGATTACCGTCAGCCGGAATGACAACAGGATGATCATAGCGGGCGGACATTCGGTGGGGGTGGCCTTATATACGAAGGGCGCGCTGATCGTTGGGGTTACGGATATCGTCGATGAAACAGGCAAAACACGCAACCCTGCGAAGGAAGCGGGATTGCAAGCAGGGGATATCATAGAAGCAGCAGATGGTCAGACGATCCAGGATGCTCGTCATCTCACACAGATCATCGACAGCTTAAACGGCAAAGCGTTGAGCTTGCTGGTGATGAGCCAGGGCGAAAAGAAGCACACCACCATTCAGCCTGTTAAAGACAGCTCAAATCACTATAAGCTGGGGATGTGGGTACGCGACAGCACGGCAGGGGTGGGTACGTTGACTTTCTATGATCCGGTTACCAGGAAATACGCTTGTCTGGGACATCCGATCACAGATATAGACACGCAGGAGATCCTAACGGTCAAAGAGGGGGAACTGCTGCGCTCGGAGATTTATGACGTAAGGCAGGGAATGGCCGGAGAGCCGGGCGAATTGATAGGCGCATTCCCTTCTGTAAGCGATACGCTGGGCAGCATTGAGAAGAACTGTGAATTTGGGGTTTATGGCGAGATGTATCGGGATATGCGCAATACTCTGTATCCTGAATTGATGGAGGTGGCCACACAAAGCGATGTGAAACTGGGGAAGGCCACACTGCTCACCACCATCGATTCAACGGGCATACAGGAGTTTGAATGTGAGATAACACGCGTGAGCAATCAATCGCAGGCGTCTGCGAAAGGAATGGTTGTAAAGATTACGGACGACAGGCTTTTGTCTGTGACAGGAGGGATTGTGCAAGGCATGAGCGGCAGCCCGCTGATACAGAGGGATAAGCTCATTGGTGCTATCACCCATGTGTTTGTCAGCGATCCCACACAAGGGTATGGGATGCATATCGAATGGATGCTGCAACAGACAGATGAATAAAAGTGTAAAAGTGTTTGTCTTTATACCAAAGTATGTTAATATTTATATGAAGTGAGTTTCATAGTGCAACAGAGGTGGCTGTATATGGCAAGTATTGTGATCGCTGAAGATAATATTGGTTTTTTAGATATGCTGGACTTAAGCTTATCGGCTATACCCGAATTTTCTATCGTTTCGAAAGCGAAGGACGGCTACGAAGTGCTGGATGCGTTGAGAAATGCTGAAACCGGAGTGGATGTGCTGGTGATGGATGCCATTATGCCGAAGCTCGATGGCATCGCTGTGCTGGAAGCCTTGAATCAGGGAGATATCAAAAAACCCACCGTCATATTGTCGATCCCTGCAAAAAATGATTATATTGCTTTCAAGGCATCGCAATTGGATGTTTCGGCCGTGTTCATAAAACCTATGAATATGGCCGTTTTGATTGAAAAAATCCATCAGCTCACAGAAAAACACAAGGGTGGCGGCACGGATTATATACTATCTGCGGATGACAACAACAACCAGCAAGTGGAGCGGATGGTCGTAAATATCATGCAGGAAATAGGAATACTGCCCCACATACAGGGGTATCAGTTTCTCAAGGAGGGCATCCTTTATATTTTAGAGGATATCAACTATCTTACATGTGTAACGACGAAGCTCTATCCCTTGATCGCTGAAAAGTATCATTCTAAGCCGGCACGCGTGGAACGTGCGATGCGGCATGCGATTGAAACAGCTTGGAACAAAGGAAATGTGGATACCATCAACAAGTATTTTGGCTATTCCACCAGCGATTACCGGGGCAAACCAACCAATTCGGAATTTATCGCCATGATCGCAAATTGGGTGCAATTAAGAAGCTGAATCAGGTTATATTTGCCGGCTTGTCCGCATATGTATGGGATAAGGCAGGTGAATATTGTGTGGCAGCGAACCTTGATGAGCGCAAGCTTGCATGTGCGGCAGTACCTTGCACATTATTTGATCATAGGTTTTTTTTTGCTGGTGGGTCTCAGCGCAGGCGTTTTTACGGTTTCCGCTCTGCCGGATGACCAGATGGACAGCGTGTCGGCGTTTTTAAAAGCGTTTTTCAAGGTATTGAAGAACAGCACGCCGGATATAGGAGCGATTCTCTGGGAATCGCTTATGAATAATTTAAAGCTGCTGCTGGTGTTGTTTTTATGCGGGTTTCAGATCTATCTGATTCCCGTATCACTGGTGACCGTGGGTGTGAAAGGATTTATGGTGGGCTTTACCATATCCGCGTTCATATTAAAATACGCTTTTGGCGGGGTGTTGATCGCGGCAATCTGTGTGATTCCGCCTAACTTGATCATCATCGCCTGTTATATGCGCCTGTGTGCGGCTTGTATACACAATGGAATTGAACGGCACAAGCTCAAAAGAGCGCTGCGCAACAGGCGTGTGCAAGTCAACTATGCCCCTTATGTCCAACTGAGCTGCAAAATTTGCATTGCTTGTATATTGGGCATCATGCTGGAATCGATTCTGGCACCGTTTGTGCTCAAATTATTCGCGGGGCTGGTTGCATAAAATTTTTACAGGAGCAAAAAATGCGAAGCATAATCATCGTATTGGATGGCGTAGGGGTTGGCGCATTACCGGATGCCGGCCGCTTTCATGATGAAGGCAGCAACACGCTGGGACATGTTGTAAAAGAGACAGGTATTTCGCTGCCCAATCTCTGCGATTATGGCTTGGGCTGCATCGATGGGACAGGCCTGCGTGCGGTGCCCTTCCCCAAAGCGTGTTACGGCAAAAGCATGGAGCGCTTTGAAGGCAAGGATACCACCGGTGGTCATTGGGAGATCGCAGGACACATTGCAGAGCCTTTTCAAACCTTTTCCGAAGGTTTTCCGCAGGATATCATCGATTTGTTCATGGAAAAAACCGGGGTCGAAGGTGTACTGGGCAATGTCGCCGCCTCCGGCACGGAGATTATCCGCGTGCTGGGAGATGAGCACGTAAAAACCGGCTATCCCATCGTATATACATCGGCGGACAGTGTTTTTCAGATCGCTGCGCATGAGGACGTGATACCCATTGGGCGTCTCTATGATATTTGCGCCGCCGCGCGGGATATATTGATGGGGCCATATTTGGTGGGGCGAGTGATTGCGCGTCCGTTTGAAGGCGAGAGCGGTCAATATCAACGAACACAGCGCCGCCGTGATTTCTCTGTCGCGCCGACGGGAAAGACATTGCTGGATGCTGTTGCAGAGACGGGCATGGATGTGCTTGGAATCGGCAAGATCGAAGATATCTTCGCGCACCGCGGGCTGACGCGTTCTTTACACACCACCAACAACCACGACAGCACGAATGCCGTTATAGATTGTCTGCGGGAAGATTTTGCAGGGCTGGTGTTTGCCAATCTGGTTGATTTCGACACATTATACGGGCACCGCAACGATGTACATGGCTTTGCACGGGCGCTGTGTGCGTTTGATGAGCGTTTACCCGATATCATAGATGTGCTGCATGACGACGACCTGCTCATACTTACAGCGGACCATGGGTGCGATCCAACCACCAAAGGTACGGATCACACCCGTGAATACGTACCGGTGCTGGCATATGCAAAATGGCTGAAGAAGGGTGTTTCCTTAGGAATACGCAACAGTTTTGCAGACATCACGGCTACCATTTGCGAATATCTGGGGCTGACTCCGTGGGGAGTGGGTGAATCGTTTTTACAGAGCATGAAGGAGGCAAAATGACATGATGAACAGAATTCAACAAGCATACGATTATGTGGCGTCAAGATTGGACATGCCGCCAAAGACGGGGATGATTTTAGGCTCGGGTATCGGGCATTACGGGGATACGCTGCAGAACGCCGTGCATATTCCGTATGCGGATATCCCATCCTTCCCGGTATCCACCGTGGCAGGTCACGATTCGATGTTTGTAGCGGGATATAAAAAGGGTGTGCCTGTCATACTGATGAAAGGACGCTTCCACTGCTACGAAGGGTATTCCGCGCAGGAGGTGGCCATGCCCGTGCGTGTCATGAAACGCTTAGGGGTAGAGTCCTTAATCGTGACCAACGCAGCGGGCGGCATTCATGATGATTGGGAGCCGGGCGTGCTTATGGCGATCACAGATCATATCAACCTCTCCGGTTTTAACCCATTGCGCGGCGCAAACCTGGAAGAATTCGGCACACGTTTTCCGGATATGTCCCAATGCTACGACCCACAATACATGCGGGCGCTCAAGCAATGCGCTGCACGCGCGGGCGTTTCGCTGAAAGAAGGTGTCTATGCGATGATGTCCGGCCCGAATTTTGAAACACCGGCAGAAATCAATATGCTGAAAACGCTGGGTGCGGATGCGGTGGGCATGTCTACGGTGCCTGAAGTTATTGCGGCACGCCACAGCGGCATGCGCGTATGCGGGGTGTCTTGCATCACGAACTACGCCGCCGGAATCTCTAAAACCGCGTTGTCACACGAGGAAGTGTTCGAAACGGCAAGCCGCGTCAAAAATGAATTCACACACATGTTTGATCTGTTTTTTGAAGAGATGGTGCAGGCGGCATTCGGCTGATCTGTGTGAAAAAACTATTTTGCATACACAACCATAGAATATGTGTTATAAAAACCCTCCATAGCCAGTAAACTGGTTATAAAGGAGGGTTTTTCATGCGTTTTATCAAATTAACCATATCGATACTGCTTATATTGTCGCTGTCATTGTGCTGCGTGTATGCTGAAGAAGATTTTCCTGTAACAGTAAACGCAAAAGCGGTGCTGCTGATGGATATGAACACACAGACCGTCATATTACAAAAGAACGGGGATGAACAACTTGATGTCACGACGACAGTCAAAACGATGTCTATACTGCTGTTTATGGAGGCATTAAAAGGCGGGCAGCTCAATCTGGATACATCGGTGCAGGTGGGCGCGAATGCGGCGTCTGCCAAGGGTATGCAGGCGTTTCTGGAGGCGGGCGATCAGTATAGCGTTCGCGAGCTGTTAAAGTGTGTCGTCATGATATCGGCAAACGACGCGTGTATCGCGCTGGCGGAACATATGGCCGGTTCGGAGGAAGCGTTTGTGAGCAAAATGAACGCGCGCGCAGGAGCTTGGATTGAAAAACACAGCCTTCACCAACTGCACGGGGATTCGGGCGGAAGGGCAGTATTCATCGGCTCAGGATTTGGCCATCATTGCGTGTGAAACCCTCAAGCATGACACGCTGTTTCTGTGGAGCAAGACATATATGGACTCCATCACGCACGAAGGCGGCCGCATGACGGAGCTGGTAAACCCAAACCGCTTGGTACGCATGTATAACGGCGCCAACGGCCTGCAAACCGGTTCCTCCGACAGCGCGGGCTATAATGTGGTTGCGAGCGCAAAACGCGGGGAAACGGGGTATATCTGCGTGGTGATCGGATCGCCCAATACGCAGGAACGGTTTTCGGCAGCTTCAGCGTTGCTAGATTATGGATTTGCCAATTATGAAGCGGTGAATATCACGCGGCAGGGGGAGACGATCAAAAAAAGCGTACCTGTTAAAGGAGGCAGCCTGCGGGAAGTACAGATTGTGGCCGGGGAAACACGATCGGCGCTGCTTGAAAAAGGGCAGGCGAAGTCTTTGATCAAAGAACTGGAGCTTCCGGAGCAACTGGAGGCGCCGCTCACGCTGGATCAACCGGTGGGGGAGCTGGTGGTCAAAAACGGTGATCAGGAAATTGCAAGAATCCCGCTTTTTGCCAAAGAGGAAATAGAACAGCGCACGTTCCAGTATATACTGCTGAAAATACTGGCAAATTGGCTAAACTGATTGAATATGGAAAGCAAAAAGCCCGCAATCCGGCGGGCTTTTGTACATGATCGTTTTGGATCACTCAGGCGGCAAGCTTTCTGACGCGGACAACTTTACGTTTGAATGCCTTGACAACCTCCACCAAGGGGATCACAGAAAGTGATAACGCAAAGGAGATGAGGAAGTTTTCAACAGACAGCGGCGTCAGCGAGAACACATGGTTTACGCCCGGGATATAGATCACGCTTAGCGTCAGGAAGAAGGTCAGTATCATTGCGCCGATCAGGTATTTGTTGTGACCTCGCATACGGAAAATAGACGCGCTTCTGGAGCGCATATTGACGGCATGAAAGATCTCGCAAAGGGAAAGCGATAAAAACGCCATGGTCATGCCTGTCACGTGTGACTGCGTGTTTCCGATGAAGAAGGCGATGAGTGTTAAAACGGCGATCAAGCTTCCCTGATATAAGACCTCAACGCCGAGTTTATCCGCAAAGAGCGTTTCTTTGGCGTTGCGGGGCGGTTTTTTCATGGCGTCCTGTTCTGCGTTTTCCATGCCCAGCGCCATGGCGGGGAAGGTGTCGGTCACCAGATTGATCCAGAGTATGTGTATGGGCGCAAACAACCGAACGCCCAGGAGTGTGGCGATGAAAATGGAAATGACCTCGCTCAGGTTGGAGCCCAATAAAAACTGAATCGCTTTTTTGATGTTTTCATAAATACGCCTGCCTTCCTCGACCGCATACACGATGGTGGCGAAATTATCGTCGGACAACACCATATCCGCGACGTTTTTGGTAACGTCTGTGCCGGTGATACCCATTCCCACCCCGATATCCGCATTTTTCAACGCGGGCGCGTCGTTTACGCCGTCTCCCGTCATGGCGGTGATTTTGCCAAGCTTTTTCCATGTATTGACGATACGCACCTTATGTTCCGGCTGCACGCGGGCATAGACGGAAATGTCACCTATGCGTTTCTCGAATTCAGCATCGCTCAGCCTAGATAGCTCTGATCCGGTGATCGCCTGGCTTTCGTGTGTGAGTATACCCAGTTCCCGCGCGATGGCGATGGCTGTGGCCTTGTGGTCGCCTGTGATCATCACGGCACGTATGCCCGCTGTATGGCATTCTTCTACAGCCAGCTTCACTTCCGGGCGGATTGGGTCGATCATACCTGTCAGGCCGATGAATATGAGATCGTTCTCTAGCATATCGGGAGAAAATTCCGCGGGCAATGAGGCATAATCGCGATAGGCGGCGGCCAATATCCGAAGAGCCTTAGACGCCATACGGGTGTTGTCCTCCATAACGCTGCGCCGCAGCGCGTCTGTCAGAGGTATGACATCACCGCCCTGCAGTATATGGGTACAGCGTGCGACTACCTCGTCTGGCGCACCCTTGGTGTACTGGCGTATGCCGTCGGCAGATTGATGCAACGTAGACATCATCTTGCGCTCGGAATCAAAGGGTGCTTCCCCCACACGTGGCATAGAAGCCTGTAAGTCCTGATACCCCAGCTTATGTGCAAAAGCGACGAGCGCTGTTTCTGTAGGGTCACCTATCAACTCACCGTCAGCACTCATGTGCGTGTCATTGCAGAGCGCCATAGCGTATGCAAGCTGCTCAACATCGCCTATGGAATCGACCACCGTCATCTTATTCTGTGTAAGCGTGCCTGTTTTATCGGAGCAGATCACCTGTGTGCAGCCCAATGTCTCGACAGCGGTTAAACGCCTGATGATTGCATTTTTCTTGGACATCTTGGTCACACCGATGGACAGCAGCACTGTCACCACCACCACAAGCCCTTCGGGGATCGCGGCTACAGCCAGACTGACGGCGATTAGAAAGGAATCGAAAACATGATCGCCTGCGAATCCGCCGTTCATGAACACATTGAATATGAATATAAAGGCACAAACACCTAACACCGCGATGCTTAACACTTTGCTTAAAGCCGCCAACCGGCGCTGCAGAGGTGTTTTCTCCGCTTCGGAGTCGGACAGTATGCCCGCGATCTTTCCCATCTCGGTTTGCATACCGGTGGCTACAGCAACGCCTTCACCCCGTCCATATACCACGTTGGTGCCCATATATGCCATGTTGGTGCGATCTCCCAGCGGGACATCCGTTTGATCACCCAAGAGGGTCAATGCGCCCGTTTGTTTTTCTACAGGCACGGATTCGCCTGTTAAGGCCGCTTCTTCGACTCTCAGGCTGGCTGTATCGATGAGCCTGATGTCGGCGGGGATAGAATCCCCCGCTTCCAGCAATAGAACGTCTCCAGGCACGATTTCCTGGGAAACGATGTCCATCACAACGCCGTCACGCCGCACGCGGGAGTGCGGTGCGGATAATTTTTGCAGTGCTTCGATGGCTTTTTCCGCTTTGCTCTCCTGCACAATGCCCAATATGGCGTTGAGTGCGACCACCACGAGTATGATGACCATATCGGCAATTTCTCCGAATATGCCCGAAATAGTGGCGGCCGCTATGAGCACCAGCACCATAGGGTCTCGAACCTGTTCCCATATGCGATGGAGAAGCGTTTTTTGTTTTGCCGGCTCCAGTTCGTTTCGCTTGTATATATGAAGCCGGTGATTGGCCTCATTGCTGTCAAGGCCGTGATGGGTTACTCGCTGTGCTGCCAGAACTTCTTCTTGCGATTGCAAATATGCGTTCATATAATACTCCTCTTTACTCAACTTGCGCACTTATAAAACAAAAGATTGTCGGTTTGTTTTTATGGGCAATATTGTCAACAGACTACATTCATGATAACAGGCCGGCAATGCTGCCGCTTGCAGTCGATTATATACCCTATCAGCGTGATGTTCAAAGCCTTTTGATTTTATATCGAAATTATTCTGTATTGAAATAAGCCAAAATATAAAATCGTGACAGCACATATTTATCTGAAATCGTTGAGTAGTTGAACAACAGAATAAAAAACAGAAGCTAGTTTCATGTGTGAAAAAATGAACTTGAAGTTATCTATTATAGTTTCATCCCGGAGAACGCCGAGCGGCCAGCGGACAGGCGGTATGTGGACAACCCGGTGCGCAATTGGTGGAAAGGGACGTAGACAAAGACACCCGTGTTTTACATGGCGCGGTTTTTTGTGTTGTCAAAATAAAAGTAGTCAGTTAAATGCGGAAAACTGAAATTCCGCATTTATAAGAAAACAAAAAACCCGCAATCGCCATAACTACGGGTTTTCCGCTGGTGACCCATCCGCGACTCGAACGCGGGACACCTTGATTAAAAGTCAAGTGCTCTGCCAACTGAGCTAATGGGTCATATTTGGCTGGGGTGGCAGGATTTGAACCTACGCATGCGGGAGTCAAAGTCCCGTGCCTTACCGCTTGGCTACACCCCAGCAAGGAAGAGCCGCGGAGTAATGGGGTGAGTAGTGGGGCTCGAACCCACGACCTCCAGGGCCACAACCTGGCACTCTAACCAGCTGAGCTATACCCACCGCAAAAACTTATCTGGCGCGCCTGCAGGGATTCGAACCCCGGACACACGGCTTAGAAGGCCGTTGCTCTATCCTACTGAGCTACAGGCGCACAATCTGAAAGAGTTTGCCTTCCCAATTTACCGCGCCATTTGCGCCAACAGCTATAGAGTTTATCAGATAAAAACAAGTGTGTCAACATGTTTAGGGAGAAATTTTACATATTAAAATTCAAAAATCAACATTCATAGAGTGTGCAAAGTGCTTTTAAAAAATTCTGCATTTGAGCATTGTTTTTAGCATATGATTATGCCGGAATTACTATGCTGCAATAGGATTATTGCAAGGTTGGATGCAGCGCATATTATGCTTAGTCTTCATTTTCGTGTAAAATGGTATTGACAAAGCACAGACAATTTTATAGAATATACGCATTGGCAGTTTGAATCGCTTGCCAATATGGCCTGGTAGTTCAGTTGGTTAGAATGCCAGCCTGTCACGCTGGAGGTCGAGGGTTCGAGCCCCTTCCAGGTCGCCATTATGCCTCGGTAGCTCAGTCGGTAGAGCAAGGGACTGAAAATCCCTGTGTCGGTGGTTCGATTCCACTCTGAGGCACCAAATATGCGGTAGTAGCTCAGTGGTAGAGTGCCACCTTGCCAAGGTGGATGTCGCGAGTTCGAATCTCGTCTGCCGCTCCAAAATGCGGCGCCATAGCCAAGTGGTAAGGCAAAGGTCTGCAAAACCTTTATTCCCCAGTTCAAATCTGGGTGGCGCCTCCATAAAAGGACAACAAAACGGATACAATCCGCCAGTTGTCTTTTTTTATGCCTAAAAGGTGCGTCTATCAAGGCTTTCACGATAAGGCTAAATAAACGAAAAGGTGCAAAATGACCTATTTCCCCACTATTCGAGCGTTTTTCTACACCGTTTTATTCGCAGGTGAAACCTTCTACACGAAAGAGAAAGTTTCGTGTCGCTTGTTTAGTTTCGTGTGGACAGTCCACTCGAAAGAGAAAGTTTCGTGTCGCTTGTTCAAAATGAGAAAAAATCCCCCGAGAAACAGGGGACGTGATGAAGGAGTTGTATATTAGGAAAGCAAGATTTCTTTTGAAATGCCGCTTCTT
>JBMNTR010000006.1:0-127084 GCA_050945835.1 Christensenellales bacterium | reverse complement strand
GCTCAACACCATCGTCATTGCTGCTGTCAATGTCGTCTTCCCATGGTCCACGTGACCGATCGTCCCGATGTTTACGTGCGGTTTTGTCCTCTCAAATTTTGCCTTTGCCATTTCTTTTCTCTCCTTATGCTCTGTATTTCGCCTGGTTTATATTTCATTTATTATC
Source organism: Christensenellales bacterium (assembly GCA_050945835.1). Lineage (GTDB taxonomy): Bacteria > Bacillota > Clostridia > Christensenellales > JBMNTQ01 > JBMNTR01. The sequence continues at coordinate 126,918 of JBMNTR010000006.1, read as the reverse complement.
TGCCTGAAATTAGTTTTTCCGCAATATTCTTAGGCACTTCTTCGTAGTGCGAAAACTGCATCGTAAACGTGCCGCGCCCCTGTGTGCGTGACCGAAGGTCTGTCGCATACCCAAACATGTCGGATAAAGGTACAAACGCTTTAATCAGCTGATCGTTGGCTCTCGATTCCATGCCGTCGATACGGCCGCGCCGTGCGCTCAGGTTGCCCATCACATCGCCCATGTATTCTTCAGGTACGACGATTTCCACCTTCATGGCGGGCTCCAGCAACACTTCATTCGCCTTGGGCAGCGCGTTCTTCAAAGCGAGCGAGCCCGCGATTTTAAACGCGATTTCCGAGGAGTCCACATCATGGAAAGAACCGTCCAGCAGCGTCGCCTTGAAATCCACCACCTCATAGCCGCCCAGCATACCGCTGCGCGCAGCTTCCTGAATACCCTGATCGATGGGCGCAATATATTCTTTGGGGATGGCGCCGCCCACAATCTTGCTTTCAAACACATAGCCGCTGCCCGATTCGCCGGGTTCGATTTCGATCACGCAGTGACCGTACTGCCCATGGCCGCCCGTCTGGCGTACAAACTTGCCCTCCGCCTTGATCGTCTTGCGGATGGTTTCGCGGTACGCGACCTGCGGTTTTCCTACGCTCGCTTCAACTTTAAACTCGCGCATCAGACGGTCCACGATGATCTCTAGATGCAGCTCGCCCATGCCCGCGATAATCGTCTGGCCTGTTTCCTGATCCGTATACGCTTTGAATGTCGGATCCTCTTCAGACAATTTGCCCAGCGCGATCGCCATCTTATCCTGCCCGGCCTTGGTTTTCGGCTCAATGGCCACCTGTATCACAGGATCCGGAAACTCTACCGATTCCAAAATAACCGGCTGTTTTTCTTCACACAGCGTGTCCCCCGTTCCAACATCTTTAAGGCCGACGATGGCGGCAATATCACCTGCAAACACCTCGTCCACCTCTTCGCGGTGGTTCGCGTGCATCATGAGCAGGCGGCCCGCGCGTTCACGCTTGCCCTTGCTTGAGTTATAGATGTAACTACCCGACTTGATCGTACCGGAATACACCCTGAAGAACGCAAGCTTGCCCACAAAGGGGTCGGTCATGATCTTGAAGGCCAGCGCCGACATAGGTTCTTCGTCTGAGCATAGACGGGTTACCGTTTCATCCGTGTTCGGGTCAACACCCTCCACCGGCGGGATGTCCAACGGCGAAGGCAGATAATCCACCACCGCGTCTATCAGCGGCTGCACCCCTTTATTGCGGTAGGATGTACCGCAGAGCACCGGAATGATCTTGGTGTTGATGGCGGCATTGCGAATGCCGTCTTTAAGCTCTTGTTCCGTCAATTCTTCCCCGTTGAGGTATTTCTCCATCAACTGCTCATCATGCTCCGAAACCGCCTCGATCAGCTTCTCACGGCATTGAGCCGTTAATTCCAGCAAATCGGCCGGAATTTCAGCGTCATCCACCACTTTGCCCATATCGTCATCATGATAGATCAGCGCACGCTGGGTCACAATGTCCACCATGCCGGAGAAATCATTCTCTGCTCCGATCGGAATCTGAATAGGCACAGCGTTTGCCGCCAGCCGGTCGTTGAGCATATTGACAACACGGAAAAAATCCGCGCCTACAATATCCATTTTGTTTATATAGGCAATACGCGGAACATGGTATTTATTCGCTTGGCGCCATACCGTTTCCGATTGCGGCTCCACGCCCCCCTTGGCACAGAAAACCACCACCGCACCGTCCAATATGCGCAAAGAACGCTCCACTTCCACCGTGAAGTCCACATGGCCGGGTGTATCGATCACATTGATGCGATAGCCTTTCCAATGCGCAGTCGTCGCGGCGGAAGTGATGGTGATGCCGCGCTCCTGCTCCTGAACCATCCAGTCCATAGTCGCGCCGCCTTCATGCACCTCGCCCAGCTTATGGATTTTTTTGGCATAGAAAAGAATCCGCTCGGTGGTCGTGGTTTTACCGGCGTCAATGTGCGCCATAATGCCTATGTTTCTTGTATTATTTAATGAATCCTGCCTCAGGATACTCGACTCCTTTCGCGAAATCAGCGCGCCGCAAAAATTGCCGCGCGCATGATTTCAAAAAAACTACACCGTTTTGGCGTTTATTCGTTCAAAAATCCTACCAGCGGTAATGCGCAAACGCCCTGTTCGCTTCCGCCATCTTGTGGGTATCTTCTTTTTTTTTGTAGGTTTCGCCCGCTTTGTTATAGGCGTCCATGATCTCGCCCGCAAGCCGCTCACGCATGGTGCGCTCGTTGCGCCGCCTTGAATAATTGACCAGCCAGCGCAGCGTCAATGTCTGCCGTCTTTCCGGCCTGATTTCAATCGGAACTTGATACGTAGCTCCGCCGACACGCCTCGCTTTTACTTCCAGCACAGGCATGATATTCTCGATCGCCTGCTGAAAGACTTCCATCGGGTCCTTCCCGGTTTTTTCGCTTATAATATCAAATGCGCCATAACACACGCGCTGCGCGACGCCTCTTTTACCATCAAGCATAACCTGATTGATCAACTTCGTTAAGATGACGCTGTTGTAAATAGGATCTGGCAGCACTTCGCGTTTGGGGATAAATCCACGTCTTGACATAACTTTACCTCCTAATTACTTCTTGGGTTTCTTCGCGCCATACAATGACCGGCCTTGCCTTCTGTCTGCAACTCCGGCCGCATCCAATGCGCCGCGTACAATATGATACCGAACGCCGGGCAAGTCTTTGATTCTGCCGCCTCTCACAAGAACAACCGAGTGTTCCTGCAAATTATGGCCAACACCGGGAATATACGCTGTACCTTCCATCTGGTTGGAAAGGCGAACCCTGGCAATTTTGCGCAAGGCAGAATTCGGCTTTTTCGGCGTCATTGTCCTAACAGCCAGGCAAACGCCGCGCTTCTGCGGGCACTGCTTCAATATAGGCGTCTTTGAGCTATACTCCACCTTCTGGCGCCCTTGCTTGATTAACTGGTTAATGGTAGGCAAATCTGCACCTCCTAAAAAATTAAGCTTATTCCTTCACCCCGCACAACCCCCGGGGATCCAATGCCCCAACCGATGGGGCGAAAACAAATCGGATGCGGCTGCAACTGCCGCAGGGTCAGCATAACCCGTTTCCCCATATAAAGGGAAAAACATGAACCCGATTTACATACCTAAGCATTTTATCATTGGAATTGCGCATTGTCAATACGACAATGCGCAATTTGTCCCGTTAATTTGATCGTCTCTTTAAGCCAGGCTATCCAGACTGTCGTCCATCAGCAGTCCTGTTTCGGTGAGCTTCAGTCCGTCGTCCAATTCCAGCAAGCCGGATGCATCCTGGCTTTCGCCTTCCATGTACTCTGCGTCCGCGTTCAGGAATTCATTGATCACCACATTGTTTCGTATGCCGATGTTCTTATAGCGCCGCATGCCGGTGCCTGCCGGTATCAATTTGCCGATGATCACATTCTCTTTAAGCCCCACCAGCGGATCGACCTTGCCTTTGATGGCTGCTTCCGTAAGCACGCGCGTCGTCTCCTGGAAGGAGGCCGCCGACAAGAAGCTGTCCGTCGCCAGCGACGCTTTGGTGATGCCCAGCAGCACACGCTTCGCCACCGCCGGCTGTCCGCCGTTCTCCACGATCTGCTCGTTTTCACGCTCAAAGCGGAAGATATCCACCAGTTCACCCGGCATCATGTCCGTATCGCCGGAATCCTCCACATGCACCTTGCGCAGCATCTGCCGTATGATCACCTCTATGTGCTTGTCGTTGATCTCAACGCCCTGCAGTCGATAAACCGTCTGCACTTCCTTCAGCAAATAGGCCTGCACACCCTTAACACCGCGGATCTTGAGTATGTCATGCGGATTGATGGAGCCTTCTGTCAGCTCGTCGCCCGCTTCCACGAAATCACCATTCTTCACTTTAATGCGCGAGCCATAGGGGATTCCGTAGGTTTCAAACTCGCCTTCCTCGTTGGTCACGGTGATCTCCTGCTTCTTCTTGTTCTCATCCATCTTCACCGTACCGGATATTTCCGAAATCACAGCCAAACCCTTGGGTTTGCGTGCCTCAAAAAGCTCCTCTACACGCGGCAAGCCCTGCGTGATGTCATCCGCTGTCGCAACGCCTCCGGTGTGGAAGGTACGCATGGTCAGCTGCGTGCCGGGTTCGCCAATCGACTGCGCCGCGATGATGCCCACCGATTCACCGATGTTCACCTGTTCACCCGTCGCCAGGTTCGCACCATAACATTTCGCGCATACACCGTGCTCCGTGCGGCAGGTGAGTACGGAACGGATGTGCACCTGTGTGATGCCTGCATCCACGATCTCCTTCGCCTTCAGATAGGTGATGGGCTGGTTCGATTCAACCAAAACCTCGCCTGTCTGCGGGTGTATGATATCCTCAACGGCATAGCGGCCGCGAATCCTGTCCTCTAACGGCTCAATCTTCTCATTGCCATTCATCACATCGCCCACCCGAATGCCCTTGATGCTTTCGTCCACATCCTCGAAGCAGTCTTCGCTGCGTATGATGACATCCTGCGATACGTCTACCAGGCGTCTGGTCAAATACCCCGAGTCTGCTGTCCTCAACGCCGTGTCCACCAAGCCTTTGCGTGCACCGTGCGTGGAGATGAAGAACTCGAGCACCGTCAGCCCTTCGCGGAAATTCGCCCTGATGGGCATTTCGATGATCTGCCCTGAGGGGTCTGCCATCAGCCCGCGCATACCCGCTAGCTGCCGAATCTGGTTTGTGCTGCCGCGCGCACCGGAATTCGCCATCATATAGATCGGGTTGAAGGGGTCTAAAGAGTCCATCAGCGCAGCGGTGACTTCGTTTGTCGTCTTTTCCCAAATCTTCACAACATGGTCTTTACGCTCTTTTTCGTTGAGCAATCCCCGGCGGAACTGTTTTTCCACCTTACGCACATCATCGTCCGCTTTTTGCAGCAGCTCAGTCTTCTCGGGAGGCACGATGATATCCGAAACACTCACGGTGATCGCGCCCAATGTCGAATATTTAAAGCCCAGCTGTTTAATGCCGTCCAGCATCTCCGCTGTTTTGGAAGCGCCATGACGTCTGTAACACCGGTCGACAATCCTGCCCAACTCTTTTTTGTCCACCAGCTTATCGATTTCAAGCGCAAAGTAGTTCTCAGGGTTCTTTCTGTCTACAAAGCCCAAATCCTGCGGGATCGCTTCGTTGAACAATATACGCCCCGGTGTTGTCTGCATGATCTTGGAGACTCTTTCGCCATCCACCATACGCGAAAACCGCACATTCACCATCGCTTGCAGCGAGATTTCATGTGTCTGGTATGCGATGATCGTTTCCTCGGGCGAGGTGAAATATTTCCCTTCGCCGGCAGCACCCGGGCGCTCGATCGTCATATAATATGTGCCGATCACCATGTCCTGCGTGGGGCTCACCACCGGCTTGCCGTCCTGCGGCTTGAGTATGTTGCCCGCCGCCAACATCAGGAAACGTGCCTCCGCCTGTGCTTCTAAAGACAGCGGAACGTGTACAGCCATCTGGTCGCCGTCGAAGTCGGCGTTGTATGCCGTACACACCAGCGGATGGATTTTGAGCGCACGCCCTTCCACCAGCACCGGCTCAAACGCCTGTATGCCTAAACGGTGCAGCGTGGGCGCACGGTTTAACAGCACCGGGTGATCCTTGATGACCTCCTCCAGTACGTCCCAAACCTCCGGCCTCACACGCTCGACAATCCTTTTCGCGCTCTTAATATTATGGGAGTGGTTGTTGTCCACCAGCTTTTTCATAACGAATGGCTTAAACAGCTCCAGCGCCATCTCCTTGGGCAGCCCGCACTGGTACATCTTGAGTTCCGGGCCGACCACGATCACGCTGCGGCCGGAATAGTCCACACGCTTGCCCAGCAGGTTCTGCCTGAAACGCCCCTGTTTGCCGCGCAACAGATCCGACAAGCTCTTTAAGGGCCTGTTGCCCGGGCCCGTCACCGGACGCCCGCGGCGGCCGTTGTCGATGAGCGCATCCACAGCTTCCTGCAGCATACGCTTTTCGTTGCGCACGATGATTTCAGGCGCGCGCAGTTCCAACAGCCTCTTCAAGCGGTTGTTGCGGTTGATCACACGGCGGTACAAGTCATTCAGGTCGCTGGTGGCAAACCGGCCGCCGTCTAATTGCACCATAGGCCGCAGCTCAGGCGGGATCACAGGGATCACATCGAGTATCATCCATTCCGGACGATTGCCGCTTTTGCGGAAGGATTCCATCACTTCCAGGCGTTTCACCATACGGATACGCTTCTGCCCGGTCGAGCTCTTGAGCTCCTCGCGCAGCTCAGCGCTTGACTTTTCAAGATCGATGCTCCTTAAAAGCTCCTTAACGGCTTCCGCACCAATACCCGCTTTAAAGTTATTGCCGTATTTGTCGTAATATTCTCTGTATTCCCTGTCGCTGAGCAGCTGTTTGTGCTCAAGCGGTGTATCACCGGGATCCGTCACCACTTTAGATGCAAAGTAGAGAATCCGTTCCAGCGAACGGGGTGACATATCCAGCAAAAGCCCCATACGGCTCGGGATTCCCTTGAAATACCAGATATGAGATACCGGAACAGCCAGCTCAATGTGCCCCATACGCTCACGGCGCACCTTGGAGCGTGTCACCTCAACGCCGCATTTTTCGCACACAATACCACTGTAGCGTATCCGCTTGTAGCGTCCGCAATGACATTCCCAGTCCTTTTGCGGCCCGAAAATACGTTCACAAAACAAGCCGTCTTTTTCCGGCTTAAGCGTACGGTAGTTGATGGTCTCGGGTTTTTTGACTTCCCCCCGTGACCATTCTCGTATCTTCTCGGGAGAAGCAAGACTAATCCGGATAGCATCAAAATTGTTCAGTTCAAACAAAAGCTAAGTCTCCCTTCGTATTTAAACTCATTCACAACCTTATTCATTCCACCTGCCGGGCAAGCTTTATGCCTGCTGTTCAGGGTCTTGTGCATCGGCTGTATCTTCATCAAAATCGCCGACTGTATCTGCATCGGTATCGTCGGCCGTATCTTCATCTTCATCAAGCTCTTCATCCAAATCATCGCCGAGCACACCGTCGAAGCCATCCAGCGGCAGATCCCCGAGATCTTCGAGCAGTAAGTCGCCAAACGCCTCATCCTCGCCCTCGCGGCCCTCGATGTTGACATCCAGCACCACCGGCGCATCGTCCAGCGATTCCTCGATCTCGACTTCCTCGTGCTCGTTGGTAAGCACCTTTACGTCTAAAGATAGGCTCTGGAGCTCCTTGATGAGCACCTTAAAGGACTCTGGCACACCAGGCTCCTGCATATTCTCGCCCTTGACGATAGACTCATACGTCTTCACCCTGCCCACCACATCGTCCGATTTTACGGTCAGGATTTCCTGCAGCGTGTGGGAAGCGCCATACGCCTCCAGCGCCCAAACCTCCATCTCGCCAAACCGCTGCCCGCCAAACTGCGCCTTACCGCCCAGCGGCTGCTGTGTGACCAGCGAATACGGGCCTGTGGAGCGCGCGTGGATTTTGTCATCCACAAGGTGGGCCAGCTTGAGGTAATAGAGATAACCAACCGTCACTTCGTTCTCGAAAGGCTCGCCGGAGCGGCCGTCATACAGGACCGTCTTCCCATTGGATTTAAAGCCGGCCTGTTCTAAGTAGTCCATGATGTTGTCTTCCGTGGCTCCGTCGAAGACTGGAGTCGCTACATGCCAGCCCAGCGCTTTTGCGGCATAACCCAGATGCACTTCCAACACCTGCCCGATGTTCATACGCGAAGGAACACCCAAAGGATTCAGCACGACTTCCAGCGGCGTGCCATCCGGCAGAAACGGCATATCTTCCGCCGGCAGAATGCGGGAGATCACGCCTTTGTTTCCATGGCGGCCCGCCATCTTGTCTCCCACCGATATTTTTCTCTTCTGTGCGATATAAACACGCACCAGCTCATTCACCCCGGGCGAAAGCTCATCCTTATTGGCTCTGGTGAACACCTTTACATCCACCACCACACCGCTTTCACCATGCGGCACACGCAAAGAGGTGTCGCGCACTTCACGCGCCTTCTCACCAAAGATCGCACGCAGCAATTTTTCCTCAGGCGAAAGCTCCGTCTCGCCCTTGGGCGTCACTTTGCCCACCAGTATATCGCCGGAGCGCACCTCCGCACCGATGCGGATGATGCCGTATTCATCGAGATCCTTCAGCGCATCTTCGCCCACATTCGGGATATCGCGCGTGATCTCCTCCGGCCCCAGCTTCGTGTCCCGGGCCTCCGATTCGTATTCTTCAATATGGATAGATGTAAACACATCCTCCTTCACCAGCTTGTCGCTGATGAGTATGGCGTCTTCGTAGTTATAGCCTTCCCAGACCATGAAGCCGATCAAGACATTCTTGCCCAGCGCCAATTCACCTAAATCGGTAGACGGCCCATCCGCCAGCATTTGCCCGGCTTCCACCCGTTCCCCGGGATACACGATAGGACGCTGGTTGATGCAGGTGCCCTGGTTGGACCGCTTGAACTTGACCAGCGGATAAACACCCGCTGCGTCATTATCCTGCCGGACAACGACCTCGGAAGCGGAAACCTTCTCCACAACACCCGTTTCTCTCGCCAACACCATCACGCCCGAATCCATAGCCGCCTTGTATTCCATGCCGGTGCCTACGATCGGCGCCTGCGGCCGAAGCAGCGGCACAGCCTGACGCTGCATGTTCGCGCCCATCAGTGCACGGTTCGCGTCGTCGTTTTCTAAGAACGGAATGAGCGCAGTGGCCACTGAAACGAGCTGTTTGGGCGAAACGTCCATGTATTCGACATCCTCCGCCGCCGCCGCAAATATCTCCTCTTTGTAGCGGGAGGTCACGCGGTCGTGCACAAACCGGCCTTCTTCGTTGAGCTCCTCGTTCGCCTGCGCGATCACGAATTCGTCCTCTTCGTCCGCTGTCAGATAATGGATTTCATCCGTTACCCTGTGGTCTGCGTCCACCTTGCGGTACGGCGCTTCGATGAAGCCGTACTGATTGATGCGCGCATAGGTGCTCAAGGAGCCGATCAGCCCGATGTTCGGGCCTTCCGGCGTTTCAATGGGGCACATACGGCCATAGTGGCTGTAGTGTACGTCACGCACTTCAAAGCTTGCGCGTTCCCTGTTCAATCCGCCGGGCCCCAGTGCGCTTAAGCGGCGCTTATGCGTCAATTCACCCAGCGGGTTTGTCTGATCCATAAACTGAGACAGCTGCGAGGAGCCGAAAAACTCCTTGATCGCAGCGGATACCGGCCGGATGTTGATGAGGTTGCTCGGTGTCGCCACATCCATATCCTGAATGGACATACGCTCACGCACCACGCGCTCCAGGCGCGACAACCCGACACGGATCTGATTCTGCAGCAGCTCACCGACGCTTCGAAGCCTCCTGTTGCCTAAATGGTCGATATCATCCGTATGGCCGATGCCATAGTTGAGCCCCACCAGATAGTTGACAGAAGCCACCATATCGTCCACGATGATGTGTTTGGGAATCAACGTTGCGAGATTCTCTTTGAGAACCCTCTTGAGCGTCTGCGTATCCGCACCCGCATGTTCTTCCAGTAGCGCTTTGAGCGTCGGGATATGCACCTGTTCGTTCAATCCGGCCTCTAAAGGATCGAAATCCAAAAAAGCGGACGCATCGGCAGATTCATTGCCAATCACACGGAACAAAACGCCGTCTATATTCAGCAGCACACGGTTGATCCCCGAAGCCTGTATCGCTTTCGCCTGTGCACGCGTGATCTTCTGGCCTTCTTCCACCAGTATCTCACCGGTGATCAGATCGACAATCGTCTCGCCCGCCTTAAATCCCGCGATACGCGCGCTCACACCAAGCTTTTTGTTGTATTTGTAGCGGCCTACCCGCGCCAGATCATAACGTTTTTGATCGAAAAACAACAGACCGATAAACGAGCGCGCGCTGTCCGCATTCGGAGGCTCGCCCGGGCGCAGTCTCTTGTAAATTTCCACCAGCGCTTCGTTTTCCGTCTTGGTGGTATCTTTCTTGATGGTGGCCGTGACATGCTCACCGTCACCCAGAAGCTCTATGATCTCTTCGTCGCTGGCATGCCCCATCGCGCGCAAAAGCACGGTGATGGGGATTTTACGCGTCCTGTCCACACGCACCCACATACAATCGTTGGAGTCTGTTTCATATTCCAGCCACGCGCCGCGATTGGGAATGGTGGTTGCGGAATAAAGCGTTTTTCCGGTCTTGTCAATCGCGCTGTTAAAGTAAGCGCCGGGTGAACGAACCAGCTGACTGACAATCACACGCTCCGCACCGTTAATAATGAAGGTGCCCTGATCCGTCATGATGGGAAAGTCGCCCAAAAACACTTGCTGTTCCTTGATCTCGCCTGTCGCTTTATTCGTCAGGCTGACTGTAACGCGAAGCGGAGCAGAATAGCTGACGTCCCGCTCTTTGCATTCTTCGACCGAATATTTTGGGCTGTCTTCCAAATAATAATCTTCAAAACGAAGCATCAGGTTTTCCGTGTAATCCATAATCGGAGAAACCTCATTAAATACTTCCCTTAAGCCCTGCTTAAGAAAACGTTCATAGGAATTCTTCTGAATCTCAATCAAGTCAGGCATATCCAGGACTTCCTCGATCCTCGAAAAGCTCTTCCTTGTCCTTTTGCCTACTTGGATGTCATGAACCATAACTTCACCCCTATCATAATATATTGGTATATATTAGAAATCATCTAATTTCCATTGTTGCCCGTTTTGCAGCCCGCTAAACAGGGACAACTATAGAAATGTCCCCCGTTTTCCCTGAAAATGGGCACATTTCCACAATTTAACCATACCAATACAATTTTGTATTATATCATAATAAAAATTGTCAGTCAATAAGTATTTTTTGATTTGTCTAAAATGTTGATATGAGGACATATTGCTGTAACAAAGTGCCTTCTTTCATTATATTCATTCATCTTATGTTCTGCTTCAATTGCGCGCCCATGGCTCACAAGCTTGAACACTGCTTCGCGCGCCTATGCCGTTATGACGTTTTATGCGGCTTTGCAAAAATCATCCTGCCGGCGGCTGTCTGCAATATGGTGGTCACCATCACCTCTATTTCGCTGCCTATATGCTCTTTTCCGTTCTCCACCACGATCATCGTCCCGTCGTCAAAATACGCAAGCCCCTGCCCGTTCTCCTTTCCCTCCTTGACAATCTTAGCCTTTAGAGTCTCTCCGGGCAAAGCGATGGGTTTGACGGCATTGGCAAGCTCATTGATATTCAATACCTTGATCTTCTTCACTTCCGCAACCTTGTTCAGGTTATAATCATTCGTCAGTATGCATCCATTCAACTCCTGGCAAAGATGCAAAAGCTTGTTGTCCACCTCAGTGATGTCCTCGTAGCGATTTTCATTGATGATCACAGGCATATCCAGTTCCGTCTGCAACCCGTGCAAAATGTCCAACCCCCTGCGTCCGCGGACACGCTTCAATGAGTCCGAAGAGTCCGCTATATGCCGCAATTCGCTCAATACAAATCCAGGCACCACCAAAGGCCCTTCCACAAACCCGGTTTTGCAGATATCAAATATCCGCCCGTCAATCAAAACATTGGTGTCTACCACCTTGGGAATGCTGCCCGACTCCATATCCGCCTCGTCTTCTTTGGTCCTGCTTCGCTTCAAAAAGCCAACGATCTCGCGCCCTCTTTTCGAGCCAAGATTCCAACCCGTTTCCGCAAGCCCAAGATAGACAATAAGGCTCAATGCGATTTCCAGCCAGGCAAACTTAATCACGCCCTTAAACAGCGTCGTGATCAGCAGTGCGATGACCAGCCCAACGATCAACCCAACACAGCCGCTCACCATGTCAATTGCGTGCATCTTTTTCAGCCGGGATTCAAGCCTCGCTTTTTTCCGCAGCAATAAATCGGAAATCTTTGTTGAGAAAACATAAAAAAGAATGCCGCCGACCATACAGGCAACGACAAAAATCCCGCTGTAGAGCAACGGGCTCAATTGAATATATAGATCTGCCACATTGAAATAATTTAAGATATCAAATACCATTAATACGAGCGCAGCGCCCATCGCCGCTCCGATGATGGCAATGATCAATCTGATAAATTTTCTGGACAAAAGCCTTATCTATCCCTTCATTCTTCGCATTCATCCTCGCAAATGGCATCGGTTATACACTGTTTGACCTCTTCCTCGCACATACCACTTACAAGCACCAGTTCGCTCAGCAAAATCTGGCTTGCATTTCCCAGCATCTTTCGTTCGCCGGTAGACAATCCTTTCCTGCGATCCCGCAGGGTCAAGCTGCGCACCACTTCCGCCACATCGAATATATTACCCGTGCGCATCTTATCCAGGTTTTCGCGATAACGCCTATTCCAGTTCAGCGACGGATCATCTCCGTTTTCGCCCAGACAGCGCATCACTTCTTCATATTGCTTTACCGTGATGATTTCTCTCAAACCAACATCCTGCACATTTTTTACAGGGACCATCACTTTCATATCGCCCAATGCAAATTTCAGCACATAATATTGATTGATTTCCCCATCCATTTCACGTTGCTCAATATCTTCAATAATGCCAGCGCCATGCATAGGATACGAAACCCTGTCGCCAATTGTATACATTCCATACCTCCGAGAGTAATCATATCCCTATCATAACGCATATTTATTTTTTTGTCAATAAAAACGAATTGTATCACACCTTCATATGCATGTCAACCATAAAAATATTCTCATAGAAAAGACAACATTTTTTCAAGGGTGCCCTGCGATACACGGTACGCTCCTCGTCACTTGGTCTTCATCTGAATCTCGTGATCGGCCATCTCGATAAAAGCAGACAGCGGCATGGTTCCCATATCGCCTTTCGAGCGTGCGCGCACGGCCAAAACATCCTCCTGTAACTCCTTGTCCCCCAAAATAATCATATAGGGAATTTTATCCATCTGTGCTTCACGGATCTTAAAACCAATTTTCTCGTTGCGCAAATCCAGCTCGCTGCGCAGACCCGCTTCCTTCAGTCTCGCGTCAACCTCCTGCGCCTTCTCCTTGGTGCGATCGGTAATGCTCATCACCTTCACCTGCACAGGTGCCATCCACAGCGGAAACGCGCCGGCAAAGTGTTCCGTAAGCACCGCGATAAACCGCTCCACGCTCCCCAGCACAACACGATGGATCATCACCGGCCTGTGCTTTTGCCCGTCTTCGCCCGCATAGTGCAGATCAAAACGCTCAGGCATCTGGAAATCCAACTGTATGGTGCCGCACTGCCAGGTGCGCCCGATGGAATCTTCAAGATGAAAATCAATCTTCGGCCCATAGAAAGCGCCGTCGCCTTCATTCACGCGATAGGGCAGATTCTTGCCCTTTAACGCTTCCTCCAGCGCATTCGTCGCCTCTGCCCAGTCCTCGTCGCTGCCCATCGAATCGTCAGGCCTGGTCGACAGCTCAATGCTGTACTTAAAGCCAAACACGTCATAGAAGCGCTGTGTCAATTCGATCACCTTTTCAATCTCCCCGCGAACCTGACCGCGCGTCATGAAGATATGCGCATCGTCCTGCGTAAAATTGCGCACGCGCATCAACCCGTGCAGCGCCCCCGAAACCTCATGGCGGTGCACAAGGCCCAGCTCCGCTAGGCGTTCGGGAAGATCACGATAGCTGTAGATACGCCGTTTAAACATGATCATGCTGCCCGGGCAGTTCATAGGTTTAATGGCAAAATCCGCATCGTCTATCTTGGTGAAATACATATTCTCCTGATAATGATCCCAATGCCCAGATCGGACCCAAAGCTCTTTATTCAGTATGATGGGTGTACGTATTTCCTTATAGCCCGCTTTTTGATGCTCCTCGCGCCAATATTCCTCAATACAGTTGCGCAAAATCATACCCTTCGGATGGAAGAACGGGAATCCCGGCCCTTCCTCCTGTAAACTGAAGAGATCCAATTCCCTACCCAGCTTGCGGTGGTCGCGCTTTTTGGCCTCCTCAATACGCCGCAAATACTCGTCCAGGTCCTCCTTCTTTTCAAACGCAGTTCCGTATATGCGCTGAAGCATCTTATTCTTTTCGTTTCCGCGCCAATACGCCCCCGCAACGCTGGTAAGCTTGATCTTTTTGACCTTGCCGGTGGAAGGCACATGCGGTCCGGCACAAAGATCAACAAAGTCTCCCTGCCTGTAAAATGAAATCACCGCATCACGAGGCAGATCCTCGATCAATTCCACCTTATACGGTTCTTTTAGCTCCTTCATATATTGAATCGCCTCTTCGCGCGGCAATTCAAACCGCTCCAGCTTGTCGTTCTTCTTAATAATACGGTTCATTTCCTTTTCAATTTGCGCCAGATCCTCCGTCGAAAAGGGCATGTCTACGTCGAAGTCATAGTAATAGCCATTGTCAATCGCCGGCCCAATCGCCAGTTTAGCGTCGGGATACAGATTCTTCACCGCTTGCGCCAACACATGAGAAGCCGTGTGCCGCAGCGCATGCCGCCCCTCTTCGTCCTCAAACATCAAAAACCGTATGCCTGCATCCCTTCGAATCGGCTTCATCAGATCTTGTGTTTCCCCATCGATCGCAACAGCCAAAGCATTTTTCGCTAACCCCTGCGACAAGCTCTTTGCAATCTGCAATCCGTTCATACCGTCTTCAAATTCTGTTGTCGTTCCATCTGCAAGTCTTATCCGCATATCGTATCTCCTTTTTCGCCTTATAAACAAACACAAAAAACCGCCCCCTACAGGGACGGAAATCATCTTTTCCGCGGTTCCACCCTATTTGCCTTAAAACCACTCAAACGCCGTCTATCGCACGGCACACGCCACAACTCCGAAAGCCGGTGCGGAATAATTCGTTTCCAAGCTTCGCTCCCACCCTGTCAAACAGGCGAAACCTCTCTGTTGGCCGAAATCACCCCTAAATACTTTCATCAGCATCATGAAAAATATAGTTTTTTTGATTATACTGCAATTCAAAAAAACTGTCAAACCCTTTAATTCTTGCGCAAAGAATCCTGTACCAGAATGACACGCCCATCAAAAATATTACAGATCGTTTCCAGCACATTCACAGAATAACGCGCCTTGCCGTGCACGATAACACGCTCAGGCGCCAGTGTGATGAGCAGGCTGATCAAGCGATCTTCCTCGCTCATGCCCAGCACACCCGCATCACCGCTAAGCTGGCTGAGGTAATCATGGCTCAAAGGGCATAGCTGCGGATCCAGCAGCAAATACCCTTTCCCATGCCGTAAAACATGCACCTCTTCCAGCATAGGCGTTTGCATCTGCACAAAGTTTCGTAGCAGTTTTAGAAATTCCTGATATTCTTTTTCGATGGCCATACGGTCATAGCCTTCCGCCACACACATTTCATAGAGCCTGTTGATCTCTTTTAGCCGAAATCGAATGAATCCCTCCAGAGAAACCTCATCCGTCGTCTGCAAAAGCTCCATCGCTCTTTTATAAACAAAATGATGCCAGCGCCCCTTTTTTAATACGCTCTGCAGACAATCCGCCGCCGCCTTAACGACCATGTCCCTTTCTTGGCTTATCAGCCCTCGATATCGTGTATTCACAATGCGCTGTATATCCGCATCCATCTCGTCTTCCACAACGATCCTGGCCAGCAGTTTCGCGGCGCTGTCCTGCAAACGCGATTTTTCCTTCCCCGCACGGCTGGTATCCGTGAGCATGATCGTCTTTTTCGTCCCATCATGCCTTACAAAAAACTCCAGTCCTTTTGCGTCACTGCACAGCCTTTCTGAAAGAATATCGTCGCTCAAGCGGTTTGATTCACATTTAATAACAATACTTTGCATATTTATACTCCCTGTCAAGGGTCAATGCCTTTTTTATAGTTTTAGCATATGCCCCAGCAAAAATATTGTTCCCCATCCAAACATGCTTCAAGTATCTTTTATGTTTCCATTTGTTGTTAAACAAAAATATCAAAAAACGATACCTGCCGCTGGTGGCAGGTATCGTTTGCTGTTTCATCATGCGCACACATCAATCACAAAGCCCATCCCTGATCCGCTCCATGAATGCATTGAACTCCTCTTGAATCCCCTTTATCGGGTCCTCTTCGCTGATTACCTCAACTTTTCAATGCGCATCCTCTCTAATCACCTGATCACCGCTCATGCGCGCTATTCCTGTACCATCCGCTCGCCATATTTGAACCGGTAAACTCCGTTAAAAAAAGGCGCCTGCCATCCGGAATGATAACCGCCCCTTGCCGCATCCATAAGATATCAAATTTCCAAGTTCTATTCGTCCGTCTGTCTTTCGCCTTGTTGTTTCAACTGCCGGACCTGTATCTCAAGAATCAGCCGGTCAATAAACTGGTTTAGCGCAAGTATTTCCTCACTGGTGTATTTGTGGTTTAAGCTCATTTCTCTTAATACTTTTATCTCCAAGCTCTCCCTGTTCTCCCGAAGCAGTTCATAGAGCGTTTGATCATCCAATATGTTCAGTTCTTCTTCCATTTTCTCAAAATCAAAGCTGTCAGGTTTTAAGTCGTTTCGATATCTTTTTCCGCCCACGCTATCTCCTCCTGTACAGCATCACTAGTTGCGCTTATTATACCACGGGATGCATATCTTGTCCAACAATTAGGCTAAACATGTCGATCGCAGTCAGAATGTTAAAAAAATCATTGAACCTTGTCGCATTTTATACTATGATAAATTTGCATCAACGTTTAACGTCTGGAGGCCTGTTCTATGAGCCAAAAGCTCGATCTTCAAAATTTATTCGACAAAATCATGCTCTTGCCCTTGCCCATTATCGAATTGCAAAAGCACGCCTGTTCATCTTGCAACATCACACAAACGCATTTGCGCGCACTGTATGTCATCCGATATTCCAAAGGCATCATGATGTCGCAGCTCGCTAAACGCCTATGCATCAGCAAACCCAACCTCACACCCTCCATCAATCACCTGGTCGGCCAAGGCTATATCGCCCGTATTACAGACATGCAAGACCGCCGCATCCTTCATCTCCACCTTACGGAAGCAGGTGCCGAATTCCTTCAAGATATCAATGAGCAGATTTCTCTCTATTTTAACGACCGGCTGCTCGGCTTAAAAAATAAGGATCGCGCCGATCTGTTAAATTATGCGCATAAAATCGTCAGCATATTGGAAAAGCTCTCCTAAAAACATCATTCGCGCCCCACCTGTTCATCTTTCAATCCTCGTCCGCTTCCAGCCGCATCAAAATACCGCCCATGATCTCGATATATTTCGGCTCAATAGCATGCAGATCCCCTTTTTGCTCGCGATAGTTCGCAAACCGCAGCTTTATTCTGCGTCCTCTGGCACGCACAAATATCCGTAATACTCCTCCATCCTCATGCAAACGCATCACCTTCTGCTTTCCTTTTCGATCCGTAATCACATCCACAACCAGCAGGGCATTTTCCTCCCCGCGCCCGAAAGCATAGACCACCTCCAGCGTTTTCACCGCATCCTTCTTCTTAAAATCCATCCAGGGCGTCTCCCAATAAGCCGGAATCGGCTGGCCGTCATAAACACATACCCCTTCATTCAGCTCATAAACAAACCCGTCCTGCCTGGCAAAAAATAAAACGTCCTTGTGCTGTCCATCACCCGTCCTTTTATATTCCAAAAAACTATACGCGTCAAAGCCGGTTCTTTCCATAAAGGTGTTTTTTCGTATATCATACACGAGCAATCGGCCATGATCCTGCACCTGCATAGTCGTCACACCGCCCTGCACCACCGCCTTCTCCCCCGGCAGCGATATAAAAATCTGATCCCGATGGA
Source organism: Christensenellales bacterium (assembly GCA_050945835.1). Taxonomy (GTDB): domain Bacteria; phylum Bacillota; class Clostridia; order Christensenellales; family JBMNTQ01; genus JBMNTR01. The sequence continues at coordinate 109,038 of JBMNTR010000006.1, read as the reverse complement.
CACATATATGCGCCAAGCCGTTCACATCATAATCCAGATACCGCCACGCATAATCCGCTTTCGCGCTCACCTCCAGCAAATAAGCCCGCGTGCCATCATACACATACAACCCGTTCTTGGCAAGGTAATAGATCATATTCCCATGTTTGACAATCGTCCGGTTGTTCACAGGCCCCTCAACCCCCGACAGCCGAGCCACCTGAAATTGTGACGGCACAGCGCCATAGATCCTGAAAATATCGTTTTCTTTAAATACGATCATATCTCCAAACATCTCACATATGCCGATGATACGCCCGCCCTTCTCCCACGACGGCAGATCGATATAACCGCCATTCGCATCCGGTGCCGGCTCATTGCTGCGCCAGTCCAGAGGATTATAGGCTTTCGAATAGTAAACCCTGTCCGGATTTGCTAAAGAACCGGCACCCCAAACGCGCTCATTCCCCACAGCAATATACCGAAGCCCCATCGCCGCATATTCGGTTTCAATCCTCTTTATGGCTCCGCTCTGCCCATCCCAATATTTCAGCCAGCTCCCGTCCGCCATCAGCACGATCGCATATGCATCCCATTGATAGTTCACAAACGAATAAAGCCGTTCGTTCATGCCTATATCCATCCCCAACCGGGTCCAGACATCTGTACCATCCTGCCTATAGAACAAAGCCTGCTCCGCCCCCAGCCCTTCGCCTTCCCTGGCCATGACCATCAGCCCCTGTGTCGTGTCCCTCATATAATACGGTATCAGATATCTGCAGCGCAAAGGCTGCGCACCCTCCACTTCCTGCTCAAATGCCTTGGTATACCCGCATGCAACCCTTAGGTTCCCCTTCGACGTATCGAAGTTGACCGCATGATGCGCAGCATGCAGCGGCAAATTCGCATCATCGACCGACCGGTCAATTCCGCTAAACCAATCGATTCTCAGCACTTTTTCCCCATTATCCGCCATCATCTGTTTCCTTTCCTTCCATTTCGGCTTCATGCAAAAACAACCCGGCATCCTCACCCGAAGCCATTCACACACCCGCTCCCCAGCGCTCAATACCCCCGCACCAGATCACCGCGCTAAAAATCCAAACAAAGATCCCTTCGTTTTGCCCGCGTCTGCGTTATACGATTTTTTCGTCAGCGCCTTCTCGATTGCCGCCACTTCCTTTCGGTATTTTTCATACAAACTCCCATTCGTCCGATTGATCTCAGCGCCGTTTTTCGCAAAATATTTCAACTTCTGCGCATCGCTCAACCCGGCCCAAATGCGCTCTATGGTCTTTTGCGTATCCGTAGCGGCAGTATTCCGCCCCCCGGCCGAACGGGAACCGGACCTCGACCCGCCCCCCGCCGCCTTGTCTTGCTGCAGCGCAAGAATCGCCTGGCGGTAAGCTTCGTCATACTCCTGTTTCTGCTTTTTCTGCTCATACTCCAACATACTCATCTCCAGCTGATGCTCATACTTGGCGTTTTCCATCCACTCCTGATCCCGCTTTTGCCGAAGCTTTTCAATCTGTGCCTCCATGTTCTGCTTTTTTGCGCGTGTAAGCTTTTTGTCCGCATACATCAATTCCATGCGCAAATCGTCTATCTCAGCATTGTATTGTGTAATTCGATCCTTTTTCTCGTTCTGCAGCAATATCGTCTGATAAGCCTCCTCCTGGTCCATTCGGCTCATCAAATCCACAGCATAGCTGCTCCTGCCCGTACCCCGTCCGAGCAAGCCGTCCCTTGCGCTCTGCTTTTGAACACCAAACGCCTCCCTGAGCGCTTCCAGCCTCTGTTCATACTCAGGTTCAACACCGGCCATGCTGTTCTGTATCCACTTTTGCGCACGATCATTCTGAAACCTTTGCGTCTCATACGCATCCAAATACTCCGCCTGATATCGGTCACGAACCCGCCCTTCCATCTGCTCATCCGTCAATCCGTCATATGTCAGCCGCTTGGCACCCAAAGCGGGAGACGCATTCCGCACGCTCGCGGTCACACCCTTGCCTCCCTCCCCTCTCACGAACATATTCTGTCCCGATTCCTCTTTGATCGAATCGATCTTACTGTTAAAATGCGCCATGACATACGGGTTCAGCGGCGCAGGCTGAAACCACCGCACAGCCGCGTCATCCACCCGTCCCGCACGCACCACCTCCCGCGACCAGTCGCACAGCGCCTCCTCGTCCACATCCGCGTTTTTGTTGATCAAAAGCTTCAATTTGCCCGACATCAGCGTATTCTTCAATATGATCTGATCCAGCTTATCCGCATAAAGCTGCAGGTTCTTAAATATATCGATCAAGCTCAGCCCCACCGGCTGCCCCGCCATTGGATACAGCGCCTCCAGCAAAAACGGATATTTCCCGTGCGCATACACGCCGTTCGGCAACTCCTTTTCACTGCATTCCAGCAGCACATGCCCCGCCAGCTTCGCCATATGCACAGCCTGCCGCCCGCTCTCACCATCGTAGGTCTTATACCAGTATTCCATGATCATCATATCGTCCTGCGGATGCGTCTCACCCATATACCCTTGCCGCGTATACCCATCCTGCCTGAACAAAGGCGTCTTTTCAGGGTAACGCTGCTCAAACCATTCCTTTTCATAAAAACCAAATTTAAAGCAAGCCCGCCCCTCCTGAAAGTTCTCATACTTTGGATCCCAAAGGAAATTTAGAATATCCCATTCCCGAATATTCACATCCCCCAACCCGTTATAGAGCGCGTCATCCCAAAACACTTCCTGCACCGCCGCGCCCTTTTTCAGCAAGGAACGGCTCTTTTTGCGGTAAACGCTTCTGTATTTGCGCCGCTTTAGCACATAGCGCACGATATCTCCCAGCTCTTTCGCGAAAACATCATCCTGCTCCTCTTGCGGCAATATGATCGCCTCGGGAAAACTGTCCATCACATCCGAAAGCACATTCTCCAATGTGGAAAACAGCACCGGCGTCACAGGCTGCGGTTCGTCCGGCTCCTTTTTTGCAACGTTATGCCAATGGTTCGAACGGTAAAACTCCTCGTTCTCAATGCACTTCAAGCGAAAATCCAACGTCTCCTTATAAAACTCGTCAAACAGCTCATAAGCCTTCTGCACAAACCGTTCCTCTTCTCCTATCCCTTTCATCATTCATCCTCCATATCCTTTATAAGCTCATAAAATCGTCCCTGCACGGCTTCTCCTCAGCCAGCGGATCAAAAACCCTCCGCTTACGCTCTGTGCGCACAGGCGGTATAGGCCGGCTCATCAAAAAATACCGCGCGGCATCATAGCAATGATCCTCCCCCCTCGTATCCACATCCTCCACACGAAAAGGATCATAGGCAAGCGAAGGTATACACCGTATAAACTCCCTGCAATTCAAAAACACATACATACCCGGCTTTCCCTCCTCGTTCAATGCCAGCCTGTAATGAAACTGCATCTTCCCGGCCAATCTCGCGTTCTCCCCCGGAAAAAAATACACACCCTCCGCCGCCAGCTGGTCGGCAATGCTCTCCCCTCTGCTGCCGTCATAGATACTCGGATCGGCAAACCCCGTCACCTCCTCTCCCGCCGCTTTCTCCATCTCCCGTATCCTGCGTCCGATCTCGCGCGCATTCAGCTTCAGCCCCTCGTTGGGCGCGGCCGCACCATACCACTCGCGGTACAGATAAACGGTATCATCATACCCAACCGTCCACCACAACACCGAAAACGGCTTTGCATATCCAAAGTCAAAAGATCGAAACCTGGGCCAGCCTTTCGGTATGTCAAACGGCGCAATCACATGCGTGTACAAGCCGTCCTCATAGTGCGCCGCGTCATCCTTCCATTCGGCAAACACCTGCCCTTCAAACGCGTTCCACAAGCCGTATAGAAGCGCGTCCCGCAGCGCCTTGGGCTTCTGCTCCAATTCAAATATATAGTCATCCCCTATGTGCGGGTTATCCGTCACCAACGCCGATATATACTGAATCCGCCGCCTGCGCTTCTGTTTCGTCAACCCGGAATAAACAACCATCTCCCGCCGCCCGTCAGCCCCTGCATCCACAAAATACTGCTTGACCCACGCATGTCCGATCCCCCCGGGGTTGCTCGTACAGCGCACACACGGCCTGATAGCCAGCGCTTTAGAAGCCCGCAGCCTCGACTTTAAAAAATCATATACATCCTTCGTAAAATGCGTCAGCTCATCTATGAACAGATAGTTGATCTCCGCCCCCTGATACCTGTATTGATCGCCCTGCGTAAAACAGTGGCGCAGCCGCACCTGCGAGCCGTTCGCCAGCCTCAACGTACGGCTTGTATTTTCATACACGCCCAGCGCCCGGGGCACAAAGCGCTTGATCACCGGCACGAGCACATCATCCAGCTCCCGATACGTCCGCCTGAATACATAAGCCACAGCCCCCGCCGTCTCAGCGCATTTCAAAACAGCCTCCATCATAATAGCGAGCGATTTCCCGCCCCCCGCAGCGCCCCCAAACAACACCTCATCCGCAGCCGACGCATGAAACAAGCTTTGCTTTTCAGTCGGTCGATAGCCCAGTTTTACGTCCATCCTCCCCCTCCTTTTGCGGTCTCGGCACCTGCGTGATCAAACGGATCACAGCGTTGCCCTCCTTTTTGTCCTCCAAAATGCGCCGCTTTTCCTCCAGTTCACGCTGTCTGCCCTCCGAAAAAAGGTCGAAATACCGCTCCAGCTTCTCCAGCGCCTTCATACGGCTGGGCAGCTTTAGGCGAATCCCCTGGCTGTTCGACACCATCTCCTCCACCAGTCTCCCATCGATCTCCTCATAATCGCGCAAACGCAGTATGATCCGCTTATCCGCCTTTTGCACACGCGCGGTACACGAAGCCTGTCCATTCTCCTTTCGGTCTTGCATTCCGGCGTCTTTTGCCGATTTCCGCTCACCCGCCTCCTCCTGCACATCCACAATCTCAATAAACTCCTTGATATCCGCAAACGCTATGCTCGTATACATATCCAGCACTTTCTTTGCATCCGCCTCCATAGAACATCCGCAGCGCTTTTTGATATGCTCCACCGCTTCTGTGATTCTCCCCTCCCCAAGCAGCCGTTTTCCATAGTTTTTCGCCGTATAGCCCGCTTTTCGCGCGGCCTTTTCAGCATCATGCCCCCATAAATAATAAAAGCAGAACAACGCCTGCTTTTCAGTCAACTCTTTCTCCCCCTGGTTTTTCTCCCGCACCAAGGCCCGCCCCCTCTCTTGATTCAATTCCTGTGGTAAAATCCCACCCTCCTTTTGCCCGCACACCAAACCTTCCGTTCTTCCGGCCCATACGCGCCCCGCCTCTATAAAGCGCCGGCCAACGCAAACGTGCCCGTAAACCCTTGGGCAATCTCACGTATCCCCCTTACCCGATACCGGTTCAGCGTATTATGGCTGATATAATATTTCGAACAAACCTGCCTCCAGGTCAACCGCGTGATATACAGGTCGTATACCACCTTGCGAATCTGTTCGTCCAGGCTTTCCATGGCCAGCATCAGTTTCTTCAGTTCCAGCTCGCACGTCTTCACCACCGCCTCAATGCGCTTACGGGAAGTCGCGTTGATGCGCGCGCTGGCCTCTCGATACATCACGGCAATACAACCCGTACGATCATCTATTTTGCCGGACGGCACCGCATCCATCTTATGCGCGCCCAACACCATACCCTCTATGGTCTCATCCGACGTTTCCGGGCGGAAATATTCCAATTCTATCTTCATCTGCTGTATTTCCCGCATGATACTATGATAATTCTTAAGCAGATACTCCACATACTCCGTCGATTGCATCCTTCAATCCCTCCTTCGTTCAATATACTGTCGTCATTCGCCCTGCAGGCTCAGCCGTAAACACACCCAAGCTGCTGCATACATCATAAGATATACATGCTTTCCAGTTTCTCCCATTATAATACGAACAAATGTTTATTTCAATCACAAGCTGCTCACATTTTTCCATAGCCTCCCCGGCACCCGCTGCAAAACCCTCCGCTCAAACCGGCATTTTCAAAACAAAAAAGAACCGGCCGCACAAGCCGGTTCCTTCACCATCTCATTTAAAAGTCTTTTCTGTATGCCCCACACAGCCGCGCCATACTCAAATCATCTGCGACCAGCCAAACCCGTCGCTTTCATCCCCATACTGTATGGCAGTCAGCCCGTCATAGAGCTTTTCAGCCAGCGCACCCATCGCGCCGCCGTTGATTTCATATTCTTGATCCTTGAAATAAATCCAACCCACAGGCGAAATCACCGCCGCCGTACCCGTACCAAACGCCTCATCCAAACGTCCCTCGCGCTGCGCTTCAATGACCTCATCGATGGATATGTCGCGCTCCGCCACACGAATACCCATATCTTTTGCCATCTGTATAACAGAAGCCCGCGTAATCCCCGGCAAAATCGCACCGTCCAAAGGCGGCGTAATTAAAACATCATCGATCTTGAAGAAGATATTCATAGAGCCAACCTCCTGAATATACTTCCTGTCCTTCGCATCCAGCCAGAGCACCTGCGTAAATCCTTTTTTATGCGCTTCCTCTCCCGCAAGCAGGCTGGCAGCATAGTTGGCCATCGTCTTGGCCTCGCCCAGTCCGCCGCGCACCGCACGCACATAATAATCCTCAACATAGATCTTAACAGGCTTAAAGCCTTCCGGATAATAAGCGCCCACCGGGCTCAATATGATATAGAACAAATACTCACTCGCCGCTTTCACACCGATAAACGGATCCAGCGCCACCATGGTCGGCCGTATATACAAAGAAGTCCCACGGGTCGTCGGAATCCAGTCCGCCTCCAGCCGAATGAGCTCCTTTAGGGCAGACAACACAAAATCAGCATCAAATTCCGGCATACAAAGCCTTCTCGCAGAAGCGTTCATGCGTTTAAAGTTGTCTTCAGGTCTAAACAGCAGCATACGGCCGTCTTCCGCCTTATAAGCCTTTAAACCTTCAAAAATGCCCTGTCCATAATGCAAAACAAGCGCCGCCGGGCTCATGGTGAAATCACGGTACGGCTCGATCACAGCGTCATGCCACCCTTTTTCCTCGCTATAACGCATCGTAAACATATGATCCGTTAAAATCCGTCCAAAGCCCAGCTTCGAATCATCCATGGGCTTTTCTTTCGGCTTATCCGTTTTTATGATATTCAATTCCATGTCGTCGCTCCTTTAATAGCCATTACTTGCGTATTATGAAAGATTATATAACTGAAATTGCATTTTTGTCAATCTCAAATTGCCCGTCCGCTCATATTCTGCAAGATCCTTGGCTTTCTGCAATTCAAACGATTTGTATTTGAATGCACGAATCGCGCACTGCCAGCAGCCTCTTGTTTTCCTGAACACGATGATATTTTAAAAAAATTTGTACATACTATCAAGCGAGGAGGCGGCATTTATGATCTACGTTTATTTAAAAGAAACCATAACCGCGAAAGAACCGAGCATACGGCTGGATCAGGTTGCCGAAATATGGTGTGATCACGACTATGATTTTTCATTCGAATTGACATACATGGAAGAATCCCTGTCCCCCCTCACCGCCATCGATATCGTCGCGGCCCTTAAGCAACACTACCCTGATGAGCAGGTGCAGTGCATGGGCGCTTCCGAGGTTTGGATCCGCCGCGAAGACACCGGCGGCCATAAATGGACATCTGTGCTGCTCACCCTGTTCGTCTGCCTGCTGCTGTTCCTCGGTGCAGGATTGTCCATCGTCGCCTATCACGAAGATGTCAACATGCAGGGCATACACAGCGCCCTGCACAGCACATTCACCGGTGAGCAGTCCAATCACGAATATTGGCTGGGCATCCCCTATTCCATCGGCCTTGGCCTGGGCATACTATTGTTCGTCAATTTATTTCCGCGCCGTAATAAAAATAAAAAACAAGGCAGTCTCTTGGATATGGAATACGCAGCCTACCGCGAACAGATCGCAGATTATCAGAAGAGTCTGGTGGATCGTCCATGACACACCTGCTCAGCATCGTGACCGGCTTTGCCATGGGCGCATTCAGCGGTGTTACGATCTCCGCGGTATTCATAGGTCTTAAAATAATTCCGCGCTTATTTGGAATACTAGATGGTAAGAGATATCTGATCTATGGCGCATGGTCCTTCTTCTTCGGGGCGATCTGCGGCGGCATCATCTCTCTGATGCCCGTCAGATTTTCGTTTCCGGTCTGGAGTACCATTCCCATAGGGCTGTTCTACGGCATATTTATAGGTATACTCGCTATGGCGCTCGCGGAATTTTTAGGCGCTTTTCCGCGTGTCGCATCCAGACTGGGCATTGGAAAATATGTACTCTTTCTCGTTGCAGCCATACTGCTCGGAAAAGTCGCATTCTCCCTTATGTTCTGGTTGACGCCAATATTCCAATAGGAAGGACAAAAAAATGGATTATCAAAACATTCCCATTGCCGATTTAAGCGGCAAAGGCAACCTCGAAGAAAACGAAGAGCTCGTCAACACACAAATGAAAAAGGAGGAGAGAATCTAACCCATGGCATCCAAAAATCAACAAGACGTGTATACCGAATACGTCAAAGAAAAAATGCCCAAAAGTCAGTTGTTTTCAGGCTGCCTGAAAGCATATCTGGTCGGCGGCATCATATGTGTCCTCGGTCAGGCGGTGCTCAATTTCGGTAAATACGTGCTGCTGCTGTCGGAAACCCTGCAACCGGTCTTCTCAGCCGCCGTCATGGTGTTTCTGGGCGCAACGCTCACAGGCATCGGCGTCTACGATAAGATCGGCAAGTTCGCCGGTGCAGGCTCGGTGGTACCCATCACAGGCTTCGCCAATTCCATCGTATCGCCCGCTATGGAATTCAAACGCGAAGGGTATGTGCTGGGCGTCGGCGCGAAAATGTTCATCATCGCGGGGCCGGTGCTGGTATACGGCATCGGCGCCTCCATAATCGTAGGCGTCATCAACGTGATCGTGAGGGCCCTGTCATGAACAGAAAATCGGGAAAAAGCACATTCTACCCTCAAAACGTCCCTTCCATCAACTACTACGCGGCGATCGCGGGCGAAGTAGAGGATCAAGGACCGTTGCATGGCTATTACGATCTGGTGGTGGATGACCTGTGGGAGGAGAAGAGCTGGGAAAAAGCCGAAGAAAAGATGTTTGAAAATGCCGTCAAACTCGCCATGCAAAAAGCAAATCTGCAAAACACCGACATCGATTTCCTGTTCGGCGGCGATTTGCTCAATCAAATCATCTCCGCAAGCTTTGCCGCACGTACGCTTGCCATCCCCTTCTTAGGCCTTTACGGCGCGTGCTCCACCATGGCGGAGAGTCTGATCGCAGCAACCATGGCATTGGATGGCGGCTACGCGCAAAACGCCGTATGCGTAACAGGCAGCCATTTCGCAACCGCAGAGCGGCAATACCGGATGCCTCTGGAGATGGGCACCCAAACAACCCCCACCGCACAGCGCACCGTAACAGGAGCCGGCGCCTGCGTCATACAGCGCAGCGGCGACGGCCCCTACATCACCTGCTTCACCGTGGGCAAAGTGATCGATCTCGGCATCAAAGACGCCGACAATTTAGGCGCAGCCATGGCACCCGCCGCCATAGACACGCTCATCACCCATTTTGAAGATACCGGCAAGCAGCCAAATGAATACGATCTCATCGTAACCGGCGATCTGGGTAAATTTGGTTTTGAAATCGTACTCGACAAAATGCGTGACGCAGGATACGATCTGAGCCAGAATTATAACGACTGCGGTATGATCGTGTTCGATGTGGAAAATCAGGATGTCGATTGCGGCGGCAGCGGATGCGGCTGCAGCGCCGTCACATTGAATGCCTATCTGTTGAAAAAAATAAAAAAAGGCGACTACCGCAACATACTCTTCGTGCCCACAGGTGCGCTTTTAAGCCCAACGACCACGCTGCAGGGTGAAAGCATCCCCTCCATCGCACATGCGGTCGTCATACAGAAAGAGGTGTGAAAGAATGGATTATTTAATCGCGTTTTTGGTAGGGGGCGCCCTCTGCACAATCGGCCAAATCCTGCTCGCAAAAACACGGCTCACCAACGCAAGAATACTCGTGATCTATGTGGTGGCGGGCGTCGTGCTGGGAGCCGTGGGGCTGTATGGCCCTCTGGTGGAATTCGCAGGTGCGGGCGCAAGCATCCCCCTAAGCGGGTTTGGATACTCTTTGGCCAAAGGCGCCATCGACATGTCCACCGAAACAGGATTGCTCGGCGCGTTGATGGGCGGCATCACCACCACCGCCGCGGGTGTGGGGGCTGCCATACTGTTCGGCTATCTCAACGCCCTGATCTTCAATCCAAAAATGAAAAAATAGCCTCCGCTCTTTCGCAAGCATCCCTAACCATTAAAAAGAACCATCAATACCTGTGCCGGCGTCCCTATGCGGGCGCCGGCCTTCGCTTTTTCATATACATATGTCCTGCAGCGCCGTGAACAATCCCTGGGCTGTTTGCGCCTTGGAATGCTTCATCCCACATCGTCATGACCACCCGCTTGGCAAGCGGCTTGCATCAACCCCATAAGGACTGATCATGGGCAGCACCCCCATCGGCGCATCCAACGCAAAAAGAGCCCTTCGCTTTATCAGGGCTCTTTCGACACATACCTCACAGTCTCCCCATACCTCACACGACGAGCAGACCGCTCAAATCCTCAACCGCCTGCAAAATAACATCCGGCGCCGCTTCCTCATCTTCACATGCAGCGCGCACCGCTTTGATCGCATTCCGAATCGCTTTGACCTGCTTTTGCTTCAGCACCTCTTCGTTGTTCTCAATAAACTGATTCGCCACTTCAATCATGCTCTCGGCGTAATGAACAGCATCTTCCCTTTCCTGTTTTTCATGCGCCCACTCCGCTGTATGGATATCGCATTCCTTCCTCCTTGCGTTTGCATCAGGATTCTGTTCGTCCCCTTGCGCAGCTTCCGCAATCTTCTCGTCATATAAGCCCAGAAGATAGTTCAAGTCGCTTTCCCGCATACTGCTGTTTGCGCTCGGTTGCAAGGTCCCTCTCTCCTCATGGAATTCCTCAGGACAGTACTCCGAGACATGCATGTTGGATTCCGTGCAGAATACAGCTGTCCTGTGCATATCGCAATACGCGATCGGCTCGCTCCCCTTTGCAAAGAAATCCGTCACCGGCCCAAAGCCCGCCGCGTCATGCGTACACGCAGAAGTCGCAAGCTTGCCCGAAAGCCCGCAAACCGTCACCTGCACAACGCCGTAATCCTCCGGCGTTCCGTCATAGATCGGCCTGTCCTCCAGCTCCTCATGGATCTTCGCCATAAACGACTGCCACAAAGGTGAAGACGCCATCGCCGCCTCCGTGCCCGCAGCCAACGGCTCATAGTTGTCATGCCCAATCCAGACAGACGCCGCATAATAAGGCGTATACCCCGAAAAGAACGTGCCGCGGTAATTGCTGCTCGTACCGGTTTTCCCCGCGACATGCATACCCGGAATCTGGCAGCGGGTACCCGTACCATACGCCACAGCATCCTCCAGCATGCTGTTGAGCATATAAGCCGAAGATTTTTTAAATACCTGCCGTTTCGTCTGGCACATCTGCTTGTCGATCACCGTCTCACCGCTCTTATCCAAAACTTTAGAGAAGGCGACAGCTTTTAAATATTCCCCCTCATTGGCAATCGCACCAAACGCAACCGTCATCTCAACGGGCGTGATCCCGTCAGAGCCGAGCGCCTGCCCGGAGCCCGTATGCGAAATATGTTCCGGGTCAATGCCCAGGCTTTCCAAATAGACGGCGGAATCCTCCACCCCCACAAAATCCATCAATGTGCGCGCGGCCACCACGTTCATGGAGTTGGTAACCGCCCGCCGGATGCTCACAGGCCCCTTAAAGCCCAGTTGCCCCACGGGATATCCAAGCTCCGCATCCCAGTCCGGTATAGGAACAGGAATGTTATATTGAATCGTGCCCGCTCCATATCCTTTGTCCAAAGCCGGCCCATATACGCCGATGGGCTTGATAGAGGAACCAACCGGCATGGTGGATTGGCTCGCCCTGTTGAATTCCTTCTGTCCTTTGGGGATATCACGCCCGCCCACAATCGCCTTCAGTTCACCCGTATGATAATCATACACAGCAGCGGCAGCCTGCGGCTGTTCTGTCTCGGTGATGGTGCCGTCCGGGTTCGTCGTTTTATAAACACCCTTGCTGGCGTCCTGCAAAGCCGGATACCGCTCCCATTCCGTCAGCGTATTCTGCACCAGCATTTGCAAATCGGGATCCACCGTCAGATAGATATGGTACCCCTTCGTGCGCAGCTCATTCTCAATCGCGCTCCTGTTTTGGCTGTTGTCCGGCAACCCCCGCTGCTCAATCAAGTTTTGAATCACATCGCTGATGGCATAGTCGACAAAATAAGCCAGCATCAGATCGTATTCCTTGCTCTGGAACGGCTCTTCAAGCACCTGCAGCTTCTCATTGAGCGCAGATATATATTGCTGTTCCGTAATAAACCCCGCACGGAACATATTCTCCAGCACCTTATACGCCCGGTTCAGCGTCAGTTCAGGCTTCTCACGCTCATAGAAATTTTTTCTGGGGTTATAGGTGTTGGGGTTCTGCGTGGCGCCCGCCAGCACCGCACACTCGAGCAGCGTCAGCTCCTCCAAATGCTTCCCGAAGTAATCCTGCGCCGCAGCCTTCACACCATAGTTGGATTCGCCTAGATGGATGGTGTTCATATAAGCTTCCAGTATCTCGTCTTTCGTATATTTGCTTTCCAGCTCATATGCCAAATACGCTTCCTGTAGTTTTCGTTTATAAGTACGCTCAGAGGTGAGCACACGCTGCTTGATGAGCTGCTGCGTGATGGTGCTGCCTCCCTGTATGCTCTCGTTCATAAAGTTGCTCACAAACGCACCGGCCAGCCTTTTGATGTCCACCCCGTTATGCGTCCTGAAGCGCACATCCTCAATCGCGATAAACGCATTCTGCAGGGTTTCAGGAATCTCCTTAATCTCGGCCCATTCGCGGTTTTCAATGCCTGTAAACGTCGTAATCAGTTTCCCGTTCCCATCGTAGATGAAGGAGGTTTCCGCCTGATCCTCAATCCTCTTCAGATCCAGCTCAGGCGCCGACTCCGTATATGCCTTCGCAATACCGAAAACACCGCCCAGCAATATCACACCCGCAAGCAGCACCGCCACCACACTCAACCGGCAAACATTGACCAATATACTGATCAATATGTTGGGTTTTTTCGTTCTAGGCACAAACAAAGGCGCATGTTCCGTCCTTTTTCCGCGCCCTTTGCGCTTCACAGCCTTTATTGTCCTGGTGCTGTCCTTGTGAAACCACGCCGCCACCGGCGCAAAAAAGCCTTTCTTATCCGCCTTTTTTTCAAGCCCTGCCTCCGCCGGCTCCGGGCCTGCGTTCGCCTGCTTGGCACGCAGCAAATCTTCCTTTGTAAAGACCATCGTATCCGTACTGGCTGAAGCGCCCTCGCCCGCATGCGGCCGGGGATCCTTCCCCCGGCCTGATACAGGCTTTTTCGGATCCGGTTCTTTCATAGTCCTCTTTTCTTTTCCTCCCGCTTTTTTGAAAAGTGCCGCAATCCCGGCACAAGCACCCAAAATAATTTTTTTTATCGCGCGCATGATTTTTTTAAAGAAGGATGCGCAAGCCAAAAAAGTCGCCTTAAAAAAGGTTGCGATCACACGAGCTGCGTGCGCAAGCCTTTTTCCGGCAGCCATCATAATGCTTTTTATCCGGTTCCATGCCCTGATCCAAACGGAAGATCCCTGTTTGTTCTGTTGTTCCACTGTATGCCTCCCTCATATCAGGTGTCTGGCAGCGTTTCGCCGCCTGCTTTGTTTCACACACAACCGCGTTTTTATCATTTAATATAATACCACACTCTGCAATATAATGAAATATCAGTGTCCTTCAACCCCGCAAACATCATGTTGAAAAAGGGCACACCTAAAAGGACGTGGGCAATTTGAAAGCGATCAAAAAAAATCGGCGTTACCGCAAGCTCATCATCGTATTGGGCATCATTGCTGTCCTCATCATCACCTCTTTTGTCGTGGTCGACAAAATGGTCGCGCCGGCCGTCCTTTCCATCGCGGAAGCGCGCGTGAAAAGCATCGCCCTGCGCGAGCTGAACCGCATCACCAATGATGTAAGCGAATCCATACAGTATACCGATCTCATACAAGTCACCCAGGATGCCCAGGGCAACGTGATGGTCATACAAGCCAACACCATCCGCATGAACATGCTGGCTTCCGAGCTGACCGATCTTGCGCAAAACAAAATATCCAACATCGACACACAAAACATCAGCGTCCCCTTAGGCACAGCCATAGGCGGTCAGCTGCTTGCGGGGCTGGGTCCCGATATCAACGTCAAGGTCATACCCGCCGGCTCCGTCTCCGCCGAATTCTTCAGCCAGTTTGAAGAGGCGGGCATCAACCAAACACGGCACAGCATCCATCTGCAAATCACGGCACAAATCCGTCTGGTGGTGTCCAGCGCATATAAATCCGTCGAAGTCACCACACAAGTCCCCATCACCGAAACGATCATCGTGGGTAAAGTCCCGCAAAGCTATCTAAACGTCAGCGAGCTGGATGAAGCATTAAACTTATGGTCGCCATGATTGATTTGTGCGCGCGCCTCATATATAATTAAATAGAATAAATGATCATCAGGAGGTAAGGTTTATTGACACAGGCAACCTGCATCATCAGCGTGATCATCGGATTGATCATCTGCTTCTTCGGCTATCGGCTGCTCAGGGTGTGCCTCTTTTTTTGCGGCGCTTTTTTGGGCTTCGCCCTCGTGTCGTTGCTCACAGACAACCTCATCATCATCGTCGCGGCATCCGCCATCGTAGGCCTACTCTCCTATATCGTCTATAAAATCGGCATCGGGTTGCTCGGATTTATCCTGGGCTACAATTTCGCAAACAACCTCACCGGCCTTTTGAATTTTCTGCCGCCTAGCTGGGTTCCTATGATCGTAGGCGCCGCAGGATTCGTGCTCGCGTGTGTGCTCTATAAATATTTCGCGATGATCGGAACCGCCTATCTCGGCGCATCCCAAGCTGTGCTGGGCATCTTTCTGCTGGCCGATCCGGCGCTCATGGCCAGCACAAAGAGCTGGGCCACGTATGAATGGGTGCTGCACATGAACGAAACAGCCTTCATCATCACCATAGCGCTCGCCGTGGTGGGCACCATCACACAGTTTGGCCTGATCAAGGGGAAGCGTTCCTCTTATATGAAGAAAGGTCATTCTCAATATTGGGCAACACCCCCCGGCTGATGCACCGCAGCCCCTATGAGTTTCTGTGCGCCTTCGGGCGCTTTTTTATTTACTCACACCGCGGATGCTCTTCCCGCATATGATACAACATATTGATTATTTGGGGAGAGTAACCGATGAAAACCATAAAAAAAATAATCTTCCTCGCCATCACGATATTCATCGTCTGCTGTCTGGGCTTTCAGGCACTGGCCTTCGAGCCCTTCGATCCAAACCTGAAAGACGGCATAGACGTGAGCAGATGGCAAGGAGAAATCGATTTTGAACAGGTGTACAACTCCGGCGTGGAAGTGGTCTATATCCGCTCCAGTCTGGGCGAAACCACCGATATATTCTTTCACCAAAACTATGAAAACGCGCGTGCAGCCGGCCTGTCCATCGGCTTTTACCACGCAGTAACAGCACGCAACGTACAGGAAGCGCGCATACAAGCGCGTTATTTTGCATCCGTCATCGCAGACACACAGCCAAACTGTATGCCCGCCATGAATTTCGAGCTTTTTACCAATCTGAGCAACAGTGAGATCAACGCGATTTCAGAAGCCTTTATGGAAACGTTGCAGCAGGAGAGCGGCTTAAAAGCCGTCTTGTATACCAACACCTACACCGCCACGAATATACTGAGCCGCGAACTAACAAAATATCCGTTGTGGATCGCGCAGTATGGCCCGCCCGCGCCTGGGCCCAACGGAAAATGGGATGTCTGGGTCGGCTGGCAATACAGTGATTCAGGGAGTGTGCCCGGCATCTCAGGCGCTGTGGATCTCGATTATTACACGAAGGACATCTTTTTAAAGGATACGCCCGATCCGCCTGATCCCCCCGCACCCGATTACGTCTACTACACCGTGCGCACCGGCGACACTTTAAGCGGCATCGCGCAGCGTTACCGCACCACCGTAGCCAGCATCGTGTCCCTCAACCACATCGCCAACCCCGATCTGATCTACACAGGCGAAGTGCTCAAAATACTGCCCGGCGATACGCCTGATCCCCCCGCGCCCGATTACGTCTACTACACCGTGCGCACCGGCGACACTTTAAGCGGCATCGCGCAGCGTTATCACACCACCGTAGCCGGCATCGTGTCCCTCAACCACATCGCCAACCCCGATCTGATCTACACAGGCGAGGTGCTCAAAATATTGCCCGGCTGATCAGCATGCGCATGCCTTTCCGACCACAGTCGATCGGGAAAAGATCTCTTTTCCCGATCGCACCATGCGCCATACGCTGTCGTGCGGATCAACAATTGCGTATAAAAAGAGCCGCTCACGCGGTGTTGAACTGCGTGCGGCTTTTTCCCTCCGGCTTTCTTTGGGGCTATACCAGCTGCATCAGCGCAGCCATGGCACCCGTCTTACCCTTATCCCTGCGCGCTGAGAAGAAATGCGCCTCGTCACAACAAGTGCATCCGTCAAACAGCGTGACCCTCTTTGGCTCAAAACCCAGCGCAGCCAACTGGCGCACAGTGATTTCATACAGATCAACCTTATACTTCTCTCCATACGGCCGCACAACGTCCATCCCAAAACGAAGAAACAGCTCCGCCACCGGCGCATCCACTTCAAAGCAGCATCTGGCAATGCCCGGCCCTATTGCGGCATAGCAGTTTTGCGCACGGCTGCCCAGCGTCTGCATCTTCTCAAACGTCTTTTCGATGATACCGCCCTCAACACCCCGCCACCCCGCATGGCACAAGCCAATCACACCCGCCTCATCCAGCAAAAAGACGGGCAGACAGTCCGCGTGCAGTGTCAGCAGCGCGGTATCCTTGCGGTTTGTCACAATGCCGTCGCATTCAAACGGCAAATCAGGCTTAAACACCCCCGCCCCAATCTGATCGCGCGCAGGCAGAGCCACATTAGGCCCGTGCGCATAGTTCACACAGGTCAGTGCGTCCGCATCGATGTGTAGCGCCGCGCACACCCGCCGGTAATTCTCGCGCAGATTGCTTTGTGCGTCCGGTCTTCTAAGCCCCATATTCAGCGTATCAAAAGGCGCCTCACTCACCCCGCCGATACGCGAAGTAAACCCATGCTTCACAAGGCCTGTCCGTTTGAATTGCGGCGCGCTGTACAAGCCGCAGCCCGCAATCGTCTCATATACAAATCCATGCTCACAACGTTCGCTCAGTTTCATCACACGCTCACTTCTCCAGCAGCCGGTTCAGCTCATTTCTGAAGGTGTTGATGTCTTTAAACTGCCGATAAACGGAAGCAAAGCGCACATACGCCACCTCATCGATCGCTTTGAGCTTCTGCATCACCAATTCACCGATCACTTCCGATTCCACTTCCTGTTCCAGCGAATTGTATATCTCCATCTCTATCTCTTTGATCAGCCTGTCCAGCTCCTTCACTGGAACCGGCCGCTTCTCACACGCTCTCTGCAAGCCTGTCATCATTTTTTCGCGGTCAAAAAGCTGCCGCCTGCCATCTTTTTTGATGACCATGATGGGCATCTGTTCTATCGTCTCGTATGTGGTAAACCGTTTCTGGCAGTTCATACACTCCCGCCTGCGCCGAATGGCCGTTGCGTCGTCTGTGGGGCGTGAATCCACCACCTTGCTCTCAGGATGGCCGCAATACTTACATTTCATTTGTTTACCCCGGGAAAACTTATTTTTGCTTTGTTGGATAGTATACCAGATTTAAACCGATTAATCCAACCGTCTTAGGAATCCGTCCACCGTTTCCACAATAATCACATCCTTTCCGATTTTGCGCACCTGTGTCCAGGGTATGACATAATCCCGCTCCCCTCTGATCAGTCCCATCAGCCTTGCAGGCCCCGGGATCACCAGCGATACCACCTGCCCGTTGCGCAGGTCCAGCTCCAGATCGCAGATATATCCCAAGCACTCGCCATCCGCCGCGTTGATCACCTGTTTTCCCTGCAAGCTCAAAAATGAAGACATGCCCTTCCCCCCTTTTTAACATATGACCAATTTATATTCATATCCGGCGTAAAAAAGAGATACATGGCGCAATTTTCTGCCTCTTGTCAGCCTTGTTGCGCCAATTTTACACGCTTCATCCCTAAAAACAGCCCGTCTGCAGCTTTTTGTGAAACCCATCCTAACACCTATTGACACATACATCAAACCCGCATATAATAGAAACAAATTACATCATCTGTTTCAGGGCGAGGTGGAAACCCTCACCGGCGGTAAAGCGCTTCAAGCGACGAGTCCGCGAGCCTCTACACGGCAGATCCGGTTAAATCCCGGAACCGACGGTCATAGTCCGGATGAAAGAAACGAGCTGGCATGCGTCTTTTTGTGCTCCTGAAACTTTTCAGGAGCTTTTTATATGCATACCGGCGTATCGTCCTTATGGATGAACAAAAATGAGGTGGTTTTATGAAAACAGACGTTCGAAAACTCACAAGCATGGCGCTTATGATCGCTCTCTCCGTACTCCTTTTGTATTTGGTCCATTTTTCCATCTTCCCGGCGGCACCCTATCTCGAGTACGATCCCGCCGACATACCCATATTCATCTGCGCGTTCGCCTATGGCCCCGTCGCGGGTCTGATCGTCACCATAGTCGCCTCCGTCGTACAGGGGCTGACAGTAAGCGCACAGAGCGGCATCATCGGCATCATGATGCACATATTCGCCACCGGCTCCTTCGCGCTGATCGCGGGTTTGTTGTATAAACGCTACCGCACACGCAAAGGCGCCCTTCTTTCCTTGGGCGCAGGCGTACTCGTGATGGTGGGCACCATGGTCATCTGGAACTTGATCTTCACCCCCCTCTATACAGGTATGCCCCGTCAGGCTGTGGTGGATATGCTCCTGCCCATCATCATCCCCTTCAACCTGATCAAGGCGGGCGGGAACGCGCTCATCACCTTCCTGCTCTACAAGCCGATTTCCGCGCTGCTCAAACGAACACATGCCATGCAGTCGCGCTGAAATACCATTCAAAAGGATGCCGTTGAAACGACAATCCCGTAAATACGCGTTGATTTTACAAAAAGCTGCAGGATTTGCAGCTTTTTTCTTATGCCTGTCCCTTCATCCTCCCGCCATGCATACCGCATGACACACATCAAAGCGCTTCGTCATACTCATTTTTTATCCGCGTTCTAAAAGCGCACAAATCCCCATAATTATTTCGCACAATTCAACATTTTTTCCCGGCTTTGGGCGTATATACTTTAACAAACGCTTGAAAGGCGGGATATGATATGCGTGTTTATATCGAATTGGTTTTTCTGGATAACCTATGCATGAATTTTGTCATCCTCTATCTCGCATCCAAAATGGCGTGTGCGGATTCACCCCCTTGGCGCGCGCTGCTGTCCGCCGGGCTTGGCGCACTCTATTCCGTCGCCTATCTGCCGGCAGGCAACACCCTGTTGCGCTCCTTTTTTATAAAAATTCCGCTTTCCCTATTGATGACACTCATTGCTTTCGGCATCAGCAAGCGTTATTTGCGCGCCCTTGGTGCATTTTACGGCGTCACCTTTTTGCTGGGCGGCGCTATGTTCGGGCTTTTCTACTTTACAGGCACAGGCGTCTACACGCCCGGCGTACTCATCACCAGCGGATTCCCGCTGCGCATCGCACTGCTTTCCTGCGCGCTGGTCATGCTGGGGCTCAAGTGCTACAGGCGCTACTGCTTCAGGCGCATACACACAGAAAAACGCCTGCGCCTGCGCCTTGAAAAAACCTGCACACTGGAAGCGCTGCTAGACACCGGCCATTCGTTAAAAGAGCCCATCAGCGGCCACGATGTCATCATCGTGGATTACGACGACATCAAGCATGCGCTCCCATCCTGCCTGCTCAATGTGTTTGATCAGGGCGGAGACGTCTACCAAGCCACCTGCAAGCTGCTGGGCGGCAGATGGGAATCAAGATTTCGGCTCATACCCTATTACACGGTGCAGCAAGGCTCCGTCATGCTTGCGCTTAAGCCCTATTGCGCCGAGCTCTATGAGGATGGATGGAAGCAATTAAAACATGTCTATATCGGCATCAGCACGGCAAAGCTCAAAAAAGAATCCGGCTATAGCGCATTGCTTCCTGTAAATATTGCGGTCTGATCAGAAGGAGGAAAACGAGTCCATGGTCTTTTCGAAACTAAAATGGTTTTTTGACAAAATCAAAAGCACGCTTCTTTTATTTTTACGCAGAAGAAAGGGGCATGTCTATTATATAGGCGGCGCGGAGTCCCTCCCTGCGCCCCTGAGCAAGGAGGAGGAAGGCGAGCTGATGCAGCGCCTGTCCAAAGGAGATGTTTCTGTGCGCGGCGTATTGATCGAGCGCAATCTCAGGCTCGTGGTCTATATCGCACGCAAATTCGAAAATACAGGCGTCAACATCGAGGATCTGATTTCCATAGGCACCATAGGCCTCATCAAAGCCGTCAACACATTTGACACGAGCAAGAAGATCAAGCTTGCCACCTATGCCTCCCGATGCATCGAAAACGAAATACTGATGTATCTTCGGCGCAGCTGCCGCCAGAAAGCGGAAATCTCCTTCGACGAACCGCTCAATACCGACTGGGATGGCAACGAGCTGTTGCTGTCCGATATTATGGGCACAGAAGGCGACTTGGTGTTCAAGCACATAGAAGACGAAGTCGAAAAAGATCTGTTGGACATCGCACTGGAAAAGCTCACCGAACGCGAACAAACCATCATGCGGCTGCGTTTTGGATTGCAGGGCGGCCGCGAAAAAACCCAGAAGCAGGTCGCCGACATGCTGGGCATCTCCCAGTCCTATATCTCCCGGCTGGAAAAAAGAATCATCTGCCGATTGCAAAAAGAAATGAGCAAGCTCGTCTAAAATTTTTCGTGTAGGATTTCTTAGTCGTCACAAATCTCTCACACACGCAACAAAGCGCTTTGCTCTGTGCACACAGGTTTTTCATGCCAAAAAATGATTTGAATGCATGCTTTCCTTCGGGCTTTTTACGCTCTCAAGCTTTGTTTCGCGCCGTATAAAACATTTTTTTCAAGGCAATGCTAAGGGAGTAAGAATGTCAGCGGAGGTAAAGCGATTGTTAAACAAAGTTGAGATTTGCGGTGTGGATACCTCAAGTTTGCCGGTCCTCTCATCCGAACAAATGGACGAACTCTTTTCACGCATCCATCAGGGCGACAAAAGCGCACGCGAAGAATTCATCAGCGGCAACCTCAGGCTGGTGCTCAGCATCATACAGCGTTTCACAGGGCGCGGCGAAAGCGCCGACGATCTGTTTCAGATCGGCTGCATCGGTCTGATCAAAGCCATCGATAATTTCGATGTCACACAACAAGTGAAATTCAGTACCTACGCCGTTCCCATGATCGTAGGGGAACTGCGCCGCCACCTGCGTGATTCCAACCCGATCCGCGTCAGCCGCTCCCTGCGGGACACAGCCTACAAAGCATTGCAGGCGCGCAACGCACTCATGGATAAGAACTCCGCAGAACCAACCGTCACCGACATCGCCAAAGAGCTGGATATGCGGGTAGAGGACGTCGTATTCGCAATGGATGCCATACAGGATCCCATCTCACTGTTTGAACCCATCTACCAGGACGGCGGAGACGCCATATACATCATGGATCAAGTGCGCGACGACAAGAACAGTGACGAAGTATGGATCAACGAGATCGCCGTAAAATCAGCGCTCAACCAGCTCAACAGCCGCGAAAAGCAAATACTGAAACTAAGATTCTTCGACGGCCGCACGCAAATGGAGGTAGCCGAGGAAATCGGCATCTCACAAGCCCAGGTGTCCCGGCTGGAAAAAAGCGCGTTGCTGCACATGCGCAAGCACGTATAGCACCCGGCTTTCATATGATTATCTGATATTCATCCCCCCGCCGGGGATTTTTTATGCCTGTGCATTCATTTCTATATGCCGTGGTCTAATCCTGCCGCACAGCATCATAGGATATAAAAGCGATCTCAACTAGGGGGATGGATATGGTTTGGAATAAAAAAGCGTTTTTTTATATACTAGCCCCCATGCTGGGTCTTGGGGCTCTGGGCGTGCTCTTTTTGGATCTGAACAGCTCATGGCATGAATCGCTCGCAAAACCCGCCCTCGCGCTTTCGGACTGGGCATTGGCCGCGCTGGGGGGCGTGTGCTGTTTCAGCTTATGGCTGGCCGCTTACATCACGCTTTCACATACCCGCCGTATGCAATACCCTTTCACATATCTCCTGTTTTGCTGTCTGGCGGGGCTGTTCAGCTGCTTGCCCTACCTGTATTTTGAAAAGCGCCTGCTGGTCAACTGCCTGATGGCGGTCTCGCTCATATTCATCCTCTCCATCGTGCTGCTGTTTCGTCTGTATGACCGCCGCGAGCGTTCCGCAGCCCTGTTGTTGCCCGCCTTTTTTTACAGCGCATACCTCATCGTACTCCATTATGGCGCCGTCATGCTGAATTAGCTTTCAATAATTCCGTTGAATAACGAAAGGTTTATTGGTATAATGATCCCAACCTTGGTTGAAAACCAATTAAAAAGCGCATTGTGTACAAGCCTCTTTCTTTGGGGCGCAACTTTTTATAGGAGTGAATTGGATATGCAAGCACAAAACACCAAGAAAAAAATCCGCATGATCGCCATGAACGGCATGCTGATCGCGATCACCATCCTCATGGGGTTCACGCCCATCGGTTATATTCCCATCGGCCCGTTGATGATCACGCTCATGTGCCTGCCCGTCATCATAGGTACCATACTGTTGGGTTTAAAAAGCGGTGCGCTGCTGTCCATCGTGTTCGGCATGACCAGCCTGGCACAGGCGCTGATGGGGGCGGCACCCTTGGCCGCACCTTTAATGGCGTACTCCATGCCTTATTTTTTGATCGTTACCTTTTTCCCCCGGTTGGTCATACCCTTTGTCACCTATGGGGTCTATAAGCTCATCAGCGCACGCGGCATGCTGCGTGATATCACCGGCATGCTCTGTGCGGCTATTGCGGGCTCCTTGACCAACACCATACTCTATCTTGGCATGCTCGCCCTTTTGTTTGCCGTGCCGGCGGCTGAGTTCTTGCAGATATCCCCTGCCGACATCTGGCCCTGGGTGGGCGGTGTCGCCGTTTCCAACGGCCTGTTGGAGGCCGCCGCCGCCGCCATCATCTGCACACCCATCATACTCTCCGTAAAGGCTTCCGGGCTTTTAAGAAAGGGATAATCCATGTATCTGGTCATCGACATCGGTAACACGAATATCAAGTGCGGCCTATATCAGCAGCGCAAATTGCTTCTGTCCTGGCGCGTCTATGCGGATTCCCAAAAGACATCCGACGAATACGGAGTCGAAGCGACCACATTCCTAAGGCATCGCGGCTACTCCTTTAAGGATGTCAAGGGTATCATCATCGCGTCTGTCAAGCCGCAGTTGAACTATACCATAGAGCATATGTGCGAAGTGTTTTTCGATATCACGCCGCTGCTGGTCAGCCATGATCTGCACACAGGTCTGCACCTTCAATACGATGATCCGGCACTCTTAGGCGCGGATCGTATCGTGAATGCCGTTGCCGCGCTGGAAAAATACGGCGGGCCCTGCATCACGGTGGATTTCGGAACCGCAACCACATTGGGCGCCATCTCCAGACGAGGTGATTTTTTAGGCGGCAGCATCTGTCCCGGCATCCGCATATCCACAGACGCACTCATACACAACACCTCCATGCTGCCCAACATCCAGTTTCAAAAGCCGCCCAGTGTCATCTGCAAGGACACCATCTCCTCCATGCAATCCGGCATCATCTACGGCCTTGTCGGTCAGGTGGACACCCTCGTTTCGCGTATGAAGGTGGAGATGGCCGAACCATCCGCTAAAGTCATCGCGACGGGCGGCATGTCTCAGGTCATCGCCTCCGAATCCAGCGTGATCGACGTAACAGACAGCCTGCTCACACTGGAAGGCCTCAGCATATTGTATTTAAAGAATAGTTAAAAGGAGATAGCTTTACTATGGTCATTAAAAATGCGGAGCTTCCCCGCGAAGAAAGACAAAACATGCGCGGCGGAAAGGGCTGTGCCCGGTTGATGCATCTCTGCCCTGCGCAGGATCTACCGCCCAATTGCCGGCTCGCATCCGTCATCACGCTGGAAAAAGGTGCTTCCATCGGAACACACGATCACGTCGGAGAATCGGAGTTCTATTATATACTCAGCGGCCGGGGTGAAACGGTGGAGAATGGCCGCACCATCCCGCTGCTGCCTGGCGATGTTACGCTGACAGGCAAAGGCAACGCACATGACATATCCAACACAGGCGACGAAGAACTGGTGCTGCTCGCCGTGGTCATCACAGAATAAGCACATGTTTGCCAAAAGCTGGTCCATACAGTCAGCTTTTCATACACCTATAAGCTAAAATCATCCCAAGGTCAAACCTAGCCTTTTCGCGCACGGGTTGCGGGCGTATCCACACCCGCAGCCCGTGCAGCAGAGAAGCACCCTTATACACGTCCCGCATACAACACGGAAAGACTGTTTGCAGTTATATCCCATATATACACAAATAAAAAATGAGGTGGTCTTTATGCGTACAAGAAGCGACATCAAAGCACAGGCCAAACGAGCACTGGCATCCCAACACGGAAATGCCATACTGATCTATTTTGTGGGCATGATGGTGCTGGGTGCCGCGGGCGCCATCCTCCCCGGCGTAGGTGCGCTGCTGGTCCTCCCGGTGGTGGCCGGGCTGTCCTTCAGCTTTCTAAACATCTATCGCGCACGCAGAGCCGATGTAGGCGATCTCTTTGCGCCGTTTAAGGATTACGGCCGCACGCTGGGCGGGCTGCTCTGGATGGAGCTGTGGATATTCCTCTGGTCTTGTCTGTTCGTCATCCCCGGCATCGTCAAAGCCATCGCGTATTCCCTCACACCATACATACTGGCGGACTCCCCCGCATCGGCGACCGACGCACTCAAGCTGTCCATGCGCATGACAGAAGGCTACAAAGGCGAAATCTTCGTATTCTTCCTAAGCTACATCGGCTGGATGATACTCTCCGGCCTCACTTTCGGCATACTGGAAATCGTCTATGTGGGGCCGTATCGAAGCATCGCACTCTCGGGGCTGTACGAAGAACTCAAAGCCAACGCGCTGCGCAACGGCACCGTCACAGCGTCCGAGCTGGGCATGATCGGCTAAATACCGGTGCGCCGCAAAACAAATCCATTCTTGGGCATTTTTCACTGAGCATAGAGAAAAAAGCCCACCGCTGCGCCGCGCATAACCGATCCTCCCATACCGCCTGCCAAAACCGCCCGCGCTCCGCGTGAAGACCGATTGTGCCGGCCGCATCAGATGATACGGTCTATTCCAAAGCCGCCTGCGCTCCATGTGGAGATCGGCGGCTTTGTAAACTCCGTCAAACACTTCTGATTTTCATCTCCGCTCATGCCCTTTGTGTGAGGAGCAGCTATGTATCTATCCATGCACCTGCATGGCGATCAGCAGCTTTCAACCCGCATTCCCCCGCTCCTTTGCACAGCATTCTTCCATTCGCCTGTCGTATTGCAACCCACACTCTTTGTGCAAAGAGCAACGTTTCAACGCACAAAAAAGAGAGCGGCCAACCATTTCAGCCCTCGCTCTCCACATGAATATCTCAATTGCACCGACCTGAGCAGCACCAAACCATTTCAATCCGCACTCCGTATAAAAAGCGCGCCTTCACAACGGTTCTTCTGCAGCCGCCCGCATTTCAATTCCTGCCCCCTCATGCACTCCTTCTTATAGGCCCAGCACAGCGGTTGCGATGGAAAAATACAGCACCAACGCCGCCGCATCCACGATGGTGGTAATCAAAGGTGCTGCCATCAGGGCCGGATCCAGCCCGATCTTGCTGGCCAGCATAGGCAGCATACTGCCTATGATCTGAGCGAAGATCACCGTACAGACGAGCGTAGCAGACACCACCAGCGCAACAGGCGCCGTATAGCCCGGTGTCAACAGATACAGGCGCGCAAAATTCACAACACCCAGCGTCACCCCGCAGATGATACTCACACGCAGCTCCTTTAAGACCACCCGCAGCACATCCTTAAATCCGATCTCACCCAGCGTAAGCGCACGGATGATGGTGGTGGATGTCTGCGATCCTGCGTTACCCGCCGTGTTCATCAGCATGGGAATACAAGCCGTCAGCACCACTACAGCCGCCAGCGTATCCTCATAATAGCTGATGATCATACCCGTAAAAGCCGCAGAGATCATCAGGAAAAACAGCCAGGGCACGCGCGCGCGCGCAATCTTCATCACACCGATGGATAGATACGACTCCTGCGAAGGCGTGATCGCACCCATCTTCAGAATATCCTCCGTCGCCTCCTCTTCCACGACATCCATCACATCGTCCACGGTGATGATACCCACCAGCCTGTTTTCAGCATCCGTCACAGGCAGCGCCAGCAAGTCATATTTCTGGAACAGGCCCGCCACCACTTCCTGATCATCCCCCGTAAACACAAAAGTGGGATTTTCCTCCATGATGTCCTCTATTCGGGCGTCGGTTTCGGCAACGATGATGTCTTTCAAGGATACAATCCCGTCCAAATGCCGCGCACCGTCGATCACATAGCAGTTATACACCGTTTCCATCTCCGCCGCGTCCCTGCGAATACGCTTCATCGCCTGCTCCACCGTCATATCTTTGTGCAGATCCACAAACTCGATGGTCATCAAGCTGCCGGCGGAATTATCTCTATACTTTAAAAACTGGTTGATCAAATGCCGCTCCTTGGCGCCGCGCTGCAACATAATACGCTTCACCAAATAAGCCGGCACTTCCTCCAGCAAATCAATCATATCATCGAAATATAAGTCATCAATAATGGATTTGAGTTCGTGATCGTCGATTAAAGAACAGATAACCGTTTGTTTGTCCGCATCCAAAAGCGCAAACACATCGGCCGAAAGTGTTTTGGGAAGCAAGCGAAATACGATGATGACCTGCTTGTCATTCTCCAGTTCCTGAATATATTCGGCAACGTCCGCCGCCTGCATGCTGGACAATTGCTCGCGCAATTGTATGAATTGCTTGTTCTGCAGCATTTCTGCCAGATTTTCCAAGCCCATCGCGATTCCCTCCATTCTGCATTCAAGCATGAGTAAGGCACGGAACCGCTTATGCGATCATCAGCGCAGAGAAAACGCTCCGGCGCGATGATTCAACAAAGGATTCACCAGCCCATTGTTTGTTCGGTGGCTGTTTGATAAACCTCCGTCACCGTCCACGTTTTTCACCTCCTGATCAGTAATCCTTTTTTAGTATATGTCATCGGTTTGCCATAAGTCAACAAGCAAGCTCGAATTGTCAATAAATATTCCATCGTTATTATAAAAAAGAGCACCGAAAAAAACCTTTTCCAATGCGCCTGTTTTTAATCGACACCACAGTCTAAGGCGCCAAAATTCCGTGTACCAACGTGGTGTCGGCAGAGGCTTTACCTATGGTCACAGCGCTCTGATATAACCGTACAGCCTCCTGCAGCTTCTCTTCACCATCGTAATAAAACACAGCCAGCTCGTCGCCGGGTTTTACGGCATCCCCCACTTGCTTCTTCATGCATATGCCCGCGCCATAATCGACGGCATCCTGCAGTGATTCACGCCCTGCACCCAGCCGTTGGGACGCAAGCCCCACCGTCCTCGCGTTTAGCGCAGCGAGTACGCCTCCTTGCGCTGTTTCGAGCGAATAACGCCGCGCCGCACGCGCATACAGCCGGCCCTCGTCCTCAATATAAGCAACATCCCCGCCCTGTGCTGCGACCATTCGCTTAAATGTCTCTAAAGCCTTCTCCTCATGAAGCGCTTTTTTCAGCATATCCTCCGCCTCATACGCATCCTCAGTGACCCTTGCGCAAAGCAGCATCTGCTGTGCCAGCAGCATACAGACCTGATAGAGCCTCGAGCCTTCATGCATCCCCTTTAATATCTCAACCGCCTCCGCAACCTCCAGTGCGTTGCCTATATTGCAGCCCAGCGGCTGCGTCATATCCGTCACCACCGCACGCGTACGGATGCCCGCCCGCTCACCGATGCGCATCATCTGCTCCGCCAGTGCAAACGCCTGCTCCACCTTTGTGAGCAGCGCGCCGGCACCCGTCTTAACATCCAATACCAACGCGTCACAGCCCAGCGCAAGTTTTTTACTCATGATACTGGAGGCGATCAAAGGCAAACTCTCCACCGTACCCGTCACATCGCGCAGCGCATACAGCATCTTGTCGGCAGGCGCCAGGTTCAGGTTTTGCGACACCACGCTGCAGCCCACCTCCCTGACGATCTCTAAAAACCGCGCCACCGGCAGCGCCGTGCGCAATCCCGGTATTGACTCCAGCTTGTCGATCGTGCCTCCCGTATGCCCAAGCCCCGCGCCCGACATCTTGGCAACATGCAGCCCGCAGGCGGCCACCAGCGGCACCACCACCAGAGTCGTGGTGTCCCCCACACCGCCGGTCGAGTGCTTGTCGGCCACCACGCCGTCTATGCCGGACAGATCAAGCGTTTCACCCGAAAAAGCCATCGCCTGTGTCAAAAAGAGCGTCTCTTCTTCAGACATACCGCGAATACAAATGGCCATCAGCAGCGCCGCGGCCTGATAATCCGGTATTGCCTTACGGCTGTAGCCCTCCGTAAAAAAGCGAATCTCCTCCTCGCTTAAAAAGCCGCCGTCCCTTTTTTTGATGATCAGATCCGTCATGTGCATGGTTTCTTCCCCCTTTTTGCACTGCTACTCCTTACTTTATCATAGCCATAAAGGCCAAACAAGCTAAAAACCATGCAGTCCAAAAGGCTCACAGCCGTTTAAAACAGCTCCGCACCGCCACTTTTCAGCCTGCTCATCAGGCTTTCCATACGGCTGTTCGGCTCCGCCAGCGCCATCTCTATGATGCGCTGCTGAATCTCCTCATAGAGCATCTCCAGCAATACATACTGCTCCTGCCTGTGCAGCCTTTCCGCTTGTGCATTCGCCTTGCGCTCTTCATCCAGCACCAGCCCGTCGCCTGTCAGCCGATAAGCACGATATGATTCTTCAAACCCTTCGGGGATCTCTCCCTCATAAGCCACCCCCTCCTCAACACCGCCAATCCGTGCGTATCCAGCCACATACCCATGTTCATCCGTTTTGATCTGCATCATACAATCCCCCATATACTTGAAATATCGACCTCCTGATAAACCGTGTGGGTGCCCTCTCCCCTGTGGGACACAGCCCCCAAAGCTCCGACCAGCAGCGTTTGGTCATTGAGCGTCCCCTGTAAAAAAACAGCCGCCGTCCTCACATACAGCGCGGGCGTAACAGTGGCGCCAATCCCGCGCACAAAAACGGTCGAGCCCGTCTGCAGCATGGTGGCGATGATGGGTATGCCCAGCGATACAGGATCCACCTGCAACACGGCATAATCCTGGTACCCCGGCACAGTCAGCACGCTCCCAACCGCCGCCCGTCCGCTCCAAAGCAGTGTTTTGCCGCGGTCGTCTAGCTCTGATTGAACCGACTCAACCGCAGCGCTTATACGTTTCGCCCATTCCTGAGTTGCCATGAAGTTGTCGTTGATCGCCTTAATACTCAGCGGTTCCTCTTCCGCGAGATATTGGCTCTGCGAACGCAAAAAGCTGTTGATCATGCGAAAAGTCATATTATTCCTCCTTTGCTCCTCTTTTTCCTGATCATACCAGCGCGTCACAACCACCATACTGCCAGTACACTACCAAGCTTAAGCGCCTTTCATAACGCCTAAATGCCCTTCGCCGCTCTTCCATCAAGGATCCCGGGCTGTGTGCCGGATTTTTTGCGCTTTTACATCCTGTCATAGAGCCGCCCTGCTCTTCACCTTCATACTCCGCTGTTCTTCTTTTCCTTGCCGCTTTTCGGTATAGCAAAAAGACCGGGATCACCCGGCCTATATCATCTCTGTTCCAGTCAGTGCAGCAGCAGACAAACCCGCCTTCACCAATCTTTTTGTGCGAATACGGCATCTGAAATGCGCACAAAAGCGTGCCGTTTCCATGCCCTTTCTTCACACAAAAAAATCGCACAGCAACCGGCGCTGGCGCCCTTTGCGCGGCAGCGCATCAATAGTTCTTATTCTTGATATGCATCCCCAGTTTGATCAGCCTGAAAAGACGATCCGACGCCATCATCAAATCCTGCCGCGCGTTGCACACCATCTCATCGTCCGTCATCACGCTCGCGACCGACGGCATAACCCCCTGTATGCCATACTCATACATGCGCTCATAGCCCGGCCCCAGGCTTCCCGCCACCACCGCAACAGGCACTTCATAACGCGCGCAGCAGTGCGCGATACCCACCGGCGCTTTGCCAAACGTGGTGCTTCTGTCCAGCTTTCCTTCGCCTGTCACCACCAAATCCGCATCCTTGATGATCTCCTCAAATCCGATCATATTCAGGAAGTACTCCGTGCCCACCTTCAACCGTGCATCCAGAAAACCGGCCAGCGCCGCGCCCAGCCCTCCGGCCGCACCCCCGCCGGGCATGGCATTTAAATAAAGCCCCAGCTTTTCCTTCACAATACGTGCATAGTGCTTCATGCCCGCCTCCAAGCAATCGAGCATCGCAGGATCGCCGCCCTTTTGCCCTCCGAATATATACGTTGCACCGCTCTCCCCTGTCAACGGGTTGGATACATCGCACATCACGATGATCTCACAGTCCTGAATTCTTTCGTCCAAACCGCTGATATCGATATCGGAAATCTTATCCAAATCCCGGCCGCCAAAACGCGCCTCGGTGCCGTCTTGCAATATGAAGCGCACGCCCATCGCCTGCGCCATACCGATGCCGCCGTCATTGGTGCCGCTGCCGCCCAGTCCTATGGTGATCTTTCTAAACCCTTCGTCGAGCACATGCTTGATGAGTTCCCCCATGCCGTAGGTGGTGGCACACGGCAGACCCGTGCGCTCCTTCTCCAACACCTTGAGCCCTGATGTCTGTGCAACTTCCAAAACAGCGGTATCCTCATTGATCACGCCATACAAAGCTTCCACCGGCTTTCCCGCAGGGCCCGTTATCCGCGCATGCCGATATTCGCCCTTCGTAAAATTCACCAGTGCGTGCACCGTCCCTTCCCCGCCGTCTGCAATAGGGACGCCCTTAATATATGCGTTTTTAAAATGTTTCCGCGCCTGCTCTTCAACGATTTCGATGACCTCCAACGTGGAGAATGTCCCTTTAAACGAGCACGGCGCAATGACAATCTTCATGGCGCGCTCCTTTCCTGAAAACCTTTCGGAATCATCCTATTTGAGTATCCTCTTGTAGTATATGTCCAAAACAAGCGAATAAGCAAAGTCAAATATCAAAAATACCACCTGCGCTGCCAGCGCAATCACCCATAGGGAGATCTCAGCCGAAATATCCGCCAGCAGCACCTCTTTTGCAAGCAGATAACACAGTGTGATGCATATATTGAAATAAAGATATTTCAATATAAAGCCCAGCGATTTGCGTGTGATTTTTTCAATATAGTATTTTCCTAAACCATAATGCCCGAAAAAGAGCACATAAGGCACGATGCCCAATTTGTTAGGCAATAAGAAAAATCCAATCAGCGCCGCCGATAAAAAGCATCCGACGGCATACTTAGGAGCCTGACCATACGCAAGCGGCGCGATGAAAATCGAGCTCAAAAAGTACATCACCAGCCTGCCTGCGGGCAGCACAGCGGACAAAAACAAAAAAATAACGCTCAGCGCCGCCATCATGGCAGAAAACGCAATCCCATATGCGCCCTTCATCTCGCGGTGTTTCATACACACTTCCCCCGTCGCACTTTTAACAGCAGCGGATCAGATCCCCGCCCATACATTCACAGCAGCAGTCCGCGCAGATCAACGACGAACAGCAGTTGCACGCGGTATCCGTGCCGCCGCCCGAAGAGTAATATGGGTTCCCCTGATAGCCTGCGCGCACATTGTTTACGCTGTTGTACGCAGTACGGTATTCGCTGTTGTTCGGATCCATTTGGTAAGCACGCGACAAGCTTTCCCGCGCCTGCGCATACCAGCCCAGCCGAAGCGCTATGATACCATCGAGAAAATACCACTCCGCATTGCGTGTCTCGATAGATTGCAGCAGGCTGCGCGCACCATTGATATCGTTGCTGTTGATCATCTGGCGCACACGCGCAAACTCAATCGAATGCGCGCCGCTGTACTGCGAGGATGAGGCGGTATGCCCCCCCCGCGGCGAGCCGCCCGCAGCGCTTCTCTGCTTCATAATCGTATCATAAGCCTGGTTGATAGACTTTAGTTTTTCCTGCGCCAATTCCTTCAACGGATTATCAGTAAACTGGTCGGGATGGTATTTTTTCACCTGCTCCCGATAAGCCTTACGAACCTGTTCGTCCGTGGCGTTTTCATTGATTTCCAGTACGTGATAAGGATTCATCCATTCTCTCCTCTTAGTGTGTGATACCGCGTTTTTTTAAAACCGCTTCTGTTTTTTGCATAACGCCCGCATAGAGGATATTCTCCAAAATACCCCGATTCCGTTTTACCGGCAGCTTTTCAAATGCCAAAGCCGCTTGAGCAAGCGAGAATTGCAGCATAAAGGCGATCTCCTCACCCGCGCCGGCCAAAGAACTGCCATATTTACATAAGAAAACATTGTAGTTTCCCTTTTGCTCATCCTCCTGCATATCGTCCAGCGCGTCCATCAGGTACACCCAGCGGCCAAGATTATACCCGATCTCCTTTAATTCAGCATACTCGGGATAAAAATCAAATATTTTTTGCAGCATGCGCGCATTCCAATGCGCCGCCTCGTCTATATTCGCACATCCCGCGCGCTCCAGCTCAGACAGCGCCGCAACGCATTCCCCTATCTGCCGCGCAAGCGTCCCGCGCCGCAGGATCGCTTTTTTGCCGCAACGCCAAAACAAAACGCTGCCCATGGCCGCTTTTGCGGAGCGTGTGTCCACACGGTCATCCTTGAGCTTATGATAAGCGAGCAGCATGTTCACATCCGCCGCGTAATCCACCGCCAGATTTCCTTTGACAGCCCTTTTGCGTTTTAAGGGGTTATATGCACACCGGCACTTTTGAAACACCGGATCGTCATAATGCAGCGAATCCAGCAAAAGCGCCAAAAACGCACAGTCGTATGTCAGCAAAAACTGCGCCTTTTTGCCATAACGCTTGCCCAGCGCCTTGCACAGCGAACAGTAATACCCGCGAAATGTCTCCAGTTCATGCACCCGCAGGTCACCTTTTAGCGGCTGAACATACCCAAACAATCTGCCGAATTCACGCCCAATCCACGCTGTAAGGATATAGTATCCCCCATTGCGTTATTCTGATATTCTATCATAGAATATGAATAAAAAACAACAGCATTCGCTTTAACCCTGCAGTATAATTATATAAAAGCTTGCATAGCGGCCGGTTGTATTATATAAATAACTAGGATGCTTTAATGAAGCTGGTATCCTGAATGATTTGGTTTGGAGGCTAAATGGCTATGGGTGTTCGTAAAAACCGCCGTTACGGCGTATTGTTTGCCGCCATGGCGGTGCAACTTTGTACAGGCATCATCTATATGTGGAGTGTATTTCAGAATTATCTGGTGAGCAGCGGCGTTTTTTCTGAGCAAAAAGCAGGCGAAGTAGCGTTTATCGCCTCCGTCATGCTCGCCATGTTCGTGGTGGGCATCGTGGGCGGCGGAAGGCTCTCTGATAAGATCGGCGCGAAAAAAGTCGTGTTCGCAGGCTCCGTGTTGTTTGCGGCCGGGCTTTTTCTCTCCTCTTTCCTGCTCACATCACAACCCTGGACACTCTACCTGTCCTATGGCGTGATAGGCGGCATCGGTGTGGGCGCCGCATACAACAGCAGCATCGCCTGCGCGCAAAAGTGGTTCCCCGAAAAACGCGGCTTCGCGTCGGGCATGGTGGTATGCGCGTTCGGCTTCTCCATCGTCATCTTTTCCCCGCTGGCCACACAATTGCTCAACGCACTGGGCGCAAGCACAACCTTCCGGATTCTGGCCGGCGCATTCTTGGTGATCTGCCTCACCGCAAGCCTATTCATCAAAGAGCCCGAACCGGGTTATGCCCCCGAAGGCTATACACCGCCCGCCGCTTCTTCGGTACAGCAACAGGGCTTCACAACCGGCCAGATGCTCAAAACACCGCAGTTTTACTTTTTAACGATGGCCATGATGTTTCTAACACCCGCTTATTTCATACTCAATCCCCTCTTCATCACGCTGGGGCTTGTCAAGGGTCTGTCCAGCGAACTCGCCACCGTGGTGGTCATGCTCACCGGCATCGCCAGCTCGGCCGGTCGTCTGCTCGCGCCCTGGATATCGGATAAAATCGGCCGCAAAGGCACCATCGTCGCCTTAAACATCATCACGCTGGCGTGTATGGTGCTCATGATCTTCACCCAAGGCATCGCATACATCGTGCTCATCGCGCTCATCGCATGTGCCTACGGCGGTTCCTCCGGTGTTTTTCCGCCCTATTGCTCGGATATGTACGGCACCAAGCACGCAGGCGCAAATTATGGCTGCGTGATGGTGGGGTTCGGCATTTCAGCTGTTTTATTTCCTTTCCTTGCGGCGTCTGTCAACACTTCCGGCGCGCTGAAAGGCGACTACACGCTGTCCTTCCTCATCGCGGCTGCGGCCAGCGTCATCTCCATCATATGCACACTGCTCATACAGGCGAAAAAACTAAAGAACCCCACCGCTTAATGCGCGCTTGCGGAGCTTCAGTCCGCGCCTGATACAAAAGGAGAAGCCATATGAACTGCTCATCCCTGCCGCAAAACTACGAAGCCATCCGCACCATCGACATGCAAAAAGACAAGCGGCTGGCCATAGCTATCAGCATGTTTTCGCTGGTCCTGTGGGCAGTGATGATGCTGCTGGGCTTCTTCCTTCATCCCAAAGAAACGGTGACGCTCACCTTTACGGGCGCATCGCTTCTGTTGCGGCTGGCCATCGTGCTGGCAGGCAGCGTGCTCTATATCTGTCTGCACGAGCTGATCCACGGCGTATTCATCAAGCATTACAGCGGCGAAAAACCGCAATACGGATTCAAAGGCTTCTACGCCTACGCAGGCAGCGATAAAGCCTATTTCGATCGCAAATCCTATATCGTCATCGCATTGGCACCCGTAATACTCCTGGGGCTTCTGCTGCTCGTGCTGAATCTGCTGCTGCCTGCCCGTTGGTTTTGGATGGTCTATTGGATACAGGCTTTAAACATTTCGGGCGCCGCGGGCGATCTTTATGTAACCCGGCTCATCATGCATATGCCTAGAAATGTGCTCGTTCAGGATACGGGCGTTTCCATGACTTTCTATGCCCCTTTCCAAAAAGAAACGCCAAGCGAAAGCTTTTGTGATTATCTGAATACCCGCAAAGATTAGCCGCCATCCCTTATACAACTCACTTTTTCGACATACGAAACAGCCGGCTTTTGCCGGCTGTGCTTCTTCCCTGCCCTATTGCGTGCATCCATTGATCCCTACAACGGCCGTATCTGCCCCACCACCACCGTCGCGTCATCGCTTACGCCCATTTCCTGTGCGCGTTTCATCAGCTCCTTGGCCACACCGCCGCTGCTCTTCCCGCTCGCGCTCTTGATCCATTCGGCCAGCCTGTCCCCCACCACATCATAGATGCCGTCGCTCATCATCACGATATACTCATTCCCCAGCAGCGCCCGTTCCGTAACCGTAGGGCTCACCTGCTCCAATATCCCGATAGGAAGCGCCGCGGTATTCACCTTATCGATCACACCGTCATAATAGATGTAGGAGGGCGCCCCGCCCACCTTGATAAACCGCGCCGAGCCGTTGGTGGCATCTATTACACACATGTCCACCGTCGAATACGTATCCTCCCCTTTGAGTATCAGCAGCCGGTTGACCACATCGAGTATGAACGCCTCGTCATACCCGGCACACACCAGATCCTGCAGCATCTCGATGGTCGCACGGCTTTCGCTCGCGGCGTTTTCGCCAATGCCCATGCCGTCGCTGATCATCAGTATGTATTTCGTATCGCCTAAACGCAGCATGTTGACGCTGTCGCCGCACACCTTGCCGCCCTGCGCACAAACCTGCTCGCAGCCGCTCTCCATCCGGAAGCGGAGCTTTTCCTTGAGCACCATCTTGCGGCAGCTCTTCCCCGTCCTGCGATCCACCACCACCATATTCGTTTCGCAGACCTCCGACACGATGCGCTCCACCAGCTTTTCATCCGCATTCCTGATCTTAACCTCCACGATCAGCTCCATATAATTTTCGACATTCACGCCATAAACACGCAAGTTTTCCTCTTCAAAACGCTCCATGAGGCACTGTTCAAGCTCCTCGTCAAACACCACAGGCGTCTCCTCACAAGCGAGCCTGTCCATGATGGCGCTCACATGCAGCAACTGATCATGCGCAAGCCCCTTCGCCTGTACCACCTGCCGCTTGAGCGCAAACAGTTCCTCATCGCCTATCCTTTCGCTCATCTCCTTCTTCACAAGTTCATAACGCCGGCAGGATTTGTTAAACCATTCCGGCTCCGACATCTCATCCCCCACACACAAGCCCGCCAGCCGTTCAAACGCGGCATGCGTGTGCATAAACCGATCCTGCCAGCATTCGTTTGCGCGCTCGCATCCTGTGCAAATCTCGTTCGCCAGATCCATGGCCAGCCGCGCCTTTTTCTCATCCTGCTGATGGCGCACAGCGATCGCCTCCGCCATATGGCAAAACGCACGCGAGCAGCCCTGTAATCGTGCGCTCACCACATCCCGCATGCGCATGCCATACAGAACGCCTGTGCGCACCTTTTTGACCGCCGGGCTGTAAAACTGCCTGCAATACCTCCAGGCGGCGTTGGGTATGAGCAAAATGACGGCACAAGCCAGCAAAAGCTCGGGATACGGAAATACAAAGCCTGAAAACAAGAGTATGGAGATGCCATTGGCGCCCAGCAGCATCAGCGTCATGCCCGCCCGCGTAAACACGCTGAACACACCGCACAGCAGCCCAAACGCCGCGAAGAACCCCAGCGTCTCCACGCCATACCCGACATGCAACAGCACGCTGCCCACGGCAATCCCGGCGCAAGCGCCCCCGCCTACGGAAGCGGCCAGCCCGAAGCCCATGACCACGATCAGCCCTAAGAACATAGGCGCTGAGAAGATTTCCGCCACCAGGCTGCCGCTGCCCAGCAGCGCAATACAGAGGGCCAGCAGCAGGCATATCTTTTTATCCTCCGTGGGCATACCCGCTTCCCTCGCGCCGGCCATCACGATGGTGGTACGAAATACAAAAAACGACAACGCCCCCAGCAAAATCTCCGCAGCGCCCGTTAAATAGCCGTAAGGCGTGGTGGATCGAAAGGGCAGCGTCACAAACAACAGCAGCATGACGGACATCACACTCACCACATTCAGCCTTCGCTGCAGCAGCCGTATGCCATACAGACCGCACACACAAACAAACGTCACCGCCATATCCGCCAGCGTATCCGGCAAAAGCGTACACAGCCCCGCCGCCACCCCCAGCGCGATGGGCAGTTCTTTCGTTTTGCTGGCCATCGCAGCGGCGATGAGCGCGAGCCCATACGGGTTGATGAACCCAAACAGGCTTGTTCGCGCACACAGCGCAGCGAACAACGCGATGCCTGCCCCTATGAGAATATTCGTTGCGTTGAATGTGGTCTCGCTTCTTGCTTTTTTGATCTCAAGCATGGCCTGTCCCTTCTTTCGCATAATGCATCGGCCATCATCCATGCAGAAATTAAACCCTTCCGTTGATTCGGATGGCAAAGCATGGATCATGGCGTTATAGCACCATTGTAAAAACCCATCTATGCGCTTTCTGTCTATCCATGCTGCGAAAAAGGGGAGAATATGAGATTATGTCCAAATAAAAAAGCGGCAGTATACGCCGCACTTTTCAGCCCGTTTCTTTGCCGCACACCCTACGGGAGCGCCTGTTCCCTGAGCTTTTTGAGTATTTTATTTTCAAGCCTGGACACCTGCACCTGCGAAATGCCCATTCGTTTTGCGATCTGTGTTTGCGTCATATCCTTGAAATACCGCATGATGATCAGCTGCCGTTCCCTGGGCGGAAGCGCCACGATCATCTGCTTGAGCAATATCAGGCTGTCCAGATCCGGCTCGTCGGAAACATCCGGCACATGATCCATCAGCAAAACTTTCGATCCGCCCTCATCATACACCGGCTCAAACAACGACACCACCGGCTGAGTCGCCTCCATGGCATAGACGATATCTTCCGCGCAAAGTCCGGTTTTTTCGCATATCTCCTGTATGCTGGGTTCACGGTTTAAGGCGGTGCGCAATTCTTCCGCCGCACCCATGATCTTTCTGCTCGTCTCCTTGGTGATGCGGCTGATCTTGATCATCCCGTCGTCACGCAGGAAACGCTTGATCTCCCCTGTGATCAGCGGCACCGCATACGTAGAAAAACGCACGTTGTATTGCTCGTCATAATTTCTGATCGCCTTGATCAGCCCAATGCATCCGATTTGATAAATCTCCTCATAATCGATGCCGCGGTTAATAAACCGCATAGACAAGCTTCTCACCAGCCCCGCGTTATGCTTTACCAGCGTTTCCTGCGCCTCGTCGTCTCCGTCCTGCGCTTTTCGGAGCAGCGCTATAGTTTCTTCATGCGACAACAATGCGCTCATTTTCTAATCTGCTCCGCCGAAATAATTTTCTTAATCATGGTGATATGTGTCCCCTCGCCCGGATAAGAAACGACCTTCAACTCGTCCATAAACGTCTCCATCACGGTAAAACCCATGCCGGAGCGCTCGTCGTCGGGTTTCGTGGTGTAAAACGGCTGCCGTACCTGCTCGATATCCTCGATCCCTTTGCCCGTATCGATCACTTCGATGGTGATGACATCACCTTTCAACACGGCATTCACATCGATATAGCCGTTTCGGCTTTCATAGCCGTGTATGATGGCGTTGGTCACCGCTTCCGACACAGCCGTCTTGATATCCACCAGCTCCTCCAGCGTGGGATTGAGCTGTGCGGCAAATGCGCCCACCACCACACGTGCAAAACTTTCGTTCTGAGACAGCGATGGAATCCTGAGCCTCATCTCATTCTTATACATTGTTTACCCCCTAATGTAATCAGCTGATTTTTTTAATGATGTTATACAACCCCGACATCGCCATAATCCGATCGATAGAACGGCTGATGTTCTTCACTTCCACTGTGCCGTTGCGCTTCTGCATCTGCTTGTATTGGCCGATGATCACGCCAATGCCCGAGCTGTCCATCAGTGTCAGTCCTTTAAAGTCAAACACGATACGCTTGATGCCCGAATCCTCCATCTGTTCGTTTAGCTTGTTCCGCACGCTTTTGGCGCTGTGATGGTCAAGCTCGCCAGACAGGCCCACTGTAAGCTGTGGTCCGCTTCTTTTGCATTCAATGATCATAGAATAACCTCCTTACCTTTGCATATATTCGCTTTGTTTGGAATAAACCCTTTGACTAATAATGTTGAAAAAACAGTTGTTTTGGGGAAAACACGATTTTGCGCTTTTTTTATAATCATTCCCACTTATTGCCATTCCAAACCGCCTATTTAATTCGAATGATTGGAAATATTAACAGAAGAGGGGGCCGGCTGAATAATCTTATGACGCATTCATTCCGAAAAACAAACTTAAGATTTGATTGTGTTGCATCAATCCTACAGCCCGCAAACCTGCGAAAATCTGTGTGAGGTGGAACGGATGGGCAAAAATCAAACGACAGCACCCGTAAAAATAAAACGCCATATTCTGTTGAAAATATTTCTAATATTCTGCATATTGGGTCTAAGCTGCATAGCCGCCCTCATCGGCTATGTGTTCACGCTGGACGACTGGAAGGATTTCGATCCGTCTATTGCGGCCAGCATGGACCAAACGCTCGTCATATACGATAAAGACGGCCAGGTGATGAACAACGTGCCGGGCAGCGAACACCGCATCAAAGTATCCATACACGACATACCCGAGCATGTGCAAAATGCGTTCATCGCCGTAGAAGACGCGCGCTTCTACGACCACAGAGGAATCGATATACGGCGCATCGCAGGCGCATTGGTCGCAGACATACAGTCCGGCTCATTAAACGAAGGCGCCAGCACCATCAGCCAGCAGCTCATCAAGCTAAAATACTTATCCACAGAAAAAACATGGGAGCGCAAAATACAAGAGGCGCTCATGTCCATGGAGCTGGAAAGCCATTATGAGAAGGATCAGATACTGGAAATGTATCTAAACTGCATATATTTTGGTAATGGCGCCTATGGCATCCAGACCGCAGCCCAAGCCTATTTCGGCAAAAGCGCAAACGAGCTCACCATCGCGCAAGGCGCCTTGCTGGCCGGCGTGATCAACGCCCCCAGCCGCTACGCACCGCACATACAGCCCGAAGCCTCCCTCGAGCGGCGGGACCTCGTGCTCGGCCGTATGCTGGATCAAGGCTATATCACAAAAGAACAAGCAAAAGAAGCGAAGGCGGAAAAGCTTGCGCTCGTTGAAAGCGAGGACACCTACCAATACGGTTACTACACGGACATGGTCATCACAGAAGCAGCCCGTTCGCTCGATATCAGCGTAGACGAGCTGCTCAGCGGCGGCTACCAGATTCACACCAACATGGATCGGGCGCTGCAGGCTTATCTCGAACAGCTCTGCGAAGAAAAATCACTCTTTCCCGAGGATGCCGCAGACGGCGTACAAGCCCAAACCGCCATTACCATACTGCATCCGCAGACCAACGACATACTCGCCGTCATAGGCGGGCGGGAATACTCCGTGCGCCGCGGTTTAAACCGGGTCACGCAGCTCTATCGCCAGCCCGGTTCCTGCATCAAGCCCGCGCTCGTATACGCACCGGCGCTGGAGAAGGGCTACACCTCCTGCACCATGATTTTGGACGAGCAAAAGGATTTCAACGGATACGCCCCGCGAAACTACGCCGATATCTACTACGGCTGGGTGAGCATGCGTGATTCGATTGCAAAATCCATGAATGTGTCCGCCGTGCAGATTTTTGAAGACATCGGTGTCCAGACCGGTGTGGAGTTCGCAAAAAGCCTGGGCATCCCCTTTGAAGCAAGCGACAACAATCTGGCACTCTCATTAGGCGGCATGGCCAAGGGCGTCACGCCTTTACAGCTTGCAGCCAGCTATTCCCCCTTTGCAAACGGCGGCACCTTCACAGAGCCCGGCTGCGTGAAGGAGATATGCGATCAAAACGGGAAGACGCTCTATCACGGCGACATGCCCACCCGCGCCGTCATGTCGGAAGAAAACGCCTACATCATGACAGACATGATGTCCTCCACCGTAGAATACGGAAGCGCTAAGGGCTTGCAATCCGTGGGCATTCCCCTCTCCTCCAAAACAGGCACCACAGGCATAGCAAATAGCGATTCCAACAAGGACGCCTGGGTGGTCGCCTACAATACGGAATACAACATCTGCGTGTGGATGGGATTCGACGATACAGACGAAGCGCATTGCCTGCCCCCGGGCTTCACTGGAGGCACGCTGCCTACAGAGCTGACCGCTAAAATCTTCTCCCATATCTATGAAGACCGCGACGCGCCGGAATTTGAAATCCCGTCCAACATCGTGCAAGCCGAGATCAACAAGGATACATTGTATGATCAAAAGAAGATCGAGCTGGCCCATGAAGGCACAGCCTCCGTCATCACAGAGGTGTTCGCACTCGCAAGTCTGCCCGACGGCAGGGACAACATCTGGCTGAACCCCGCGCCCCCCAGCGATCTGCACGTTTCACCCGCCAATCGAAACGCGCTGATCTCCTTCTATGCGGAAGACGAAAGCGCCACCTACAGACTCTACCGCCAGTACATGGGCGAAACGGAAGCGCAGCTGATCTACACACACGAGGGCGGGGGCAACATACAGGCGATCGACACGTTTTCGCATTCGAAAAACTGTTTCTATTACGCGACCGCAGAATACAAACGGATTCTCCTGGGCGGCGAACCGGTGCAGAGCGGCCCGTCCGATCCCGTCTACTATAATCCCGCACTGCAAGACGTCTACACACCGCCCACACCCTCGCCCACCGAAAGCGATGATCATACGCCCACCCCGTCCCCCGAAACGCCCGCGCCCACTGCCCCGCCCTCGGCAAGCCCGCATTCCCCCACGCCCTCCACGACGCCTGAGCGACAGGAGGATGCCACGCCCGACATCACCCCGCCGGAGCACAGCACCCGTCCGCCCGGGTCGCAAACGCCCGCCCTTTCCCCCTCTGTGCCTGCACAGACACCCAGCCCCACACCATCTAAGCCCTCCACAACCTATACCTGGTGACGACAAACGCCCCGCATTTGCTGCGGGGCGTTTGCCGGTGACTTTGCACAAGAGGTACGTCTTCTATTGGAATAGCATTCCCTTTCGGATTTTTACAAGCATCCCTCCGGCCGAAAGGTTATTGAGGGAAATACTCATCCACATTATCTATGGTGATGTGGTAAAGCTCCATCATCTCTTCTTTTTCAATGGGTTCGCC
Organism: Christensenellales bacterium; assembly: GCA_050945835.1. Classification (GTDB taxonomy): domain Bacteria; phylum Bacillota; class Clostridia; order Christensenellales; family JBMNTQ01; genus JBMNTR01. The sequence goes on along the minus strand of JBMNTR010000006.1, from coordinate 66,177 downwards.
ATTGTAGCAGCGCTGCGCAACATCCGCACACAGCTCGCCCAACGTTCCGAAGCTCACGCTCACAGCATAATCCTGCTCGCCTTTTCTCAGCATCTCGACATCCCAGGTTCCTACATGAATCCCGCCGAGCACGATCACATCATCGATCATATTGGCAGCCTTCAGCGCCTCAATCGCACCGATCACCGTATTGTTAGACTGCGTAACAACACATTCCAAGTCCGCTCCAAACTGTGTGATCCAGTCCTCCGTAATCTGCATTGACTCCTCTGCCGTGGTATTTTCCGATGCCTGTGTGGATAAGAACACACAGTCCGGACGTTCGGCTTCCATTATGTCCTTAAAGCCCGCCTCACGCTTGTCGAACGCCTCACGTCCGCTTGTGCCGTCCATATAGCAAATGTTGGTGCCTTCCGGCAGATTGTCCACCGCCCATCTGGCCTGCATGGCACCGTATTCATACTCATCCCAGCCTAAGAACGAATAGTCGCCGCCGGAGGCCGTGGTCGCCACCATGAAGATAGGGATGCCCACCTCATTGCACGCTTTCACAGCCGTCGTATTCGCCTCCGTATCGGCACCTATCAGGAATATCATGTCCACCTGCTGGGTGATCAGGTTTTCAACCGCAGTCTGCTGCTTTTGCACGTCCAGCTGGCTGTCCAGCGCGACTACCTCTATGTTCTGGGGCGCCCCCACCGCCTCTTTGAACGCATCGCTTTCACATATTTCTTTGCAAGTCATGGTCGCAAGATAACAGTTCTCATCGTTGTCACTCAAGTTCACGTACCCGACCTTGTACGTCCGATCATTCTCAGCTGGTTTTGTAGTGTCGTCAGTTTCAGGCGCGTCGCTTTTTTCGGGTGCCGCGCTGTCCGTCACGCCGGAATCGGCGTTGTCGCCACCGCATGCAGCCAGAAGAGATACACACAGCAACAGTGTTAACATCACGCATACAAACTTTTTCATCACTTTTTCTCCCTTTTCCTTTAGTTTTTTATTCACCCTGCATAACCAGGACGATTACAATATGAAACTTTGATCAACTGCGCTTGACCCGCCTTACGCTGACGTCTATGATGACCGCAATCGCAATGATCAACCCCTGAACAACCTGCTGATAATAAGCGCTTACATTCATCAGCGTCATGATGTTGATCAAAACACCCACGAAATACGCGCCCGCCAGCGTCCCATACACGGTGCCCAGTCCTCCGCTCATGCTCGTTCCGCCAATGACCACCGCGGTGATCGCGTCAAACTCAAAGGCCACGGCGCTGTTCGGCTGGCCGGAGTTGATGCGCGACATCAGCACAAAACCACCCAGAGCCGCCATCAAACCGCCGTAAATAAAAGCCTTAATCCTCACCCTGTCCGTGTTGATACCCGATGCCAGCGCTGCTTCCCGGTTGCCGCCCACAGCCAGCACATGCCGCCCAAAGGAGGTACGGTTCAACAACACCCATGAGATGACAAAGATGATCACCAATACAAAAATAGGCACCGGAATAGGCCCTATATGCCCCTGCCCCATCCAGGCAAAGCTTTCAGCCAATCCCGTGATAGGCTTTGCGTTGGTGAATATATACATGAGTCCGCGAAAAATGGTTTGTGAAGCCAGCGTCATGATAAAAGCCGGTATTCGGAGCTGAGTGATGACAACACCGTTCAAAGCGCCTATGAGCGCCCCGCACACAAGCCCCGTCAGGAAAGAAAGAACGATATTCCCGGTGGAAGCCATCACCTGTGCGGCCATGCACCCGGTAAACGCGGCAACCGATCCGGAAGACAAATCGATATCGCCGGCAAGCATGATGAACTGCGTGCCAAAAGCGATGACCGCAATCACCACATTTTGCCGCAGAATGTTCACAATGTTGCGGGTCGTCATGAAGGTGGGGCTCAAAATGGCGGAGATGATGACAGCGCCCAGCAGAATAGCAAATATCCCATACCGGCTGTACAAATCCGCAAAGCTGATGTTGCGTTTTTTATTCAGCGTTTTCACATTGTTCATCTTTATCAAATCCTTTCACAGCCAGCGACATAATCTTCTCTTGAGTCATTTCTTCGCGGGTGAGCTCTCCCGCCACTTCACCGCAAGACATCACGACCACCCGATCACACATCCCGATGATTTCCGGGAGCTCGGAAGATACCATGATCACGGCAACACCCTGTTTGGCCAGCTGACACATTAGCTTATATATTTCATATTTAGCCCCTACATCGATCCCCCGTGTCGGCTCATCCAAAATCAATACCTTTGGGTCCTGTAAGAGCCATTTCGACAATACGACCTTTTGCTGATTGCCTCCGCTTAAAGACGCACAGGCGTCATTGATAGACGCCATCTTGATGGCGAGTTTCTCGGCAATCTCCGTATCCATCTTCAATTCGCGCCGCAGATTCAAGAAACCCTTGGATTTCATGCTCCGCAGGTTGGGCAGCGAGATATTCTCCCGAATAGGCCTGCACAGCACCACACCCTCTTTTTTGCGATCTTCAGGCGACATGATGATATTGTTTTTAATGGCGTCCTGCGGGTTGCGTATGGATATTTCCTTGCCCTCTATGCGAATCACGCCGGCATCCAGATGATCCAACCCGAACAGCGATCGGAACAATTCCGTGCGTCCCGCGCCCACCAACCCGGGGAATCCCAATATTTCTCCCGCACGCGCTTTAAAAGACACATTTTTGAATCGTTTGCCCGTCATTCCCTCGACTTCCAATACGACATCGCCTATCGGGACTTCCTCTTTCGGATACACATCGTTGATCTTGCGGCCCACCATCAACTCGATGATCTTTTGTCTGTTTGCATCCGCCACATCCCGGGTGTCCACCCACTTGCCGTCACGCAATACCGTCACCTCATCGCAGATTTCGTGAATCTCCTCCAACTTGTGCGATATATAGACGATGCTGATATCATGCTGCCTTAAATCATGAATGTAAGAGAAAAGCCGCTGCGTTTCGCTTTGAGAAATCGAGGAGGTCGGTTCGTCCATAATGATCAAGGATGCGCCGCGCGAAATCGCTTTGACAATTTCGATGAGCTGCATGTCGGATATAGTCCATTCCTTCATCTTGGAGCGCGGATGATAACAGAGCCCGAACCGCTCCAACAGCTTTTGTGTTTCTTCAACCATCACCTTGGGCTCAAGGAATTTCAGCTTGTTCTTAGGCTCCCTGCCTAAGAAAACATTCTCGGCAATGCTCATTTCCAAAATAGGGTTGAGCTCCTGATGGATGGTTGCAATGCCCATGTCCAGCATCTGCCGCGGACTGCGCGGCGTTACACGCTTGCCTTTGTAGATAATTTCGCCGCTGTCTGCCGTATAGATCCCGTTGATAATCTTCATCAGCGTCGATTTGCCCGCTCCGTTCTCCCCGCACAGCGCATGAACGGTTCCTGCTTTGACATTCAAATTGACGTCGTCCAGAGCTTTTACGCCGGGGAAGGACTTGCTGATACCCTTAAGCTGAATAATGTAATTCGTGTCCATTGCTCGTTTTCACACTCCCTCCTCATACTTCCTTATGATTCGTCCTGCCACTCCCGTGCGGCGTCAAAAGCCGCCATGATATTCTCCGGCCGCACATCCCCCATGATGTTATGGATGGTGTTGAAAACATACCCGCCGCCGGAAGCCAATATCCGCAGGCGCTGCTGCACCTGTGCTCTGATCTGCTCAGGTGTTCCGTTGGGCAATAGATCTTGCGTGTCCACACCTCCTCCCCAAAACACCAGTTTGTCGCCGTACTTTTCTTTGAGTATGGCCGGGTCCATGCCTTTTGCCGACAATTGAACAGGGTTGATGATATCCACACCCATCTCTACAAAATCATCCAGAATTTCCATAATCGAACCACAGCTATGGAAGAATACCTTCCACTTCGTATGTGCATGCACCCATTGATTCATACGGGTGTAGTAGGGTTTATAGAGATTTTGAAACATATTTTTGGAAATCATGAGCCCGTTCTGCGTGCCGAAATCGGTGCCGCTCATCACCACGATCTGTATATGATCACCCACCGCCTGGTGGTAAAGTTTTAAGTTGCGCAGCACATATTCGGTCTGCATTTCAAACACAGCCCTGCAGTATTCCGGATAGAGCAGCTGCGCCATACTCCAGTCTTGAAAATTGCGAATACCCTTAGGCTGAAGCTCCGAAGGCCCGGGCAGTGAAGACGGGTCGCCTATGCTGCCTTTGCCGAATAATCCCATCACCGCACAGCCGCTCTCCTCATCCAAACGCTTGGCTTCCGTTTCAAAGTAGCGTAAGCTCTCATCGCTGTAGTCGATGAACATATTTTTAAAATCCGCCTCAGGGGTCAAATCATCCTCGTCAAAAGGTGCTGCGCGATGAATACAATCCCAAAAATAGCCCCCTGCAGGCATCACCGCGCTCGGTTTTACGCTTCGGTTTCCCTGTGGGTATAGATAGATCTTGCCATCCGACTGCACATCATATTGGTGCTGTCTATGAATGCGTGTGGGCGTGCCGTCCGGCATGGTAAAGGGTTGCGTTTCCCCTCGCAGCGGCACACCGACAAAGTCTATCGGCTCATTCAGAGCCACGACATCCCCGCCCAGAGCCTTTCGGACATCCTCATCCACATACCCAAGCATTTGCATGGTCTCATAGACCGTAATATCCTTTTCTGGTAATCCCAAATAATCACGCAGCCGATACAGCGCAGACACGCTGATGCCGGTATTATAAGCGCTGCCGATGTCGATGGGTGTTCGGTCGGGTTGCTTGTGATTGATTGCAGCAAGCACACGTTCTTTTGAAGTCATATACATCTCTCCTATGGAAGTTAATTGACAGAAATTGCATTCTGTTTACATCTATATGAAAGGTACATCATTAACAATCTCAGCATAAATCTACATAATTTGTGTTTTTTGAATTCAGGTCGGTATAATCGTCTTCTTTGCATCAGTATACTAAACAAAAAATACCATTACAATCCCATATCCGGCTAATTATTGACTAATCCTGCAATTTTCCTATTGAAGTTTTCAACTTTTACATTGGAAGTTTCAATTCAGACATGTTATAATTATGCATAATGATTTTTGTCTGTTGTGCAAAAGATTCATAAGGGGGTTCCTTTGGGTGAAACCTGCCAAAAAAAATGAGAAGGGCGTTTTAAGCGCATCGAGCATCTATTACCTCCCTCACTCCGACTTCGCAAAGAAAGCCTTATATTATCTGGAGCATTTGGGCATTTTTTTCTGCTCAACCGATTATCACGTAAAGCGCGAATTCTGGGACAGCTTCCTGATCATGTTTATCGATGAAGGGAAAATGCAGGTGCATTATCGAGGTAAAGAATACACGGCCCAACGCGGCGATGTGGTATTGCTGGATTGTAAATCCCCGCACGAATATTTCGCTCCGGAGCTGTTGAATTTTCATTACTTCCATTTTTCGGGCTGTTCTGCGCAGCATTATTTCGATGAATTATACAAGCGCTGCGGCTGCGTGATGACGCCTTCAAACCGCTATGATCTGGACAGCACATTCAAAGCCATACTCCATCTGGTTCGAAATCCGATCCTGAATGAGCACAGTATTTCTGTTTTCCTGCACCGCACATTGAGCGAGCTTGCCATATCGACAAGGCAGGAGTTCGCCAACGCCGATGAAACGGTGCTGCGCATCGCGCATTACATAGATGAAAACCATACCAAGAATCTAAAACTGTCCCAGATTGCCGAGGCGCTGGACATCAGCGAATCCCACCTGTCTCACTTGTTCAAAAAACACACAGGCAACACACCCCATCGTTATCTGCTGAACGCCCGTATCTCACAGGCGCGGCACATGCTCATCACGACCAATGCATGTCTGGATGAAATAGCGGTTCGATGCGGTTTCCAAAGCGCCCCGCATTTTATACGCACATTCAAGAAGTTCACAGGCATTACGCCGAACAAATTCCGCCGAGCACCCCATTAAAGCACACATGGCATGTGGAGGCCCCGCTTTTTGTGCAAAGTGTGCCGCCAACCGCGGGGCACACACCCAATGTCTTTTGCTGCACTCTGCCAAAGAATACAACAACGCCCCTGGAATTTTCATCCCAGAGGCGTTTATGCTTAGCCTGATGGCGTATTAGTGCAGGCGCGCATAAGCGGACTCACTCGCAGAAGTGGCATCCGGCTCGAATATATCGGCGCCAATGGATTCACAGAAATGCTCGGTTACCGGCGCACCGCCAACCATAATGATCACTTTTTCCCTGATCCCCTGGTTCTTCGCTTCCTCCACCACATCCTTCATGACAGTCATGGTGGTGGTCAACAGCGCCGAACAAGCGATGATGTCCGCATTCTCCTGTGCCGCTGTCGAAACAAACGCTTCGGGGCTGACATCCGTGCCCAGATCGATCACGTCAAAGCCTTTGCTCTCAAACATGATTTTCACCAGGTTTTTGCCGATGTCATGCAAGTCGCCCTTTACCGTGCCAATCACAACCTTGCCCGCGGATTGCGTGTCGGCCTGCACCAGCACAGGCTTGAGCACTTCCATGCCCATATTCATCGCACGCGCAGCGATCATGACTTCCGGAACATACACTTCATTATTCTTGAATTTTTCACCGATGATGCTCATGCCGCCCAGCAGCCCCTGAGAAAGGATCGCGCCCGCTTCAATGCCTTCGTCCAGCGCCTGCTGAACCAGCGCCTTGACCTGTTTTGCCCTTCCCTTTTGAAGCAGTTCATTGATTTCCGATAAGATGTTTTCCATAATAAACCTCCTTTGATGTGTCATTAATCTTTTTCCTATTGTATTATTATATCCTCACAGCCGCCCAAGCTATAGAAACATTTGCTTAATTATCAGAATTTTTTTCACATTTTCTAACTTTTGGATATGATTATGAGCCAGATAAACGCAAATACCGCTTTTGTATCAGATTCGATCACGTTTTGTCCTTCAATATTTTCAAAACAATATACGCCCGGAAACCCCGTATTCAACAGCACCATTATAGTGTTGATTTCGCGTTTTTTATACGTATTCTTGCCGGATACACACAACGCGCCCGCCGCACACCGGCATGTTTGCGTGTGCACCGCATCCATTCATATACGCTGCCGATTATATATTTTCGCCCTTCTATCCCCCGCGCTTCCTTCATATTCATAAGCAAAGCCGTATTCGACAGTCTTTAGGCTGTATTATAAGCAGAGGCCACCATGAAAAAAACACACCGTTTCTATGCGTCCTTACACGCGTTTTCAGATCACGTGCTCCAAGCGGCAAAAGCCCTGTCCGGCTCCGCTGCACAACCCGAATTTTCAGACCGATCCGAAAACACAGCACAGCAATACGACCGGCTCTTAGCCGGGCTTTCAGACGCATTCGTCACACCCATCGACCGCGAAGACCTGCTCTTATGCGCACAGTCACTCTATACGCTGGAAAACGCTCTGAACACGCTGTGTTATGCATCGTCGATCTACCGTATAAAACCCAAGCATTCGGAATACATCATAACCATCTGCGCCTTGTTGCAGCGCGCCGTACATGCATTGGGCCATAAATCCGCCCCCATACTTACTTTTTTACGCGAAGGCAAAGAGCATATCGAATATGCAAAGCGGGCATGCTTACGCGATTATCAGGATTTATCCCGCTTGAAAATCCATTCGTCCTATGGAGTCGCACACATCCAGTTTCAGCTTTCCAATATGCTCATGGTATTCTCGCTTTGCTTAGACACCATCCATACGCTGGAGGTCATAGCCGTCAAGCATATTTAGCCGTCCTGCGCCGCACAAACCGGCACCAGTTCCAAAAACCCGCCCTTTCGCAAAGAATAGGGCATGAGCTCACACCCTAATAAATATTTATGAGGCACACTGCCGTCGGAGGTCATCTTCCAATGCGCGATGGGCTGGAAACCGTATTGCAGAAAAAGCTTCGGATCCCCGCAGGTAAATACAGCGGTAAACAGCTTTTGGATGCCCTTTGCAAAGCCTTTGTTCACCAGCCGGGAGGCAATCCCCTTTCCTCTATGCTCCCGCGCAACACAGAGCTTAGAGAGCATCAGCACGTGAAACCGTCCCACGTTCGGCTGTGTCAAATAAACTCTGGTAAAGGCGGCATACCCTACGATCTGCCCGCATTGCTCGGCCACAAAGGCAAGCCCCGGTATGTATTGCCCGCTTTGCCGGATCCCTTCCATGCTTGCTCCGGCAACACAACCTGCATTTGAATCGGGCATACGGTGCGTTTGCAGCAGTCTGTCAATCTGTTCATAATCCTGCCGGGTTTCTGTCCTGATACGCATCTATATCGTTCCTCTTCCTCAGCGTCCGCCCCAAACAAAACGCCTTTTTTGAAGCTATGCCCCTTTTTCATGTGTGCGTTTATACAGAATACCCAGCGTATTCGGTCCGCAATGATTGGAAATCGTACAACCTGCGTCTGTTATGACCACTTCCTCAAAGTGGATATGCTTTTCAATCTCCTTACACACCAGCGCCGCCAGCGACGGATCGCCCGGCGAATGCGTGATAAATACACGGCTCTTGTCAATGGTGTGCTGCTCATCCTTCAGCCGGTCGCGCACATAATGCGCCAGGCATTTCTCCAGTTTTCCGCGATATTTTTTGCCCACCGTCATCTCGCCGTTTACCACTTCAATGCAGGGTTTAAGCTGTAAAAGCTTCGCCCCCTGTGCCGTAAGCGCAGAGCAGCGCCCGCCCCTTCGCAGGTAATCCAAGCGGTCGATCACAAAGCTCGCATCCACCTTCGGAATCGTTTCCTGTAAAGCCCGGCAAATCTCATCCGGCTCCATGCCTTCTCCCGCCATCAGCGCCGCATCATACACGATATGTCCGCTGCCTGTAGACAGGTTACGCGAATCGATGATATGCACATTTTTAAAATTCTGCGCAGCACGGCATGCATTCTCATAACAAGAGGAAAACGCCGCGCTGATACAGATATGAATCACAGCCTCATGCGTTTGCAGCATCTTTGCAAATGCCTGCTCATATTCAAATGTATTCACAGCGGCCGTCTGGCTGGTCTTACCCTCTTCGTCCACCAGCCGGAAGATCTCTTGAGGCGTGATATCGACGCCATCCTTATATACCTTCTCATCCTCTCCCACCAGTATGCTCAAAGGAATCATCGTAATATCATATTTTTCCAGTATTTCCTTAGAAAGGTCGCATGTACTGTCTGAACTGATCTTGACCACTGCATCGTTCCTCCCTTTGCATTCTATTCATTAGCATACTGAAAACGCTTCGGGCTGTCAACAATGTGCCCACCCCGCCAATATGCCTTTATTCATGTTTGCCTGAGCGCTTTTCACGCGCCTGTTTGATCTTCGCTTCGCTGCCCTGTCCGGTGGGCAGATAGTATCGGCTGCCCGCCACGCTTTTCGGCATATACGCCTGCTCGACATAGTGGCCGGGATAATCATGCGGATAGCGGTAACCCTTTCCGTTGCCCAGCTTGTCTGCGCCCTGATAGCTCGTATCCCGCAGATGGATGGGCACAGGCTGCTCGATGCCTGTCTTTGCCTCCGTATACGCCGCGTCTATCGCCCGTACCACCGCATTGGACTTGGGCGATTCACACACATAGATGATGGCCTGTGTGAGGTTTAAACGCGCCTCCGGCATGCCGATCAGCTCCAGCGCCTGCGCCGCCGCCACCGCCTGCACCATCGCCTGCGGGTTGGCCAGCCCCACATCCTCCGAGGCATGCACGATCACGCGCCGCGCGATGATGCGCGGGTCGATGCCGGCATACATCATGCGCGCAAACCAGGCCAAGGCCGCGTCGCTGTCCGAGCCGCGCAAGCTCTTGCAGAACGCGGACAGCATATCGTAGTAGAGCGTCTCGTCCATCTGGATCACCTTTTGCTGTATGGATTCCTCCGCAACCTCCAGCGTGATGTGAATACGCCCCGCTTCGTCCGCAAGCGTGGTCAGCGCCGCCAGCTCAAGCGCATTCAGCGCACTGCGCGCGTCCCCGTTGGCCACCCGCGCGATATGCGTCATCGCTTCTTCATCCATCTGGATATCCATATTGCCCAAGCCCCGCTCCGTGTCCGACAACGCCTGGCGCAGCACACGCCGTATATCCTCCTCAGACAGCGCATAAAACTGAAACAGCCGGCATCGGCTCACGATCGCGCTGGTCATGGCGATGAGCGGGTTTTCCGTGGTGGAGCCTATGAACTTCACGCTGCCCTTCTCCAGCGCAGGCAGAATGCTGTCCGACTGCGTCTTGCTCCAACGGTGGCACTCATCCAGCATCAGGTAAGTAGACCTCGCATATGCGCTCAGTTGAAATTCCGCCTCCCGGATCAGCTCGCGCACTTCCTTAACGCCGGTGGTCACCGCGTTCACACGCTCAAAGCGTGCCTGTGTCGTATGCGCGATCACAGCCGCCAGCGTCGTTTTTCCGCAGCCCGCCGGGCCAAAGAAAATACAGCTCTGTAAAGAATCCGTCATGATCGCACGCCGCAGCAGCTTCCCTTCCCCCACGATATGTTCCTGGCCGATAAACTCATCCAGCGTGCGGGGCCGCATCCTGTCGGCCAGGGGCGCGCGTTTTTGCGCATTCGCCGTGAATAAATCCATGTTCGTTTCTCCATTCTCGGCTGTGCCGGCATAGCCTTTGCACACAGCCGAAGCCCTTGTACGCAGATAGTAAAAAAGCGTATGATGTATGTATCATACGCCAACCGTTTCCTGTTTTCAAGAGGCGGCACAAGCCGCCCGGTTGCTGCTAATATGTGTCGTAAAACGTTTCGCGCACACGCTTGATATCCGCTCCCAGCTCGATCAGCTTGCATTCGATCCGTTCATAGCCGCGGTCGATGTATTTGATATTGGAGATCTCCGTGGTGCCGCTGGCCATCAGCCCCGCTATGATTAAAGCGGCGCCCGCGCGCAGATCGCTGGCCCGAACAGGCGCGCCGCTCAGACCCGGCACACCCGACACCACCGCCACGCTCTTGCTGATGTTGATATCGGCACCCATGCGCCGCAGTTCATAGATATGCTTGTAGCGCTCCTCGAAAATATTTTCGATGATCACGCTGGAGCCGTTGGCCGTGCTCAACAGCGCCGTGGCCGGCTGCTGCAGGTCGGTGGGAAAGCCCGGATAGGGCAGTGTGCGGATGGTCACAGCACGCAGATTCTGATCACAGTTCACACGCACATAATCGTCGCCTTCCGTCACATTTGCGCCCATTTCGACAAGCTTGGCCGAGATCGCGTCCAGATGCGCAGGGATGATGTTTTTAATGGTCACATCTCCTTTTGTCGCGGCCGCGGCCAGCATCAGCGTGCCCGCTTCTATCTGATCCGGAATGATCGCATAGTTGCAGCCATGCAGCTTTTTAACACCCTTGATGCGTATGATATCCGTACCCGCCCCCTTGACGGAAGCGCCCATGCAGTTTAAGAAATTCGCCACATCCACCACATGCGGCTCCTTCGCGGCATTGACAATCGTAGTCGTTCCGTTGGCTTTTACCGCCGCCAGCATGATATTGATGGTTGCGCCCACGCTGGTGATATCGAGATAGATCTCCCCGCCGTGCAGATCCTCGGAATGCACCTTTAAGATGCCCGCTTCTATGCTGGTCTTGGCACCCAGCGCCTCGAAGCCCTTCCTGTGCAGATCCACCGGCCTTTCGCCGATGGAACAGCCGCCGGGCATGTCCACCTCCGCTTTGCCAAAACGGCCCAGCAAGCCGCCCGCAATATAGTAAGATGCGCGCATCCTGCCTACTTTACGGCCATGCACCTGGTGCGTATGCAATGTGGAGGTGTCGATCTCCATCACACCGTTTTTATATCGTACCTTCGCCCCCATACCGGCAAGTATGTCCCGCAGCAGCAGCACATCGCTGATCTCGGGCAGGTTCTCAATGGTACATTTTCCCTCACAGAGTATGGTCGCAGGCAAAATGCCGACAGCGGCATTTTTAGCGCCTGATACAGCGACTTCGCCCATCAGGCGTTTGCCTCCCCGTATGAGAAGCTTTTCCTCAACCGTTATAATATTAATCAGCCCCTATTGTAATCTGAGTCTGCAAAAAGCATTATAATAAAGAATGAATCCCTTCATTCGATTCCCTGTATTATACCATACCAACAGAAATTGTAAAGCCCATCCTTTTTCATGTGTGTATAGCCCCGTCACAGCCTTCGATTCAGTCAGGCTTTTATCCGTCAACGCCCGCCGTTTTGCGGCACATCACTTTCTTTCACTTAGAAAGGCGTTGATTTATAGCGTCAAATTGATATAATAGTAGGGCAATGGGCGTGAATTTCACCCCAATCACAGGCGGAAACGATTATCGGAGGTTTGATTGAATGAATGTTTATGACGTATTGAAGGAACGCGGCTTTATACAGCAGGTCTCGCATGAGGAAATCCGCGATGTGCTGGGGAAAGAAAAAGTTACCTTCTATATAGGCTTCGACGCGACAGCCGATTCGCTGCACGTCGGTCATTTTGTGCAGCTCATGGCCATGGCGCACATGCAGCGCGCCGGGCACAGGCCCATCGCACTCATAGGCGGCGGTACCACCATGGTGGGCGATCCTTCAGGCAAATCGGATATCCGCCGCATGATGACGCGTGAGGATGTGGCGCACAACTCAAGCATTTTTAAAGAACAGATCAGTCAGTTCTTAGACTTTTCAGACGGGAAAGCGTTGATGGAGGACAATGCCAACTGGCTGTTGGATCTCAACTACATCGAATTTCTGCGTGATGTAGGCGTGCACTTCTCCGTCAACCGCATGCTGGCGGCCGAATGCTACAAGCAGCGCTTGGAGCACGGACTCACCTTCTTTGAGTTCAACTATATGCTGATGCAATCCTATGACTTCCTGCTCCTGTATCGAAAATACGGCTGCAAGCTGCAATTGGGCGGGGACGACCAATGGTCCAACATACTCTCCGGCGCCGATTTAATACGCCGCAAGGAGCAGTCACCCGCCTATGCGATGACCTTCTCGCTGCTCACCACCTCCGACGGCAGGAAGATGGGAAAGACGGAAAAAGGCGCGCTTTGGCTGTCCAAGGATAAAACCACGCCCTACGAATTCTACCAGTACTGGCGCAACATAGACGACAACGATGTGAAAAAATGCCTGGCTTTGCTCACCTTTTTGCCTATGGACGAAGTCAACCGCCTCGGAGCCTTGCAGGATTCCGCCATCAACGAAGCGAAAAAAGTGCTGGCCTACGAGATCACCAAGCAAATCCACGGCGAGCAGGAAGCGCAGAAGGCCAAATCCGCTTCCGAAGCGCTCTTCGGGGGCGGCGGCATCGATGAAAACATGCCTTCGAGTGAAATCAGCCTGCAGCAATACGAAGGCAACAGCCGCGTGGTGGATATCATGCCGCTCGTCGGCCTGACCAAATCCAAGGGCGAAGCCCGCCGGCTCATCGAGGGCGGCGGTGTGTATGTAGACGACTGCAAAGTAGAAGATGTCAACCAAACCTTGGATGCGGCTGCGCTCAAGAGCGGCGTCATCATACGCAAAGGCAAAAAAGTGTACCACCGGGTGACGCTCACTTGAATACGGCATACAAAACGATCGCCCAAGCAAGCGAGATACAGCACATCGTGAGCAAATCCCGCTTTATCGGCCGCGCATGGCCTGTTCAAGACGAAGAGGAAGCGCTGCACAGGCTGGAAAACATCCGAAAACAGCACTACGACGCCTCACACAACTGCTACGCCTACCGCATAGGCGAAACGGGTGCAACCGCGCGCTACTCCGACGACGGAGAGCCGGGGGGCACGGCAGGGCTGCCCATGATGGAAGTGCTGCTGAAAAAGGATGTCACCAACGCGCTGTGCATCGTCACGCGTTATTTCGGCGGCACGCTGCTGGGCGCAGGCGGGTTGGTGCGGGCGTATTCACACGCATGCAGCAGCGCCATCCAAAAAGCGCAGGTGCTCTCTATGGTGCTTTGCGACATCTACCAACTCACGCTTGGATACGATAAGCTGGGCAAGCTGGAATACTTCCTGCATACGGAAGGCTACGCCAGCGACCCATTCGAATACACCGAGCAGGTGAACGCGACCGTCTACCTGCCGCAAGCGGAATCGGGCCGTTTTTTATCCGGTGTTTCAGAGCTGTTCGACGGCAGCATAACGCCTGTGCCGGCCGGGCACTGCCATCGTCCAATGCACACAACGAACCTATCTGACGGGGAATAATTATGTACGACGAACGATACGACGCCATCGTCATAGGCGCAGGCCATGCCGGCTGCGAAGCGGGGCTGGCCCTTGCGCGGCTGCACTATAAAACCCTCATGCTCACCATGAATCTGGATTCCGTGGCGCTCATGGCCTGCAACCCTTCCATAGGCGGCATGGCCAAGGGGCATCTTGTGCGCGAGGTAGACGCCTTAGGCGGCGAGATGGGTCTTGCTGCCGACGATACCTTCATACAGATCAAGATGCTGAACACAGGCAAAGGCCCTGCTGTGCAGTCGCTGCGCGCGCAATCGGATAAAAGGCTGTACCATCAGCGTATGAAAACCGCGCTGGAGCAGCAGTGCGGGCTTTCCCTCAAGCAGGGAGAAGTGCTGCGCATATGCGTGCAGCATGGAAAAGTCATCGGTGTCGAAACGCGCTCAGGCGCCGTCATCGGCTGCGACGTGCTGGTGGTGTGCAGCGGCGTCTATCAGAACAGCCGTGTGATCGTGGGTGAATCCGCATGGGAAAGCGGCCCTTCCGGCCTGTTTCCGGCCTTAGGGCTTTCAGATTCCCTAAAAGACTTAGGGTTTTCCCTGCAACGGTTTAAAACGGGCACGCCCGCGCGTATACACCGGCAATCCATCGATTTTGAAAAGATGATTCCGCAATACGGCGATGCGCGCATCGTACCCTTCTCCTTTATGTCGGGCGCCCTCACACGGGAGCAAGTGCCCTGCTATTTGACCTACACCAACGAAAAAACCCACGCACTCATACGCGAAAATATACACCGCGCACCCATGTACAACGGCCTGATCAGCGCGACCGGCACCCGCTACTGCCCCTCCATCGAGGACAAGGTCATGCGGTTTGCCGACAAGGAAAAACACCAGCTCTTCATCGAGCCGGAGGGCCTTCACACACAGGAGATGTACGTACAAGGGCTGTCCACCGGTCTACCCGAGGATATTCAGCTGCGTGTGCTGCGCACCGTTTCCGGGTTGGAACACGCCGAAATCATGCGCTCTGCCTATGCCATCGAATACGACTGCCTGCACAGCGACGATCTGCTGCTTTCCTTGCAGGCGCGGCATGTCGAAGGGCTGTTCTTCGCAGGGCAGGTGGTGGGCAGTTCGGGCTATGAAGAAGCGGCGGCGCAGGGTATTATGGCAGGCATCAATGCGGCACAGTATCTAAAGAATGCCGAGCCCTTCATACTGCTGCGCTCCGAAGCGTATACAGGCGTGCTCATAGACGATCTCGTCACCAAAGGAACGCCCGAGCCTTACCGCATGATGACCTCGCGCGCAGAGTACCGGCTTCTGCTCCGGCAGGATAATGCAGACCTGCGGTTGACCGAAGCCGGCAGGCGCATAGGGCTGGTCAGCGACGAGCGCTATAAAAAATTCGAACAGAAGCGCAGCGCCATCCGCACACAAACGGCCTATCTGCAAAAGCATTCCGCCTCAGCGGCGCAGGTGCAGGCGCTCAGCAAGGGTACGCTTCACACCGGCATGCGGCTGTCTGAGCTTTTAAAGCGCGGCATCCCCTACAGCCGGCTTGCAGAACACGGTCTGGTTGAGCCTTGCGCATCTGATGTGGCCGAGCAATTGGATATACAAGCCAAATACGCAGGCTATATCGACAAGCAAACCCGGGAAGTGGAACGTTTTTCCCGCATGGAGCATACACAGCTCCCGCAGGAAACCGATTATATGGGCATCAGCGGTTTAAGGATCGAGGCCCGGCAAAAGCTTCAAGCCCTGCAGCCGCGCAATCTGGGGCATGCCGGGCGGATCAGCGGCGTTTCCCCTGCGGATATCGCCGTGCTGAGTGTCTATTTAAAATCCCGTGTATAACTCCTATCCATGCTGTGCCGCTGCCTGCCCGAGCCGGAATCTTCCTGGACAGCCGGCAGCTTGTGTGCTGTAAAATTCTATGATATATTTTGCCTGTTCTACTTGAATCAAAAAAGGGGGAGTTGGATTGGATAAGATTATTACCGTCCACGAATTGAAGAAATCCTATGGCGATGTACTCGCCGTCAATGGGATCAGCTTCTACGTGGAACGCGGCAAAGTGTTCTCTTTTCTCGGGCCAAACGGCGCGGGTAAATCCACGACCATCGACATCATTTGCACATTTCTGCAACCAGACGAAGGCGCGGTCACCATCGATGGATATGTGCTGGGCAGTGACGACGAATCGATCCGTTCCGTCATAGGCGTCGTATTCCAGCAGAGCCTGCTGGATCCGTCGCTCACCGTGCGCGAAAATCTCCGGGTGCGCGGCAGCTTCTACGGTTTAAAAGGTGCTGCGCTGGATGAAGCGGTGGCCCGTGCCGCCGCCTACACGGACGTCATCGAGTTCATCGACCGCCGTTACGGCAAGCTATCGGGCGGGCAGCGCAGGCGCGCGGACGTGGCGCGCGCATTGGTCAACTCACCTAAAATACTCTTTCTGGATGAGCCCACCACAGGACTCGACCCGCAAACACGCAAGCTGGTATGGGAGACCATACAAAACCTGCGTGATCAAACAGGCATGACCGTCTTTTTAACCACCCATTACATGGATGAAGCCGGGGCATCCGATTATGTCATCGTAATCGACGACGGTGAATTGGCGGCTAAAGGCACCCCTTTGGATCTAAAAAAGAAATACGCGAGCGATATGCTCAGGCTTTCTCCCAAAGACGCCGCATCCTTAGAGCAGGCTTTGCAGGAAAACGGCATCCGCTATGATCAGAGCTTCGGGCAATTCCACATCAAGATACCCTCTACGCTGGATGCCCTGCCGCTGCTGGAACGCCTGCAGCCTTATATCGACGGCTTTGAGGTCGTCAACGGTACGATGGACGATGTTTTCATCGGTATTACCGGGAAGGAGATTCGGGAATGACTGCATTGTTAAAGCGCAACCTATGGATTTTTTTCAGGGATAAGAGCTCCGTCTTCTTCTCTTTGCTCTCCGTATTCATCATCATCGGCCTGTATGCCCTCTTTTTGGGCGATGTCTGGACACAGGGCTTTTCCGAGCTGGGCAATGCACGCCCGCTCATGGATCACTGGATCATGTCCGGGCTGCTGGCCGTCACCTCCATAACCACCACCATGGGGGCCTTCGGTATCATGGTGGAGGATCGTTCGAAGCTGCTCACCAAAGATTTTTACTCCTCCCCCCTCAAGCGAAACGTTCTGGCCGGCAGTTATATCATGACTGCGTTCGTAGTCGGCGTCATCATGAGCGTGGTGGCGCTCGTCGTGATGGAAATCTACCTCGTGGCCATGGGCAACGCACTGCTCTCTTTTGTGACCTTCTTAAAAGTGTTCGGGCTGATCCTGTTGAGCACCCTCGCCAGCACCTCCATGGTGCTGCTGCTGGTAAGCTTTTTGAAAAGCCTGAACGCGTTTTCGACAGCCAGCGCCATCTTAGGCACCATGATCGGATTCGTAACAGGCATCTACATGCCCATCGACATATTGCCCGGCGCCGTGCAGCATATCGTGCGGGCGTTTCCCATTTCCCACGCGGCCACGCTGTTTCGCCAGGTGATCATGGAAGCACCCCTACAGCAAGTGTTTGCGGGTGCACCCGCCGGGACTTCAGCCTCGTTTGAGAAGATGATGGGCGTAACCCTGTATGTGGGCGATACGATCATCACACCCCTGGTCAGCATACTCATACTCATCGTAACAGCCGTGCTGTTCTATTGTCTGGCCGCCTTCAATCTGTCCCGCAAGCGCAAGTCATAGCTCCAGCATCATGCAAAAAATATGCAGGCAATCAGAAAGAGTAAATAGTCCCGCATGGCAAAAGCGTGTGATGCTATGCGCTCATGTGCACTAAAGTTCTATCATAAAGCCCGTATGCACACAGCGTATCATGACTTCAAACGCCAAAAAGCAACCGGCTATCCAGTTGCTTTTTGTTCCCTTGGGTCACGAGAAGGAGCAGAAAAGTGCTACGCTTGGGCTTCCCCTTTGATTTGCGACAATCGGCGCACGCGCTCGGAAGCTGAGCCGCGCATGACATCAATCAATACCGCAATGATGATCACTGCGCCAATCACGATGTTCTTTATGTCGGATTGTGCGCCTAAAAGATTCAAGCCATTGTTCACAATCGCTATCAGCAACGAACCAATCAAGGTGCCTGCCACAGTGCCCCTGCCGCCGCTAAAGGAAGCGCCACCAATGACACAGGCCGCAACAGCATCCATTTCATAGCCCTCGCCAGCCAATGGAAAAGCTGTTCCTACGCGTCCAACCAGCAGAATTCCACCAAATGCGGCCAGCACACCCGACATAGTATAGACAAAATTCAAAGTGCGGGGCACATTGATCCCAGAGAGCCTTGCGGCTTCTTTGTTTCCGCCCACAGTATAGATTCGCCGGCCTAAAGCGGTACGTTTTAGAAAAATCGAGAAGACCATGACGATGAGTATGACCACGATGAAGCAAACAGGTATCCCCCATACATTTGCAAAGCCTAGGTATGTTACGCTTTTAGGAAATCCTGTAATCGGCGATGCACCGGTAATCAACAACGCCAAACCTCTTAGCATCTGCATCATACCCATTGTGGAAACAAACGGATGCGGCAGGTTCAACTTGGTAAAGAGCAGCCCATTACAAAGCCCTACCACCAATCCTACGATGAGCGCCACGGGTATTAGAATAAACGCGCTGTCTACGCCGGCCTTCAACAAAACGCCCATCACACAAGCGGATACTGCGGCGGTTGATCCTACCGAAAGATCGATGCCGCCTGTAAGCAGCACCAGCAGCATGCCGATGGATACAACCGCGTTGATCGAAAGCTGCCGCAATATATTCATGAGGTTATCCGTTTTTAAAAATGTCTCATGTATGACCGCCAGCATGCCCGCGAGTATCAGCACTGCCAATAAAGGCCCAATCACGGCTTTTAGAGTGCTGTTCATGTTGGTTTTTCTTTCTTTCATGCTAATTGACCTCCCCATGCTGCTTTCATGATATCTTCTTGGTTGAAATGTGGGCTTTCTTGATCGATCTGTGCCACAATCCTCCCGTCTCGCATGACGATGACCCGATGGCTCATTCCCAATATTTCCGGTAATTCTGAAGAGATCATGATAACGCATTTGCCTTGCCGTATCAAGGCGTTCATAATGTTGTACACTTCTATTTTTGCGCCTACGTCGATCCCCCTGGTCGGTTCATCAAAAATAAAAATATTGGCACTCGTATTGATCCATTTGCCAACAACGACTTTCTGCTGGTTTCCGCCGCTTAGATCACCCGCAAGCTTATCGATAGAAGATGTCTTGATTTGAAGCTTATCCACCGTCTCTAACGCTTGTTCTTCTATCCGTTTGTCATCTAGGAACAATTTCTTTTTAAGCGTATGAAGATTCACCATTGCAATGTTGCTACAAATGGATTCATGCAGCGCCAACCCTTGCGTCTTTCTGTCTTCAGTCAAAAACGCAAGCCTGTTGCCAATAGCCTGACGCGGTGATTTTATCTTCTTTATCTCGCCGTTGATATAGATTTCTCCGTCATCCACAGGATCTGCTGCAAAAATCCCTCTGAACAATTCCGTCCTTCCCGCTCCAACAAGCCCTGAAAAGCCTAATATCTCTCCATGATATGCTTTAAAGCTGACATCCTGATACACACCGTTTCGGGTCAAGTTGTTTACCTGTAGCGCCACATCGCTTTTATCGCTCGGCTGTTTGGGATAAAGGTTGTGCAATGTCCTGCCCACCATATGGGTGATCAGATCATCTTTCGTGAATTCACTCGCAGGCCGCGTGATGATGTGCTTTGCATCCCGCATGACGGTTACGATGTCGCAAAGCTCGAATATCTCCTCTAATTTATGGGAGACAAATAAGATGGCAACGCCCTGATCTTTTAACATCCTTATGGTCTTGAAAAGCTCTTCTGTTTCTTTTTCACCCAAGCTTGACGTGGGTTCATCCAATATCAACACCTTGGATTCCTGTAAGATCGATTTGCCTATTTCCACCATCTGCTGCATACCCATACCCAGCGTACCACATAATGTGTTGGGCTCTATATCCTGATTCATGCTTTCGAGTATTTCACCCGCGCGCCTATGCATATATCTATAGTCTAGCAGATGCAGCTTATTGTATTGATAATTCCCCGCAAACAAATTGTCCGTGATGGACAGATCCTTTACAATATTCAATTCCTGATATACACAAGCAATCCCGCACCGTTTTGCATCCAGCGGGCAAGAAAGCTTGGTCTTCTTGCCTTCAATGAAAATACAACCCTCATCCGCCTGATAAACACCTGTCAGTATCTTGATTAGCGTTGACTTTCCAGCGCCGTTTTCGCCGATCAAACCATGTATTACGCCGCGGTCCAATTTGATGGACATGCCATCCAGAGCCGTTACCCCCGGGAATACCTTTTTGATATTACTCAATTCAATAACCGTTTCTTCCAAAGCCTCTTCACTCCTTCTTGCCAGATATATAGGATGATACAGGCCTCCGCCGTCGGATTCAGGCGGAGGCCTGCATCGTTTATCCTGTCAAAATGGTTATAACATTAGAACCAAGTAAATTCATCCATGTTGTCTTTGGTAACCATCAATACGCCTGTGTCCACGAATTCGTCGACCGCATTGCCCTGCAACGCTTCCCAAGCTGTTTCCACGCCTAAATAGCCTGTCATGTATGGCTGCATTCCAATCGTCATATCCATATTGCCATCCTCTATGAATGGTTTTGCTGTCGCAAATCCGCCAAATCCGCATACTTTAATCTGCTCTTCGCGCCCGGCCTGAATGATGGACTGGATTGCGCCAATGCCCATATCGTCCGCTGAAACGATCACGCCGTCAATCTCATCGCCATATTTGGTGATCATGTCTTCCATGACGGAAGCACCCTTTTCAGCAGTCCACTGAGCATCCTGTATCTCAAGAATGTTGACACCGGTCTCTGCAAACCCTCTTTCAAAGCCGTCGTTTCTTGCTTCGGCGTTGGTGTCTCCCGATATACCACCCAACACAAGAACATTACCGCCCTCTGGCAGCACCCCGGAAAAAGCGACAGCTCCCTGGTAAGCGGCCTCTTCATTGCTGATGCTGACAAAGGATACCTTGTCTGTAAAATCCGGAGAATCCGTGTCCACCATCACGATTTTGACGCCTTTATCCGCAGCAGCCTGAAGCGCGTTGATGACCGTGTCCGGGTTTTGCGGAGCAAGCAACAGTGCGTCCACACCCTCTGATACCAAGCTTTCAATCATCTGGATCTGACCTTCGATGTCATTGGTGGAACTTGGCATCAATGGTTTGATGTTGAGCCCGATTTCTGCGGCAGCATCCTTAGCACCCTGCTCTAGGGCTTTCATAAAATCGTCCGTGTGTTTTGTTACCAAACCTATTGTGAAGTCCGATGCGTTCTCTCCGCCATTGCCCACGTCGTCAGGAGCAGTCGTTTCAGTAGGTGCTTCACTCTCTTTTTCGGACACCGGAGAGCTTTCGCCCGAGGATGTATCTTGGGGCGCCTCAGATGGGCTTGCGTCTCCGCCACATCCTGCCAGGATAAAAACCATCAACAGAGCCAATAGCATACATGCTAACTTTTTCATTTCTTGCCTCCTATAATTTTATTTTTTATAAAGCCATGCTTTATAAACTCATCCTTCGCATACCTGGCGGGCAATTTCAGTCCACTTCCATAGGACCTGCGGCTTATAGTCCACAGTGCTCACATCTTTCAACACATATTCCAACGGACACCCCGCCTTCTTGCAGGCGGCCAGCGTTTCGCGCAAATCGTTTTCCACAAGCCACTCATCCCAGGATGCAGAAATCAGGTATGAGGGCTGGGGCTTGTTCAGAAACACATACTTCCCCTCCATCTCTTCCGCGGCGCGATAGCGGTCCTTCACCCACGGGCTCATGGATATTTTACGGATATTGGGGATTTTCTTGATCACATCCAGCCGGTCGTCCAGCGGTTCACAGCAGCCATAATTCCCCAAGCCAAACCGGCTATACCACTTCTTAGCATACTCGACCTCAAACTCGTCGTGCATAGCGGGAGACACCGTTGAGAATATCTGCGCCATTCCCCACGCCCAAACATCTTTTGCGCGCGGCCGGTTCGGGTCATAATCCTCCTGCGGCAGCTCCGCGCACCACGCGCCGGAGCAGTGCACAGTCTGCTGAGGTCGGCATAAAAGCCCTTTTTCTTCCAGTTGATCCAGCATATGCAGGTTGATATCGGTCAGCCTCTTCATGATCCGGTGCATAAAATCCGGCCGCCCGATCAAATCCATGATCATATTGTCACAGCCACGCCACTCAACGATCTTATCCCACATGTCAAAATAAGGTGAATACCCGTCCATCACCACCTCGAGAATGCCGTCGAACGCCTCGCAGGCGATCCCTTCGCGGCGGGCAGTCTCCTCTTCATCTAGCGTAATGGTGGGAAATTGAAGTTTTCCCAGGTCTTCTTCTTGTTCAAGCTGATCGTAGTAGTGATGTGAAATGATTTGATTGTTTTGCTCGTATTCGATCGTATCTTCATGGACGCTCAAGCCAAAGCCGATACCGTCAATCTTCATGGGCACATACAGCATAGGTTCATATACGAAGTCATCCCGCATATGGTTCCATTTGTAGATCATTCTTCTGAGCGTGGTTTCAAGCTGTTGGCAAAACACGTCGTTACAAAGGAGCTTCAACTCGTCGTTTACGTCCAGTTCATGCCATGGGAGCTGATCGATCAAAAACATGGGGCGTTCCGGTTTCAGTGCATTGTTGGCATGCCAGAATTTTTTCGTTTTTTGATTGATTGGATCGTTTGCAATCTCGGCCAGCTTGTTTGCTAAATCTCTTAAAACCTGTATATCTTTCATCTCGACCATATCCCTCTCTAAATGAACTGATAATAATTTGGTGGAATTATTTTTATAATTGATTATATAGTACAAAAAACGTTTTTTCAATACTTTTTTTAAAAAATAGTATGATTAGTTTTTATATTGTTCCCATTTGCTTGTTTTTTCGTCTTTTTAGGCTTATAATATTGTTATGTTGCTCGAGCAAATAATATAATAACGTTTTTTAATGGTGGTGATGTTAGTTTTTGATTGATTATGGCGCTGAAAAATCATATACTTATAACATCACAGTAAAAGAGGTTGAAAATGTCGACGATTAGAGATGTAGCCAATTACGCAAATGTATCTTTGAGCACGGTGTCCAAATACTTTCATCACCCGGATAAGCTCAGTGAAGAATACAGAAACCGTGTAGAGGCGGCCGTAAAAAAATTGAATTATACGCCAAACCTCGCAGCACAATCCATGCGTACCAATAAGACCCGCATGATCGCATTTGTCGTTTCGATGGTTTCCAACCAGCATTACAATGATATGTATGATGTGATCCTCTCCGCCTGCTACGAAAGGGGATACAATGTGGTTACCTTTTCCACCAACGAGAGCATCGACGGAGAAAACGGCGTGCTCAATTCGATTGTCAACCAGAATATCGACGGCATCATACTGGCCTACGTGGACGAGGAGTATGCGATCCCCATCATCAATAACATGAGAAGCAAAAAGCCTGTCGTCATCATGAGTTGTTTTCCAAGGGATATCGATACCGATTGCGTCGTCATCAATTTATACGACGGTGAACGCAAGATTGTAGAGCACCTGATCCAACTTGGACATGAAAAAATCGCTTTCTGCGGAGGATTTCGGGAAAGCGTCTATATGAAAGAAAAGGAAAACGCTTATGTCGAAACGATGCGGGAGCACAGGTTAAGCATCCCCAAAGGCTATATGGAGTTCAGTTCAAACACCTTTGCATCAGGCTATAAGACAGCCTGCCGCCTGTTGAAGCTCAACCCACGACCCACGGCGATCGTAGCCGCCAATGACATATTGGCGATTGCCTGCATTAAAGCGGCGAGGATCAACAATTTGCGTGTACCGGAAGACATCGCCGTTGCGGGATATGACGGTATACAGATCTCGTCCTTATACGAGCCCGGCGTTACAACTTTGCAACAACCTGTTGCACAAATGGGCCGTATGGCGGTCGATCTGATCATGGAGCGCATCGGCAAACCAAAAACGAAAGCAAGGCTGGTTTTATTCAATGGAGAATTGAAGATCCGGCAATCGACCAAAGAAAACGCCCCCATATTGTTGGATATTTGACCAGCCTCATCGATCTAATACACACCAATCAGGCAGGCAACTCTTCATTGCCTGCCTGATCAAAAACAATACTGTCCATATCCGATTCGTACGCACGGTGATTCAATACACAGCGCAGCAAGTCCGTGCAGCCACACACGCGCACACGTGGTATGTTAAAGTCCGAAATAGTTGATAAAAAGGCCCGCTATCAAAGCAGAACCGATGGTGCTGGCGACAATCGGCCCCATCGCATGCATCAAAAGGTGATTCTGAGGATTGTATTCCTGCCCCAGCGTTTGGGAAACACGCGCCGCCATGGGCATGGCGGATACGCCTGAGTTTCCAATCAAAGGATTGACCTTTCCACGCGTTATTTTACACAACAGCTTCGCGATCAACACACCGCCCACCGTACCGAAAGCGAAGGCAAGCAGCCCCAGACAGATGATGAGAATTGTGCCCGGATTCAGTATTCGGTCGGCCGTGGCCGTTGCACCGATGGAAACACCAATGAGCAGCGTCAGTATATTCAACAGATGGTTTTGCAGCGTACGGACATACCGCTCCGCGACACCGCTTTCCCTGATCAGGTTGCCCAGCATCAGCATGGATATCAATGTGCCCGCCTTCGGAACAAAAATCAAGGTGGCAATCGTAATGCCCAGTGTAAAGAGTATTTTCTGGCGGCGTGTCACCCGCTTGGGCGACGACATAACGATAACCCTTTCTTTTTTCGTGGTCAGCGCCCTCACGATGGGCGGTTGGATCAAGGGCACCAGCGCCATATACGAATAAGCCGCGATGGTAATCACAGGCAGCAGATGGGGTGCCAGCACGCCCGCCGTATAGATGGAGGTCGGTCCGTCCGAACTGCCGATCATGCCAATCGTAGCCGCCTCTTTCAGGCTGAAGGGTTCGATCCCCGGGATGACGCCTCCCAGCAGCAACGCGCCGCCCAGCGCTGCAAAAATACCCAGCTGGCCGCCCAGCCCGATCAGCGCGCTTTTGGGCGATGCGATCAAGGGGCCGAAGTCCGTCATAGCGCCGATACACAGAAAGATCATAGGCGGATAGATGCCCATTTCAATTCCTTTATACAGATAATAGATCAAACCGCCTTGATCATATGCAGACAGCTCTGCCAACGGAATATTGGCGATGAGCATACCAAACGCAAGGGGGAGCAGCAGCAGCGGCTCATATTTTTTTACGATGGCGAGATAAGTTAAAAACAGAGCAACTAATATCATTATGACTTGCGGGATGCCCATTCCTAAAAAAGTAAAAGATGTCAATTCAATCCACTCCTCTCTGCTTCAATCATATTCTCGTACACCCATCATGAATGATGATTCCGTCCAGCTTATGGCCTGCTTTACACATTGGGCATTCACCCGGACTATAGATTCTATAATCAGGGATATCCGCAATGGTAAACATCGAATGAATCTCCTGATCACTTTCTTCGGGATAGGCGTTAAATAAGGCCGATACCCCCACCAATATGCCGCCATAATAGGAAAGACACTCCATAGCGCTGTGTATGGTCGTCCCTCCGGATATGGAAGAAACCAGCAATATGACATTCTGGTTGTGTATGCGATGCTGCATATCGCTTTGAAACATCAGCTTGCGGTTGGTGTTGCTCATGGGCACGATTACATGGATCTCCCGGCCGCTGTTGATCACGGATGTCCCTTCCTGCAGAAGCTCTTCCGCCATATAGGCGCCTATCACTTCCGTTCCCTCCATACATACGATCGTATCCACCAGAGCGCTCGTTATATACGGCAATGCCAACTCAATGGCCACCTCTCTGGCCAACGCTGCATTGGTCTTTAAATTGTTCAGATCAAAACAATGTGACACATGAGAACGGCTGGTCGTAAAATGTCCCGGCGTCACATCCATATTGATCGCCGGGTTTTTTGTCAATGAAATAGCAAAAGATTTATCTTCCATGATTTATTCTCCTTTACAAATGAATACTCGATCCTTTTTACATTCGTTTCAAACAGCAGCACCTTTTCCCTCCAGCCGAATAAAAACGCTGCGCCGGCTTTTGTTCGATTATGATGCGTAAGGAGGGTATCTGTTGTAAGGCCGTATTTCATGGCCGACAAGCGATCCTGATCGCTCTTGCAAATAAGCAAGACATGTTTGCTACAAGAAGTATATGCTCTGGCAGCGTTTATACGCACAACAAAAAACTATACAGGTCAATTTTTCTTAATAATTATACCACAATTAGCATATCTATACAAGGCTGGAAAGAAAGCGTAAGCCGTCAAATCAACTCCAAATGAACATAGCCGTGGATTTGATCGAATGAAAGAAGTTTTATGGAATAAAAATCGCAATTCAATGCCGGGGCGGCAACCTTGGCGCCTTTTCCCGCGACGCTTGCCAGCCCTTCACAAAAAGCGCAGGCTTTGTGCCTGCCTTATTTATTCTCTACAAACTGTATTTTGAGCCCGTTCGGATCCTTCACATAAAAGAATCTCGTGTGCGGGTTCGGCTGAAACGGGCCGCTTTGAATGTGAATGCCCTTTTCTTTTACAAAAGCCATGCATTCGTCCAAAGAGTCCACTTCAAATCCCCAGGAAATATCTTCGCCAATCTGAATATCGGTATGCGCGTCATTGCACAGCAGCTCGATCTTGGTTTCACCTTCGCCTAAAAACGCGATCTCCACACCCGACCCCGCTGCAAAACGGTTTACCAGCCGAAGACCGACGATCTCCTGATAAAACTTCAAGGATTCGTCCAAATCGCGTACCATCAATGTGCTCCAACAGAATTTCATAAATGATCACCTTCCTTGAGAATATTCTTCATTATCATAAGTATAGCCGAAAATGCTGCGCGGGTATAGAAAAATCGTCCCTGTGCGGTTTTCACACAGGAACGATTCTCAATCGGTCTAATTATTCAGCGCTGCTCTGGAATACTTTGAATTCTCCGTTTTCTACAATGTAAACAGCAGAGGGTTTGATAACTGTATTGGTTCCTTCGACATAGTACATGTCTGTTCCAGCGACCACTTCGATATCGGCCTTCAGCATCTCGTCTATCAGTGTGCGTGCATCGTCCGTACCTACCTTCTTCGCCGCATCCATGGCCAGCACAGCACCATCATATGCAGCGCCCGCAAACGCATCGGCAACCGCATCAGTATACAGGGTGTTGTAGTTGTTCACGAAATCGATGACATACTGGCTCACGCCGCCGCTACTGATAACGGACTCTTCAAGCGCCGGGGATGTTCCCGCGATGATCAGGCCTTCCGCGTCATCTTTCACGATATCCAGGAACTCACGCTTGAGGGCCTGGCCGCTGCAGATGACCTTCACATCGTCCATGCCGATCTGCTTGATCTGGAGCATGATCGCCGCTTCATCGTTGTAATCAGCAGTGATGTAGAGTATGTTCGGGTTTTCAGCCTTGATTTTAGACAGCATGGGTGTGAAGTCTTTCGTTTCGCCGGAAATGAATGTTTCCGTCATCACGATATTTCCGCCCATTTCGGTATAATACTGGGTGATGATGTCCTTAGAGCTCACACCCAGCTCAGTATTGTAATACAGAATCGCAGCGTCGCCGCCGCCCAGGTCATTGATCATCACTTTTGCAGATTCCTGCATTTCGATTTCAGATGTCGGGCTTAAGGAGAGCAGCATGTCGCCCAGGCCGGGGAATTCCGGATGGGATGTGTTGGGGGAGATCATGGGCATGCCGGCATCTTGATAGGTGGGCGCAGCAGCCATGGAGATGGCGGAACCGAAGCTTCCGATAACCGCGAACACTTTGGGATCTTCCACGATCTTGCTCGCAAGGTTGATCGCTTCTTTCTGGTCGCTCTTGTCGTCATGGAATTCCACTTCCACCAGAACTTTGCCTTCTCCGTCCAGACCGCCTGCTGCGTTGAACTCGTCAACAGCCATGGTGATGGCGTTTTTATAGCTCACGCCATACTGCATCAGGTTGCCTGTCATCGGAACGGCGACAGCCAGCTTATTCTTTTCGAAATTCAAGCCGTCCGTTGTGTCGGGTTCTTCCGTGTCAGTGCCGGGATCCTCCGTCTTGTCAGCGCCATCCTGCGATGCCTGCTGGGACGGGCTTTCCGATTTTTCGGGTTTAGCATCGTTGCCGCAGCCAGCCAATACGAGCGAGCACAGCATCAACAACGCCAAAGCCAATGTTATGAGTGATTTTGTTCTACGTTTCATGTTTTCTTCCTCCTTGAATGATTATTTAATCCGCGCATAGAATGCAACAGGTTAAACCACATGTGTTTTAGGAGCCGGCGTTTGAAGCATTTTAAACGCGCAAGCACCCTTTTGTTCATCCTGATTTTATATTATACAAAAAATCAGCCTTTACTTCAACATAATATCGAGTATCGTTTCGTCAAGCCCCGTCATGCCCACACGCCCGATGTGCCCGATCACCTGTATGGTGTCCTCCACATCGCTCTGCAGTATGCCTTCCTTGGCTTTATAGGCGTCGTCGTTCAGCGCCAGGTTATACGCCATGATCGCCGCATCAAATGCGGAAGCGATTTTCGCGCCGCAGGACGGTTTCGCGCCGTCACATATGATGCCGGACACATTGGCGAAGGTATTGGTGATCGTCTTTTTGATCATGTTCAGCGACGCGCCGTCTAGGTACGCAATGCCCGCGCCCGCACCGCATGCGGCGCAAACAGCCCCGCAAAACGCCGAAAGCGGTCCGATCCCCGTTTTGAAATGGATGGTGAGCAAATTGGAGAATACCAGCGCACGATACATCATCTCTTCGGGCAAATTCTTTTCACGCGCATAGATGATCAGCGGCACAGAAGCCGTAATACCCTGATTCCCGCTGCCCGAGTTGATCACAACGGGCAGTGTGCAGCCGCTCATACGCGCTTCAGATGCGGCAGCCGCATACGCCCTGCCCTTGTTGATGGGCGTTTCGGGATAGGAATCCAGCAGCATTTTCCCAATGCTCACACCGTACTTGCCCGTCATGCCTTCCTCGGCAATGCGGATATTGTATTCGATCTGCCGGTCGATCAGTTCTTTTACATCGTCCAGATTCACTTCGTTTGTAAAGTCGTAAATATCGGAGACATTCAGCAATTCCCTGTCCGTCTGATATCCGTGGGATTTTCCGTCTGCTTCCTGTGCTTTAAAGATCTCAACACCGTTCTTCTTGATGGAGGTGATATTCGTATGGGCATGCTTGATCTCAACAGAAGCACGATCCTCCCCGCTTTGTACTTCGATCAGTATATGCAACGGCGTTTCACTCTCCATGCGTTTGGTCGTGCAAATATCCGTATCCAGCAGTCTCCATGTTTCGTCGATATGCCTCTGTTCGATATCCTCCAGTACTTCCAGTCCCTTATCAGGGTTCCCGCCTACGATACCGATCAATATGCTTGCATTCACACCTTTTAGGTTGCCTGTGTTCGGGATGGTGACAGATTTCACGTTTTTTATGATATCCCCGCTGCAATAGGCTTGTATTTTCTCAGGCATGGCTCCCAGCGCCTCACGCGCCTTCGCAGCTGCGTATGCCAGCGCAATGGGCTCTGTGCAGCCTAAAGCCACAACGAGTTCCTCTCTGAGTATTTTTATGTATTCGTCGTATTTCTTCTGATCTATCATTCAATAACAGGCCTCCTAAGTTGGTTGGGTGACTTCTCAAGCTATGCATACACATTGAGAGCATTTTAATCACTTAACTAATGATAGCAATCATTGCCAGCCGCCCGCAAGGGATAGAATTGTTGAGCCAAGACAAGAATATTGCTGAAAATGATCAACTCATAATACGAATTCTTCTAAAAATCTCACGATATTGTTTTCCCAAAAAAGAGTTTTGTTTTTCCGCTTTTTTATGACATACGGCGTCTTAAATGCTTCATGTTTCCTTAACATTTAGCGTCTAAACAATACCGCTCCTGCCGAAAAAAAGTATAAAAACAACGGACAGAGGATTGCCCTTGTCCGCTATTGTTTTATAGGCACCATACTGTGAATGCTGCTTAGTCCACCTTGTCCATGGTGGGCGCTTCAATTTCGTCCGGTGAGGAGTCCACTGTTGCAATCGCGCTGCGAACAAAAGGCATTTTTATTTTATCCGGCCCAACCTCCAGCACGACGGTCTGTTCGTCAATAGAGGCAACGCGCCCGTACATACCGCCAATTGTCCGAATCTTATCGCCTTTTTTAATGGAGTTCAGCATCTCCTTGATCTTCTTGTCCTTCCTTCTCTGAGGGATGATCATTGCGAAAATCAATACCGCAAACAGAATGATGGGTACGCCCCATTGCATAATCTGTGCACCAAGATCGTTCGGCATCCGTATTACACCAACCTTTCATGAAATTACATCCCTATAACTATATATCAAAAAAATACGGGGAGTCAACCAGTTTATGCTAAATAAATGGATTATCTTTCATCCGCGCTGTTAAACCGCCTAAAAAACGTACTTCGGTAATCTAATAGACTATCATTCTGGATCGCTTCTTGGATTTTTTCCATCAGCCGCATGGTAAAACGAAGATTATGCCATGTGATCATACGCGCACCCAGTATCTCACCCGCCTTGAACAGATGGCGCAGATAAGCACGCGAATAATGTGTGCATGCATAGCAGTCGCAATCCTCCTCCAGCGGCGCAAAATCATACTCGTATTTCGCATTGCGTATATTGATCTTTCCTGAAAAAGTAAAAGCCTGCCCTGTGCGCCCGGTGCGTGTTTGCAGCACGCAGTCAAACATATCCACCCCCCGCGCAACTCCTTCAAGCAGGCAATCAGGGCTGCCCACCCCCATCAGGTAGCGCGGCTTATGCCCGGGCAGGTGCGGCCGGATGGCGTTCAGCATCTCATACATCAGCTCCTTGGGTTCACCCACGCTCAACCCGCCGATGGCTATGCCGGGAAAATCAAGCTCGGTGATCGCCTGTGCGCTCTCGATGCGCAAATCCGAAAACAGATTCCCCTGCACGATGCCAAACAACGCCTGATCCTCCCGCGTTTTGTGATGCTTGCATTCCTTTGCCCACCTGTGCGTGCGCTCCATCGCCCGCGCGGCGTAATCATAGTCGCACGGATACGGTGTGCATTCGTCAAACGCCATGATGATGTCAGCGCCTAGATCCTCCTGTATGCCCATCACCTTTTGCGGCGTAAAATGGTGCTTAGCACCGTCTACATGAGACGCAAACGTGACGCCGTCGTCTTGAATCCTGTTGATACCGGCCAGGCTGAACACCTGAAACCCGCCGCTGTCCGTCAATATCGGCTTGTCCCACGCCATGAACGTATGCAGCCCGCCTGAGGCCTTCACCACTTTTGTGCCGGGACGTATATATAAGTGGTAGGTATTCGCCAAGATGATCTGCGCGCCCAGATGATCTACCTCATCCGGAGTCATGGCCTTCACGGTGGCCTGCGTACCCACCGGCATGAAAACAGGCGTATTGATCACGCCATGCGGCGTGTGCAGCTTGCCCAGGCGTGCTCCGCTCTGTTTGCATGTTTTGATGATGCTGTATTCAAACAATGCGTATCTCCTCCGTATAAAGGTCCGTATCGTGATTAGACAGTATAACAGAAGACGGCCAAAAAAACAATTCAAGGGCTAAGACAACACACGTTTATGCGATTTAACCGCTTTTTTGAGCAGCACCTGGAACAGCATGGAGAGTATCGGATACAGCGTACACACGAGCAGCGCGGCGCGCAGGCCAAACTGCTCCGCCGTCATGAAAGCGGTGTGGACACCCAGCGCCATAAAACCATCCGCCAAAGCGCCCAGCGCCCAAGAGCATATGGACGTGCCGATATCGCCGCCCGCCGCCAGCAGCGCAAACAGCACGGCCCCCGCCGCGGGCAGCGCGCCGGACGCGACCACCAGCGTCTGCGGCCACAGCAAACAGGTCGCAGCACCCGCCACACAGCAGGCCGCCACGCTGAGCACAAAATAAGGCGACACCGCCACGATGATATAGCAAAACACCGTGATCAAAGAGCCGTATATCATCAGCTTATGCACATCCAGCTTTTTACCGTATTTGCTGAACACCAGCCGGCCCACGCCGAAAAAGAAAGCGAACCCGCACAGCCCGAGCAAATCACCCATCACCTTGCTCAGCCCCAGCCCTTTCTCCATAAATGCGGAGATCCATTGCATCAGCGTGATCTCCGCAGCCGCGCCAAAGAAAATAGCCAGAAACGCCAGTATGAAAACAGGGTTTTTAACGACTTTTTGCACCTTCATCAGGTGTTGCTCCGCCACGGTGGGCGGCAGGTAAACCCTCGCATACAAGAGCATGTTCACAAACGGGATCACGGCCCAGATCAACACGATGATAGGCCAGCTCATATTGCCGAATAAATAGAGGAAAAGCGTACTCACGACGACCACCGCAAGCAGACCCCACGCCAGAAAGGAGTGCAGCACAGCCATGGACGCGCCCTTGTGATCGCTGGGCAGCGCATTGATAATGGGGCTTAAGATCACTTCCAGTATGCCGATTGCGGCGGAAAAAATCGCGGTGGATATACAAAAACCAACGAACTCCGCGCCCACAAACAGCACCGGCGTACACGCGAACAGCACAAGCCCCGCAAAGCAGGCCATATGCGCGCCCACCGCAAACGGACGGTAGCCGTATTTGTCCACCGCGCGGGAAAACAGCACATCGGAAGCCACCTGCATCAAAAAGTTGATGAAAACCAATAAACCCAACTGGGAAAAGGAAAAACCGAATTGCTCTCTTAGCGGCACAAACAGCACCGCCGTCAGGTTCATGGCCACACCCTGTATAAAATATGCCGTATAGCACGCAACACGCGTTTGCCTGTAAGCCGTCTGTATATTCGTCATAGATTGAATCGTCCTCCCTTCCGCCCGGCACCCTTCTAAAATCACCGTTGATTGGATCGTATCATCTGTTTTATGCGCACGTCTATTGCAAAAGTTGCGTTGTTGCATCGCCAAAACGCACAGCCCGCGCGCCTTAGGCGATCTTTGATCCATTATGAATTGGAAGAATTTGGTGACAAGCGTATTTCAATAATGTTATGATGATCATATCATCGTATGGAGGGCAGTTCCTATGTTGTCCGCAGTACACAGCTACGGTCTTGACGGAATCGACGGTTTTGCTTTGGAGGTCCAGGTGGACGTTTCCAACGGGCTGCCTGATTTCACCATCGTGGGCCTGCCCGGGCAGATGGTCAAAGAGTCAAAAAACCGCGTGCGTGCGGCCATCGAAAACAGCGGCCTTGCCTTTCCCATGCAGCGGATCACCATCAACCTCTCCCCCGCCGACAAGCGCAAAGAGGGCACTGTGTACGACCTGCCCATCGCCATCGGCATACTGTGTGCCACAGGGCAAGTTCGAAAGGACGCGCTGCAGGATCTGATCGTGATCGGCGAACTCGCGCTCAACGGCGCCTTGCAAAGCGTGACCGGCGTTTTACCCATGGTGATCTCGGCAGCCGGCGGCGGTATGCGCCGTATGCTGCTGCCCAGTCAGAACGCGCAGGAAGCGGCGTGCATCGAAGGTATGGAGATATTCGGCGTATGCTCGCTTGCGCAGACAGTCGATCATTTGAATCAAAAGCGATCGCTTCGCCCCACGCCCATGCTGCTTTGGGATACAGCTGCCGCCGGGCAGCACGCATCGCTCAACGATTTTTCGCAGATCAAAGGGCAGCAGCACGCCAAGCGCGCACTGGAGATCGCCGTGGCCGGCGGGCACAACGTCGCGTTCAGCGGGCCGCCGGGCGCAGGTAAAACCATGCTGGCCAGAAGCATCCCCTCCATCATGCCGCCTCTGACCTTCGAAGAAGCGCTGGAAGTCACCAAGATTCATTCGGTGGCAGGCAAACTCGAGAACGGTGCGCTGGTCAAGACGCGTCCGTTTTGCGCGCCGCACCATTCCATCTCCACCCCAGCCCTGATCGGCGGAAGCAAAAACGCCGTCCCCGGGGAAATCAGTCTGGCGCATCTGGGCGTATTGTTTTTAGATGAGCTGCCTGAATTCAAGCGCGATTCGCTGGAAGCACTGCGCCAGCCGATAGAAGACGGCTTCGTATCCGTCAACCGGGTGAACGCCAGCTATACCTATCCCAGCCGGTTCATGCTGGTCGCCTCCATGAACCCCTGCCGCTGCGGGAATTTCGGTTCACGCACCAAGACATGCCATTGTACACCCACCCAGATCCGCAATTACGCGGGCCGGATCAGCCGTGCGCTGATGGACAGGATCGATCTCTTTGTGGTGGTGGCGGAAGTCACCTACGAACAGATCACAGGCAAACAGCAGGAAGAGCCTTCCGAATGCGTACGCCGCCGCATCACTGCGGCACGCACACTGCAGCATGCGCGCTATGAGGGTGCGCGCATCTACTTCAATGCACAGCTGAACAACCCGCTTATGAAGCGATACTGCCGCATGGAACCCAGCGCGCAGCGCTTGCTGCAAACAGCGTTTGAAAACCTGCAGCTCAGCGCGCGCGGCTACAGCCGTGTCATCAAGGTGTCTAAAACGATTGCCGATCTGCAGGGCAGCGAAACGATTCTGGAGCAGCATATCGCGGAAGCGATCCAGTATAGAAGCCTGGACCGGTAGTTTTAAGCGCGCATGCCCAGCTCGTTTTGTGTATGGAATCGCGCATGGTCTGCAGCGCCGCTTCCCCTGCTTCACATGCCTTTTGAGGGTATTCCCCTGCCATTCTTCTGATTGTAACGTTGTAATTTTTCAGCCAATGGTGTATTTTATATAGGAATGTGCGGATATTGGGAGTGATTGCACATGGAAAACACAAAGCACACGCTCTATTGGGTATGGCTCGCCAGCATACAAGGCATGACAGCCAGACGCTTTTATCGTATGGTGGATCGTTTTGAAGATGCCCTCGGCGTATGGGAACATGCCAGCGCCGACTGCGAGGACTTCATGGACACAGCCGGCCCGCTTGCGGACACGATCATCGCACACCGAAACGAGCCTTGCGTTGAAACGCTGTTCGCAGACATGCAAAAGATCGGCTGCCGCGCGCTGCCCATGTTTGACAACGAATATCCCAAGCTGCTGCGTGAAATCAGCGATCCGCCGCCTGTGTTGTTCGTCAAGGGCGGCAGAATCGATTACCCGCGCGCCATCAGCGTGGTCGGTTCCCGGCGGTTCGACCGTGTGGGCGAGGATACCGCCGTGAAAATCGGACAAGAGCTGTCCGATGCCGGCATTTGTGTCGTCTCGGGCATGGCGGAAGGGATCGATTCCTGCGCACACAACGGCGCGCTGAAGGGCAAAACCCCCACCGTCGCGGTGTTCGGTTGCGGCGTGGATGTCATCTATCCGCGCTATAACCAAGAGCTTTACGCGCGCATACTCGACCAAAACGGCGCGATCGTTTCGGAATATCCGCCTAAAACAGGCGTTGCGCGTGCGCATTTTCCAGTGCGCAACCGCATCATCAGCGGCATGTCGCGTGCGGTGGTGGTCGTGCAGGCGCCCCAAAAAAGCGGCGCCATGATCACCGTGCGCCACGCGCTTGAGCAGGGCCGGGATGTGTTCAGCGTGCCGGGCAGCATTCTAAGCCGCTATTACGAGGGCACGAACCAGCTGCTCAAGGAGGGCGCCTTTTTATACACACAGCTTTGTGATATTCTCGGGGAATACGGCTGGGAGGATATACAACAGCCTGATTCGGCTGTAGACTCTGCGCCCTTTGAATTGAACGACGGCGAAAAATTGGTCTATTCTATTCTTGAAAAAGGAGAATATACATACGAAGAGTTGATCATACATACCAATATGGATGCGCAAACATTGAGCCCGCTGCTTTCACATATGGAGCTGAAGGGTTTAATCATACGGAGCGCAGGCAATATATTTGGTATCATGCATAGATAGAGTTATCGGAGGTAAACTGAATGGCAAACAATTTGGTGGTAGTGGAATCGCCTGCCAAAGCAAAAACAATCGGAAAAGTATTAGGGAAAGGGTATAAGGTCATCGCGTCCAACGGACATATCCGCGATCTTCCCAAAAGCCAGCTCGGCGTCGATGTGGATCACGGATTTGAACCGAAATATATCACCATACGCGGCAGGGGCAGCATACTGGATAAGATCAAGAAAGACGCCAAAGCCGCGGATAAGATCTTTTTAGCAACCGACCCGGACCGCGAAGGCGAAGCGATCAGCTGGCACATCGCCAACGTGCTCAATATGGAGGAAAAAACACAGCGTATCACCTTCAACGAGATCACCAAGGACGCCATCAAAAAAGCGATCCACCAGCCGCGCAGCATCGACCGCAACCTCGTGGACGCACAGCAGGCGCGCCGTATTCTGGACAGGCTGGTCGGCTATAAGCTGAGCCCCATCCTATGGACGAAAGTGCGCAAAGGGCTGAGCGCCGGGCGTGTGCAGTCCGTGGCCACCCGCATCATCTGTGACCGTGAGCAGGAGATCAACGAATTCATACCCAAGGAATACTGGCTCTTAAATGTCAACCTGCACGACCCGAAGAGCAAAAAGGATTTCGACGCACGCTTTCACGGCAAAAACGGTAAAAAGATGGAGCTGGGCAGCGAAGATCAGACCCAAGCTGTGGTCGAAGCGCTCAAAGACGCGCAGTACACGGTACAGGATGTCAAATATGCCGATAAATTCAGGCACGCGCCGCCGCCGTTTACCACCAGCGTGATGCTGCAGGAAGCGGGGCGCAAGCTGGGCTTCACCACTAAAAAGACCATGCTCATCGCGCAGCAGCTCTACGAAGGAGTGGATATAAAAGGCGCGGGCGCCGTCGGTCTGGTCACCTATATCCGCACGGACTCCGTGCGCATCTCGGCCGAAGCGCAAGCGGCTGCCAAAGATTTTATCATCCACACATATGGCAAGGAATACTATCCACCAAAGCCTAATTTTTACAGGGGCCGTAAAAACGCGCAGGATGCGCACGAAGCGATCAGACCCACCTACATGAACTACACGCCGGACAGCGTAAAGGAATCCTTGCAGCGCGATCAATTCAGGCTTTATCAGCTCATATTCAACCGCTTTCTGGCAAGCCAGATGAGCAAAGCCGTGTATATGACGGTCAATGCCAACATCACGGCCAGCGAATATACCTTCAAAGCCAGCGGTCAGAAGCTGAAGTTCGCAGGTTATACAAAGGTCTACATGGAATCGACGGACAACGAGGAGGACAATAAAAAGAGCACTTATCTGCCCGAGCTGGAGGCGGGGCAGGTCTGTACGCTCAACAAGCTGGACACACAGCAAAAATTCACACAGCCGCCCCCGCGTTATACGGAGACCATGCTCACCCGCACGTTGGAGGAAAAGGGTATCGGGCGCCCCAGCACATACGCCCCCATCATCTCCACCATCATCGACCGGGGATATGTACAGCGCAAGAGCAAGGTGCTCTACCCCACCGAGCTGGGGATCATCGTGACCCAGCTCATGAAGGATAACTTCAAAGACATCGTGGACATCGGCTTTACCGCAACCATGGAGGAGGATCTAGACGAGATCCAGGAAGGAAAAAAGAACTGGACCAGCGTGATAGAGGAGTTCTACGCGCCCTTCATTCAAAACGTAAACACCGCAGCCGAGCAGATCGAGCATATCAAGATCCCGGATGAGGTGTCCGACATCGCTTGCGAGAAATGCAACGCCATGATGGTCTATAAGGAAGGACGGTTCGGGCGGTTTTTGGCATGCCCGAATTATCCTGAATGCAAAAACACCAAGGCGATTGTCCACAAGATCAACACGCCCTGCCCCAAGTGCGGCGCGAGCGTGATCAAGCGCAAGTCCAAAAAAGGCGGCCGTATTTTCTATGGCTGTGAAAAATATCCGGAATGCGATTTTGTGTCCTGGGATCTGCCTTTGCCCGAAAAATGCCCGGAATGCGGCGCGTTTCTCGTGCAGAAGCAGATAAAGAAAGAAAAGACGAAAGCGTGTTCTAATAAAGAGTGCAAGTATGTCGAAAAAAGTTAATGTGATCGGCGCAGGGCTGGCCGGGTGCGAAGCTGCCTGGCAGCTTGCAAAACGCAACATACCCGTACGGCTCATCGATATGAAGCCGCAAGAGCGTTCGCCTGCACATAAGAGCGATCATTTTGCCGAGCTGGTGTGCAGCAACTCCCTCAAGGCCGACCGGGTGGAAAGCTCCTCAGGCCTGCTCAAGGAGGAGCTGCGGCTGCTCGATTCTCTGATCATCACTTGCGCCCACCGCAACCGTGTCCCCGCCGGAGGCGCGTTGGCGGTGAGCCGCGAGGCGTTTTCCTCCGACGTGACAGCGCACATACACGGCGTCGCAACGATCGAGACGGTCTGTGCAACCGTTGCGCATATCCCCTCAGACGAGCCGGCCATACTCGCGACCGGGCCGCTCACCGGCGACGCTTTGGCGCAGGATATCACACGTCTGCTCGGGGAAAAGCAGCTGTATTTTTACGACGCATCGGCACCGCTGGTGGCGGCTGATTCGTTGGATTACGATAAGGTATACCGCATGTCGCGCTACAACAAAGGCGATGCGGATTATATCAACTGTCCGCTCAACGAAGACGAATACCGCGCTTTCTATGAGGCGCTGCTCACAGCCGAGACCGTACCCTTACGCGCACACGAGGACTTCAAGCTGTTTGAAGGGTGTATGCCCATCGAGGCTTTGGCCAAGCGCGGGTATCTGTCCATGGCGTTCGGCATGATGAAGCCCATCGGTTTGAACGACCCAAACACACAGACCCGCCCGTTTGCCGTGGTGCAATTGCGTCAGGACAATGCATCGGGCAGCGTGTATAATCTGGTCGGATTCCAGACGAATTTGCGGTTTGGGGAGCAGCAGCGGGTCTTTTCCATGATCCCGGGGCTTGAGCACGCGGAGTTCTTGCGCTACGGCGTGATGCACCGCAATACGTTCATCAATTCCCCGAACCATCTAAACGAATACGGCCAGCTTAGAACCCATCCGAACCTCTTCTTTGCAGGCCAGATCACCGGCGTGGAAGGGTATGTGGAATCTGCCGCCAGCGGGCTGGTGGCGGGCATCGCCATGGCGGCACACTTGCGCGGCGACACACCGCCCGTCTTCTCGTCGCGCACAGCCACAGGCGCACTCATGCGGCACATCGCCGCTTATAACGGCGCTGATTTTCAGCCCATGAATATCAACTTTGGCATCATCGATCCGCTGCATGAACGCGTGCGCAGCAAGCAGCAGCGCTACCGGCTCATCGCGCAGCGCGCACTGGACGAAATAAGACAGATTGCAGAACAGATGCATTAAAGAAAGGACGAATGTGCATGTTTGAAGGTACGACGATCATCGGCGTGATGAAGGACGGCCGCTGCGCCATCGCCGGAGACGGCCAGGTAACGCTGGGAGAAAAGACGATTATGAAAGGGTCTGCGAAAAAGGTGCGCAGGCTGTATGACGATAAAGTCGTGGTGGGGTTCGCGGGTTCCGTGGCGGACGCGTTCACACTGTGCGACAAATTCGAGGAAAAGCTGAAGCAATACGGCGGCAGTTTGGAGCGTTCCGCCGTTGAGCTTGCACAGGAATGGCGCAGCGATAAGGTGCTGCGGCAGCTGCAGGCCATGCTCATCACGGCGGATAAGGAAAATCTGCTCATCATCTCGGGTACAGGCGAAGTCATCGCGCCGGACGACGGCATCGCAGCCATCGGCTCGGGCGGCATGTATGCCCTGGCCGCGGCACGTGCGCTGCTTTCGAA
Organism: Christensenellales bacterium; assembly: GCA_050945835.1. Classification (GTDB taxonomy): domain Bacteria; phylum Bacillota; class Clostridia; order Christensenellales; family JBMNTQ01; genus JBMNTR01. Next base: position 25,976 of record JBMNTR010000006.1, on the reverse strand, counting down.
TACGGACCTTAGCGCAAAGCAGATCGCCGAAGAATCGCTGTTGGTCGCATCAGGCATCTGTGTATACACCAACGACCAAATCATTTGTGAAGAAGTATAAGGAGAACAGCCATGCAACGTACGCCAAAGGAAATCGTTGAACAGCTTGAAAAATATATCGTCGGCCAGGATAAAGCAAAGCGCGCCGTCGCAGTCGCGCTGCGTAACCGTTACCGCCGCAATCAGCTTGACGAAGCCATGCGCGAGGAGATCACGCCCAAGAACATCATCATGATGGGCCCTACCGGTGTGGGCAAGACGGAGATCGCGCGCCGCATCGCCAAACTCATCGACGCGCCGTTTGTGAAGGTCGAAGCGACCAAGTTTACGGAAGTGGGCTATGTGGGGCGCGATGTGGATTCCATGGTGCGCGATCTTGTGGAAACTTCCATCCGTATGGTGCGCGAAAAGAAATACGAAGATGTGAAGATGACGGCGCAAACGCTCGCAGAAAACCGTATCGCAGACATTTTGAGCGGCAAGGAGCAGCCCAAACAGACGAGCGGCAATCCGCTGCAGGCTTTGTTTGGCGGCGCGCAGAAACCGTCCGAGCCTACGCCGGAACAGAACCAGCTCACACAGACAAAACGCACCCAGATTCTAAACGACTTACGCGCCGGCAAGCTCGAGGAGACGATGCTGGAAGCAGAGGTGGAGGATACCGGCGGCTCCATGCCGGATATGTTTGCCAGCATGGGCATCGAGATCAACATCAGCGAAATACTGGGCCCCATGGCGCCCAAGCGCACCAAGCTGCGCAACATGCCCGTGAAGGAAGCGCGCAAGGTGTTCGAGCAGGAGGAAGCCAACAAGCTCATCGATATGGACGAGGTGACGCGTGAAGCCGTCCATAAAGCGGAGCAGGAGGGCATCATATTCATCGACGAAATCGACAAAATTGCAGGCAAGAACATGGCCGGCAGCGGGCCGGACATCTCCCGCGAAGGCGTGCAGCGCGACATTCTGCCCATCATTGAAGGCAGCACGGTGATGACCAAATACGGTCCTATCAAGACAGACTATATGCTCTTCATCGCAGCAGGCGCTTTCCATGTGGCCAAGGTTTCCGATTTGATTCCAGAATTGCAGGGGCGCTTCCCCATACGCGTGGAGTTGTCCAGCCTGTCGAAGGATGATCTGCGCCGTATACTCACCCAGCCGCAAAACGCCATCATCAAGCAGTACCAACTGCTGCTGGCGGCGGATAACGTACACATCACGTTTGACGACAGCGCGCTGGATATGATCGCGGAATACGCATTCGCCGCCAACGAGCTGAATGAGAATCTGGGTGCGCGGCGTTTGCACACCATCATGGAGAGCCTGCTGGAGGATATTTCCTTCAACGCGGGCGGCAACCATCCGCAGGTGGACATCACCGTGGACGCAAAATATGTGGTAGAGCATTTGGGCGAACACGAAGACCGCAACTTGCGAAAATATATTTTATAGCATTTACGGCATATTTATCCCTGAATGTTGGCAAAATAATACCATTGCTAACATGAAGGAGTGATTTGTTTCGTGAAAGCTGTTATTATGGCCGGCGGTGAAGGGCAGCGCCTCAGGCCGCTCACTTGTTCTGTGCCTAAGCCCATGGTTCCTATGCTCAACAGGCCGGTTATGGAATATAGTGTGGATCTATTGAAAAAACACGGCATCTATCATATTGCCACCACACTTCAATACCTGCCGGATGTCATCATGGACCATTTTAAGGATGGCGAAGAGTTTGGCGTAGCCATGCGCCATTATATCGAAGAAATACCGCTGGGGACTGCGGGCAGTGTGAAGAACGCGCAAGAATTTTTAGATGAGCGCTTCGTCGTTTTAAGCGGCGACGCTATAACGGATATCGATCTAAGCGAAGCCGTGGCTTTCCATCAAAGGCGCGGCGCTATAGCCACCATCGTACTCAAGCAGGTGGATATACCCCTTGAATATGGGCTGGTCATGACGGATCAGCAGGGCCGTATTGAGCGGTTTTTGGAAAAACCGGGCTGGGGCGAAGTGTTTTGCGATTACGCAAACACCGGTATCTATATACTCGAACCGGAGGTTTTAGACTGGATCGAGCAGGATGTCAAGACGGATTTCGCAAAGGATGTATTCCCCGCGCTGCTCGAAAACAAAAGCCCGCTCTATGCGTATGTCGCCGGCGGGTACTGGTGCGACATCGGCTCGATCGACCAATACCTTTCCTGTCAATGGGACATATTAGACGGCAAATGCGATGTCGATCTGCAGGTGAGCCTGCAAAACGGCATCTATGTCGAGCAGGGTGTGCGCACAGAAGGGATCGCCATACAACCGCCCTGTTACATCGCCCACGGCGCGCACTTGGAGCCCGGCGCTGAAATCGGTGAATACAGCGTGATCGGCCGCAATGCCAAAGTGCTGTGCGGTGCCGATATCAAACGCAGTGTGCTCCATGATCAGAGCATCGCGGCACAGGGCGCCATGCTGCGCGGCGCTGTGCTCTGCGAAGGCGCTGAAGCGGATCGGGGCAGCAAGCTTTACGAAGGCGCCGTCGTAGGGGCCTACAGCGTCATCGGTGAGCAAACACAACTCATGCCGCGTGTGCGCGTCTGGCCGCAAAAGCTTATAGAGGGCGGTGCGCTGCTGCGCGACAATGTGATCTGGGGCGAGCACAAAAAGCGTATTCTGATCACGGCCGGCCGTATGAGCGGCAGGCTCGGCATGGACTGGACCGCCGAATTCGCCTGCGTCTTAGGCTGTGCGTTGGGCGCAGTGGCATCGGGTGCCGTCGCACTCGCGCATGACGGCGATACAGGTTCCGCTATGCTGTATCACGCGCTGTGTGCGGGCATACTGTCCATAGGCACGAACCTATACCGCTTTGAAGATTCCATACTGCCCGCGCTTAAGCTGGGCATACGTGCATTTAAAGCGCAGAAGGGCGTCTATATTCGTTATAAGCCGGAGAACGCCCTGCATGAAATCGAATTTCTAGACGAACACGCGCTGAGTTCTTCAAGGCGCATTGAAAAAAAGATTGAAGACGCTTTTGACCGGCGCGCCTACCAATTCGCCGAGCATCCGGGGAAAACGCTGCACAACCGCAGCTTAACACCGCATTACATCGAGACGGCCGCCCTGATCGCGGGCAAGGCGGAGGGCCGGAGCATCGTGTTGGGTTCGTCGTGTCCCAACATCCTCAAAGCCGCCCACAACCTGTTCAGCCGTATGGGCTGCAAGGTTTGGCAGGTCGGCACACAGGCGGATATACCGTTTAAAGTGCGGGCAACAGAATCCAGCCTGGGTATCTGGCTGCACGGTGATGTGCTGTGCCTCTATGATGAAGCGGGGACACAGGTGGAGCCAACCCATGTGCGTATGCTGCCCATGCTGCTGCAAATGGATTTATCCGCGCAGGACATGGTGATGCCGGCGGGCATGCCGGACGAGCTGTATGACCGTCTCAAAAAGCGCGGCAAGGTGAAGATGGAAAAAGCCTGTGGAGATCTATGGCTGAAATCCTATTACGAAGGAACCGAGTGCAACATGCAGTCACAGGATCTGATCTGTATGCTGCACACAGATCCGCTGTTTCTGTGCGCCTGCCTGTTCAATATGCTGAGCGCGCGCAACACAGGCGTGCGCATGCTGTTGCAGGATATGCAGGACATCCATATGTCCAGCGAGCCTGTACAGTGCAGCTGCAAGGATATCGGCAAAATCATGCGCTCCTTCTATGAGCACGCACACGCGGACAAGGACATGCCGGAAGGGGTCAAGATATCGCATGATCAGGGCTGGGCAGCATTGCTTCCCCAGAGCAAAACCCATGGCATTCGGCTGGTCACACAGGGCATGAGCGAGGAATATGCACAGGAGCTTGCGGCTTTCTATCAGGACCGTATCAAGCAGATTAAGCAGGATGCGGATCTCTCCTGATGCCGCCCTTTGACTATGAAATTATGTCCTGCGGCAAACGCTGGATTGAATGATAATGAGATTTTTATGTATTGAAAGAGAGGTTTATTAATTTGGCAAGAAAAAGGAAGGGAATTAAAATCATTCCCTTGGGAGGATTGGGTCATATTGGCAAGAATATGACCGTTATTGAGTACAACAACGAGATGATTATCGTCGATTGCGGGATGATGTTCCCCGACGACGAGATGTTCGGCATCGATTATGTGATACCCGATTTCAGCTATGTCCTGGAAAACGCGGATAAGCTGATTGGCATACTCATCACACACGGACATGAGGATCATTTGGGCGCATTGCCTTATCTGCTCAAGCAGGTGCAGGCGCCTGTGTATGGCACAGAGCTTACCGTCGCGCTGGCAAAAAACAAGCTGAAGGAGCACCCCATCTCCTTTAAGGATTTTCATGTCGTCACGCCGGACTCCTTCATCACGCTCGGCCCCTACAGAATCGAGTTCATGAAGATGAGCCACAGCATCGCGGGTGCCGTGGCGCTGGCCATACACACACCCATCGGCACGCTGCTGCATACGGGCGATTTCAAGATCGATTTTACGCCGGCGGACGGCGACCCCATCAATCTGCAAAAATTCGGCCAGCTCGGCCATAAAGGCGTGCTCGCGCTCCTGTCGGACAGCACGAACGCCGAGCGGCCCGGCTATACCATGAGCGAACAGCGCGTCTCCGAAACATTCGGCAGACTGTTTGAACAGGCGCAAGGACGTATCATCGTCGCGTCTTTCGCGTCCAACGTATACAGAACGCAGCAGATCATCGACGCGGCGGAGCGCTTCGGCAGGAAGATCTGCCTAGTCGGACGCAGCATGGTCAATGTGGTGGACATCGTGCGTGAGCTGGGGATTTTGCGCGTCAATGAGAAGAGCATCATCGAAGTGGAGATGCTCAAACGCTTTCGTGATGACGAGGTGCTCATACTCACCACCGGCAGCCAAGGAGAAGAGCTCAGCGGCCTTGCGCGCATGGCGTCCGGCAACAACGCGAAGGTGGATGTGGGTCCGGGTGATTTGGTCATCATATCGGCATCGCCTATCCCGGGTAATGAAAAATCCGTCTATACGGTGATCAACCGCCTGTTCAAGCGCGGCGCAAATGTGATCTATGAATCCATGGCGGATGTGCATGTGTCCGGCCACGCTTGCCAGGAGGAACTCAAGCTCATGCTTTCACTGATCAAGCCTAAGTTTTTCATTCCGGTTCACGGCGAATACAGGCATCTCAAGCGGCACGGCATGCTGGCTCAGGACATGGGCATCCCCAAGGATCACATATTCGAATTGGAGATCGGAAATGTGCTTGAAATCAACACACGCTCCGCCAAGGTCGTTGAAACGGTCAGTGCGGGCAGCGTGCTCATCGACGGCTCCGGCGTGGGCGACGTGGGCAACGTCGTGCTGCGCGACCGCAAGCTGCTCTCCGAAGACGGTTTGATCGTGCTGGTAATCGCACTGGACACCTATACGGGGCAGATCGTAGACGGCCCGGACATCATTTCGCGCGGTTTTGTATATGTGCGCGAATCGGAGGACATGATGGACGGCGCCAAGCGTCTTGCCGAGAAAATCGTGCTGGAGCATGGCAGGCGGAAGGAATACCAGGGCCTTAAAAACATGCTGCGCAACAAGCTGAGAAGCTATTTCTATGATCTCACCAAACGCAGCCCCATGATACTCCCTATCATCATGGAAGTCGATGAATGATGCATAAAGAAAAAAGAGCTTGAAAACAAGCTCTTTTTTAGTGCCGCACAGAAGGCTCTCCTTTATTATTCCGCGCCCCCGTTATAGCGCTGCATCGCTTCCTCCATACCCTGCTCCACAAAGCAGAGCGCGGCTTTAGCTGCACGCATGAGTGCTTGCTGCACGCTGCTCTCTTCTTCTTTGGAGAACTTTCCCAGCACATAGTCCACGATGGGCACATGCCCCGGACTGCCTATGCCTATGCGTATGCGCGGCGCTTCACCCGAACCCAGCGCACCGATCACCGATTTCATGCCGTTATGCGTACCGGCGCTGCCTTTTTTACGGATGCGCAGCGCGCCGGGCGGCAGATCGACATCATCGTAGATGAAGAGCATCCTCTCCACAGACAGCTTGTAATAGCGCGCAAACAACGCTGCGCATTCCCCGCTTAAATTCATATAGGTCTGCGGTTGGGCGACGATCAGCTTTTTCCCGGCATACGTCGTTTTGGCATAACGCGCCTTAAACCCGCTCTTGTTCAGTGTGATACCCAGGTGCCCGCAAATCCTGTCGATCGTCATAAAACCCACATTATGACGCGTGCGGGCATATTGCGGCCCCGGGTTTCCCAAGCCTATGATTAAGTATGTATCACGTTTAAAAAGCATGTCAATCCTTTACCTTTTTCCAGCCCGGTTTGTTGATCTGCCGCGCACGGGCGATGGCGAGTGCTGCATTTGGCACATCCTCTGTGATGGTGGACCCGGCGGCAATGTACGCGCCTTCACCCACCGTCACCGGCGATACGAGATTGGTGTTGCATCCGATAAACGCGTTGTCCTTCACCACGGAGCGCGCCTTTTGGCAGCCGTCATAATTGACAAACACCACGCCGCACCCGATGTTCACACCGCGGCCCACGTCGCTGTCCCCCACATAGGTCAAATGAGACACCTTGCTGTCTTCGCCTAAGCGGCTGTTCTTGATCTCAACAAAATTTCCCAGCTTGCAATGCGCGCCGATATCGCTGTTTGGGCGAAGATGCGCAAACGGCCCGATCTTCACGCCGTCGCCTACCACGCTCTGCTCCAGCTCGGAACTGCGGATGGCCACGCCGTCGCCGATGATGCAGTCCTCAATCACGCTGCCCGTGCCGATCACACAGTCGCAGCCGATCTTTGTATCGCCCTTGATGGTCACATTGGGTTGTATCAGCGTGTCGGCTCCTATGGTCACGCCGTCGTCGATGTAGGCCGTGTTCACATCCTGTATGCCCACGCCGTTTTCACAATGCCTTCGGTTGATGCGCCTGCGCAGCACTTCGCCGGCAAGTGCCAGTTGGAACCGGTCGTTCACCCCCATAGCCTCTTCGGCGTGCTGCACCGTGTATGTATGCACTTTCCTTGCATCGGCTGAAAGCAGCCCGATGCAATCGGTCAAGTAATATTCGCCCTGCGCGTTACTGTTTTCCAATCGGTCCAGCGCCCACAGAAGCGCTTCGGTCTTCAGGCAATAGATCCCCGAATTGATCTCACAAATCTTTTTTTCTGCTTCGTTCGCGTCCTTCTCCTCTATGATACCGCAAACAGCTCCGGATTCATCCCGCAGAATCCTGCCGTAGCCTGCCGGATCCTGCATCATCACTGTGAGTATACTCGCAGCGCTTCCTTTTGCGCTTTCAATCAAGGCGGCGATGGTTTCTTTTCGGATCAACGGTACATCGCCCGCAAGCACCACCACATAGCCGCCGCAGGCTTGCAGATATTCCTTTGCCATCATCACGGCATGCCCTGTGCCCTTCCTTTCGCTTTGCAGCACATAGTGCGCACGATCGCCCAGATATCGTTTGACTGCATCCGCACCGTGGCCAACGACCACCATCGGCTTGCCGCAGAGCTGCGCCACGCTGTCAAGGCTCCACTCGATCAAAGCCTTGCCGTATAATGTGTGCAGCACCTTCGGGCGTTTCGATTTCATGCGGGTGCCCTCCCCCGCCGCCAATATCAAAGCATTCACCATTTTCGACTTGCTCCTTTTATATTCACTCATAATCGTCATTCTTCCGCCAAGCTCAGGCTATCCTAGTATATGCCAAAACGCCTTTGCGCGCCAACGCTGCGCCACTCTTTTCAGGCATCAACATGTTCTTTCGTCTTCATAAAGCCATGCGCTGGGCTGTATGCGTATATCACCCTGTGCGTCAATGCCGCTGAGTTCCAGCAGCGACACATACGCATCCACCGCCTTAAACTTTGGCTCCGTGGTGGCGATGAGCACGCCTATGCCCACAGCCTGCGCGTCAAACTCGCTCAATATGCTGCAAATGGCTTTGGCGGTTCCGCCGCCCTTCATGAAGTCGTCTATGATCAGCGCCTTCTGCTGTCTTTTGATCGCCCGCGTGGAAATCGACATGGTCTGCATACGGTTGCTGGTACCTGAGATGTAGTTGATGGTCACCACAGGGCCCTCCGTGAGCTTATGATCCCGTCTGAGGATCACCAGCGGCAAATTCAACGCCCGCGCCGTCATCAGCGCCGCGATGATACCCTTGGTTTCCACCGTGATCACAAAATCAGCGCCGCACCCCAGGAATCTCGAGGCCAGAATCTCACCCATGTGCTCGATGTAGCCCGGTGTGGACAGCACGTCCACCGTATAGATATACCCGCCGGGCAGCACACGCGATCTGTCTGAAAACTTCTCACAGATCATCTGCAGAAATTCGGCGGACTTTTCTCTGGATTCGACAGGCACAAAGCGCACGCCCCCGGCAGCCCCCGTGCTGACATGGATTTCCCCCAAGTCATATTTCTTCAATATCTGCTTCGCGATGGCGATGTCTTCGCTCAAGGACGATTTCGCAGACCCAAACATCGCCTGAAAATCGGAGAGCGTATACGTTCGGTTGGGCGACTGGCACAGCACCGCGATGATCGCGCTCACACGCTCGTTTCGTTTAATCTTTTCCATGCGCCACCTTCTTTATCTCATTTATTTAAACCGGCGGGTTCCCCCCCCAAAGAAGCGACTCGACCCACACATCACCAAGACCCCCCTCACGCGCCCTTCAATGCGCAACCATACTTATTTTACCTGATTACGCCGCAAATTGAAACGTTTTGTGAAAAACCACGTATCTAGTTGATAATTATGCCCTGTTGAGAGTATAATGTATAGGTATAGTCAGTCAAAACCGGCTGGTCACTTTTATGAAAGGCCGGTTTTTACTAAGTTTAAACAAGGCGGTTGTCTATGGTTCATATCGATGATTATAAAGGGAAGCATATCTTCTTCATAGGTATAGGCGGATGCAGTATGAGCGGACTTGCGCATATATTGCACCAGCGCGGCTATCAGGTGAGCGGCTCCGATCGCAATGAGTCGAATTTCACACGTTTCGTGCGCAACAACGGGATCGACGTATACATAGGGCACGATCCGGCGCATCTGCAAAACGTGGATTTGGTGGTCTACTCGGCCGCCATCAAGCCGGATAACCCGGAGCGCGCCTATGCAGCCAAACACGGCATCCCTCAGATGGATCGCGCCCGGCTTTTGGGCCAGCTCTCCAGCCAGTTTCCCGTGGTGATCGGCATCGCCGGCTGCCACGGCAAAACCACCATCACCTCCATGCTGGCGCTCATCATGCAGCTCGGGCAGATGGACTCGACCATTCACATAGGCGGGGAAACCGCCTTTCTGGATGCGGGTGTCAGCGTGGGCAAAAGCGATATTTTTCTCACAGAGGCCTGCGAATATGTAGAGAGCTTTTTGCAGCTTGCGCCCACCGCCATATTGGTCAACAACATCGACGACGACCATTTGGATTATTTCAAGGATCTCAAGGAGATATGCGATGTGTTTCACCGTTTTGTGCAAAAGCTCCCGCCCACGGGGCTGTTGTTCGGATGCTCAGACGACCCGCTGGTCAGCCGTCTGATGATGGAATGCGCCTGCAAAACGGTCTCCTACGGCCTTTCGGGCGACGGCGACTATGTGGCCGCCAACATCCGCTACGACACACAGGGCAAACCCTCCTTCGATTGTCTGTATAAGGGCGATTTCCTTTTCAACGCCAAGCTGGACGTGGTGGGCAAGCACAACGTGCAAAACGCGCTGGGTGCGATTGCCGTGGCACGCCACTTTGGCGTGAGCGACGCCGTCATCGTAGACGCACTCGCACAATACCGGCTTGCAAAAAGGCGTTTTGAATACTACGGAGATATGGGCGGCGTGCAGCTGTATCATGACTACGCGCACCACCCCAGCGAGATCATGGCCTGTTTGAATGCGGCTTCGAAGGTTCCGCACCAAAAGCTGTGGGTGATCTTTCAGTGCAACTCCTATTCACGCGCCATCACGCTGTTCGACAAATACGCGCTGGCCTTTGAAGATGCCGACACCGTCATCATACCGGACATCTATCCGGGCCGTGAAACGGATACCGGCCTTATTCATGCGACCGATCTCGCAAAAGGCATCAAGAAGAGCTGTAAGGATACGATGTATATCCCCACATTTGCTGAAATACGCGATTATTTAAAGCAGTATGCATCCGCGGGGGATATCGTGCTTGCGCTGGGCAGCGGGGATGTGTATATGCAGATCCGCCAGTTTTTGCAATGAATGGCTCACAGGCTTGACCCTTTTTTCGCCTATATTGAAAGCACGCTGTTTTATGGGTTTCCCTTAAAACGGTGTTGTTTGTGTATGCTTGAAAGTTTCTAGACCAAAGGACGGTGTCGGTTTGTCATCACAATTGTTGTCATTCACACATGGCACACGCTGCGAAGAGCTGCTGCAAGCCCTGCAGCAAAAAGGCGTCTATTTAGCTTATGGCGTGGTAGACGCCTATAAGGCGTATCTGGCTGCAAAAATCACACAGCGCTATGAGCAGCCTACACTCTATGTCACCGTGTCCGACCAAAAAGCGCTGGACACAGCACAAGCTCTGCGTGCCTATGGCGTAGATACGCTCTATTTCCCTTCCCGTGATTTGCGCGTGCATGGCGACAGCGTCAAGAGCGGCGATTACACCGCCGCGCGCGCGGCGGCTCTGTGCCGCATCGGCCAATGCCGGGCGGTGGTCACATCCGTCGCGGCACTGCTGCCCCCTCTGGTTCCGCCCGGCGTATTCCGCCAGGCCTGTATCGACCTGCACCCGGGCAGCAAGCTTTCCATGCAGGAGCTGATCGCTTCCCTCATACGCGCCGGCTATGCGCGCTTCCCCATCACGGAATCGGAAGGCCAGTTCAGCGTGCGCGGCGGCATACTGGACGTTTGCGCGCATGGTGTGCAGCCATTGCGCATCGAATACTGGGGCGACGAGATCGACTCCCTGCGCAGTTTCGACATGGACACACAACGCTCCACCGGCCCGTTGCAGCGCGCTTTCATTCCGCCGGCCACCGAAGCGCCTCTGCAGAAAAACGGCCTGAAAAGACTGATGGAAGCCCTAAGCCACACCCATTATGATCTCAACGCCATCAGACGCACCGGTTTTTTTGAAAACGCGGAGCAATTTGTCAATATCTGTTATGGCAAGAAATACAGCCTGGCCGAGTATATGCAGGAACCCGTGGTGTTGTTCGACGAGCCGCAAAACATCAAAAACCGCTCCGAAACGCTTCGGCAGGAGTTTTTAGACAGCCTGAAGATACAGCTTGCAAACGGCACGGCCCTGTCGCAGCAGCGGCATCTTCTATATGCATACGAGGAGCTTGCGCAAACGATGGCAGGCCCGCTCGTGCTGCTTCAGTCGCTCAAGGCGAACCCGTCCATACGCACCCGGCAGACGTTTTCCTTCAGCACACAGCACACACCTCATTACCGCGGCAACTTCAGGGCATTAGCCGACGATGTGCAGCATTACGCGCGCGAAAACGCCCGTATGCGCACGGTCATCTGTGCGCCTGATTCTGAAAAAGCGGCGCGTATTTCCAAAGAGCTCTTCGAGCTGGGCGCCGATATACCCTTTTTGGAGACCATCGGTGATGCACCCGCCTGTGTGCTCCAAAGCCGTCTGAGAAACGGTTTTTACAGTCCAAACGATGCGCTGGCGTTCATCGGGGAGGACGCATTGGCCGTCGCGCGCAAAACAGCTTCAGGCCGTATGAGCCGCTCCAAGATCAGCCCCTTCGTCGAGTTGGAGCCCGGCGATGTGGTGGTGCACGACCAATACGGCGTCGGACGCTACGCAGGCGTTCAAAAGGTGGAAATCGACGATACCTGGCACGACTATATGGTGGTCGAATACGCCGCCGGCGATCTGTTGAAAGTGCCGTTTGATCAGATGCACCGTGTGCAGAAATACATAGGCGCACAGGAAAGCGTACCGCGGCTCAACCGCCTGGGCGGCAAGGACTGGCTGCGCACCAAGGAACGGGTGAGCCGCTCCTTAAAAGAGCTGGCTTTCGACCTTTCGGCGCTCTACGCACAGCGCCACACGCAAACAGGCTTTGCATTCAGTCCGGATACCCCTTTTCAGCGCCAGTTTGAAGAAAGCTTCCCCTACGAGGAAACGCCGGATCAGCTCGTCTGCATCGATGAAATCAAGCGGGATATGGAATCCACCCGGGTTATGGACCGGCTGCTCTGCGGCGACGTGGGCTACGGCAAAACAGAGGTGGCGCTTAGGGCTGCGTTCAAAGCTGTGATGGATTCCAAGCAGGTCTGTTTTCTCGCGCCCACCACCATTCTCGCGCAGCAGCATTACCACACCATTGCACAGCGCTTTGAAGGTTTCCCGATTCGCTTCGCGCTGTTGACACGCTTTACAAAACCGCAGGCCTTAAAGCAAACGCTCGGCGCATTAAAGGCCGGTGAACTGGACATCGTAGTGGGCACGCATAAGCTTCTCTCGAAAGACATCCACTTCAAGGATCTGGGGCTTTTAATCGTGGATGAGGAGCAGCGCTTCGGCGTGAGCCACAAGGAAACCATCAAGCAAATGAAAAAGAATGTGGATGTGCTTTCACTGTCCGCCACACCCATACCGCGCACGCTGCATATGTCGTTGAATGGCATACGCGACATGAGCCTCATCGAGACGCCGCCCGAGCAGCGCTATCCTGTGCAGACCTATGTCATGGAATACGAAAAGGACGTGGTGCACGACGCGATCACGCGGGAGATCAACCGGGGCGGGCAGGTCTATTATGTCTACAACCGCGTGCGCAGCATAGAGGAGTTCAAGGCACGCCTGCAGCAAATTGTACCGCAGGCGGATATCGTCATTGCGCACGGTCAGATGGGTGAAGCACAGCTGGAGGACGCCATGCTCCGTTTCTATGAGGGTGAGCACGACGTGCTGCTGTGCAGCACCATCATCGAATCGGGTATCGACATTGCGAATGTGAACACGCTCATCGTGCACGACGCAGACCGGTTCGGACTCTCACAGCTCTACCAGCTGCGCGGGCGCGTAGGGCGGGGGGATCGCCTTGCGTATGCGTATTTTATGTTCCATCCCGAAAAATCCATATCCGAAGTTGCCCAAAAGCGGCTGAGCAGCATACGCGACTTTACCGAATTCGGTTCGGGCTTCAAAATCGCCATGCGCGATCTCGAAATACGCGGCGCGGGCAACATCTTAGGCCCCGAGCAGCACGGCCACATGAGCGAAGTGGGCTATGAGCTATACTGCCGCATGATGGAGGAGGCGGTGCGCGCGATTGACGGCCACGAAGCAACGCCTTCGGTGGACACCCTCATAGACGCGCGCATAGACGCACACATCCCTTCAGACTATATCTCAGACGAAGCCGTGCGCATCGACGCCTACCGCCGCATCGCCGCCATACAGACAAAAAGTGATTTGTCCGATGTGTGGGAAGAATTGGAAGACCGTTTCGCGCCGCCGCCCGACTGTGTGCAAAACCTGCTGCTCATAGCGCTCGCCAAGGCCTACGCCTCGCATTGCGGCATCAGCAACCTGTCCATACAGGACAAGAAGATACAGATGCGGTTTGTGGATCATCTGAATTTCAACATCGAAAAGCTGTTATCGCTGATACAAAGCGAGCCCGGCGCTGCTTTCAACGGCGCGATGAATACCGTCATACAGATCCGACAGAACAAACCGGCAAGCGATATGCTGGATGTCGTCATCGCGTTTCTAGAAAAATTAAGTGATTGCAAAGAATAACATATTTGGGTATAATGGAGTGGCAGTTTTTCAAGGCGCCATGCCAAACCCGCAGACGCCTGTGATGATTTGAAAGGAAGATGTACGAATGAAATACAACCGGCTTTTTGCCGTATGTTTAGCTGTTGTCATGCTTGCCTCCCTGCTGAGCGGCTGTGCGCTGGCAACAAAAAATACCCAACGCGACAATGACCGCGTTTTAGCCGTTGTCAACGGGCAGGAAATCAGAAAAATAGAATTTTCCGGCTTGTGGGAAATCTATAAGAACTATTATGCTTCGCAATACGGCGATCTGTCTTCAGACGATCCCGCTGTACAGTACACGGTGAGGAATCTAAAGCAGGAAACATTCGATAATTTTGTGCAGAGCATCATCATACTCCAAAAAGCCAAGGAGTTGGGATTCGATGCGCTCAGCGAAGAGGATCAGAATTCCGCCATGGAGACATACGAGAGCATCATACAGTCCAATTACGACAGCTACGCCGGCAGATATGCGGAGCTGCTTGAGATCGACCCGGATTTCGACGCCGAAGCGGCAGGCAAACAGGATTTCATCGATTATCTCGCCCAGGAAGGCCGTACGCCTGAGAGCATGCAGCAGGATTATCTGGACAATGCGGCTAAAACTGCCCTGCAGCAATCCATACAGGACAGCATAGAGATTTCTGATGAAGAGATACAATCCTATTACGACAAACTCTTGCTCGCCCAGCAGCTCTCTTATGATTTCGATTCCACTGCAGAGGAGAACGAAGAAGCCAAGCAAGCGCGCGATGCGGCTGTGGAAGCAGCGGGGCTTAGCGCCACGCCTTCCTTTGCAAACGATTACGACGCAGACGGCGCGATGATCCTCTATTACCCCGACACACGCGCTGTCTTGGTCACGCATATACTCATCGAGATGGAGCAGGAAGACAAGGACAAATATAACGAAGCCTATTCGCTCTATGCAGGTGAAGAGCTTGAGCAGATACTCGAAGAGGCGTATACACGCATCAAGCCCAAGGCTGAAGAAGCGCTGGCCAAAGTCGAAGCCGGCGAAGATTTCGAAGAGCTGATCAAAACATACGGCGCGGATGCCGGCCAGCTCAATTATCTGGAGCGCGGCGGCTATGTGGTGACTGCCGACTCAAACCAGGTCGAGCCCTTTAAAGCAGCGGCGCTGGCATTGAAAAAGGTGGGCGACCATACCGGTTTGGTGCAGACGACATACGGCTACCATATCATCATGCTCAACGAGATACTGCCCCAAAAGGAAGTCGTGCCCCTTGGTGAGTTCGAAGAACAGATCCGCACGCAGCTTGCGTCCGAAAAATCCGCAGCGCTATGGGAAGAAAAGGTGGCGCAGTGGGTTGAGGAAGCCGAGATTGAGCTTTATGAGGATGTTTTGTTCAGCTAAACACACGAAAGTCTTGAACCAATCGATCCAATTGGAGTATAATGAGTGCGGTCAAGGTTTGCCTGGGCCGCACTATTATGATTATTTTGAAGGATATTTGCATGAAGTATATCGTTTTATTGGGTGACGGCATGTCGGATGAGCCTATTGCCGAACTGAACGGGAAAACGCCCCTGCAAGCGGCGGTGACCAAAGCTTTTGACAAGCTGGCGCCTCTTAGCATGGTCGGGCTGGTCAAGACCATACCCGACGGAATGCCTCCCGGCAGCGACACAGCCAACCTATCCGTACTGGGATACGACCCGCAAAAATATTATTCCGGGCGTTCACCGCTGGAAGCTGTGAGCATGGGCATCAACATGGCTTGCACGGATGTCGCTTACCGCTGCAATCTGGTGACACTGGACGTGCCGGACGGCCGTTACGACGATGCCGTCATATTGGACCATAGCGCCGACGAAATCACCACGCCGGAGGGCGTTGAGCTCATCGAATTCGTCAATGCGCATTTCGCAACCGAAAGCTTGAAAATATATGGCGGCATCAGCTACCGCCATTGCCTGATCTTGCATGATGCAGAAGCCGGCAGTCAGCTCACGCCGCCGCATGACATACTCATGCAGCCTATTCGCAGCTATCTGCCCCAAGGAACGCATGCCGAGCTGTTCTACGATCTGCAAAAGCGTTCTTATGAGCTGCTTAAAGAGCATCCCGTGAATCTTTTGCGTATGCAAAAAGGTCTAAAGCCGGCCAACTCCCTTTGGTTCTGGGGGGAAGGAAGAAAGCCGATGCTGCCCGCTTTCCGCGCGCAATACGGCTTAAGCGGCGCTGTCATTTCCGCTGTGGATCTGATCAAGGGCATCGGGCTGTGCGCCGACATGCAGAGCATCGACGTGCCCGGCGCGACGGGCAACATCCATACAGACTTTCGCGCAAAGGCAAATGCAGCACTCGCAGCCCTGCAAGACGGCATTGATTTCGTATATATCCATGTGGAAGCGCCGGACGAAAGCGGCCACCGCAACGAGCTGCAAAACAAGGTGCTCAGCATCGAAAAGATCGATGCCGAGATGCTCACACCCATGCTGCAAAGCCTAAACGCTTCCGGCGAGGACTATAGCATTCTCGTCTTGCCGGATCACCCGACGCCGCTCCGTCTGAGGACGCATACCAGCGATCCTGTGCCTTTCATGCTGTATCGAAGCAACGACCCGCACAGCAGCGGAATGCCCTCTTACGACGAATCTTCTGCCGCGAAAAGCGGGATCTACTTCGATTCCGGCCCCGCACTCATGAAATACTTCCTAAACGCCTGAACAGCGTGTGCCGCAAACAAAACCCCAAACGGATTTTTGCACGCGCTTTGTTCATCACACCCATAAACAAACAGCCCGTCGTGATCACGACGGGCTGTTACTGTTTTCGAATATAGGCTTTCGATTCAAACGATGCCAGGGCTACTTGGATGATATGATCACACGCCTGTTGGGCTCGTTGCCTTCGCTGTTGGTGACCACATGCGGGCTGTCCTGCAGGGTCGCATGCAGTATGCGCCGTTCATACGGCGTCATAGGCTCCAGCTTGACCGGGCGGCCTGTCGCTTTGACTTTGGCGGCCAGCTTCAGCGCAAGACGCTCCAAAGACGCCTGGCGTTTCTGCCGGTAGTTTTCCGTATCCACCAGCACACGAACCCCCCGCTGGCGGCTGCTCACCACCAAATTGGTCAGATATTGGATCGCGTCCAGCGTTTCCCCGCGGTGTCCGATCAGCACGCCCATATGCGGCCCGCTGATGTTCACATGGATCGCTTCTTCCTCTTCCTGAATATCCAGGCTCGCTTCCACATTCATTTTCTCACACAGACCCAATATAAAATCCGAAACCAGATCTCCCAGCGTGGCTTTTTTTGTAAGCTTAACAATACAATCACGGCCGCCAATCCCAAAGATGCCTCTAGTCGGCTCCTGTAATACTTCGATTTCAACTTCGTCAGCGGATAGCCCTAGTTGATTCAGGCCATTGGCAACGGCTTCGTCCATACTTCGGCCGCTGGCTTCAATTTCCTGTTTATTCAATGACAACAACCTCCTTCTCATTCTTCTTGGTTTGGATGGTCTTGTTCAGTAGAAGCTGTACCACGATGGATGTGAGGGTGGACATAACCCAATACAGGGCAAACACCGCGCTCTGCGAAACGCAGATGACCACGCCCACAGCGGCCATCACATAGAACATACCCCGACCCTGCGGTTTGCCGGTCTGCGGGTTGATGGACTGCGGCATCAAAAATGCCTGCAGCACCTGCAAGCCGCCGCAGAGCAGCGGAAGGATAAACCAGCCGTTTGCATATCCCGCAAAGCTGTCCACAGCCGGTTGCACAACCGACGTATAGTCGATATCCTTGACCAGGTTGTATAGCTCAAAATTATTGCCTTGTAAGGAAGGGAGCATATTCTCCCAATGCTGAAGCGATGGAATCACAGTGGCGCTTTCCAGGCCGGAATCCGGCTGCCACATATTCTTAACCCAGAAAAACGGCTGCACAGCGTCCGCATTCGCACCGCCGAGCACAAACTGCGCGAGCTGTTCGTTTGCGATGATGGCCACAGAACCCACCAGCGCGATCAGTATGGGCAACGAAATCAAAGACGGCAAGCAGCTCGCCATCGAGCTCACGCCTTCCTTGCGATACAGCTCCTGAATCTTCTTTTGCTGTGTCTGCGGATCGCTGTAGCGTCTTTTGATATCCGCCATTTTGCCGCTTAACGCGCTCGTTTTCAGGGAAGCCTTTCTCTGCCTGATATCCAGCGGCAGTATCAGCAGCTTCACAAGCAGCGTAAACACAACGATGGTGACCGCAAAATTTCCAATGCCCACATCATTGTTCAGGAATTTCAATACATAAGCAAACCAATCTGAAAGGAAAAAGTTAGTCAATTGCGCTCTCCTCACTGTTTCTTCTGTAATAAGCGGCCATACACATTCCGCTCGATACGATTCGTCTCATGGCACTGGGTCGTATCCGCCTTTGCTAAACGGATTACACCGCAGCAAACGCCATGCTGCCATGCCCAATCCCTTCAGGGCGCCATATTTCGCAACAGCCTGTGCTGCGTATTGCGAGCAGGTCGGGTAATACTTGCATCTGGGCGGACGCGCGGGCGATATATAACGGGAATAAAAGCCAAACGACCATAGCAAAACCTTTTTCATACCTGTATGTCCTTCCATAAGGAGCCGCGCTTTAAAAGGCCGACCATCTCTTTGCGGATTTGCTCATAGTCCTTGCCCACAATGGCCACGCGCGCGACAAAAACGATTTTCGCCTCTCCAACATTCGGCAAAACTGAACGAAACGCCTCTTTCATAAGGCGTTTAACCCGGTTCCGGCAGACACTGTTGCCCACCTTTTTGCTTACGCAAAACCCCACTTTTAATTCCCGCAACGGCAAATGGATCATCACGATGCTTCTTGAAGCGGCGGATTTTCCTTTCCGGTATACATGCTGAAAATCCTTATTTTTGCGCAAGCGGTAATCCGTTTTCATCACACAGTATTTATGCGGTTAGAGATTTTCTGTTTCTTCTGCGCCTGCGGCTGATCACCTTGCGCCCTGTATGCGATTTCATGCGCGCGCGAAAGCCATGCACTTTTTTACGCTGCCTGCGCTTCGGTTGATAGGTTTGTATCATTGTCTTCTACCTCCAATATCTTTCCGGCGGCTGCCGATTGCTTATAAATAGACTAATATATTATATTGTACCAGCCTTGTACTGTCAAGAAAAAGCGAATACAATTTTCACACACCCGCAGCCCATCACGGCTCTGACGGATGCTTTTATGGTCTTTTTTGGTGTTCATGGATGCTGAACAGCAAAGCGCCCCGCACGCAGGGCATGACAGGGCGCTTTGCGTATCAATGTTCCTCTTATTTTTTAGAGCGGTTTAAAAATGCGTGCATGGCTTCTTTTTGCTCTGTGGTTGCAAAGCATGCGCCAAACGCCTTGCTCTCGATGCGCAGCCCACTGTCTAAATCGGTTTGCGCGCCTTCGTCTATGGCACGCTTGCAGAATTTAACAGCAGGCTTCGCGTTCTTCATGATCTTTTGCGCAATCCCCACGGCAAAATCCATCAGCTCTTCCGGCTCCACCACATGGTTGACCAGCCCGATGGCTTTCGCTTCATCCGCCTTCACGATATCGCAGGTGAATATCAGCTCCTTCGCTTTGCCCGGGCCGATTAAGCGCGGCAGCCTCTGTGTGCCGCCAAAGCCCGGTGTGATGCCCAAGCCCGCCTCCGGCTGCCCGAAACGCGCCTTGCTGCTCGCCACACGAATGTCGCACGCGAGCGCCAGTTCGCAGCCGCCGCCTAGGGCATAGCCGTTCACCGCGGCGATGGTGGGTATGTCCAGCAGCTCCAGCTTGCGCATAATGTCGTTGCCGTCGTCGCCCCACGCAATGCCTTCTTCCACGTTCAGCGGGTACATCTCGCCGATGTCTGCCCCCGCCACAAAGGATTTCTCGCCCGCGCCCGTCAATATAGCCACACGCACGCTTTCGTCCTGTTTGATCTGTTCGATGGCCGCATCAAGCTCCGACAGCGTCTGTTTGTTCAGCGCATTGAGTTGTTTCGGCCGGTTGATGGTGATAAAGGCTATGCCTTCTTTTATTTCCAACAATACGTTTTCCATATGCCCCTCCATATTTCATATCAATCTCGTTTTAACATGGCAAACCGGCTTGTGCAAGCTTGCCTTGCTTCACATCAAAAGGGCTAGAACTGTTTCCCTTCGCCCACAAATTTCATCTTATAGCGGCGTTCGTATTCCTCTATCAGAGAGGGTCTGAAATTCGGATGCGCGATGTTGATCAGCCTGCGGCTGCGTTCGCGCACCGTGATATTGCGCAGATTGGCGATGCCGTATTCTGTCACGATATAGTGCACATCGAACCGGTTGGTGGTCACAGACGCACCCTGGTCCAGGAACGGAACGATCTTGGAGATTTTTCCGTCTTTGATGCTGGAAGGCATGGCGATGATCGCCTTTCCGTCCGGACACATATTGACGCCGCGGATATAATCCACCTGCCCGCCGGGCCCGCTGATCTGCCTCGTGCCCACGGAATCCGAGCATATCTGCCCCATCAAATCCACCTGAATGCAGGAGTTGATGGACACCATCTTACAGTTCTGCGAGATGACATACGGATTGTTGGTGTAGCTCGCAGGCGCCATATAGAACGCCGGGTTGTCGTCTACATAGTCGTAGAGCTTGCGCGTACCCATCAAAAAGGTCACCACGCATTTGCCGGGGTGCAGCGTCTTCTTTTTGTTGTTGATGACGCCCTGCTCCATGAGATCCACAACGCCGTCCGAGATCATCTCGCTGTGGATGCCTAAATCCTTCTTGTCGCCTAAAAACATCAGTACCGCATCCGGCAATGAGCCAATACCCAGCTGCATGGTGGCGCCATCCTCCACCAGCGAAGCGCAATGCCCGCCGATCGCTTCTTCCAGCGGCGTGATTTTGCCGGGATTCAATATGATCAACTCGCGGTTGTCTTCCACAAAATAATCGCATTCCGTCACATGCACAAAGCTATCCCCGTGCGTACGCGGCATGGACTTATTGACCTGCATGATCACGATCCTGCCTTTTTTCACGGCCGCTACGGCATAGTCCACCGATACACCCAGACTGACATAGCCGTGCCTGTCCGGCGGGGAGCACTGAAGCAGCGATACGTCGATGGGCAGATAATCATCCCAAAACAATCCCGGAATATTGGAAAAATATACCGGCGTATAATCCGAACGCCCGCTTGCAACCGGCTCGCGGTCCGCAGCGCCGACAAACAGCGAATTATGCCTGAAATGTTTTTCCATTCCCGGCTGCTGGTAAAGACTTTCACCCATACCCACCATATGCACCGTTTCCACATTCTCATAGCTTGCGGCATTCTTCACCATCGCGTCCAGCAGAGCGGCGGGTTCGCCGGTTGCATGGCCGATGACCACACGATCCCCGGATTTGATCTGTTTGACGGCTTCATCCGCCGTCACAAGACGTTCATCATAATATTTGCGCCAATCCATCATATACTTTACCTCATCAATTCATGTTAATACAACCCTGTTATAGGGCAAATAATCAGTATAAAACTTATTCCTCGATACCCGCAATGTGTTTCGCCAGCGCCTTTTTGCCTTCGATATTGCCCTGACGTGCGATCATGATGCGCTGCGCTTGCGGGGAGCCTGCCCCATGCATGGACTCCGTAAGATAGCCCACAGCAGCCGTCCCCAGCGTCAGGTTTTCGATCAAACGCATCACACGCATCCTGCTTTCGGTGGGTACACCGTCCACACCCGCCAGATATTTATCGATCACTTTCTTCAATTCCGGATGACGGTAATCCGCCTCCGAGGGCATGGTCACCATGATGCCGCCCGCAACATCCTGCGCCAGGCGCGCGATCTCATACGGGAAGCGCGTCACATTCTGCTTGCAGATGTTGGCCAGCAGCATATCCATCTGATAGTTCCCCGCCTCGGTGGGGAAGCCCTCCGCGGAACACGCAATGCCGCAGCTATACAGCGTCTCGTTCAGATGTGTCATCTCGATCAGCTTATCCTTCACATGCGACGCTTTCTGCGCGCCGTTATACTCGGCAGCCAGCGCCGTGGCCCCTATGAGCACATCGCCCACACCCACCTTGCAACCGCCGTAGCTTTGCCGGTGATATCCCGCAAACCGTTCCACCAACATGCCTGCGCAGTCCGTTTCGCCGTTTAGGAAGATCCTGTCGTTGGGCACAAACACATGGTCAAATACCACCAAAGCTTCATGACCGCCATAGCGCCGGTTGCCCAGATCGATATCGGCGCCCTCTTCGAGTTTGCGCGTGTCGCAGCTCTGACGGCCGTAGATCATGTAAATCCCTTCCGCATCCGTGGGCACTGCAAAGGAAATCGCATAGTCCTCGTCGCCCTCGCGCATGCTGATGGTGGGCATGACCAGCACTTCGTGTGAATTGACGATGCCCGTCTGGTGCGCTTTCGCGCCGCAAACCACCACACCGTCCGCGCGGCGCTCCACCACGCGCAGGTATAGGTCCTTATCCGCCTGCTGTGAGGGGCTAAGGCCGCGGTTGCCCTTCGGATCGGTCATCGCGCCGTCCACCACGTAATCGTTCTCCTGTATGAACGTCCAATATTTCTTGAAGCGCTCGTGGTAGTCTGTGTTGTGTTTTTTGTCGGTGTCATAGGTGGTGCTGTATACGGCATTGGCCGCGTCCATACCCACGCAGCGCTGGAAGCACGCCGCCGTCTTCTGACCCAGCAGTCTTTGCATTTTCACCTTGTTCATGAGATCCGTGGTGCTTTGGTGCAGATGCGCAAAGCGGTTGACCTTCTTGCCTGTTAAGTTGGAAGTCGCCGTCATCAAATCGGCATATTCCTCTTTTTCCGCCAGATAATACGTCATCGCAATGGAATTCAGCGAAGGCCTGATGATCGGATCCTCCACCGGGCATTCCACTAATTTTCCAAACATATATACTTTCAGATTCAGCTTGCGCAAACTTTCAATGTACTCTTCCCTTGTCATCATCGTAGATACACTTCCTTATCTGTATTTAATATTGAAACAATATTTATAAAAATGCACGTTTGCAGTTTTATAACAAGTTTAAATAGATCCCTTCCACCGTCGCTCTGCTGAGCGGAACATAGTTGTTCGCAAGCAGCCGCTGCTGCTGTTCCATCACGCTGTAGGAAAAAGCGATGGCCTGTTCTTTTGTCATTCCGTAGGCCCCGAGCGGCTTGCGCGGAATCAATCTGCCCAGCAGCTCTTGCAGCGCGTCATAGACCGAGCTGTCTGCAGCGCAGTCCAAAAGCTCTGCCAGCAGCGAATTGAAAGCCTTTATTAAGCCATGCGGCGCGATGGCGTAATAGGTCTTTAAGATCGCCGTAAACAACGCATAGTTGGATTCCCCATGCGCGACATGGAACACACCGCCCAATGGGTAGCTCATAGCATGCACCGCAGCGCAGCCCGCGTTGCCAAACGCGATACCCGCATAGTTGCTGGCCACTAGAAAATCGCCCAGTATCTGCATGCGCGCCTGAGGCCCTTCCTGCGCCACCCGCTGGAAGCCTTTGATGATGGATCGGATCGCCTGTTCGGAAAACATACTCGTATAAGAGGAAGCTTTGGGCGATAGAAACGATTCCACCGCATGAATCAGCGCGTCGATCGCGCTGTATACGAACGCTTCGTAGGGCAGTATCTCTAAAAGCTCCGGGATCAACACGGCATAATCCGCCGACAAGGCACTGCCGGATAACCCTTGCTTTGTTTGCAGCTTTGTGCGGTAGATCACGCTGATGCTGGTAACTTCGCTGCCTGCTCCGCAGGTCGTGGGCACCAATATCAGCCCGGACTCCTTCTTCAGCTTGGCTTTGCCGTCGTAAAAGTCGTTGATATCGTTCGCGCGCTTCACACATAAAAGCTTGCCGATATCGATCACAGAACCGCCGCCGACCGCGATCACCCGGTCGTAGCGCTTGTCACCCATCGCGCGATAGACTGCATTCACCATTTCATCCGAAGGCTCGCCGGTGCCGAATTCCGAGCGAAGCAAAACATCACAGCGCAGCCCAAGCGGCTTTATAAACCGATTGAAAACAGACGCACCGGTGAATATCAGATCCTTTTCGCCTATATCAAACCCTTTTATGAATTCCGCGAACGAATCGAACCGTTCTATCTGCGGGTCGATCTTCAACTGCTTCACGCAGCGTCCCTTCTTTCCATTGGTTCTTGCCGGTCTGAATTTTAATTTGTTAATTAATTCTCAAACCAATGTTATTATAGCATATCTACATTCTTTATTACAACGATAATGTCAAGAGTTGTTACAGATGGCAAGATTACAATAGACACGGTTTCTTTTTTGACGGATGTTTTTTTAAAACTTGCTTTTTTCTTTCTTTCGTCTTTTTAATATATAGGAAAATATTGGCGTGAAACACGTTGCATGACCGGTTTGCGGTGGGGGTTTTTGCAGGATGAATTAGCTG
Source organism: Christensenellales bacterium (assembly GCA_050945835.1). Taxonomy (GTDB): domain Bacteria; phylum Bacillota; class Clostridia; order Christensenellales; family JBMNTQ01; genus JBMNTR01. The sequence goes on along the minus strand of JBMNTR010000006.1, from coordinate 1,647 downwards.
TTTATTTCAATATAACCTGCGTTTTCAATGTGTTCTGCTCATATGAGCCATCCTTTCTCTCCCTTCGCATCATGCATCATGTACATACGCTTTTCCCGTGTTCAAACGCCTGTTAAGGGTATAAAGAAGCCCGGATAAAAATTCTTTTCAGAAAGACAAAAAAAGATGTATGCGTAACGCCGAATTCATGATAAGATAGTTATCGTGTGAGTTTGCGTTTTTTTTAACACAGTAAAAACGCCTCGTTATGAACCAAATAACCAAGGAGGTCAAGATGTTATGGATTTCACTCTTACGAAACAGCAAGAGATGATGCGCACCCTGATGAGGAAGTTCACCGAAAACGAGGTTGAGCCTTTGGCGGCAGCGCTCGACATTGAAGAGCGCCACCCTCATGAAACGATGGAAAAAATGGCGCGCTACGGCATGATGGGCATTCCGTTGCCCAAGCAGTATGGCGGAGCGGGCGGCGACTATATGAGCTACATCATCGCCGTGGAGGAACTGGCCATCGCCTGCGCTTCCACTTCAGACATTCTCTCAACACATGTTTCACTCTGCTGTACACCCATCTATCAGCATGGCACAGAAGAGCAAAAACAAAAATATCTCATTCCGCTTGCAAAGGGCGAAAAACTCGGCGCGTTTGCGCTCACAGAACCGAACGCAGGCACCGATTCGGCCGCGCAGCAGACGGTCGCCGTATTGGAAGGTGACCATTATGTGATGAACGGCTCCAAGCTCTTCATCACCAATGGCGGCGTCGCGGATATCTACATCGTGTTCTGTATGACGGACAAGAGCAAGGGCAACAGGGGCATCTCCGCCTTTATCGTGGAAAAAGGTTTTCCCGGCTTCTCCTTCGGCAAGAAGGAAGAAAAGATGGGGCTGCGGGGCAGCAATACGCAGGAGTTGGTCTTTAGAGACTGCATCATCCCCAAGGAAAACCTTCTGGGTGCTGAAAACCGCGGCTTCGGCATCGCCATGGGCACGCTGGACGGCGGCCGGATCGGCATCGGTGCGCAGGCCTTGGGCATCGCGCAGGGTGCGCTCAACGAGACCATTCAATATATGAAGGAACGTGTGCAGTTCGGCAAGCCCATCGCATCCTTCCAGGGCTTGCAGTGGATGGTGGCCGACATGTACACACAGATCGAAGCAGCCCGCCTGCTGGTCTACCGCGCCGCGATGGCCAAGCAGAACGGTGAAAAGATCACACAGTGCGCTGCGGTCGCAAAATTGTTCGCTTCCGAAACAGCCATGGATGTGACCACCAAATGCGTACAGCTGCACGGCGGCTACGGCTACACCCGCGACTATCCGCTGGAGCGCATGATGCGTGACGCCAAGATCACCGAGATCTACGAAGGCACCTCTCAGGTACAGCGCATGGTCATCTCAGGCAGTCTGTTGCGGTAGGAATGGGAGGCAAGGAAATGAAGATTATCGTATGTATCAAACAGGTTCCGGACACCAACGAAGTCAAGCTCGATCCGAAGACCGGCCAGCTGATTCGCGATGGTGTGCCCAGCATCATCAACCACGACGACAAGAACGCGCTGGAGGAAGCGCTGCGTATAAAGGACGAACGCGACGACGTCACCATCACGGTGCTCTGCATGGGCCCGCCCCAGGCGGACGTAGCGC
>JBMNTR010000005.1:0-149344 GCA_050945835.1 Christensenellales bacterium | reverse complement strand
TTACTTAGCTAACCCCTAAAGGGGTCTTCTGTTTCCTTTACACTGATCTGATCAATCATTTGATCGTGTCTGTCTTGCTCTCTGATGTATTTAGCTATGGTCGCTTCATTCAAGCCAACAGTACTTATATAATATCCTGTTGACCAGAAATGCCGATTCCCAAATTTATATTTCAGATTCGCATGTCGGTCAAATATCATCATTGCCCTTCAATGATTTCTACTCCTTTCCACTTGCACAAATCCTTGATGATTTCCCTAATGCTGCTCTTTATCTTGTTATAGATAATTTTTCTCCTATACTTGGGCGTAAACACGATGTGATATTTGCACATCCATTTCGTATGTGATAGACTTTTATCCATTGAAATTCCCCTTTCTTTCTGCTTTGGTGGCTTGAACATCCAGCATTGTATAGAAAGGGTAATCTCTTTCTATAAGTCCTTGTCTCCACGCGTGAAACGGGTGGGTTTTTGTTTCGAACGTTTTCGCGTCCTCAACACGCTAAAGCGCATATTAAAAAGGCACGACTTCTATCGCACCTTTATCCTATCATGGCATATATAAAGTGGACAATCCTTTGTGTAAGACTATCCACTTATCATGTCTATTAACCTCGCGTTTGATACAATAACACGATTCCTATGAAACAATCAAGTGGGTGCATTTGGGGTTTATCAGGTGCATATTATGACACGCTTTAATTGTTATCAGGCGTTTGGTATTCTGCTATTTTGGTTTCAATCAAGTAACCAAGTTGTTCGATACTGTTTAATATGTCGATGGCTGTGTTATTATTGTCAACCAACTCTGCGCTCGAATGAGAGATGGGATTGGAATTCCTTATCTTATGGGGTTTTCTATAATCTTGTCGGCATCATCAACTCCATACATATAGATTCCTGAAAGCACCTTCTTTATAATATCCCTTATAGTTCAGCTTGCCCTTCGCTTGGTTGCCATTTATTGCATAAGCTAAGTGAGCCGAAATTCTGTCAAAGAAATTAATCCCCCGTTTCAATCATACAAGCCCCCAAATAGATATGTAGGCAACGGATTCCACCAGTTCGCTCAATATAAGATCTTTTCCTGTGTTTAACACACACAGCATAGAGTTCTCGCTGTTTACCTGGGTTATATCCGTAAATGTAAAGGGCGGGCCGTTGATTGAGGATAGAATAACATCACGGAAGGACACAACCGTTCCATTAACTTCAAGTTGAATCTGTGTTTTGTTTCCATCAATGATCTCCGACGCATACAGCATAAAATTGACGACATATTTACCGGGCTTGTTTATTACAAATATACCCGATGCGGAATGATAATTTATATATGGCGCGCCATTTGTCATTTCAACGTTAAACTTGATTGTTTCACCCGATCGATATAAACGCTTCGTTTGTTCTGTAGGACACATGTCTGAATATTGTACACCGACAAGGGAAACTGCCGAACCTGCAGGTCCGGTGGGTCCGGTTGCTCCGGGATATCCTCTTTCGCCTTGCGGTCCCTCCGGCCCCTGACAACCTTTCGGGCCTTGCGGCCCTTGTGGTCCTATGGGACCAACCGGTCCCTCAATCCCTATAGGCCCCGGCGGGCCCTCGATTCCACGTTCACCCTGAGGACCTTCGGGTCCTTCCGGACCCCGGCATCCGGGAGGACCAATATCGCCTCTCGGCCCTCGTGGACCGGGAGGTCCCATAGGGCCTGGAGGCCCATGGTTCCCTTTTGGTCCTATCGGTCCCTGACAGCCAGGATCTCCCTGCGGGCCAATATCACCCCGAACACCTTGCGGTCCCGGGCGCCCCGGTGCTCCTTGTGGCCCCATTGGACCGGTTGGACCGGTGATACAACAAGGGCAACATGGATTACACTTTGGCCTGCATACGGGACAGGAAGGGTTGTTGCACCTTTTATCCTTATCAATTATGTAATTTTGATCGCATATATTCAAATTAGAAGGCTCCCTTCGGCTTACTCCCTGTCGGAGTAACTCCTACTAATACTTTGAAACCGCTATATTGCATATTATTAGAATATGAAAGAGCAGTTTGTTTCGTGAACACGGTAAAACATTATTTGCACTGGGATATATAATTGTTTTCTCTTTAGGTCGTATATCAGACGCCTATTGCCGGTATTTTAATGCGGTTGCTGAGCAACCTGAAATGCGGGATCCATTTGTTGAATTTGCACGGTTTTGCATATTGCAGAAGGATTGGGCCAGGGCATACTTCCTTTCTAAGGAGGCCTTAAAAATTACTAAAAGATCAAGTACCATATTGTAAATATGGGGTATTCATGGGATTATACATTGAATGATATCTGTGCAATTTCGGCTTATTATCTGGGAGTTTTTGAAGAAGCAAAAATTCAGGCTAATGCTGCACTGCAATTTGATCCTACGAATGAAAGATCAATAAATAATTTGAGATTACGTAGTAAAACATAGCTATTTTCATCTCAGTCTAAATTAAATCCCCTTCAAACCAGAATTGAAACCTTCTAGGTAGATTCCAGTCGAAAATCAGGTTGATTAGTTTCCCGGAAACAATCTCATTGATAAGGTCAGCGAATCCGGGTACTATCACAGCCTTTTCCACACCTTCGAGCTGAGCTTCTGGCAACTGCACCGGCCTGTGTACCCATTCCCTTCCTGCTGAATACTATAGATATAGGGGAGTAATCCCCCCCAGTATACTGAGAAGGGAAGCAAAATTATGCGCAAAGAAGAAGATAATAATATCCTTGATTGTCAATCAAGTTGCTCTGATATATGCCCTCCAGGTCCGCAGGGTCCGCGCGGTCCCAAGGGCGATCCGGGATGTCCGGGCCCAAAGGGTGATGTGGGCTACCCTGGACCTCAGGGACAGATAGGCCCGATGGGACCGGAGGGCGCAAGGGGTCAAAGGGGCCCGCAAGGAGAACAAGGCGATAAAGGAGATACGGGGTGTCCGGGTCCTGTGGGTCCACGTGGCCCTCAGGGACAGATAGGCCCTCAAGGCCCTCTAGGTGTTCGTGGTGATGTTGGCCCCCAGGGAGATCCCGGTTGCCAAGGACCCATGGGGCCTCGTGGCAATCCCGGCCCGGCTGGTCCACAGGGCATTCCGGGGCCTATTGGGCCAAGGGGGAATACGGGTCCCGCGGGGCCTCAGGGTGTTGCGGGGCCTGAAGGGTCTCAGGGCCCGCAGGGTATGCCTGGACCGGCTGGTGCTATCGGCCCCACCGGCCCACAAGGCGACACCGGCCCCACCGGGACATTTGAACCCGGTGAAACTCTGTTTAATGTTATTGGTACTACAGGAACAGCCGCCCTTGGCTTTGGTGATGAATTAATATTTGAATCCAATACACTTGATATCACAGTAACGCAGGGTTCGGCTATTGTGTCAATAGAGAATCCTAGTATTACCGGCCCCACCGGGCCGACGGGTGCTGCAGGCACGATGGCGGACAGCACAGGATGCTTTGCCATCAGGCAGCTGGCTAATCTGCTAGAGCAGATAGTGGTCTTATATCCCGCAACTACCATGACCTTGTTTGTGGACCAGCTGGCTACATTGTCAGGGGTAGCTATTGAGGTATATAGTGCTCCCGGCGCCGATGGATCGGGGCTGTTGGTCATACAGAGCGGCTCGGATTACGGGTATGTATCGCTAAGCAGAATCGCCGCGATATATCTTGGTGCAGATTCGGTGTATAACCCAAACATCACCTATTTGTCCCCGCCCGATCCCTACTCTCCAGGCTGCGATACGGATTATATTCTTTCTGTACAATCATCCATGTCGGCAGGGGATCAGATCTCCTTTGGTGCCGCAACAAACACCACCGGAAGCGGTGAGGTATATATTAATGAGCCAGGTATCATGGTGCTCAGCGACGGCTTGGGAAATACCCCCATATTCTTATTTACTCCGCAGATAAGGTATATGGTCAAGGATTCGTTGCCGTTGGGTAGAATGTCAGGCGAAACGGAACAGGTTAAACAGGCTATAAAAGTCACGATCCAAAATAATCATTAAGACTAGTTTGTCACAACTTCGACCGCACAGGTCCAACCGGCCCCGAACCGATACTGACATATGGTTATGTTTATACGCCTGTTCCGGAATCGATCCAGGCTGCGGAAGCGGGAAATCAAAAGGTATGAGAATTATTATTTAACCTTGTTCGATGCACAAAAGCGGTGGACTTCAGCTTGCCTAGTCTGCCGTTTTCGGCACTTGCAAAATTTATAAAAAACAGGGCCGTAATTGCGATTTTATCACGATTTTCGGCTCTGCACCTTAGATAGTGTCGTCAATAGATTTTCATCCAGACAGCAATGCAGCGAATTTGAACAGCAGAAATGAATGACAGAGTGTTGTTTGCATAACGGGTAGCGACACCCCGACAGCGTTTCAGGGACAAAAAAGCGTTTTCCACCAGATGACGCAGCTTGTATAGGTACTATCACAGCCCTTCCCATGCTTTCGGGCTGAGGTTCTGGCAACTGTGCTCCCAGTCAAAATCAAACGGATTTTATGCACGTCATCCCGTCAACGGCAATGATAGAGTCAAACGCTTCCGGATGGTTCCGGCACGTTTTGCTGCTCTTTTAACCGCATTTGAGTCTAAACTGGTAACAGTCTGATGCCACCTTTTACGTGTCGACAACAGGCTGCGGGGGATCATGGCTGCCTGATCAGAATGGGTAACTGTTTTGTCTCTGCTGAATACTATAAATATAAGGGAGTAATCCCCCCAGTATACTGAGAAGGGAAATAAAATTATGCTTAGCGAAAACGATAATAATACCCTTGATTGTCAATCAAGTTGTTCTAATATATGCCCGCCAGGTCCGCAGGGTCCACAAGGTCCGCGCGGTCCCAAGGGCGATCCGGGATGTCCGGGTCCAAAAGGTGATGTAGGCTATCCTGGCCCTCAGGGAGCACCTGGTCCGATGGGACCGGAGGGCCTTAGAGGACAAAAGGGCCCGCAAGGGGAAAAGGGCGATAAAGGAGATCCGGGGTGCCCGGGTCCTGTGGGCCCGCGTGGCCCGCAGGGACAGATAGGCCCTCAAGGCCCTCTAGGTGTTCGTGGGGATATTGGCCCCCAGGGAGATCCCGGCTGCCAAGGGCCCATGGGGCCTCGTGGCAATCCCGGGCCGGCGGGTCCGCAGGGGGTTCCGGGGCCTATTGGTATAAGAGGGAATACGGGGCCCGCGGGTCCGCAGGGGGTTCCGGGACCCGAAGGATCTCAGGGCCCGCAGGGGATTCCCGGGCCGGCTGGTGCTATCGGCCCCGAAGGCCCTGCTGGTGTGCCTGGACCTCAGGGGCCCCAAGGGTCTCAAGGCTGCCAGGGTTCCGAAGGGCCGCAAGGAATACAGGGTGATATAGGACCTACAGGTTCAACCGGTCCGCAAGGGGATATCGGCCCCACCGGTCCGCAAGGCGACATCGGTCCGACTGGCCCTACCGGTCCTACGGGAATCGACGGAGACACGGTATTATTTACGGTGGAAACTTCGGGCGGTACCTCCGTTCCCATGACATTGGGCTCCACCTTGGATTTTAGTTCGTCTACCCTGAACATCGACGTGACCCCCGGATCAGCACATGTCAACATTGAAAATCCCAGCGTGACTGGACCCACCGGTCCGCAGGGCGACATCGGCCCCACAGGTCCGCAGGGCGACATCGGCCCCACCGGCCCGCAGGGTGACATCGGGCCCACCGGTCCGCAGGGCGACATCGGACCCACAGGTCCGCAGGGCGACATCGGCCCCACCGGAGCACAAGGTGACATCGGACCCACCGGCCCTCAGGGTGACATCGGCCCCACAGGCCCGCAGGGCGAAATCGGCCCCACTGGTGCAGACGGAGCAGACGGTGCTGAAGGCCCCACAGGCCCACAGGGCGAAATCGGCCCCACTGGTGCTGCCGGAGCAGACGGTGCTGAAGGCCCCACAGGCCCGCAGGGTGAAATCGGCCCCACTGGTGCAGACGGAGCAGACGGTGCTGAAGGCCCCACAGGCCCGCAGGGCGAAATCGGCCCCACTGGTGCAGACGGAGCAGACGGTGCTGATGGTCCCACCGGCCCGCAGGGTGAAATCGGCCCCACCGGACCGGCGTCTCTTCCTGATTATGCTAACGGTGACATTTCATCCAGCGGACAGCAACTTTCCTTGGATATCAAAGATGTTACCTGCAGGCTATCTTATGATACTTCCTCAGGAGCAATATTGGGAGTTAAAGCGAAAGGTAGCCTGGTAACGGCCGATGTCAAAGCTACAATGCAGAGCGGCGATCCTCCAGGGATAACTGCTTCTTACGTTAATGATCATAATTTAGATAATGCCAGCATTTTAACTGTGCTTTCAGATATCGGATATTCCTCGCAATCCCTGGCTGTGGTTTTTCTTCGGCAGAGAAACCCAGTCGACCTGACGTGGTCCATGCATAAAGTATACTTTTTCGTGTCAGACTCAGGCAGAAGAGCTTCTTTATGGGCTGATACAGTGTATGAAAATGTTACGTTTCCCTAACGTCAATCCGGCAATCTGATGTGTTGATCCGCGATAGTAAGCGGTGAACCGGCGACAATCCGGTAGTATAACGCGGATGTTGATACCAAGCATTTTCTTTTAATGTAATGAAATTGTGAACACGGTTATCCTGAAGTTTTACCTCAACCCATTTGTATATAGGGGAAGGGCTTAAACTTCGGGATAACTGTTTTTCACATCATCATGGTCATCGGATATCGGAATGACGGCGGCATTTCCATTGGGGGACGCATGGTATATCTTAAAAAGAAAGAGAAGCGAACTGTTTTATAGCATACAGAAATGCCGTGAAAGCAGCAATATTCACTGTTTCCATGGGCATCATTTTATTTAAAATCCTATATCTCCACCGTAACCTCGCTGCCGTCCTTAAAAGTGACCGCCATTTCGCTTTCCGAGTGGACGGTCACCGAATCGACGGTGGCAAGCCAGAGTTTTTCATCAAACTCAGTAAGCAGCTTATCGTGGCATTTCATATCATCAAGGAAGCGTGTTATCTTTTCCCTCTTGGCAGTGCGCTCCAGCAATTTGTCGTTGATTTCAGCAATACCATTCTGAGCGGCCTCGTAGCGTTCCATCAAAGAACCGTATCTCCGATTGTATTCATTCTGATCGAGAGCGGTGCGGGCGTTTTCTTCCACGCATTTTCTCATCAGTTCTATGACGATATCGTACTCGCTTTTTAGCTCCGCTTGCCTTTTCTCAAGGGAGGATGTGTCGGTCAGCGCCAGAACCACGGTCTCGTAATCCTGTAGAATCTCGCCCTTGTTTTCGACGAAACGATTGAACGCCTCCACAAAAGCCGCCCGCAGAGCCGTTTCATAAAGATGAGGCGTGTCGCATTTTTTACCTTTGTATTTATGGTTGCACTGCCAAATGGTGCGTCGGTATTTGCTGGTGGAATGCCATACCTTCAAGCCGTAAGCGCCACCGCACTCGCCGCAGATAACTTTGCCGGAGAACGGGCTGTCGCTGGCTTTGTATCCTCGGTTGCTTTTGCGCTGGCCGAGTTCGTACTGCACCATGTCGAAGGTCTCCGGCGTGACGATAGCGGGGTGGCTGTTTTCTACATAATATTGCGGAACCTCGCCCTCGTTGACTTTCATCTTTTTCGTGAGGAAATCCACGCAGAAGGTTTTTTGCAAAATCGCATCGCCCTTGTATTTCTCGTTTTGCAGAATACTGAGAACGGTGGTGGACTGCCAGACTGTTTTGCGCGCTGGTGTCAGAATGCCTACCTCAGTCAGATGCTTTGCAATCCATGACGGTGTTTTACCTTCAAGAAACAGCCGGTATATCATCCGGACAGTGACCGCCTCGGATTCCACAATCTTCGGCAGACCGTCTTCACCTTTTTCATAACCGAGGAATTGCTTGTATGGCAGAGTGACTTTGCCATCCTGCATCCGCTTGCGCTGTCCCCATGTCACGTTTTCCGAAATGGAACGGCTTTCTTCCTGTGCCAGCGACGACATGATGGTGATGAGAAGCTCGCCCTTACTGTCCAGTGTGTAGATATTTTCCTTCTCGAAGTAAACCTCCACGCCTTTTTCCTTAAGCTGCCGGACGGTTGTCAAACTGTCCACCGTGTTCCGGGCAAACCGGCTCACCGACTTTGTAATGATGAGGTCAATTTTGCTGTCCAGCGCATCCTGTACCATCTGCTTAAAGCCGTCGCGCTTGGCGGTGGAAGTTGCCGAAATGCCCTCATCGGTGTAGACCTTCACGAATTCCCATTCATCGTTTGCCTGTATATGGCGGGTGTAATGGTCAACCTGCGCCTCGTAGCTGGAAAGCTGTTCCTCGCTATCGGTGGAAACACGCGCATAAGCCGCCACGCGCTTTCTCACATATTCAGTGCTGAACGGAACCAGTTGCAAATTTACCCTTGGCGGTATTACCGTAACCCGAACCTGACTCATATGCGCCCCCTCCTGTTCCTATTGATTTCGTGCATGCGCTGGCGGGAAGCCTCGCGCAACTCGGGTGTCATACGGTCGCGAGCAAGTTGTTTCATCTCCTCCGTCCAGCTATCGGCACGGGAACGGTCGTGCCAGACCTGCTCCGTCAAATGCGCGTCGCGGAATACGAACACCAGCCTGTTTGCTTCCGGTACCCGTATCCCGGCAATCCGTTCTGTAAATGCCTCAGCTTCAAAATCCATAAGCCCGAGAGCCTCTGCGGTCACTGTATGGAGGATCTCCTCGGGAATTTGCTTGGCTTGGCAGTAACCTTTACCATCTTGCAGGAAAGTGGAGCATTGCCAGTATGGTTTTCCCGCCGCGATTTTGCGTTTGTAGTTCTTCCCACAGCCTTCGCACACAATCTTTCCAGAGAACGGATACTTTTTCGGTGTTACATCTTTTTTGTTTCCAAAGCGGTTCCTACGACGCTCCATAATCTCCTGCGCCATCTCAAAGGTCTCCATATCGATGATGGCAGGATGGGTGTCCTCAGCATAATACTGCGGAAGCCGACCCTTGTTCCAGACCTCCTTTTTTGTCAGGTGGTCAGCTACATACTTTTTCTGGCGCGCCCGGCAGGATTTGAACCTGCGACCTACCGGTTCGTAGCCGGGCACTCTATCCGCTGAGCTACGGGCGCATACCGATTGGATTTTCACACAAGAATGATTATATCTTTAATAAATGCATTTGTCAACATTCATCGTGACAGCAGATACCGTCTTGTCTATGCTGTCCTCGGCCTTTTCGCGGTCTCTTTCAGTTTCATACTGTGCAAAGTTTTCGCCGCCTGCCCAACTTTCTCGCGAGCAGCCTGTTTACGCTCCTGAGCATGAATGGTTTTGAGTTTTCTTGTGACCAGATTTATGCATGGGCATGGTACGGCAGAGAACACATTGTGGTAGAAATGAACCGTACAGCGCCGATATTTGGTCCCTGAAAAGATATTGACAGCAAATTCCCATTCCCAGACATTTTCCTTCGATAAGGCAACGCTCTTTCAACCAACGAAAGAAGCATTCCCAACCGGCCTTATGCTCAGCAAGAGCCTGTCATGATATGAAAGACACCTCATCCGCCATCGGCGGCGCATGCCCTGGGTTCGAATCCTTGTGTACGACAGCTCTTTCAAAACAAAAAATATCGCAAACCATTTTTCGATGATTCGCGATATTGTGTCCAGCGTCACGCTGGTGTAATGGTTGGATTAAATAGATGGCTTCTGTTAAGGGCAAAGAAAAACTCGTAAACCACAAAAGCGGTTTGCGAATTTGGCAGCGGCAACTTGCCGCTGTAATGCTTTGACTATTAAGATGCAACGCCTCGGCGCGGTAAAAAAATATCGCACACCATCAAAAGACAGTGCGCGACTTGGCTGCAGGCACAGCCAGCTGGTGGAGATGAAGAGACTCGAACTCTCGACCTTCGCATTGCGAACGCGACGCTCTACCAACTGAGCCACATCCCCATATTCGGCAGCGACGAAAACTGCTGAAAATAGTATACCACATAATTTTCAATTTGCAACCTACAAATTGTTGTTTTTTTAACCCTGCGCATCCCTTGCTGCGCCTGCGCCTCATATTGCCAACGGGCTCGATCAATGATACAATAACGCGTATCGTTTTTCGGGAGGAGTCACCAAATGAGCCGACGCGCAACCCTGCGTATCACACAAAGCGCTGTCATCGCGGCACTATACGCCGTACTGACCATACTGCTGCAGCCCATTTCCTATGGCGCTGTTCAGTTTCGCGTGTCCGAGCTGCTCACCATATTGCCCTTTTTCATGGCGGAGGCAGTGCCCGGGTTGTTTGTGGGCTGCCTGATCTCCAATATACTCGGTTTTACAGGGATTCTGGATGTCGTGTTCGGACCGCTGGCCACATTGTTGGCCGCGTATGTGACCTACCGCATCCGCGTTAAATGGCTGGCGCCGCTGCCGCCCGTGCTGTTCAACGCGTTCATCGTGGGCGGTATTATCTCTCTGCAATCCGCTTTGCCTTTCTGGGGAACCGCGCTGTCCGTCGGGTTCGGCCAGCTGGTCGTGTGTTATGGCGGCGGGCTTCCGCTGCTGCTGCTCATCGAAAAATCGGGTGTGTTGCGCAAAAAGAGGTTGTAGAATAAAATGAAGTGTGTTATAATCACCACAATCCATGAAAGGAGCGCAAAGAGCGTGGCACGATTACTCGTTCAGAACAATTACGCTTATGCAGGCTATGGCTATTATTACGGCTATGGCTGTTTCTGTTCTGCGCTCTTTACCAAAAGCATCCGTTAAACGGAAAATACGCGAACCTTTACCGCGTCGGCTTTTAAAAGAGCGACGCGGTATTTTATTTTTACAGGAGGTTAACAAGAATGATCATCATTATGAAACGCAACGCCTCTGAGCAGCAGATAGATGTGCTATTGCAGGAGATCGTCCGTTACGATCTGCAAACCCATCTTAGCCACGGCACGGAGCATACCATTGTGGGGCTCGTAGGCGATACCTATCAGATCGACAGAGAAAAGATCGCGCTTCTAGACGGCGTCGAGCGGGTGATGCCCGTACAGGAGCCGTATAAAAAAGCAAACCGCAAGTTCCACCCACAGGACACCATGCTGGACATACATGGCATTACGGTGGGCGGCGGCGCATTCGCAGTGGCGGCGGGGCCCTGTTCTGTGGAAAGCGAAGCGCAGATAGAGCAAATCGCACACGGCGTTAAGAAGAGCGGCGCGAAATTGCTGCGCGGCGGCGCATTTAAGCCAAGGACATCCCCCTATTCCTTCCAAGGCCTGGAAAAGAAGGGGTTGGAGCTCTTGCGCCTTGCGCGCGAAGCATCCGGGCTGCCTATGGTGACGGAGATCATCTCTCCGCGCCAAGTGGATATGTTCGATATGCTGGTGGATGTGATACAGATCGGCGCGCGCAATATGCAGAACTTCGACCTTTTAAAGGAGGTGGGCAAGCTGCAAAAACCCATACTGCTCAAGCGCGGCATGTCCTCCACCATCGAGGAGTGGCTGATGTCCGCGGAATACATCATGTCCCGCGGGAACGAGCATGTCATACTCTGTGAGCGCGGCATACGCACCTTCGAACCCTACACGCGAAACACGCTGGATCTGAGCGCCATACCGCTGCTCAAACGGCTCACACACCTGCCTGTGGTGGTGGACCCCTCCCACGCCACCGGCGACGCTTCTCTAGTGGAGCCCTTGTCGCTCGCTGCCGTGATGGCAGGCGCCGACGGGCTTTTGATCGAGGTGCACAACGACCCCAAACGCGCGCTGTGCGACGGCGCACAATCGCTGGATTTCGACAGTTTTGCACAGTTGATGGAAAAGGTAAGCCGCACCCGCGCGCTGCTTGAAAGCATACACGAAGGGGGGAAGGGCTGATGGGCTTTACGATCACCATCATCGGGCTGGGGCTGATGGGAAGCTCATTCGCCAGGGCCATACGCGGATTTCGGGATGCGCGCCTGCTCGGCGTGGATACGGACGCATCCAGCCGACAGAGCGTATTGTGTGCCGGATGGGTGGATGAAGCGTATGAAGATGCAAAAGAAGCGGTGCGCCAAAGCGATGTGAGCGTGTTCGCGACCTACCCGCGCACAGCCATAGACGGCCTGCGCGCCCTTGCTGCGGATTTTAAGCCGGGCAGCGTGGTGACGGATCTGTGCGGTGTCAAGCGTCCGTTGGTGCAAGCGGCGCAAAGCCTGCCGGATCATGTGTCCTTCGTGGGCGGCCATCCCATGGCGGGCAAGGAGGCATGGGGGCATGAAAACGCCGCCGGCGAGCTCTTTTACGGCGCCAACTACATACTGACACCCGTGTGTGCGCGCGAAGAAGCGGTTACGCTCATACAGGAGATGGTCGCATACATAGGCGCGCATGTCACGGTGTGCACGCCGGAAACGCATGACCGAATGATCGCCTATACCAGCCAGCTGGCGCATATACTGGCATCGGCGCTGGCCAACACGCCGGATTATTTAGACAGCGCAGGCTACGAGGGCGGCTCCTTTCGCGATTTAACACGCGTGGCCACGCTCAACGCGCATATGTGGGCGGAGCTGTTCGTGCTCAACCAGGACGCGCTGTGCGGCTGTCTCGATACGCTGATAGACAACCTCAAGTGCTTTAAGCGCTGCATCGCCCGCAAGGAAGAAGCGGATATCGCCTATGCGCTGTTTGATTCCTCCCGGCAGAAGAAGCGGTATCTTGAGAAGCTAAAGGATCAGGCATCGTCACGAAGACCGCAGCCGTGATGCGCTTGCGCTGCACGGGCCGCTTCAATACATGACCTCCACACGGTTTTTCCCGTTGTGCTTCGCCAGATAGAGCGCCTTGTCCGCTGCGGAAAAAAACTCCCTGCGCCCGCCGAAGCTGTCGTTATATGTGCACACGCCTATGCTGATGGTGATTTGACCTTCTATCTCCTCGTAAGTCGCTTCGCTGAAACGCACGCGTATGGTCTGTGCAAGCTCCAGCGTGTTTTCAGCGTCCGAAGTGATGATGCTGAATTCCTCGCCGCCGTAGCGAAACGCCAGATCGCCTTCGTTCAGGCATTCCCTTATGATCTCTGTCAAACGCAATATGACCAGGTTTCCCACATCGTGCCCGTAGGTATCGTTCACCGCCTTAAAATTGTCGATGTCCATGATCAATATGGAAAAGGCCTTGCCCGTGGCCTGATAACGCAGTATATGTTCATCCAGCATTTCATAGAAAGTCGCGTGGTTATACAGCTGCGTTAAGGAATCCAGCTTGACCGCATGGGAGAGCTGCGTCTCCCGTATGCTCTGCTGTACGGCCAGATTGATCAGCTCGCGTATGCGGGACAGCATCATCTGTGAAGCCACATACACCACGGTGAGTATGCAGATGGTGCCCAGCAGCGCCATGTAGGTGTGCTGATACAATTCAGGCGGCATGGAGGGCAGTATATATGCATAAAATGCGGCCACATAGCAGAATATGCTCAAAATATAGGTCATGCGCAGCGTTTTGGAATCGACATAGATCACAGACACCACGATGGGCACCACATACAGCGTGTATATGACGGTGATGCCATAGTGCAGACACACCACCTGCGTGACCACCGCGATGGTGGTGCACAACAGAAAACGAGCCTGCACGAGGGGTGAAAAGCGGTTTGCATATCTTCTTATGAGTATCCGCGCGATCAGTATGGTGCCCAGCATCATGGCGCAGGGCAGCAGAAAACTCACGAGTATATAGTTGCTGGAGCTAACATCTGTGTTGGGCGCATCTATGGCATAATGGACGGCGGTGATGATGATCTCTATGCCCACCAGTATGCCAAACAGAATCCAAAGCAGACGCACGATTTTATGGTTCCATTTGCTCACATGCAATATGTTCTGTTCCGCAACTGCGCTCGAGATGTCCTGCATGTCTTTTAGGTTCTGTTTTTGTTGTTTGTTATCCATATACCACTCACATCCCGCAGTTTCTATGTCCGTTCATTAGCCTGTGTGGGCATAAAGCCGGCAAGCGTTTTCTACACACCCCGCCGCCCCCGGCCGGCAGGACGATTTTGCGTATGGGGACGTTTTTTGCGTTGGGTGTTGCCGGCCCTTCGATACTGAATAAAGCAGCCTGCGCCGAAGAATGATATCATCAGCATCAGTCCAAACACCTGCATCCAGAAGAAGGTCACATCGCTGATATGATGCGCATAGGATTCCATCCGCACGGCGAAAAACGCGCTGAGCATGCTCAGCGGCGCACTGAACATCTGTGAAAAGGCGCTTAAAAACAGTATGCGCTGCCCTTCGGACACGATCAAACGCTGCCAGATATACAAAACGAGGGACACGATTCCCCAGGCGTTTCCCAGCATGATCGCGCAAAACGGGCTGGAGAAATATTTCGCGAATTGCATACCCGCCCAAAGCCAATAGACGAGCATCAAAACAGGCACGAGATAGGTGCATACGCTGGCTAAAGCGGGTAGGGTGATCAGCCAGTTATAGAGATATCCCAACAATATAGGGGAAATACCCAGCAGCGGCAGCATCCATTTTTGCTTCATCGGCTTCCTTTCCTTACTTCCTCTATGGTGGGCATGGACGCCTGCGCGCCCATACGGCCCACGGCCACGCCCGCAGCGGCGTTGGCAAACACAGCGCTTTGGTGTGCATCCATCCCCTGCGACAGCGCCACGGCGAACGCGCCGTTGAAACAGTCGCCGGCGCCGGTGGTATCCACCACCTTCGTACCCGACACAGCCCGGTGGTGTGTCGTTTGCTCCGGCGTACACACGAGGCAGCCCTGCGCGCCCAGCGTGCACACCACACAGCCGCAGCCCCGCGCAATCAAGCGGTGTGCCGCCTCCTTCGCTTCGCCGATCCCGCGCACATTCAGCCCGCTGAGCAAGGACAGCTCCGTCTCGTTGGGCGTGATGTAATCCACTTTGGCCAATAAGTCATCCGGCAGTTCAAACCGCGCCGGCGCCGGGTTTAGGAGGATGGTCTTGCGCAGTTCAAACGCCCGCTCGATCAGGCAGGTCACCGCTTCGAAGGGTATTTCCTGCTGCAAAAGCAGTATGTCGCAGCCGCTTATGGCGTCATCATGTGCTTTGACCCATTGCGCGCTCAGCAAATTGTTCGCGCCGGGCAGCACGGTGATGCAGTTGCTCGCGTCGTCCCCCACGTAGATGACGGCCAGGCCGCTCGAAACGCCTTTGATGATTTCAACGCCACCTACCTTCGCGCCAGCTTTTAACAGGTTGCGCCGCAGCGCGTCCCCTGCCTCGTCGTCCCCCACCAGCCCCAGCATAGAGACATCGCCGCCCAGGCGTGCCACGGCATAGCACTGGTTGGCACCCTTGCCCCCTGCAAACTTCTCCAAACTGCGCGCGGTACATGTTTCACCGATCACGGGTATTTTCGCCACACGGAACACCCAGTCCATATTCAGACTGCCCGCAACGAGTATTTTTTTCATGCCAACGCTCCCTTCGTTTTATAGCCGTTTATTCGTATGAAAGAAGCGCCAGCTCCTCTTGGGGAATACGCTTGACTTCTCCTGCCGTCTTCGCGATAAATATGGTTTTTGCCGCGTTTTCCAGCGCGTCCATACGGTTGTATGCCTGTGTCAAGTCTGTGCCGCACGCGATCACACCGTGGTTTTGCAGTAAAAAGAGATTGGATGGGCTGTCTTTTGCGCAGGCAGATACGAATTCGGCCAATTTTTTCGATCCCGGAGCGGCAAAAGGCACCACCTGTGTTTTCCCCAGCACGGCGGGCAGCTCGATCAATATGTCCTGCTCCACCGGCACTCCGCAGGCGGCGTAAGCCGTGGCGAAGGGCGGATGCGTATGCACGATGGCGCCCACATCCGCGCGCACGCGATAGACGCCTGCGTGCAGCGAAGCCTCCCGCGACGAGCGCAGCACACCTTCTTTCACCGTGCCGTCGAAATCCTGTATGAGCAGCATATCCGGCGCCAGCATGCCTTTGTTCACGCCGGAGGGCGTGATGAGCATGGTGTTTTCATCGATGCGCAGGCTGATGTTGCCGTCCGTACCGCTGACCAGCCCCTTATGATCCAGCATTTTTGCGATCATACACAGGTGTTTACGCAATTCTTCCATCTCGTTTGCCTCCTTTGTTCAGCGTAATCAGCCGTCTTGCAGCGCTTTAAGCGCCTCTATGGACTGCTGCAGGAAGGAGTCGCTGCCGAAGCTCCCCGATTTGAGCACCATGAGCAGCTCGCCTTTAGGCGTATCGCCGTACATGGTGGGCACACCGGGCTCGATCTCTTCCAATATGACCATCTTTTTCACACGCAGCCCCTTCGCCACCGCGGCGGACGTATCGCCCCCCGCCACCACCAGCTTCCGGCCGCCCGTCTGTTCGAAAATCTGCTCCGCGACGGCGCACATGCTGCCGGATATACGCTTGCCCACGGCTTCGTCGTTCCAGCCGTGTGCATAGGCGCGCTCTTTGGTGCGCTGCACGGCTTCCGGTTCGTTGGCCGTATGGATCAACACATCCCGGCCTTCCTTCAGATGTGCGGCGCCAAACGCCACAGCCTCCGCGATATGCTCCTTCAACGCTTCTTCATCGAATACGCTGTCGGTGTCAAACTCCCAGGCCTTACAGCCCAGCTGCCGCAGATAGGCGATCTGTGAGCGGGTCTGGACGGTCAGGCTGCCTGAGAGCAACAGCACGCCGCAGGCATCCTCCACCGGATGGAGCAGGCTCTTTATGCCGTTTGTGAAGGGCATACCCTCGTTATACGCCCTGGGCAGCTCCTCACCGATGGCCGAGCTGCCGCAAAGGCTTGGTTCCTCTTTGATTGCCTGTGCAATCAGCCATAAGTCCTGCTGATCGCGCACATCAAACACGATATAGGCGTTTTGCCGCCTGAGCGTTTCCATGCGGCCGCACACGAAGCACAGCCCGCGGTCCAGATCCGCCACCGTGATATTGCCCACGCTTTTTTTCGATTGCTTGCGTATGATATCCGCCAGCACGGAGGTGTCCGCCGGGTGGATGGGATCCTGCGCAAACTGTGAATCCTCCAGCAGCTGCCCGTTTAGATAGTGTATGCCCCCGATGGTGGTACGTCCGTTTTTTGGAAACCCAAGCACCACCATGGAACAGTCCACCCCCAGCACTTCCTGCATGGCGTCGAACTCGGCGCCTATATTGCCCCTGAACACCGAACAGGTTTTTTTGTGGTACACATCACAGGGCAGCGATTGCAAGAGCTTGGTGGCACGGCGCACCTTGGCGGCCGCGTCCTGTGGCGTATCTAGGCGGCTGTTCGTGTCTATGATGATGACATCCATGCCCTCAGCATCCGATTTATCTGCGGATTCAAGGGGCAGCACACAGCTTCTATACCCGGCCTTGGCGAACATGATGCCTATATCGTTGGCGCCTGTGGTATCGTCGGCCGCCACGCCGATCCTTTTTTTGTATACATCCATGCTATTACTCCTGCCCGCTCAAGATACGCGCCAGATTCTCCACGCCGCTCTGGGGGCTGGTCAGGCATTTTTCCCGCAGTTGGGGCGGCATCGACTCCAGCGCGCGCGCCATGGACGCCTGCGCCAACACCACCAGCTCGTTGCGCTTCAGCAGATCTGTCAGTACACGTGCCAGCAGCGCGTCGTATTCGTCGAGCCGGTTTGCGGCCATCAAAGCACCCGCCTCCTCTACGACCCTCGTTTCAATATCGATCTGTTTGCCCGCCAAAGCCGCTTTTTTGAGCAGCAGCTCCTTGGTGGGCAGCACGGTGGATTGCAGCGTGGCGATCACGCCGATGCTTTGCGCGGCATCCACCGCCTTTTGCGCCATCGGCCCGTCCACCCGCACCACCGGAAAATCCACCAGCGCTTGCGCGTCGTCCATCACACCGCCTATGGAGGAGCAGGCACAAAAAACAGCGTCTACCTTGGCGCTGCTCGCCAAGTGCACCAGCGTGTACAGCCGGTAGCGCACCGACTCAGTCACCCGGCCTTCGCGGTTGATCTCGGGCAAGATGCTGTCGTCTAACAGGTTCATCACGTTTAGATCCTTTATTTGCTCCTTGCACATGCCCGTCAATTGCGGGATGGTGAGGGGCGTCGTATGGATGATTGCGATTTTTTTCATTTTTCACCTCAAAAATAGAGCAGATGTATGTTTCGTTTATCATTATTATACCTATACACTCTATGAAATACAATATCGGCGCAAGGTTTGACAGCATCAAAGCCAAGTCCTGCGCCACCATCACACAGCACGCATTGATTCTCTTTTATTGGCTGTGGTATAATAAATTTAAACGACTATTATAATATGATATGCACACCGCCGTATAAACAAGCATCGCAACTATCTTATCCGACACCTACGATGCCCTGCAAAAAAGGGGGAGAGCATATGCCCAAAACCCATCGCAACCAACCGCCCAAACGCCGTTTCACAGAGCGAAGAAAGAAAAAAGACTGGATTGTGCGCACCGTTACCATCATGAGTATCATCGGCTGGCTGGCGGTGGCCGTCATGTTTTTGCTGCTGGACAGGGCGATCCCCTCCAAAAGCAGGTTTTCCTATACTTTTTTCGACGCGCCCGCCCTGAACCCCTGGAATACCGCCATGCTGCGCATCTCTCTGATCGTGTTGATCTTCGTGCTCTTTGTGAGCATAGTGGGTTTTATATTCAACGCCGCACGCCTGCGCCGCAAGACGGATCGTGTCAGCAAGCCGCTCATCACGCTGTTCGTGCTTTCGCTGATCAGCCTGATTGCCTATTGGCTGGTGTTTGCCAAGTTTCTTTAAACAGCGGCGTATATAGCTCAATATGTATGTCTAAGCGCATGGAGCCGCTTTTGTTCGCGGGCGCTCTGCAAAAATGATTTGCGGGGGACTTTTTTTTATTGCATAAGGCACACATAGATCCTATGGCGCATACGCTGTTAGCAGGAAAGTGATTCCTACACATCTATATCATTGGAGGTAAGACAAATGTCTTGTTGGAATAACTCATTCAGTGGGTGCGGTTCTTGGTGCCCCAATACTTGCGGCTGTGCGAATAACTGCGGCTGCGCGAATAACTGTGGCTGTGCGAATGCCTGCGGCTGCGGCGGCTGTGGATGCGACGGTTGCTAAATCGTCCTAAATAAGCAAAATGCTGTTTCCGCTTATCGGCGGGAAACGAAGTGCTTGATCCTCAAAGGCATATGATCCAAACCGTTACCAGGAACGACTGCGAGTGAAAACGCTCGCAGTCGTTCCTTTTTCCTTGGCCATGACAACACGTACCGTCTGCAAACGGACACACAGCGCCTCTCGTAATCTTTTTGATACCGGGCAGCATATTATATTGCTGTTGGGTGTCTGCAAAAATGACGATATATGTTATTATGAAGGAAGCGCTCGGGCAAAACGGTGCCGAAAGGCAGGCAGCACGCGCCCTTCGCCTTGTCTTTTGCGGACTCTATGACAAGAATGTGACAGCCATACCGCATAATGAAGACAGGTTCGTTTTATTTTCGGGCGTCGGGTGTCCGGCAGGCTGCGGGCTGTCTGGAGCCCGTGGCCATAGAAGCACAGCCGGTCTTGCCGACGGAAAGCGGGGGAGGGACACTTGATCAATCATTTAAAACGTTTTGGTATTCTGATATTGCTGGTCTGCGCTCTGCTTGGGATTTGCGGCGGAACTGTGCGCGCATTGGAGCAGGACGCACCCCCTTCACTCATACTGCCCGACATAGACTCGGCAGAGGTCGAAGCCTATGAAGAGGGCAAAACCGGCGGCCTGCTGCCCAGCGGTCTTTCCATAGGCCGCGCGGAAACCGGCAGCACAGGATTCGCGCCCGCATATGCCACCACGCCTTCCGCCTACGACATGCGCGACGCAAGCCGGGTTACCTCCGTGAAAGACCAGCACCCCTACGGCACCTGTTGGTCCTTTGCGGCGATCAACTCCGCGGAATCCAGCGTGATCACCAACGGCTACGGTGTGCGCGGCAATACCGACCTCTCAGAATATCATCTGGCTTACTTTTCTTACAACCGGCCTACAGATCCACTGGGCGGCACAAATGGCGATAAGGTGATCGTCTCCCGCCATTTTTTAGACATCGGCGGCAATCAGTTGCTCTCCACCACCACGTTGGCCAACTGGATGGGCACAGCTCGGGAAAGCGTCGCGCCTTACGCGAGCAGCGGCGCATCCAGAAAAGCGCTTTCTTCCAGTTGGGCATACACCAAGAACAGCTTTAAACTGGAAAATGCATACTGGATATCCCTTCAGGATCAAAACACCGTCAAGCAATTGATCATGAGCCTGGGCGCTGCGGCAACAGCTTACTACGACCATAGCGATTATTTAAGCGCTCAAAACGCCTATTACTGCCCTCTAGACATCGTGCCCAATCATGGCGTATCCATCGTGGGGTGGGACGACCACTACCCGGCGTCCAATTTCGGCGGACGCTATGGCAGCAACCAGCTGCCTCCCCAAAACGGCGCATGGCTGATCAAGAACAGCTGGGGCAATGCATACGGCGAAGCAGGCTATTTCTGGCTTTCCTACCACGACGCGTCGTTGAACAGCGACTATAGCAATATCGCTTATTTTTATGATATGTCGAACCCGGCCGAAAGCTACGACTACAACTACCAATACGACGGAAGCGCCACCTTGGCATGGTCAAATACCAATCAAATGGCCAACATATACACGGCGCAGGGTGCACAGGACTTAAAGGCCGTCGGATTCTACACATACGATACGAATGTCAGCTATCGTGTGCGTATCTACACAGGCAATACCGCCGCCAATCCGACCAGCGGCACGCTGGCCTGCGATACGGGCGGCAAACTCGCCTATAGCGGATTTCACACGATCCGTCTGCCCAAAACAGTCTATTTGCCGGAGGGCAAACGCTTTTCCGTGGTCATTACGCTTACAGCCGGCTCAAACTACGACAAGCCGCATCTGCTTGTGGATGCTTCACATGATTACGGCTGGGTCCATATGCAGTCCTCTGCAGAAGCCGGCCAGAGCTTTCTGGGTAAAAACGACAACGGCTGGCAGGATGTGAGCAAACAGGGTATCAATTGCCGTATCAAGGCGTTTACAGATGTTTCCTCGGATTTGCGCACGGCCGCCATCACCAAAATTGCCGATCAGATCTATACGGGAAAGGGCATAAAGCCCGTTCCTTCCGTCACCCTCAACGGCAAAAAGCTGAAAAACGGCACCGATTTCACACTCGCCTATTCGAACAACACAAGCTTGGGCACGGGCAGTGTCACCATCAGCGGCATCGGCAGCTATAAAGGCAAGCGCACGGTTAAATTTACCATCGTACCCATACAAGCCCCTTCCGGCACGAAAGCGACGAGTGCCGCGTACAACGCCGTCAAGCTGAGCTGGGTCAAAGCATCGGGCGCGACAGGGTATCAGGTCTATGCTGCCGCCAGCGCAAACGGTACATACAGCCGCGTTGCCTCCATCATAGGCGGCAGCACCACCAGCTATACGCACAAAGGGCTGACAACGGGCAAAACGTATTACTATAAGGTGCGCGCATACCGCAAAATAGGCGCGAAAACGCATTACAGCAGCTATGGCCCCGTCCTTTCCGCCCGTCCTGTGCCCAAGAAAGCGCAGCTTACGCTGAATGCATCCTATAATTCTATCAAGTTGAGCTGGGCGAAAATTTCAGGCGCGTCGGGCTATCAAATCTCGCGTGCCACCAGCGCAAACGGCGCATTCAGCAGCCTCACCACACGCACAGGCGGCAGCACCACCAGCTATACGCACAAAGGGCTGACCACAGGCAAGACCTATTATTACAAGGTGCGCGCGTTTCGAAACGTGAACGGCAGCAGGGTGTACGGCCCGTTCAGCGCCGTGCAGTCCGCAAAGGCGGCGCCCAAAAAGCCGGCCGTAAAAGTAACCGGCTTGACCTATGACACCGTCAAGCTCGGCTGGAAGGCGATTGCGGGCGCAAACGGATATGAGGTGCTGCGCTCCACCAGCGCATCCGGCGGCTTTAAACTCATCAAGAATCTCACTAAGAGCACGAGCGTGCTCTATACGGATAAGAGTTTACACACAGGCACGGCATACTACTACCGCGTACGCGCATACAGAACGGTCAACGGCAAGAAGATATACGGCGCATACCACACGGTTTCGGCGCAGCCTGCTTTGGCCAAGACCAAAGCGAAGGCGGCGGCTGTATCCTACGCTTCGGTGAAGCTGAGCTGGGAGAAGGTCGCGGGCGCTTCCGGCTATGCCGTCAACCGCGCAGAAGGCGACGGCAGCTATGTGCGCGTAGGCACCCTGTCCGGCGCCAACACGCTGAGCTTTACCGATAAGACAATAAAAACAGGCGTGCAGTACCGCTATAAGGTGCGCGCCTATCGCGTGGTAGGCGGCAAAAACGTATACGCCTACTTCAGCCCGGTGGTTTCTGCGAAGCCCGCTTTGGCCAAGACCAAAGCGAAGGCGGCGGCTGTATCCCACGCTTCGGTGAAGCTGAGCTGGGAGAAGGTCGCGGGCGCTTCCGGCTATGCCGTCAACCGCGCAGCAGGCAGCGGCAGCTATGTGCGCGTAGGCACCCTGTCCGGCGTCAATACGCTGAGCTTTACCGACAAGACGGTGAAAACAGGCGTGCAATACCACTATAAGGTGCGCGCCTACCGCGTGGTAGACGGCAAAAACGTATACGCCTACTTCAGCCCGGTGGTTTCTGCGAAGCCCCCGGCCAAAGGGGGCTAAAGGATCGCATCAGGCATATGAATACAAAAAAACAGGGTGCCGGCTTTGAGCCGGCACCCTGTTTTGATTGATCTTTGCAGTTAAAGGGTGGGCATGGCTACGATATCGGTGACCCGAACACCATAGTTATCGTCGATCACCACCACCTCGCCCTTTGCGAACAGCTTGCCGTTTACCATGATATCCACCATCTCGCCGGCCAGCCTGTCTAAAACGATGATGGAGCCCATGTTAAGCCCTAATATCTCCTTGATGCTCTTCTTGCAGTTGCCCAGCTCCACCGTCACCTGCAGCGGAACATCCAGCAGCAGGTTGATGTTTTCGGCGCCTTCTATGACGGCGGAGGCTTCTTTTCCGTCAAAGGATGGATATTGCATGGACTTCACACCCACCGGTTCCCGGGCGACAGGCGCAGCAGTATAGGCCGCTGCGTGCTGTGGCGCAGGCGGTGCTGCCGCGGGTGCGGATACAGACGGCGCTACGGGCTGTGGTGCAGGCGCAGACGGCGCTGCGGGTGCAGGTTCCGGTACGGTTTCTTGCTGTGTATGCCCGGCTTCGCTGTCTTCGCCCATATAATCCTTGATGAGCGCAGCAGCCAGTTCTTTTCCGAAATCAAACTGCAAAATCTGCATCAATTCACTCTGGAGCACACCTTCGATTTCCATATTGAAGCCGATCTTGATGACCACATCTTTATGGCAGATCAACCCGCCGATATCATCATCCTCCATGATGATGCGCTGCACGTTGGGCGGCGAAATATTCACCGTCTTTTTGATGATGCTGGACAACGCCGTGGAGGAAGAGCCCACCATCTGGTTCATGATCTCGGAAACCACACTGAAATGCAGCTCGTCGATCGCCTCCGACATGTCGGAATCCATCTGGTCGTCCATCAGCAGCCGGGTGATGACCCTTGCGTCGTCCTCTTGCATGAGGAGTATGTTATATCCGCTCACGCCTTTCGTATACGATACCTCTACCGCCAAAAACGGTTTTTGGTAATGCCCCAGTTCCTTGGCTGAGCGGCATATACTCACTCTGGGCGTGGTGATGCTCACAGCCTTGCCCAGCAAGGTGGACAACGTCGTAGCGGCTGTTCCCATGCAAATATTCCCGATTTCACCCAGTGCATCGATCTCCATATCGCTCAAAACATAATTTTCTATGGCGTTTTCCTCGTTTTGGGTGTTTATTTCTTCGGCTTTCATGGTGTTTTCATCCATCTTCCGCTGCCTCCTTCATTATTTCGCTGATCTTTAGGGCCATGTGCTTGCCCTGTATGCCAAGCTCACCCCTGAATTTAGGCATGTGTTCAACCATCACGGTCACTTTCCTGTTCAGCGGGTGGTTTATCCGGATCACATCACCGGTTTTCAGATGTAAAATATCGCGTATCGTGGCGGTGGTGGTATCGAATACCGTATGCAGTGTGACCGCCGTATCCTGAATGCGCCGGCTGGCGGAATGAAAATCAAACTCCGCAGCCTCGGTATCGCTGATCCGGTCGTCATACAGGGCTTTTTTTGCCAGCAGCTTGGCAATGGGCTGAATCGCTATATGCGGTATACAGATGTTCATAAGATCCGAAACATCGCCTATCTTCACGTTGATGGTTATGATGATCGTGGGCTCCGAGCCTGCCACGATCTGCGCAAATTGCGAACTCGTTTCGATCCTGTCTAAAGAAGTGCGCACAGTCACAACGCGCTCCCAGCTTTCATTCATCACGGACAGCATCTGCCGCATCACCCGCGTGAGGATGGCGATCTCGATATCCGTATACGGCTTTGCGTGTTCCTGGGCAAACTGCCCTTTACCGCCAAACAGGCGGCTGATAATCTCAAAGGATACGGCGGAAGACAATTCAAGAATGGAAGAACCGGCCAGCGGCGGCATATTGAAGATCGCCAAAAAAGCCGGCACAGGCAGCGAATTGTTGTATTCCGCAAATGTCTGCTCTTCCACAGAAACCACTTCCACATCGCAGACAACACGCAAAGTACCGGAGAGATAAGTCGATAATCTTCCGCTGAAATTTTCATATATGAAATTGAGCATTCGAATCTGCTCTTTAGAGAACTTATTCGCCGTCTTGAAGTTGTAAGAGCGAGCTTCACCGCTCTTATCTTCGGAGGGCTGCTCTTTAACAGAATCGTCCCCTGAAGCCAACGCGGCCAATAATTCATCTATTTCGCTTTGAGACAGTATTTCTGTCAATCCTATATTACTCCTTCAATATTGCTCATAGACGTACAAATCATTGTACAACATAATCGGTAAAATAAACACCCCTGATGTTTTCGATACCCAGGGTTTGGTTCAGTTCTTTCATCATTTCATCCGCCAGCACGTCCTGCACATCATTCGCCCGCAGCTCCTCTTCCGTTTTGTCGCGCAGTATGAACACGATTTTGTTGCGTATGATGTATTGCTTTTCATCCAGGAAGGCAAAAAACTCCGTGTTTTCCGGCTTTTCATCCACTTCAAGCACCACAGACACTTTCACCAGCGCTGTGGTATAATCGTCGGGCCCCGAACGCCGGACATTGGTCACAAAATATTCGCCGGGAATATAGGGCGTTCGGATTTCTTGTGGTGCTTCGCTATCGTTGTTAAAAAGAATGAAATATGCAGCGGCACCGCCACCGATCAGCATCAAGACGATTAAAAATATCAATGCTTTTTTCATGTTTCGTTCCCCCTGCTGCTTTAGTTGTCGATTTGCCGCTGCTCGAGTAAAAATTCAACACGCCTGTTTTTCTGCCGCCCTTGTTCCGTGTCGTTGGTATCTACAGGATGGTACTCCGAATAGGAGACAGGCACGAGCTTGTTCCGCGGGATTGTAGAATAATCCTCGAAAAAATGGATGACATTGATGGCACGAAACGCGCCCAGCTCCCAGTTGCTGGGGAAAAGCGTCGTGTCTATGGGGCGGTTGTCCGTATGGCCTTCAACACGGATCCATTCCAGAGCATCCTGATAGACATCCATGATGGTCACGATGTTTTGCAATAGATCGAGCGCCGAATCCTTGATCTCCGCACGGCCCGAATCGAAGAGTGCCGAGTCTTTTATGCGCATCACAATTTTAGCGCCCTGCCTTTCCAGCACAATGCTGGATTCCAGCTGATTCTCGCTTATATAGATCTGCATGGATTGATAAAGATCGCCAAACTGCCCTTCCAAATCTCCCTGCCCAAGGCCCCCTCCTTGCTGTGCGCCCTGATCGGGCCTTTGCGTTTGGTTGGGGTCGTTTACAATATCCATGCCCCCGGGCACGGCGCCCGGGTCCAACGGCTGTATCACGGTCATGCGTGTGCCTGTAAAGGAAGCGACCAGCTCTTCCCATTTCTTTGCGTTGACCTCCGAAAAAGAAAACAGCAGCACGAAGAACGCCAGCAACAGGGTCACCATATCGCCGTATGTATCCATCCAGCTTCCGCCGCCGCCGCTGTCTTCAGGCGGTTTTCTCCTAGCCATTCGATATCTCCCCGGTCTCCGCTTTTGTCCGCTGCGTGCCTTCTGCGTCCTTGATATCCCGGCGCGCAATGAACGAATGCAGCTTATCCCTGATGATGCGCGGGTTTTCGCCGTCCTGTATGGAGAGCAAGCCCTCCAGCAGCAGCTCTTTTTGCATGGTTTCCACCGCAGTCTGCGTTTTAAGCTTTCTCGCCATAGGATTGAATACCAGATTTGCGAGCAAAACACCGTAGAACGTCGTCACCAGCGCCGTCGCCATGCTGGGGCCCAGGCTGCCCACGTCCGACAGGTTGCCCAGCATGTTGATCAAACCGATCAGCGTACCCGCCATACCAAACGCCGGCGCGTATCCGGCCGCCGCTTCCAGCATGGCCTGCCCTTGGGCGTGTCTGTCCTGTATGAAGTAGATCTCCGCTTCCATCACATTCTTGATCAGCTCCGGGTCTGCGCCGTCTACCACCAGCATGATCCCTTTTTTTAAAAACGGGCTGTCGATTTTACCAACCGCGTCTTCCAGCGCCAGCAGGCCCTCCCGGCGGGCGATATTGGCGATTTCGATGAGCATCTCAATATCCTGCTGCAAATCCACCGTCTTTTTTTTGAAGGTGATCTTCATGAGGGGCAGCAAGGTTTTCAGCATGCTGCTCGGATAGGACACGGCTATCGCACCGGCCACACCGCCAAACACGATGAAGATCGATCCGACGTCCACAAAAGCCATCATATCCCCGCCTTCCGCGGTCACGATGGAAATGAGGATACAACCAAACCCGCCGATGATACCAAATACAGTTGCCTTATCCACAGCAGTTCTCCTCTATCAATCTGATTCTTCTGCGGAATCCGCGCCGAGCTCTTCTTTGATAAACAGCTGCTCTACAGAATCCGCTGTGAAAATCTTTTTTTTATATTCGATGGCCAGCCGCCGGATCTCGTCCGGTGTTTCGGCGACCACCAGCTTCCGGCCGGACATCATATAGATGACCGTATGCGGTATTTCATCCACATACTCGATCAGATCGCAATTCACCAGAAACGGCTCGTTGTTGATGCGGTTCACCTTAATCATAGAGCATACCCCTTTCTTGCAGATGGGCTTTCACAAAGGGAAAACCCTTTGTGAAAGCGCGTGCTTCACCATTACCGCTTGAGGTTGACCAACTCCTCCAGCATGGAGTCCGTGGTCGTAATGGTTCTTGAGTTTGCTTGAAACCCTCTTTGCGTCACGATCAGATCGGTAAATTCATTCGCAAGGTCCACGCCCGACATCTCCAGCGCACCCGGATTCAGCTTACCTGAGCCGTCCTGATTGGCCTGCGAGACCGTTGCGCGCCCCGAGTTGGTGGATTGGCGGTACATATTGGAGCCCACCTTTTCCAGCCCGCCCGGATTGATGAAAGTCGCCAGCGCGACAAACCCCAGTGTGACCGTTTCGCCTGCGCTGGCGAACAGGTCGGTGCCGGGGATATAGCCGTCATACTTCATGGTGGCCATGATGGCGCCGGAAGGGTCTATGGTGACCTGCGTATAGAGGTCTTCGTCTATGACCATATTGCCGATTTGCATGTCGGCCACAAACTGGTCGTTGTTGCTCACGGTAACCGATGCCGTGTTCAACACGTTTTGAAGCTGCAGGAACACATCGTTGAGCGTGCTGAACGTGAACGTCTCGCCGTCCATCTGAAACACGATCTCGTCATCCAATCCCAGCTGCCCGCTGGTGTTGATGGTGTACTGCCCCGGTCTGATCGCGGATTCGCCCTGCCGCACGGCCATGAGGCTGCTGTCGTACAGCGTAAACGTGGGCTGCGGGCTGAGCGCGTTTTTAGACAGCGCATGCAGTATACTCACCGTGCCTTTGCTGTCCACCTGAAACAGGTAGGAATAGTTCCCCGCGGCGCTGCCCGCTCCGGTTCCTCCCGCGAGCGTCACATCGAAGGACACGCCGGTGTCGTTGATGGTCACGGTGTAGTCGCCGTCTGCCATGGGGCTGCCCGGCGTAACGATGTCGCCGCCTGCATCCCTTATGGTGAATTTGGTGTTGCCCAGCTCGGTGCCGTCCAGCGTGACTTCAAATGCGCCCGTTGCGCCGTCGCTCACGTCTATGGCGTATGCGTAGGACTGATTGCTCACCACAGGGGAGGCGTCCGGTGTGCGGTAGGGAATGGCCGATCCCACCACATCGAAGCTGAATTCGCCCAGCGTGGGTATGGAAAGCTTGTAGGAGCCGCGCAGCATCTGCGCGCCGCTCGGCGTGATGGGGTTGCCCATGTTGTCCGTCAGTGTGTAAGACGGCTGCGGCACCATATCGTTGCCGCCCTTTTGTATGATGAAATTGCCCAAATTATCCACCTTGAACGTATACACGCCGGAAGGCGTCTGCGTGATGGAGGGTTGCGAGCCGTCGAAGGACAGATTCGCCAATATGTTGGTGGAACGGTTGGAAAAACCCTTATCCGTGCTCTTGCCGGCGGAGCCTTCCTGATAGATGGAGCCGTAGCACTGCACATAGTTGCCGCCCGCGTTCAACAGCGCACCTGTCGGCCCGATGTTAAAGTTGCCCGCGCGGGTGTAAAAATCCTGGTTGTCCACACGGATGATGAAGTATCCGTCGCCTTCGATCGCGATATCCAGCGGCGATCCCGTATATTGGCTGGCGGCGCTCGTGTGGATGACATCTATAGAGGAGAGCGAAACGCCCAGACCGATCTGCTTGGGGTTTACGCCGCCGTTGTTGCCCTGCGGGCCCGCGGCCGAGGAGAGCGTTTGGCTGTAGATATCCTGAAAGACCACGCGCGCGGTCTTATATCCGACGGTGTTGACATTGGCGATGTTGTTGCCGATGACATCCATTCTGGTTTGATGATTTTTCAATCCGGTGATTCCCGAATAAAGGGAACGCATCATAATGAGATACCTCCATTATCTGAAATTAGTTGTTGTTCCATGATCTCCTTAATAGCGCTCACGGGGACGTCCTTGTCCCCCACTTTTGCATAAACAACGGCATCTTTCACAAAAACTTTCCCCACGATGCCAACAGCCTCCATATCTTCGCCCTCTTCATCCTGCCATTGTGCCTTCACGTTTTTGCCGATGAAGTTTGAGCAAAGCGCCAGCTTCGATTCGATGGACTCCTGATCCTCTTTCACATCCGCCACGCCCACTACGTCTGCAAGCAGATACTTGCCTTCGCCCACCACAAGGTACTGCGTTCCGTTTTCATACAGCACACCATCCACCTTGCCGAATACGAGCGTATCCTCGCCCGCTTCGTTCGGCGTGGCCACATAGACATGCTTGCCCACCATGCCGTAGACCTGGCTGTCCAGCAGCGCCTGCTGGGTGGCCAGCATAGCCTGGTTCATGGACTGCATCTGCTCCAGTGAGGAAAACTGTGCCAGTTGTGCGATGAATTCCGTATCGCTGGTGGGCGCCAATGGATCCTGATTGGCCAGTTGCGCAACCAACAGCTGTAAAAAATCGTCTTGTCCGAGGCTTTTTTTCACCTGACGCGTCTGGGTCTCAGGTGTGTAGCTTCCCGAAGCCGCCCCGATTGCTGATGTATTCGCCATATTTTACACTTCCTTTCGGCTTAAGCACGAAATTCCACCGAGCTGTTTTCGCCCAGCAGCTCTACTGCGGCTGCCGTTTGCACAGCCGCATCGTAGCTTTCAATCTGCACAGCGGATAGCCTTTGCCCGTTCTTATGCGAAGACTGCCCGCTCTGCCTGCCCTGCTGCATGTTGAAATCAAATGTATGCGCTTCATAGCTCACTTCCACACACACCACCGGCAGCTCTTTTTGCTTCAGCATCTCCTGCAGATGGGGCAATTCCGCCTGGATCAACCCTTTTGCAGACCAATCCGACGCTTTGATGTACGCTTTGATGCCGTCGCTGTCCATCACGAGCTGAATGCTCAGCCGGCCGAGGTGTTCGGGCTTTAAGTCGATGTGAAACTCGCTCTTACCCTGTTGCACGCTTGCCGACATCTTCTCCACAATCTCTGTGAGGTTGTGCGGCATCTCCTGCTGAACACCGTGTGCCGGCTGGTATTGGCTCTCTGTTAAGAGCGTGCCTGCCTGATGGCCCGCCGGCTGTGTGTGCACCCAAAACGGTACATCGGCGTCTTGTACGGGCGTACTTTTAACAGAGGCCTCCGCCGGATCCATCCGGTCGGCGTCCGCTTTCTTTGCTCCGTCGGCAGGAAAAAGTGATCTGTTTTCAACAACCGGCGGAATATCCTTCGCATTTTTGTGGGTATTCTCGAAGGTACTCAAATCTTTTTGGATCCATTCTTCGATCCCGGCCTGAACCTCCTCGGGCAGTTCAACCTGTCCGTCCTCAAAAAGCATCCTTGCTTCCTGAAAAGCGGTGTCCGCAACCGCCGCCTGTGCGGCCTGTCCATGCTGTTCGATGATATGCGCGGCCGCCTTTTGCGCCGATAGAATTTCTTCGCAAACATCGGCAGCCGGCTGCATCGCATCCTTAGGTACAACGGCTCCTTCCGCTTCATAGTCCAGCAAACCGAATCCTTCGAGAATGCCAACAATCCCATTCATAAGCGCCTGGGAATTCTGGCACATGCTGACTAGCTCGTCTAATTTTGTTTTCTGGTCCGATTCATCTTCGTGGAAAACGCCCAAGGCCGTATCCTGTTCGCCCGAAGGGGTTTCCCTGTTTCTGTCAACCGGCTCGCCGTCATAGGGCTTTGGCTTCAGTTCCTGTGTGAGCTTTTCCATCACATTTTTGAATCCGTAAGACTTTCTTTTAGGAACATCCTGCGCACACGGCGGCATATCCGGTAATTCGTTGCCAGAAAACACTTGAATCGTGTTTAAGATATTTACACCTCCCCCCTTGTTTAAAAGACTCTCTATTCACATCGAAAGAAACGTATAAAAACTTGATATGAATCTTCACGCTATACGATAATTCGGTGCACTCAACCGGCATATCCCATCATGGCCGCCGCAACCCGCGCCGCAAGCGCGGATTCAAAATGATTCATGATCTCAGCAGCTTTTTGTGTGCTCATAGCGCCCAGCACCTGTACGATCTGGGACGCGTTGTTCAGGCTGCTCAGCATATCGGCTGCCTTTTTCGCGTCCATACCCTCCACCATTTTGACCATGGATTCCAAATTCTGCTGCTGCCCCTTCAAGCTTTCTTCCAGCTCTGCCAGCGTGCTTTCTTTGGATGCCGCCTCCGTCTCCCGTTTGGCGACGGCGCTTTCACGCGTTTTGAGCTCCTTCTCCTTGGCGCCAAGCTCCTGTGCGGTGACTTCCAGCTCGGCCTGATCATCTTCGATCTTCTTCTGTTCCAGCGCTATTCTGCTCTGCTGCGCCTGCACCTGCACCACGGAAGGTTCGTCGAGTTTCAATGCCGACACCACAAACGCCTTCACGCCCAAAACATCAAAATAGGTAAACGCTATGAATACCGCGAAGAGCACGACTAAAAATATGCTCAAAAATGCGCCCACAGACATGCGTTTCTTCGCTTTTTTACCCGCCCTTTGCGCGGCGTTGCGGCTGTCCTTTTTCTCAGCCGGCGCAGCCGTGTTTACAGCGTCGGGCTGCGCAGCCTGTCGCTGTGCCGCCTTTGTTATTTTGTGTGGTGTTTGTACCATCGCTTTATCCCTCGTCTATCTGGCGGCTGCCCTATAGGCTACCAAATCGCCCATGTCCTTTTCCTGTTCGATCTTGATTTCCTGTAAATACGCCTCGTATTGGCTCTCTTTGACCTTTTCGAGCGTCTGCACCTTCCGGCGCGTCTTGACCAGCGCCGCGCGGCAGCGGTCTCGTTCCGCTTCGGTGCGCAGTATGTGATCCTTCTGTTCGACCATCAAGTTGAACAGGCAATCGAAATAGATGTTGTATTGCGAAAGCTCGTCGGCGGATATGCCTTCCTCCATCTCTTTCGCGCAGCGCACCTTGTATTCCAGATATTCGGATTTCATTTTTTCCAAGCCTTCCTCAAGCCACACGAGCCGTGCTTCCGTTTTTTTTAGCTGCAGTTTCTGCTGTTTTTCTGTGGACAGCGTTACGCCGTATAAAGACTGCAATGTGAAAACGAACTTTTTCATTTAATGCCCTTTCCTTCGATCTTTTTCATTATATCGACGGTTTCGTCAAAAGAGTATCTTTCCTCGACAAGCTGCTGCAACAGTTCGTTGATGGGCTCTTGCAGTTCGATGGCCATGTCCACCGAAGGGTTGGTGCCCCGCTTGTACGCGCCAATAGAGATCAGATCCTGCACTTCCCGGTAAGTCGCCATCATGTTTTTGAGGAAGCCCGCTTTTTGCAGATGCTCCTTGCTTGCGATATCCGGCATCAGCCGGCTGATGCTGGCCAAAACGTCGATCGCGGGGTAATGGTTGTTGTTGGCGAGCTTTCTCGACAGCACGATGTGGCCGTCTAATATACCGCGCACCGTGTCTGAAATAGGCTCGTTCATGTCGTCGCCTTCCACTAGCACCGTATACAGCCCGGTGATGGTACCCACATCCGACGCGCCGGAACGTTCCAAAAGTTTGGGCATGGCCGCATACACCGACGGCGTATACCCGCGCGAAACGGGCGGCTCCCCGATGGCCATGCCGATCTCCCGTTGCGCCATGGCATAGCGGGTGAGCGAGTCCATCAGCAGGAGCACATCCATGCCCTGGTCCCTGAAATATTCAGCGATAGAGGTGCCCACATCCGCCGATTTCAGCCGCACCAGCGCCGGCTGGTCGGAGGTGGCACACACGATCACAGATTTGGCCAATCCTTCTTCCTGAAGATCCTTTTCGAGAAAATCGCGCACCTCCCGGCCCCTTTCGCCCACCAGTATGATGACA
Organism: Christensenellales bacterium; assembly: GCA_050945835.1. GTDB lineage: Bacteria > Bacillota > Clostridia > Christensenellales > JBMNTQ01 > JBMNTR01. The sequence continues at coordinate 116,243 of JBMNTR010000005.1, read as the reverse complement.
TTGATATCCGCCTGCGCGTTTCTCGCCATCATGCCCAGCAGCGTGCTCTTGCCCACGCCGCTGCCCGCGAATATGCCGATCCTCTGGCCGCGGCCCACGGTGAGCAGCGAATCGATCGCCTTGATGCCCAGCGGCAGCACCTCTTGTATCCGCTGCCGGGTCAAAGGGTTGGGGGGCGGGTTGATGACCGAATAGTAGGCGTCGGGTTTCACAGGGCCTTTGCCGTCCATAGGGTTGCCGAACGCATCCAGCACCCTGCCTAAGCAGCCCATGCCCACCGGTACGCGCAGCGCCTCGTTGGTGGACACCACGTAATTATCAGGCCCAACACCGGACAAACCGCCTAAAGGCATGAGCAGCACCTTGTCCTCCTTGAAGCCCACCACCTCCGAGAGTATATATTCCTCCCCGCGGCCGGTATAAAGCCTGCATACCTCGCCCATGCGGGCGTTTAAGCCCACGCATTCCACCGTCAGCCCGACGACCTCGCTCACCTTTCCGGAGCAGTCAAACCGGTCGATCTGCCGCACCGTCTCTCTGTAGCGCTGCAGGTCAAAGGGCTTCATCGTGTTCGTTTCCATTCTCATACACATTCAGCGCCTTCGCAACTTTTTCAAGCTGCGCCTTTGTACACGCCTTGACCACACCGCTTTGGGATTCCAGCGTACAGCCGCCCGGCGTGATCTTCGCATCCGCTATGATGCGAAAGGGCGCGCATTGCACCGCGCGCTCCAGCCAGCCGCTTCCTTCTGCAAAAAACCGGTCGTATTCGCGCTGGTTCACACGGATGACAAACCGTTCCTTGGAATTCAGCCGCTGCACAGCCTCTTTGATCAGCTCCACATAGACTGTATCGTTCTTTTCCAGCTCAATTTGAACCATTCTTTCCGCGATTTCTACGCTGAGCGCAAGTATGTTCTGCTCCATGTGTTCGTTTGTCTGTGCACGCTGCACAGTCATCTGGTTTAAAAAATCTTCAAAGCGCGCCTGTAATTCGTGCTTTAATGTCGCTTCGTTGGCCTGCGCTTCCTTTTCGGCGGCGGCGAAACCCGCTTCATATCCCGCGCGAAAGCCTTCTTGCTGTGCTTCACGCAGTATGCCTTGCTCCTTGTCGCGGGCGGCAGACAGTATCGCCTGCGCGCTGCTGCGCGCACTCTTGAGCAGCCGCTCGATTTCCTCGCGCTTTTGCTGCATCTCCACTTCAAACAATCGGGCTGATTCGCGCGCGGACAAGCCTGCGGCTCCGGGCTCGCCCCCGGCTTTCGGCCCCTCCTGCTGCACCCAGTTCTTGATGACGATGCCGTCGTGTTCGCCGTCAATCCGCTGAACACTCAACGCTTCGAATTTAGTCAATCAGCTCATCCTCCTGCTTGCGTGAGATAATGATTTCCCCCGCGTCTTCCAGTTTGCGTATCACATTGACGATGCGCTGCTGCGCTTCTTCCACATCGCGTACGCGCACAGGCCCCATAAACTCGATTTCTTCCTTCAGCATTTCTTCCAAGCGCTTGGAGATGTTTTCAAACACCACGCGGGATACCTCCGCTGTCGCGCCCTTGAGCGCGATGGCCAGATCGCGGTTGTCGATTTCACGCAATACGCGCTGCACAGCCGTGTTGCTCAGCTTGGTGATATCTTCGAACACGAACATGCGGTTTCTGATCTCCTCCGTGAGCTCCGCGTCCGTCTGTTCCAGCGATTCCAGCACCTGACGTTCCGTGCCTCTGTCCACCATGTTCAATATTTCCACCAGACTGTCGATACCGCCCACCAGCGTCTGGTTGCCCAGTATCATGGAGGAGAACTTGTTCTCCAATACGCGCTCCGCCTCCTTGACATACTCATGTGAGATAGCACCCATATTGGCCACCCGCGCGATCACGCTCGTCTGCTTTTCCAAGGGCAGCGAGGAGAGCACTGTCGCCGCCAGCTCCGGATCCAGATAGGAGAGTATGAGCGCGATGGTCTGCGGATGTTCATTTTGCAGGAAATTCAGTATCTGGGAGCTGTCTGCCCGGCGCACAAAATCAAAAGGCCGCACACGCAGCGCAGAGGACAGCCGCGCGATCAGCTCGTCTGCGCGCTCTGAACCGAACGCTTTGTCGAGTATATCGCGGGCATAATCGATGCCGCCTTCAGATATGAATTTCTGCGCCATACAGACTTCATAAAACTCATTGACCACGTGATCCCTGGCTTCGGAATCCACCCGGCGCATGCCTGTGATAGCCAGCGTAAGCTGTTCGACCTCATCATCCGTCAGATACCGGTAGAGCTTTGCGGCATGATCCTTGCCCAGCGAGATCATGAGCACCGCCGCCTTTTCTTTGCTTGTTAACTCTGCAGTCCCCGCCATCATCTATCACCCGCCTTCATTCCGACAACCAGTTGCGCAGCAACTGTGCCACCGACTCAGGGCTTTTATCGATATAATCTTCCAATTGAGATACGATCGTGTCGTCTTTTTGTTCGATCATCTGCTCCAATTCGTTGCCGGGTATGATTTCTTCATCCGCCATATAATCCACGCCTTCATCCTCCGTATACACTTCGTCCTGCATTTCACCCTCTGCAAGCACAGGCTCCGGCTGGTTCTTTTTCATGATGGTGCGCACGATCAAAAAGAGGATCAGCATGCATACGATGCCTGCCGCCACGAATATAATGGTCCTGACCAGCTCCGAATTTCGCAGGGCCTGCATCAATTCCTCCTGCTGCTGGAAAATAGCCAGCCCTTCGTCTTCCGCCTGCTGGAAGGGCAGGCGTTCCACTGCCACACGCTCCGGCAAAACGCCCATGCCCGTTGCGATGAGCGTTTGAACATCCTGCGAATAATCCTCCATCTCCTCATCCGAGCTGTCTATGATCACAGCGATGGAGAGATCTGTAACGGCGCCCTTGGCGCTCTCGATCTGTGTGCGTGTTTCGTTGAGCTCGTAATTCACCTTTTCGCTGACACTCTTATAGAGCGCGTTTTGTTCATCCAATATCTCCTGATACGACGACGCCGTGCCGTTTGCGTCCATGCCCGCGACCCCTTCGCCGTCCGTTCCGCCCTGCACGATTTCAGCTAAGTTCTCCATGCTGCGCACCATGCCCTGCGTGTTGCCCTCGATAGGCGGCGCAAATTCGACTTGGTCCACCAGCTTCGTGTCGAAATCCAGCTCCACATAGACCTGCGCCGATACCTTGTCCTGCCCGAACACCGGCTTTAAAAGCTCGATGATCTGCTCTCTGAGCGTCGCCTGCACAGAACGCTGCAGCGCAATACGGTCGTTTACAGCGTCTATATTGTCCGTTTCGGTGTCGTTAATCGCATAGAGGTTCATTTTAGAATCGGTGATGATCACATCTTCCGCCGACAGATTCGGTATGCTTCTGGCCACCAGCTCAGCAATGGTGCGCGCTTCATCGGTGGTGATCTGCTCGGACAGCTCTAAGAGCACAGAAGCCGACGGCGGCTTTTCATCCTTGGCCAAAACATATTGGCTTTCCTGCCCCATGCTCAACAGCACGACAGCGTCGTTGACCTTCTCCATGCGTTTGATGGTTTGCTTTAAATGCTCCTGCAGCTGAAACTGCAGCTGCACACGCCGCTCCATCTCCGTAGAGCCCAAGCCCGAAGCCTGCTGCCAGATGTCGTAGTTGAAGCCTGTTTTAGGGTATCCCTGCGCCGCCAACTGCATGCGCACATCCTCTGTTTTGGCGCTTTCCACCAATATGGTATCCGAACCCTTGGCTTTTGCGTCGATACCCATTTCGTTGAGCTGTGCAAACACCTCGCCGGCTTCTGTGCTGTCCAGATTGCTGTAGAGCACAGAATATGATTTTTGTGTCAGTAAAGTCGATGTCACGATCACAACGACGATGATCAGAGCCGCTAATATAAAAATGCGCACTCTTTTCGCTTTCGGCATTTCTTTAAAATAACCGAGAAACTTATTCATGCCGTTCTTCAAAGATCCCACTGCACAATCACCCAAACGACTACATAACGACATGGACACGCACTAGATTATGTAGTTCTGCTTTCATCGATAGTAATTGAATTTATAATAATTCTTTGAATGGATCTATGCACGGTTAGCATAGTATGTTTAGCCTATATTCTATACTCCCCATGAAAAGTATGCAACGGTTTTTTGTCAAATTTTAGTAAATCCTGTCATATGCCGCCCAAATTCCCCGCTATCAAAACATTACAAACGGCTCTGTGATCAAAAAGCGTGTGCACAAGAACAAAAACGGAATCTCCGTGCGTGTGCTTCAAGCGCACACGCACGAAGCGGACCAAGCGCAAGGCCTGTGAACAAAGCCTTGTTCCGCTCGAATCCATGGGTTTCTTTTCGGCTCCGCTTTCTTGAAAATTAATTTTTGCATAAACGCTAAAGTGGGTTTGAAATAATCCGTTATAAGGAGGTATAGCGGCAATTCAGGCCTGCAAAGGCGCCAGCAAGCCGGGATCGCCACTGAAAAATTGTTCTCACGTTTTTAATTTAGGCAAGGATGCCGAATGATTATCAAGGAGGAAAAAAATGAGAATCAACAACAACATCATGGCGATGAACACGCACCGCCAGTACAGCATCAACACGAGTGCTGTGTCCAAATCGACCGAGAAGCTGTCTTCGGGCTATCGCATCAACCGCGCCGGCGACGACGCCGCAGGCTTGGCGATTTCCGAAAAGATGCGCGCACAGATCCGCGGCCTTACCATGGCTTCCAAAAACAGCCAGGACGCGATCTCCCTGGTGCAGACAGCCGAAGGCGCGCTGCAGGAAACACACAACATCCTTCAGAGGATGCGTGAGCTCGCCGTGCAGTCCGCTTCCGACACCAACGAAACCAGCATCGACCGCGACGCGCTGAACAAAGAATTCCAGCAATTGATCGCTGAAATCGACGACACCGCGTCCAAAACGAAGTTCAACGACATGGGCCTGATCGACGGCTCCTATGCCCAGAACATCGTGAGTGCCACAGCCAGCGGCGCAGCCCACAGAAGCGCCTGGGCCTCCACAGCCACAGAAGCCGGCTCATACACCATTACGACCGGATCCATCGTAACGCAGGCTGCGGTTTCCGCCGTTGCCGGTACGTATTCGGAGTCGGTTGCCGCCACCATCACGGCGGACGGCGTTGCGGCAGCTTCCCTGACCATCGCTTACGTCAACCCCACCTCCACCGCCATTGCCGCGGAAAACGATTCCATCAACGGCGACTGGAACTTAAGCTTCAAGGAAGGCCAGTTCCTGGCTACCAACGTCAAGACAGGTGAAATGCGCAGGGCGATGGCACCCGGCATCTCAGGAGCCTCCGGCTCAACTGCCACCATCGACTTTGGCGATCTGGGTTCCTTCACGCTGACCAATACCAGCGGGGAAGCGATCAACAGCGACGCGTTCACAGCCTTCAGCGGCAAGATCAATGTCTCCGGTTCAAAATCCGCGAAAGTTGAAGTGACGCAGGATTACGCCATACTCAACGGCGAAACCGTGAAGCTGGAGGATGGCATGTCCACCATACTGTTTGAGAACGCGGGCATCTCCATCAATCTTCAGGGCACATACGTCAAAGGCGAACACGCGGATGTCGCGGGCACCGTTACCGTTACAAGGGACTCCTATGATCCGTTCACGGTGCAGACAGGCTCCAACAAGGGCGACGAGCTGAAAGTCAGCATCGACAAGATGGATGCGCAAACACTGGGCGTAAAGGGCGCGAACATCGCGAGCCGCCTGGATGCTTCCACAGCGATCTCGCAGGTGAATAGAGGGATCAATACGGTTTCCACACAGCGCGCGGCACTGGGCGCTCTGCAAAACCGCTTAAACCACAAGATCAACAATCTGGATACCTCTGCTGAGAACCTGCAGGCTGCTGAAAGCCGTATACGCGATCTGGACATGGCGAAGGAAATGACCACCTACACGAGGAATAACATACTCATGCAGGCTTCCACCGCTATGCTGGCGCAGGCGAACGCCGCTCCTCAGGGCGTGCTGCAGCTGCTCCAATAATCGTCTAAAACATAAGAGTCGTTCATTCAAAAAACGGTATAGCCTTTAAGAAGGCTATACCGTTTTTGTGTCCCAAAAGAATCCTCGAAAGCAACCCTTTCAGGGATTTTAACCTATTATGATAGATTTTCAAGCTGCTGCAGCCACAGCGCAGCGCAGGCATCGCTGGGCATCTGCCATTCACCGCGCGGCGACAGACAAACGGAGCCGACTTTCGGCCCGTCGGGCAGACAGGAGCGCTTGAACTGCTGGGAGAAAAACCGCTTATAGAAGTTTTGCAGCCACTTGAGCAGCGTATCGTATGGGTATGCGCCGTCAAACGCACACAACGCCAGCCGCAGCACTTTTTTGGGATCAAACCCCCAGCGGATCGCATAATAGAGGAAGAAGTCATGCAGCTCATACGGCCCTATGATGTCCTCCGTCTTCTGGCTGATGGTATCGCCGGGCAGCAGCTCGGGGCTGACCGGCGTATCCAGAATGTCCAGCAAAACGGCGCACAGCGTATCGTCGTTGTGTGTTCGCTGCGCACGCAGCGCTTCATGCGCCACTAAGTGGCGCACCAGCGTTTTGGGCACAGACGCGTTCACCCCGTACATGGACATGTGGTCGCCGTTGTAGGTTGCCCAGCCCAGCGCAAGCTCGGATAAATCGCCCGTGCCCACCACCAGCCCGCCCTGTTGGTTGGCCACATCCATCAACACCTGTGTGCGCTCACGCGCCTGCGCGTTTTCGTAGGTCACGTCGAAGATGCCCTCCCCGTGTTCGATATCCGCAAGATGCTGCTGTACGGCGGCGTGTATGTCGATGGTGCGCAAAGCAACACCCAGACACTCACACAGCGTCTGTGCGTTGCCCCGGGTGCGTGCGCTGGTGCCAAAGCAGGGCATGGTGATGGCGATGATGTCTTTTCTCTTTCGCGCAAGCGCATCCATGGCGCGCACCACCACCAGCAGCGCCAACGCCGAATCCAGCCCGCCGGATATGCCGATGAGCACCTTTTTCGAGCGTGTATGCATCAGCCGCTTCTTCAGCCCCGCAGATTGCAAGGACAGTATATCTTCGCAGCGCTGCTCTCTTTTTTGCGCATCCTCTGGTATAAACGGGTGCGCGGATATGCGCCGCGAGAGCGCTGTTTCCGTCAGCGGCATGGAAAAAGGCACCCTTTGATAGCTGTCGTTTTCGTATTGCGCAAAGGAATTCTTGCGCGTGCGCTCCTGCGTGGTGCGCAGCACATCGATTTCGCTCACTAGCAGCGAGTTGGTATACAGTTCGCTCTCCTTGAGCAGCATCCCGTTTTCAGCGATCAGATTGTGGCCGGAATACACCAAGTCCGTCGTGGATTCGCCCTCGCCCGCGTTTGCGTAGATATAGCTTAAAACCAGCCGCGCCGATTGACCCACCACCAGCTCCCTGCGATAGTCGTCCTTGCCCACCAGTTCGCTGCTGGCGGACAGATTGGCGATCACGCTCGCGCCCGCCATGGCATGTGCAATGGAGGGCGGTGCAGGCGTCCAGAGATCTTCACAGATTTCAACGCCCAGACGGAATTCTGAAAGCTGCTCGCAGCAAAACAAGAGCCTAGGCCCAAAAGGCACGTCACGCCCAAAGAGGCGTATGCAGGTGTTCGTATGCTGCACGGAAGTGAACGGATTAGGCCCCGAGAATTCACTGACACCAAAAAGGCTCATCTTAGGGATGACGCCGAGTATTTCACCGCGATACAACACGGCCGCGCAGTTATACAGCTTGTCCATGAAGCGCAGCGGCAAGCCCAGCACCACCAGCATAGACCTGCCCTGTGTGGCGTCCAGTACGCGCTGCAGCGCTGCAAGCGCACCTTCCTGCAATGTCTTTTGGAAGAACAAATCGCCGCAAGTGTAGCCTGTTAAGCACAATTCCGGCAGAACCAGCAGCCGCACCTCCTGCTCTTCGGCTTCTTGTATCATTGCGCAGACGTTTTGCGCGTTGTAGCCGCAATCCGCCACGCGAATATCCGGCGTGCCCGCCGCAACCTTTATAAAACCGTCCTTCACCGTATGACGACTCCTTTCCTTTTTACCTAAAACCCGAAAGCGCAAGCCGCCCGGGCTTGGCCCGCTTTCGGGCGCTTTTTTACAATCTGTGTTTATTTTACTTCAAACACACCTGTTTTACAACAAATGCCATGGATTCCTTTCCTGATTCTGCGCAAAATATCCTTTACAATGGGCGAAAAAGCATCTATAATAGATCAGAAGCGCCCAGGCTATGGGACGCTTACTATGAAGTTCGTTGAACGGGACACGTCATGTTCGATTCTTTGCTCGAAGCGACCGGGGATGGGTGAAAGCTCCGGAGCAAAGCCTTCATGACATCACCCGGGAGAAGCACAGGCGAAGCGTATGCGCTTTGGCGCGCCGCGTGCGTAGCTTGTGCCGCTTAGCCGGCGTTAACAGCAAACCAAAGCGGGCGCAAGGCAATTCGTTTTTGCGCCAAATAAGGTGGTACCGCGGCTTGTTCGTCCTTAATATGGAGAGCAGGCTCTTTTTATTTGGAAGCAAGCCATGGTGAACGGAGGAAAAAAGATGTATCAAAAAGTTACAACCGATCTGGATTTTTTAAGCCGCGAGCAGGATGTTTTGGAATTCTGGCGTGAGGAGGAGATCTTTAAAAAATCCATGGAAAAGAATAAAGGCGGGGTGCCGTTTACCTTCTACGACGGCCCGCCCACGGCCAACGGCAAGCCCCATATCGGGCATATACTCACCCGCTGCATCAAGGATCTCATCCCCCGCTACAAGAGCATGCAGGGGTATGATGTGCTGCGTAAAGCCGGCTGGGACACCCACGGGCTGCCTGTGGAGCTGGAAGTCGAAAAGCAGTTGGGCTTAGACGGCAAAGATCAGATCGAAGCTTACGGCGTGGAAGATTTTATCAAGGAATGCAAGAAGAGCGTCTGGAAATATAAGGAGGAATGGGAGCGCATGTCCGAACGCGTGGCGTTCTGGGCGGATATGGAGCACCCGTATATCACCTACGAGGACGATTACATCGAATCCGTCTGGTGGTCGCTCAAGCAGATCGCCGATAAAGGACTTCTATACAAAGGGCATAAGGTCGTCCCCTACTGCCCGCGCTGCGGCACGGCGTTAAGCTCACACGAGGTGGCGCAAGGCTATAAGGACATATCCGAGCAATCGGCGTATGTGCGCTTCAAAATGAAGGATGAAGAAGGCTATTTCCTGGCCTGGACCACCACGCCCTGGACACTGCCCTCCAACGTGGCGCTGTGCGTCAACCCGCATGAGACCTACGCCAAGGTGCGCGCGGGCGGTGAGACGTATATCATGGCGGAAGCGCTGGTGGAAAGCGTGCTGGGGGAAGGCACCGAGACGCTTGCGCGCTGCGCGGGGAAAGATCTGGCAGGCAAGCGGTATGTGCCGCTGTTCTCCTTCATGGACGATTCGCTCAACGCCTATTTCATCACGGCGGACACCTACGTGACGCTGAGCGACGGCACGGGCATCGTACACATCGCGCCCGCATTCGGCGAGGACGACGCGCGCGTCGGGCGGGACAACGGCCTGCCCTTCGTGCAGATGGTGAACGAGCGCGGGGAGATGACAAACGGCACCTTCTGGGACGGCACATTCGTCAAGCAGGCGGACCCGCTCATCGTGCAGCATCTCGACGAAAACGGATTGCTGCTGCATACGCAGGATTATACACACAACTACCCATTCTGCTGGCGCTGTGACACGGCGCTTTTATACTACGCGCGCAGCACCTGGTTCATCCGGATGTCGGCGCTTAAGGAGCAGCTTCTGCGCAACAACCGCAGCATCAACTGGCTGCCCGAGAACATCAAGGAAGGCCGTATGGGCAACTTTTTGGAAAATGTGCTCGACTGGGGCCTGAGCCGCGAGCGCTATTGGGGCACGCCGCTGCCCGTTTGGGAATGCGGCTCCTGCGATCACACGCACGTGGTGGGCTCCAAGAAAGAGCTTTTTGAAATGGGCATCGATGTGGACGAATCCATCGAGCTGCACAAGCCGTATATCGATCGCGTGAAGCTCGTCTGCCCTGTTTGTAAAAACGAAATGCAGCGGGTGAGCGAAGTGATCGACTGCTGGTACGATTCAGGCTCCATGCCTTTTGCACAATGGCATTATCCGTTTGAAAACGAGGAGATCTTCAAAAAACGCTTCCCCGCCCAGTTTATCAGCGAGGCGATCGACCAGACGCGCGGCTGGTTCTACACGCTGCTGGCCATCAGCACCTGCCTGTTCGATACGAACTGCTTTGAAAACTGCATCGTGATGGGGCATGTGCAGGACAAAGAGGGGCAGAAGATGTCCAAGCACAAGGGCAATGTCGTGGATCCGTGGACCATACTCGACCACCAGGGCGCGGATGCTGTGCGGTGGTTCTTCTATACGAGCAGCAACCCCTGGCTGCCCGTGCGTTTCAGCGCCGATTCCGTGAGCGAAGTGCAGCGCAAATTCATGGGTACGCTGTGGAACACCTACGCCTTCTATGTGCTCTACGCCGACATCGATTCCTTCAACCCGGCGAACTACGTTTTAAAGGACTGCAAGCGCACATTGATGGACCGCTGGGCGCTTTCGCGGCTGAATACGCTGGTGAAGGAAGTCTGCACCCATCTGGATCAATACAGGCTCACCGAAGCGGCCCGCGCCATACAGAAGTTTACAGACGATTTGAGCAACTGGTATGTGCGCCGCAGCCGCGAACGCTACTGGGGCAGCGGACTGAACGACGATAAGATAAGCGCCTACATGACGCTCTACACCTGCTTGGAAACGCTGTGCAGGCTGTGTGCGCCTTTTGTGCCCTTCATGAGCGAGTCCATCTATCAGAATATCGTGCGCAGCATAGAGAAAGACGCACACTCAAGCGTGCATCTTTGCGACTATCCGGTGTGCGATGAGGGCTATGTGGACGCGGCGCTGGAGGAGAACATGGAGAAGGTGCTGCAATCGGTGGTGCTGGGCCGCGCCTGCCGCAATACGGCGGGCATCAAAAACCGCCAGCCCATAGGCGAGATGATCATCAGCGCGCAGTACGAGCTGGATGAACACTACACAGCCATCATCAAAGAGGAGCTGAATGTGAAAAAAATCTCCTTCAGAAAAGATGCGAGCGACTTCATGGGCTATGCCATCAAGCCGCAGCTCAAGACATTGGGGCCAAAATACGGCAAAATGCTGCCCAGAATCTCTGCCCACCTGGCTTCCTGCGATACAAAGGCGGTGGTGGAAGCCGTGCGCGGAGGCGGTGTTTACACATTCGAAACCGACGGCCGGCAGGTTGCGCTCACAGAGGAGGACCTGCTCATCACCACCACGCAAAGCGAGGGTTATGCCGTGGAAAGTGGCGGCGGCGTGACCATCGTGCTGGATACCAAGCTGACACCGGAACTCCTCATGGAAGGATTCGTGCGCGAAACCATCAGCAAAATCCAGACCATGCGCAAGGAAGCGGGCTTTGAGGTGATTGACCATATCGCGCTTTCCTATTCAGGCAGCGAAAAGGCGGCAGCCATCATCGAACAGAACCGACCGGAGATCATGTCCAGCGTGCTGGCGGACACGCTGCAAAAAGGAGCTGTAACCGGCTATGTCAAGGAATGGGATATCAACGGCGAAGTGGTCACGCTGGGCGTGAAGAAGCTTTCGTAAAGAGCAGCCGCTCTCACAAAAAACGCGTGTGAACACGCATAATGAAACATAAATCGCATATAGTATGGATAAGCCGGCAAACGATGATCATACGGCGTTTGCCGGCTGATTTTTATCGGCATGATTTCCTTCTGCGTGTGTCCGGCTTATAGTCATATAGCTGAAAAATCAAAAAGGAGGTGGCCTTTTGATCTTACGTAAAGCGACCATCCACGATATCGATCTGCTCATCCGGCTGAGAATGGATTATTTCAAAGCGGAGGGCTATCTGCTGCAAGAACACCAAGCGTGTATGCTCAAAGAACAGCTGTTCGATTATTTCGGCAGGCATCTCACACAAAAGACACTCATCGCCATGATCGCAGAGCAGGACGGCGCTGCGGTGGCCACCGCCTTCCTTGCCATCACCGAGCAACCGGCGAGCCCGGGTGTGCCCACCGGCAAAATCGGCACGCTGTATAATGTGCTGACCTACCCCGATTACAGGAGGCAGGGTATCGCGACAAGCCTTGTGCGCTCCCTGATCGAGGAGACAAAAAAACAACAGGTCTCGGCGCTCAAGCTGTCCGCCACCCGCGACGGCCACCCGCTCTATGAGAGGCTCGGTTTTTACGCCGCCGGTTGGTATACGCATATGGAGATGCAGCTTGGCTAATCTTTTAACCGAGCGCGATGATGCCGGCAAAACATGCTCTGGCCGGATTTACCCGAATAAGCACCCCGAAAGAACGTTTTTATGCCCGCGAAATTGGCACACATGCCGCGCCTTCTTTTAGCCACAGCATGTGTTCTATGCGTCTCTTCTTGCCTGATCGGCGTAAACCATCTTCTACAGCCCCAGCCAGCTTTTAATGCGCTCCCAAAGATTCGGCGGCTCCTGCGGTTCCGCCGCTACGGGCACAGGCGGCAGAGAAAGCTCGTCTGTGCGCAGCAGCAGCCTGATTTCGCCCTGCATATCCGGCGCGATGCCGCTGAAATTCACATATTCCTTGCCATATTCCTCCACCAGCTGCTTACGCAGCGAAAGCGTCTCTACATCCAAAAGGTTCTCTTCCACAGTTTTCCTTAAAGACTCGCTGAACAGCCTCAACCCTTCTTCCAACTGCCCGGCCCCCCAGCACAGTGTGTGCGCACCGCCGGCAAGCTGATAGGAATAGCCCGCAAGCTCGGAGCTTCCGGCATACATTTGATCCACGCCCTCCGACAGGGTTTGGGCATCCTGTTTAAAGCCGCCCACCTGCCGGTGCAGCTGTTGCGTGGCCTGCGCCAGCATTGCAACGCCTTGCTGCGCGTCCTGCAGGGTGCCGGGAAGATTTTCCAGCCCTTCATGCAGCTCCTCCGAATGCTCCTCCACATAGTCCAGCAACCCGTAGAGCGCATCCAGCGCGCCCGACAGCTCCTCATCATCTGCCTGCTGCGAGGATTCGATGAACAGCTTCAATTCCGCCAGCAGTTCGTTGGTGGCCTTGAGCTGTTCGATGGCGAGCTCCAGCTGCGTGTCGCCAAGCGCTTCTAACGCTTGTATCGCCTTCTCGTTCGCTTTCATCTGCGCGTCGAGCAGCGAAGTGTCGTAATCCTGCTGTATAAGCTGCTCAAGAACGGGCCTCAGGCTGTGTAGAGCGGGGGAAGCTTGTTGCAGCCGATCCAGCAAATCATCCGCCGTCTTAGAAAATGTTTCTAGTTCGTCTGTGTTTAAATCCCGCGTTTTTTCATGGAGCAGCTGCGCGCCGTCATCGAGCTGGCGGGTGGCGTCGTGCAGCGTATCCACGCCTTCTGTCAGTTCGGGCATCCTCTGCTTCAGCTCGAAAATACCGCCGTTCAGCTCACGCACGCCTTGTGTGTAAGGCCCTATACCCGAAGATAATGACTCAGCGCCCAAATGGAGTTGGGCAGCCCCATCATACAAAGAATCCGCAGCGTCCGCCATCTCCCCAAGCTGCTGAGCCAATTGCAGCATCTCGTCCAGCCGCTGGAAATCGATCTGTGTGAACACATCCGGAAAAGCCATCATACTGATGCGCTCAAACTCAAAATTCTCCACATTCGCGGTGATTTCAAAACGCTCCGGCAGCTCGTTTTTTCCGCTTAAATCCAAACTCTTGTTGATACCCGGGAAACAGATCGCATACACCAGCGTGTTGCCCGCTTCGTTCATAAAGCGCACATTCTCGCCTGTCACATTGGTAAACCGCTCGTTTAGCGTAAAATAGGCGGCGATGGTCCAGGGCATGTAGATGCGCACACGCTCATGCTGTATGGTTTCGTATTTATAGATATTGTTGGTGTATTCCACGCTGATGGTGACCCGCCCGCTCTTACCGATCAGCTCATCCGGCTCGATGGGCTTGCCGTTTAGCTTGTAGCGTATGCGGCAGTTTATGGGCGGCGTTTCATACGAGATGCCCTGATAGTAGATGTCTTTACCGTTGGCCTTCCAGCTGATCCGCTCCCCTTCCGCATGATGGCTCACATCTGCGCCGGTGATCGACAGCTCCCGCAGGCGGGATTCGTCGGCGATGGTGTCGCTTTGGCTGCGGTTTTGCAGCCAGTTGTTTACGATTACACTTTTCAAGCGTCCGTCGGCCTCCATTTCGATGTAGACCGTCTCGCTTTTGATAATTTCTGGCTCCGCCGCCTGCGTGAGAAGGGGCGCCGCGAGCAGCACAGCCAAGCAAAGTGTTAGCGCGATCAGCCGCCGAAGAAGAAGCCGCCCTGAGCCGCGTTTGCGCGCGTGTGTATTTGTATAATCATTCGTCGTATTCATGAAAGACCTCCCTGTATAATGCCCTTGCTACTCCACGCCCTTGAGCGACTCCACCATATCGATCCGTGTGATTCTCTTGCGCATGAACACATTGACCAGCATGGAAAACCCAAATGTCATCACTGCGGAATAGACGAAGCTTCTGGGTTTGATATGCCGTATGAACATCACGATGTTCACCTCCGCCGTGGTGGTGACAAACCGGTGCAGCACGATGCCCAGCACCAAGCCTGCCGCGATGCCCATCAGTGTCAGCCAGATGTTCTCCCTAAACATATACTCATACATCTCAAGCTTGGTAAAGCCCAGCACCTTCAGCGTCGCCATCTCGCGCTTGCGCTCCGTGATGTTGATGTTGGTCAAATTATACATCACCACGAAGCAGAGCACCGCCGAGGAGAGTATGAGCACCAGCACCACCACATTGATGCGGCTCAGCGATTCCGCCACGGATTCATACACCTTGCGCACGAACAGGAGGGACACCACGCGCTTGTCCTGCAAGATCCTTTCCGCCAGGCGGTCCTGTGTGGCCTCATCGTCTGAATTTAGCCCTGCCATAAACGAATTATACTGCAAGGGCTTGCCGAAGACCTCCTGATAGGCCGTGTCGCTCATGTAGAGATAATGAAACACCAGATTCTCCGTGATATCCGCGATCTCGACCTCATGGCGGCTGTCCCCGCTGTGTATGATCAGCGTGTCCCCTTTTTGCACACGCAGCATCTCGCAGAGTTTTTGTGTGGCCACAACGCCGCTTTTGGGCAGTTTGATGGGCTGCTGCGTACCCTTTTCGCTGAGCTTCACCAGCGCTTCAAACCCTTGTTCATCATCCGTTGCAAGCACATACGCAGAGTAAACTTCCTGCCGGTGCGCAGCACCCACATCATACGTGCGCTCAAAGGAGCTGACCAGCGTGGTGATCCCGTCGTCCTGCAATGTTTGCGCGCGCAGTTCCTGCATATCGGCTTTGTTCAGGCCGGAGGCCAGATATCCGCGCATGTCATAGAGCCACATGGAGCCAAACTGCACATCCGCGATATCGAATATGGCGTCCTGCAGGCCGAAGCCCGTTACCAGCAGCGCACAGCTGCCCGCGATGCCCACCAGGCTCATGAAAAACCGCTTCTTGTAGCGAAACAGATTGCGCGCCGTTACTTTTTGTATAAAGGACAGGTGTTTCCAGAAGAACATCCGCTCGAAAATGATGCGCTTGCCCGCCTTGGGGGGCCGGGGGCGCATCAGCAGGGAAGGCGCTTCCCTGAGCTCTTTTCGGCTTACCAACACGGACACCAAAGCGACGCTTACGATGACCGCAGCCGAGGAGAAAAAAGCCAGCGACGGTATGATGGGCGTCTGTATGGGGGGCAGTTGATAGAGTATGGAATAAGCCAGATAGATCGCGCGCGGAAAGAGCGTAAACCCGACGAGCACGCCGAGCACGCTGCCCAGAAAACCCGCCAAAACGGCATAGGATACGTACTCGAACATCACGGCAAAGCGCCCATAGCCCAGCGCCTTGAGTGTGCCCATCTGTGTGCGCTGCTCCTCCACCATACGCGTCATGGTGGTCAGGCTGACCAGCAGCGCCACCAGCAGGAATATCAGCGGGAACAGCTGCGCGATGCTGTTGATCTTGTCGATATTCTCGGCGTATCCGCTGAAGCCCGCGTAATAGTTGCGGTCGAACACATGCACGTTCAGGCTCTCGTCTTGCAGATGCTGTTCGATGCGGCGCTGCACGCCGGACACGAGACGCCGGTAATCCGCTTCATGGCAATCATACGCAGAAGCCCCGCGCACGATCACAGCCGATTGCGTATACAGCGGCATGAAGCTGCTCATGAAGGGAAGCCTTGGGCCCAGCTCTTTGATATCCTCACCGCTCGTGTACAGATACCCTTCGCTCACGCCGTTGCCTATGCTGCTCACCCCCCTTTCTGCGGATACGAAGAGCGGCGAGCGCACCAGCGCGCATACGAGCAGCTCCTGCTGCCCGGAGGCTGTGCTCAGCCGTACAGGCTGGCCTATTTCAATGCCCCGGTTGACAGCAAACAGCTCGTCCAGCGCGCACTCGCCTCTTCTTTCGGGCAGCCTGCCCGCGACGACGAGCGGCCTATCGATGAAAAATTCAGGCCCTGAATCGATTTCATAGGAGGGGAGGGAAAAACCGGCGGGCTTTTCCTCCCAGATATCCTGGTATTGAATGGGCATGGACAAAAGGCGGACATTGGCATCCTCTGCGCCTTCATATTTCAGCGTGGCGTCCACGAATATGCCGCCCTGCACATGCTCCACGCCCGGAATCCGGCCGATGGCGCTCAGATCCTCATGCGTCAGCGCGCCCAGTAGCGTGATGTCCGACATGTGCAGGCTGTCGTAATAGTCGTCGGCGGTTTTGCTCATATCGGGCGCTGTGGCGCGCACGCCCGCAAAAAAAGCGACGCTCACCGCCGAGATCACGAGTATGGATAAAAAACGTGACCGGCTGTTTTGAATCTCGCGCCATAGGTTTTTGAAGATCATCCTCTTCATGTGATCACTACCATTCGATCTCATCCACGCTGGCGGGCGTGTGATGGATGCGCATATCGTCCACCCGTCCGTTTTTGATGCGCACAACCCGGTCGGCGATGGGAGTGATGGCCAGGTTATGCGTGATGATGACCACCGTCATACCCATTTCCTTGCACCGGTCCTGCAGCAGCTTTAAAATCTGCTTGCCTGTCTGGTAATCGAGCGCGCCGGTGGGTTCGTCACAGAGCAGCAGCTTCGGGTTTTTGGCCAGCGCACGCGCGATGGCCACGCGCTGCTGCTCGCCGCCCGAGAGCTGCGAGGGGAAGTTGTCCTCCCGATCCGAAAGCCCCACGTTTTCCATCATATCCTGTGCGGGCAGCGGATGCTTGCAGATCTGTGCCGCCAGCTCGACATTCTCCAGCGCCGTCAGGTTTTGCACGAGGTTATAGAATTGAAATACAAAGCCGATGTCGTATCGGCGGTACAGCGTAAGCTGTTTTTCGTTGTAGGTGTTGATCTGTTTGTCGTCCACCCAGATCTCACCGCCGTCGCAGCGGTCCATGCCGCCTAATATGTTGAGCACCGTCGATTTCCCGGCGCCGCTTGGACCTGCCACCACCATCAGCTCGCCTTTTTCGATCTCGAAGGACACGCCGCTGAGCGCGTGTATATCCACCTGCCCCATGCGGTATGTTTTTTTCACGTCTTTTAACTCGATATACGCCATGACATGCCTCCTCCACACCGCCATACGGCGGATCTGCTGCGCAGCGCTGTATCTGCTCTGATTATAACACAGCAGAAAAAGCCGTGTATAGCGTCGGCCTTTGTCAGTTTACGGCAATATTTCCAATCTGAATATCCCTTTGGCGCAGCAGGGGCTGTCAAAGGGGGGCGCTTGGCGGCAAAGTTTGTCGAAACGGTGACGTTTGGAAGGCTCCTTCTTGTGTTTGGGCTATAGAAGTGCTAAAATAATCTGATATAATCGTTTCGCCTTTATTCTCAAAGCATGCATGTCTTGCTGCACAATAGACGGGCGAAAGGATGGGCAAAAAGGGCGGCTTTTTTCGCGCCATGCGCATATATTCGCCTCCCGACCGATCAAAACAAACGACACCGGTCTTTCAACGGGCCGGCTATCACGATTAAGGTGGGTGCAAACAATGGGACTACTTGACCGCCTGCTGGGCAACAATTCAGCCAGGCAGGTGAAGCTTTTAAGAAAAGATGTAGACGCGATCAACGCGCTGGAGCCGTCCATGCAGGCGTTATCCGACGCAGGGCTGCGCGCGAAGACGGAGGAATTCAAAAAACGTCTGGCCAACGGCGAAACCGTGGATGACCTCATGTGCGAAGCGTTTGCCGTGGTGCGCGAGGCGGCGGTGCGCACGGTGGGCATGCGGCATTACGATGTGCAGCTTGTAGGCGGCATCGTGCTGCACCAGGGGCGCATCGCCGAGATGAAGACGGGCGAAGGCAAGACGCTGGTGGCCACGCTGCCCTCCTATTTAAACGCGCTTGCGGACAAGGGTGTGCACATCGTGACGGTGAACGATTACCTCGCCAAGCGCGACAGCGAATGGATGGGCAAAATTCACCGCTTCCTGGGTTTAAGCGTAGGCGTGGTGGTACACGATCTTAACAACGACCAGCGCAGAGAGGCGTATAACTGCGATATCACCTACGGTACGAACAACGAGCTGGGCTTCGACTATCTGCGGGACAACATGGTGGTGTATAAGAGCGAGATGGTGCAGCGAAAGCTCTGCTATGCCATCGTGGACGAGGTGGACTCCATACTGGTGGACGAAGCGCGCACACCGCTCATCATATCCGGCCGGGGTACGGAATCCACAGACCTCTACGAGCAGGCGGACCGGCTTGTGATCCGGCTCAAACGGGATGCGGACTTCGAAGTGGACGAAAAGCGCAACACCGTCATGCTCACCGACGACGGCGTGAAGAAGGCGGAGGAGTTTTTCGCCGTGGACAACTTCGGCGATATCGAAAACACGGAATTGAACCATCATGTCAAGCAGGCGCTCAAAGCACGCAACCTCATGAGGCGCGACAAGGATTACGTCGTGCAGGACGGACAAGTCATCATCGTAGACGAATTTACCGGCCGGCTGATGACGGGCCGCCGCTACAACGAAGGCTTGCATCAGGCCATCGAAGCGAAGGAGGGCGTGAAGGTGCGCCGGGAAGACCGCACGCTGGCCACCATCACCTTCCAGAATTACTTCAGGATGTATGAAAAGCTCGCGGGCATGACGGGTACCGCCAAGACGGAAGAGGAGGAATTCCAGAGCATCTATAATCTGGATGTTGTGGAGATCCCCACCAATATGCCCATGATCCGCAAGGATGAAAACGATGTGATCTACGGCACCGAAAAAGGCAAGTTCAGCGCTGTGATCGAGGAGATCGTCAAGCGCCACGCAACCGGGCAGCCCATACTGGTGGGTACGGTGTCGGTGGAAAAGAGCGAAGTGCTGAGCAAGCTCTTATCCAGGCGCGGCGTTTCCCATCATGTGCTCAACGCCAAGCACCACCAGAAGGAAGCGATGATCGTGGCGCAGGCCGGAAAGTTAGGCGCTGTCACCATCGCGACCAACATGGCGGGCCGCGGCACCGATATTCTATTGGGCGGCAACCCCGATTTCATGGCGCGCACGGAGATGGCGCGTCAGGGTTTTGAAGATGCGCTCATAGAAGAAGCCACAGGCCACGCGGACACGCAGGACGAAGATATATTGCTTGCGCGCCGTACCTATGCCGAGCTGTACAGCCGCTACAAGCAGGAAACCGACGCCGAGCACGACCGTGTGGTAGAGGCGGGCGGGCTGTGCATATTAGGCACGGAGCGGCACGAAAGCCGAAGGATCGACAACCAGCTGCGCGGCCGCAGCGGGCGGCAGGGGGATCCGGGCGTCTCCAAGTTCTACATCGCGCTGCAGGACGACCTCATGCGGCTGTTCGGCGGTGAACGCATACAGGGGATCCTTTCCCGGCTGAGCGACGACGACAGCGTCGCCATCGAATACGGTATGCTGTCCAAGCAGATTGAAAACGCGCAGAAGCGGGTGGAGAGCCGCAACTTCGAGATCCGCAAGAATGTGTTGAAATACGACGACGTGATGAACAAGCAGCGCGAGCTGATCTATGCGCAGCGCCGTTCCGTATTGGAAGAAGAGGATATGCACAGCACCATCATGGATATGATGGACGCCTGCACACAGCGCATGCTGGACGATTTTTTGCCCGCGGCGCTCAAGCCAAACGAATGGGATATCGACGGACTGGCCAACTTTTTAGCCAAGCACTACGGCGAGGATGAAAAGGCCGCCAAAGCGGCACTCACAGGGCGTGAACGCGAGAAGACAGGCGCTTCGCTGCAAGACATGATGCGCGCGAAATATGCCGCCAAGGAACGGCAGATCCAAGGCCAGGGCTGGGAGATGCGGGATGTGGAGCGCGTCATACTGCTCAGGGTGGTGGACGATAAGTGGATGGATCATATCGACGCCATGGACCAGCTTCGCCAGGGCATCGGCCTTCGCGCCTACGGACACACCGATCCCATCATCGCATATACCAACGAAGGCTTTGAGATGTTTGAAAACATGATCGCCTCCATTCAGGAGGATACGGTGGATATGCTGCTGCGCGTGAGCGTCAAGCAGCGGCCCGAGCGCAAGCGCGTGAGCGCCGAGACCTCCAATTCATCCACCGAACGCAAGGCCGCACTGCGCACGGGCGCTAAAATCGGGCGCAACGCTCCCTGCCCCTGCGGCAGCGGCAAGAAATATAAGAACTGCTGTGCGAACAAGACGACGGCCTAGCCTTGCTTGCGCACAGACGCCGGCCGCCAAAAAACGGCTGCCCGGCTCCATCCAAATAAAAAGGAGTTGAATCGTATTGGTTGTCATGGACGAGTATAAACAACAGCTCAACGGCATCCTGCAAACATTGCAACAGGCAGGTGAGTCCCTTTGACCTGTCCGGTTTGAAGGAAGAGCAGAAGGATTTAGAACAACAAATGGCGCAGGAAGGCTTCTGGAACGATGTCGAAGCCGCCCAGATGGTCAACCAGCGCTTAAAGCGCATACAGGATAAGATCAGCCTCTATCAAGCCTTGCAGTCGCGCATCGCGGATGCGCAGGCGCTCATCGAGATGGCGGAAGAGGAAGGCGACGAGGGGCTGGCTTCTGAAATCGCAAAAGAAGTGGCGCAAACGTCCGCCGCTGTGGAGGAGCTGCACCTGTCTACACTGCTGAAAGGCGATTACGACGATTGCGACGCAGTGTTGTCGCTGCACGCGGGCGCGGGCGGCACGGAAGCACAGGACTGGACACAGATGCTGTATCGTATGTATCAGCGCTACTGCGAAAAGAAAGGCTATTCCCTGCGCGTGCTCGATTATCTCGAGGGCGACGATGCGGGCGTGAAGAGCGTCACGTTTGAAGTGGGCGGCGAAAACGCATATGGGTATTTAAAGGCGGAAAAAGGCGTGCACCGGCTGGTGCGCATCTCGCCCTTCGATTCGTCCAGCCGCCGGCATACTTCTTTTGCGTCGCTGGATGTCACACCGGTTCTAAGCAGCGATGTGGAGGTGGAGATCAACCCCGACGATATCCGCGTGGACACCTACCGTGCAAGCGGCGCGGGCGGCCAGCATGTCAACAAGACGGACTCGGCCATCCGCATCACCCACCTGCCCACCGGCGTGGTGGTGCAATGCCAAAACGAACGCTCTCAGATGCAAAACAGGGAAACCGCCATGCGCCTGCTGCGCGGCAAGCTTCTGGAGCTGAAGGAGCGCGAACAGGTGGAAAAAATGGCCGCCTTAAAGGGCGAGATGAAGAGGATCGAATGGGGCAGCCAGATCCGCTCCTATGTGTTTCATCCGTATTCCATGGTCAAGGATCACCGCACAGGCACGGAGACGGGCAACATCGGGGCTGTGATGGACGGCGAGATCGATCCGTTTATCAACGCATACCTCGTGCAGTCGTAAGGCGGGCGAAAAGAGTTTTATGGTTACACATATCATCGATCTGGCCCGCCGGGAGGCCTATGGCATCCGAAAAGCGGCAAGCCTGCTGCAAAACGGACAGGTAGTGGCCTTTCCCACGGAGACGGTATACGGCTTAGGCGCAAGCGCGCTGGACGAAGCGGCCATACATCGCATATTCGAAGCGAAAGGGCGCCCCAAGGATAATCCGCTCATCGTGCATATCGCGCAAACCGAGCAGCTTAACGAGCTGGTGCGGGATGTGCCAAAGAACGCCCAAACGCTGATGACGCTCTTCTGGCCGGGGCCGTTGACCATCATACTGCCCAAAAAACAGGGCATCAACCCGGCGGTGAGCGCCGGACTGGACACGCTGGCGGTGCGTATGCCCTCCCACAAGGCCGCGCGCAAACTGCTCAGGGCGTGCGGGCTGCCTGTTGCAGCACCCAGCGCAAACCGTTCAGGGCGGCCCAGCCCGACGGACGCGCGCACGGTGCTGGAGGATTTAGGCGGGCGTATACCGCTCATACTCGACGGCGGGGAATGCGAGGTGGGCTTGGAATCCACGGTGGTGGATCTGAGCGGGCCTGTTCCTGTGCTGCTGCGGCCGGGCTTTGTCACGCTGGACATGCTGCAAAAAGCGTTGGGGCAGGTGGAGGTGGCAGGCGGTGTGCTGGGGCGCTTCGAGGGTGTGGCCAAATCACCGGGCATGAAGTACACGCATTATGCGCCCAGAGCCGATGTGTATTTGGTGCTGGGCGAAGGCGATGCGCGCGCACAGAAGATCTGTGCGCTCTATGACGAGCAAGCAAGGCCCTGCGCCGTGTTGTGCGCAAGGGAAAACCGGCCGTTTTACGGTGACCGCCGGACGTACGACTATGGCAGTGTGCACGATCTGGCGGCTGTGGCGCATGATTTTTTCCGTATACTGCGCAATCTGGATGAGGACGGGATCGAAACGGTGTTCATGGAGGCCGTGCCGCAGAGCGGTTTGGGGCTGGCCATCATGAACCGTGCGCTGCGCTCCGCAGGTTTTCGGGTCATAGAGGCGTAGCGGAATCATTTTATAACCAAAATGGGGGTGTGCTCATGAATATTCTCTTCATATGTACCGGCAACATCTGCAGAAGCCCCATGGCGGAAGCGATCGCCGCCGGCTGCATTCAAAACGCCCAGCCCTTGCGCAATAAAGTGCGGGTGGCGTCTGCAGGGCTGTATGCTGTTGTGGGCAGCGATATGTCCCTCAACTCGAAAAAGGCGCTGCAAGCCATGGGTGTTGCCTTTAAACGGCATCGTGCG
Source organism: Christensenellales bacterium (assembly GCA_050945835.1). Classification (GTDB taxonomy): domain Bacteria; phylum Bacillota; class Clostridia; order Christensenellales; family JBMNTQ01; genus JBMNTR01. Next base: position 92,942 of record JBMNTR010000005.1, on the reverse strand, counting down.
CAACAGTTGGATCAGAGTCTGTCGGAGGCGGCGGATTTGATTCTGTGTATGGAGGCGGCACACGTGCGGGCGATTCAGGCCGCGATGCCTGAGGTTGCGCACAAGGTGTTTCTGCTCAACGATCACGCAGGCTTGGCAGGCGACATCGCGGATCCGTACGGCGGCAGCGAGGCTGTGTATCAGGCGTGCGCCCAAGAGATCGACGACGCCGTGCAGCGTGTGATAGGCGATATTGAGAAGAATTTTTGAGGGTCTGGGAGCGTTTTGATTCTTTTTCGCGAAAAAGATTGATTTTTTAGAATATTTGCTCTATAATGAATCTCGTGTCCGCAATCTTGCGGCATTTGCTGATGTGGCACAGGAGGTAGCGCACATCCTTGGTAAGGATGAGGTCCCGGGTTCGAGTCCCGGCATCAGCTCCATCAGAAGCTGGCGGCTTTTCGATCAGCTTCATCAACTGGGTGTGGCGCAGTTTGGTAGCGTGCTTGAATGGGGTTCAAGAGGCCGGAGGTTCGAATCCTCTCACCCAGACCATAGGAAAAGGGGTATGCCGATCAGGCATATCTCTTTTCATATGGCCTATGTAAAGGGTTTTGACCGCTGACCATCCTTGAACCCCATCGGGGTTCAGGGGGGCGGAACCGAAGCGCCGCCTGTGGCGGAAGAAGCGAGGCGAAAGCCCAGTGAGCAAGGAGCAATGCAAACGGCAGTGCGGCATGCGACTATTGCGAACTGAGGGCAACGGAGGTTCGAATCCTCTCACCCAGACCAGCGGCAAGTTGCCGCATCCAAGTCGCGCACTCTCTTTGCAGGGTGTGCGAACTTTTTTATGCCCGCGTCAAAGCGTACATCTTTTTTGGTAGTGAATGACATGAAGAAAATCCCGTAATTATGGCGATTGCGGGCTTTTTATTCCCGTTAAATATTCTGGTTTATTACCAATGTGTTACCAATGGAGCGCGTTCTATCGCATTTTAGCGCGCGAACTTCAACCGTGCGGCGGGTTATGCCCCATTTGTCCGCTGCCTGTTGCGTTGTGAGCATGTTGCCCTCCTGTTATTTTATCTTGTATCCATCGTTTGAAAACTCAAGCTCGGTCCATACTTTTACGTTTGTGATTGTCGGCTCTTCGTCCGCTTGGCGTCCGTTTTCTGCGCCGGTTACCAGATATATTTTGAGCCTTGTATTAAGTGGCTGATCTCTGCTCCTTGTAGCGCGCCGTGCGGTGCGTACAACCCTGTCGTGATATCGTGGCGGGCGTCGTATGCTGATAATCCCTTTTCTTTGCCGCCCGTTGCCCAGTTTGTCGATCTGCCGCTCTTCGGGATAGCCTTGAATCTTATGTATGTCTCCTCACCGCAGGGTTTTTGTGCAGCTTCTTTATTATGTTTTTTATATCCGCACTAAAGCGATCAGCCTTGCCCCGATATCTGCCAGGCTGGTAAAAACAGCTTTGATATCGGCTCGGGCGGATTTTGTTCATTCTTCTACTTCTATCAATTCCGCGTCGGTGTGTTCCTCCATATAGCGTATGATTTCGTCCAGCGACCGCTGCGCGTGGCCGGCGTTGCCGGACACCACCGCGACGCCGATGGTCAGTGTCCTGTGCACATCCTGCGTGTCCACCTCCGATATGGACGCGTTGAAGCGCTTGCGCGCCTTGTCCACCAGACTGCGGCATACCCGCCGCTTATCCTTTAAGGAAACAGCGCAGGGGATGTAGAAGGTCAGCTTTACGGATCGTGTAATCATGGTTTGTCCACCTTTTATACGCATCTCTTTAGTTTTCCCTTCGTGCAGTTGCAGTATCTGAGTGCAGTCGAAGCACACAAAATGCCGGAAGCAGTTTGTGTAGAGAGCACAGATGCTTGAAGCCGAAGCCCTTATAGATCTCTTTGGAGTTTTCACGCACGACTTTATACGACATCTTAAATATGTTGATAAAGACTACCTCCTCGTATCCAATCTCTTTTTGGGCGATGAGTGCTGCAGCAGCAGCGCATCATAAAATACTGTTTTTGAGCCTTGTCTGCATTTTTCTTTCATCACATAATCGCCGCCTTCATCAATTCAATGTGAAATTTTAACCAGCGATGGCCGGAGCGTTTAGAGATGCTTCATTGTGTTCGTGTGTTAAAATCAGTATACCACAATGTCCCTGTTGTGCATGAGTATTTCGGCGGCAATAGAAGAGATCTCTTCTGTTGTGTTTATAAAAGAGCTTTTTGAAACACATACCATATGGTATGATGATTCATATCACGGGTTTTAATAAATATTGATTGATTAGATGGGCGCTTTTTCTCTTTGTGCAGCGTTCTAATGGATGGTCATGTATAGAGCTGCGTTATAAGCGGGCATCACGCCATCGTCTGATGTGATAAGCCTATGGTGATGCCTAAACGGCTTTGGAAGCGAATCAACAAATAGCAGGGCAAACAACTTTTGCCCTGCTGTAACAGGAGGCGAACCATGGTATACTATTATATCTGTGTAGCCATATTCACGATATTGAGCGGTGTCGTCTTTTCTTCGTTGCGGCACAGATTCAGCCCTAGGGGTGTAAAGTATGGCGCCGTGATCTTGTTCTTAATCATTTTATCTTTGCTGAACGCCGAAGACAAGAACTATTGGCGTTATTATTTCGACATTCCCAAGGAAGCAATTTTTGAGACACCGGAGGAAGCGTTCTATTGTTCCAATCCGGACAAAGAGATCATCCATTTGTTTGTCGAGGATGACAGTGCGTTTATCTTCTATGGCGGCAAAAACGTAGTCTCTTATGTTTCAATAGAAAGAGAGAACGGGCTTTGGAAAGCTGAACCCTTGGAAATGAATATTATAGAATCTAATAAAATAGTTGAGTCTAAAGAGAAGGGGCTTAATTGGAAAACCATCAGAAACATGAATACAAATAAGTGTCTTCAAATAATCAAGCCATTTGTTGAATCTGATCCGCATATAGAAATAACGGACACAGCGAGCTCCAAATATGAAAGAATATGTTACAAACCTCATGCAAAGCCTGTCATTCCTATAGATATGATTAAGCCCTGTTATTACTATGCGATAACCGATTACGCTGAGGATTATGCATTGACCGTAGACGGGCGGATATTTACGCAGTGAGCTTGGGCTGTACGGCTTGCAGGATTCAGAACGCAAAAGGTGCGGCTGCGCGCATATATTGCCGCCGGGCAATCCTTGGGGTGTATGCGCAATGCAATCATTGCAGCAATACGATCCAATTTTAAAACCAACGATGGGCGCTTGCATACAAGCAAGGCAAAGCGCCATGCCACTGTACCCATAGGATTGCACAGAAGCATCACGCACCGCCTTCACAACATGAGGAAACGCCTTCAGAAGCCCACGCTCGTTTTACCCGCACATCCTTCACGCGGGAAGCCTTTTGCCGGCGCATCTCAAGCCGTCCGGTTTTCGGTTTGATATGCGAACAGAGAGGTTTTGCACGCATATCCTTTGCAGCAGGCGGTCTTTACAAAGCACAAAAAACCAGCCCCTGAACACCTTCGTATGCCGGAAGATGTTCAGGGGCATCTAAAGTTTTTACACACATATTCAGCAGCAGCCTGACCGGTCTCTAGCGTATTCTTTCGCCTTCTTCTTTAGTATTTCCCGAAATCCGCATCACTCGCGGACAGCTCCAGCGGCAAGTCCATCACTGCGGGTGTTTTAGGCTCCGTTTCACTGCCATTTTCGAACTGGCCCGCCAGCGTTTTCAGGTATTCCGCTTGACTCGAAAGCTCCTCGCTGGCCGCAGCCGTCTCTTCGGATGTCGCTGAGTTCATCTGCACCACCTGCGCCATCTGTTCGATGCCGCGATCCACCTGCCCGATGGCGCTCGCCTGTTCGCCCGAAGCCGCGGCGATCTCGGCAGCCAGCTTGGCCGCCTGCGCCACGCCGTCCACCATCGTTTTGAGTGCGGCCGCCATGCTGTCCGCAATCTTCGTGCCCGCCTCCGCCTTGCCAATGGATCGCTCGATCAGCTCCGTGGTCTCCTTCGCCGCTGTCGCACTGCGTCCCGCGAGATTGCGCACCTCCTGTGCCACCACCGCGAAGCCCTTGCCGTGCGCACCCGCGCGGGCGGCCTCCACCGCAGCGTTCAACGCGAGTATATTGGTCTGGAATGCGATGTCGTCGATCACTTTGATGATCTTGGAGATGTTTTCAGACGCCTCGTTGATCTCGTCCATCGCCTGCTGCATGGCATCCATCTGGTTGCTGCCTTCCTCGGCCTCCTGCCTGACTTTCAGTGTCACCTCGCTGGCCTGATTGGCGCTCACAGCGTTCTGCCGTGTCTGAGCCGCGATCTCGCTGACCGTCGAGGTGAGCTGTTCGATGGCGCTGGACTGCTCCGTCGCGCCCATCGCGATCTGCTGGCTGCCCTCCGACACCTGCCGGGTGCCCGCCGCCACCTGCTCCGCCGCCACATCAATCTTACTCAGCAACACGGACAACGCTTCCGCTTGCACCTTGGCTTCCTCACCGGCTTTCTTCACCGCCGTCTGATCCACGATCACCTCGAACGCGCCCACCACCTCGCCGTTCTGAACGATGGGTATGCCGGTATATTGAATCATCAGATCCAGCCCCGGCGCCGGATGGGCATCCGTTTCACTCGTTTCCACCCGCTGGTTCGCCATGGCGCGGCGGCACGCACACTGGTCTGTGCCGCAGTCACTCGTTTTGAATATATCATAGCATTTCATGCCCACAAGCTCCGACGGTTCCTTGCCCGCCAGTCCCGCGCCTACCTTGTTCATATAGGAGACGGTGTAGCTGCTGTCCAGGGTCAGAATGGGCAGCGGCAGGCTGTCCATATAGGCCACAAACCGGCCGATGGTCTCGTTGATGCCTTTTGCAATGCCGAGGTATGCGCCATGATAGCTCTCCTCCTGAGCGCGCGCATCAAAACGGCCTATCTCCAGCGTTTCATTGACACGCTGTATGTCCTGCGCCAGATTTTCCACCGAGCCGGCCACCTCGCCAAACGCCCGGGCCATCTGTGCGATCTCATCACGCCCCTTCGTGCTCACGTCCACATGCGTGTCGCCGTCGGCCAGCTTCCGTGCCGCAGCGGTGATCGACTCCAGCGGTTTACGAATGTTTTTCTGCACGAATATCAACAGCAGCGCCAGCAGCACGATGATGAGCACGGGTGCGAATATCAACACATACAAAAGGGCCGCGTCCTTGGTTGCCTGCGCGCTCTGTGCAGACTGCCCGGCAAACAGAGCGCCCACGATATCGCCCTCCATATCCCGCAGGGGCGCATAAGCCGTGTAATGCGGCATGCCGAATATGGACGTCAGGCCGTTGTATGACTGGCCTTGCGTCAATACGAGATCCGCGATCTTCGGATCCAGCTCCGTGCCCGTGGTGCGTACGCCATCCTCAGTTAAGGTGGTGGCAAGCCGTGTATTTCCCTGGAATATGGTAAACTCCATATCATGCACAGCCTTTAGCTCGTCCACCAATCTTTGGTTCTCGAATGTGTACCCCACCACCACGCTGCCGATCACCTGGCCGTTTTCGCCCAATACAGGCGCTCCCGACCGGCAGGACAGCTGCACCAACTGCCCCGCTTCTATGACTGTCTGCATGTTTCCGTTCAGCGCTGCTGTCACATTGGATTGATCCGATATGTTGTCACCCTTCTTATCCGGCTGGTGCTGGCGGATGATCACATTGCCCGCGCTGTCCGTTACAGAGATGGTATCCAGCTTCAACTCGTCGTTGAATGCATCCAGCGCATTTTGCAGCACAGTAAAATCGTCATTTTGGACGCCTTCGATCACCGCGGCGCTGCCCGCGAGCAGCAGTGCGTCATGCCGGGTGATCTCCAGCCGCTCCTCAATGCCCGCCTGAAGATCAGCCAGCCCGGACTGGGCGTGTTTTAAGTTTGTTTCGTCGATATAGCTGTTGTTTTCGATCATGACGATGGACACCGCTGCCGTCACAGCCACCACGGCCAACGCGGATACAAACAGGAGTATTTTTGTGCTTATTTTCATATTACTTTCCCCTTTTAGAGTGATGTTCTTTTTATCAATGCGCTGTGGCACCGCTGCCCATACAGGGCATACAGTCCGAATATAGCTGGGTGTGATGCAGCAAATGCTCTCCCAACTGATAATCATTCCTATATATCTATCGTCATTTCTCTCATAAACTGTACCGTCCGGAACAATTGTTACAAAAATCCTCCCTTTAAGCGCGCCTCTTGCAGCCTGCGCTTTTTCTCCCGCTCTTCCGGACAAAACCGAACGGAAATCGCCCAAAGGCAGCCGACAACCCCTTCGTTCAAGGTTTTTTTCGGGCTGTGCTTTCTTGCTGTTCAGAGCCTGTGCGCACTGATATGCCTTGTATCCTCTTCTCTGATCACATATAATTGACAAAGAGAGCAGCATTACAATGAAAAAATTGGATGTGCATAGAACGGCCGAACCGGTCTTAACAGCAAACAGGAGCGCATATCATGACGCATATAGGAAACATCATAAAAGAATGCAGATGCAAAGCGGGGCTGAGCCAGAAAGAGCTGGCGGAACGCATCTGCTCGCCGAAGTATATTTATTATATTGAAAAAGGAGAACGCACCCCCTCAACGGAGCTGCTGCGGCTTATCAGCGATAAACTAAACACGGATCTTTGCAGTCTGTATCAATTTTTAGATTGTGTCCATCCTTTAGAGGTGCGTAACACCATCATGCTGTTTGAGAAATACAAAAGAAACAGTGACTTCTCCAACCTGACGAAGCTGACAGAGCGGGTAAAGAACAAGCCGGATTTCACGCGTGCGCCGTGGTCATACGAAATTGATATCAATCACTATTGCCCCATCGTTCTGGTCGAAGGGAAAGCCGATCAGGCGGTCGATGGGCTGAAAGCAACCATCCAAAGCCTGTTGGCGACCGGTTATTTGGATTATCATCTTGCGCAATTAAATATACTCCTGTCCATCTGTTACCATATTTTAAAGGATTGGAACAACTGCGAAAAAACAGCCCAATCAACCCTCGATCTGATCAAATACAAGGGGGATATGTTTCAGTACAAGCATGTGATCGTCACCACAAAACTGACTCTACTGTTTTTATACATCGAAACAGGGCGGTTCGACGAGACGATCCAACAAGGCCTTGTGCTGCTCGACTATCAAATGAAGCATAATCTATATGAAAGGCTGCACTATACATATTTTTTGCTTGCTTTGGCCTATTATAGGCTGGATAGGCCGGAAGACGCCGTAAGCTTTTGCAAAAAATCATTGCATATCGCCATGGTCCATGAGAGGGTTTACGATGTGGGAATTTTTCTGGCACATGATACCTTTATAGAGTTGATAAACCATGATTTAATCGACAGAAGGCTGGTTGCAGAGTTTTGCAAAACGTATCAGATCTGCATAAAGCAGCACAAAATCAACCTATAGCGCCCGCTTCAGCGCGATGCTATACAAAAAACACCCCAGCTAATTAAAGGGGCGTTTTTTTCGCTCATTCTCACCGCAATCAGAATCATCGTATGCCTAGGCCTTTTGACGGTGCTGTTCCATGAGATCGTCCAGTTTTTTGATGGAGGGGAACGAAATACAAACGACTCCCAGCACCACGATGAACAGGCCCGAAATCTTAAACCACATGCCCACGCCTAAAAGCTCGGAAATCGGGCCGGCGAGCAGCAGCCCCAGCGGGGTGGCCAGCGTGATCACGCTCTTGACCAAAGCCGTCACCCGCCCCAGTACGCTGGGCCGGATGAGCGTTTGCAGCATGGCGAAAATAGGGCTGCTCATGATGGGGAACAACAACCCCTCGATGCCGGCCAGCGCCACCAGCAGTATAAACAGCGCAGGCGGCAGCCAGGACGCCACCAGCAAAATGATACCCATCACGATCAATGTTAAGCACATGAACAGCACCCGCCGCTTGAGCTTGCCGAATTGGCCCAGCAACAAAGAGCCCAGCAGCATGCCGATTCCAAAAGCCGCCTGTACGGTCGCGATCTCTATCTTGCCGCCGTTGAAATTCTGTGTGACCAGCAATATGAACAGCGTGGATATGGGCACATAGATAAAGGTCGCGCAGGCGAGCGCGAGGGCAAGTATCACAAGCCCTTTTGTTTTGGCCAGTTCACGCACACCGAAAAGCACGTCCGACGCCAGCCCCTTGAAGAATCCGGTCTTGGACACTGGCGAAACGGCGGGGGGATTGGGGATCCTCACCCAGAACAACAGAATAACATTCGCGATCAAAGCGCCCGCGATGTCTACGATCATGATATAGGCGATGGGCATGATGCTCAGCAACAGGGCCGATATGCTGGGCGCCAGTATGATGGCCAAGGAATCCACCGCCTGCCTGTAGCCGCCCACCCGCGTCAGATGGTCCTTTCCCACGAGCATGGGTATGGAGGCAAGCAGCGCCGGTTCGTGAAAGCCCTGCCCTAGCGAGCGGAGCATGAGTATGATGAATATAAAATAGAACGGTGGCTCGCCCAGAAAAAAAGCGACCATCAGCACCGCGCTCGCTATCGCCACGAACATATCCGCCAGCATCATGGTCGTCTTGCGGTTGCTCCTGTCTACAAACGCGCCTATGATTGGCCCGAGCACCACCTGCGGCAGATACCCCGCCAGCATGGCCAGCGTGAGTATGATGGCCGAGTTCGTTCTCAGCGCCAGATAGACCGTGATGGCAAATTGTACGATGTTGCTTCCGAAAATCGAGAACACCTGTCCGAAAAACATGGTGAAAAATGGCTTGCGCCATGCTGTTTGAATATTCTCCATCGATGAAAATCCCACTTCGAATTTATTATGGCAACACTCTATACTACCATTCTTTCGTCCATCGCGAAATGACTAATTTATGTATCTTATACCATTTTACAAAATAAAGTGCGTCAAAAACCAGTAAAAAGCGAGTAAAATACACCCTGCCCCTGCACAAAGGCAAACTCCGTGCAGAGCGCAGGTTTAAAGGCGTCATGGCTCTTCATAAACGATATATGCACGCACATCGGCCGTTTGCTCCTGATCAACGGGCACATCTTCCAATTCAATAAAGAAGTCCACACGCCTGTTTTTCGCCCGGCCCTGAGGTGTGTCGTTATCCTCCACCGGATGATATTCGCCATAGCCCGATGCCGCGAACTTATGGGCTTTTTGCGGGAATCGCTCAAGCAGCTCCCGAAGCACTTTCACCGCCCTGTCCGCCGACAGCTCCCAGTTAGACTCGAAGCGCGCGGTGCGAATGGGGCGGTTATCGGTATGCCCTTCTATGCGCACGATTTTAATGATGCCCATGTGCTCCTGCAGCACCCCGGAAATATCATCCAGTATTTTTTCCGCGTCGGGCGTGATGCTCGAATCGCCCGATTCAAAAAGAACCGAGTCCGCCATACGCAGCATAACCATGTTGCTCTCCTGTGAAACCACGCTGACATCCTCCGAAAGCCCGGACTTTTCGAAATAGTCGTTCATCGCCTCCACCAGATGATCGGAGCGCTCCTCCAGTTTCTGCCGCGCATCCATAGAGGCTTCCTCCTGCATCAAAACGATGCTCTCGCTTACGGGTATGTCTACACCCCCTGTATCCTTGAATTTCCCCTGAGACAGCATGGCAAAGGAGAATAGAATGACAAATATGGCCAGCAGATCGGTGATCATATCGCTGTAGCTGGTCAGCCAGCCTTCGCCTTCACCGTCCTCCAGATCGTTTTCTCCATCCAGATCGAAGTCCAGGTCGTCATCGTCGTCGTACTCATACGGATCATTTGCGTCCAAAGCTGATCACCTTCTTCGAGTAGCCCGCCGGTTCTCCTTGTTCTTCCTGTTCTTTCCTCTTCCCGCGCCGCGCGCTCATGTTTTTCGCTTCCGCTTTGGCTAAATACGCCACCATGTTTTCCTGAATGAGCCGCGGGTGTTGCCCGTCTTGAATGGCGAGTATGCCGTTGAGCATCATCCCTTTCCTCGCCAATTCATCCGAACTCATAATCTTCAGCCGCTTGGACATAGGCGCAAACACCACATAGGCCAAAAAAGCGCCATAGAAAGACGTGACCAGCTCCACAGCCATCAAGGGCCCGAGCTTCGTTGGGTCGTCTAAGTTTTGCAGCATGGGGATCAGGCCGATGTAAGTCCCGAGCAGGCCTAAGGCGGGCGCGGTGGCCGCTATTAAATCCAACATGGAATACCCCTGCCTGTGCCGCTTTTGAATGGCGTAAAGCTCTGTCTTCATGATGGTTTTGATCATCCTTTTGTCCGTTCCGTCGATCAAAAGCAACACGCCTTTTTTCAGGAATTCGTCGTCGGTGAATTCGTCAATGCGGTCTTCCATGGCGAGAAGGCCCTCTCTGCGGATCGTCTCGCTGATATTTAATATCACCTGTATATCGTTTGTGACATCGTGCTCCTCTTTTCTGAACGCTTTCTTGATGACGCCGCCCAGCGTCTTGAGCTGTTTGAACGGAAAATAAACGATGACCGCCCCCAGCGTGCCGCCTATCGTAATGAATACGGAGGGCAGGTTCCAAAACGACTTGAGCTCGCCCGCGCCCATAATGGAGAACACAATGCACACGATGCCGATTGCAAATCCAACGATGGTTGACCTCGCTGTTTTTAACATGAAAAATCACCTCCAAATGCAGCACGCAGCATGTGCTTAAACGATGGCTAAAAACCGATTTCTGCCCTCCTGAGCGGCCTTGCCCATAGGGACGCAAAAACCGCAAACGGCAGCGCGCGTGCGAAAGCCCGCGCGCCGCCGCCGCTTTGTAAATGAGTGCATCTCATTAGATATAATCGCATAAACCTTGTTAAGACAGTATTAAGAATTGCAAAAAGGCCTTAAGAGTCCTTTATATCACGCCCCGTCGGCGTGATTATTCACTGATCATCTCATCATTTTCCATCATTCGGTACCCGATTCCGGTTTCCGTAACGATATATCTGGGGTCGGCGGAATTGTGTTCGATTTTGCGGCGTAAGTTCGCCATATTCACGCGCAGCGTGCAGTTGTCAGCGGAATAAGGCCCCCACACCTCCCGGCGGATGGCGGAATAGGTCACCACCTCGCCTGCGTTGCGGGCCAACAGCGCGAGTATCTTATATTCGATGGGGGTCAGGTGAACCTTTGTGCCTTTGGCCAGCACATGGCGCTTATGGTAGTCTACGGTGAGGCCGCCCCCGTTGAATGTTTGGCGCATTTGGGGCTGCTTTGTCTTCAGCATGACATCTTTTCGCAGTGCGGTTCTGATCCTGGCCATCAACACCATATTGCTGAAGGGTTTGGCGATATAATCGTCGGCGCCGCTATCCAGCGCGCGAACGATCTCCTCTTCCTGCCGGCAGGCCGATACCACGATGACAGGCTTGGCGCTCCATTCGCGTATAGCCGCAAGCACCTCCATGCCGTCGATGTCCGGCAAGCCTAAATCCAGAAGGAAAAGGTCCGGGCAGCGGGACGCCGCCAGCGAAATCGCATCTTTGCCGGCGGCTACCGCTATCGTGCGGTAACCCCCGGCTTCAAGCTTGGCCTTTAAGAAGCTGCGGATCGCTTTTTCATCCTCTATGATCATAATAACCGGTTTATTCGTCATGTGCAGGCTCCTTTTGTACGGGCAGCCCAAAGGTAAAGCAGGCGCCGCCGCCGGGCAGGTTGCGCGCTTTGATCCATCCCCTGTGCGCCTTTAGTATGGTCTTGCATAAGGACAACCCGATACCCAGCCCGCGGGAAGCGTCTTCCCTGCGCCGTATGGGCTGCATCTGAAAGATATGCGGCAATAAGTGCGCATCGATGCCGATGCCGTCATCCTGTACGATGCATTCCACAAACCCGCCCGCTTCTTTGATTTGAATGGTGATCCTGCTGCCATGGGAATGGCGGTAGGAGTTTTCAAAAAGGTTGCTGAGCACCTGAATGATCAATAGGTTGTCCATAGGCGCCAATATCAGCTCATCCGGCTGCTGGATATGGATGTTGCTGTCGGGATAGTGGGCGCGAAACAACGCCACCGCCTCCCCCACCACCTCTTCCACCACCTCCTCCGTCTGGTCGAACACCATGTTGTTCTGGTGGATCTTCGTGATGGACAGTATGTTCTCAACCATGTTGAACAGCCATTGGGAATCCGTTTGTATATCCTTGAGCAGCTGCATCTGGGTCGCGACCGGCAGCTCCGACCGGTTTTCGAGGAAAGTCGCGCTGGCGCCGATGATGCTGGTGAGGGGTGTGCGCAAATCGTGCGATATGCTCCTTAGAAAATTGTTTTGGATTTTTTCGGCTTCCGCCGTCACCATCGCCTCCCGTTGCCGCACGACGAGCGCCTGCACCAGCAGGGCTTGCGCGGTCTGTTCCACGATGAGCTCCAAAAAAGCCCGGCGCGCTTCCAAAGCGGAGCTGCGCAGACAGGATACGCCAAACACGCCGTAGACCGTGCCCTGCGCTATGACGGGCAAGTAATATCCCGCTCTTTGCCCGCGCTGTTCATCCAAATAGGTGTAAGCCGGCTGTTTGCGCACAGCAGCCAGCCGCACAGCCTCGTATTGCGCTTTGGATGTGAAGAATTCCAAAGGCGCGTCGCCTTCATGCCCGCAGTAATAGCAGCCCGGGCATTGTACATCCTCAAAGGATGTGAACAGCGCCACCGAGCTGTGAAGGTCGTCCTTTAGAAATTCCAGCGCATAGCGGGCAATGGCGCTTTCATCCAGGCTGGACAGCAGCTTTCTGTTGATCTCATAGAGCAGCTCCGCCCGCTGTTCCTTGCTTTCGGCAATCCGCATCTTCTGTTTGAGCCGGGTGGTGATCGTGCTGGTCACCAGCGTAACCAGCAGCATGATGCTCAGCGTGACAGGAAACCCCAATGTGAAGCTGAAGCCAAGGCGCGGCGTTGTGATGAGAAAGTCATAGAGGAATACGATGCACACGGTGGCCAGAATTCCGTAGGCGTAGCCGTCTGTGACAGCCGCAACAATGAAAACCGCCAGCACCATCACGATGATGATGTTTTGTTCGCCTACCCCGGCGCGGTACAGCCCTTCGCACAGCAGAAAAGAAACGAGCAGCATGCCGCTCGTAATCATGAAATTGACAAGCGTGCGCTTCCATGGCCTCCTTTTCGTGTCGCTGACCGGTTGCTTCACTGTATTGCTCCATTTTGGGCTTACGCCCCGTTTGCATAGTTCAGGCAATTATACCCTTTCATCATTCTATCGGAAATCATGTTAATATGTTATAAAGATTTGGCCCGCTTTATCAGGCATCGTCCCCATCATACATCATACATGCCGCCTGTTTTGTGTTTTCCACGCGCTTCCCCCTCTCTTATTCTGCAGATATATGTGCAAAAAAATAAAAATACGGCGCATTTGAGTTTATTATTCCTGTTTTTGTATACGCTATGGAGGAAGTGAAAGAAAAGAGGGTGCGCAGATGGAATCGATCTGGCGTCAAACAGTGAAAATAAAAGAGCGTCCCGCCCTGTCCGGGAATATAGGCGTGCAAGCAGCCGTGATCGGCGCGGGTCTGGCAGGCGTATTGACGGCGTACTTTTTGCAGCAGCGCGGCATAGACACCGTCGTGCTGGAGGCAGGACGCATCGCGTCCGGGCAAACGCAAAACACCACCGCCAAGATCACATCGCAGCACGATCTGATCTACAGCAGGCTGATACAAGATTTTGGCGAACATAAAGCAAGGCAGTACGCCGACGCCAACCAGCGCGCGATACAGGAATACCAGCGCATCATACAGGAACAGAACATCGATTGCGCCTTTGAGATATGCCCCGCTTATCTGTATTCCCAAACACAGCGGGATGTGCTCAAGTTGGAGGAGGAGGTAAAGGCCGCCCAGCGTTTGGGCATCCCTTCGGAATTCACCACCTACACCCAGCTGCCGTTTCCCGTGGCAGGCGCTGTGAAATTTCATGAGCAGGCGCAATTTCATCCGCTCGCGTTTATAGAAGCGATCAGCGCGCAGCTCAACATATTTGAACAGACCCGCGCACTGCAGGTCGATGACGACCGCATCACGACCGAGAGCGGCACCGTTACGGCAAAGCATATCGTGTTTGCCACCCATTTCCCCTTCATCAATGTGCCGGGGTTCTACTTTGCGCGCATGCATCAACAACGCAGCTATGTGCTCGCTTTGCAGGGCCCGCAAGAGCTGGACGGCATGTACCTGGGCACAGACGCAGACGCACTTTCCTTTCGAAACGGGCCCGGGTGTCTTCTGCTGGGCGGCGGCGGACACCGCACAGGCGAGAATTCAGCGGGCGGGAAATACGCTTTCCTTCGCGAAAAAGCACACACGCTTTATCCGCAAAGCACCGAAATATCCCATTGGTCGGCGCAGGACTGCATCACGCTGGACGGCGTCCCCTATATCGGCCCTTTTTCAGCCACCGCCCCCCGTTGGTATGTGGCCACCGGATTTCGCAAATGGGGCATGAGCAGCAGCATGGTCAGCGCCCTGCTCATCTCGGATGGCATCGAGAGAAAAGTGAACCCTTTTGCTGAGATATTCCATCCTTCTCGGTTTACGCCTTCCGTCTCCATGAAGACCTTCTTTTCAGACATGGGGCAGGCCGTGAAGGGGATCGCAAGACAGGCGTTTGCCGTGCCTAAGGAGGCTTTGGACGATGTGGAGGCGGGGCAGGGCGGTGTGATCGAAGCGCACGGGGAAAAGATCGGGGTCTATAAGGACGAGCAATCGCGCGTGTATGCCGTGTCTGTGCGCTGCCCGCACCTTGGCTGCCAGCTCGAATGGAATCCCGATGAAAAGAGCTGGGATTGCCCGTGTCACGGCTCGCGTTTTGATTACAAAGGGAATCTTTTGGATAATCCGGCCCAGACGGATCTGGAAAGAATACGGCATGAATAGATTGTTTGACAAAACCAAGCGCCGCCGCTATTTTGAAGGATGGTATTTTAAGCAGCAAAACAGCCAAAGCTCTTTGGCGTTCATACCGGCCTTCCATGTCAACGATGCGAAGGAAGCCTCCGCATCCTTGCAAGTGGTCACAGACACACAGGCGTACACGCTCGATTTCCCCGCGCACGCCTTCCATATCGACCGTAAAAAGGCGCGCATCCGCCTAGGGAAAAGCGTTTTCTCCCCTGGGGGCTGCACGCTGCAAGCAGCGTCAAAAACGTGCAGCGTAAGCGGTTCTTTGCGTTTCGGGCCCCTGTCGCCGCCCGGCTATGATATCATGGGGCCCTTTTCCCTAATACCCTTTATGGAGTGCCGGCACAGCGTATTCAGCCTGTTTCACAGGGTGAGCGGCCTGGTGCGCGTCAACGGCACGCCCTTTTGCTTTAAAGAGCACAGCGGCTATATGGAGGGCGATCGAGGCACTTCCTTTCCCAAGCGCTATGTGTGGACACAGTGCAGCTTCGGGGGCAACAGCATCATGCTCTCGGTGGCTGAAATCCCTTTTGGACTTTTCAGCTTTACGGGCTGTATCGGGTTCATCTTTTTAAACGGCAGGGAGCATCGCATCGCCACCTATTGCGGCGCAAAGCTGCTGCACGTCAGCAACGATACCGTGCTGCTGCGCCAGGGCGGGCTGGTGCTGAAGGTGAAGATGCTCCATGCGAACGGCCGGTTGCTGCGCGCACCGCATCAGGGCAGCATGAGCCGCACCATTCACGAAAGCGTGGCCTGCCCGGTACAATACACCTGCATGCAGGATGGGCGTATACTGTTTGACTTTATTAACGAGCGGGCCAGCTTTGAAAACAATTGGGAAACGCCAAAAAACCCTTGACTCAAAATCTATTTGCCCAAAAGAGCAAGAGCACATGTGTAAGCTGCACATGTGCTCTTTGTTTGCGTATAAGGAGAAACGCATGTGAAAGCATTAAAAATAGCTCACTTTGATGTGCTTGCCCATCTTTCTGAGCGCCTGCGCCAGTTCGTCTACCAGCCGCATCTTGATGCTGAAATCGATGGGCAGCCCCGGGTTCTGGTGCGCGGGGTTGACAGCGCGGCCCACGAACAGGTTGATGTCCGTCGCTTCCTCAAAGAGCATGCGCGCGATTAACGAGGCGCCGTCCTTCTTTTTGCTCCACTCGGCATAGTACTCGTTGTTGGACAGATAATCGTTGGAATAGCAGAGCACCTTGTTGATGGTGATCACGCCCTCCGTCACGAGATCCACGCCCTCTATGGAAGCCGTGGGCGGTATGGAAGGGTCCGCATAATCGATGCCTGTCTTCAGGGGTTTGTTTAAATAGCGCGCGGCAAGCTCTGAAGTGGTGCCGCCGCACACGATATGCTTGCCTTCCTTCGAAAAGAACAGCGACATCACATGCGCGTCGTCCGCCTGATCGACAGGCGGCCCCACGATCAGGTTGACAGGCTGCCGCCTGCGTATCTTGAGCGCGCAGGCCGTCGTGTCGTCGCCGGGCATGCCGTCGTAGAGGAAATTACATTGCTCCAGCAGAAAAGTCACGATCATCTTCGCCGTATACTGATCCTTATACAGCCTTTCCAAAAATTCGATGATCTCCTTTCTTTGCCATCCGAAATTGAGCCGCTTGCCCACGCCCGCGTGCAGCGCGCCGTCGCTGAACGCCACGAACACGTCGTTTTCACGAAGCTGTATTTTGGATTTGTAGATGTTTTTTCCGTCTATATTCTCCAGCGTCTTTGGATACTCTTTGTTCTTGCCGTCGCGCAGCAGCACGATATGCGGGTTGTCGTATTGTATCAGCTCCGCCTCGTTGTTGTTGGTGATGCGTATGATGGAAAAGGTAGAATACGCGATCCTGCGCACCTCACAGACAGGCAGCGTCGCCGCGACTGTGCGCACGCATTCCGTGAGCACCATGGATTCCGCCATCATGGTGGAGATGATCTTGGCGGTGAGCGTGGACAGTATGCAGGCCTTCACCCCGCTGCCCAGCCCGTCGGCCAGCACGATCACCTTGGCGTTGTCGTCTTCCTGCTCCACGATGGCCACATGATCGCCGCAGAGCTGTTCGCCGTGTTTGTTCAGGCTGTTGTAGCCGATGTCTAAAAAAAGATCATTCATGCCGGAGCGTCTCCTTCAGCCGTGTGAGCGCGATCTCCGTTTCCGCCGTGGTCTCCCCCAGCAGCGAGGCGATCTCCTGCACGGCCCGCATCTGCTTCTCGATCACCTTGTCTGTCAGCGCGATGGTCTGGTTGGCGACCTCCTCCTTGCGCGCTTGGCTGCGCTCGGCTTGTGTCACATCCCGCATGATGGTGATGAGTATATGGAAATTGGCGTCGTATATGACGGTATAGCGCACATACTTCTGGTATTCCGCCAGATAGACTTTTCGTTCTGTGATGGGTTTACCCGCCTCCAGCGCTTCCACGAAGAGCGACGGATCCAGCACACAGATCACATCCCGGCCCAGCACCTCGTCCTTTGAGCGCAGATTGAGTATCTCTTTGGCCGCGGAGTTGAGCTGCTGGATTTGCAGCTTCTCGTTGAGCACAATGATGCCGTTGGGCATGTTCTTGATGATGTGATCGGAAAAAGACTGCGCCTTCTCCATCAAATAGGGCAGACACATGGAAAGCTCCGCCTTGCCCATCAGCACAGCCGCCGCCTTTTCGCGGCAGGTCTCATACCCGCAGCTGCTGCAGTTGAGCTCGTCCTCGGGCTTTGTCTTGCCGATCCTTTTCAGCACCTCCTCAATGGCGCCCTTGCCGGGGTATTGGTGCTTGATGGAGTAATATTCTATGGGTTTTTTCAGCGCCTGTGCGGTGGCTTTTTTCGCGGCATAGTCCTGCCGGGCAGCGCTTTGCTGTGTGATCAGCGTGTTTTTGAGCAGGTTATGCTTGTCGGGCTCGATGGCCGGCCCGCCCACACAGCTGCCCGTGCAGGCGGACATCTCGATGAAGCACGGCCCTATAGAGCCCTGCGCCGCCTCCTTGATGGCCTGCACACAGTTCTGTATGCCGTCCACGCATAGATAACGGTAGTTCCCCACCGGTGCGCCCATGGTCTGCAATATGCCGCCCGCGATGGGAAACAGCCGCGCGCGCCCCGTTTCTACGGCGGGGGTGTGCTCGATGGGTACGCTGCAATCCTTCATCCAGCGGGACAGTTCCTCGAAGGTGAGCACACAATCGACATCCCCCGCATATTGCTCGGCTTCGGCTTTTTTGGAGATACAGGGCCCTATGAATATGGTTTTCGCACCCTCATGGCGCTCCTTTATGTCCCGGCAGTGCGCCTGCATGGGGGAAAGCACCTTGGCGATTAAAGGCAGCGCTTCGGGATGGTGCTTCTGTATGAGCATATTGACAGAAGGACAGCAGGAGGATATGATCACCTGCTGCTCTTCATTTTGCATGATCTCGATATAGCGGTTCTTCACCATGGTGGCGCCGATTGCGGTTTCCTCAGCACCTGCGAATCCGAGCTTTTGCAGTGCAGCGCGCAGCGCTTCAAAGGAAGCGCCGTCATAGTTGGCCGCGAAGGAAGGGGCGACGCTGGCATACACCGTGTGCGCCTGCACCAGATGTTTCGCGCTCTTTAAGTCGTCGCGCACGTGTTTGGCGTTTTGCGGGCACACCACCAGGCATTGCCCGCAGAGCACGCATTCCTCCGACAGCACATTCGCCTGCTCGTTGGAGAAGCTGATGGATTTGACAGGGCAATGCCGTATGCACTTGTAGCAGTGCATGCAGTTGGATTTTTCAAATTTCAGATATTCGGCCATAGCACGTTACCCCTCCATTGCGATCTCATCCGCACGTTCGCGCAATTGCTTGACATGCCCGGATAAAATTGCCAAAGATGCTTCCATATTTTCATTCAACACCAGCACATGCGCGGGTGTGTTCAGTATGACGGGCGCAAAGTTCCAGATCGCCTGTATGCCGCTTTGCACCATGATATCGCATATTTGCTGCGCATTTTCAGGCCCGGTGGCCAATATGCCTATGCGCACCTCCATGCGCCTGCACAGCGAGGGCAGCTTGTGCATGGGCAGCGCCTTGTGTTCGGCCATGCCGGTTTTGTCCGCATCATCCGGCAGGAAAAAAGCCGCGATCTCCAGCCCGATCTCCTCAAAGCTGCAAGGAAAGAGAAACATCAGCCCCACTTCGCTTCCGCTGCCCACGATCACCGCCTTGTCGTCGTTGCCATAGCCTAAAAAACTCTGTATCTCCTGTATGAGCTGCTGGGTGACATACCCCACCTTCGGCTTTCCGCCGGAGCTGATGGAGGCTAAGTCCTTTCGCACCTGCACATCGTTGAGCCCGAGATCCTGCGCGATGGCGGTCGCGGAAATATGATAGGTTTCCTGCGGCAGGGCGCATAGATATTTTACATAGAGCGGCAGCCGTTTTAAAGTCTGCCTGGAAACTACTTTTCCCATCACCGCCTCCTTCGATAAACAATACGGCACCGGCCGCAAACAGGGCAATGCGCTGTTGCAGGGGCTGCGCCGCGGGTTTTGCACACGCCCCTTTTTTACACGATGCCGCCCGCATCGCCGCCTTCATAAGCACAGCAAAGCAGCGCTTCCATCTGCACAGCCGTAATGGGGCGGGGGTTGGAGAAGGTGCAGGCGTCTAAAGCCGCTTCCTCAGCGATTTTTTTCACCTTGGATTTAAACTCGGCTTCCTCGATTCCAAATTCTTTTAACGTTTTGGGGATCGAGAGCCGCCTGTTGTAGTGCTCGATCTTCTGGCACAGTTTCTCTACCTGCTCCTTGCTGTCGCTCCCCTCGATGCCCACCGCCTGCGCGATGTCCGCGTAGCGGCTCTGCGCCGCCTGTGCGTTAAAGCGGATCACATAAGGCAGGTAGATGGCGTTTGCACAGCCGTGGGGGACATGGCCCGTTGAAAACGCGGCGCCCGTTTTGTGCGCCATGGAGTGCGTGATGCCCAGCAGCGCGTTGGAAAACGCCATGCCCGCCATGCATTGCGCGTAGTGCATCTGCTCCCGCGCCTTTTTATCCCCTTCGTAGGAGGCAGGAAGGTATTCAAACACCATCTTGATCGCCTGCAGCGCCAGCGGGTCAGTAAAGGGCGAATGCGCCGAGGACACATACGCTTCGATGGCGTGCGTGAGCGCGTCCATGCCGGTGTGCGCCGTCAGCTCGGGCGGCATCGTCTCCGCCAGCGACGGGTCCACAATGGCGATGTCCGGTGTGATGTTGTAATCGGCCAGCGGGTATTTGATGCCCTTTTCGTAGTCTGTGATCACGGAAAACGCCGTGACCTCCGTGGCGGTGCCCGATGTGGAAGGAATGGCCGCAAACCGCGCCTTTTGCCGCAGTTCGGGGAAGCTGAAAGGCGTGAGAAGGTCTTCAAAGGAGGTGTTTGGATATTCATAGAACACCCACATAGCCTTGGCTGCGTCAATAGGCGAGCCGCCCCCTATGGAGACGATCCAGTCGGGTTCGAACGCGCGCATGGCTTCCGCGCCGCGCATCACCGTTTCCACCGACGGGTCCGGCTCGACATTTTCAAACAGCGCGACCTCCATGCCGGCTTCTTTCAGATAATCCATGGTCTTATCCAAAAAACCCAGCCGTTTCATGGAGCCGCCGCCCACCACCACCATGGCCTTTTTCCCCTTCAGGCCGCTTAAGGCTTTGAGCGCGTCTTCTCCGTAATACAAATCTCTTGGTAATGTAAATCTTTTCATGTTTTCATCTCCTGTTTTACTGCTTATGATAAAATTTTAACAACCTTTCGGCCGCTTGTGAAATATCAAAAAGGAATATCGGTATATAGTTATCGATATGTCGTTATCGATTACACAAGAGGCCAATAGCTTCTTTCCATATGTTGCCCCACAAGAATAAAAAGCACGCCAAAAGCTTAAAAAAAGCTCTGCGCACCTTTTTCAACACAAGGGCTTTGCACAGAGCTTTTCTGCTGCTTTATTCTTTGCTCCCCTATAGAGAGAGCTTCTCTTTGATATGGTATATCTCATGCAAAAATGCCCGATCCAGCTCCCCCAGCTTATATTTTTTAGGATAGACGAGCACATCTTTGCACACATTCGCCACATCCTCGCATTTTTTCAGCAGCAGACCGCCGCGCTGCAATATATCCTCCGGCATGGGTGTGGCCCACATGTAGGTGTCGGGTATGCGCGTCAACAGATCGAGCTGGCTGCCCCTTTCATACACGATGATGCGTTTTCTGGCGGGGCTCTCTTCCGCTTTTTGCCTGTCTACATGCGAGATGTTGGGTACCGTCAAATCTCCGTGTGCAATCTCTATGCCGTCCTTCAGATCGGCGTAGTAGAGCGGGTTTTTCTTTGCGGCCGTGTGCTCTTGGGAGAGGAGTACGCTGTATTCCACCTCCCAGATGTCCTCACGAACAAACCCACGATCCCGTAAAAACTTCAAAAAATACGGCTCATAGATCTTCTGATAGCGTATGATGGCCAGGTTATGCCCTCTTTCCGTCACGTTATGCACCGCCTGCATGGAGTTGGTCTCGCTGAAATCGATCCCGATCTCCTTGCTGCGGTCTAGCTTCTCGATAAAAGAGGTGAACGCGTTGGTGATATAGCTGCTTCTGGGCACAGAAATGCCAAAGCTCTGCTTGCCCTTATCCTTGTTCTTGTAGCGCGACTCCATTTCGTCGATCTGCTCGAGTATATTCTTCGCATAGTCCAGCAGATCGGTGCCGTTTCTCGTGGGCACCACGCCCTTGGAGGTGCGCCTGAATATGGTGATGCCCAGGCTGTTTTCCAGCTCCTTGATGGCCTTGCTCAAGTTGGGCTGCGCCATATAGAGATTTTCAGCCGCCTGTGAGATGGAGCCGGTTTTTTCCACTTCAACTGCATATCTTAGGTGTAGTATGTTCATGTCGTGCTCTCGTCCTTATCCTTTTTAGCCACGCCGCGCCTTCCTTTGAGCTGTATGGACAGCGAAGCAAAGGAAGAAGCGAGGTTTTCGTTTTTGAGTATGATGTTTTTCGGAACCTCAAGGTGCACAGGCGCAAAATTCCAAATCGCCTCAATCCCGCTGTTCGCCATTTTCCGGCAAACTTCCTGCGCCTGCTGCACAGGCACGGCGATGATGCCTATGCGCACGCCCAGTCTTTTCACCAGCCTGTCAAACGCATCCATGGGATAGACGCGTTTTCCATCGATCACCAGCCCTGTCTTGTCGGGGTCACAGTCAAACCCTGCCGTGATCTTCATGCCGATCTCCAAAAACCCCCGGTAACACAGCAGCGCCGAACCTAAGCGCCCCACCCCCACCAGCACCGCTTCGTCCACCGTGTCATACCCTAAGTACTTCGCGATGGAAAAGATGAGCGCCTGCACATTAAAGCCTATGCGCGGGCGCCCCGGGCTGTCGCTCACGGCGGCGAGATCCTTTCGAACTTGTATGTCGGAAAAACCGAGCGCCTGGGCGATCACAGGCGAGGAAACATGCTCTTTGCCTTCCTTCAGCGTTTTTTGCAAAAAGCGGTGGTATTCCGGGAGTCTTTTGAGCGTTTGGTTGGAAATTTCGATAAAATGACGGCTGTCCATAAGCTGCGCATCCCCTAATTAATATTTTGTTATCGATATAATTATACCGATTTATCCGCATGACGTCAAGCTAAATCGCTACTGGCATATCGATACCGCTATATCGATATGCCTTTTTTATATTTCCCAGACGATAAATTTCATTGTTAAAATAATATCATAAAAGCATAAGCAGCGACAACAAGGGGGAAAAAGCATGGATCAAAATTTTGAATACGGCGTTATAGACGGCATCTTGCAGCAGAACGAAGCCGGTAAACATTCCGTCATCGCCATATTGCAGAACATTCAGGAGCATTACAGGTATATCCCGCGGGAAGTATTTCCCTACCTTGCCAAGCGTTTAAAGGTGAGCGAAGCGAAGATATACAGCGTGGCCACATTCTATGAGAATTTTTCGCTGCTGCCCAAGGGCAAGTATGTGATCAAGATCTGCGACGGCACAGCCTGCCATGTGCGCAAATCGATCCCCATACTCACGCGGCTGCGCCAGGAATTAGGGCTTTCCGATGAAAAACCCACCACCGGCGATCTTCTGTTCACGGTGGAGACGGTCTCCTGCTTGGGTGCGTGCGGGCTTGCGCCCGTCATCACGGTGAACGATAAGGTCTACCCCGCCATGACGCCGGACAAGGCTTCCGAGCTGCTCCGGCAACTGAAGGAGGAATCGAAGGATGCTTAAAGACAGAGAATCCTTGCAGCAAATCAGACACAGCTATGCACACGCGCTCAACGCCCAACGGCAGAAGGTGCTCGTGTGCGCAGGCACAGGCTGCATATCCAGCGGTGCTTTAGAGATATTCGACCGGCTTAAAGCCCTGATAGAAAAGAGCGGCGCCGTTTGTGAGATCGCGCTGCAAAAAGAGCCGCACACAGCGGGCATCGGCCTGAAAAAGAGCGGCTGCCACGGCTTTTGCGAGATGGGGCCCTTGATCAGAATCGAGCCGCAGGGCTATTTATATACCAAGGTGCAATTGCAGGACTGCGAGGAGATCGTGCAGCGTACGCTGCTTGGCGGCGCGCACATCGAGCGCCTGGCTTACAGGCAAAACGGCAAAATCTATATCGAGCAGGACGACATACCCTTCTATAAGAGACAGACGCGCAGCGTATTGTCCCACTGCGGGCATATAGACGCAACCTCCATAGAGGAATATTTCGCCATCGGAGGGTACGGAGCGCTTGAAAAGGCGCTGTTTGAGCACACACCCGACGAGATCATACAAGAGATCACCGATTCGGCCCTGCGCGGACGCGGCGGCGGCGGTTTCCCGGTGGGGCGTAAATGGCAGCAGGTGAAGCGGCAGAGCACGCCCGAGAAGTATGTGGTGTGCAACGGCGACGAGGGCGACCCCGGCGCGTTTATGGACAGGAGCATCATGGAGGGCGACCCGCACAGGATGCTGGAGGGCATGATGATCGCAAGCTTGGCCTGTGAAGCGCAGACGGGCTATATCTACGTGCGCGCCGAATACCCTACGGCGGTGAAGCGCTTGCATCGCGCCATCGAGCAGGCGAAGCAATACGGGCTGCTCGGCAAAAACATACTGGGCACTGGCTTTTGCTTCGATATCCATATCAACCGCGGCGCGGGCGCGTTCGTATGCGGCGAGGGCAGCGCGCTCACAGCGTCCATCGAGGGCAAGCGCGGCATGCCCCGCGTCAAGCCCCCGCGCACGGTGGAGCAGGGGCTGTTCGGTATGCCCACGGTGCTCAACAATGTTGAAACCTTTGCCAACATACCCGATATCGTGCAAAAAGGCGCCGCGTGGTATAAGAGCATGGGCCCTGAGAAGAGCCCCGGCACCAAGGCGTTTGCGCTGACAGGCAGCATCGAAAACACAGGCCTGATCGAAGTGCCTATGGGCACCACGCTGCGCGAGATCATATTCGGCATAGGCGGCGGCCTGCGCGGCGGCGGCGAGCTCAAGGCGGTGCAGATCGGCGGGCCTTCCGGCGGATGCCTCACGCAGGAACACCTCGATCTGCCGCTGGACTTCGATTCGCTCAAGAAGGCGGGCGCCATGATCGGCTCGGGCGGGCTGGTGGTGATGGACGACCATACCTGCATGGTGGAAGTCGCACGGTTCTTCATGAATTTTACGCAGAACGAATCCTGCGGAAAATGTGTCCCCTGCCGCGAAGGCACGAAGCGTATGCTGCAAATACTCGACCGCATCGTAGAGGGCGAGGGCCAACAGGGCGACATCGAGCTTTTGCTGGAATTATCCGACACCATCTCCTCCACGGCGCTGTGCGGGCTGGGCAAGACGGCGGCCTTCCCCGTGATGAGCACCATCAAGAGCTTTCGCGCAGAATACGAGGCGCATATCTATGAAAAGCGCTGCCCCGCGGGCGAATGCCAGCAGCTTAAAAGCATACGCATCGATCCCGCGCTGTGCAAAGGCTGCTCCAAGTGCGTGCGCGCCTGCCCGGTGGACGCCATCACAGGCGAGATCAAAAAGCCGTTTACCATTTTACAGAACAAATGCATCAAATGCGGCGCGTGCGTGGGCGCTTGCCCGTTTAAAGCGATCGAGGAGGTGTAGATAGATGCTGAATACAGACAACTATATGATCATAGACGGCATTCCCGTGGAGATCGAGGATGAGAAGAACATGCTGCAGCTGGTTAGAAAAGCCGGTATCAAGCTGCCCACATTCTGCTACCATTCCGAATTGTCCATCTATGGCGCGTGCAGGATGTGTATGGTGGAAAACGAATGGGGCGGGCTGGACGCCGCCTGCTCCACGCCGCCCAAGGCCGGCGCCGCCGTCAAAACGAACACGCAGCGGCTGAGAAAATACCGCAAGATGATATTGGAACTCCTGTTGTCCAACCACTGCCGCGACTGCACCACCTGCAGCAACAACGGCAAATGCAAGCTGCAGGATCTGGCCGAGCGCTTCAACATCACCGGCGTGCGTTTTCCCAACACCGCGCCTGTGCCCGAGGTGGACGATTCCTCCATCTGCATCGTGCGCGACCACAGCAAATGCATACTCTGCGGCGACTGCGTGCGTATGTGCGACGAAGTGCAAAATGTGGGCGCAATCGATTTTGCGCACCGCGGCTCCAACATGCGCATCAGCACGGCTTTCGATATCCCCTTGGCCGAATCCAACTGCGTGGGCTGCGGGCAGTGCGCCGTGGTCTGCCCCACCGGCGCCATCGTGGTACAAGACGACAGCGAAAAGGTTCTAGCGCAGATCGATGACGAAAATGTAAAGGTCACCGTGCAGATCGCGCCGGCGGTGCGGGTGGCCATGGGCAAGGAGCTGGGCTTCGACGAAGGCGAAAACGCCATGGGCAAGATCGTGGCCGCATTGCGCCGGCTGGGGTTTGACGAGGTATTCGACACGTCCACCGGCGCGGATCTGACGGTGCTTGAGGAAAGTAAGGAGCTCATACAGCGCCTTAAGGAAGGAAAAGATCTGCCGCTGTTCACCTCCTGCTGCCCGGCGTGGGTGCATTATTGCGAGAAAAACCATCCCGAACTTTTAAAGAATGTCTCCACCTGCCGCTCCCCCATGCAGATGCTGGCCGCTACCGTCAAGGAGCAATACGCGCCCTCCAGCCGCAAGCATGTGCATGTGGCCGTGATGCCCTGCACAGCCAAGAAATTCGAGGCCGCGCGCAGCGAATTTCAAAAGGACGGCATCCCCATGGTCGATTTTGTGCTCACCACCCAGGAGCTCATACGCATGATACGCGAAGCGGGCATTCAATTCACCGATCTTGAGCCGGAGGCCATCGACATGCCCTTTGGCACCATCACAGGCGCGGGTGTGATATTCGGCGCCACCGGCGGTGTGACGGAGGCGGTGTTGCGCAGGCTGGCGTCACAAAAGGACCCGACCACACTGATGGCCATCTCCCTTAAGGGCGTGCGCGGGCTCGAGGGCACGAAGGAGATGTGCGTTCCTTATGACGGCGGCGAGGCGAAGATCGCCATCGTGAGCGGTCTGGGGAATGCGAGCAGGTTGATCGAGCGCATACAGCAGGGCGCGCATTATGATTTTGTGGAAGTGATGGCCTGCCCCAACGGATGCATCAACGGCGCCGGGCAGCCCTATGTGAAAGCATCTGGCAAACAGGCGCGCGCAAAAGGGCTTTATGCCGTGGATAAGCTGTGCAGCATAAGAAGGAGCGAGGAAAACCCGCTGGTGATGTCGCTGTATAGCGGGCTGCTCAAAGGGAAGGTTCATGAACTTCTGCATGTGGAATATGATCAATCCGGCAAGGAGGAACACGTATAATGACTGAATTGGAAGTATGCATAGGCAGTTCCTGCCATATCAAGGGCTCCTACAATGTGATCCAAACGTTTTTGCAGCTGATCGAGGAGAATGATCTGCACGACAAACTGGACATGAAGGCTCATTTTTGCATGAAGGAGTGCGCGAACTCCGGCATATGCGTGTCCTTCATAGGTGAAAAATACAGCATAATGCCCGAATCCGCCGACGACTTTTTTAAAAACGTGGTGCTGGGTAAGCTGGGTATTTCTTAAGACAGCCGGCCGGCTTATATGAGCCATAGAATAGACAGCCTTCACCGTTTGCGCTGAAAAATGCCCTCTAAGGGTCCGTGCCGCACCTTCTTTCCGCCTTCCCTTTTCGGTGCGCAAACGGCGAAGGCTGTATGCCCATGAGTTCAAGAGGGCTGCATATTCGTTCCCGGCGAAGCCGCCGGGCAAGCTTCGAGGGGGGCGCACAACCCCTTCTTCATCAACGCGATGTAAATTTAAAGCCGCGGCTGCATCCCTCTGCGCCGCGGCTCCCTTATGCTTTCTTTAGATCACGCGTGTTCTCCTTGCCGCCTTATGTTGCGGTCTATCTCCCGCTTCGCGTCGCGCTGCGCTTCGGCGGCGCGTTTGTCGTAGAGTTTTTTGCCCTTCGCCAGCGCGATTTCGATCTTGACCAGCGAATTTTTCAAATATGCCCGCAGCGGTATGAGCGCATACCCTTGCTGCTGTGTGCCTGTTTGCAGCCTTTTGATTTCACGCTTGTTGAGCAGCAGCTTGCGCGTGCGCAGCGGGTCGGTGTTGAATATATTCCCTTTTTCATAGGGGCTTACATGCATGCCCATCAAAAACGCCTCACCGTTTTTGATGATGACATAGCTTTCCTTTAAATTCAGCTTGCCCGCCCTGATGGATTTCACTTCCGTGCCCACCAGCGCGATGCCCGCTTCATAGATGTCCTCAATAAAATATTCATGGCGCGCTTTTCTGTTTTGCGCCAAGACCTTGACCCCTTCTTTTTTCATGACAAATCTCCCCTTATGAAACCTGCGGATCGGTATCTGCGACCGGCACAAAGTCGATGCGCCGCAGCTCGGCATTTGCGGCCGCCACCTGCACGCGCATAGGCTGCCCGATGCTGATGACGCGCCCGGAAGCGTCCACAAAGCGGTAGGATTCCTTTTCATAGCGCAGCTCCCTGCCCAAATCCTCCAAGCGCACAAACCCTTCGATGGTATTATCCAGCTCCACAAACACGCCGTTGGGCGTGATGCCGCTGATCACACCGTCGTAGATCTCGCCCAGCCGCTGCTCCATGTATTTCGCCTTCATATAGCTTTCCACAGCCCGCTCCGCCTCCATGGCCCGCAGCTCGCAGGCGCTGCACTGCACCGCGATCTCCTCCATGCGCATTTTTTCGTCTGCCGTCTGACCATCCTTGTTCAATTCGCCCGCTATGTCCTTTTTGAGCATGCGGTGCACCATCAGATCAGGGTAGCGCCTGATAGGCGATGTGAAATGACAGTAGTAAGTGGCTGCCAGCCCGAAATGCCCCAGGTTTTCAGCGGCATACCGCGCTTTCTTCATGGCGCGCAGCACCGTTATATTGATGAGCCGCTCCTCCTTTTTGCCCTGCGCGGCCAAAAGCGCCTGCTGCACTTCCATAGGCTTCACCTGGCTTGCGTCTTTGGTCAAATCGATGCCGAAAGCGCCTAAAAAAGTCATCAGTTCACGCGCCTTTTCCTCCCCCATCACCTCGTGCACACGGTACACGAAGGGTCCGTTTTTCAGCGCGATGTGCTTTGCGACCGTCTCGTTGGCAGCCAGCATGAACTCCTCGATCAAACGATGCGCAAACAGCCTCTCAACCCGCGTGATGGTGTCCGGCGTGCCGTCCTCCTTCAGCGTGATCTTGGCTTCGCTGGTGTTGAAGTCGATGCTGCCCCGCCGCTTGCGGCGCGCGCTCAATATGTTGGCCAGTCTTTCCATGCGCTTTATGTCCTGTTGAATGTGCGCATAGCGTGCGAGCATCTGCGCGTCATCCTCCAGTATCTTCTGCACATCCACATACGTCATGCGCTCCGTGGTGTGTATGACGCTCTTGTGTATGCTGTAGGACACCGTTTCGCCGGACGGGTTGATGTCCATGATGCAGGACAATGTCAGCCTGTCTGCCTTGGGGTTGAGCGAACAGATTCCATTGGACAATTCCTCGCGCAGCATGGGCACCACGCGATCCACCGGGTATACGCTGTTGCCCCGCAGCAGCGCTTCCTTGTCCAGCGGCGAATGCTGTGCCACGTAATGGCTCACATCCGCGATGTGCACGCCCAGCCGCAAGTTTCCATCGGACAGCTCCTCTATGGAGACCGCGTCGTCGAGATCCTTTGCGTCCGCGCCGTCTATGGTGAATATCGTCTGCCGGCGCAAATCCGTACGCCCGGCAAGCTCTTCCTCGCTCACCTGCTGCGGCGCGAGCTCCGCCTGCCTTTTCGCCTTGGGGGGGAACTCCATGCGTATGCCGTTTTGATACAGCAGCGCCGAAACGTTCACGCCTTTGTCCTCTGCATAGCCCAGCACACGCTCTATGCGGCCCTGTGCATAGCCTTTAGCGCCGTAATTCAATATGACAGCCACCACTTTTTGCCCGTCCTGGGCTTTTTTCGCGTGTTTGGGCGGTATCACGATTTGCAGATTGATACGCTCATCCGCAGGCAGCACACAGCCGCCGCCGTTGCTCTGTTCTTCAAATATGCCCACGATGGTGTCGTTGGCGCGCTGTAAAATCTCCACCACCGTGCCCTCGATCCCCTCTTGGCCGTTGTAGTGGTGCGGGGCTATGCTTGCGCGCACCGTGTCCCCATGCAGCGCACCGGCCAGTCTCTGTGCCGGTATGAACACATCCTCGCCGGCGCCGTCCTCTCGAATCAGAAACGCAAAGCCGCGTTTGTTTCCCGCCAGCCTGCCTGTGACATACACAGCCTGTGTTACTTTTTTCAGCTTATATTTCCCCCGCCGCGTCACGCTGATCGTGCCTTCTTCCAGCAGCCTTAAAAGAGCGGTGTGTAATTTACGCGCCTCTTTTTTCTTCACCCGAAGCAGCACAGACAGCTCCTTTTCGTTTAAACTGCCGTTTTGCTTCAAGGCATTTATGATCTCTTTTTTAAACTTCATCTCTTTTCTTTACTCTCCCATCTTGCGCACAGCCGGACCGATATCCGGCGCTCAACTCTTTTACACATAGCTTTCCTTATATTCTACCAGATAATCCCTGTTTTCTTACATAAAAGTTTTATGATATGAAGAAATAACAAAAGAGCCCTACCGCATGTGAGGCAGCGCTCCTTTTGATGGTATATGTATGCTCTTAAAAAACGATGGTCACAACCGCGCCGAGCACCATGAAGATGATGGCCGAAATCTTGGTGATTTTGATCAACTTTGCCTGACGGCCTCTGGATTTCCCTTTTCCGAAATATGTATCCGTCCCGCCCATCACACTCTGCACGCCTGCCGTTTTGCTTTCCTGAAGCGCAACCGTTATGATCAAGATAACCGCGGATAGCGCCATGATGATCGTCAATATCAGTTCCAATACGTCCATTGTATTCCTCCGTTTAATTTAACAGTGAAGTTTATTATACCACAGCAATCCATGCACCACAAGGAATTTTAAAACTTTTAATCAGAAAATTTATCCACATTTTATACACCATTGTGGACAACCTTGCGCCTGTTCACGCATAGATGCGCACAGGCAGCACGATATACAGGAATTCGTCCGTTTCCTTCGGTCTGATCAGGCAGGGGGTCGTATTGGTATTGAAATCAAACGCCAACTCTTCATCGGGCAGCGCCTTGAGTACATCCGTTAAAAACCGCACGTTGAAGGCAATATCCAGCTCGTGACCGACAAGCGTGGTGGGAATTTCGTCGTATGTTTCCCCCAACTCCGAATTGGAGGTGATGATGAGCTTATCCTGCTTGACGCCGAGCTTTGTCAGATTGTTTTTCGCTTCGCGCGCCATCACGGACGCGCGCTCCAAGCTATCCAAAAATGCCTGTCTTTCGATGATCATGCGGGTTTGCGATTCGCCTGTGATGAGCTGCCTGTAATTCATGTATTCGCCATTGAAGAGCTGGGTACATACCGTGGTGTCCCCTACGTTCACGGAAGCGTAGCCTCCACCGTACATCAGCTTGACATCCTCCTCGTCCCCGAGTATACGCGCGATCTCGTTTAAGGATTTGGCGGGTATCACGAGCTTGGCCTCCTGCGCGCAGGGCATGGGATATTTCCGAAGCGCCAAGCGGTATCCGTCCATAGCCACCATATGCACGCCTTCTTTGGTCAGCTCCAGCAGCACGCCGGTGAGTATGGGGCGCACATCCGTGGTGCTCACCGAAAAGATGGTCTGCTTGATCATATCCTTGAACACAGTACAGGGCAGACTCACTTCGTTTGCGGCGCGCAGCTGCAAAAGCT
The DNA here is from genome assembly GCA_050945835.1 of Christensenellales bacterium. Classification (GTDB taxonomy): domain Bacteria; phylum Bacillota; class Clostridia; order Christensenellales; family JBMNTQ01; genus JBMNTR01. The sequence goes on along the minus strand of JBMNTR010000005.1, from coordinate 61,688 downwards.
GCGGATAATCGTCACAGGGCATGGCTTGCAATGTGACCTTGGAGCGATTACTCGTAAGCCTTGCTGTATTTTCCGATACCGCTTTGATCTCCATCTCACCGCTGGGCAGATGCCGCACCACTTCAAAGAGCAGCTTCCCCAGCACCATCTCCCCTTCTTCCTGTACTTGCGCGCTGATCACGGAATCGATCTGCAAAGTTAAATCACAGCAGCGTAAACAGACATGCCCCTCCTTTGCCTCCATATACACACCTTCTAGCGTATTCAGTGTGGTGCGTGTGGGCAGTGCTTTTTGTACGATACTCAGCGCAGCGTTTAAATCGTCTCTCTCACAGGTAAAATGCATGGGTACCTCCTCGTATATAAAACGTGTTCTTTTATTAATTGGTAGACGTAACCGTAGTAGTAGGGGTCTTGGCAATGTGGAAAAGTGATTTCCTCAGCCATATCATACCAAAAAACACTGTGCATTTCCATGTGTAAAAAAGGTTTTTTATGGTGCGAAGTAATCAACATGCCCCACATTGGAAAAATTTTAAAAATTACCCACCATTACTCAACAGCGTTATCCACAAAAGTTATCCACAATTGTGCATATTTGTGGATAACTCGAATAAAATCTATGGAATGTTATGGAATAATGATCGATAATCGATTTATAATGCCAGTATTAAATGAAATCAGATGGGCAATGAGGAAGCGAAGACCACACGGTCGAAGCATTCTACAAAACGATCCAGCGGGAAAGCGTTCCCCGGATAATAGAGCACGGCCAAAGGCCCGGTTTCGCGGCCGCACAGCGTGACGACGGCCTCGCATTGCGCGGGATCGTCTCCGTATGCTGTGTATTTCGGCTGTAAACCTTTTAAATCCCCTTGTGTGTTGCGCACATAGAGCCTGTTTGTCTCGGACTCTGGTTCGTGATGGAACAAAACACCCCGCGAACCGATGTGGCCGGCATACGCGCTGAACACATGCTGTGCGTTTGTGTAAGGATCGGCTTCGGTATAGAGCTGCCCGTCATACAGCGTGAGCACCTCAAGGCCGCTGTGCAAGGCTAAGGAGGTGAGCGTTTCGATGGTTGCTCCTTCGGCTGCAAGCGCTACGCTTAACTGTGCTTTACAGGAAGCGGCCAGCAGAATATCCTGCTCGTTTTCGCAAACGGTGATTATAGCGATGCCGTTCGTCGCTTCCTGTGTGTGCACAGGCGAGATCGCCCCGAAGAGACCGTATAAGAAGAGAATCGTTCCCACTAAAATGCAAAGCCATCGCAGACCGTTGATTTTTCTTAATGTGTCCTTCATATCATCGCCCCTTTATGCACATCTTAACTAGTATGTATGAAAAAAAGAGCAGGAATAGAATTCAAAACATGGTAAATTCAAGGTTTGCTTAGCTGGACAAGTAAAATGCTTTGATATATGATAATTTATTGAGGATGTTGAAAAATAGGCCTTGTGATAGATACAAATATGAGCTGAACGATCATGAAAAATGGAGGGATTACCAGATGAAAAAGACGGTGAAAGATATCGATCTAAAAGGCAAGAAGGTGTTAATGCGCGCTGATTTCAATGTGCCGCTGGATGGCGAGGGCATGATTACGGATGATATCCGCATCAGGGCTGCGCTGCCCACCATCGAGTATGTGCTCAAAGAAGGGGGCAAGCTGATCCTCTGTTCGCATATGGGCAGACCCAAGGGTGCGTTTGTGGCGAAGTATTCGCTTTCTCCCGTGGCGCAGCGGCTGCAGGAGCTCACAGGCAAAGAAGTCGTATTCGCGCAGGACGTGATCGGCGAAAGCGCGCAGCAGGCTGTGGCACAGGCGGCTGAAAATAAGATCATACTGCTGGAAAACGTGCGTTTTCAGCCGGAAGAAACGAAGAACGAAGCGGAATTCGCGAAGAAGCTGGCGTCGTTTGCGGATGTGTATGTCAACGATGCGTTTGGTTCGGCGCACCGCGCACACGCTTCCACCGAAGGCGTGACCCATTATCTGCCTTCTGTGGCCGGATTTTTGCTGGGCAAGGAATTAGAGGTGCTCAACCAGGCGCTGCAGAATCCTGCACGCCCTTTTTTAGCGATCTTAGGCGGTGCCAAGGTTTCCGATAAGATCGGCGTGATCGATAATCTCCTGGAAAAGGTGGACAGCCTGATCATAGGCGGCGGCATGGCGTATACCTTCGTAAAGGCACAAGGGTATGAAGTGGGTACTTCCCTGTTGGAGGCCGATAAGGTGCAGCTGGCCCAGGAGCTGATGGAAAAAGCGAAGAGCAAGGGCGTGAAGCTGCTGCTGCCTGTGGACACCGTAACGGCGCCTGAATTTAAAAACGATGTAGACTTCTACCCCCTGCCCATTACCGAAATACCCGCCGACCGTATGGGGCTGGATATGGGGCCTGAAACCATAAAGCTGTTCACAGAAGAGATCGAAAAGGGGCGCACCATCATCTGGAACGGCCCTATGGGCGTGTTTGAAATGCCCAACTTCGCAGCGGGGACCAAAGCGGTCGCGCAGGCGATGGCGCAAAACAAAGACGCTGTGACCATCATAGGCGGCGGTGATTCGGCGGCGGCGGTGAAGCAGTTTGGCGTGGAGCAGCAGATGACGCACATCTCCACCGGCGGCGGCGCGTCGCTCGAATACCTGGAAGGCAAAACCCTGCCCGGCGTGGCCGCGTTGGATGACAAATAAAAAATATTTTTATAATGGATTGGGAGGAGCACAACTTATGAGAAAAGCGATTATTGCAGGCAACTGGAAGATGAATATGACGGTGAGCGAGGCCAAAGCGCTGGTGGAAAGCCTCATTCCGCTGGTGAAGGACGCAAAATGCGATGTGGTGGTCTGCCCGCCCTTTACAGATCTTGCCGCCGTAAAAGAAGCGATTGAAGGAACCAATATCCGTATAGGCGCGCAAAACATGCATTTTGAAGACAAGGGCGCCTACACGGGCGAAGTTTCACCGGTGATGCTCAAGCAGATGGGCATCGAATACGTGATCATCGGACACAGCGAGCGCAGGCAGTATTTTGCCGAAACGGATGAGACGGTCAACAAGAAGATCAAGGCGGCGCTTGCGCACGGGCTTTTACCCATCGTCTGTGTGGGCGAAACATTGGAACAGCGCGAGCAGGGCATCACCAACCAGTGGGTGAGCGGCCAGGTCGAGGCGGCCTTTGAAGGACTCAGCGCAGAGCAAGCCAGCGGCATTGTGATCGCGTATGAGCCCATCTGGGCGATCGGCACAGGCAAAACAGCCACCCCCGAGGACGCCAACGAAGTGAACGGCGTTTGCCGCGCCACCATCGAAAAGCTGTATGGCGAAGAGACGGCGCAGAAGGTGCGCATACAGTACGGCGGCAGCATGAATCCCAAAAATGTGGCGGAGCTGATGGCCTGCGAGCATATCGACGGCGGCCTGATCGGCGGTGCGAGCTTGAAAGCGGAGGATTTCTCCAAAGTTGTCAACTATTAAGACAGTGGTGCTCTTATGAAAAAAATGAAAGCATTGATCATCATGGATGGCTTCGGCCTGAGTGAAGAAGAAAAGGGCAATGCCATACAGGAAGAAGGCACGCCCCATCTTAAAAAGCTGATGGCGCAATATCCCTACACTTCCGTGCAGGCGAGCGGCTTGGCTGTGGGCTTGCCCTGCGGCCAGATGGGCAATTCGGAAGTCGGGCATCTGAACATGGGTGCCGGGCGTATTGTCTATCAGGAGCTGACCCGCATCAGCAAGGCCATCGAGCAGGGCAGCTTCTTCGAAAACGAAGCGCTCGTGTGGGCCATGGATGAAGCGAAGGAGAAAGGCAAGGCGCTGCACCTGATCGGACTTTTATCCGACGGCGGCGTACACAGCCACAACACACACCTGTATGCGCTGCTGCGCATGGCAAAATCAAAGGGCTTGCGGCGCGTGTATGTCCATTGCCTGATGGACGGACGCGATGTGCCGCCCCATAGCGGCAAAGGGTTCATCACAGAGCTGCTCGATGAAATGAAACAGATCGGCACGGGCGAGATCGCCACCGTGATAGGGCGCTATTACGCCATGGATCGCGACAACCGCTGGGAGCGCGTGCAGCGGGCTTATGACGCCATGGTGCTGGGTGAAGGCGTATTTCAGACGGATGCCGCAGCCGGTGTGCAGGAATCCTATGATCATGGCGTAACGGACGAATTCATACTGCCCATGGTGCTGGAAAAAGGCGGCAGACCCACTGCGACCATACGTCAAAACGACTCCGTGATCTTCTTCAATTTCAGGCCGGATCGCGCGCGAGAGATCACGAGTACGTTTATAGAAGAAGAGCTCGGACTTATGCCCCGCAAAAAGGGATATTTCCCGGTGAACTATGTCTGTTTCACACAGTACGATGAAAAATTCACCAACATGCGTGTGGCCTTTTCGCCGCAAGTGCTGCACAATACGCTGGGCGAATATCTGAGCAAACAGGGGCTCAGGCAACTGCGCATCGCGGAAACGGAAAAATACGCGCATGTGACCTTCTTTTTCAACGGCGGCGTGGAAGAGCCGAACGAAGGGGAGGATCGTGTGCTCATACCCTCGCCCAAGGTGGCGACCTACGATTTAAAACCCGATATGAGCGCGTATGAAGTGGCAAGCGAGGCTGTTGCGCGCATCGAAAGCGGGCAGTATGACGTGATGGTGCTCAACTTTGCCAACGCGGATATGGTGGGCCATACGGGCGTGAACAGCGCTGCGGTGGCCGCCGTCAAGGCGGTGGACGAATGCGTGTATCAGGTGACGGCGGCCATTTTAAAGCAGGGGGGCGGTGTCATCATCACCGCGGACCACGGCAACTCCGACAAGATGTACGACGAGGACGGCAGCAGCTTCACAGCGCACACCACCAACCCCGTGCCCTTTATACTGGCGGACAAGGAATATCAGTATGCCGCGCTGTATGAAGACGGCAGTCTCTGCGATGTCGCGCCCACGCTGCTGCAGATGCTCGGGCTGCCCAAGCCGCAGGAGATGACAGGCAAAAGCCTGATCAGGGAATAGTTTATTGCGCAAAAACACCTGTGCGGCAAAGATTTCTTTATGAGGGTGCTTCTTTAAGAATAAAGAACGGTAAAAAAGCAAGCGGGCATGTTGGAAATCCCGCTTGCTTCGCTTTTATCGCTTTAAAATACCGCTGTGCAGCGCTCAGAAACGGCGCGCGTGCTGCAATTAAGGCTTGCAAAGGTTGTGTATTTATTATAATCTATTATAAGGTGTCCAACATGGATAAAATGATCCTTTCACTGCCCTTCAAACGGGGAAAAGGGTCTTGAATACGGGTGAAAAAATGGCTTCTTTTGATTTTGAAATGGTGGGGAAAATCGGCTCCATGGCGCTTATTCGCCGGGAGGACAACGATATAGACCACAACCGATTCAGCCGCCTGGGTGCGGAGCTGCGTCCGGGCATGATCTGGGTTACCTCCGGCGCCACCGAAATCGGCAGACTGGATTATTTGCGCCGCAGCGGCCGTGAGCTGATAGGCGATATGGACGATGTCAAGGCGGATTACGCGTCACAGGGGCAGTCGATCCTTATGGAGAACTACCGCCGCTATATCAAGGACGCATACGGCATACGGCAGGTGTTGGTGGAACACCAGCATTTCAACGATCCGCAGAAACGGGAGTTCATACGAAGGCTTCTTTTGCGCGCCGCCATGCAGAACGCCATCCCCATTGTGAACTACAACGATTCGGTGAGCTTTGAGGAGAACCGGCGCATGGAGCTGGCGGACTACGCCAACAAAAGCGTCGGAAACCACACGCCTGTTGTGGAATGTGTGGACAACGACGAGACGGCCGCTGTCATCTGCACGCTGGTGCGTGCGCGCATTCTGCTCATCATGACATCGGTAGACGGCATCTATGAGGATGTCAACGACCGCACAACGCTGATCAACGAGATTTCGGGCAAGGACACAGAGGAAGTGCTGCAGAATATCGAGGCCAGCAAGGCGATGTGCGTGGGTGCAAGCCGTACGGGCGCAAACGGCGCGCGCGCCAAGCTGGAGTTCATCACAGAGCCGGTCAAACAGGGGACAAAAGTCATCATTGGCAACGCCAAATACAAGATCAGCGAGCTGATCTATGAAAAGGTACCCTGCACGGTGATAGGCGTGCGTTAGGATTATTTGGATGTTTGGGCTTGGATTCTCTTTCAGAGTTTGGAACAAGAAAGGAAATTAGGCATTTTGTTGAATCGAATGTTTTATGGACGCTACGGGATCAAAGGCATCAGCAAGCTGTTTTTGGTGCTCGCGCTCGTCTCCTATCTGATGGGATCGCTGAGCGTGGGCAGCTTCACCTATGGGGGCAACTTCTTAGGCCCGCTTGTGCTGGTCGCGTTTGCGCTATGGCGCGCGTTTTCCCGCAATATCGAAAAACGGCGCATGGAGGATGCTGCTTTCACCTATATGCTCAACAACGCCAAAGCGCGTTTGAAAGGCTGGTATAACAGGCAGAAACACCGCTTCAGCGCGCAGGGCAGGCGGCAGGCCGGCGAGCGTAAGAAGCAAAACCAGGACTTTGCGGTGTTTAAATGTCCGCGCTGCCGGCAGCAGTTGCGTGCGCCCAAGGGCAAGGGCCGCATCCGTGTGACGTGCACGCAATGCAAGCATGTGTTTGAAAGAAAAGTCTGAATTTTTAAGCAACGGGTGATCAGCCGGGCGAAGCCGCCCGGCTTTTTGCTGCGCGATAAACCTTCATAAGTCTTTTGCACACAAGCCGCTCTGGGATTGTGGTTAAAAAAGAGGGAAGCAGGCCTGCTTCCCTCTTCTTTAAGCTGTGCTAAATATTTTTCCCCGCGCCAGAGAAAGCGTCAGGTCTGATCCTTTTTTGCCTCTGAAACCGCTTTGCTTTTGCGTTGAGAACGACGTACCAGCAGCCAAACTGTCAAAGCGACAGCCGCCAGCACGACGAGCACGAGCAGTACGGGGAATGCGCCCGCTAAAAAGACGAGCAGCCCTTGGCCGAATTCCTCCATCGCACGCCAGCCGCCCGCGTATGAATCGTCGAGCCGTTCGGAAAAATCGGTTTTAGCCGGCACGTCGGCCACGCGCACAAGCTCCTCAAGCTGCAGATACACCGTCGCGTATTCCACGCTCTGATCCATGCTGCGCACGCTGCCCTTCAATTTGTCCAATTGATAGAGTATATCGCTCATCTCCTGTTCTAAGGTGATGATATCCTCCATTTTTTTGGCTTCCTTGTAGTGCTCATTCAGTTTGTCGTAGCGATTTTCGAGCATTTCCACACGGGCCTGCGTGTCGTAGTAATCCGTGGTGATGTCGTCTGACTGTATGTTCTTGGACAACAGCGTACCCACCTGTGAGAGCGCATCCATGAACGCATCGAGGTTTTTGGTGGGTATCCTGAGCGTCATGCTGGTATAGCGGCCGTGGGGGTTGTGCTCCGTGGGCGGGGTGCCCGTCGTTTCCTCCTGCTGCACAAACCCGCCGAATTTTGCAGAAGCTGTCTTGATCTTCTGATAATCGATGGCGTATTCGTAGCTGGTCATGGCCAGATCCACCGTATACACCAGCATGCGGTCCGTGTCCTGCACGATGGAGGAAGGCCCCATCTCCTGATCCTGAACAGCGCCATAGTCCTCCTCGGACGGGTAGCCTTCAGGGGCCTCGGGTGCGCCCGCTTCGCCGGCCGCGTCTTGCGGACTTGAGCTGTCGTGTTGCCCCGTTGTGTTGTCGGGGCCTGCGCTGCTGCATGAGATGAGCGTAAAGGCTAAGAGCAGAGCCAGCAGCACATAGAAAAATCTTTTCATGATGCACCTCCTAATGCTATTTTCTTTCCTTCCCTGTGGTCGTCATTCAGTATACGCATAGACGGGCGGATTGGTTATGTTTGACGTATAAAATATAGCATACGAAAGGATGTTTCGTCCAGCGCCCTAAAGGGAATTGTCAACCAGGCGGACATGATCGGGCGGTCGATTTCACAGAAGGCGCGCAAATAGTAAAGAAGCCTTCGCGCGAAGGCTTCTTTACTAAGGAGGCAATCGGATGGTCTTATAGGTGAAAAAAGATTGAACGCAGCATATAGCAGCCCAAACCGGCATGCTTTTAAATATGGATGGTGTTGAGCACCCGCTCACAATCCTCCGTGTGGCGGGATAAGGACGCCGTGTAATCGGACAGCGCCTTGGAACGCTTACTGGTGGGCGCCTGCAGGAATTCCTTGTTGAGCGCCAGCAGCTGTCTGAACAGCCCCAGCAGCCGGGTGAGATTCTCACGGTTGCTGCTGAGCAGGCTGTCCTGCAGGGATTGGCGGTTTTCGCTCTCATGCAGGCTTTGGGACAACCGCGCGTATTCGGCTTCTATGTGATACAGCCGTGTGTGCAGCGCATCGAGCTGTTTTTCCAATTCGGCGCTTTGGCGCTCCTTTTCAAAAAGCCCGGCCCGAAGCTGCTGCGAGGAGGCCGCGATCTCGCTTAAGCGGCACAGCGAGGAGAGCAGCGTGTTCGCGTCCGTGCCGGTGTTCTGCAAGTTCTTTGCAAGCTTTTGCACCATATCCTCCAAAGAGCCCCGTGCTTTTTTTCGGGAAGCCTGCTCGTATGGGTCAAAAACCGGGCGGTTTTCACGGCGCATCTCGCTGATGACATCCAACACCAGCGCCGGGTTGTTTTTAATTACGCTTCTGTATTTGTTCTGGTAGCGCAGCATGGCCTTGTTTTCGCCGCCGCCCATCTTGAGCGTGCATGCGCGCACAGACATGCCGCGCGATTGCGCTTCCAGTATGGTTTTGAGCATGTCGCGCACTTCCTGAGGCTTGAAAAGCTCAAAGGCTGCGGGCGTCTCGCCTGCCTGCTTGAGCCGCGCATAATAGTAGTTGCGCACGCTGTTCGGCTTGCGGCCGGTTTTTTCGGCCACGCGTTCGAATACAGTTTTTATCGGACGGCATTCCTCGCGGGCCAGCGTTGTTTCTGCTTTTAAAAGCGCTTCCTCCTGCGCCGACCAGCCTGTTTTGCCGCGGTTTTCTTTTTGTATGAGAATGCTTTTTTCCATATCCACATCTCCCCCGTTTGTTGTTTACAGTGTCATTATTCACGCCCAACAGGAATTTTATTCCTAGACAGGCATTATTTTCTATAAAGACCTTTCATACCGTCTGTGTATGATGAGTAAAGAAAAGCAAAGAACTTGTGTGCTCTTCGCTTTTGTCGATATTGATTAGTATGTGCGCAAGCACCCGTTTATACGTTGTCCAAACCCGCTTTATCAGATCATAATTGCTATTTTATAGAATTGTGTGAAAACTATTTCTTTTTCTTTGAATATCACTTATAATTATATATATATGCACAAGAGGATGGTTTCAGTATATCCGGCGGGTGCGCATGGGCGCTTTAGCCTGAGCAGCGGCTTGGAGGATTTGCTTGGAGGCCTTTTGTAATGCGAAGTTTTAATATGTTGAGGAGGTCATCACATGAAAGCGATTGTTTTCAAGAAACCCGGAGAATATGCCTTTGAAGAAAGGCCGAAGCCTGAAATTAAGAATCCGGACGATGTGTTGTTGAAGGTGCTGGGCGTAGGCATTTGCGGGACGGACCTGCATGTGCTGATGGATCCCCCCATGCATCCGGCGACGAGGGATATCATATTCGGTCATGAATATACAGGCGAAGTTGTGGAAGTAGGTTCCGCTGTGAACTGGCTCAAGCCGGGCGATATGGTCATCGTAGACCCGCATCCGCCCTGCGGCTCCTGCGAACACTGCCGCAGCGACAGGCCGGATAAATGTTCAACACTCTATTGCCAGACAGGCGAAAACGCCGAGCATGCGGCGACACGCGGCCTTTTCCAGGACGGCGCGCTGGCAAGCTATACTGCTGTACCCGCGCATTCCGTTTTTAAGCTGAAGAAGGGCACACCCATCAAGGAAGCCGCTTTGGCTGAGCCGCTGTCCTGCACAGGCTATGCCATCGAAAAGCTGGGTATCCAGGCGGGCGACACGGTTTGCGTGCTGGGCGCAGGGCCCATCGGCCTGCTGTTTACGGCGCTGGCCAAGGCCAATGGCGCTTCCACCGTCATCGTGTCCGAGCCTTACCAGTACAGGCGCGGAAAAGCGCTCAAAGTGGGCGCCGACATCGTGGTGAACCCGAAGGAGCAGGATCTTAAACAGGTCGTGCTGGAAGCCACCAACAACTTAGGCGTGGACCACTGCATCGAGGCGGTCGGCCAGATGCTGATGACAGCCATCGATATGATCCGCCCCAACGGCAAGGTGCTGATGTTTGGCCACGACGAAACCGCCGAACCGCCCATCAAACTCGCGGAAATCGTGCGCAAGGAAGCACAGATTTACGGCGGATTCCTGGGGAAATACTATTTCGAAAAGACGGCGCGCATTATAGAGAGCGGTATTCTGCCGCTGGATGAGATCGCGACACACGTATTCCCGCTGGACGAATACGAAAAAGGGCTGGATCTTCTGCGCAAGGGCGAGGCCATCAAGGTCATCATCTGCCCCACGGAATTTTAACGCGCTTTAGAAACTGAAAAGAAGATGCGAACGGGCAAGGAAAATCCTTGCCCGTTTTCGTATGCAAAAAACAGGATCGGCTGTACATATATCTATTGATCTATCCATTTAAATGGATTTTTTGTGGGATGGATGCAAACAGCCGGAAGGCTTAATGACAAACCTTACAGGCATCCCGCCCTGCGGCCTCAGCCACCGAACCGCTTTGGATCGTTTTAGATCGGCTCAAAGTCGGGCAGCTTCGTGTTGAATGATACTTTTTGCCTTCTGGTGTCCAAAAAACAGGCCCTCCAACTTTGTTGGGCTCAGATTCTTCGGCCGGGGCTTTTGTAGAATCAGGCTTTTGCTCAGGTGTAGGACCGGGAGATGTCTCAACAGAACGGGTCGTTGACGTGGGCTCTTCCGGCGGACTCTGCACATCGCTTGGGCTGGCTTTTGGCGCCGGCGAACTCTGTGTATCGTTTACACTTGCGCTTGGTGCAGGCGTGTGATCTATGGCAAGTGCAGATGTAGGCGTAGGAGTGGGCATTGGCGTAGATGTCGGCGTGAGCTTAGGAGTAGGGCTGGGCGTAGGTGTCGGCGTGAGCTTAGGAGTAGGGCCGGGCGTAGGGGTTGGCGCGGGAGTCGGGCTAGGCGTAGGCGTCGGAGAAGGGATTGGCTCCCCTAACGCTGTATCGGGTTCTGCGGGCTGATCGCTTTCAGCAGGCGCACAGCTTGCCATTGAAAGCAAAAAAAGCAACACGAGCGACAGCAAGAGTATTCGTTTCATTTTACACCCCCGAAATGATAAAATTTGTTCTGTCCTAAAGGTTAAAATGAGCGATATAAGTGAGAACCCCCCCAACGTTTCCTTATAGGATCAATGCTCCGGCAGATTCAGCCGTTCTAAAATGCCTTCCAGCTCGTCTGTGCTGTAGTATTCGATGAGAATCCGCCCGCGCTTGGGGCTGCCTGTGAGCTTCACACGCGTACCCAAAAATTCGCGCAGCATGGTCTCTACCTCGAGTATCTCGGGCAGGACGGGGCGTTTTTGTCTGGATTGCGAGGGTTTTTCGGCAACGTTTTTCGCGAGTGCTTCCGTTTGGCGCACACTGAGCCCCTGCTCGACCACAACAGCGCACAAACGTTCCTGTGTTGCGGCATCCAAGGGCACCATGCAGCGTGCATGACCTGCGCTGATGCTGCCGTCGCGCAGCGCGTCCGTGACCGGGCCCGAGAGCGTGAGCAGGCGCAGCGTATTCGCGATATACGGCCGGCTTTTACCCAGGCGCAGAGACACCTGCTCCTGTGTGAGCTGGTGTTCGTCCATGAGCGTCTTGATGCCTTCGGCCTCCTCCAACGGGTTTAAATCCTGACGCTGGAGGTTTTCAATCAGGCTTAATTCCATCAGCTCGCGGCTGTCTACATTCTTGATGACGGCGGGAATTGTCCTCAGCCCGGCCTTGCGGGCCGCACGCCACCGGCGCTCCCCCGCGATGAGCAGATACCGGCCGTTTTCTGCTGGCTTCAATATCACGGGCTGCACCACGCCATGCTGTGCGATGGAGGCGCTCAGCTCTTGAAGCGAAGCGTCGTCAAAGGTTTTGCGCGCCTGAGAACGGTTGGGATCGATCAGGGTGATTTCCACTTCCTCCTGCCCGCCGGACGGCGCATTGTCTGCGAGCAGGGCGCCAAGCCCCTTGCCCAGACCCTTTGCTTTAGAAGATCTTGTCGTCATCATCGTCCTCCTCCCATGTTTCAACCAATTCTTCCGCTAAATCCGTATACGCTTCCGCCCCCGTGCAGGACGGATCATACTGTATGATGGGCAATCCGTGGCTGGGCGCTTCCCCTAGGCGGACATTTCGGGGGATGATGGTGGTATAGACCTTGTTTTTAAAGTATTTCTTCACTTCATCCACCACCTGCACGGACAGGTTTGTGCGTCCGTCGAACATGGTGAGCACCACGCCCTCCACGTCCAGCTCCGGATTCAGGCGTTTTTTCACGATGCTCACGGTATTCATCAGCTGTGAAAGCCCTTCCAGCGCGTAATATTCACATTGTATGGGCACGAGCAGCCGGTTTGCGGCCGTTAAAGCGTTGAGCGTGATCAACCCTAAAGACGGCGGGCAGTCGATCAATATGAAATCGTAGTCTTCCACTATAGGCGCAAGCGCGTTTTTCAGTATGTGCTCCCGCGCCATCATGGACACCAGCTCCACCTCCGCCCCGGCCAGCGCGATGCTGGAGGGCGCGATGAACAGATTTTCCTGCACGGTGGGCAGTATGATCTCCTCGATGGGGCGCTCGTTGATGAGCACATCATACATGGAATCCTGTATCTCGCTTTTGTTGAGCCCCAGCCCGCTGGTGGTGTTTCCCTGCGGGTCGATGTCTATGGTGAGCACGCGCTGCCCTTGCGCGGCCACACAGGCAGACAGATTGACGTTGGTGGTGGTCTTCCCCACCCCGCCTTTTTGATTGGCAATGGCTATGATCCTGGACATGCTATTACTCCTTTTTAAGTGGCGGCTGTGCGCCGTTGCATCTATTATATAGGAAGGATCTGGAAAGGAAAAGACAAAATTATGTTTCACGTGAAACAATCCGGTGATGACAGCTATAAAAGGCTGCATATGTACGCGGTGTATATGTTTCACGTGAAACAATATTTCCCGGGTATGCGTATAAAATCCCATTTGTCAAGGCCTGTGCTTAGAGAGGCCAAGCGGCGCAGCGCTTTATAAAAGGCGGTATTTTCATACCGCCTTTCCGTAACGACTCGCACGGCTATATGCTGTTAGAAGATGCGCTGCGCGCCGCTGTCTCTACTCCAGCACGGCCTTGATGCGCCGCACACCCGCAGAGGAGCTTTCCTCCTTCTGTATGCGGAATGTACCCAGATCGGCGGTGTTTACAGCATGCGGCCCGCCGCAGATTTCGCAGGAGTAGTCCTGAATGGTATAAACCTTGACCTTCTCGCCGTATTTCGATTCGAACAGCCCGATGGCGCCCGCCGCCTTTGCTTCGTCCACGCTCATCTCGTCTACGGTGACGGACACGCCCGCCGCGATCGCTTCATTCACAAACGCCTGTATTTGCGCCAGCTCCTCCTTGGTCACCTTGCGCGGGAAAGAGAAGTCGAAACGCAGACGCTCCGCCGTGATGTTGCTGCCCTTTTGGGTGACGTTCTCGTCCAGCACCTTGCGCAGCGCCGCTTGCAGCAGATGGGTCGCGGTGTGCAGCTTGGCGGTTTGTTCGCCTGTGTCGGCCAGCCCGCCCTTAAAGCGTTGCTCGGCACCCGCCTGGGAAGCTTTTTGGTGTTCTTTAAAGCGCGCGTGAAAGCCTGCTTCGTCCACCGTCAGGCCTTTTTCCTCCGCCAGCTCCAGCGTAAACTCCAATGGGAAGCCAAACGTATCGTAAAGCCTGAACGCGTTGATGCCGTCGATCACCGTGCCTTTTAAGCGCGCACTCAGCTTTTCAAATTCACGCATACCCTGCTTGAGCGTGCGCTGGAAGCGCTCCTCCTCCATTCGAAGCTCGCTGAGGATCTTGTCCCGGTTTTGCCTCAACTCGGTATAAACGTCTTCATACTGCGCGATGACGGGCTCGGCGATGTGTGTCAGATTGCCTTCGGGAATGCCCAGCTGCAGCGCGTAGCGCACCGCGCGCCGGATCAGGCGGCGCAGCACATAGCCCTGGTCCACATTGGAGGGCGTAATGCCGTTTTCGTCGCCCAGCATGAAGGTCGCGCAGCGGATATGGTCGGCCACGATGCGAAAAGCGCGCGTGATCTCATCGCTGTCGCCGTAGCTTTTGCCGCTAAGCTGTGAAATGGCGGCCATACAGGAGGCATACACGTCTGTTTCATAAACGGATTGTTTGCCCTGCAATATGGCGATCACACGGTCCAACCCCATGCCGGTGTCCACGTTTTGCTGCGAAAGGGGCTCATATGTGCCCGCTGCCGTCTTGTTGTACTGCATGAACACATCGTTCCAGATCTCAAGATATTTCCCGCAGGAGCAGGAGGGATCGCAGCCCGGCGAGCAGGCAGGTTTTTTCGTATCGATGAACATCTCGGTATCCGGTCCGCAAGGGCCGGTCTGCCCCGCGGGGCCCCACCAGTTATATTCTTTGGGCAAGAAGAAGATGTGGCTGTCTTCAACGCCCAAGGAGCGCCAGATCTCGTAGGATTCTAGATCGCGGGGGGCATCCTCGTCGCCTGCGAACACGGTGAAATAGAGTATGGAAGGATCTAAGCCCAAGTAATCCTTGCTCGTTAAGAATTCCCAACTGTATTCGATGGCTTCTTTTTTAAAATAGTCTCCCAGCGACCAGTTGCCCAGCATTTCAAAAAAGGTGGAATGCGAAGCATCCCCCACTTCGTCGATATCGCCGGTGCGCACACATTTCTGCACGTTTGCGAGCCGCTTGCCCATGGGATGCTTTTCGCCCATCAGATAGGGCACCAAAGGATGCATGCCTGCCGTTGTAAACAGCACGGTCGGGTCGTTTTCGGGGAGCAGGGATGCGCTCTTGATGATGGCATGTCCCTTCGAACGGAAAAATGACAGATATTTTTCACGCAATTCATAAGATTTCAATTTCTATTCGTTCCTTTCGGGTGGGGATTGATATAAAGGGCGAACAACAGTTCACAAAAACAAAAAATTCGATGACGACTGTGTACAGCCCAACGGGAACATTATAATGAAAACAGCAGCGTGATGTCAACCATGCCGGGCCAACAAACGGCGTCATAAAAGGGATTCGCATAAAAGGAAGCATATGGCATCGGGCAGCAGGTTGTAAAGGGCGGCATACGTAAATTTCGAAAAAGAAGTGCAGAATAGCGGCCCGAAGGAGTTATGCACATTTAGGCGCGCGATTGTGAATAACTTACCCACACCCTCTTGTTTACCCACAATTATTTTGATATGATAAGACATCGAGCGGTAAAAGCACCTTCAAACCGCAGTCCGCAGGCAGGTATCAGGCACAAAGTTATCCACAACGGTGGATAAAAAAGTGGATAACCCGGCAGTGCGGCAGCAGAAAACTCGCACAAATATGTGAATAAAAAATCCCCCTGATTCAAAAAAGATAGAGTATGGTCATTGAAAAGCGCGGGGGGCTGTTATATAATTACTTTCCAGTCTTTAATTTGATTGATTTGGCTTAACAACTGAAAGGGAGTCGGGAAATTGGCGGTTTTTAATGTATGGGATGGCGCGCTGGCATACATCCGGGATAATATGACGGAAATGAGCTACAAGACATGGGTGAATGATGTGATAAAGCCCATCTCTTTAAAGGACGGCGAATTGGTGCTGCAGGTACCGCAGGAAATCCACATGAATATGCTCAAAAAGCGTTACTTAAGCCTGCTGGAAGACGCTGTGCGCGAAACATCCGGCCAGCATGTGACCATCTGCTTCACATTGCCTGTATCCGACGAAGAAAAGGCGCAGCAGCCCCTGCCCCGCGCGGGCACGCCCCTGCCTACGCTCAATCCCAAGTATACATTCGAAACCTTTGTGATAGGCAACAGCAACCGCTTTGCGCATGCGGCGTCTTTGGCCGTTGCGGAGGCACCCAGCGAAGCCTATAATCCACTGTTTCTCTATGGCGGCGTGGGCCTGGGCAAGACGCATCTGATGCACGCCATAGGCCACTTTATACGCAGGCAGGACCCTATGGCACAGATCGTGTATGTGACCAGCGAAAAGTTTACCAACGACCTCATCACCGCCATACAGACGGCGACCACCGTGCAGTTCAGGGAGCAGTACCGCAACGCGGATGTGCTGCTGGTGGACGACATACAGTTTATCGCGAACAAGGAGAGCACGCAGGAGGAGTTCTTCCACACGTTCAACACGCTGCACGAAGCCAACAAGCAGATCATCATCTCGTCGGACAAGCCGCCCAAAGAGATCCCCACGCTGGAGGAGCGTTTGCGCTCGCGCTTTGAATGGGGCTTGGTCGCGGATATTCAGCGCCCGGATTTTGAAACACGGGTGGCCATTTTAAGAAAGCGCGCGCTCACGGAAAACATGGAGGTGGGGGACGATGTGCTGCAATTCATCGCAAATCATGTGGAATCCAATATAAGAGAGCTGGAGGGCTCGCTGACCCGTGTGATGGCGTATGCTTCGCTGGTGAAAAGACTGCCGGATCTAAGCCTGGTGGAGGAAGCGCTGCGCGATTATTTCCCCAAGAAGGGCAAGCATGAGATCAACATACCTTTTATACAGCAGGTGGTGGGGGAGCATTACAACATCCCGCTGGAGGCGTTCAAGGCCAAGAAGAAGCCGCAGGAGATCGCTTTTCCCCGGCAGATCGCCATGTACCTTGCGCGCGAGTTGACGGATCTGCCCTTGAAGAGCATCGGCCGTGAGTTTGGCGGCAAGGACCATTCGACGGTCATACACGCGTGCAAGACGATCAGCGCCATGATAGAGAAAAACGCGGATTTCAAGAGCACGGTAAACGATCTGGTGAGCAGAATCCGCGAATAAAGCAAGAACAGCACTTCTTTTCCGCGGGGCCGGGCGCGTGCTTTTGCGCCGTGGGGAAGTTGGTGTTGCAAAAATTACATAAATAAGCCGTAAACGGCTTTTTTTTCGGCTTTTTATAATGGAGGGGGAAGAAAAAATGTGGCTCTTGTTTTCCATACTCACCGTGCTCTTATGGGGTACATCCGATGTGATATTCAAAAGTGCGGCGTCCGACGACGCCAACAGCGTGCTGCGCCTGCTGGCCTACAACGGCATCATACTCGGCGTTTGTTCGCTGCTCTACATGCTGATCATAGGCGGCAGCATCACCCTGCAGGCGATTTTGACGTATTTGCCCATCGCGACCATCTATATCACGTCCATGCTCTTCTATTACAAGGCGATGCCCAAGATCAAGATCTCCATCGCGTCGCCTATCGCGAACTCATCCTGTCTGCTCACCACGCTGCTCTGCATATTCGTGCTCAATCAGCAGGTGACTTGGCTGCAAATCGGCGGCATTGCGCTCATCGTGGTGGGGCTGGTGGTGTTGTCTTTTGAAAAGGAGGAGGGTTTCAGCCGCATCGATTCGCGTGAAGCGCGCCGCAGGGCGTATATCAAGGGCGTGGGGTTTGCGCTGCTGTATTTCGTGCTGGACGGTGTCGGTTCTTTTCTGGATGACTATGTGCTGGACGACACGCTGCTGGCAGAGGAGGTCATCGTCTCCTACGGGCTGATCTATCTGCTGGTGGGCGTGGTCTGCTACATCGCATTAAAGACGCGCCACAGAGGATACCGCTTTTTTTCCAACAGGCGTAAGGTCGCGGGCAGCCTGGTGGAGACAGCCGGGCAGTTTACGTTTGTGTATGCGTTCGCGTTTGGCGACGCGGCGCTGGCATCGCCTTTCATCGCGGCGTTTGCGGCTGTTTCCGTCATATTGTCACGCATTTTCCTCAAGGAGAAGCTGACTGCGAAGCAATATGGCATGGTGGCCATGATGCTGGCGGGCATGGCCATATTGGCGATCGAATAAAGGTGTAAAGCGTGCGGCTGCGCAAGAGGCAGGTTTTGCAGCAGTCTAAACCAAAGGGCAAGGCATGCGCTGCACGAGAATAAGGGGCACAGGAAGTGAATTCTTCCCGCGCCCCTTTAGGGTGCTTGTTTGATGAAGCTCCGCACGTGTATCAGGTGCAAGTACCGCTCAAAGCGCTGTCAGCTTGTCCAGCGCGGCTTTCAGCCAGTCGCCGTCAAACAATTCGATCTGTCCGTTGTCACACATGGCGGCCAGCGTCGGTTCGACCGGGATGCGGCCCAAGAGTTCGATGCCGTGCTTGTCCGCCGTTTGCTGCGCGTGGCTCTTGCCGAACAGCTCGATCTTCTTCTTGCAGTCCGGGCATTCCACATAGCTCATGTTTTCAACCAAGCCCAGCACGGGGATGTGCATCAGCTTGGCCATGTTTACCGCCTTTGAAACGACCATGGACACCAGATCCTGCGGGGAAGTCACCATGATGATGCCGTCCACCGGCAGGGATTGGAAGATGGTCAGCGGCACATCGCCTGTGCCCGGGGGCAGGTCCAGCAGCAGGAAATCCACATTCGCCCACACCACGCCGCTGTAAAGCTGTTTGACCGTATTGGCGATCACCGGCCCGCGCCACACCACCGGCGTGTCTTCACGCTCCAGCAGCAGGTTGATGGACATCAGCTGTATGCCGGTGGCTGTCTTTTTAGGCAGTATGCCGAACTCACCGCCGTCCTCGGCACGTGATTGGATACCAAACGACTTCGGGATGGAAGGACCGGTGATGTCCGCGTCCAGTATGGCGGCCTGATACCCCGCACGCTGCAGCATCACGGCCAACAGGGAGGTCACCATGGATTTACCCACGCCGCCCTTGCCGCTCACCACACCCACCACCTTCTTGATGCTGCTCAGCGGATGAGGTGCTTCAAGGAGACTGTTTGGTTCGTCGCGCCTTGAAGCACAGCTCTGGCCATAGGAAGAGCAGTCAGAAGAGCATTCTTTACTCATAATGCATATACACTCCTTTATCAATAACCGTATAGCAGCGGACGCCGGGTACCGCTGTTATTCATTGTATACCCAAATACGCCCTCGATTCAACCGAAGCGGAAAAGAAATAAAAAAAAGCCGCAAAAAAGAGCGTTCTTAATTGCGGCTTTGTGGATAAGAGCTGTGTATTACGGCTGCCTTCGGCGTGCAGGCCTGCTGCTGCCGGCATCCGGGGGCAGGGGATCCGATATCACCAGCTTATTCAGCAAGGACACCACGCCCAGGCCTATCAGCACGGCAACACCCGCGCCCAGCACGATATACTGCAGCACCACTACGCCTGTGAGCACGGCGGCGCCTAAAAAGAGCGTATAGACGGCAAAGCCGAACAAGCGCCTTTTTTCTAACATACGCATCATAAAGCCGATGGCAAACAGCCCGGACAAGAATGCCGTGAACATGCCCAACAGCACCAATCCCCAGGAAATATCACCGATGCCGTTCTGGAGCATATCCTTTCCCTCCATCACCAAAGAACCCAATATGGCGGGAATAGACATCAAAAAGGAAAAACGCGCGGCCTGTTTGCGGGAAACACCGCTCATCAGCCCGCCCGATATGGTGGAGCCGGAGCGCGAAAGGCCGGGCAGCAGGCTCAACAGCTGCATCATGCCCATACACAGCGCCTGATAAGGGCGCACAGCGTCCGTTTCCCTGCGGCTGTGGCTTTTTCGGGCTGCGCTTCGCTTGCTCATCACCTCGGAAAGCGTGAGCAGCAGCGCGGTGAGCAAAAATGCGTAGCCTAGAAATCCTCCGTCGAAAAGCGCTGTGATTTCATCGTAGAACAACAGCGCCGCCGCCACCAGCGGCAGCGTCGCGTAGATGAGCCCGCGCACCAGCTTGCCGGCCGGCTGCCTGGCGACGAGCTGTATATTTTTTTTGTTAAACGTAAAGAGCGCGGCCAAAAAGAGCAGCAGATGCTTTAGAATCGCCCATATGTCTTTTCTAAACATCACGCATACAGCGGCCAGCGTTCCGACATGCAGCATGATATCGAAAGCGAGCGCGCTGCCTTGCAGGGCTGTTTCGCTGAGCCCGAACAGGTTTTGCAGCAACACGAGATGCCCCGAGCTGCTCACGGGCAAAAATTCACACAAACCCTGTGTGAGCCCGAGCAGGAGAATGGTCCATATCAAATGCGGATACCTCCAAGCTTTTATACATGGATTATAACAACTTACAGGCCCTTGCGCAAGCAGCCCGCAAGCCCCTGCATAAACTTTTATAGGAGCGCATACCGGCCGCATGCGGCAAAAGCTTCAGTGCGGGGCTATGGCACGAACGTTTTAAACCCTGTGCGTGCACAAGCTGCAAAATCCCCGCGGAAAAGCCGGATATACACGGCACATCCCCATGATTTGACAGGCGGCATAAAACGATATACATTATAGAACATGATAGAATGTATGCTGCGCGCGTGTGCGCGCTTTTGCCGCCGCTTCCATTATATGCAAAACAATTGCCGCCCATACGTATTGTTTGGTGTGGTGGCTGTGGCGCTGGCTTTTTTAGCCGGATGCGCAGCAAAGCCTGACGGGAGCCTGGTGGTCGCGCAGTATGAATACGCGGGGGTTTTGCGCATCGGTGTGTATGAACACATCGAATCGTTCGGCAGCAAGACGCAGGACGGCCGGCCGACGGGATTAGAAGCCGACTTAGCCGGCATGCTGGGCGGCCGCATCATGAAAGACATGAAGAAGGTGGAGCTGGTAGCAGTCAACAGCGTGACCAAACGGTATGCGCTCAATGAAGGCGATGTCGATATGACCCTCGCCATGCAGACGGCGGCCAATTACCTCACCTCGGGCTATGCGTTTTCAGAGCCGTATTATGTGGATACCTACGCCTTCCTGTCCCCTGAAAACGGCCCTTTGGTGCAGGAGGCCGGGCAGCTTGCGGGCAAAAAGCTGGGTGTTATCAACGGCTCCGTCGCGCAGAGTGTGCTGCAAACATGCGTTGAGGAAGCGGCAATCGAATGCGAGACGGTGCCCCTCGCTTCGTATCCGGAGGCGATGGAGCTGCTGCATAAAGGGCTGCTCGATCATTTTTTTGCCGAATCCGGCGTATTGAACAGCCTGGCGCCGGAAGGAGCCGTGATCGGCCCTTATACCTACGGGCAGGCGCCCTATTGTGTGATGGTGCTCAAAGAGAATGAGGATGTGCTACAACTGGTGAACGAAGAGCTGCAATCGCTCAAGGACAGCGGGGATTTGCGTGCGCTCACGGCGCAGTACGGGCTGGACTGACCAAAGATGTGCAGCCCTTTGTAAGGGTATTTTTCCGCCGGTGCGGTGTGATATACGGATTTAACAAATATTCTCATTACAAAATATGACGAAATCATTGCGAAAGTATGATGAAGTGTAGTAGAATAGACAAAATTCATGCAGACAGAAAATGAAGGTCCGAATAGCGGCAGATCTATGCAAAAGAAGCTTGATCACATGAAAGGGCCCTTTCCCATACGAAGGGCGGCATGTATTATGAGAAAAACAAAACAATGGCTATGTATCATACTCATCGCGGCGCTTTGTCTGTTGCCACTGCAAGCGCTGGGTGTGACCGGCACAGGCGCGCAGGCACTCTCCTCTTTGAGCATTTTAGCCGATCAAGAGGAGATCGAATTATTCCCGGCATTCAGCCCCGATGTGAGCACGTACTTATGCCGTGTGGATGAAAAGACTAAGAGCGTGCGCATACAGGCCCGGGCCGAAGCACCTTATGAAGTCATATTGCTTGAGGATACCGTCGAGTTGAAGGACGGCGTGAACACGGCGCTCATAGGCTGCAGCGGTGAGCGGGGTGTGCTCTTCTATACGCTGATCATCGAACGGGTAGACGAAGAACAGACGGCCGAGCGCATCTATTTTTCAGAGCGTCTGGTGCATTTAAAGAAAGATGATATTACGAAAATCACGCCGCAGGCCTATCCGGAGGATGCTTTTCTCCCTGCGTTGTTGTTTGAAAGCTCCGACGAAGCGGTGGTGTCTGTCAACGATTTCGGCGTGCTCGTAGCCAATGGCAACGGCATGGCTACGGTGAGCGCTATGGCGGCGGACGGCAGCATGCGCACACAATGTACGGTGTGCGTGAGCGATATGACCATTGAAGGCTTTGAAGTGCCGCTTGTACACGAGCAGGGCGCAACGTATACGCTGCGCGGCCTCGTGCAAAACGGCGGCGGTATTCGTTCGGTTGCGGTGTATATCTACGACGCGGACAAGATCCCCACGGAGAGCATACTGTGGGAGCAGGCGCTAAAGGAATTGGAATCCACAGGCGTTGACAGCGAAGAGGCGCAGCCGGATTCCGGCGAGGGGGATTCCGACGAGGCTTCCGAAGTGGAAGAACAGCCCGAGGACGCCTCTGGTGAACCGGCGGATGATGATGAGACCGAACACGAAACGAACACGGCAAACCTAAACCGCCTGCTTGCACGTGCGCGGGATGCCGCTTGGGAAGAAGCGATGGAGATGGAGCATGAGGAGCCCTGGGAGGAAAACGAGATCAATCTGACCTCTATCGATTATTATATACGTTTCAATAAGCTCACGGAGGGCAACAAGGTCATTGAAATCCGCGCTTGCGACGAAGAAGACAACACCACCATACTGTGCAGGCAGCCGTTTAGTGTGCAGGCAAAGCAGCAGGAGGAGGGGGATGTGAATCCGCCTGCGCAAAGCAACCCCGCATCGAAACCATCCGCGCAGCCGGGCACACCCACGCCTTCACAGCCGAATGCACCCAAGCCCACACAGCCTGCTTCTCCTGTGCCCAATCCAACACCCGCCCCTACGCCTGCGCCTGATCCCGCGCCCAGCGAAGGCTATGGCTGGCCTGTGGCCGGCTATGGGCTGGTGACACAATACTACAGCGGCGGGCATCCGGCGATGGATATCAGCTACAGCGGAACATCGCTGGGGCACTTGGGCGGCTCCACGCCGGCCATATTGGCCTCCAAGGCGGGCACGGTGGAATATGCTTATGCAGGCTGCACACACACGCGCCAAAGCTCGGGCTGCTGCAACGGCGGCACGGGATATGGCGGCTATGGCAATTGTGTGCTGATACGCCATGAGGACGGCAGCAAAACGTTCTATGCGCATCTGGATGCGGGACAGGTGTATGTGAGCGCAGGGCAGAGCGTGACCAAAGGACAGACCATCGGCTTGATGGGCAACACAGGCATCACCAGCGGTAACACAGGCATCCATTTGCATTTTGAAATCTGGATCAACGGATCTAAAGTGAACCCGTCGAACTATCTGTAAGCGGCGCGCGGTGTGTTGTCCATGGATATGCCCTTTATCAGTTGACAGAAAGCGGAGCCGAGCGAACGGCTCCGCTTATCGTATATAAAGGGAAATGGAGGGCTGCGCCGGATCGAACAAACGGGCACGCTGGTCACCTAAAACGATTGGATAGACGGACAGCGTTCATGACCGGGGCTGCGCCGGATCGAATAAACGGGTTTGCTTATCACCTAAAACAGCTGGATAGATGGGTAATGCCCATGATCGGGGCTGTGCCGGATCGAATAAACGGCTTCGCCGGTTACCCAAAACGACTGGATAGACGGGTAGCGTTCATGACCGGGGATGCGCCGGATCGAATAAACGGGTACGCTTATCACCTAAAATAGCTGGATAGATGGGTAATGCTCATGATCGGGGATGCGCTGGAGGGGATAAACGGCTTCGCTGGTTACCCAAAACGACTGTACAGATGGATAGCGTCCATAACCGGGGATGCGCCGGATCGAATAAACAGCTCCGCTTATCACCTAAAACAGCTGGATAGATGGGTAATGCCCATGATCGGGGCTGCGCCGGATCGAATAAACGGCTTCGCTTATCACCCAAAAAGGAGGAAACAGATGGGTTCATTGGTCACACACACAAACACGATTCGCGTAGAGCCTATGCAGACGCCATTGGGCACACTTCTTTTGTGTGAGGATGAAACGGGGCTGTGCGGCGTGTATTACGACACGTTAGCAGCGGATCTCGAGCCGTATGCGCGCCCAGGGAAGCTGCGCTGTGACGCAATCGCGCAGCTGGAGGCATATTTTGCAGGAGAGCGCACACAGTTCGACCTGCCGCTGAGCAAGCCGCAGCGCACACCGTTCGCGCAGCGTGTGATGGAGGTCGTATCGGATATTCCGTATGGCGGCCAGATGAGCTACGGGGATGTCGCGCTTCAGGCGGGCAGCCCGCGCGGTGCACGCGCGGTGGGCAATGTGATGCACACGAACGGGCTCTGCATCGTGATACCCTGCCACAGGGTGCTGGCCGCAAACAGGGGGCTGGGCGGCTACGGAGAAGGCACGCTCTGGCGCAAGCGGTATTTGCTGCGGCTGGAAGGCATAGACTATCAGGAGCCTGCAAAACGCTGAAGCGAAGCGTAAAGAGCGGACTCAACACACCGGATCAAACGGTGCTGCGCGCGGCCGTGTGCCGGGCGGAGCATCGGCTGCAGATCAGACCAAAACCCACGAATTGCCTGTTTGTGCGCTTCTTACGCAAGCCTCGATGAAACGCACGCCCTCCACGCCGTCCGCTATGCTGGGATAATCGTGTGCGGCGGGCTTTTTTTGTTTGTGCTGCAGCAAAGACTGCATGAACGCGCGGTACACATTCGCAAACGCCTCGTAATAACCCTCTACGCAGCCGGCGGGCATGCGACTAAACCCGCCGCCGGCGCTTTCCATGCGCCCGCCCATGGCGTATTCCTGCACAGGGCCGTTCAGCAGGCAGAGCTTGAAGTGCTCAGGATCCTCCTGTTTCCACTGAAGACTGCCCAGGCTGCCGTAAACGCCGATGGAAAGATCGTTGTCATGCCCGATGGCGATGCCGGAACACCACAGATGCCCCGATGCGCCTGTGTCGTAGCGCATGAGTACATGCGCGTTGGTGTCCAGCACGCGGCCGCGGCCTATGCACTCCATCATAGCCAGCGCTTCCTTTACGCGAAGCCCGGTGGTGCGGGAGATGAGATTCAGCGCGTGTACGCCGATGTCCGCAACACACATGGAAGCGCCCGCGATGTTCGGATCAAGCCGCCATGAAGCGATGTTTTGCCCTTCGGCCTCGACGTTGGCCGCGAGCCAGCCCTGCTTGTAGGAGGCGTCTATGGTGCGGATATCACCCAACACCCCGTCGTCGATGAGCTTGCGCATGGCGGGAATGGCGGCGTAGCCTGAGTAGACATAGGTCACGCAGAAGAGCAGATCGTTTTGCGCGGCCAGCCTTTCAAGCTCCTCGGCCTGCGCGGCCGTGTGTGTGAGGGGTTTGTCGCATACGACATGTATGCCATGCTGCAAAAACGCCTTGGCGGCGGCGTAATGCAGGTGATTCGGTGTGGCGATGATGACAAAATCGATGCCGTCCTTCAGGCTAGACTCCTGCACAGCCATGGTTTCAAAATCCGGATAAAGCCTGTCAGGAGACAAGCCATAGCGTGCGCCTGTGCGCAGTGTCTTTTCGTGGCGGCTGGAAAAACAGCCCGCGCAGAGTACGCCCAGCCCGTCAAACCGAGCGCTGCGTATATGCACATCACCTATGAAGGAATCGAAACCGCCGCCCACCATTCCAAATTTCAAACGCTCCATTTTTACGCTCCTTTCCTGAACAGACACGCGTTGTAAAGAAAAACCATTCTAAAACGATTATACCGCACGCAAACGAAAGGGACAAACGGGTTTGCTTGCCACATAAAGAGTCATACAAATGGGCGAGCCTATAACCGGGGAGGTGCTGGATGGGATAAACGGCCTCGCTCGTCACATAAAAAGTTATACAAATGGGCGATGCTCATGACGGGGGAGGCGTTGAATCGAACAGACGGATTCGCTCATCACATAAAGAGTCATACAAATGGGCGACGCCCATGACCGGGGAGGTGCTGGATGGGATAAACGGCTCTGCTTATCACCCAAAAAACCGCAACATAATGACTCCGTATGGCAGGTATATTTTGTTATAATGGGCATAGAGATGAAATTTCAACACTCTTTCAGCATGGAATCAGTACACATCATTATAAAACGTCAGAATACGGAGGTGCAGAAAATGAAATTAAGATGGGGCTTTGTAGGCGCGGGCAGGATCGTACACCGGTTTATGGCGGGGCTGTTGCAGCATGCCGACGCGATTCCGCACGCGGTGTTTGCGCGCAAAAAGGACAGGGCGGAGGCGATCGCACAGCGATACGGCATGCCGCTGGTGTTCGACGACTTCGACGCGTTTTTGCAATGCAAAGAGATCGATGTGGTGTATATCGCGGTGACGCACCCGTACCACAGGGAATACGCCAACAAATGCTTAGAAGCGAAAATCCCGGTGCTCTGCGAGAAGCCCATGGCGCCCAATGCCGCACAGGAGCAGGATATGATCGACTGCGCGCGCAAAAACGACACTTTTTTGATGGAAGCCATGTGGACGCGCGCCTTCCCGGTGACGAAGCAGGTGCTGCAATGGATTGACGAAGGCCGCATCGGCAAGCTGGTCGGGCTCAACGGCCTCTTCTCCATCAAAGCGCCGGACGACGCCAACGACAGGCTCTACATGCCCAGCGAAGCGGGCGGCTCGCTGCTGGATATCGGGGTGTACCTCGTTGCCTATGCGCACATGATCATGGGCGGCGCGCCTGTGGAGATGGTGTCCCTGGCGAACTTCGCGGGCCGGCCGGTGGACACGGACGCGGGCGTGGTGATGCGCTTTGACGACGATAAAATCGCAACGCTGTTCATGTCGCTGCGCTCGGAAGGGCGCGATGCGATCACCATCTACGGAACCGACGGCATGATCGAGGTGTTTGAGGATTTCTGGCGCCCGCGGCACGCGCGGCTGACGTATAGCGGCGGCATCATCAATTTCGACTGCCCGCCGGTGGATGAAGATGCCGTGTATGGCAGCAGCGTGTCCTTTAAAGGCGAAGGGTACCAGTATGAGGTTGCGCATGTGCACGAATGCCTTGAGAAAGGCTTGAAAGAGTCACCGCTGATCACGCTGGAGGAGTCGCTAAAGATTATACAAACATGTGACGCGCTGCGCGCGCTCTGGGGCGAAAAATACCCGTTTGAGGAATGATGTGAAGGGCTTGATATGATGCGCTGTTAATTAGGATACGCCAAACCACCGACGCCGCCGGAAAATCTTTGACGGCGGCGTTTCTTATGCTGTGATTTATTTTTAATAAAGGGACTACAGCGCGGCCTTGAGTATGGCTATGTCCTCTTTCAGCAAAGCGTAGGGGCTTTCGCCGGCCAGACGCAGGGGCAGCTGGTCGTAATAGTTTTCCAGCAGTATGACGCCTTCAAAACCCTTGTCCTTGAGGGCGGCCATGGTCTGGTAAAAGCCGGAATCGCCCTTGCCCAGCAGCGCGCCGCTCATAGCGCCCGCGCCGTCTTTCACGTGGAGCTGATCCACCATATAGGGATAAAAACCATGCAGCACCTCCACTTCATCCCAGCCCTTGAACAGGAAATAGTTCTGGGAATCGAAATAGACGCCGAAATTCTTTTGCCCCACCATCTCATACAACGTTTTAAATTCCTCAGGCGAAAGAAGCCCCTCGTGCGACACCGTGACACCCAAAGCACCCGCCTCTTCGCACAGAAGGCGCAAGACCTTCGCGCTGCGCGCCATCTGTTCTTCGGTTTCGATCGCGCTTTGCGCAAAAGCGGGCACCTGTATCATGGGGATGTGGAGCGCGCGCACCGTCTGTATGGCGCGGCGTGCGATCTCCATGATACGTTCATAATCGGGGGTATTTTCCGGGGCGTGCATGGGGATGTTGTCGTAATCGTTCAGCGCCAGCGCGCAGTATTCGATGCCGCAATGATCTTGTTCCTGTAGATAGTATTTTTGCATCTCGGGTTCGCTGATGGGATAGTTGTTCGCGTATTCGCCGATCTTGAGCGCCAACGCGTCAAGCCCCGCGTCCGCCGCAATACGCGGCCCATAGAGCCCGCCGCCGGGCAGCGCCCAGTCGCATATGCCCAATCGTACATTCATCATAGTGTAGTCGCCTCCTGCATTTATATATCGATTTTTTGCTCCCTCCCGCGGTGTGCACGCATTCAGGCAAACAGGCCGAATGTGAGCGCGGACAGCAGCGGGATGGTGAACACACAACAAAAAGAAGTGGTGATGGTGGCCAGCGCCGCGTAGATATCCTCCGAGCCGAACCGCGCGGCCATGGCGGAGGCGCTGTTGTTGGTGGGCAGCGCCGCGATGATGGCGAGCACGCTCGCGTCCTGCATGGGCATGAAGCACACACACGCCCAGAAGACGCCCACCGCCAGCGCTGTCTTCGCCAGAAACGTCACCAGTATGGGCAGCGCGCCTTTTAGAGCCTTAAAGGGCACAAACGCCATGACTGCGCCCAAATAGAGAATCGCGAACACCTTGCTCGCATCCCCCAGCCCCGCTATGGCATCCGTGAGCAAAACGGGCAGCCGTAAGCCGGTAAAGCTCAGCGTAACGGACACGATCACGCAGACCACGATGGGGTTTATAAAATTGCGCCAGCGTTTATTCCGGCTGACAATATGTCGGTTATCGGAAAAAAGATATACGCCCATCGTCCATAAGAGCAATTGATTCAGCACAAAAAATACAGCGATGGACGCGGCAAAAGCCTCCACTGGAAACACAGCCTGCAACAGCGGCACGCCCACAAACCCCATGTTGCTGAACATGGTGACGGCGATGTGTACGCGCGCGCGGTGCCGGTTTAAGCGAAAGAGCTTGCCGCTGAGCAGCCCCAGCGCAAACAGCAGCATGTATGCGATCAAAAACGCGGCGATGACAGGCCAGAGTCCGGCAATGACCTGCGGTGTGACACCGCCGTTATAGATGGTGGTAAACGCCAGACAGGGAATGAGCACATTGACGATGAGGGAAGCGAAATGCGGCAGCGCCGTCTTTTTAATGACCTTGAGCTTCCCCAGCATAAAGCCTGCCAGCAGTAAAACACCAAACCCCGCCATATGGTCGAGCACAAGCTGAAAGTAATTCATCCGTCTTTTACCCAGTCAATTCGCCTTGTGAATACGCAATTTTTAATGTTATGAATACACGCGCAATTTTCCCTGCACAGCGTCATTATAGCATGAAGCCCGCACGCGGCGCAATCGGTATTGCCCCAAGCTTTACGAGGGCGCGGGGCGTGTGTGGGAATATTCGCCATATGCGGTGTTTTGGTTGACAACGAAGCGGCGGGGGCATATGATGGGCATAGAAACTATAGTAAAAGTACATTATCTTGTGATTTGTTTGATATGAGTTTTAGAGTAAATATCAGGTGGTTTTGTGAGGAAAGTCTTTTCGCTGATGGCGTTGCTGCTCGTGTTCGTACTGTTGGGAGCCTGCGCACAACAGCATGTCAAAAAAGAATATGCCTTTGCAGATCCGATGTCGGGCCTCGCAGGCGGGGGCCTGAACCTGCTGGCTGAGCCGGTCTATTCTTCGGATACGCTCACAGGCGCAATGGATACATACGACGCGGAATTGTCGATCTATGATGTGGATTTCAGCGTCGTGCCGCGGCTGGAAAGCGCGTATGCGTTCGATCAGTTTCTGCTGCGCTGCATTGAGAAACGCTATGTAAAGGTGGCGTTTGTGACGGATGATGCGAACCTTTGCCTGTTTGACGGAGGCAGCAGGATTGCCAACGCCTATCTGCTTCGTGCCTGCAAGCCGGAAGTGTTGGATTTGCGCAACGGCACATACCGCGTTCTGTACACCCTTACCTATTTCGACGGTGAAAATGTGGCCCATGCCTACCGCACGGGAGACAGGCGCAATCTGACGGTGCAAGAAAGCGCCATCTATGACTTTGCCGCCGGCTGGATTGAAAAAAACATACCAAAAGAGGAGCCGATTTATGATAAGCTGCTGCGCATACATGATTTCATTTGCGCGCAGACACAATATTACGCCGAAGCGGAGCATGATGGCCAAACGGTGCATACCGCATCGCCGTATGGCGTTTTTTTCCAGGGCAGGGCCAATTGCCAGGGCTATGCAGACACCTTCCAGATGCTGTCCCGCATGGCGGGCATAGAATGCGTCAAGATCGACGGCGAAGCGTCGGGCAGCGCACATGTCTGGAACATGGTGAGGCTGGAGGACGGCAGATGGTACCATGTGGATGTGACGTTTGACGACGGATTTGATGCGGGCCCGGCCTACGCTTATTTCTGTGTGCCCGATGAGCTGATCATGGCCACGCACCGGTTTGATACGGCCAAAACGCCGGATGCTGCGGATCTGGACGCCTATTACTACGTCAAAAAAGGCCTGATAGCCTTTGACGATACACAGGCGCAAGAGCTTTTGAGCACGGTGTTTTCGAACAGACCCGGCGCGTTCAGCCTGCTGGCGGGCGCGCAGGTGGAGCTGCAGCACATCGCGCGGCTGTGTGTGCAGAACGGCTATAGCGCCGTGCAGGTGAAAGAGCTGGGCGATTATAGCGTGGTGGTGGCGGGCATTTAAAATGAACGGAATAAAAAAAGGCGTTTGATCCATGTTTGAAGCAGCTGAAAGGTGGGCGAAGAGCAACCCGACGGCTGCTTTTATTCATTTGTGAACGGCTGGATTTCAATAAAGTGAAACACAAAAAAATGATGACCGGGGAATATGGAAAATGATTAAAAAATGCGTTTTTTCATTTGAATATGAATAGAAAGGCCGGTTTTGCCGTTTCGATTGCCTGCTTGAGGCAGCAGCACTTCAAGCCCCAGTTTTTTGGCAACGCTTCTATTGTGGACGGGCCGGTTTACACGCCATGGTCTAAAAGCTGTTCGCGGTGGTGACGCGGCGCATTTTTGATCACCGTGATCGCCTTCATGATGCCTGCCATGATGTCGGCCTGCGCCTGCAGCGTCATGGAGTCGACTTGCACGAATATGTTGCCCTCTGTGCTGGTGACATACCGCGGAGGCAGATGGTTGAGCGTATACGCGAGTATATCTGCGCGGCACATGGCACAGTCGCAGCAACCCGTCATGCGTATCAGGGAATCCAGATTCATATCCACAAGGCTTTCCATGAGATTCTTGATTTTTATGCCGTTTTTTTCAATCATATTTCTTCCTTTAAACCCAATTATAGAGCCGATCGTTTTTTGCAGCACATGCGACGCATTGATTATACCATCACCAAACGCCCTTTTCAACGTTCTTTTGCCGCCCATGCGGCAACAAGCCCGGACTTGGCGGGTTGTGCGTGTGTGCAAACGCTGTGTATTGCGGAATTCAAAATTTTCGCCAACATTTATGAATAGCATATGTATTATAATAAAAGAAGCCTCAGTTGACAAGAGCATAAATTCCGCGGCGCTGAAAGCGCCTATTTAACCGCGGCATTGCCTGCTGAGACGAAGCAACAGAGCTTAATAAAAATATTTTTCAGGAGGAGCAAACAATGGATAAACAGGTAAAAGCAGCAGTGGTCACAGGTCCGGGCAGCATAGAAATTCGCTATTTCCCTTATCCTGACGTAAAGAAGCTTGGCGGTGCGGTGATGCGCAGCATACAATCCGGAATCTGCGGAACAGACAAGCACACTTTTAAGGGTGAAACCAAGCAGAACAGCGGCGGCGCTGCCGAATATGATGTGCCGTATCCTTTGATACAGGGGCACGAAGCGGTGGGCATACTGGAAGAGATTGCTCCGGGGTATTTTGAAAAGGATTATTACGGCGAGCCGCTTCAAGTGGGTGACCGTATCACCTTCTGCCCGGATATCGTATGCGGCGAGTGTTATTTCTGCCGTCATTCCTCCTGGTATCCCTGGTGTGACGATCCGTCCAGAGAGTGCTACGGCAACAGCCTCGGCTGCGATCAGGCACCGCATCTGTTTGGTGCGTTCGCGGAATATATGTATCTGCTGCCCAAATCCTATATCTATAAGGTGCCGGATGCGCTGTCCGACGATTTGGCGACGCTCACCGAGCTGATGTGCGTGACCTATTCGCTGGATAAGGCGAAGGAACTGTTTGCGTTCGACGGCGAAGGCTTCGAGTTCGGCGGCAGCGTGGTGGTACAGGGCTGCGGGCCGGTGGGGCTTGCGCATGTGATCAAGGCGCGTATGATGAGTGCGGGCAAGATCATCGCCACGGATATCTCCGATTATAAGCTGAATCTGGCCAAGGCGTTCGGGGCGGACATCTGTCTGAATGTGCTCAAGACCACGCCGGAGGAGCGTATCGCGATCGTCAAGGAAGCCACGCACGGCTTAGGCGCAAACGTGGTGTGCGAGTGCTCGGGCGTGCCTTCTGTGGTGCCGGAAGGGCTGGAGATGATACGCAAATGCGGTGTTTATCTCGAAATCGGCCACTTCGTAGAGGTGGGCGGCGTGGAAGTCAACATGCATAAGATCTGTGCGAAGAACATCCGCGTGATCGGCATGAACAACCATGCGGCGACGGGCTACAGGCCCACCATGGAGATGATGCTGCGGCATGAGAAGGATTTCCCGTGGGATCAATTCATCAGCCATAAGTTCAAGCTGGATGAATACGATACCGCCATACGCACCAGCATGACGCCGGAGAGCATGAAAGTCGTGGTGCAGGCGCGATAGGATAGGCGGCGTTTGTTTCAACACGGCATGCGCCGGCAGGCGGCCGGGTGCATCAAAACGGACACAACCCCCTGTGCGAAAGCCGCATAGGGGGTTTTCGCTTGGTCAAGAGGCGCGATCCAACGGCGTTGGCCGCACACGGGCGTTCGATTGGCGAAAGGGAGCGGTGCGTATGCGCGGCTGAGCATACAAAAAGCGGCCGCGCATTTTAAAGCATGCGGTGCTTCTAGGGCTCTTTTTAAGGAGGGCAGCAGGTTTTACATATTTTGCAGACTGCCCTTGCTCGAAAATGTTCCAAAAAGGCTTCTTTTCTTCACAATTTTTTATTTTTTTGGATTTCTTTCACGGCCTGCAGCGGTATGTGTATGCATCGCTTCATGATGCCGCGCTGCGTTTTTTAAATTGTAACAGTTTACATCGGGAAAAGCCGCAGAATGGCGTTTTTAGCTGGCAAATCCGATTGCTATTTTCAGCGGGAGTGATTATAATAAGGGTAGCTATAATGGCGAAAAGTTTTCAATTCTTACCAAGCCATAACAAATATTCTTGGAGGTTTACCGATGAAAAAACTAAAACAAAACTGTAAATACGCGATGCTCGTGCCCACCAGCATGGGCCTAAGGCTGACACCGCCCAATGGCCAGCCTGTGCATGCGAGTGATTCCTTTACGCTGTATGTCACCAGCGCCGAGACGAATGTGGCCAGCATTTCATCCTATCTGGGCCTGCCGGTGAAGGTGCTCACCACCTTCGTGAAGGACAATCCCATGGCAAACATCATCAAGGCCAACCTAAGAGCGCGCGGCATGGATTTCGAAGGCGTGGACGTGCCGCAGGGCAACCCGTGGGGCTATCGCCATCAGATCAACATCGCGGACAGCGGCTACGGCACGCGCGGCCCGCGTGTGTTCAACGACCGCGCCGGTGAAGTCGGCCGCTCGCTGAACATCAAGGATTTCGATCTCGAGCGCATCTTCGGGGAGGAGGGCGTACAGATCGTACATATGTCCGGCCTGATCGGCGCGATCTCACATGAGACGAGCATCTTCTGCCGGGATCTGGCGCGTGTTGCCAAGAAACACGGCACGCTGATTTCGTTCGACCTCAACCACCGCGCGAGCTTCTGGGAAAACAGGGAGGAAGAGCTCCACGAGATATTCACAGAAATCGCGAGTTTATCCGATATACTGATCGGCAACGAGGAAGATTTCCAGCTTTGCCTGGGCATCAAGGGGCCGGAAGCCGGCGGCAAGGAGATCACCTCCAAGATCGACAGCTTTAAGGGCATGATCGAGAATGTGAAAAAGGCGTTCCCCAACGCGTCGGTATACGCCAACACGCTGCGTCAGGTGATCAGCGTCAATGAGCACCTCTGGGGCGCGATCGTGCTGCAAGGGGACGCTTGGCATGTGGTGGAACCCAGAGAAATCCAAGTGCTTGACCGTATCGGCGGCGGCGACGGTTTTGTGGGCGGCTTGCTGTATGCCATACTGCGCGAGTGGGAGCCTGAGAAATGGGTGCAGTTTGCCTGGGCAAGCGGTGCTTTAGCCACCACCTTCTACACGGACTACGCGCAGCCCATGGATGAGGCGCAGGTTTGGAGCGTTTGGAGCGGCAACGCACGCGTGCAGCGCTAAAAACATGCTGTAAGCATGGCATTCAAAGCCGGCGGGGAAGAAAAACCCGCCGGCTTTCGTTTGTTAAAAACCGCGGATGAAGGGAAGAGGGATCGAAAAGGCTTTAGCCCTTTTTGATCCCTTCGCTGTATTTTTTGTTGCTCATATATGTTTGATCATTATAAAATGCCTTTTCGTCATACAGGCCTGATCAATACGCCACATCGCCCTCGTATATCAGATCGGCGTTGCCCGTTAAATGGATGGATTCGTCCGTGTAGTTGACGATCAAATCGCCGCCCTTCACCTTCACGGTGATGTCCACGCCCTTCTTGCAATAGCCGTTGAGCACCGCCGCCACCACCGCCGCGCATGCGCCTGTACCGCAGGCCCAGGTTTCGCCGTTGCCGCGCTCCCACACACGCATCTTGATGGTGGTCTCGTTGACCACACGTATGAACTCGGTGTTCACGCGCTCGGGAAATAAGGGTGAATTTTCAAACAGCGGGCCGATGCGCGCCACGTCTATGGCGTCCACACGGTCGCAGAACAGCACGCAATGCGGGTTGCCCACGGATACGCAGGTGATGAAATACGTATCGTTGCCGATCTGCACCTCACGGTTGATGATGGAATCCCCGTCAAGCGCCACCGGGATTTTTTCGGGTGTCAGTTCCACCTTGCCCATATCCACGCAGGCCGAACGCACACGGTCGTTGTAGAGATAAAGCCGGACGCTCCTCACGCCGCTGGCCGTTTCGATGCACATCTCGTCCTTGTGGATGCCCTTGATATCGTAGAGGTATTTGGCGACACAGCGTATGCTGTTGCCCGCCATCTTTCCTTCGCTGCCGTCCGCATTGAATATGCGCATCTTGGCGTCGGCCACATTTGAATCCTCGATGAGCACCAGCCCGTCGCCGCCTATGCCGAAATGGCGGTCTACAAAGCTGATGGCCAAAGATTCGGGGCAGGAGATGGCGCGGTCGTAATTCTCAACATAGATGTAATCGTTGCCCGAGCCCTGCATCTTATAGAAATGCAGCTTCTGGCGCTCTGTGCGCAGTGCGCTGATGTTCACCAGCTCCGTGTTGCCTTCGTTGTAGCGGCTTGCGATGATATCCGCCAGCGCGTTGGCCGTATCCAAGGATGTCAGACAGGCTACGCTCAGCTGTATGGCGCGCCGGTGCAGCCGGGTGTAATCGCGTATGGCGTCGTCGCCCGCGCCTGTGAATATGATATAGCTGATCTTGCCCGCCTCCAGCAGATGCATCACATCGTCCCCTTCACACAGCTTTTTTACCGTGGTCACATCGATGCCGAGCTGCGCGATGGAGGCGGCGGTGCCTTCTGTGGCATAGATATGCAGGCCCAGATCGTCGAGTTTTTTGGCGAGCTGCACGATCTCAAACTGATCCTGACGGCTCACGGTGATGTATACGCCGCCGCGTGTGGTGCTTCTTTGCGCATCCAGCGAAAAGCCCGCTGAAACCAGCCCTTTAAAGAGTGCCTCCTCCAGCGTTTTGCCCACGCCCAGCACTTCGCCTGTGGATTTCATCTCGGGCCCCAGCGCCGAATTCACATCGGACAGCTTTTCAAAGGAGAACACAGGCACCTTCACAGCGACATACGGCGGCGACTTATAAAGCCCCGTGCCGTAGCCCAGCTCAGAAAGCTTCGCGCCCACCATGATGCGTGTGGCCAGCGCTACCATGGGCACGCCCGTCACCTTGCTGATATAGGGGATGGTGCGCGACGCGCGCGGATTGACCTCTATGACATACAGATCGTTGCGGTAGATGAGGTATTGTATGTTGACCAAGCCCTTGGTACCCAAGGAGAGCGTGAGCTTCTCGGAGCACTCCACCACCGCCTGCAGCAGCCGGTCGGAAAGATTGTGCGGCGGGTAGACCGCGATGGAGTCGCCGCTGTGCACGCCGGCGCGCTCAATGTGCTGCATGATGCCGGGGATGAGCACATCCACGCCGTCGGAGATGACGTCCACCTCCAGCTCCGTGCCCATCAGATACTGGTCGATGAGCACAGGGTTTTCGATGCCCTGCGCGAGTATGATGCGCATATATTGCTCCACATCGGCTTTGGTGTATGCGATGGTCATGTTCTGCCCGCCGATGACATAGGAGGGGCGCAGCAGCACCGGATAGCCCAGCTTTTCCACAGCCGCGAACGCTTCTTCCATGGTGGATACGCCTAAGCCCGCCGGACGCTTGATGTTGAACTGCTCGAGCAGCGCGTCGAAGCGCTCACGGTCCTCCGCGATGTCGATGCTCTGTGCAGAAGTGCCCAGTATGCGGATGCCCTGTTCGGATAAAAATTTGGTCAGCTTGATGGCTGTTTGCCCGCCGAATGCGACCACCACCCCCACGGGCTGCTCCACCTCGATGACCTTCATCACGTCTTCCTCGGTGAGCGGCTCGAAATACAGCCTGTCCGACGTGTCGAAGTCGGTGGACACCGTTTCGGGATTGTTGTTGATGATGACCACCTCATATCCAAGCTCCTTGAGCGTATGCACACAATGCACGGAGGAGTAGTCGAACTCGATGCCCTGGCCGATGCGAATAGGCCCCGAGCCCAGCACGATGATGCGCGGCACATTGCCGCTTACGCGCTCGCGCGCCTCGCAGTAGCTGTCGTAACTCGAGTAGAAATAGGGCGTTTGCGCCTTGAACTCGGCGGCGCAGGTGTCCACGATCTTATAGGACACACGATGCGGGCATTCGATTTTTTTGCCGCTTAGGCGTTCAATGGTCTTGTCCAGATACCCGAGTTTTTTGCCGCGCAGGTAATAGCCTTCTTCCAGATCGCCCGAAAGCAGCATATCCTCGTATTCGGCCAGGTTCTTGAGCTTGTTTAAGAACCACGGATCGATGCGTGTGATAGCGAATATCTCCTCCACGCGCACACCCTGCCTCAGCGCTTCAAACACGCGAAATAGCCGCAGATCGTCCATCTTGTGAAGCTGCTCACGTATATTCGGCGCGTTGCGCAAAGAGGGCAGGGCCAAAGTCTCCATCGAGATCTCCGCCCCGCGCACAGCCTTCATCAGCGCCATTTCGAAATTGGGCGCAATGGACATCACCTCGCCGGTGGCCTTCATCTGCGTGCCCAAGGATCTGCTTGCATGCACGAACTTGTCAAACGGCCATTTGGGGAACTTGACCACCACATAGTCCAGCGCGGGCTCGAAGCACGCTTGGGTGATCCGGGTCACGTCGTTGGAGATTTCGTCCAGCGTGTAGCCGAGCGCGATTTTCGCCGTCACCTTGGCGATGGGGTAGCCTGTCGCTTTGCTGGCCAGCGCCGAGGAACGCGACACGCGCGGATTGACCTCGATCACGGCGTATTCAAAGCTGTTTGGGTTCAGTGCGAACTGGCAGTTGCAGCCGCCTTCAATGCCCAGCGCGTTGATGATATCCAGAGAAGCGGATCTGAGCATCTGGTATTCGCGGTTCGAAAGCGTCACCGCCGGTGCGATCACGATGGAATCCCCCGTATGCACCCCCACGGGATCGACGTTCTCCATGCTGCAGATGGCGGCGGCGTTGCCTGCACCATCCCGTATGACCTCGAATTCGATTTCCTTCCAGCCGTATATATACTTCTCCACCAGCACCTGTGTGATGGGGGAGAGATCCAAGCCTTTTTTAGCGATGACGCGCAATTTATCCTCGTCGTGCGCAACGCCGCCCCCCGCGCCGCCCAATGTAAACGCGGGGCGAACGATCACAGGATAGCCGATTCTTTGCGCGGCGGCGGTGGCCTCCTCCAGCTCGTTTGCGATCTCTGAAGGGATGAGCGGCTGATCGATGCCGGCCATGGTGTCCTTGAAAAGCTGCCTGTCCTCCGCGCGGTCGATGGCGGAGGCGGAAGTACCCAAAAGCTTTACGCCCATCTTTTCAAGATAGCCCTCCTTGCTCAGCTGCATGGCGAGCGTGAGGCCTGTCTGGCCGCCTAAGCTTGCGAGCAGCCCGTGCGGGCGCTCGATCTCGATGATCCGCTTGATGGTGGTGACGGTGAGCGGCTCTAAATAGATCTCATCCGCCATGGTGGTGTCCGTCATGATGGTTGCGGGATTCGAATTGACGAGCACAACATCCAGCCCCGCTTCCTTCAACACACGGCAGGCCTGTGTGCCTGCGTAGTCGAATTCGGCGGCCTGCCCGATGACAATAGGCCCAGAGCCGATGACCAGCACTTTTTTAATCTCTTTATTCAGCGGCATAGTCTTTTCCTCCCGTCATGGTGATAAACCGGTCGAACAGCTTCACAGAATCCTGCGGGCCGCCGCAGGTCTCAGGGTAGAACTGCACGGAAAAGGCTTTCTGATCCGGGTAATCGATCCCCTCGCAGGTGCCGTCGTGGGCATTGATGAAGCTGATCTCGCCTTTGCCCTTCATACTGTCTGCTAAAACCGTATAGCCGTGGTTCTGGTTGGTGATGTACACGCGCCCGTTTCCAAGGCACTTCACCGGCTGATTGGCGCCGCGGTGGCCATATTTCAGCTTCTGTGTGTGCCCGCCGTGGGCGAGTGCGAGCAATTGATGCCCTAAGCAGATGCCGAACATCGGGATTTTGCCCGTCAGCTTTTTAAGCGTGTCGATGCAGAGGGTGTTTTCCGCAGGATTCCCGGGGCCGTTGGACAGCACCACGCCGTCTGCATGAAGCGCGAGCACCTCTTCGGCTGTAACGTCGTAAGGAAGCTGTATCACACGGCAGCCGCGCCTTTGCAGCTCACACAGCATATCGCGCCGCACGCCGTAGTCGATGAGCGCAAGGGTGTGCTTCGGCGCATTGCAGCCAGACGGTTCGTGCACCGTTTTTTGCTTCACGCTTACGCCGGGCACGGCCTTTGTGATGGTGTATTCCTCCAGCCCGCATACAGGATCCTGCGGCAACGTGTCTACGATCTTGGCGTTCATCACGCCCGAATCGCGTATGATGCGGGTGATCTGACGCGTATCCACGCCATACAGCCCGACCACACCCTTTTCCTTCAAATAGGTGTCGATATCGCCTTCTGCGCGGAAGTTGGAGGGTGTTGTACACCATTCGCGCACCACATAACCGCGCAGCACGCTCCGGTCGCTTTGCATGTCCTCCTGCATCACGCCGTAGTTGCCGATTAAGGGGAAGGTTTGCATCACGATTTGCCCATAGTAGCTTGGATCGCTGATGGTTTCCACATAGCCGCACATGCTGGTGTTGAATACGAGCTCGCCCAGCGCGTCGCCCTCTGCACCGAAGCGCAGGCCTTCGAATATGTGGCCGTCATTCAATATGAGATAAGCCTTTTTCATTCAGATTCTCCTTATGCTCTCGTTCTGTTCAGCGGATCGGCTCCATACGGCGCAGCTGCCGCTAGGGGGGTTACAGAACAAATGCAAAGCCTCGCTTTGCATTTGTGGGTTTACATGCTATGGATTGCGCATGAGCTTCACCATGACCGCCTTCTGCGCGTGAAGACGGTTTTCCGCTTGGTCGAAGATTTCATCCGCGTGGGCCTCCAAAACTTCTGCCGTGATCTCCTCCCCGCGGTGTGCGGGCAGGCAATGCAGCACCATCGCATCCGGCTTGGCGGCGGCCATGGAGGCGTCGTTCACCTGATAGCCGGAAAACGCCTGACGGCGCACATTGCTTTCGCCTTCCTGGCCCATGCTCGCCCAGACATCCGTATACACCACATCCGCACCAGAGCAAGCCTCGATCACATCCTCCGTACAGAGAAAGCGGCTCTCTTGTGTGCCGGCCCATTCCATGATGGCGGCGTCCGGCGTGTAGTCTTTCGGGCAGGCGACGGCAACGTCCATGCCCAGCTTCATGCAGCCCACGATGAGCGAATTGGCCATGTTGTTGCCGTCGCCCACGAAGGCGAGTTTCAGGCCGCGAAAGCTGCTCTTGTATTCGCGTATGGTCATCAAATCGGCCAAGACCTGGCAGGGGTGTGCGTAGTCGGTCAGCCCGTTGATGATGGGTATGGAGCCGAATTCGGCCAAAGCCTCCACAT
Organism: Christensenellales bacterium; assembly: GCA_050945835.1. Taxonomy (GTDB): domain Bacteria; phylum Bacillota; class Clostridia; order Christensenellales; family JBMNTQ01; genus JBMNTR01. Next base: position 21,362 of record JBMNTR010000005.1, on the reverse strand, counting down.
CGCTCTGCTTGAATGTGCGGATCATGATGCCGTCTAAGTAGCGCGACAATACGCGCGCCGTATCCGCAACAGGCTCACCGCGGCCCAACTGCAGATCCTTGCCGCTCAAAAAGAGCCCAATGCCCCCCAGTTCATAGATGCCGGCTTCAAAGGATACGCGTGTGCGGGTGGAGGATTTTTCAAAGATCATGCCCAGCGTTTTGCCGGAAAGATAATGGTGTGTGATACCGTTTGCGCGGTCGTATTTCAACTGGTCGGCCAGATTGAGTATAGCGAGTATTTCATCGGCGCTTAGATCTGAAAGCTTTAACAGATGTTTCATGATGCGATCACCTCTTTCAATATGTCGATTGCAAACGCAAGCTCTTCCTGTGTGATGGTGAGTGCGGGCAGCAGCCGCACCTTGTTCTTGGCAGTCAGCGCTAAAACGCCCTTTTGCATGGCGGCCAGCACGACAGCCTTCACGTCTTTTTCGGTTTCGATACCCACCATCAGCCCCAGCCCGCTTACGCTTTTCACACCGCAAGCTCCGGTTAGCTGCGCGCGGATATAGTCTCCTTTTTGGCGCACGCTGTTCAGCAGCGCGTCGTCTATGCGGGAAAGAATGCTGAGCGCGCCTGCGGCGCAGAGGGGGTTGCCCCCAAAGGTCGATCCGTGTGTGCCTGCGCTCAACACGTCCTTGACCTTTTCGCCGAGCAGCGTCGCGCCCATGGGCAGCCCGCCGGCTAAACCCTTGGCTGTGCTTATGATGTCCGGCATAATATCATACTGCATATAGCAATACAAGCTGCCGCAGCGCCCGTTGCCTGTCTGCACTTCGTCCACAATCAGCAGTATGTCGCGCTCTTTGGCCGCTTTTGCCAATGCCTGTACGTAGTCGTAATCAAGCTGGCGCACACCGCCTTCGCCCTGCACAAGCTCGATCATCACCGCACAGCAGGCGTCGTCCATCTCGTGCAGCGCGGCATCTAAGTCATCCGGCTCCACATGGCAGAATCCCGGCGTAAACGGGCCGAAATCCGTGTGGAACACCGCCTGTCCGGTGGCGGACAGCGTGGTGACGGTGCGCCCGTGAAAGCTGCCCTGAAGCGTGATGATCTTGTCACGCGCGCCGTGATGGCGGTCGTTTGCATATTTGCGTGCGGCCTTGATGGCACACTCGTTGGCCTCAGCGCCCGAATTGGAGAAGAACACGCGGGAAAAGCCCGTGCGTTCACAGAGCATTTGCGCCAACTCCACCTGCGGTTGTGTGTAATAGAGGTTGGAGGTATGCTGCAGGCGCACAAGCTGCGCGATGACAGCGTCGCGCCAGGCGTCGTCCACGGCGCCGAAGGTGTTCACGGCGATGCCCGCGCCCAGATCGATGTATTTTTTACCCGTATCGTCGAACAGCGTGCAGCCTTTGCCGCTTTTGAGCAGCAGATCGTAACGGGCGTAGGTGTTGGCGATATACTGCGCATCCAGCTCTTTGATGGTTTTCACTGAATTGACCTCCTTACACAAACATCGTGCCGATGCCTTCGTTCGTCATCAGCTCGATCAGAATGGAATGGGGCACACGCCCGTCTATGATGAACACGCGATGCACGCCCCGCCGGATCGCTTCGATGCAGCATTCCACCTTGGGAATCATGCCGCCCGAGATCACGCCTTCGCGCATCAACTGCGGCGCTTCGCTGACATGCACCACCGGGATCAGCGAGCCCGGGTCATCCTTGTCGCGCAAAAGCCCCGGTGTATCCGTCACCGATATGAAGCTTTCCGCTTTCAGCACGCCCGCGATGGCTGCGGCCGCCGTATCGGCGTTGATGTTGTAGATGTTGCCCTCATCATCGCAGCCGGTGGTGGACACCACCGGCACATAGTCCGCATCCAGCAGATCGAACAGAAGCTGTGCGTTGATCTGTGTGATCTCACCCACAAAGCCATGCACATCGTCGAGCTTTTTAGCTTTGATCATGTGGTTGTCCACGCCGCACAGACCCACCGCTTTGCCCCCGAGCAGCTCGAGATGGTTGACCAGATTCTTGTTGATCTTGCCGCTGAGCACCATCTGTACGATCTGCGCCGTCTGTGCGTCGGTGACGCGCAGCCCGTCTATAAACACCGATTCCTTGCCCATCTTATCCATCACTTCGGTGATTTCCGGGCCGCCGCCATGCACCAGCACCACCCGCACGCCGATTAAAGACAAAAATACGATATCCCGCATCACGGCTTCCATCAGCTGCTCGTTCACCATGGCGTTGCCGCCGTATTTGATGACCACGACCTTGCCGTTGTAGCGCTGTATGTAGGGAAGCGCCTGGTTTAAAACGCTCGCGCGCTGGTTGTTGTCAAGCGTCATTGTGTTTTCCTCCGTCTTCATAATCAGCTGCGGTAATCGCCGTTGATGCGCACATAATCATAGGTTAAATCACAACCCCACGCAATTGCGTTTGCGTCTGCGCTGTGGAGCGCGATATCGATGACGATCTCGTCCTGCGAGAGCACACGCTTGGCAAGCGTTTCGTCAAAGGGCAGGCCTGAGCCATTCTTGCACACGTCGATGCGCCCTGCCGCCGAAGCGAAGCTTACGTCGATCTTATTCACATCCACCTGTGCGCCCGAATAGCCGATGGCGCAGAGCACACGCCCCCAGTTGGCGTCCGCACCGAACATGGCGGCCTTGAAAAGGGAAGAGCAGATCACGCTCTTGGCCACCGTTCTGGCGGTTGGAATGTCCGAAGCGCCCGCTACGCGGCATTCGAGCAGCTTTGTGGCGCCTTCGCCGTCCTTGGCGATGAGCTGCGAAAGGGTCAGACAGACATATTTCAGTGCGTTGAGGAAGGTGTGAAACGCTTGATCTTCACATACGATCTCAGCGTTTTGCGCCTGAGCGTTGCACAATATGCTCACCATATCGTTGGTGGAGGTGTCCCCGTCGATGCTCACCATGTTGAACGTCTCATCCACGGCTGTTTGCAGCGCTTTTTGCAGCATGGCCGGTGAAATGGCCGCGTCGCTGGTGAGAAAGCTGAGCAAAGTCGCCATGTTGGGATGGATCATGCCGGAGCCTTTGGCGATGCCTCCGATGCGGCAGGGCACACCCCCAAGCTCGAACTCCACGGCGCACTGCTTTAAAAGGGTGTCTGTGGTCATGATGGCCTGCGCTGCGGCGTCGCTGTCTGCGCCCAAAGAAGCGCACAAAGGGCCCATGCCCGCCTCTATGGGCGCGATATCTAGGGGCTTGCCGATCACGCCGGTGGATGCGACGATCACGTCGTGCTGCGGGATGTTCAAATGCTGCTCTAAGAGTGCGCACATACGCTCTGCGATTTCAACGCCGTTTGCGTTGCAGGTGTTGGCGTTGCCGCTGTTGCAGAATATAGCCTGTGCATAGCCGTTTTGCGTGTTTTGCCGGGTGACAAGAATAGGCGCGCCCACCACTAGGTTTTGCGTGTAGACACTGGCCGTACTCGCTGCATTTTCGCTCACGATGAGCGCTAAATCCTTCTTATGCGGATTTTTGCGTATGCCGCAGTAGATGCCGCCCGCCCTATATCCCTTTGCGGCGCAGACGCCGCCCGGTATTATTTTCATAGCCGTGCTCCTTTATAGTTGAAGGCCCAGGGTTTCATCCAGGCCCAGCATCAGGTTCATACATTGTACTGCTGCGCCGGAAGCGCCTTTGCCCAGGTTGTCAAAGCGCGCCGTGAGCATCGGCCTGTCGTCCGTGCCCGTGACGGCGAGCTGCATGATATCGCGGCCGGCCAGCACGTTGGCGCTCAAGAAGCCGTCGCCTAAACCGTCTGCCTCAGAGAGCACTTCTATCAGCTTTGCCTTTGCGTAGTGGCTTTTATACAGCTCATAAAGCGCGGTTCTGCCCAGCTTTTGCGTGAGAAAGCGCTCGTGCAGAGGCACGCTCACCACCATGCCGCTGTAATAACCGGCGACAACAGGATACAGAGCAGGCGCGAGGCTCAGCCCGCTGGTGGCCTGCATCTCCGCAAGGTGCTTGTGATGGCCCGAGAGCGCATATTGGCGCGGGGCGTCGAACGACTCACTGCGCTGCGGATCTTCATATTGCGCGATCATGGCCCTGCCGCCGCCGCTGTAGCCTGTCAGGGAAAAGCAGGTCAAGGGCGCTGCGGAGTCGAGTATGCCGTGGTGAACGAGCGGGTATATCAGCGCCGCGAATCCGCTGGCGTGGCAGCCGGGGACGGCCACACGGAAGCTGTTTTGCACCGCCTGCGCATGCGCAGAAGACAATTCCGGCAGCCCGTAGCTCCAGCCCTGCTGTGTGCGGTGCGCCGTGCTCGCGTCGATCACACGCACAAAAGGGTCCGCCATGCGGGCGGCTTCGCGTGCCGCGTCGTCGGGCAGGCAGAGGAAGGTGACGTCGGAGCTGTTGATGCACGTGCGCCTTGCAAAGCTGTCCTTGCGCTGCTCATCGGGCAGCGTGATCAGCTCGACATCGCCGCGCGCGTGCATACGCTCGCTGATGCGCAGCCCGGTGGTGCCTACTTTTCCGTCTATAAAAACGCGGTACATGAAAGCTCTCCTTTTGAATAGAATAAATATCCGAATATATGAATATTTATTCTATTATACAGCATATAAGCCCATTGTCAAGTTCATTTAAAAGTTTTATATCAACAGGCTAGTTTGCCATCCTATAGCCTACACCGCGCACCGTTTGTATGCGCGCCCCCGCCTCTCCCAGCTTTTGGCGCAGGGTTTTGATATGCATATCCACCGTGCGGCTTTCGCCTTCAAAATCATAACCCCACACATCGGCCAATATTTTTTCACGTGTGAGGGCGATGCCCAAATTTTGCAGCAAAAAGCGCAAAAGCATGAACTCCTTGTGGGTAAGCGCGATCTTTCGGCCTTGCGCGTGTACGGTATAGTGTACCGTGTTCAGCTCGATATCGCCCAAGAGCAGCACGGGACCGTTCTGTGTCTCCGAGGTGCGGCGCAGCACCGCTTTCACACGCGCGATCATTTCCATCACCCCGAAAGGCTTGGTGATGTAATCGTCGGCGCCCGTGTCCAGACCGACGACTCTGTCGTATTCAGCGGTTTTCGCGGTGAGCATGATCACGCAGATGTGCTGTGTGTCGGGATTTTCTTTCAATTTCCTGAGCGCGCTCAAGCCGTCCTCCCCGGGCAGCATGATGTCTAAGAGCACCAGATCGGGCAGCTTGTGCTGCAATGCGTCAAAAAAAGGGCGTGCGGCGCAGAAGCCATGCGCATCGAAACCGTTTGCCTTGAGCGCGTAAACGATCAAATCGCGGATATTAGCTTCGTCTTCCACACAATAGATGGTCTGTGAGGAGGTGCTTTGCATATGCGGCTCCTTCCCGAATAGAGATTTTGCTTGCATCAGTATATTTCTTTTTATGATTTTGAGCAAGGCTAAACGTTAAAATAATCGCATATAAAGCCGCATTGGGCGTGATGCGAGGAGCATATTTACATAAAATAAGGAAAAGAGGGCTTCATAATGTTTCATTAATACCGATATTGTATGATAGAGGTATGTGCATGGAGGTTGCATCATGAGAGTTGTGCTCATAGAAAATCTATACCCGGGGATGGAGCTGGCGGAACCCCTGTATACGGAGGACCACAGCATTGTCCCCATACTGTTAAAGGGCACCGTTCTATCCGAAAATATGATTCGGCGGTTAAAAGAACACGGAATCGCCGAGGTGCGTATTGTGAGCGAAGAAGCAAGAGGCTGCAAAACCATTTTCCCGGAGGTCAGGAAAAAGCCGGTCGTTTCAAAGAAGCTGAAAAAGGAAGCGCTCAAAAATTTGGAATCCATCTTCCTTGCGTCGCAAGGGAGTGAGGAGACCCACAAAAACGTTGTTCAAACCATCAAACAGATGGACGCTGTGGTGGAACAGCTGGTCAACTCTTTGCTGATGGATCAGTGTACATTGATCAATATTGCCGACTTAAAGAGCTACGACGAATACACCTATCATCATTCTTTGAGCGTGGCGGTGCTGAGCATCGCCATGGGGCAGAGGCTGGGGCTCTCAAAAGACCAGCTCAACTTATTGGGCAACTGCGCGATGATGCACGACATCGGAAAGACAGCCATACCCGTCGAGGTGCTCAACAAACCCACCAAGCTGGACACGCACGAGCTTTGGCTGGTGAGACAGCATGCGCTGGAGGGTTATCGGTATCTGACCAAGTATGCCATCGGTGATGAGCAAGCCAGACGGGCCGTATTGTTTCATCATGAGCGCTACGACGGCACAGGCTATCCAAACGGACTCAAAGGAGAAGAAATCCCCCTGGTGAGCCGCATCATTTCGGTGGCGGACGTATACGACGCGTTGACATCCATGCGCCCGTATCGGCTGCCTATAGCGCCCGGAGAGGCGATCGAATACATCATGGCCAACGCCGGCACGGCGTTTGACTACGGCATGGTGACGGCGTTGCTGCAAAGGCTGGAGCTGTATCCGGTGGGCAGCCTTGTGGAGCTTTCCAACGGGGAGATTGCCAAGGTGCTGTGCAGCGCGAACAGCCTGCGTCCGGTTGTGCAGCTGATAAGGAATGGCGAGGTCGGTGATCTGTTCAGGGACTACGCCTATCTAAACGTGACCGTAAAGCGTGTTCTTTCCGATCAGGAACTGCCCGCAGCACAGCATACGCTGCCGGCTTACGGTGCAAGAAGACCGGTCTAAGCATGGCTTTAGTAAATAAAAGAGCGCCTGCGGGCGCTCTTTTATTACTTCGTCAACCGAAACACATTATTCGGTGAGTGCGTTGATATCCAGTATCAGGCTGACACTGCCGTCCCCCATCACACTGCACCCCGCGATACCCCGATGCCATTCGGGATAGCGGGCGATGTAGGCGGGAATCGGCTTGACGACGGTCTGCTGCTCGCCGATCAGCTCATCCACAAACAGGCAATAGGATCCCTTGGCGCTTTCAATGAGCACGAGTATGCCGTCTTCAAATTTGGAGGCTGCAGGCTCGATGCCCAGCACGCGGTGCAGCCGGCACACCGGATAGCACTGCTTCCGTATGAGTATCATCTCGTTGCCGTCCGGGTCGGCGAACACGTCCTTGGGCTTGGGCTTAAAGGATTCGCGTATATTGAGCAGCGGCAGTATGAATATCGTGTGATTTACCGAGATCTGCATGCCCTCTATGATGGCCAGCGTCAGCGGGATGCGCAGCTGCACGGTCATGCCTTGACCCGGCTCGCTGTCCACCATAACGGAGCCGCCCATCTGCTGGATATTCTTCGCGACCACATCCATGCCCACGCCGCGGCCGCTGAATTCGGTCACAGCGTCGTTGGTGGAGAAGCCGGGCGCAAAGATCAGCCCGAAGACCTCTTTGTCCGAGATCTCGTCCGCCGCTTTTTTGACCAGCCCCTTGTCGATGCCTCTTTGCAGCAGCACATCGCGGTTTAACCCTTTGCCGTCGTCCGACACGAGTATGAGCACATCACCGCCGATATTGCGCGCTTCCAGTATGATCTTGCCGGTGGGGTTCTTGCCCGTCTGCTTGCGGATTTCCGGCTCTTCAATACCGTGATCCACGGAATTGCGTATGATGTGCATCAACGGGTCGGACAGATTATCGATCACGTTTTTGTCCATCTCGGTGTCTTCCCCGATGATAACGAGCTCCACCAGCTTGCCTGTTTTTTTGCACATATTGCGCACCACGCGCTCCAGCTTATGGAAGGTGGCGGATATGGGGATCATGCGGATGGACATCACGGTGTCCTGCAATTCGTCCGTCAGCTTGCGAAGCTGGTGGGCCGCTTTTGAGAAGGATTCGAGCTGTAGCCCGGCGAGATCCGGATTTTTGACGACTGTCATTTCAGTCGTTACGATCTCGCCCACCAGATCCATGAGCTTGTCCAGCTTGTCCAGCCGGACGCTCATATAGTTATGAACCTGTGTCGGCGCGACTGCCTGTGTACCGGTGTCGGAGGAGGCTTCCTGTGTGCGCTGGTCCAAGGGTGTGCCCGCGATGGAATCCAGTTCTTCGAATTGGAGAGTGCTGATGAAGAAATTATCCGCGATTTTTGCACGCAGCTCCGCAGCCGGCGCTTCGGATTGCATGTAGATGTAAAAGCCATGGGCGATGATCTCGTCGTCCGTGTGATCCTTTAAAAGATCCTCGGGCGTTGTTGCAATGCGATGGCACAACGGCTCCACGGATTTCACAATGCCAAACGCACGCACATTTTCCATCTTGCACTCCGGTTCAAACCGGATCACACCCCGATAGAAGCTCCCTTTGTCAGACGCATTTGAAGCGGCTGGCGGCGGCGATGGGGACACGGGTGTTTGAGCCGCTGCATCGTCGCCTTTGAGCCCTTTATAACACACCGATATTTCATGGAGCAGTTCTTTCGGATCCGCTTGCAGCTGCTTGCCCGCCTGCAGGCTTTCGATTTCGTTCCTTATAAAATCCGCTGCGGAAAACACCAGATCACAGATCTGTTTATGGTCATATGTCGGCGAATCGATGTGATCCCGGATATAACCAAACAAATCCTCCAGCGCATGAGACAATCTTGTGAGCCCGTCGAAATTCATCATGGCGGACGAGCCTTTGATGGTGTGCAGAATACGGAAGATGGAGCTGACCTGGTCCCCGTTCAGCGCGCCGCTCCTTTCCGCCGCTAAAATCAGGGCATCCAGCTGCTCGAGCAATTGGAGATTTTCGTATATATAGACTTCCAGTAAAGAATCTGTTTCAGACATATGCCATTACCCCGTTTCCATGTTGTAATTTGACGTCATGCGCTCAGCCTGTGCGCTCTTTGCGCGCCCGAAGCTTTGGAATCAGGACATATTGTTGATCGCGTTGATGATGACGTCTTCCTTGAAGGGCTTCACGATAAACCCTTTTGCGCCGGATATGATCGCTTCCCTGACCATGCTTTCCTGACCCATGGCGGAAACCATGATGACATTGGCGCCGGGGTCAAAGGCCAGGATCTCCTTTAAGCTGGCTAGGCCGTCCTTTTCGGGCATGGTGATATCCATGGTCACGATATCCGGCGAAAGCTCCTTGTATTTTTGTATCGCTGTATCGCCGTTTTCCGCTTCGCCCACGACCTCGTAGCCATTCTTGGCCAGCATGTTTTTGATAGAGACACGCATGAATGTCGCATCATCTACCACGAGAACCTTCTTCATAATGGATGAAACCTCCTAAATATTGTTAATCGATGAACACAAATCGTATAAAAAACATATCTCACGCCCATTGAATGAGGAAAGGATTATCCGCCGCGGCGCGTCAGATCGCCCATTCTTTTTTGGGCCAAACCGTGCGCACATGCAACAGGCCCGTTTCACAATCAAGCTTGATGGTCCGCCCGACTGTGCCGCCTGTTTCCTCCGCGAGTATGGCGATGGAGTGCTTTTGCAGCAACCATCGGCAGATTTCGATATTGCGCTGCCCCACCTTCATGATATCGTTGTCCATGGAAGAGGAGAACATATGCGCGCCGCCCGCCAGCTTGGCGGTTAAAAGCCTTGGATTTGCACCTGCTGTGACCATGCTTTTGAGCAGCTCGTCCAAGCCGGTGTCCGCATATTTTGCCGGATGCTTCAAAGACGCGCCCGCGGGCGCTTTAGGCAGCATGATATGCGCCATGCCGCCGATTCTTTTAAACCGGTCATATAGAATAAGGCCGACACAGGAGCCAAGCCCGAGCGTGGTCAGGGTGCCGGGCGCATGCGCAACGCTTAAATCCCCAATGCCTATGATTGCATTCTCCATACTATTCAATTCCCATCGTCTTTAGCAGTATTGAAAACGAAAGGACATCCGGCACCAGGAAAAAATGGCCCGCAAAGCATCGGTCCCGATCCTGAAAGGCTGTTTCCAAAAACAGCACGACATCGCCATATTCGCCATAGGTGACGGCGGGCAGATTCATGATGGCGCCCGCCATGTCGATGGCAAGCCTGGGGATGGAGCTTTCGGTACGCAGCCCGGTTAGGGAGGAGAGCGCTGTTAAATAGGAACCGGAAAGTATGTTGGCCACTTCCAGCAACGCCGACTGCTGCATGTTTGTTAAGAACTCCGTCGTTTCTTCAAGGTCAAGACCCATGGTCTGTATGACGGAAGCGCTCAGGTCTTTTGCGTCCTGCGCGTCTAATATCAGCAGTATATAACCGCTTAAATCGCCCGCCATTTCCACGAGCAGGCTGACCACGAGATTTTCAGGGCCTTTTAAAATATCGGCGATGTTTGAAAACTCACAAAATCGGGCGTTGGATACCCGCACGAGTATGGGACGATCCAGCAGTGCGGACAGCGCTGTCGCCGCATGGCTTGCGCCGATATTCTCGATTTCCTGAAAAAAGTTAAGCTGGCTTTCATTCAGATGGTTTAGATTAAACATAGAATCTCCCTTGAAAACGTTTTGTCCTGCTGTATACTGTTATTTTAAGCGAACCGAAAAAACCGCCTGTTCGGCGTTTGAAAGCATATCATATAATCTATATCGTTAATTTTTGCAAAAGGTTAATCTTTTCCGAAATTATCCGATAAAAATTATAACGAAAAGATCCTATACCCGCCTGCCGGCCGCACAAAAAACCGGCCAAAAGACGGGTTTCATGTTGATTTTACAGTAAACGCAATGATAGGATAGGCAAACAGGGGGCATCATGAAGATCGAACAAACCGAAGCAGCCGGCGTGGCAAAAAAAACGCAGTCCGGCGCGCAGGCGGACAAAACCCCGCTTTTGCTGCAAAAAGGCGAAGTGATCAGAGCCACCGTGGCCGCAAGCGACGGGGAAGGCGTGATCCTTCGATGTGAAGACGGCAGTCTGCTCAGGGCCAGGCTGTCTTCAACCGAGACGCTGCTCGTAAACGACGAGGTGGAGCTGATGGTCACAGCAAAGGAAGGCGACCGGCTGAGCATGCAGGTGCTCGGGGTGGTGCGGGACATGGAGGCAAAGGTGCCGGCAAGGCAGCAGGCGTTTTTGTCGAGCCTTGGGCTGCAGGAAAACCCGGCGGCGAAGACCATGCTGGGTCTGTTTGACCGTATGGGCGTGCGCTGGGTGCCCGAAACCTTTCAGCAGGCCATGCGGCTGGTGCAGCAGCAGGGGCTGGGTGTAAAGGATGCTTTCTTCTTCGCGGTCAACCGGATCACACCGGATGAAGCGAATATAAAAGCGTATGAAGCGCTTAAACAGGGAGAGACGGCGGGAACGCTGCTGTATGAACTGGCGGCGGAGGCTGCTCAGCGTGCGGGCGACTCCGCGGCGCAGGGTGATGCGGTGACCCGCAGCGCACGACCTCCTGCTCCGGATGCGGCACCATGCCCGCAAACGATCAAAAACGAAGAGCAGCCGCCCATACACCACGGCACAGCAAGACCGGCGGCTTACGCGCATCCAACGTCCACAGCACAACCAACGCCCACAGCACAACCAACGCCCGCGGCGCAACATGGCGGCGGGCCGCAGGGCACGACACCGCAACCGGCAGCGGCGGCGCTGTCAACACCCCAAGACGAGGCTGTGCTGCACGAACAGCACGCACAAGGGATGCCGGCGGCGCTAGGGCAGGGCCGCGCTCTTCAAACGGCGGCGCAGAGGCCGCAGCACACAGAAGCGGTCGAAACAAACGATATACAGCCCGGCGCGGCACAGACAGCCCGTGTTTCGCGCGCGCAAGGCTTGCCCGAAAAGCTGCTCGAATTGTTCTTAGAGCTGGACGCGCAGCTAGACGGCGCGAAACTGAAGCGCGCCATGGCACACACGCATACGAATCTGAAACTGATCAAGGATGCGCTGCACAGCGGCAGCCGGGGTGCTGTGCCGGACAAGCTCACGCAGCTTACGGCGCAGACACAGCTCATACAGGATATCGACCGTTTCGTGTGCCTGCATATCCCTATACACCATCACCAGCAGAACGACACGGCCGAACTCTATATATTCAAGAACAGAAAAAAAGGCAAAGGGGTGGATCCGCAGGATACGGCCATCCTATTGGCGCTCAACACCATGCACTTCGGGCGGGTGGAGACGCTGATGCGTGTGCAGCGGCGCAATCTGTCCCTCGTGTTCACAATAGAAGAGCCAAACGCCGTGCAGCTTTTTAAGGACCGCGCAAAAGAATTGTACAAGCCGCTTAAAGAGCTGGACTACACGCTCACGCACACCGAGGTAAAAGAGCTGAAAGAACGCATCACGCCTGCGAATGCGCAAGAAGCGCTGCTCGCATCAATGACGAAGCGCGAGGCTCGTTTGGATTACAGAATATGAAAGATCCACACAACAAAAAAGAAGAGCCGCTGCATGCGGCCGCACTGAAATATGACGCAACGCAGGACGACGCGCCCCGTGTGGTGGCCATCGGGCAGGGGCTTCTCGCCCAAAACATACTGCGCGAAGCAGAAGTGCATGATGTCGCGGTGTTGCAGGACGAAGCGCTTTCCAGCGCATTGCGCAAACTGGGGCTGGGCGACGATATACCGCAAGAGCTGTATCAGGCTGTGGCGCAGGTGATGGTGTTTGTGTCCCGGCTGGACGGCAGCAGGCGGCAGCGCTTTGGGCTGAATGATGCGGGCTCTATAGAGGAATAACCAGATCGAAACAAGGGGTGGAACATGAAGGATATCCGTTTGGAACAGCCCATAGAGGCTACGCGGCAAAACACCGCCGTGCAAAGACCGGCGCAGCCGGATTCAGCAGGCAAAAGCACTTCTTTTGCGTCCCTGCTGGCCGGCCGGATGATCGCATCCGCCACATCGCAAAGCGAAGATACGTCGTCGGCCGCGGCGGACAGCCTCCTTTCGGACGGCGCTTACCTGATGGGCATGGACCCATCCGACATCGCTTCGGGCGATATGAGCGCAAAAGACCTGCTGATGCTGATGTGCATGATGATGAGCACCAACACGTCGGGTTCCTCGGAAGCGCTCACGCTGGTGATGGCGAGTCTGATGAAGGCGTTTACCGGGCTGCAATCCGACGACAAAGAACAGCTCAGGCTGGAGCTGCTCACCAACCATTCGGGCAGCTTTTCCAGCGATGTGCTCAACAAGGCGGATGCGTTGATCGCTCCGGGGACATCCGGAGAAATCATGCCGTATAACGCGGGCATACCTGTAAACCCCGGCGTGCGCAGCGACGAGGGTGACCGCAGCGCAGAGCTGTACCGCGCGGTGATCGATCAGTTTGATGTAGAGACAAACGTGCGCTATCAAAACGGCCGGCAGGGCAAGAACGAGACCTACTGCAACATATTCATGTGGGATGTTACGCTGGCTATGGGCGCTGAGATCCCGCACTACACGGACCCGATCACGGGCGAGCCGCGCCGTTATCCGGACACAAAAGGCGCATACGAGATGAACGCAAGCCGGATTTACGACTGGCTGGCCGCCTATGGGCCATCGTACGGCTGGCATGAGGCCACGGCGGAACAGGCGCAGATGTGCGCAAACCAGGGCATGCCCGCGGTGACTATTTTTAAACATAATGGCTCCACCCATGCGCAGGTGGTGTGCCCCTCCGAAGACGGGGCATACGATCCGCAAAGGGGCGTTACCATCGCGCAGGCCGGCGCGCAGCGGTATGCATACGCGCCCATCAGCCGAATATACGGCGAAGCGAGCCTGCCGCATGTGAAGTATTACGTGCATGCATAGGCGTATGCGCAATTATTTTGCGCAGGCGTTAAAGTAGGGCTTGCTATTTCACGATAAGTATAACAGCAACTTTTTTAATGAAGGAGCGTGGGCTTGATGTCTATCAGTTCTTTAAACCGGAGCACGCTGAGGCTCACCGGGCTGCAGTCCGGGTTCGATACGGAGGCTGTGGTCAAGAGTATGCTGTATATCGACCAGCTAAAGGTCGATAAGCAGTACAAGGCGACCACGAAAATAGAATGGAAAGAGGATGCGTACAGGGATATCAACCTGAAGCTGAAAACCTTCAGGGAAACGTATATGAGCGCGCTTTCCGATCAAAACGTCTTCTCATCTTCCGCTTATAATATTTTCCGCACCGAATCGCTCAACGATACGGGCAAAGTCAAGGTCAGCGCAAACGCACAGGCGCAGGCCGGTGTGGTGCGCATCAATCAGGTCTCACAGCTCGCCGAGGCGGCCAAGGCTTCGGGGCTTAAAATATTCACCGATCAAAAAGACGGCGTCTCACTGGATACCAAGCTCAAAGACGCCCAATTTGCAAACCCCCTCGCCTTCGAAAACGGATTTGCCGCCTTTTCCATCAACGGCGTGGGGTTTACGTTTACAGAAGACAGCACGCTGAACGACATGGTGAACGCGGTGAACAACCAATACGACAAGACAGGCGTGAAAATGGCCTGGAGCAGCCTGACGCAGAGCTTTACCTTCACAGAAAAAGCCACCGGAGCGGACAGCTCGCTCATCATAGGCAATCTGATGGGCAATCTGTTTGGCGAAGGGGAGGGTGCGCCCGGGGCGCTGGGCATTGAGACGGGCACCTATACAGGCAAAAACGCGAAGCTCACCATCAACGGCATCGAGGTGGAGCGCTCCACCAACAGCTTCACCATCGACGGGATCAGCTACACGCTCAACGGCACATCGGATACCGAGATGCTGTTCAGCATCGAGCGCGATATCGACGCGACGCTGGATAAGCTTTCAGCGTTTGTGGATGCGTACAACGAGCTGGTGAGCGGTCTGCAGAGCCTGTTGAATGAAAAAGTAAACCGCAGCTACGCGCCGCTTACCGAGGAGGAGCGCGCGTCTTTAAGCGATGCGGAGATTGAAAACTGGGAAAAAGAAGCCAAAAGCGGCCTCTTGCGCAACGATACGTATGTCAGCAGCCTGTTGAGCAGCTTGAGGGGCGCATTCTATGATGTGGTGGAATCCGCAAACAAGAGCGCTGCCGATGTCGGGCTGAAAACCTCCTCGAATTTCCAAGATATACTCGACGGCGCGGGCAAGATCGAGCTCGACCGCTATGCGCTGCGTCAGGCGCTGGAAAACGATCCGGATGCGGTGACGAATCTCTTTATGGCGTCCAGCAGCGCGCAGGATCCGGCCACCGTCTATCGGGAGTCCGGGCTGATGACCCGGCTGTATGACGCGATGACGGTCTGCACCAAGTCTATCAACGAGCAGGCTCTGCCCGCCAATACGCGTTCGTTGAACACGGCAAAGGACCGCTTGGCGGAGCTGCAGGATTGGATCTATACGCGTGAGGAGCGGTATTGGAGCCAGTTTACGGCGATGGAAGCGGCTTTGTCTTCCTTAAACAGCCAGACAAGCTGGATCAGTGCGATGCTCGGGCAGTTGAATCAATAAAACGAAGAATCGATGTGTGGATTAACGGAGGTGTCACAAGAATATGTATGCGGCAGCGCAAGCACAAAATAAGTATGTGCAGCAGGGTGTTTTAACGGCGAACCCTGTTGAGTTGATCGTGATGCTCTATGATGGCTGTGTGAAGCAGATGAAGAAAGCGAAGATCGCCATCGGACAGAACAAGCCCGCTCTTGCGCACGAATGCTTGGGCAAAGCGCAGAAAATCATACTTGAGCTGGTAAACTGTCTGAATTTAGAGTACCCCATCGCGCAGGATCTGATGGAGCTCTATGACTTTCTGCTGCAAGAGGTTATAGAAATCAACCTAGAGAAAGACGCAGACCGGATCGACGGTGTTGTGGGCATACTCGCCGACTTGCGTCAGGCGTGGAGCCAGATTACGGACGCGGCAAAAGGGTATGCGGTGCTGGAGGAATAGATGGAACCGAAACTGCTCGAGCTGAAGGAAAACAGGATACAGAAGCGCGACCACCTTTTGAGCATGCTGGACATCATGAGTCTGGAAAAACAACAGCTTGAGACGGATGAAATTGAGCAGTTGATCGAGACCATGAAACACTGGGAGCAGCTTGCAAAAAAGATCGATGTGCTTGAATCGGAATATGACGGCCTCATGAAGCAGATCATCGCACAGGGCGTGCATATCGATGTTGCAAGCCTGGGGCTGGATGCTGTGAGCAGGGAAATAGAGAGCCTTCTATACGAGATCAAAGCGATACAGGAGCAGAGCGAGCGCATAGCCGGCGACAAGATCGCCCAATACAGAAAAAATGTGAAGAATATGCGCCAATCGAACAGGCGCCTGAATTCCTATGTCAATCCCTACTCGATGACATGGAACGACGGCGTATATTTTGACAAAAAGAAATAGCGATCCATTCGCCGGTTTTGCCTATTGGGGGTGGTTGTGGCTTATGCGGATAAAAGATGTCAACAAAATACCGCGGGATACCAGCAGGCTTGCCCCGACGGAAGAAAAGAAGAGCAGCAGCGGGTTTAACCAGAGCTTCCACCGGCAGCTCAGCGAAGTCAATGCGGCTGAATATGAAGAGCATATCAAAGACCTGACACAGCGGATTTATCAGCAGGGGGAAATCGTCAGCAAACGGGTCGACTTAGCCGAATATCAAAAATATCGTGAACTTATAACGGAGCTGCTCAATGAAACCGCAAGCAACTCCTATTTGTTTTGCAAGATGAATAAGTTTGACGCGCGCGGCCGGCATAAGATTTTTGCTGTGATCCGCAAAGTCAACAGCAAGCTGGACGAATTGGCCGCGGCCATACTCGAGGAGGAGGCGGACAATATACGCACATTGGAAATCGTAGACGACATCAGGGGATTGCTCGTGGATATGTTCATGTAGCCTTCGCGGGCAAAACGGCGGACGCGGTACCGGAACGAGCGGCCTGCTGTGAGGCATGTAGAATAGCGTCCATCGGGATGAACGGGGTTTGTATAAAGCAAAAAGGGGGATGTGATATTGGATATGCGGCAACTAGAACGGCAGGCAGATGCGCAAGACACGCAGCACGGGCGGTATTTGACATTCATGCTCGGGGAAGAGGTGTTTGGTATCGCGATACGCTTTGTAACGGAAATCGTGGGTATACAGCCCATCACACGCATGCCGCGGGCGCACGACTACATGAAGGGTGTCATCAACTTGCGCGGGAAAATCATCCCGTTGATCGATATGCGGCTCAAGTTTCAGAAGGAACCCGTGGAATATGACGACAGAACCTGTGTGATCATCGTGGAGGTGGACAACCTATCCGGCGGCTTGATTGTCGATCATGTGGAAGAAGTGATCACCATCAGCGAGGAGGATACCATACCGCCGCCCAACTATGGAAAAGACACGCAGCATTACTATATTGAAAACATCGGGAAAGTCAAAGACGAAGTCAAGCTGCTTTTGGATTGCGGCCGCATCTTTCAAAACGAGCAGGCGGGCGTCATAGGGGAGCTTGGCTGATGCGCACACGTCTCTCTGGCATATGGGCGAAAGGGGGCCCGGGACACGCCAGATTTACGCAGTAGCGCGCTGTGAACGATGGTTAGGAGGATGGCTTGGAATCGATGATCAGAATCAAAGATCAGGAGTTTTACCGGCTGACGGATTATATAAAAAGGAATTTCGGCATCAACCTTACAAAAAAACGCACGTTGATCGAGGGGCGCTTGAACAACTACCTGCTCAGCAACGGCTACACGGGCTATACCGAATATCTGGAGGAGCTGTTTCGCGATCAATCGGGCAAAGAGGTGGACCGCATCATCAATTATTTGACCACCAACTATTCCTATTTTATGCGGGAATGGGATCATTTTGAATTCTATAAAACCACCATACTCCCACAGCTGCGTGCCAATCTGCACGCAAGGGACATACGCGTGTGGAGCGCCGGCTGCTCGACGGGCGAGGAAGCCTACACGCTGGCCATGCTCAACGATGAGTTTTTCGGCGACGAACGGGCGCTATGGGACAAGAGAATTTTAGCCACAGACATATCCGAAAAGGTGCTCAACCAGGCGCGGCAGGGGATTTACACGGACGAATCGCTGAAGAAAGTCCCAAAGATGTGGAAATTCAATTATTTCACAAGGCTGAAGGATGACCGATGGCAAACCAAGGAACGGCTGAAAAAGGAGGTGATCTTCAGACGATTCAATCTGATGGACGCGCACTTTCCATTTAAGAAGAAATTCCATGTCATATTCTGCCGCAATGTCATGATCTATTTTGATCAGGAGACAAAGAGACATTTGATCAGGAAATTCTATGATATGATGGAAACGGGCGGGTACCTGATCATTGGGCAATCGGAATCGATCGATCGCGCCGCGACAGGCTATCAGTATGTGATGCCGTCTGTCCATAGAAAAGTGTAAGGCCTGGAGGTATTATGGCGAGAAAAAAATTGCGGGTGCTCATCGTGGATGATTCGTTGTTTATGCGTGAGTTTTTGAGCGAAGCCATCGCGGCGGATAAGGATTTACAAGTCGTAGGTACGGCGGCCGATGCTTATGAAGCGAGCGACAAGCTCATCAAGCTGAAGCCGGATGTGATGACGCTGGACATCGAAATGCCCAAGATGAACGGCATCGAGTTTTTAAAGAAGTTCATGCCGCAGCACCCGCTGCCCGTGCTGGTGGTCAGTTCCGCAAGCGGGCTGGTATTCGACGCCATAGAGGCCGGCGCGGTTGATTTTATCAACAAGACCGACCTTTCAAGCACCGCCCGGCGCCATGCGTTTATTGCGGAGCTGATCGTTAAGATCAAAATAGCCTCCATTGCCAGGGTGGGGCGGCACAAAAAGCCGCTGGCCGGAAACAATGCCCTATCCGGCACGAAGCGGCCGGATCAGCCCATAATAGGCATCGGCGCTTCCACCGGCGGCACAGAGGCCATCTATCAGCTTCTCAAGGAGATGAAGCGGGATTTGCCGGGCATTGTCATCGTGCAGCATATGCCGCCTGTGTTTACCAACCTCTATGCGCAGCGGCTGAACAACACCTGCCCGATGGAGGTGAAAGAGGCTGTGGATGGCGACGAAATCCTGCCCGGAAGGGCGCTGGTTGCGCCGGGGGATTTCCAGATGGAAGTGCTCAAGCGGGGTGGTAAATTTGGTGTGCGGGTCTATAAGGGCGAAAAGAACAGCGGGCATTGCCCGTCTGTAGATACATTGTTCCAATCGATGGCCAAGGTGTGCGGGCAAAATGCGCTGGGCATTCTGCTCACGGGCATGGGCGGCGACGGGGCAAAGGGGTTGCTTGAGATGCGCGAAAAAGGTGCGATGACCATCGGGCAGGACGAGGCCAGCTCCGTCATCTACGGCATGCCCAAGGTTGCGTGGGATCTGGGCGCTGTGAAAGAACAGCTGCCGCTGGATGGGATCCCCAGGGCGATCTATAAATGGCTGGACGGCTTTTCTAAAAAATAGCACAAAGAGATATCTACGTTTTAAGGCAGTATTTTTTGCCGGTTTACCGTTTATTTGGTTGAACGGGGGATTCAACCTATGATATACTATGGCAAGATTTGGTTTATTTTGTCAAAAAAGGTAAAGCGGTGATGAAAGAGGATGAAACATGAGCTTTATCAACGAGATCTATCAATCTAAGCTGAGCCTGATCCAGACAAAACTGGACGGAATCGCCGCAAGGACAGGTGTACACGCTTGTTCTGCCTTCGGGCGGATCCTTTCGTCGCATCTATCCGAGCCGGCATCGCAGAGCGCAAAACCCCTTTCAACGGAGCAATCGGAATCTATGGCTGTGGACACGCCGTCCGCACCATATTTTTTAGCGGGCTCGGAAGGCTCGGGCCAGATTGGCACAGCGGAATACGACGACCTTATCATAGAAGCGGCGCAGTCTTACGGCATGGATCCGGCGCTGATCAAAGCCATCATCTATTGTGAATCGAATTTTGACGCGCAGGCCGTTTCCAGTGCGGGTGCGCAGGGCCTGATGCAGTTGATGCCGTCTACGTCCGCGTCTATGGGCGTCACGAATCCGTTTGACCCGCAGCAAAACATATTCGGCGGCGCAAAATGCTTATCCCAGCTTTTAGAGCAGTTTGGCGATTTGAGGCTGGCGCTGGCCGCTTATAACACGGGGCCTGCCCGTATTCAGGCGCTAAACATCACCGACGCGGACGACGCGTATGAATACACGAAGATCAGCGGCAGCGTGCGGGGCTATGTGTCAAAGGTTTTGTATTATGCCGAGCTGTTCATGGACAGCCCACAGGAAGGGGAGTGACATTTTGTTCAGCAAAATATTCAATCATACCGATGCCTTTCAAAAAGCGCTGGACGCGTCGGCGCTGCGCGAACAGGTGATCGCCAACAACATCGCAAACGCCGAAACGCCCAATTTCAAAAGCTCCTCTGTGGAATTTGAAAACCTGCTGCAAAAAGAGCGGCAGGAGCAAGGCGCGATTGCGGCGAAGAGAACGCACAGCAAGCACCTGGAATTCACAGGCGGGGGCGAAGAAGTGGAAGCGGTGGTCGTTAAAAACACCTCCACTACCCAGCGGATGGACGGCAACAATGTCGATATCGATTACCAAAACGCACAACTGGCTAAAAACCAGATCTACTACAACAATCTGATCGAAAAGCTCAACGGCGAGTTCAGACGGCTGCGCATGGCGATCAGGGAAGGGAAGTAAACGATGGGTTTCAACGCTTCTTTCGATATCTGCGCTTCGGGATTGACCGCGCAAAGGCTGCGCATGGATATCATCAGCCAGAATCTGGCGAATGCCGCCACCACACGCACGGCAGACGGTGAAACATACAGGCGCCGGGTGGCTGTGTTTTCCGAGCAGCAGGACACATCCTTCGCACATTACTTAAAAAGGGCGAAGACGAATACGCTTAAGTCCGCGCCCGCGGGCCGGGGGGTGAAGGTTTCCTCCATTGCCACGGATATGTCGGATTTCAAGATCGAATACGACCCGGATCATCCGGATGCAGACGAAGAAGGCTATGTGGCCTATCCCAATGTGGACGAGGCGACGGAACTGGTGGACTTAATGGCCGCGACCAGAGCTTACGAAGCGAATGTAACCGCGTTAAATGCCATTAAGAGCATGGGCATGAAAGCGATGGAAATAGGCAAATAAGCTGTAAAAATATGGACAAGGGGTGAAGGATGGTGCAGATCGAAAACTTAACCGGGATTCGCCCGTCGATGGAGGGCACGCGGGATGTGCAAAAGACGACGGAAACGGCTTTTTCCGATGTGCTCAAGGACGCCGTGCAGGAGGCGTTGAGCACAGAGGCCGCAGACAGAACGGATTCAGCCGGGTTGCTGACGGGGCTGGACAATGATATTCATACAGGGATGATCGAATCCACAAAAGCTGAAATGGCGCTGAACTTAGCCATACAGAAATGATAATATCGAAATTGATACAATTTAACGATTGTAAAAAGGTTACTGCTTAGGGGTGTTCAAAAGTTTTTAGGGGTGTGCATTATTTCTTAATTGAGGTGCGGTGCCTTGACAAGATAGCAT
>JBMNTR010000004.1:0-168630 GCA_050945835.1 Christensenellales bacterium | reverse complement strand
CCGACGGCAAGGTCATGATGCCCTACAAGAGCGTTCTGGGCTTTAAGAAAGGCGAAAACGGACTGCCGGAGATTGTGCCGGAGGAAGCGAAGATTGTGCGCTATATCTACCAATTGTTCATGAAAGGTATGACACCGTATGGCATCGCAAGAAGGCTCGAAGAAGAAAACATTCTCTCGCCTACAGGCAAAGAAAAATGGTATGGCAGCACGGTCGCCAGTATTTTAAGAAATGAAAAATATCGGGGTTCCGCCCTGTTACAAAAGAAATATACAGTGGATTTTCTCACGAAAAAACAAAAGGTAAATGAAGGCGAAGTCCGGCAATATTATGTGGAGGACAGCCATCCGGCAATCATTGATCCTGACGAATTTGACCTTGTGCAGGCGGAATACGCAAGAAGAGAGAGCTTGGAGACTTATTACAGCAACAGCACACCCTATTCGACAAAACTCATCTGTGGTGATTGCGGAGCCTTCTACGGCTCGAAGGTCTGGCATTCCAACACAAAGTACAAGCGAACCGTCTGGCAATGTAATGACAAGTTCAAGCTGAAAGAAAAATGCGGCACGCCGCACCTCTGCGAAGCGGAGATTCAAGAATCCTTTGTCAAGGCTCTGAGCCTGCTTTTAGCCGATAAAGAAAAACTACTGATTCACTGCCGAGAGCTAAAAGCTGAACTGACGGATTGCTCCACAGAAGAAGCAAGGCTTCAGGAGCTTTCACAGGAGATGAAAGTGGTGGCGGAGATGATCTCGCGGATTATAAATGAGAACGCCACTCGGGCACTTGATCAGGAAGACTACCAAAAGCGCTATGATATGCAGGTCTCTCGCTACGAGGCTTTGCAGGCTGAATTTGAGGAAACACAGTCCGCCATAGAGGATAAAAACCATCAAAGCTCGATCCTGAGCGGCTTTATGTTCGCCATCTTTGATTCTGATATCCTGCCCATAAAGTTCAGCAGTACGCTCTGGATAGGCACTGTGGACACAGTGACCGTAAACAACGACAGCACTTTGCTTTATCGCTTCAAGGACGGCAGCGAGATTTCGCTTACTATCCCGAACAAAAACTGAATTCCGCTCCGCTTCTTTCTTCCGACGAAAAGCTCCACAAGCCCACTGAAAAAGGACTTCAAAACAAAAGAAAGCAGTTACCAATACAAGAAATTGTATCAATAACTGCGTTCTAAGTTGGAGCCAACGGGGGGATTCGAACCCCCGACCTGCTGATTACGAATCAGCTGCTCTACCCCTGAGCCACATTGGCATAAAGTTCAACCTCAACGATTCTGAATTATAACATAGATTAAGCACTCTGTCAAAATAATTAACGACGCAGGATCAAATGTTTTATGAATATCATACGCCTGTTATGGCGTATAAACACAAAGAGGGGAGAGGCGGCAAAAAAGCTCTGAAAACGAATCGCATCATACCATAAAATTGACGTAGCGCACCAATAAAAAGCATACAATTCGCCCAACATGTTGTATACTAAATAAGATAAACCTATTGGTTTTTTTTATTGAAAGCTTCTTCCAATGCGGCGAGTTTTTCGCGCAAATGCTGGAGCTCAAGCTCTATTGGATCGGGCAGATTCACTTGATCCAGATCGATCTCTTCCAGCTTTTGAGTGTCGGAGGCGACATCGACAGATATGGCAGGGCAATTCCCCGATATACTGCAATTTATGGTGCCTGAAACGCATGCCGGTTCGCCTGAAGGGTTGTTTGGACATGCCGCGATCTTGACTACGCGCCCCGGGATACCCACGACAGTCGCATAAGGCGGAACTTCCTTGAGCACCACTGCACCCGCGCCGATCTTTGCATGGTCGCCCACCGTAAAGGGACCAAGCACACGTGCGCCGCTTGCGATGGTCACATTATCACCGATGGTTGGATGGCGTTTCCCTGTTTCTTTGCCTGTGCCGCCCAATGTTACACCCTGGTAGATGGTCACGTTGTCGCCGATCACGGTCGTTTCACCAATGACCACCCCCATTCCGTGATCGATGAACAGCCGTTCACCGATGGTGGCGGCGGGATGTATTTCAATACCGGTAAAGAACCTGCATATATGGGAAAGAAGCCTGGCAAGGAGTTTAAAGCCGTGCTTATGCAAAGAATGCGCGCAGCGATGATTGCGAATCGCCTTAAATCCGGGGTAACACAGTATGACCTCCAGCGCGTTCCGCGCAGCCGGATCCCTGTCGAGAATGCATTGAATATCGTTTTTGTACCGCTTAAACATAGGCCCACCCTTTGGTTTGATGCATTGATTATAATCTGTTTATCCTATGCTGTCAAAATACAATTTGTGAAAGGAAATATATAGATGTTTATTGACCCTCCCATGCAGGAAAAAAGAGTTTGCGCCCATCTGGAACAACTTATCGGCAGAACACCTATGTTTATGCTGAAACGCATATCCGAAGGATTGGATGTTCAGGCAGAGGTGGTTGCAAAATTGGAATGCTTCAATCCGGCGGGAAGCATAAAGGATCGTGCGGCCATGTGGATGCTCAAAGACGCGAAGGAAAAAGGGCTGCTAAAACCCGGCGGCGTGATCGTGGAGCCCACGAGCGGCAACACGGGCATCGGTCTTGCCGCCCTTGCCGCCGCAGAAGGATATCGTGTGATATTGACGATGCCGGAGACGATGAGCTTAGAGCGGCGTATGCTGCTCAAAGCATACGGGGCAGAGATCCTATTGACAAAAGGTGCAAAGGGCATGGCCGGAGCAATCGCAAAAGCGGAACAGATTGCCGCAGAGACGCCGGGTGCGTTTATGCTGCGCCAATTTGAAAACCCGGCGAATGCAGAAGCGCATTACAGAAAGACAGGGCCGGAGATCTGGGAGGATCTATGCGGCGATATCGATGTGTTCGTCGCTTGTGTGGGAACGGGCGGAACGATCACAGGTGCTGGTGGCTATCTGAGATCCATGAAACCAAAGATTCGGATCGTTGCGGTGGAACCCAAAGCGTCGCCGGTGCTCTCGGGGGGTACGGCAGGCGCTCATAAAATCCAGGGGATCGGCGCAGGATTCGTTCCGAAAGTATTGAATACGCAGATCTACGATGAAATCATACAGGTTACGGACGAAGACGCCATACGCATGACCAGACTGCTTGCTCAAAAAGAGGGGATCATGGCTGGTATCTCGTCCGGCGCTGCAGTGTGGGCGTCTTTACAGTTGGCGCAAAAAGAATGCTATGCTAAAAAAACGATTGTGACCATATTGCCTGATTCGGGAGAACGGTATCTATCCTGTGACGCATGGGAAGATCTGCGTGAATAGCGTGATGTGCTCTGCCTAGAAGCTGACAACAAGAGCGGCGCTCTAAGCATTTTTTGACAGGTTGCAAACAGAAACCCCGCCGTATGCATCACGGCGGGGTTTGCATATGATCAAAAATTAGGCGTTACTGTAAAAACCAGCCGGACATACGCGGAAAACCGCCCTCCATGCCATCCACATGTGCGAATATCCGGTAAGCAGCGCCTTCTTTCAGCTGTCCTCTTCCGTGGTAGTCGATGACGAGCCGATCGTCCTCGGAATCTTCAACCCGCATGATGACCTTTTGCAGGGTGGCGTCTTCAGTGTCCTGAATTTCGACTATGGTGCCGGCGCACAAAAAGATCATATTCATATCCGTGAGTTTATCGTTGTTATAGATGATGCGTTCATAATCCATCACCTGCGCGACTCTTGTGTAGGAATTGATTTCAGGCTTTCGGCTGATTTCAACATGCCGCACCGTTTCGGCGCCGTCGTCGAGGGAAACCGTTATGGTAAAAGCGTTCAGTCCAAACTTTAGCTTTGCCTTAAAGGCGAAAGCCCCGTCTGCGTTGGAGGTGAGCGCACCTTCCAGCACGGCGGTGGTGGTTAGGGTTGCCTGCGGATCATGATTGCCGGTGATTTCGATGGTTTCGGTATCGACCTCCTTGGGCAACGCAGGAAGAAATTCCAATGCAACCGGATCGTCCGCATGGTTGACAATGACGGTCTGTATGTTCTCAGTGCCTCCCTGCATGAGGGCGCTGATCTTGATTTCTTTTCTGCCCTGCCAGTCGATAGGCAGCTTATATGATACATAGCCGTCCGCGGAAACCATATCGCTGACGGTGTTGCCGTCGATCACTACGGTGGCGCCCTGCACGGTCTTGATGTTGAACTCGATGGTGGATTCGTTGGTCGTCAGGCTTTGGGTAGCGGGCGAGACGATTTGCAAAGGTGTTAAACGGCTGGAAAGAGCGTATTCAGGAATTTTGATCCGGCGAACCTGATCGTTGAACGTAGCGGTCGCCTGCTCAATCTGGACATATGTCACATCGTCGCGCAGCAACAGCACGCTTTCGGGCAATTCTGTGTCGAATATGGTGAACTGAACGCTCGTCTGTTCGATCACATCACGCAAGCCCAACGCTTCGATCTCGACGACTTCGCCCTTTGTGCCCGAGATCGTTATTCTGTGTGCGCTTTTTCCGCCTTCGGTAACGGGCTGGATCACTGCTTCGGCTTGTTCTTCGTCTTGTGTAATGCCTGCGCCGCCGAACAAAGAAGCAAAGAGAGCGTTCCAGCCGTCGTAACGGCTCTGCACGAATTCATTGACAAAAAATCCGCCGACCATAAGAAGCGCAACGATCAAAAGAAAGATGACCGCTTTCTTGCCGCTTTGTGAGCGCGGTGTGTCATCCGCTATATAATCGAATTCTTCGTCGTCTATTTTTCTTTTTCGCGTGGAGGGTTTAGCAGCCTCCACAGGTATGAAAATCTCCTCTTCGCCGGAAAAAATACTCAAATCGCCGGATATTTCCGTATCTGCAAAAGACATTTGATCGGACGTAATCTCTTCCTGAACAGCAGAATGACTTTCGGCCCGCTGCTGCTCACGGGCGGGCGCACCTCCTTCGCCCACGGGCGTGTTGCTTGCGCCGCATACCGGGCATCGCTGCATGTTATAGACTTCTGTGCCACAATTCGGACAGTTCATATGCATCCTCCTATTGAATAATGCGCAGTATATATAATATTATATATACATGTGTACCTTTTATCAATCGAGCGGTTAAAGCATATAGTAATATATGCCGATGTTTTTTTATCTCTTTTTTAGTATATTGTACCAAGAGATGGAAAAATAATCAGTAAATATGAAAACAAATTGACCGCAAGGAAAGTGGAGTGGTGAGTATGATCTATTTGGATAACGCGGCGACAACAAAGCCTTTTAAAGCGAGTGTGGACGCTGTTCAAAAATATATGAATTTCTACTATAATCCTTCCGCCGCTTATTCTTTAGCCATCGAAGCTGAAAAATACTTGGAGCAGGGCCGAAGAACGATTGCGCAGCAGCTGAATGCGCTGCCCTCGGAAGTGTATTTCACATCGGGCGGAACAGAGTGCAACAACCTGGCCGTTATGGGCACACTGCTCGCAAAAAGCGGCGGCAGGACATGGCACTTTATCACATCGGAAGTGGAACACGCGGCCGTTTATGACCAGTTTGTCCGCCTGGAGGAAATGGGGCAGGAAGTGACCTATTTGCCGGTTGAATCCGACGGCAGCGTGGATGTGCACACGCTGATGGGAGCCATCAGACCCAACACGGCTTTGGTGAGCATCATGCAGGTCAACAACGAGCTGGGCAGCATCAACGATATCAATATGCTGGCGCGGGCTGTAAAATCGATCAATCCGAAGGTGTTATTCCATAGCGACGGTGTGCAGGCGTTTGGTAAAGCCGTAGTACCCGGCCATGATGTGGATCTATACTCGACCAGCGCCCATAAAATGCACGGGCCCAAGGGTGTGGGTGCGCTGGTGGTGCGCAATGGCGTGAAGCTGCAGCCGCTCAACATTGGCGGGGGGCAGGAGGGCGGCTTGCGTTCGGGCACGGAGAACCTGGCCGGTATCATGGGCTTTGCAGCGGCTGTAGAAGAATATACAGCAGACCCCACAAGGATTGCGCGGTTATATGCCTGCAAAAAACATTTGGCGCGCGAGTTGCTCAAAATAGAAGGGGCGCAGATCAACGGTCCGTCTGTTGAAAAAGGAGCGCCGCATGTGTTAAGTGTCTCTTTCTCGGGAGCCCTAGCAGAGATGCTGCTGCACATGCTGGAGGAAAAGCAGGTCTATGTAGGGACGGGCTCGGCGTGTTCGTCTAAAAAACGCAAGATCAACCGTATCCTGCAGGCGATCAGGCTGGATCGCGAGCGCGCAGAAGGCACCATTCGGTTTAGTCTTGGCACAGAAAATACAATCGAACAGATGCAGATTGCCGCGCAGCATGTCAAGATGTGCGTGGATAGAATCAGAAAACTTAGGAGGAAATAGCGTGATCAACACCATACTGCTGCGATATGGCGAAATACATTTAAAGGGGCAAAACCGCCCCTACTTTGAGCGCTTGCTGCTCAAGAACATCAAAGCGGCGCTTCATGGGCACGAGTGTGCTGTCTACAAGGGTGAAGGCCGTTATTATGTCGAGCATTTCAAGCCTGAAGACATGCCGCTCATCATACAAAAGCTTAAAAAAGTATTCGGATTGCATTCCCTCAGCCCCGCTGTGGTGTGCGATAAGGAATTCGAAACCGTACAGCAGGTGGCGAAGGCGTTACTTGAGGAGATCGTAACCCGGAAGATGACATTTAAAGTGCAGGCCCGCCGCTCGGATAAGCGTTATTGCATGACATCCATGCAATTAAACGCCGCTCTGGGCGGTTGGCTGCTTGAACAGTTTGAAGATAAGCTGCAGGTGGATGTACACCATCCCGATCTGTATGTCAATGTAGAGATTCGCGAACGCGCGTATGTCTATGTTCAAAACATCCCCGCTGCCGGCGGTATGCCGATGGGCAGCAACGGCAAAGCGCTCCTCTTGCTTTCGGGCGGCATCGACAGCCCCGTTGCAGGCTATATGATTGCGAAGCGCGGCATACAGCTCGAATGCGTCTACTTTCACAGCTTTCCCTACACGACGGATCGCGCGAAGGAGAAGGTGATCGAGCTGGCACGGCTGCTGCGTGCGTACTGCCCAGGGCTAAAGCTGCACGTCGTGGACTTTACAGCGCTGCAAACCGAGCTTTATGAGAAATGCCCGCAAGAGCAGATCACCATACTGATGCGCCGTATGATGATGTTCATTTCGGAAGGAATTGCCGAAAGGATTGGCGCGCAAGCGCTCATCACCGGTGAAAGCCTGGGGCAGGTGGCCAGCCAGACGATTGAAAGCATAACGGTGACCAACGCCGCCGCCTCTTTGCCTGTTTTACGCCCGCTTATCGGGTTTGACAAACTCGAAATAATGGACAAGTCCCGCCAGATCGGCACCTATGAAACTTCCATCTTGCCGTATGAGGACTGCTGTACGGTGTTCGTACCCAAGCATCCTGTCACCAAACCCAAGTTGAAGGACATACTGGCTTCCGAACAGCGGCTGGACTATGTGCCGCTCGTTGAGCAGGCGGTTGAAAGTGCGCAGGTGCTTGATGTATTTTAAGTTTAAAGTACATATTGATATTTTGATTCAATCAAACGGTGAATGATAGGATATGGTATAATGATCATGAGCTGTTTGCATAAAGATGACAGCAGAAATATACGAGAGAAAAGGGGAGCATTTATGAAAGGATCAGATGTCGACCGTAAAGAACTAAGCGTCGTATCGAAGAATATTGCCGAAGATCTGATAGACATGTATTTGGATCAGTGTATGCGAAAAGCAAGTATGTGCCAGTGCATCCGCTGCCGTGCAGATGTACGCGCCTATGCGCTCAATCACTTTCCCGCGTATTATGCTGTTACAACGCTGGGCGATTTGATTGTACGCACCAAGATACTGTCTACACAGTCGCAAGCGGATATACTGACAGCCATCATGAAGGGAATCAAGGTCGTATCGGACAACCCGCGCCATGAAAAAGAGACGGAGCGATCATAGACATACGCTTGTTTGGGCCATCACCAAACCCATCAATAAAAGCAAAGTGGAACAGAAACGATACGCCATAGAGAAAACCTCACTGCATATTGCGGACAAGCGGCCAGATGTGGTAAACTAATGAGTATGCCCTTGTTGAAGCCGACAGTGCTTTTGCTTTTTGCGATGGCCGCTTTTTGTGATCGGCATGGGCAAGGTGTATGGATTTATGTCATAGTGAAAGTGAGGCGGAAAAATGGCGAAGGCGACAATCGATCAGGATGCGTGCAAAGGGTGCGGCCTTTGTGTGTTGGCGTGTCCTAAAAAGATTATTGAATTAAGTAAACATCAGATCAATACAAAAGGATATCATCCGGCAGAAGTAACGGATCAGGAAAAATGTATTGGTTGCGCGGCTTGTGGGATCATGTGTCCCGACAGCGTGATCATCGTAGAGCGGTAAATGGAGGGGGAAACAGATGGCAAAACAACTGATTAAAGGAAATGAAGCGATTGCGGAAGCCGCGATCGTGGCCGGATGCAGGCATTATTTTGGGTATCCCATTACCCCGCAGAGCCAGATTCCGGAATATATGGCAAAACGGCTGCCGCAGGTAGGCGGGTGCTTTTTGCAGGCGGAGAGCGAGATTTCCGCTATCAACATGGTCTATGGTGCGGCGGGGGCCGGTGTGCGTTCTATGACGTCCTCGTCCAGCCCGGGGATCTCTTTGAAACAGGAAGGGATCTCATATATTGCGACAGCACAGCTGCCCTGCCTGATCGTGAACATCGTTCGCGGCGGCCCGGGGCTGGGCTCGATTTCACCGTCGCAGGGCGACTACTTTCAAGCCACCAAAGGCGGCGGGCATGGCGACTACCACATGTTTGTGTTCGCACCGTCTTCCGTGCAGGAAGCGGCCGATATGGTGATGGAAGGCTTTGACATTGCCGATATCTACAGAATACCGGTGATGATACTGGGGGACGGTATGATCGGTCAGATGATGGAACCGGTTGAATTCGGTGATTACAAGCCGCGTGCGCTGCCCGACAAGCAGTGGGCCGCGACAGGCTGGACGGATAAAACACGGCCGCGCGCCGTCATCAATTCGCTGTTCATAGAAGATGAGCTGTTGGAAGCCACTCAACTGGAGTTGCTGGCTAAGTATGAAGAGATTAAAAAGAATGAAACGCGCTGGGAAGAATACAACTGTGAGGGCGCAGAAGTGATCATCGCCGCTTATGGCACCGTTGCGCGCATCGTCAAGAATGTCATCGCCATGGGCGCGAAGGACGGTATTAAGATCGGCCTTGTACGGCCCAAGACGGTATGGCCGTTCCCGTATGACGCGTACCGCAAGGCGGCGGAGCAAAGCAGCGTGAAGTTTTTGCTGGATGTGGAGATGAGCGCCGGGCAGATGCTCGAAGATGTCAGACTTGCGGTGGGCGACATAAAACCGGTGCACTACTTTGGCAGGCTGGGCGGTTTTGTTCCCACGCCGAAGGAAATCTACGAACAAATCATCAAGATCAAGGAGGGCAAGTAGATGGCAGTCGTATTTCAAAAGACCAAGATGCTCACCGACGTACCCTTCCATTACTGCCCGGGCTGTACGCATGGTATCATTCATCGCCTGGTAGGCGAAGTGATCGAGGAAATGGGCATGATGGACCGCGCAATTGGAATTGCGCCGGTAGGCTGTGCGGTATTTGCATATAAATATTTCAACTGCGACATGTTCGAGGCGGCACACGGGCGTGCGCCTGCTGTTGCGACGGGTATTAAGCGTTCACAGGAAGACGCGCTGGTATTCACCTATCAAGGGGACGGCGATTTGGCGTCCATCGGGACGAATGAGATCATCCATGCGGCAGTGCGCGGTGAAAAAATCACCACGATATTCATCAATAATGCCATCTATGGCATGACAGGCGGCCAAATGGCGCCCACCACCATGATCGGGCAGAAGACGACAACGTCGCCGTATGGCCGTGACGAGGCGCATTGCGGCAAGCCCATCCGTGTGAGCGAAATGCTGGCTACGATTGAAGGTGCTGCATACATCAGCCGTGTATCCGTACACAATGTAGGCAATATCAACAAAGCTAAAAAATCCATAAGAAAAGCCTTTGAAACACAAGTCGAAGGAAAAGGGTTTTCGCTGGTGGAAGTACTGTCTACCTGTCCCACAAACTGGGGTCTTACGCCGCAGGAATCGCTGGAATGGGTGAAAGATACGATGATCCCTTATTATCCGTTGGGCGTGAAGAAGGAGGCGTGAGTAAACAATGGAGCAGATAATTATTGCAGGTTTCGGCGGGCAGGGTGTGTTATCCATGGGGATGCTGCTCGCATACTCCGGTATGCTGGAGGATAAAAATGTAACTTGGCTGCCTTCTTACGGGCCGGAGATGCGAGGCGGGACTGCCAACTGCAACGTGATCGTATCCGAAGAGGAGATTGGCGCGCCCACTGTGACACAGGCATCTACGATCATCTGCATGAACCGTCCGTCGCTGGACAAGTTCGAAAAGAATGTGCAGGAGGGCGGACTGCTGCTCGTGAATAGTTCTTTAGTCGATATCAAAGCGACACGCGAGGACATCGAGGTCGTTTATGTGCCGGCCAACGAGCTTGCAGCACAGCTGAATAACGAAAAGGTGGCCAATATGGTCATGCTGGGTGCTTTTTTGGAGCTCACAAAGCTTGTGAATCCTGAGAGCGTGCTGGATTCCTTATTGAAAGTATTGGGTGAATCCAAAGCAAAACTTGTACCGTTAAACAGAGAAGCGCTGCAAAAAGGTGCGCAGATCGTTCGTGCATAAAAAAAACGCAAGCGTTGCGATACAGGCGCAGGCCGGTTTTATATCTGCCTGTGCTTTTTGCGCTAGAAAAAATTTTAATTTTTTCTAAAAAAGTATTGACTTTTAAATTGAATATGCTATACTTAAGTCAAGCTCCAGGGAACACCAGAGAAACCAAAGGTAAGTAGGAGCACAGTTCACCGAAAGGTGAAAGCACAGAAGCGGCGGAATTTATGTGAGAACACGAGGAAAGCCGCAGCCGTAAGAGAGAATAAAAGCGTGAATACGGAAGGGTAAAAATGAAAGTTTAAGCCCGGAAGTTGGAAGGCCGGAGTTCGATTGAAGGTGGCAAATGTGTGAGGTGCAATTACGCAAAGGTTTCAACGAAAGGGTTCGCTGGAGCTTTCTTTTGTGCTTTTATTCATGAACATGCGCCGGTCGGCGCTTTTTTCATCTTTCGTCCGGCTTCAGTGCTGCAATATAAGGAATATTACGATATCTTTCATGAATATCGAGTCCGTAACCAATTAGCCGCTCCTCGGAAATCTCAAAGCCGTAATAACGTATTGGCAGCTTGATGAGCTGCTGTCTGGGGTTGAGCAGCAAAGTGCAGATGTGAATGCTGGCAGGTTTGTGCGCATCAAGATTCTGCAACAGATAGGCAGTGGTGAGTCCGGTACGGATGATATCCTCAACCAGCAGCACATGTTTGCCGGTGATATCCAGCTCAACATCCTTAATGATGCGCACAATGCCTGTATGGCTGGTGGTGTGGGGAATGGCATTGATACTGATAAAATCCAGCTGCAGCGGCAGATTGATCGTGCGGGTAAGATCCGCCAAAAAATAGAGCGAGCCTTTCAGCACACCGATCAGGATAGGGTCTTTTGCCGCATAATCACAGGTTATTTGCTTCCCCAACTCACCTATACGCTGTCGAAGCTGTTCTTCCTGGATCACGATACGCCGCTCGTAATTTTCCATCCATTACTCTCCTTTGTCCATATTAAAGCGCTGAATGAGCGAAAGGAAATCTCTTTTATAGACGATTTTGATATTGACGCCGGGATACAGTTCCCGCACCTTCTTCGCTTTTCTGTTTTTTTCTGTTACATATTTTTGATTCATAGTGGTTAGTTCAATGTAAGTATCGAATTTCGGCAGATAAAAATCGGGGCTGAATGCCAGTGTGATATTACCTTCGGCGTCCCACTCAATGGGGAAAGTTTTAGGCTCATAGCGCCATTCTAACTGGTACATATCCAATATTTTAGCAAAATCTGCTTCGGATTCGTTTTTAAAGACCGGAAGAGAGGATTGATTATCGATGGTTTCCAAACGGCGACTCTCTTCTTCAATACGACGTGTCAATTCATACTCTTTTTGGAGAGCTAGTATTGCGGCCACACCTTCATCCACTGTCATGCGTGCCGTGTTTAGCATGAGGTCGTAATGGATGGAGTTGGTCAAGTCAGCCTGAAACACCGTTTGGACAAAGCGTCTGTGCTTTGAATCCGCAGTGTTCAAAATGTTCAACACTTCCTCGTTAGACAATCGATATTGCTTTTTAACACGAGCCAGGCGCACATCCCGCGGTGCGGTGACGCGAATATGTAAAGACGCACGATGATCTTTAAAGATAATTTGGGAGCCGAAACCGATTAAAAGGACAGATTCACCCTTATCCGCCAATGCTTGCAGTGCATTTTTCAAATAGTCGATGTAGCTGTAAGGACTGTTCCTCATAGTAGAAAGATAGAATTTAGCGCTTTCCGACAACATATGCTGCTCGTGAGCGTTGGTGATATCCGAAAAAAAACTCTCTATGATACGGCTGCGGTCAATCAATGACCAGCCAAGCTTTCGTGCCGCTGCTTCGGCAATCTCATCTCCCAGGCTGCCCATTTGCCGGGAAATCGTCAGAATCGGCAATGATATCCCTCGCTTTCCGTGCACAGCATGATTATGCCGCGCAAGGCCGTTTTGTTTTATTATATAAGGCTGGGTTGCATTAGTCAAAACCCGCGAACTAATTTGAGCGCAAGAGGCGGGGAAGAACATGTTTTATGGCAATTGACATGATGACCATTCAAAATGAGGAGTGGTTCCTAAGTGATATTCAGCAGTTTTGCATCCAATTGCACCGGCAGCGCTCGTGTTGCGCATCATCCATTGACCTCTAAACGAAAAAAAACGCCCTGCTTACGCAAGGCGCGATCATTCATGGTTGCGGGGGTGGGATTTGAACCACACGACCTCCGGGTTATGAGCCCGACGAGCTACCGAACTGCTCCACCCCGCGTCAAATAAGGTACTTAATCAGAATAGTACATTTCAAACCGTTTGTCAAGCCTTTTTAGCTTATTGTTTTAAACGCTCAATAAATTGATACGCACATGAGTTACAGTATACTTCATTACACGCAATCATTCAATCCCACTGGAGACCTTTAATAAAGAACCTTCGGTTAACAAAACGCCGTCTTGTTAAAACAAGAATATGAGGTTTGATCAGGCAACCAATAGAAATCAAAACGAATTAGGACAATATCCTGAAGAAACACAACAATAATCTTTCTTGTAAACTTTGGTGAATGATGAGATCATAAATATAATGACTGCATCTGGGTAACCTTGCAAAGAATGAGCGTGGTTTATTTGATGATGTAACCCTGTTTTAAAAGAAGTACCAATCAATAAATAACAAAGGAGTAGGTAAAATGAAATCAGTTGAGAGGGTAAAAGCTGCTTTAGCGCACAAACCTGTGGACAGAGTCTGTATATCCGGTTGGAAACATTTTCCTCTGGTGGATATGAATGTAAAGGATTTTGTAAAGACTACGATCGACTATACGGATAACAATGGATTTGACTTTATTAAAGTGATGTTCAACACACACTTCCATGCGACCCCATACGGCGCGAATATTATCTATTCGACAAATCCGTTGAGCTGGGCAGGTAAGATACTTGAATATCCGCTTGCACATCCGCATGATTTTGCGACGCTGGAGCCGTTTGATGTGGAAAAGTCTTCGTTGCAGCTGGAAATAGAGGTCGTCAAGCGTTTGGCCGATCATTATAAAGGTGAAGTGCCTGTTATCGGCACCATGTTCTCACCGATGACTTCCATTCTTGAAATGTCATCCATCGAAAGAGATCAGCTCGTGCGCAAGATGATGGCATATAGCCCCAAAGAATTGGAGCATGCCATTGAAACGATCACGCAAACCAACATTGACTTTGGTAAAAAGATGATCGAAGCCGGTGCAGACGGCATCTTCTACGCCACGCACTGGGCGACCACGGATCGCATGACGAAAGAGCAGCATGATGCATACTGCAGGCCCTATGATCTCAAAATACTGG
This sequence comes from Christensenellales bacterium, assembly GCA_050945835.1. Taxonomy (GTDB): domain Bacteria; phylum Bacillota; class Clostridia; order Christensenellales; family JBMNTQ01; genus JBMNTR01. The sequence continues at coordinate 154,525 of JBMNTR010000004.1, read as the reverse complement.
ACGAGATGAACAAAGCGGGCGGATGGTTCAACATGATGCATGTACACGGCAGGCAAAATCTCATGTTTGACTGGATCGTGGATTATCCTGTGCAGTCCTACAACTGGGAAGATGTTGAATGCGCGCCTACAAAAGGTTCTCTGGCCGATGTCAGCGCCATTACAGACAAGGTGCTCATCGCGGGCATCAATCTCTGGGAAGATCTTTATAACGAGAACAACGATCGTGAAGCGATTAAGGCAGTGCTGAAAAACAGGCTGGTTAATGCGCTGAAAGATTGTAAAGATAACACGAGATTTATCTTTGCCCCCGGCTGCGGCTTCCCGTTGGATCTGGACAACTACGTATTCACATTGATTCAGGAAGTGGCCGATGAAGTCTCTGTAAAATAAAACAGATGACATGAATCGAAAAGCCTGCGGTGAGACGCCGCAGGCTTTTTTTGCATCTGCGAAATGAGCCGGCTTCAAGGAGCAGACCCCTGCGGGCAGGAAGGATCTTCCATGGCCGACGTCGCATCATAATATGCTTTAACTTATGAAGATTAAAGCATATCCTACTCTAAATGCTGCAAATAGCTTTCTCGTTTCATGCGGTAAACGATCCTGTCTTTTAGACTTCCGTCGTACATACAACAGCTGTCGGAAACGGTCTCTACGTAATGAAAGCCGCACTTTTCGATGATGTGCCGGGATCGATCGTTATCAGGGAAATGCGAAACATAGAGCTCCTTTAAATGCATAACAGTAAACGCAACCTCAAGCACCTTTGTCACGGCCTCCGTCATAATACCTTTACCCCAATAAGCGTAGGCGAGCGCATACCCCAGCTCAAAGAAACCTTGGCCTTGCGCATCTGTTTTGCGATGCAGCCCGATGGTGCCGATCATCTTGCCGGTATCACGCCATACAATTGCCCATATTTCTTTATTCAGACAGAAATGCAGCAATGTTCTTTTCGATTCTTCAATGCTCTTATGCGGTGCCCAACCGGCAGCGGGGCCGACTTTTGGATGCTTGGCATATTGATAGAAGTCCATTAGGTCGCTTATTTTGAATCGCCTGAAGAAAAGCCTTCGTGTATAGAACTCGTCCAATTTAAAATCCTTTTTCAGCTAGATTTTTTGTCTTTTACGCAAGAATATACCACATTGAGCACATTCTGCGTACCGTTGGACACCGCGCTTTCCTGCATGGCGTCGATGAGTACCTGCCTTTGTTCAAACAATTGGTGACAGGATGAAAGAAGCGTGGTGCAGTCAAGCTCTTCCTGTAACAGCAGCATGCTGTAACCATTGGATGCGAAATTCCGCGCGTTTTGAATTTGGTCGCCGCGGCTGGAGCTTTTTGTGAGCGGAATGAGCAAGGCGGGCTTGCGCAGTGCGAGCAGCTCGAATATGACATTGGCCCCCGCCCTGGAGATCACGATATCTGTGCATGCGAATAAATCCGCGAGTTCATCCCCCACAAATTCAAATTGTTTGTAAAAATCCTTCTCGATGGTGGGATCAACGTTCCCTGTGCCGCATATATGTATGATATCGAATTGCGCACCCAATTCGTCGATCGCCTCGCGCACAACCTGATTGATGGCGACAGCCCCCAAGCTCCCGCCTATGACGGAGAGAACAGGTTTTTCACCCGTAAATCCGCTGAGTGACAACCCTTTTTCACGCGAGCCGTTCAGCAGTTCGTCGCGAATGGGCAGCCCTGTTAACTTTCGTTTTTTCGGATTTAAATGCGGCATGGTTTCCGGGAACGATGCACACACGGCCGCCGAAAACGGCATGCAGAGCTTATTGGCCAGCCCCGGCGTTAAATCCGATTCGTGTAACACCACCGGAATACCGCGAAGCTTTCCCGCCGCGGCAACGGGGACGGAAACAAAGCCGCCTTTCGAAAAGATCAGAAGGGGCTTTAGCTTACCCAGTATCCGAAAAGAGCCGAAAAATCCTCCGATGACTCTAAATGGGTCCGTCAGGTTGCGCAAGCTGCGATAACGACGCAATTTTCCGGTGCTGATCACATGGTAGGGTATACCTGCCTGCTCACACAATGTTTTTTCAATGCCTTGCTTGGAGCCTATGTAATGTACGTCATAGCCTTCCGCGTGAAGATAGGGCAAGAGCGCGAGGTTGGGCATAACGTGTCCGGCGGTGCCGCCGCCGGTTAATACGATTTTCTTCATTATCTCTCCATTCCATTTCATCGCCTTGTAGTTTCTGTAATATAATATGTAATCATACCATATTTGACACTGCCTATACAATTCTGCGACTCGGAAATGCAATCCATCGACGCGATAGACAGCATATTCGCAATATTTTGATAAAGATGGACGAGATACACCACATTTTGGAAATTTTGATTGACAGGATCATTTGAATGTGCTAAAATCATGTTTGTTTGATGCGGAATAGTGTAACGGTAGCACCTACGACTCTGACTCGTATTGTTAAGGTTCGAATCCTTATTCCGCAGCCAATGGAAACCCTGAAAACCTTGCGTTTTCGGGGTTTTTCTATGACAAAAAAGGCTTGCCATAAAAGGCAAGCCTAAGCGTTGTTGATTTGTTAGCAGCGGCATCTACGGCAACGGCATCCGGGACAGCACCGTCTACAGGATCTATTCCCGCAGCAGACCACACCTAGCAAAAGTATAGGCCAACATGCACACATGATTATCACTCCTTTTGGTCTATTTGCAAAGCAAGAAGCTGTTGCATTACACACTATGCCTAAGTTTAGCAGTGCGTGAAGGCGAAAGGCGATACAGAGAAAACGTGCGTTATTGCTTTTCCTTGAAACAAAGGTCATCAAATACCGTTGTACTGATCATGGACTTACTCAGCTCGCGTAAAAAAATACTCAAGCATATGAAGTCCTCTTTGGAGAGGGTACAGTAAAAATAATTGGTAAGGGTCGCAATAAGGACGTTTAGTTCACACGGATCCAAAATAATCACCTATAGCATTATATGCAGATAAAAGACAACTGGCGCATATACGCCGAAAGAAAGAATGGCGCTAAACAGCAAATCAACATCTTAAACGGATGCACAAGGCAGGCTGAAGCATATTTTATCGGCGAGGCATACGGGCGGCAAACACAGCAGACTGCGGGAGGCAGGCAGCCTCCGCCGTGGCTGCGACGGGCGGCATGCCTGTAAAAGATGGTTGCGGTAAAGTCTGAATTGCTTAAGACCGCCCGCTTGTGTGCAACGAAGACGCGGGGCAGGCTGGGCGCCATTGCAGCGTGTCGTATGGGATGGTGAAAACAACGATGCCCGTGGCATAGGGCGCGATTTCGTATTGTTGATAGTAAACGGCAACACCGGTCGGGGTAAGATAATAGTTTTCATCGTTGAAATACTTTATGATCAAGCCCGGATAATCTTCAAAGTAGATCCCGGGATTCTGCTGCATCTGTTGATCAGCTTGCGCAAGAAGCTGTTTTATCAGAAACGCGCGATAGTTCTCACCAGGTGGAAAGAGAGAGGAAAGCAAAAGACTGCGGCCGTTTGCTAGATCCCAGCTGTCTGAAGCTCGGATGGTGCTGCCGTGCGCGCCGCCTGTAAACTCATATTGATCGCGATATATGCTCAGATGGCAATGCAGGTTGTAGGTGATCTCATATTGCAAAACGGCCTCATAGTGATGGAAGGGAAAACCGCTTTTTTGAGCGTCTTTATAGGCGGCAACGGCCTGTTGGTATAAATCCTTGGAGGCACGGCCATAGAAGCTGTGAACCTGTGCGCGAATCTGGCGGTTGATCATCTCTTGCACAGATGAATTGCGCGGCAAGGCTACCTTCGGGTATATGATACTGAGCGTCAGCATGGTTGTGTTACTATATGTAAAGGTTTGTGTGATCGTGTGCAGCGTGATGGCTGCGCTAAAGTTAGATGCGTTCATTAAAACCCCTCCTGCTCTTCGTCTGCTTCATTCTATTAAGCAGGCAGGGCTTTCGACACAAGAATATGACAGATTCAGAAGAAAACTCGGCAGAATTTAACCGCGTAGGATGGGGAAAGCCAGGTTATAGATGATATCAGCCATTTCCTTCACCGATTTATTCAATCCGTTTTTTAGCCAATGCTGTATCAAACCAACGCTCCCGTTGACTACGAATACAAAATAGGATTCTTTCATGCTTATATTCCCGTTTTCGGTGGTAGATATGTTTATGCCGCATTGCTCATATATCAGTGTAAACAGCTGTTTCTGAAAACCAATATCGCCTTGCTCGCTCATCAGCACTTGAAGATGCCGGCTGTTGACCACGAGATTCTGGAAAATTTCTTCAAGAATTCTGATCGTTTCGTTCTTATCCGATTTATCCAATAGATTGGCAACCGCTTCTTTTGCCCACGAAAGCGTATCGTCCTCAATTCTGCGCAGGAGATCGTATTGGTCTGTGTAGTGCGCATAAAAGGTCGATCGGTTTATGTCCGCATTCTCACACAATTCTTTAATCGTTATTTTTGTAATGGGCTTTTCCTTCATCAATTCAATCAGGCTGTCTTGCAAAACCATGCGCGTATAACGGGTTTTGCGATCCTGCTTCATTTCCTTTGCCAACGTATTCCTCCTCGTACAAATTTCTTTCTTTTTGTTCTCAAATCAACAAATACATGACGTTTTGTTGCAAACAATACAACCATAAAACATCTGATGGTTGTGAAAACAACAATCTGTCTATATGCTAAATAATTAGCAGGGAAAAGTCAAGAACTGCGTTTTTTTATACGCAGCCCGGCTGTGTGCAGCAACTGCACATCCTTTGCCGGTGATTATAAAAGGAGCGGAGTATGCTCCATCATGGAGGGCCTTATGGCATATATCGAATTCAGTCATGTGGTGAAAAAATACAATTCCAACGGTGCATCCATCCGTGCGTTGGATGATACAAGCTTCTTTGTGGAAAAAGGTGAGCTGGCTGTCATTGTAGGCGCTTCCGGCGCGGGCAAAACCACGACCCTAAACATTTTAGGCGGTATGGACACTGCCACCTCCGGCGATGTTCTGGTAGACGGCGAAAACATCGCGCAATATAATCAAAACCAACTGGTGGGCTATCGCCGTGCAGATATTGGCTTTGTGTTCCAATTCTACAACCTGGTACCAAATCTAACCGCCTTGGAAAATGTAGAACTGGCCGCACAGATTTGCCGCGATTCGCTCTGTGCGTCTGAAACGCTGGACAAAGTAGGACTTTCGGAGCGCAAAAACAATTTTCCCGCGCAGCTCTCCGGCGGTGAACAGCAGCGCGTTTCAATCGCACGCGCCCTTGCAAAAAGGCCCAAGCTGCTTTTGTGTGACGAGCCCACGGGTGCGCTGGACTACAACACCGGCAAGCAGATATTGCAGCTTTTGCAGGACACCTGCCGCCAAGATCAAATCACGGTGCTCATCATCACCCACAATCTGGCCTTAGCGCCTATGGCGGACAGGGTCATCCACTTTAAAAACGGCCAGGTCATAAAAACGGTGCAAAACGAGCGGCCGACACCCATCGCACAGATTGAGTGGTGAGTGTATGAGCAGAGTTTATCGAAAAGACATATGGCGTTCCGCTAAAAAAGGCTGGAAGCGTTTTTTGTCGATTGCACTCATCACGGCGTTGGGCGTGGCGATGCTGTGCGGCTTGTATGCAGCCTGTCTCGATATGTATTATGCCGCGGATCGATTCTATGATGCGCAAAACCTTTTTGATATACGCGTTTTATCCACATTGGGGCTTACGGAAAATGATGTTGAGACACTGGCACAGGTGGATGGAGTAGAATCAGCCGAAGGCGCATACTGGGAGACGGTTCACACAGATGTAGAAGGCACACGCAAGAGCGCGGACATGACGCTGATCAGTCAAACAGGGCTCAATAGGCCTTATCTAATGTCAGGCACACTCCCCGAAAAACGAGGGGAGATCGCAGTTACACAAAAATATATGGACGCATCCGGTAAATCCTTAGGAGACACGCTGGTCATAGAAGAAGAGATCCAACAGGAAGAGCAGAGCGACGAAGCTGCTTCAAAGAAGGACAGCGACATCGAAGCGGAACTTGGTTTTGATATGGATATACCTTTAGAGGACGACGCAGAGACGCCCACCTTTGCGCGCACAAGCTATACCATCACCGGTGTGGTGATGGATCCAATGGACATACAGAGTGATGGGGGAGGCAGTATATACCGCACCACCATCACCTCCGATTATGTTTTCTTCATCACCGCCGCGGATGCAGACAACGACATCTTTACCACAGTCTATATCACCCTGTCCGGCACAAAAGAGCTCGATTTTTATTCTGAGGAATACGAAGATACCGTAAAGACTGCCATCCGCAATATTGAAAGCCGTGTGAAGGAACAGAGAGAGCAGGCGCGTTATGATGCTGTCATGATTGAGGCACGCAAACAGATTGAAGATGCTGAAAACACCATGAAAGAAAAATTTGCGGAGGCGGATGAAAAATTTCTTGACGCCTGGCAAGAGATCACAGAAGGTGAACAAGAGCTGAAAGATGGAGAAGCTGCGCTTTTGAATGAGCAGCAGGAGGCCGAGCGGCAGATCGCGGATGCACGCGCCCGGCTGGACAGCGGAAGAAAAGAACTAAAGAAGGGCGAAGAAGGGCTTTTAAAGGGAGAAACAGAGCTTGCAGAGGGCGAAGCCGAGCTGGATCAACAGGCGCAGGAACTGCAAAACGGCAAACAGAAGCTGGGAAAAGAACGGCGGCAGGCCAAGGAACAGTTCGACGCGGCAGAACAGCAATTGAGCGAGGCACAAAACGAGCTGGACACGGCCGGTGCGCAATTGGAGGCTGAGATCCATCAGCTTAAATACGCTCTGGGCGATATGTGGCCCGAACAGGAATGGAATGCGCTGGTGAGCCGGGCTGCTGTTCTGTTTGGAAGCGGCGTCGATGACGATGCCGTCGCGGCAGGTACCGCCGATGAAAGCATCGCTCTTGCCGCGGCTTTGCAGGGGCAGGCGGAGCCTGCTATTGTGGTGCAGGCTGCGCTGGGCATGGGCAAGATCCACGCCCATCAGCAGGCGTTAAACGCGCAAAAGAGTGCTCTTGCTAAACAACAGCAAACCGCTTTTCTGCAGCTGGATGCAGCACAGGCCGAGCTTACTGAAGGCGAGGCGCAGATAAATGCCGCGCGTCAGACCATACTGTCGAGCAAAGCCGAGCTAAAAGCCGCGAAAACCGAGCTATCCACCGCCAAAGCCGAGCTGGATAAAGCAGAAGCAACGCTGAATGCAGAGGAGAGGGACGCCAAGAGAAAAATAGCCGACGCCTGGCAAGAGATTCATGATGGAAAAAAAGAGCTCGTCCGGGGCAAAGCTGAATTGATCAAAAAAGAACAGGAATATGCCGATCGAAAGACTGAGGCTGAGCAAAAGCTGCTGGACGCATATGTAAAGCTGGCGGACATTGACAATGCGCAATGGTATGTGCAGAACCGCACTTCATTGGACAGCTATTCCAGCTTAAAGAACGATCTATCCTCCATTGAAGCTGTGGGGAAGGTTTTTCCCATCATATTTCTACCGGTGGCTGTGCTCATGAGCCTTACCACCATGACACGCATGGTAGAGGAAGAACGCGGCCTGATTGGCACTTACAAGGCTTTGGGATTTACGAATACCGCTATCTGCCGAAAATATTTGCTGTTTGCATTTATGGCCTGCCTGCTGGGCGGCGTGATCGGGGATTTGGTGGGTTTTATACTGTTCCCTAAATTTTTAGTGGTCATTTTGGAGGAACTCTACAGCCTTCCCCAGTATTATCTGCGCTTTGATATGCTCTATGGCGTGGGCGGTATCATCATGTTTATGATTGGAATTGTGGGGGCGACGGTGTTGGCGTGCCGCAGCGAGCTGGCGCAAATGCCCGCTGTACTCATGCGCCCCAAAGCGCCTCGCGCGGGATCCCGTGTATTTTTAGAGCGCGTTTCTGTAATCTGGAATCGCTTAAAATTCCTGAATAAGGTTACGGTTCGCAACTTATTTCGGTATAAAAAACGCTTGTTTATGACGGTTGGGGGCATCATGGGATGCACGGCTCTTATACTATGCGGGTTTGCCATCAAGGACTCGATCATGGATTTAGCGCCTAAACAATATGAAAAGATCTATCAATATGATCTGATGCTCGTATTCGATGCGGAGGATCATGAGGCATTCACGCACCGGCTGTCTGCCGATGATGACATCAGTGACTATCTGAATCTGCAGATCGACAGCGTGAAACTGCTCAATGCAGCAGGCGATGCGGAACCGGCACAGTTGATGGTGGTGCCCAACGGTGCTGCCATAGAGGACTATATCCGCACATACGATGCAGGCGGCACGCTCGTTTCTCTTAAGAGCAACGGCATATTCATCACACAGAATGCGGCACAGATACTCGGTTTGGAGCCGGGCGATCGTGTTTTTGTGCAGAATGCAAAACTGATTCAGCGCGAGGCCGTGATAACCGATGTGGTGCAAAACTATTTGGGCAATCACGTATACATGACACAAGAACTGTATGAAACGTTGTTTGAAGAATATTCCCCGAACGGCGTGCTCGCCTATCTGTCGGACACCGTGACCGATCCCGCCGCATATGCCGAAAATCTGCTGGATAGCGGCGATGTGATTTCCTCCGTCAGCACCTTTGCGATGCGAGAGGACTTCGGCTTTGATCTGATCAACGCGGTGGTCTTATTGCTCATCGTGATGGCGGGAGGGCTTGCGTTCGTGGTGCTGTTCACGTTGTCAAACACGAATATATCCGAACGCGCCAGAGAACTTGCCACCATCAAGGTGCTGGGATTCTATGACAAGGAAGTGCATCAGTATGTCAACAAGGAAACGCTGATGCTAACCGCAATGGGTATATTGCTTGGGCTGCCACTTGGCCGGCTCCTAAGCGGCTTGCTCACATCCGTACTCCGCTTACCCTCCATCTATTTCGCGGTCTACATAGAGCCTGTGAGCTATCTGATTTCGGCAGGTATTACGCTGTGCTTTGCCTTTATCGTGAACTTGATTACGAATCGTACGCTTGATGACATCAACATGGTAGAGGCGCTGAAAAGCGTGGAATAGTGAGCAAGAAAACGACTGAATGTGTTTTGAAAATCCGCCTGCACAGAGCCATGCGCAGGCGGATTCAGACTCAATATACTCTTTTATGCCGGCTTATACTAGCGGGAAAGATAGCGCTCGAGAAACCGCAGCGTGCGTTCGTTTGAGGAATTGCCGAACACCTGCTCACAAGGGCCGTACTCCACAACAACGCCTTCGTCTATAAACATCACCTGATCCGCAACATCCCGTGCAAACTGCATTTCATGCGTGACGATGATCATGGTCGTGTTTTTTTGCGCAAGCTCATGAATGACCCTCAGCACTTCGCTGGTCAGCTCCGGATCCAACGCCGAGGTTGGTTCGTCAAAGCAGAGTATGTCGGGATTCAGCGCCAAGGCCCTTGCGATGGCTACACGCTGCTGCTGCCCGCCGGAAAGCTGATGCGGATAGGCATCCTGCTTCTGAGAAAGACCCACCTGATCCAAAAGATAGACGCCGTACTCGCGGATTTCATCCAATATGGCTTTCTTATTCTGTTTATAATCCGGCCGTTCTTTGGCTAAAAGCTTCTTGGCCAAAATGATATTTTCAATCGCCGTGTACTGCGGGAAAAGGTTAAACGATTGAAAGACCAGCCCAAAATGCAGCCTTTTCTTTCGAATCTCCTGATCGCTGTACGTAGAGCGGCTTTCGGAATCAAACAAAACATTGCCGTTGACTGCAATAAAACCGTCGTCCGGCTGCTCTAAAAAGTTTAGGCAGCGCAAAAGCGTGGTCTTGCCGCTGCCGGAAGAACCGATGATCGCCAAAGACTGGCCTTTCTCCAATGAAAAGCTGATGTACCTGAGCACCTCGAGTGTTCCAAATTGTTTTGCCAGTTTTTTTACTTCTAGTATCGCCATAAAACCCCTGCTCTGTTTTTCTTCATACTTTAAAGTAGCTCATCTTCTTTTCTATGTAACCAAATAAAAGCGTGAGCACACCCACAAAGACCAAATAGAAGGCTCCCGTATAGAACAGCGGCCAGATGATCGCGCTGCTGCTCATCAGTTCTTCTGCAACCTTGATGATCTCTACCACCATGATCACCCTGGCCAGGGCGGTATCCTTCACCAGCGTGATGATTTCATTGGCCATGGGCGGGATGATCCGCTTGATGACCTGCACTAAAATAACTTTAAAAAAGATCTGCGGAGCAGTCATGCCCAACACCTGGCCCGCTTCATATTGCCCATGAGAGATGCTCTCGATACCACCGCGGTAGATCTCGCTGAAATAACAGGCATAGTTGATGGCAAAAGCGATGATGACCGAGTTGAAACGGGTGGTAACAGGCGCCCCGAACAGAAACCCCGGCACATAGAAAACGATGAAAATTTGCAGCATAAGGGGAACACCTCTTATGATCCATACGATTATCTTCACCAGATAACGCAAGGGCGCGAATTTAGACATCGATCCAAACGAAATGATCAGGCCGAGCGGCAGTGAGAACAGCAGCGTGAGCACGAAGATCAAGCATGTCGTTTCAAAGCCGCCCAACAGCCTTAATGTTACATCAATAAATCCCATCGTATACCTTTTCCGTTAACTAGCTTTTAAAATCGGTATTCAGCTGCAAAGAATTTTCGAGGCCGTATTTTTCAGCAAGCTTGGTGAGTTCTCCCGCATCATAGAGCTCCTTGATCGCGACGTTTACTTTAGCAGTGAGCTCGCTGCCTTTTTTGAAACCAATGGCATAGACTTCGGAATCCAGCGTGATGTCTGCAATCGTAAGGTCGGAATAATTACCCGAACCGGTCATAGATTGTGCCAGCAAAATATCCACAACCGCAAAATCGACTGCGCCGGATTTCACTTCGATCAGTGTGTCGATCTGGGCCGCCGTATCGATCATGGTGCCGCTGTCTGTGATCGCTTCCACAGCAAACGCTTCGCCCGCGGAGCCTTTCTCAGCCGCTGCTTTTTTACCTGCTAAATCCTCAGGGGCGGTGTAGTCCTCGGCGTTTGACGCCAACACGACCACACACTGCTGATTCAGCATATAGCTATAGCTGAAATCGACGTATTCGCTGCGCGGCTTGCCGTCTTCCTCGGAAGAATTCGCTGTAAAGCCGTTCCAAATGCAGTTGATGGTACCCGATTCGAGTTCGGAATATTTATACTCCCATTTGATCTCCTGGAATTCCACTTTCATGCCCAGCTTTTCACCCACAAGAAGAGCGAAATCGGTATCAAATCCAGTCCACTCCCCGTCGGCATCCAGATAATTCATCGGGTCGTATATGGTGACACCGCAGATCAGCGTGTCGACCTTCTTCTGGCCGCAGCCTGTGAACGCAAACAGCGCGGAAACAAACAGCACAACCACCAATAATAGACAGACAATTTTCTTCATATTGACCCCCAAATAAAAATATTGCATAAACATAGTTATTATACAGCATGCTAAAGTGATAAACAACTAAAACTTACACATATCTTTCAATTTGTGGTTTTTCTAAAGATAGAGCAAGCATATGCTTATGGAAATGGTCGTGCAGTCTTTCTCAAGATGATCATTGATTTTCTTCTTTATTAGCAGAGAGCTTTGCAATGGGCCGTCCGTGTTTATATTCGGCGATGCCAATCGAAATCATCTGCACGACATAGTTAGGAAGTAAACCAATATATGTTTTGATGCCAGCTGAATACAATATGATTTATACATTGCCAAGAAAGATGCTCTTTGCTATGATAGGTTTATAAATTAAAGGGACAATGCCAAAGATAAGGTATAAGGCGCGTTTTTTCCCCATATACATGAGTATATTGATTACTCTTTTGGGAGGGGAAAATTATGCGTAGAACCGTGATCGTTCTTACTTGTGTTTTGCTATTGTTGTGTATGGGTTGCGCCCCGGCGGCGGACGAAGGCGCTGTGATCGACCAAATGTCGGCTATGAGTCCGCAAATCATCTACTACCCGAGCGACAACGGGTATGTGGTGCCCACTGTGCGCAATTTGGCGGCTGTTTCGCCGCAGCATATCGCCGACGAGCTGTTATACACAAGCGAAAACCTGACGCTGTTAAGCGGCCATGGTTTAACGCCCGCACTGAACGACGGTGCCGAAGTAAATGTCGCCGTTGTCAATGGTGCGGCGACTGTGAAGCTCAGCCACTTTAAACCCGCCAGCCTGGAGCAGGAAGAGCTGGCGCTCACATGCTTAAGCGCGTCGCTGTTGGAGTTGGATACGGTGAACAGCGTTCAGTTCAAGCTGATGGACGCGGAAGAACAAGCGACGGCTACGGTATTTGGAACCGACCTGAGCGAACCGGTAAATGCATATATGCTCAATGGCGAAAATGATCCGAGCAGCAAATCGGCATCTGCAGTGACCTTATACTTTATCGATATCGAGACGGGGCACATCGTGCCTGTCACACGGTATATCACTGCAAAGCCGGACGCGAATAACGTCATGTTTGAATACCAAGCGGGGCCGCTGAACAGCAAGACATTGGTGAGCGGGCTGCCTGAAGGCGCGCAGATCAACACATTTGAACTCAAAGACGGCGTTGCCACCATTGACTTTAATCAAAAATTTGAAAACCTGATGGAAAACCCCGCGCTGGAACAGAGTGTGCTCAGTGCAATCGCGCTCACCTGTGAGCAATTCGAGGATGTAGAGTCCGTCAGGGTGATGGTGGAGGGGCAACAGTATGAAGAGCCTGCCCTCTCCACGTTTACAACCATCCCATAAGGAGCGACTGATGAACAAAAGAGAAAACCAGATGAGAGCGGTTAGTATGCACACAGGCTTCATCCCCACAGCGGATGGCTCCGTTTTGATCGAAGTAGGCCATACACGGCTGATCTGCACCGCTATGATCGAAGAAGCTGTGCCCGCGTTTCGGGCGGGCACAGGATTAGGCTGGGTGAGCGCCGAATATGCCATGCTCCCGGCTTCCACCCAAACACGAAAAAAAAGGGATCGCGAACGCACCGACGGACGCAGTGTTGAGATACAGCGTTTGATCGGGCGTTCTTTGCGTTCTGTTGTGGATATGTCCTTATTGAAAGAGCGCACCATATGGCTTGATTGCGATGTCATACAGGCGGACGGCGGCACGCGCACTGCGGGGATCACGGGTGCTTTCGTGGCGTTGGCGCTGGCGGTGGAGCGCATGCTGGCGGATGGACGCCTGCAAAAATGCCCGCTGCGTGATTACGTGAGCGCCATCGGTTGCGGCATTGTAGAGGGTCAGCCTGTTTTAGACCTGTGCTATGCACAGGATTCGAAAGCGGAAGTGGATATGAATGTCGTGATGAGCGGATCCGGCGATTTGATCGAAGTGCAGGGGACAGGAGAAAAGCGCCCGTTTACGCGGCGGGAAATGCACATGCTCATGGAGCTGGCGGCGTATGGGACAAGCATGCTGTGTGCCAAGCAAAAAGAGGCGTTGGGCAGCATGGCCGCACAAATTGGGGTGGGCATATGAAGCTGCTCATTGCATCGAACAACCAAGGAAAAATCGCGGAGATCAAAGAAATACTGGGCGATCTTTTTGATGCGGTGCATTCGCTCAAGGAGATGGGGATTCACCATGATGTGCAGGAGGATGGCGCGACATTCCTGGAAAACGCTGTTAAAAAAGCAGAGGCGTTCGTACAATACGGCGATATGTATGTGCTGGCGGACGATTCAGGTCTGTGTGTGGATGCGCTAAAAGGTGCGCCCGGCGTATTCTCCGCACGCTTTAGCGGCCCAAACGCTACAGACGCACAGAACAACGTGCTGCTGCTTGAAAGAATGAAGGGCATACCGGATGGGATGCGCGGTGCTGCGTTTAAATGCTGTGTTGCACTGGCCGGTAGGAATACGCCGACTATTACGGCGCAGGGCGTGTGCCGCGGGCATATACTGCATGAAGGCAGGGGCGAAAGCGGGTTTGGATATGACCCTTTGTTTTATGTGGAGGCGTATAACGCCACTTTTGCAGAGCTGGGCACTCAGGAGAAAAACGCAATCAGCCATAGGAAACGTGCGCTGGAAGCGTTAAAGGAGAAATTAAAGGGATGCGTATAATCGTGTTGTCCGACACACACGGACGTCGTTCGCTGGTGCGTGCAACGCTTGAAAAGGCAGGCCGCTTCGACGTGTTGTTATATGCGGGGGACGGCTGTGACGATGTTGCGGATATACAGAATGCAACAGTCTATTGTGTGCGCGGCAATTGCGACTACAACACACAACACCCCAAAGAACGGGTGTTGGAACTGGGAGGCATGCGTATTTTATTGGTGCACGGGCATAAGTACCATGTGAAATCGGGGCTCTATACGCTCTATTACCGCGCCCAAGAGGTAAATGCGGATTATGTGGTGTTTGGACATACGCACCAAAGCCTCATCACGCAGCTGGGAGGGGTGACCTTCATCAATCCTGGAAGCCTTGTTTTTGCGTCGCAGGACGGAAAACGCTATTATGCGTATATAGACACGTCCATGAAGCCTTGCAGTGGATTAATTTCCGTTTAATATGCAAAAAGTGTCGGTCTTTGTTGTTTATTGAAAAGGGAATATGCTATAATAACCGCAAGCAGCTGTTATAATCCTATGCGCGTGCGGTCTTCCCTTGCGGCGAACACAAATGCGCGGGTGTATCATCGTTCAGCAAAGCAGCAAAGCTATTATGATATAATAACAAAAGAATTTTCTGGAGGATATTTGCTTGAACTTTATCAATATTAAATGTGATGCGTGTGGCAGTGAATATAAGATTCCTGTCGATGTCAACATGATCAACCGTGAACGGATTACATGCATGACCTGTTCAGCTCCGATTGAAATTAAAGCGCTGGTGGATGATGCGATATCCGATCCTCTTGCTCAAAATGAGTTTACAGAATTCACACAGCTGGAATCAAAGATGAAACAGGCATACGATCGCAAAGAACCATATGAAGACTTGGCGCGTGATTTGGTTCAGCGTTCAAATGATCATAGCCTGGGAAATTATCTCTTAGCGCTCAGCGCCTTAACGGAGGACTTGTTTGTCGTGGGGGATATGGCGCAGATGTTTGCGCGGAATACGTATGCGCAGGCGTTTCAAACGTATAGCTACCGTATGGTGAGCCTGCTCGGTTATTTCAGACGCGCCTATGAAAACAGCCAGAGCGGCAAAAGAGAACTTGCCAGCCGGTTTGGAGCAGATATGGCCGAATATGCGTTTGCGTTGTTTCAGAGCAAAAGGGGCGAGTTGAGCAGAACCAAAATTCCTCCCTTTGAACTGGATTTTACACAGGGTATCGTATGCTTCCTCTTGCCCACCATTATGGAAACCGGGGAAGAGTTTTCGGATGCGGTGGTGGATGCGTTTGTTGAAAATTGGAACCAATCACGTCCAAAGAATCCCATCGGGAAAGCTATGTATGCTGAAATTGTCAAAGGGTTTAAGTATAAGCTTTGCTACATTACCACCGCAACCACAAAAGCCGTTGGGAAAGGCGATGATTGCAGAGAGCTTTCGATGCTGAGAGATTTTCGCGACAATTGGCTGCAACATCAGCAGCACGGCGAACGGCTGATCAACCATTACTATATGATGGCACCCATTATCGTAAAACGGATCGACCGGCGTGGCGATGCGCAGACGGTGTATAAGGGCATATGGGATGATTATCTAAAGGTTTGTATCCGCGAGATAGAACAAGGCCGCTATGAATCCTGCCAAAAAACATATATGCGCATGCTGAAAGAAATGCAACAGATGGTATTCAACTAAAAGACAGGACCGCCGGATGATTTTTTCCGGCGGTCCTTATCATCATAGGATAATTCCGTGCAAAAATTTATTCGCTTCTATGCCGCCATTGCCTGAACAACAACGAAATACACCATAGCCCGGCCAACCCGACGACTACATAAAGGATTCTGCTGACGATTGCCGCCTGCCCTCCGAAAATGGCGGCAATGAGGTCAAATTGGAATACACCGACCAACAGCCAGTTGACCGCTCCAATAATGACAAGGGCTAATGAAAATTTATCCAATTTCGATTTCTCCTTTTATGATTGATTGTTTATAGTTTAGGAGAAAAATGTGAAATTATGTATGTAAAAATCTACCTTATTCAGCAGGTGTAATATTTTCTATTTCAAAAGAGTCGAAATAAAACGGCTCTAAAAAATCACCGCTCTTAAAAACACACCGGTTGTAATAATTAAAATCGTGTTCGTGCTTCTGAAGTATCACAGGCTTTGCGATATCCAGCACGCGGCAGATCTCCTCAAGGCAATCATCCAATGCACGAATACTTGCATACGATTCCACAACATGATCTTGAACGATCTTTTGATTCTTTTTTAAAATACCCCACACTCGAAACATCCATGCACTCCCACAGGCATTTATAGATCTATTGCACCCGACAAAGCGCAATAGCGCACTTAATTATAATGGTATTTTCATAAAAAATCAAATAGGAGGGAATCCCATGCGCTTAGAATTTGAAGAATGTACGCGTCATGTGCTGGGCAGTGGGCTGGCAGGTGAAATTATTCAGGCGAATGCCGCCGAGTTGCCGGCGCATATACTGGAGGATTATAGAGGGCGTGTTCAGCTGATCTATCTCGATCCGCCTTTTAAGACAGGGCAAACATTCTATTACAAACGCGCCAGCCTTAAGATAACTGCATATGAAGACACCTGGGCATCCGATGCGGCATATGCGCAAATGTTAAAGAGCGTTTTAGAGAACGCGCATACGCTGTTATCCGATACAGGGCTGATCTACATGCATGTGGATTATCGCACAGCGCCTCATGTACGTCTGATCATGGATGAGATCTTCGGCAAGGAGCATTTTCTGAATGAAATCATCTGGCATTATAAAAGCGGCGGCACAGCTAAAAAATACTTTGCGCGCAAACACGACAATATCCTTCTATACAGCAAAACAAAAAAATACTACTTCAACATCGCCGCAAGCGGTGTAAAGCGCGGCAAAGAAGCAAGAAACCATTTAAAACGCAATGTGGATGAAAATGGCCGTGTATTTTGGAGCATCCGCTCGATGGGCAAGCTGTACAAATACTATGAGGATGAGCTGGTGTATCCGAATGATGTCTGGCTGGATATCTCCCATATACAGCAACGCGATCCTCAGCGTACGGGCTATGACACGCAAAAGCCCGAAAAGCTGCTGGAACGGATCATATTGACTTCTTCTCAAGAAGGAGATTTAGTCGCGGATTTGTTTGCCGGATCGGGAACGGCTTTGGCCGTAGCCTGCAAACAAAACAGGCGCTTTTTAGGCGTTGAAAACAGTTGGGTGGGCATGCAGGTCATGCGAAAGCGCTTGGCTGGGTTAAAATGCGATTTCGCGATAGAAACGCAGCAGCAAAACGGGGCAAAAGAGCTGCCGTATGTGAAGCTGCGCGTGGGCAACAAAGGCTCCGATTGGGCGATCACGCTGCTGTCGTATGATGCAAAGCAGAAAGAGGACAGAGGCGACACCGAAGGGATACAGGCAACACAACAGCTGAAACTCTCAGACCTGCAATACCGGCAGACAGAGTTATCCTTCGGCAGGACACAGCGCATCTGCACCGCAGACGACGTGGTGTACTTGGCCGCAGGCGATTTTCGGGGCGATTGGTTTGAAATTAAGGCGCAGGCGGTGCGGAATGCAGCAGGATTGCAAAACCATCTGAATTTTCGTGCGCTTGAGTTTCCCTGTATCTATATTATGGATCGATTTCTCAATGGATGGCTGTTCAGGATTATGGAGTAAAACGGCATGTAAACCATAGAATCGCGTGTATTTGTGTTGATATCCTGCCCAGCATTCAATATAATCAGCATCATTTGACGCCAGCTGGCGCGTTGTGTATGATGGAAATGATTTTGCAGTTTGACAGAACGGGCTGTAATCAATACAATAAGATAGGAATTTTTGATTCACATCAATTAAAGGCGGGTTTACTATGGCAAATATTGCTGAGAAAATTATACGCGAACATCTGATCAGCGGGGAAATGACCCCGGGAGAAGAGATCGCAATTCGTATTGACCAGACATTGACGCAGGATTCCACAGGCACGATGGCTTATCTGCAGTTTGAAGCGATGGGTATCGACCGTGTGAAGACAAAGCGTAGCATGGCATACATCGACCACAATACGCTACAGACCGGGTTTGAGAATGCAGACGACCATAAATACATCCAAACCGTGGCATACAAGCATGGCATCTATTTTTCGCGGCCGGGCAACGGTATCTGCCATCAGGTTCAGCTGGAACGGTTTGGTGTTCCGGGCATGACGCTCTTAGGATCCGACAGCCATACGCCTACCGGCGGCGGCATAGGTATGCTGGCCATTGGCGCGGGCGGACTGGACGTGGCTGTGGCGATGGGGGGCGGGCCTTATTACCTGCCCATGCCTGAAATCGTCAAAGTGGAACTGACAGGGCAACTGAAGCCCTATGTGTCCGCGAAAGACGTGATCTTGAAAGTTTTGCAGATACTCAGTGTGAAGGGCGGCGTAGGCCGTATCATTGAATATAGCGGTGAAGGTGTGAAGACGCTGAGCGTACCTGAACGCGCGACGATCACCAACATGGGCGCAGAATTGGGCGCGACGACATCCGTTTTCCCTAGCGACGAAGTGACGGGGGCGTTTTTGAAAGCACAGGGAAGAGAAGAAGATTTTGTGGCGATTGCAGCGGATGAGGATGCTGTTTATGCGAAGACATTCACCATCGCACTCGATACGCTGGAGCCTATGGTCGCCATGCCGCACAGCCCTGATCATGTAAAAACAGTACAGGAAGTGGGCTCAATTAAAGTGGATCAGGTCGCCATCGGCAGCTGCACCAACTCCTCCTATCAGGATATGATGAAAGTTGCGGCTATATTGAAAGGTAAAACGGTGCACGAAAACGTGAGCCTGGTCATTGCGCCGGGTTCCAAGCAGGTATTGAATATGCTGGCGCAAAACGGCGCATTGGCGGATATGATCGCTGCGGGCGCGCGGATATTGGAGAGCGCGTGTGGTCCGTGTATCGGTATGGGTCAGTCTCCGGCCACCGATGCGGTGTCTGTGCGCACGTTTAACCGCAACTTCTACGGCCGCAGCGGAACCATGAGCGCACAGGTGTATTTGGCTAGCCCCGAGGTCGCGGCGACCAGCGCACTCAATGGCTATTTGTCCGATCCGCGTGAGCAGGGAGGTACGCTGGATATCCCGATGCCGCAGCACTTTTTAGTGGACGATAACATGGTGATCGCCCCGGCGCCGGAAGGAGCGGATGTTGAAGTTGTGCGCGGTCCTAATATCAAGCCGTTCCCCATCAACAGCGATTTGCCCGCACAAGTGGAGGGGGAGGTATTGCTGACCATGGAGGACAATATCACGACAGATCATATCATGCCCTCCAATTCGAAGCTGCTGCCCTATCGATCCAACATACCACATTTGGCAAACTTCTGCTTAACGCCTGTGGATGAAAGCTTTCCGCAGCGTGCAAAGGAAAAGAATGGCGGCTTCCTGGTGGCCGGGCATAACTATGGCCAGGGCTCCAGCCGTGAGCATGCGGCGCTGGTGCCTTTGCATCTCGGAATTAAGGGTGTGATTGCAAAATCGTTTGCCCGCATCCATATGGCAAACTTAATCAACTCGGGTATTTTACCGCTGGTGTTTGCAGACGAGAGCAATTATGATAAAATAGCGTTGGGAGATGTGTTGCGCATAGACGACGCGCCCGGCCAAATAAAAAAGGGCGGCCGTATAACCGTTGAAAATGTGAGCAAAGGAGCTTCGTTTGACGTTTTGTTGGAAGCGTCAGACAGGCTGCGGAATATCCTGCTTGCGGGAGGGTTGTTGAACCAAACCAAAAAGAGCAGCTGAAGATTTACGATGGGGTGATTGAATGAAAAAAGTTTCCGATGCAGTAATTCGAAGGTTGCCCAAGTATTACCGTTATTTAATTGAGTTGGAACGCGAAGGCGTGACGAAGATCTCCTCCGGCGAATTGAGCGAAAAAATGGGATTAAACGCCTCGCAGATCAGGCAGGATTTCAACTGTTTTGGCGGGTTTGGCCAACAGGGGTTTGGATATCATGTCGAGGTTTTGAAAAATGAGATACAATCCATACTCAACCTCGACAAAAAACATAATTGCATCATCGTTGGTATGGGCAACATTGGGCAAGCTTTGGCAGGATACGCCAATTTTATGAACGAAGGGTTCCATATCATTGCCACGTTTGATGTCAATGAACAGCTCGTGGGCACGACGGTCAACGGCTGCAAGATTCTTGCGCTGGACGAAATGGAGCGTTTTGTTCAAGAGAATGTTGTGGAAATCGGCATTATTTGTACACCGGAAGCCCATGCTATGGAAGTGGTGGAACGTACGCGCCGGTGTGGGATTCGGGCAATATGGAATTTTGCCCCCATCGACATACAGCTTGAGGGCGTAACGGTGGAGAATGTACATCTGAGCGACAGCCTATATACGCTTTCATACAGGCTGAACGAACAAAAAAATGATGAGGAATAGGTTACGATCATATGAAGAAAACAGTCTTACAAATTGAAACAAAACAACGGTATGGATACTACGATATTACAGAACAGGTTAAAAAAGTTGTGAAAGAGTCGGGCGTGCAAGACGGTATTTGTGTTGTATTTGTGCCCCATACGACTGCCGGCGTCAACATAAACGAGAACTGTGACGCGAATGTCACAAAGGACCTAACAGCCGCTTTCCAGGCCTGTGTTCCCGATGTGGACTTCAAACACGACGAAGGCAATTCGGATGGCCATTTTTGCACGGCACTGGTAGGCAGCAGCGAAACGATCATCATTGAAGAAGGTGCTTTGCAGCTTGGCGTTTGGCAGGCGATTTTCTTTGTGGAGTTTGACGGGCCGCGTACCCGCCAAGCATATATAAAGATCATGCAATCATAAAAAACGCATAGACGATAAAGGCTTCCATCGTATTGGATGGAGGCCTTTCTATACTCTCTAAGCCAATTCAGAATCCGCCCGTTTTATATATAAAGCGGGCGGATTCTTTAAGGAAGAAGATGGAATTGATATCGTGAAGCGCTCACCATGCGCCAAGTATTTTCTGCAGATAATAGAAATATGTCAATTCCTCGCAGGCCATGGAGGTATAAAGCGATTGCGTGGCAACCGTCTTGCCGTTTAGCATGGCTTTGATTGTACCGATCATCTGGCCTCCTTCAAAGGGTGCATCGATCTGTTTAGGCAGATCCACGACGCATTGAAGCTGTGTATACTCTTCTTGTGTGAGCGGCAGCCGTAGATCCTCTGTGGCGTAGACATCGATCTCCTGCAATATGCCGTTATGTACGGGGACTGTGCCTAAATAGGCGTCTTTCTCGAAAATGAGGTAATTGGCATAGTTCTCGTAGCCGTAATTCAGCAGCATCATGCTTTGCGGCGTCATTTCATAGCAATTCAATACGACACACACAATCTCCATATCATCCCTGTCAGCGGAGCTGACCAGGCATCGGCCTGCTCTCTTGGTGTAGCCGGTTTTCACACCTGTAGCGCCTTCATAAGACCAAAGCAGGCTGTTTTTGTTCTGCAGCACCCATCTGTAACCCTTGATATCTTCGGGCGCTTCATAGAATTTGGTGGAAACAACCTGCGCAAACAGCTTGTTTTGCAGCGCGTGGGAGGTGATCAGCGCAAGGTCGTATGCCGTGGTGTAGTGGTCGTCGTCCGGCAGTCCGTGTGGATTCGTAAAGTGCGTGTTCTGCGCGCCCAGATCCTTGGCCAGTTGGTTCATCATGGAGACAAACCCTTCCACGCTGCCGCCTACATGCTCCGCAATCGCAACAGCCGAATCATTCCCGGAGCGGAGCATCAATCCGTACAGGAGCGTACGCAGGGAAACCTGATCGCCCGCCTTTAGGTACAGGGAGGACCCTTCCACTCCGGCGGCATTGCTGCTCACGGTCACGATGTCATCCAGATTCCCGTGCACAGCCGTTAAATACGCCGTGATGATTTTAGTCGTGCTGGCCATGGGCAGCTTTTCATGCATGTTTTGGCCATACAATACGCGCTTGGTCTGTGTTTCCATCACGACGGCGCCTTCGGCCGTGGTTTCGACGGCTTGAGCCGGCAGCACCCACACGAAGAGTACCAGTATAGCCAGCACCAATGAACATAGTCTTTTCATGGTTGCCTCCGATTAAATCGTACTGCCTGCATTCTGGCTGTAATAGGCGTTGGCCGTCTTCTCCTGCGCGGACTGGCTCCCATTAAAAGCATTCTTGATCTCATTGACATATTCCGGAATATTCTCGATCACACGATCCAGCGTATTGTTGTACTGAACAGGCAATATCTTGATGCTATCGCTACGTACAATTAAAAACGCGACCGGGTTTAGTGAAACGCCTGCGCCGGAACCGCCTCCAAATGGGTTTTTGATGTCCTCGATCACAACGTCGTGCTTGCTGTTCACCTTCAGTTCGCTTGGGCCGTACTCAGCGCCGCCTGATACAAAGCCAAAAGATATTTTGGACACCGGGATCACTGTGGAGCCGTCGAGCGTTTGCACAGCGCTGCCCACGATGGTGTCTACATCGATGATCTTCTTGAGCTCTTCCATAGTGCTCTGCATGATGTTTTCAATTGGATGTGTTCCCAAAAGATTACCTCCTCTAACCGGCAAATCGAATATAGCGGGTCTTATAGCCGGAGTTTTTAATTTTGTCGGTAATAATATGCACAAAATGAAAATTTGCTATACATTGTAATCGTATGTTAAATGCGTTTTGATTGAATAAAGGCTGGCAAACGACCGAACAGGCGCATAGAGGAAATTTATTTTTCATAAAGCCGAAGAATGTGTGCGCAAAGGTTGATGCTATGCCGCATAAAAGTGCGTTCAACGCGGCGTCTTCTTCAACACCGATCGAAAAGCGGATATGAATAGCCTTTACATACAATGCTTTTAATATGTTGCGTTTTTTACTTTTTTTCGGCTTTCTTCTAGGCTGCAACCGAACTCTGAGCCCCATAATTCGAAGCTCCATATCAAACATACGATCCTTTGGGCGGGAGATGCGAAGGGTGACAGGGATGCGGATCAAGCCATAATATAAGCCAACAGACAGTTTCGCCTGCACAAAAAGCCCGAGTGTTTGAGCAGTCAACGAGATTTTCCAGGGTATGACGAAGAGCAGCAGCACAGCTACCGCTAGAAAAGCGATTATGACCATACAAATCGTCATACCCTCACTCCATAAAAAGGTCTTAATAGTCATATTCTATCCATATTCTGACAAACGAAACGTCTTAGCATGAATTAAGATGAGATCAAGGTATATAAAAAATCCCCGGCAGCATACGAAGACTGCCAGGGAGGCAGGATTGCATCTTTACGAGGCGGTCAACTCTTTGATCAAATCCGCATATTCCACCAATGCATGTATATGCAGCTCCTTTAGTCTGGCGGAAAAACCATAATCATCTTGCGTTTGGCTGCTTAGAAAGGATTGTATTCTCTCTTCGAGATTGTGCGTGATGGCGCCCATGCCGTCGGTGACGGCATTGCTTCCGGTTGTGCTCAGGTCTGTGCGGCTTGCCGCAAGATCGGCAGTTAAGGTTTCAAGCTCTTTTTTGCAGTCGTCTTTCGTGAGAGACTGGGCATCAAAATCCTGTGATAAGCTACAGATGGATTTTAAGGCGGTCTGATACATCTCAAATCCACGCACAATGGATGCACGTTGCGCGGCGGTGGAAGTGATGTCCATGTCCAGACCTTCGATAGCCAGCGTAAAGGTGGTGGATACGATATCGTTTTGCTGCAGCCGATCGCGCACGGTGATGGCATCCTGCTCCGTTTCGTAAGCAGCGGCAAAAACACGAAAACCGCTGTCATCCTCATAGATATGGCCCGCTCCGCCGTTTTGACGCACCTGTTCAGCGCCCGTCTGGGCATTTCCCTGATTTTTAAACACACCAATCTGCAGCAGATAGTTTGTAATGCCGGGCACTTTAACATTTTCCTTGCTGACATCACCGGCCGGCTGGGAAGCTGTGGGCGGAACGGTGGCGATTGCGTTCTGATCGGGCGGTGAGGAAGGCAAAGGCTCTTCAAATAGATTGATGATGGGCGTTATGACGTTGTCCGCTACCCATTTTCCGGCAGCACCTGCGGTTAAAAAATAAATGATGCCGGCAATCACGAGGACTGCCAGTATGATCTTTGCATAATTGATTGAGCCGGAGGAAGTGCTTTTTCTTTTTGGAGGACGCCGTCTTCTGTATGGCCGATACTGATTATTCATTTGTTTCCCCTCCCAAACTACGATATACCTATGTATATGTCCGAAGGGAGAGGAGTATGAAACGTATGTAAACTTTATTTTTTAATCTTCATTTCGATAACAGGTCGTTGTCTATGCACTCAAGCAGAACGCCGCCTTCGCTTAAAATTTCGTGTGAAAAATCGTCCGGATAAGGGTATATGTATACGATACGGGAAATGCCTGCGTTTACAATTATTTTTGAACAAATCACGCAAGGCTGATGTGTACAATAAAGCGTTGCACCCAGAATGGACACGCCCATACGCGCTGCCTGTATAATTGCATTTTGCTCCGCGTGGATGGCATAGCACAGCTCGTGGCGCTGCCCGGAGGGGATGTTAAGCTTGCGCCGCAGACAGACACCTTTTTCCACACAGCTCTCTATGCCGGATGGAGCACCGTTATAGCCGGTGGTCAAGATACGTTTGTCTTTAACGATGACCGCACCGACCTGTCTGTTGGATTGGTAACAGCTGGACCATTGCGCAATGGTTTTGGAAAGGTTTGCAAAACGTATATCCCATTTATCCATATCGTTACTCCTTTGATCGCACCATAATAAAATTGTGTAGATTTATATCTGATCTTATACATCATTATGACACAGCGTTTTTTTGAACGCAAGCATTGGTTGGGAGCTGTTTTCCCGCAAGGGTCGTAAAAATAATTGACAATATTGAATTTTGGAGCAAATGAAAGAATTTTGAATATACTTTACATTATTTGCAGAAAATAGCCATAAATAAACAAATTCGAAATTTGCCATGAAACGGCAAATCGGTTACTATCAAACATGTTAGCACTCATGCAAGTTGAGTGCTAATAACCAAAATATAGATAACTATGTGAATAATAACTGAAGGAGGACACATCCATGACCATCAAACCTTTATCAGATCGCGTCGTACTGAAAAACGTGGAAAGCGAAGAGACAACCAAAAGTGGCATCGTATTGCCTGGTACAGCAAAAGAGAAGCCTCAGATCGCTGAAGTAATTTCCGTTGGCCCCGGCGGCCTCGTAGAGGGAAAAGAAGTAAAAATGTATGTAAAAGCCGGGGATAAAGTCGTTTATTCCAGGTATGCAGGCAATGAGATCAAGGTAGACGGAACAGAATATCTGATCGTACGCCAGAACGACATACTTGCTATCGTAGAATAATTTAGGAGGAATAGAAAATGGCTAAACAAATTAAATTCGGCGAAGATGCCCGCCGTTCGTTGGAAAAAGGCGTCAACGCGCTTGCCAACACCGTCATCATCACGCTGGGCCCCAAAGGGCGTAATGTCGTATTAGATAAAAAATTCGGCTCGCCTGTGATCACAAACGACGGTGTGACCATTGCAAAAGAAATCGAGCTGGAAGATCCTTTTGAAAACATGGGCGCACAGCTTCTAAAGGAAGTCGCGACGAAGACGAATGACATCGCAGGCGACGGTACGACCACCGCAGTGCTGCTGGCACAGGCGATCATCCGCGAAGGGCTGCGCAACCTGGCAGCGGGCGCGAACCCTGTTCTTTTGAAGAAGGGTATCGATAAAGCTGTAGAAAAGGCTGTAGAAGGCCTGGCTGCTCTGAGCAAGCCCATTGTGAGCAAGAACAGCATTGCACAGGTCGCTTCTGTGTCCGCTGCTGATGAGCAGGTGGGGCAGCTGATCTCCGATGCAATGGAAAAAGTGGGCAACGAAGGTGTCATCACGGTAGAAGAATCCAAGACGATGTCCACTGAGCTGGATGTTGTAGAAGGCATGCAGTTTGACAGAGGCTATTCCTCTTCCTATATGGTGACCGATACTGAGAAGATGGAAGCGGTCATGGACAACCCTCTGATTCTCATCACAGATAAAAAGATCAGCACGATTCAGGAAATCCTTCCCCTGATCGAAAAAGTTGCACAACAGGGCCGCAAGATGGTCATCATTGCCGAGGATATCGAAGGCGAAGCACTGGCTACGCTGGTGGTGAACAAATTGCGCGGCACATTTAACTGCGTGGCGGTTAAGGCACCTGGCTTTGGCGACCGCAGGAAGGCCATGCTGCAGGATATCGCAATCCTGACAGGTGGGCAGGTCGTGTCCGACGAGGTCGGTATGGATCTGAAGGAAGTTTCCATCGACATGTTGGGTAACGCTCGTATTGTGCGGGTAGACAAGGAAAACACGACCATCGTAGAAGGTGCCGGTGAATCGAAAGCGATCGCAGATCGTGTCAACCAGCTGAAAGTCCAGATTGAAGAGACGACATCGGATTATGATCGTGAGAAGTTGCAGGAGCGTTTGGCGAAGATGGCCGGCGGCGTTGCGATTATCCGCGTGGGCGCTGCCACCGAGACAGAAATGAAAGAGCGCAAAATGCGCATTGAAGACGCGTTGGCGGCAACCAGAGCGGCTGTTGAAGAAGGCATCGTGCCCGGCGGCGGAACTGCGTTCCTGGCCGTGCTGGATGACGTTAAAGGCGTTGTAGACAGCGTAACAGACGATATGAAGACGGGCGCCGAGATCATACTGCGCGCTCTGGAAGAGCCTGTACGCCAGATTGCATGCAATGTTGGCCTGGAAGGCTCTGTGATCGTCGAGAAGATCAAGAATGAGAACAAAATTGGTTATGGCTTTGATGCTGCGAAAGAAGAGTTTGGTGATATGGTCGAAAAGGGCATCATTGATCCGAAGAAGGTTGCCCGTGCGGCTCTGCAGTTTGCATCCAGTATTGCCGGTATGCTGTTGACTACAGAATCACTGGTAACGGATATCCCCGCGCCTGCGCCGGCGATGCCAGCGGGCGGTCCTCCGGATATGGGCGGCATGTATTAAAAATCTAGTTTGTTTGAACAAAAGAAGCGGCAAAGATCATTTGCCGCTTCTTTCTTATATCCTGAAGCATACGGTGAGCGGCTTCTTAAATAGCTTCTTACGCAATCTATGCGGGTGACGAACTACCATGTCCATGCGTTTAAAGGGTCAGTCTGATGCAGAAGATATACTAATATGAGAGCAATATAATAAATTTTTACGATCAAATGAAAAGAAACGCGCCTTAGATTTAATGTATATAGAACAAAATCAAAGCATATCGCCCTAAAATCGCCTTATGAGAGGCTTAATAAGTGAAATTTCAACCTCATTGCGTATAAATCAAGAAGAAAAGGCGCTGGACGGTTTGACTTCCGATCTTTTTTTCTGTATTCTTAATAGAAGTATTCAAAAGGCATGGTTGCTGTATGAATGCTGAAAAACAAATAAATACGGAACATTTGGTTTAGATGGACTCTTTTTGACGCGGCAAGGCGGATTAGTTTTTAAGGGATTTTCAACAGCCGATACAGGCAATCTATTATCTCATCATTTCGCTTTCAATTAAAATTTGTATCCAGAGCGTTATTGTATGGAGCTATCATCGTAAGATGTCAGGTAGATGTTCTACTCTGTCTATTAAAGAAAAAAACATCCACAACGATTAAAAAAGCATCGTGTTTGGGCTTTTTTATTGTTGGGAGGAGGAATATTTATGATTCGTTTTGAACATGTTGTGAAAAAATACGGAGATTCGGTCATATTAGATGATTTGAATTTCGAGATTAAAGAGGGAGAGTTTGCCGTATTGATCGGCCCCAGCGGCTGCGGCAAAACAACCACTCTAAAATCTATCAACCGGCTGATTCAGCCAAATCGGGGCCATATTTATGTGGACGGAAAGGATATCTCCCAAACAGACCCCGTTACGCTGCGTCGGCAGATAGGCTATGTCATACAGCAGGTTGGGCTTTTCCCCAACATGACAGTCGCGCAGAATATTGCGGTGGTTCCCAAACGCCTGAAGTATGGGAAGGAGAGAATTCTCAAAATCACCCGTGAGCTGATGGAAATGGTGGGAATGTCCTATGAAGAATACGCGGATAAATATCCGTCGGAGCTTTCCGGCGGACAGCAACAGCGCATTGGAGTTTTGCGCGCGCTGGCGGCGTCGCCGCCTATTGTGTTGATGGATGAGCCCTTTGGCGCCTTGGACCCCATGACGCGCAGTACCTTGCAGGATGAAATCAGCCGCCTGCACAAGAAGCTGAACAAAACATTCGTATTTGTCACCCATGATATGGACGAAGCATTGAAATTAGCGGATAAAATCATTTTTATGGACGAAGGCCGGATTGTACAAATGGCAACTCCCGAAGAGATGCTGGAAGCTCCGGCGAGCGATTTGATCCGAAGCTTTATGGGGAAGCGGACGTCCGAAAATGGTCTTGTTTCTTTAACTGCCGCCGATTTTATGCGGCCTAACCCTATCAGCGTGTATAAGAGCCGAGGCATCCGTGAATGCACTGAAATCATGGCACGGAGGCAAATTGACTCTTTGCTCATCAAAAACGATGACGATACATATGCAGGGGTTGTGACCATCGACAGCATTAAGAAATCCGGAAAGAAATCGGGTAAAATCGGGGAGATCCCTATTTCCGAGCATGCTTTGTCCTATGTGTCGGAGGACGCTATGGAGAGTTTCGACAAGCTGCTGAATTCGGGGAACGATTATGTGGTGGTGTTGAACGAAGATCATACCATTGCAGGCATGGTCACCAAAACGAGTATGGCCCGGGCAATGGCCGATGCTCTATGGGGGGATGGATCATGAGTTTTTTTGAACTATACGGGGAAAAACTGCTGATTGCCATCGGAGTTCATCTCTTGTATGTACTGGCCTCTGTGCTGATCGGTTTTGTCGTGGCGATATTGCTGGGCGTTTTGCTCTCCCGGGCACCTAAGCTTGCGAAGATCGTACTGCCGCTCATATCGGTATTTCAAACGGTTCCCGGTGTTGTGTTTATAGGTATTTTGTTCTTATATCTTGGGATGATACCGGCCACGGTCATTGCAGCGTTGGCGATTTATGCAATATTCCCTATTTTAAAGAACACCTATGTGGGCCTGCTGGAGGTGGACACCAGCCTTATTGAAGCGGCCCGCGGATGCGGCATGTCGAAAATGCAAAGGCTGCTGGAGGTAGAGCTGCCCCTCGCGATGCCTTCTGTCATCGGAGGACTGCGTATGTCGACCGTCTACACGGTTAGCTGGGCAGTGCTTGCCTCCATGATTGGGCTGGGCGGCTTGGGAGAATTTATATATATCGGCATTGCCACCAATAACAATGCGTTGATCATAGCAGGCGCGATTCCGTCTGCCATTATGGCTGTGTTGTTGAGCTTGCTGATCGATATGGTGAAAAAACGTATAACCCCTAGGGGATTAAGGAGTGTGAGCAGCAAGTGAATACTGAAATCATATTTGAGCATCTATATCTGGTGCTGATGTCTGTATTATGTTCAGTACTTGTGGGGCTGCCGTTGGGGATACTGGCCTATCTATATCGTCCCATCCGCAGACTGATTCTATGGATAAGCGAACTGTTGCAGACGATTCCCGCTTTGGCTCTTTTAGGCATGATCATGCTGCTGTTCGGTGCAGGGAAGGCTACCGTGATCATCGGGCTGGTGTTGTATTCACTGCTGCCCATCGTGCACAACACCTTTCTGGGATTGGAGAATATCAGTCCTGGCGTGAAAGAAGCCGCGCGCGGCATGGGGATGTCGAGAGCCGACCGTTTGCTCAGTGTGGAGCTTCCCTTGGCTTTTCCGATCATATTCACCGGCATCCGCATTGCGACGGTCACCTCGGTGGGTGTTGCGGTATTCGCTACTTCTGTAGGCGGAGGGGGCTTGGGCACGATTATCAACCAAGGCATCCGTACCCAGAACATACATTTGATACTGTCCGGCACGCTTACCTTAATGGCGATGGCCATCATATTTGACGGCGGTATGGCGTTGATCGAAAAGAAGCTACACAAACGAACGGCGGCTTGAGCAGGCAGGGGAGAGAGAAACATATTTTAACAGATAGCAATTTGCGCATTTCAAATGCGCTAAAAAGCAAGCATGAAACAGATATATCATAAAGGGAGGAAGATATCATGAAGAAAATATTGGCGGTAGTAATCAGCCTTGTATTGGCTGTGGGTCTGCTGGCGGGCTGCGGCGGTAATGGAGGAGATGAAGGTAAACCCATCGTCATCTATGACGGACAGTTTTCAGAGATGCAGATCATACACCAGATGGTCAAGATGCTGGTGGAAGAACATACTGGTGCTGCGGTGGAGATCCGGGATGAAATGTCGCCGGTAAACAACTACCGGGATCTGATCAAGGGCGGTGGCAGTGATTTAATGAACAGCTATGACGGCACACTTTTGACCACTTACCTGAAGGTGGATGTCTCGGATGTTCCGGATGGAAAAACGCTGTATGAATATGCCAATGAGCTGGCGCTTGAAAAAGATAAAGTACGCTTGCTAGAGCCGCTGGGGCATGAAAACACCTATGCAGTGGGTATTACGAATGAATTGGCCGACCAACATGGGATTGATACCATCAGCGATCTTGTGGCGATGGCTCCAGAGTTGGTATTCGGAGCGGAACATGAGTTTTTCAGCGAAGAAGGCAGTATGAAATACGGTCCGTTTGCGAAGTTTTATGGCCTGGAATTTAAAGAGGCCAAAGCGATTGAGATGGCGCTGAAATATTCTGCTATGGAAAGCGGAAATATAGATGTGACCATCGTGTATTCCACAGACGGCATGAATAAAAAGGTAGGATTAAAAGTTCTGCAAGATGATCAGAGGTTTTTCCCCGAATACAACGATGCCCTGTTGGTGCGTGACGATTTGTTTGAACGCTATAAAGAAACAGCGCCCAATTTGGAAGAGGTTTTGAATATGTTGGCCGGCCAGTTTACCAACGAAAGCATGACCGATTTAACCTATCAGGTGGATGTAGACGGAAGGACCCCTGAAGAAGTAGCCAAGGACTTTTTAACAGAAAAAGGTCTGATAAGCTCCTAAATATTTCAGCATAAAAGAGGAGAACCGATACGAGGAGTGTCGGTTCTTTTTTGCCTCGATTGCACCATCTGTGTGAACAAACCCGGCATACAGATATAGGCAGGGAGTTGCGCGTGAAAGCGTATACCTTTATAATAGATGGGCAGGTGTTGCTGCCGGATTGGATGGCGCATCAATTTTTGTGTGGTTCGTAAGGAAAGCTTGGAGAATAGACATGACAAAACAAACGGCTCAAGCCAAAGGTAATATTGTAAAACATACGCTTATATCGGTCGCTTTTTTGGCAGCTGCCGTGTTGCTTTCCGAGCTGTTGTATATGTTGCCCATCGTGGACGGACAGCATCTTGTTTTGGTGTATATACTAGCCTTGTCAGCGATCGCAAGGCTGACCAGCGGGTATATCTATTCAATATCGTCTGCGGTTGCCGCAGCCGTGCTGTATGAGGCGCTGTTTACAGGCCCGCGATGGGCGTTCAACGTAAATCTGGAGTTTTTCACAACCTTATTGACCATGCTGGTCATCTCCTTTACAGCCAGTGCAGCGATGGTCAAGATGAAACGGCAGGCACTGGCTGCACAAGAAAAAGAACGGCGCGCGGATCAATTATATAAGATCAACAATGAACTTTTGGCCGCGGGTGATATGCACAGCATCATACGTATTGCGGTGACCCACCTTGCAGCGCAGACCCAGATGCCAGTCGTGTTCTATACATCGGATCCACTCGAGGAAGGCTCCGGCATATTGTCCCAGCCCAGCGAACTGTTGGGCTCGGACCAGCAGCGGCGGTATGCGCATACATTGTATAGAGTGCCGAAGCAGGTTGCAAAATGGGCGGACATACAAGGGCCCGTGTACTATATCAATGTCCTTTCAAAAGGGAAATGTCTGGGTCTTGTAGGCGTTGGCTGCGGTGAAACCATTATAGACGAGAACAATATGGCATTTATACGCATGATAATTGGACAAGTAGCCATGGCCATGGAGATGCAGATCATATCGGACGAACAGAAAAACGTACAGTTGGAAGCTGAAAAGGAGAAGACACGTTCCACGCTGTTAAGAGCGGTTTCCCATGATCTGCGCACGCCCCTGACTGGGATTTACAGCGCCAGTTCTGTGATATTCGAGCAATACAACAGTGTTTCCGCAGAACAAACCAAACAAATGGCGCTGGATATCATGGAGAATGCTCAATGGCTGATACGAATTATCGAAAACCTTCTTTTGGTAACGCGCATCACGGATGGAAGGATCAGCATCAAAAAAACGAAAGAGGTTGTGGAAGAAGTGATGGCTCAGGCCGTTAGAATTATCCGCAAAAGATATTCGAATTGCCATATCAGTATAAAAGCGTTGGAGAACCCATTGATGATACCCATGGATGCTATACTGATTTCGCAGGTGTTGATCAATTTGCTTGATAATGCGGTAAAAAATTCACCGGCCGGTTCCTTGGTTTCCATAGAGCTGACCATGCAGCAGGGATATGCCTGTATTACAGTCTCAGATCAGGGCAGGGGCATTCCGCCGAATGAGCTGGACAACCTGTTCGAAGTGCGCTTAAGGGATGACAACCAGACAATTGACGCCAAAAGAGGCATAGGAATCGGGCTTTCTATATGCAAAACCATAGTAGAAGCACACAACGGAGAAATTTCAGGAACAAACAAATCACAGGGCGGGGCTGTTTTCACAGTCATGCTCCCACAGGAGTTGTAAAGAAATGAGCAGAATAAAAATACTGATAATCGAGGATGATTTTCAAATAGCTGGGCTAATGTCTACTATGCTGTGCGCAGATGGATATGATACCATACAAGCGTCGAGCGCAAATGCAGGGATCTCACTGGCCGCTTCGCATTTGCCTGATCTTATACTTCTTGATCTCGGGCTGCCCGATCAGGATGGTTTGACTGTATTAAAACAGGTTCGGGAGTGGTCGAATGTACCTGTTTTGGTGGTAAGCGCCCGGCATGATGAGATGGAAAAAGTTACAACTCTAGACAGCGGTGCAAACGATTATATCACCAAACCCTTTGGCAGCCATGAACTGCTTGCGCGTATCCGTTCCTCCATTCGTATTCATCAGAAAGCAGGCGCTTTAAAACAGGATACGATCTTTTCAAACAATGGCCTTAGAATTGACTACGAAAGACGTCTTGTAATGGTGGATGAAAAACAGGTCCATTTAACCCCGATTGAATATAAGCTGTTGGTCTTATTTGCCCAAAACCTCGATAAAGTGCTGACACATGAACACCTGCTACTAAACATTTGGGGCCCCTATGGGGGAGACAGACAGGTTTTAAGAGTCAATGTCGCGAACATACGGCGTAAGCTGGAAGTCAATCCAGCCGATCCGAAATACCTGGTTACAGAAGTTGGCGTTGGGTATAGGATGCCGGAATATTCGTGTCCCGGCATATAGCCGGGTTGCTCATGTATTCTTCATGATAACGCCTTCGATCACATCGGCTGCATCTTCGCATGCGTCAAGAGAATCTTCCAGCAGGTCATAGATGGTTGTCCATATGAGCAGGCTACGCGTATCCGTATCCTCTAAGAACAGGTTGCGCATGCAGTTCGCATAGAATACATCCCCTTCGCTCTCTATGCTGTTCACCTCTATGATAAAGTTTTTCAGACATTTTGATTTCTTGAAGTTTCTGAACTCTTCCATAACGACCACAAGAGATTTACAGCATTTTACTACGAGCTGTGCAAATTCGATGGCCTGCGGTCTGATGCTTTCAATATTGAACATGTAGATTCTCTGGAATACGGCTTCAACCTTATCCACCACTTCGTCCAGCTGCATGGAAAGGGAGACAATGTCCTCTCTCTCGATGGATGTCATGAACTCATGAGCCAGGTGTTTAAGCATCTCATGCTTTACCATATCGGCCTGATTTTCAAGGGCATGGATTTCCTGTATCTGGACATCCATATTTTCCCGATCAAAGCTTGAAAGTGCCGCATGTAGATATTCGGCTGTTTCTAAAGCAAGTTTTGCGCATCTCGAAAAACCGTCAAAATAGTCATATTCTTTTTTTCTCGAAAACCTATCCATTGTCTAATCCTCTCTATATCAGAAAATAAGTATAAATAGCTTGGTCATAATATATCCTAAAAGCCCACATCCCGGGAATGTTAAAAACCATGCAAGTACCATTTCTTTCACAATTCGCCAGTTTACGGCGGAAAGGCGTTTAGAAGCTCCTACGCCCATGATCGCTGTCGTTTTCGTATGCGTGGTGCTAGCGGGTATGCCTGTCAGTGAAAACAGCAGGAGACATCCGGCTGCTCCGAGGTCGGCTGCAAATCCTTGATAAGTCTGGAGCTTTACCATATCCATGCCCACCTGCTTGATGATACGGTATCCGCCTATAGAAGTACCCAGCCCCATCACAAGAGAGCATATCAGCATAAGCCATATCGGAATCACAAAACTCCCCGTGCTTTCCTGGCCACTCACCAGGAAGATGCCCATCAAGAATACGCCCATAAACTTCTGGCCGTCCTGTGCACCATGCATGAACGCCATGGAAGCGCCGCCGAACACTTGCGCACCTCGAAAAAACCGGACAGTTTTTCCCCGGCTCATGCGTCGGCATATGAGCTCAATAAGCTTTGTTGCAAAATAGCCGGAGCCAAAGCCCAGCACAGTAGAGAGCAGCAAACCATAGACCACCTTCATCCACTCCGCACCGTTTACGCCTGAAAAACCACCGAAAAGTGCGACAGCGGCGCCGGTAAGGCCCGCTATCAATGCATGGCTTTCGCTGGTGGGTATACCAAACTTCCACGCAGCGGTTGCCCAGACAACGATGGCAAATAAAGCCGCACAAAGGGCAATGGATGCGTTTGCTGTATCAGCGCCGAAATCCACCATGTTATAGATGGTGAAGGCTACTTGTGAATTGATAAGCGTCATGACCAGCACACCGAGGAAATTAAAAACTGCGGCCATGATGATGGCGTGGGAAGCTTTCATAGCCCTTGTTGAAATCACAGTAGCGATTGCATTTGGAGCGTCGGTCCAGCCGTTTACCAGTATAACGCCCAGCGTTAAAAGGACCGTAATCGCTATCATGGGACTATTGAGCATTTGTTCAATGAAACTGAAAAAATCCATAATCTAGATCCATTTCTCCCAGGTAATTGGGTGCTTAAGCCTTTTACCTTGACATAAAGTTCAAATACAAATCCATGCACGCATCTATATAACAAAAACAAAACAACTGCATGGAGAAACGGCAAACCAATCCGCACACACACTTTATTTTGCTTTTCAGCGGATCTTTTGTCTTTATTGTCTGCATTGTCAAAACGATTCATACAGATTTGTGACAGCTGCGTACGAACCTTTTATACGTCTACAGCTGCCACAAACTGCATGTGATTGTAAATTACATTATCCGAATATTGAGAAAGTCAAGAACAGGGTGGACATAAGCGAAGCTACCAGCGATACAACCGTGATCTGTGTATTGATGGAAGGACCAGCGGTATCTTTGAAAGGATCGCCCACTGTGTCGCCTATGACTGCAGCTCTATGAGTCTCGCTGCCTTTGCCTCCCTCGTTGCCTGCTTCTACATATTTCTTGCCGTTGTCCCAAAGACCGCCGGCGTTGCTCATGAAGAGCGCCAGCAGCAAGCCGGTTACGATGTTGCCCGCGAGGAATCCGCCTATAGCATGCACACCGCCTACAAAACCAACCACCAGCGTAGCTATAATACTGAAAAGGCCTGCCGGTATCAATTCTTTAAGCGCGCCATCGGTCGCTATGTCGATACATTTCTCGTAATCAGGCACCACGCCTTCTTTACCTTCTTTAAGACCGACGATTTCTCTAAACTGCCTGTGTATTTCAGTAATCATACGCTGTGCGTTGCGATCCACGCCCAACATCAGCATGGCGCTAAACACGGCAGGAATCGCAGCACCTATCAGCATTCCAAAGAAGACAGTGGGGTTCATGATGTCAAAACCTGTTATGAGCTCTTTACCAAGCTCAGCAGCCGCTACGTTTACTTCACTGATAAACGCACCTAACAGTGCAATAACAGTGAGTCCCGCAGCACCGATTGCAAAACCTTTGGTAACAGCCTTGACGGTGTTACCTGCGCTGTCCAGCTCGTCTGTGATCTGCAACGCTTCTTCGCCGAGGTCACCCATTTCAACGAGGCCGCGCGCATTGTCCACGATCGGGCCGTAAGCATCATTGGATATGATCATGCCTACGATGGAGAGCATCCCAATGGCCGCCATAGATATTCCGAACATACCGTAGCCTTCACCTAAGGGTGCACACAGAATAAAGGATGCGAGCGCGGATATGCCGATACCCACCATGGCGGGCAATACGCTCAAAAGACCATAAGAAATACCCGAAAGTATGGTAAATGCCGGACCGTTTTTAGAAGCATGCGCCACTTTTCGTACGGGTTTTTTATCATCGTTTGTGAAGTAGTCGGTTGTAATACCAATGATAACACCCACCAGCAAGCCTATGGTGCTGGCTCCCCAGAATTCCCATCTGAAATTGAACACGAGCGTTGCAACTGCTGTCAGTACAGCAAATATTGCGGTTGTAACATATGAGCTGCTGTTCAATGCGGAAGTCGGGCCTTTTTTACCTATACGCGCAGTCGCTACACCAATGATAGAGGCTAAAAGCCCTGCTGCCGCGTAACAAAATACCATGCTGGAATTCAACTGGTTTCCTGTCGCTGCATCCAGCGTTGCCGCCATAACCAGCGCTGCCGACATGGAAGCCACGTTTGAGTCAAACAAATCGGCGCCCATACCTGCGACGTCACCCACGTTATCGCCCACGTTGTCAGCGATTACAGCAGGGTTTCTCGGATCGTCTTCAGGAATGCCAAGCTCAACTTTGCCGGTGAGGTCTGCGCTTATGTCTGCGGTTTTCGTAAAGATACCGCCGCCTGCCTTTGCAAACAGAGCCAGCGCGCTGGCACCAAAGCTGAAGCCCAACAGAGCAGCACCGTTGCCTGTGATCCAGAATACCAGTGCAACACCCAGAAGAACGCTGCCAACGACTGCCATGCCCATTACGGCGCCGCCTCTAAACCCTGCGAGGAAGGAGGACTCTATACCCTTATCCGCAGCTGCTTCTGCAGTCTTTTTGTTTGCAATCGTTGCCACCTGTATCCCTATTTTGCCTGCGATTGCGGAGAATATCGTACCAAATATGAAGGACAGAGCCATTTCAATGTTGGACATGATGCTCCCCTGCCAGATCGGCTTAGGAAGGAATAACAGTATGAGGATGGCTACAACACCGCAGAATTTTGCAAGAACTGTATATTCTTTTCTTAAAAAAGTGTTGGCACCCTTTCGAATGTATTCTGCGATAACCCCAATCTTTTGATTGCTGGACGGCTGTTTTTTCACCCACTTATACAGGTAGACTGCATAAGCGAACGCCATCAGTGCAATGATGATGGATACAATGAAGAAAAAGTTCAGACTCAAAGTTCAAACACCTACCTTACTTAAATATTTTGGGAACGAAACCAACAAACGGATGTATATCACCCCCAACATAAAGCTTTTAAATTAATCCCCATACGGCTTGTGTGATCGCCGAATATGGTTTATAAATTACGAATTTTCTGCACTGGTGGCATTTTTCTTGCGGCCTGCAATCCAAACAAAGAGCTTTGCGCAGAAGTAGAACAATATCAAGGTAAAGAATACGCCTATAAGGCCATAACCCATCAGCATCAATCCGAGTGTCATTTCTGTCATTTTATTTTCCTCCTATACTATAAAAGGGTTGTAAGGTAGGGAACCACTGAGAGCACAATACCGCCGGCTACTACAGACCCAAGCTGACCGGAAACATTGGCGCCCACGGCCTGCATCAGTATGAAGTTTTGCGGATCCTCTTCCTTTGCCATACGCTGTACAATACGCGCCGCCATGGGGAAGGCAGAAATGCCAGCAGCACCTATCATGGGGTTGACCTTGCTCTTTGAGAACAGGTTCATAAATTTAGCGAACAAAACACCGCCGGCTGTGTCGAACACGAATGCGAAAAGGCCCAAAGCGAGTATGATCAACGTTTGCACGGAAAGGAACGCCTCATAATACATGGTAGCGCCAATTGTGATCCCAAGGAAAAGGGTGACAATATTGCTCAATTCATTCTGAGCAGCCCCCGAGAGCCTTTCCACAACGCCACTTTCCTTGAGAAGGTTGCCGAACATCAAGAAGCCGATGAGCGGTGCGCTGATGGGCGCGATGATAGCGGAAATAATGGTCACGGCAATGGGGAAGAGCACCATGATCCATTTCGGCACTTCTGTCTGAGAATATGTCATGCGTATTTTTCGCTCTTCCTTTGTGGTCATCGCCCGTATAACGGGAGGCTGTATGATAGGCACAAGCGCCATATAAGAGTAAGCCGCCACCGATATAGGCCCTAAAAGCTGCGGTGCAAACTTCGAGGCAACCACAATAGAGGTTGGCCCGTCTGCTGCGCCAATGATGCCGATGGAAGCAGCGGATTTCAAGTCGAAACCTAACGACGGCCATAGAGTTCCAATTCCAAGAGCGGCAAGAATTGTTAAGAAAATGCCGAACTGGGCGGCCGCGCCAAAGAACATCATGCGCGGATTCGAAAACAGGGGGCGGAAATCCGTCATTGCGCCGATGCCAATAAAAATGAGAAGAGGGAATAATTCTGTTATGATTCCTGTGTTGTAAAAGATTTGAAGCACCCCTGGCTCTGCCACAGTGCCCCAAATAAAATTGAGAGGTAGATTTACGAGTATTGCCCCAAATCCAATAGGGAGCAGTAGCATTGGCTCATAATCCTTCTTGATGGCGAGGTATATCAATGTACCACCAATCGCATACATGACCAAAAATTCCCATCGAAAAGTTAACACACCTTCCAATAGCACTGAAAAGCCGTCCATACAAGCACCTCCATGTTTTTTTCAAATGAAACCACAAATCCCCAATTTATTTGTTTGTGTCGAATTATATAGATTAAAAAACCCTTTTTGAATAAAGATTGTATATAGATTTTGAATACGAGGCATATACACACAGAATCGATTTTCAATCTGTATCTATAATCCGGGATGTTTGTTCAACTATAAAGATGGATTCTGTTGCCTTTCATATGCCTTTATTGCTGTATAACTAAAAAAAGGATTGCATTTCTCAACATCCCATTGTATACTACATGTTGAGAAGCCTAAGGGCGAAAAACACAACATATTGTGTGCCGGTGATTTTTATCTTAAAAGGGAAGACAGGTGAAAAGCCTGCACGGTCCCGCCGCTGTAAAAAGCTACAATCGCAAAACAGCATGCCACTGGATCAGTTTGGGAAGGCGTTTTGCGATACGCTTGAAGCCAGAAGACCTGCCGGTATAGTCCGTGTTACGGTGTATGACAAAAGCGGATGGATACGTATACCAACCATGCTCATTTGCCGCTTTTGTCCTTATCAAGAGGAGGGTGTTGAATGCAATCACCAGGGGCAAATCATGAGGATGTTTACGGTATTTTTAAACACATCGAAAAGAGGGACGGCCAAAAGGCCGTCTTTGACGCGACTAAAATCAGCAGCGCCATCTACAAAGCATCGGTCGCAACAGCGGGTGAAGACATCCCCGACGAGGAGATCGCACGCATTACGCGGGAGGTCGTTTTATCGTTGCCGCGCGGCGCAACGCCAAATGTGGAGCAGATACAGGATATCGTTGAACGCAAGCTGATACAATCGAACTTTGCAAAAACCGCCAAGGCGTATATCTTGTATCGCGCTGAGCATGCCCGCCTGCGTGACAACGCCGACCATCTGATGCGCACATACAACGAGCTTACGTTCTCTTACTCCAAAGATGCGGATATCAAGCGGGAGAATGCGAATATTGACGCGGATTCCGCAATGGGAACGATGCTGAAATATGGAAGCGAAGGCTCAAAGTACTACATTGACAACTATATTCTGCCGCAGCCGATAGCCAAAGCACACATCCATGGCGATATCCACATCCACGACAAGGATTTTTATATGCTGACGGAAACGTGTTGTCAGATAGATTTGCTAAGCCTATTCAAAGACGGATTCTCAACAGGGCATGGCTATTTACGTGAACCCAACAGCATCACCAGCTATTCGGCGTTGGGATGTATTGCAATTCAGGCGAATCAAAATGAAATGCATGGCGGCCAGTCGGTGCCGAATTTTGATTATGCCATGGCTCCGGGTGTGGACAAGACGTTTAATAAAGAATATAGGCGTGCGCTCCTTCAATACGCGGCGGTCTTTTCAAATAAAAGATATGGAGAATGCAAGAGCATCATCGATGCCTGTGATTTCACCCCAAAGCTGGATGACATTGATGAGATTGAGCCGACGGTTTGCTCGTTGCTGGAAAACGAGTTTGGAATTTCGCAGGATAAGCATGCACACATACTATCCTTGAGCTATGACACCGCCTACGCACAGACCGATCGGATGACCTATCAGGCGATGGAAGCGCTGGTGCACAACCTAAATACCATGAACTCCCGGGCGGGGGCGCAGGTGCCATTTAGCTCCATCAATTACGGTACTGATACGTCGGCCGCAGGCCGGATGGTCATGCGCAACCTGCTAAACGCCACGGATGCAGGCTTGGGAAACGGTGAAACACCTATTTTCCCGGTGCAGATATTCAAGGTGAAAGAGGGCATCAATTATAATGCGGAGGATAAGAATTTTGATCTCTTCCAGTTGGCGATCAAGACATCGGCCAAGCGGCTTTTCCCAAATTTCAGCTTTCTGGATGCACCTTTTAACCTTCACTATTATAAAGAAGGCGATTACAATTCGGAAGTCGCGTATATGGGATGCAGGACACGCGTCATGGGCAATGTGTTCGATCCAACGCGGGAAGTGACTTGTGGGCGCGGTAATCTCAGCTTTACGTCTATTAATCTGCCGCGGTTGGGTATTCGGGCGAACAAATCCGTATCCACCTTCTTTGCGTTGCTCGAAGAAAAGATCGACTTGTGTATCGAGCAATTGCTGCACAGGCTGAAAATACAAAGCCATAAGCGCGGACGCAACTACCCGTTCCTGATGGGACAGGGGATCTGGATAGATGCAGACAGCATCGGCCCGGACGACACCATACAGGATGTATTGAAACATGGCACGCTGAGCATCGGCTTTATCGGGTTGGCCGAAACATTAAAAGCGCTGACGGGCTTTCACCACGGCGAAAACGAAGCGAGCCAGCAGCTTGGATTGAGGATCGTATCCTATATGCGCGAGCGGCTGGATGCGGTTGCACAGGAAAAGAAGCTGAATTTCACGCTGCTTGCAACACCTGCGGAGGGTCTTTCGGGTCGGTTTGTGGCTATAGACCGTGAGAAGTATGGCGAAATTGAAGGCGTTACAGACCGCGAGTATTATACGAATTCATTCCATGTTCCGGTCTATTATCCGATACGCGCCTTTGAGAAGATATCCATAGAGGCGCCCTACCATGCGCTGACCAATGCGGGACATATCAGCTATGTGGAGTTGGATGGCGATACGACTCAAAATGTCAAGGCATTTGAAAAAATGATCCGGCATATGAAGGAATCGGGCATCGGCTACGGGTCGGTGAACCATCCGGTGGATCGCGATCCCGTTTGTTCCTATTCCGGTATCATTGGCGATGTTTGCCCTAGATGCGGGCGCACAGAGGATGATGGCGTGCGCTTTGAACGGATTCGCAGGATCACGGGCTATCTGGTGGGTACGACAGAGCGTTTTAACAATGCAAAGCAAAAGGAAGAACAGGATCGGTTGAAACATGGCGTCTAAGCTTCGTGTGAGCGGTATCGTGGAAGAATCTATCACGGATGGAGAAGGCTTGCGGTTTGTCATCTTCACGCAGGGTTGTACACATCATTGCTCCGGCTGCCATAACCCGCAGACACACGCGATGGATGGGGGTCATTGGATGGAAATAAGCGTGCTCGCGGCCCGCATACTGGAAAATCCGCTGTTGGATGGCGTTACCTTTTCGGGCGGAGAACCGTTTTTGCAGGCGGAAGCGCTGGCGGTTCTTGGGAGAACTGTGAAAAAGCATGGACTGGATATCGTAACCTATACGGGTTATACATATGAAGCATTGCAAAAGATGAAGCACATACGCCCGGATATACAAGCGTTGCTTCATGCTACGGACATATTGATCGACGGCCCTTATATTCAGGAACAAAAGGATCTTGCATTGGCTTACCGCGGCAGCAAAAACCAACGGATCATCCGGCTGCACGCAGGAATGAAGGCCGAGCCGTTTTGAATACCCACTATGCTGTTATATTCTTGCAAAAAACAGGCCGCCCCGAATCTATGACGGGCGGCCTGTTCGTTTGAAAAAGGCTTTCAGTGTGTTCGGTGCGACGATCATGCATCGCCAAAGAACTGCGCATACCAGACGAGGAATATATAGATGGTCCAAATTTTGCGGCTGTTATCCGCTTTGTTGGCATAATGCCGGTCGAGCAGTTTATGAAGCTCGTCCTGACTGAAAAAACGAGCGGCCGCTTCGGAATCAAAAGCTTTTTTTACGACCGCATAATATTCAGGCGTGCGCAGCCAGACACGAATGGGTACAGGGAAACCGAGTTTTTTCTTATTCGCCGTTTGTTCCGGCAGGTGGCGGCGCGCAGCCTTGCGCATGCAGGTCTTGGTATTTTCCTTGGTAACGCGGAGGTGGTGCGGTATGGTAAATGCAACCCGTGCCACTTCTTTATCTAGGAAAGGAACACGCACCTCCAAGGAATGTGCCATGCTCATACGATCTGCTTTCAACAATATATCACCCCAAAGCCAGAAGTTGAG
Organism: Christensenellales bacterium; assembly: GCA_050945835.1. Taxonomy (GTDB): domain Bacteria; phylum Bacillota; class Clostridia; order Christensenellales; family JBMNTQ01; genus JBMNTR01. The sequence goes on along the minus strand of JBMNTR010000004.1, from coordinate 111,332 downwards.
GTCGATATACTGCATACGCGTCACATCATCCAGTCCTTTGGTTTGCGCGTAGTAAGGTGCGGTCAGTTCGTGAGGCGCCGGACGGCCCGTGCTGTTTTTGAGCAGCCTGCATCTTTCTTTTACACGAAACATATATGCGTTGCCAATAAAACGTTCCTCTAAGGGCTGAGCCGCCCGGATGAGATAATTCTTTCCCTTGATATTAAAAGGGATGAGGGATGCCAAAGCGGCCAACGCCTTGCGCAAAAATTTGGGCAGCCGCATCATGGGTGCCAAAGAGGACGGCTCCCTGTAGATGTTATAACCGCCGAACAGCTCGTCTGCACCTTCGCCGGACAGCACGACTTTCACGTGCTTGCTTGCGAGTTGGCTCACAAAATACAACGCGATGGCGGAAGGATCGGCCAGAGGCTCGTCCATATGGTATTGAATACGGGGTAGTTCGTTCCAATATTCATCGGTGGTGATCAGCTTGCTGTGATTTTGCACGCCGATATGTTTAGAAAGCTCTTCAGCAAAGCCGATCTCGTTGTATTGCTCATAATCGAAGCCCACGGTAAAGGTTTTGCTGACACCGCTGCATGTGGCAATATAGCTGGAATCGACGCCGCTGGATAAAAAGGAACCGACTTCCGTATCGCTGATTTTATGCGCGACGATGGAATCCGCCATGATGTCATCGATTTGATCGATCGCTTCTTCCATGGTCATATCGCCGTTTGGATTAAAGGTGGGCTGCCAGTAGCGTTCAATCGTAAGTTCACCCGCATGGTATGTTAAATAATGGGCGGGAGGCAGCCGAAAGATCCCTTTAAAGAATGTTTCGGGCAACACGGAGTATTGGAAGGAAAGATAGCTTTCCAAAGCATCTTCATTTAATTCCTTTTTGATGCCGGGATACTGAAAAAACGATTTGATCTCCGAGCCAAACACGAAGGACTCATCCGTTTTTGAATAGTAAAGAGGCTTGATGCCAAAGCAATCACGCGCCATAAACAGAGTCTGATGCTGTTTATCCCAAATCGCAAAGGCAAACATGCCTCGGAAATGATCCAACATCTTTTCTTTGTATTCCTCATAGGCATGCACCACCACCTCAGAGTCCGTGTTGGTGTAGAATACATGCCCTTTTTCTATGAGCGCTTGCTTTAATTCCTGATAGTTGTAAAGCTCACCATTATAGACGAGCATCAACGAACGATCCTCGTTAAAGATGGGCGGGCTTTCGTCTGACAAACCGATGATGCTTAAACGGCGAAATCCCAAGCCAATGTGTTCGTCTGTATACATGCCGTCGTCATCCGGGCCGCGGTGGGCAATTGTATCCATCATGGCCCCAAGTATTTTCTCATCACCGCCATTGTTCGCTATATAACCGATAAAACCACACATAATAAACAATCACCACATTCTTATAATAAAACTATTAGGATTATATCACGCGCTCGGCGGTGCGTAAAGCAGAATTACAAATGACGCGCCAAGGATAAAAACACATCCCTGGCGCGCCAATCTCATCTTTACAGGTCGTCTGCATCTTGCACGGGAATCTCATAAGGATCATCCGCCACAACGCCTGTGTAGCTTCCTAAAACATCCGATTTTATTTCATCGTCGCCTAGAAAACTGTTGCGGTTCATAAATCTGGAACGTCTTTTGCTCATAGAATCACCTCTGTCCTTTTATTAGATCCTGATCAGATTTGATCAAAATTTTGCAGGAATAATTCGTCTTCAAGGTCATGAAATTCATCGCCTTCATCATTGTCGTGAATAAAATCATCCTCGAAAAACAGATCATATGAAAGAAGTCTGTTCACGTATTTTGTACGTTTTTTGCTCATACAATCACCTCCGTGTTAGTATTTCCTAATGTGTTTTCGTTATGTAATGAATCAGGATGGCAAAAAAATTTTAAGATCATGGAATTTTTATTCGAAATCTTCTCCATCATCGTATTCAATATAATCGTCCATAATATCTTGTTCATAGTAATCGCCATAACCAAATAGCTTGCTCATAAAGCCGGAAGTCTTTCTTTTCATATTCGAACACCTCTGAATTATTCTTCCCGTTTGATTTTTGTCCATGCTGGAAATAATCGCTTGTTAAAGAATAATATGTTCTTTTTAATATAGGAAAATATTTTTGAATGGAGTATAATGCTTCACAGAGAGCTTGCAAATAATGAATGATGGAGGAAAGATGAATGGTTGAGTTGAAGATGGAAAACGGCAAAACGATCAAGCTTGAATTGGATGAAAAGGCAGCGCCTATAACGGTCGATAACTTTAAAACCCTCATATCAGAAAAGTTTTATGACGGATTGATATTCCACAGGGTGATTAAAGGGTTTATGATACAGGGCGGCTGCCCGGACGGGATCGGAACCGGCGGCCCGGGGCACAGCATCAAAGGTGAGTTTGCAGCCAACGGCGTGGATAATCCCATCCAGCATGTGCGCGGTGTGATATCCATGGCCCGTTCGCAACAGCCGGACTCCGCCGGATCACAGTTCTTTATCGTGCATCAGGACGCGCCGCATCTGGACGGCCAATATGCCGCCTTCGGAAAAGTGGTGGAAGGTATGGATGTGGTGGATGAAATTGCTTCTGTGCAGACAGGATTGAACGACAGGCCTGTAGAGCAGCAGAGGATTGAGTGCATCGTGCTGACAGAAGAATAAAATGTGTTTCAACTTCTTCGCATATTCACCGGTTTTATCCGGGATTGCGCTTCTGCTGATGTTGGACACCGTCTATGTACTGTTGACAGACCGATGCAGAAATATAGGCGCATACTTACCCCTCGTGATGGCGGGCATGCTGATGATCGCCATCTACACGCGTGCCCTCACGATGTACTGGGTGTCGGTGCTGGTGTCGGCTGTACTCGTGCTTTGGTGTGTTGTATTTTGCGTGTGCTGTATATTGATCATGACAGTCAAGCGGGATGATCACAAAAAAGCTGCAAAACATCTGATCGTATTGGGTGCGCCGCTGCGGGATGGAAAGCTGTCCCGCACGCTGATGAAAAGGCTGGATGCTGCGGCAGTGTGTATGCGTGAACGCGCGGAGATAACGGCCGCTATACTATGCGGCGGAAAAACAACGCAGCATACCGTTTCTGAATCCCATGCCATGCGCGACTATTTAGTGCAGCAGGGGATAGACGCAGAACGTCTGATCACGGAGCCGTTTTCACATAACACACAGGAGAGTTTTGCCCAACTGCGCAAGCTGCTCCCCGATACACAGGAGATCATCGTAATCACCAGTGACTTCCATGTGCGGCGTGTGCGTTGGATTGCCCGGGATTATGGCTTTGTTGCACGTGGGAACGGAATTCCAAGCGCGAAAGATATTCTGTTCAACCACCTATTGCGCGAAACGTGTTCGATCATCAAATATGGGATAGGCCGTTTTTTACGCGGCGGATCGAAAGGGCATCAGCACCGCGCTGATTGAAGGAGAACATATGGCTAGAATCAGACTGGATGAACTGGAGCCCTCGCAAGAAGGAATTGTGTTGAAAGTGGGCGGTGAGGGCGCTTTAAGACGAAGACTTTTGGATATGGGGCTTACGCCCAGGACGAAGGTTCGCATCATAAAGGTCGCGCCGATGGGTGACCCGATTGAAATACGGTTGCGCGGGTTTGATCTGGGCATCAGAAAACGCGACGCCCATGAAATCGAGGTGGAAGTGTGAGTCGTCAGCGTCGTAAGCGGCAGCGAGGTCAAAAGAAGCGCACATTTGCATTGGTTGGCAACCAAAACTGCGGCAAGACAACCCTCTTTAATCAATTGACAGGGAGCAATCAGCATGTCGGCAACTGGCCGGGGGTAACGGTGGAAAAAAAAGAGGGCGTGGTCAAAAAAATGCCGCATATCACGGTGGTCGATCTGCCAGGCATCTATTCCCTGTCCCCTTATACCATGGAGGAGGTGATCTCCAGGAACTACATTCTGGATGAGCATCCCGATGCTGTGATCAATATTGTGGATGCCACCAATTTAGAGCGGAATCTGTATTTGTCTTTGCAGATTGCCGAACTGGGTGTGCCTATGGTGATTGCGCTGAATATGATGGATGAGGTGGAAGCGGCGGGCGATGTGATCGATGTGGAGGCGCTGCAAAACAAGCTGGGCATCCCTGTCGTGCCTATTTCAGCCGTTAAGAATATGGGTGTGGAAGATCTTCTCAATCGGGCCATCTACATCGCCGAGCATAAGCAACTGCCTGTTTCAAACGATATCTGCGGCGGGGAAGTGCACAAGGCGCTGCACGCCATCGCGCATTTAGTAGAGGATAAAGCACGCAAACGCGGGTATTCCCCTCGCTTTGCGGCAACCAAGCTGATTGAGGGCGACAAGCCTGTGCAGGAAGAATTATGCCTTGATGAGCAGGATATCCATATCATTGACGATATCATCAAGCACATGGAAGAGCACACGGGCATGGATCGGGAATCCGTGCTGCCGGACACACGCTACAACTATATTACTTCCATCGTAAACCGGCATGTGCAGCATAAACATTCAAAAGACGCGCCCACGCGTTCGCAAAAAATCGACCGGGTGCTTACAAACCGTTTTTTTGCTATACCAGCCTTTATTTTGATGATGTTGCTGGTGTTCTTCATCACGTTTGGCCCGATCGGCTCGTTTGTTGCGGAGTGGTTCGGTGTGATGGTGGATGCGGGCATCGAATGGATTGGAAAACTGCTTTTTGCAGCGGGTGTGTCGGAAGGTGTTTATGGCTTGATTGTAGACGGCATCTTGATCGGCGTGGGTACGGTCATCAATTTTATGCCGCCCATCATCATCATGTTCATGTGCTTGTCCATATTGGAAGACAGTGGCTACATGTCGCGTGCGGCTTTTGTCATGGACGCACCGCTGAGAAAGATCGGTTTAAACGGGCGCTCGTTTATTCCTTTGATCATGGGGTTCGGGTGTACGGTTCCGGCCATCATGGGAACGCGTGTGCTTCAGAGCAGGCGTGATCGGAATATGACCATGATCTTAACGCCTTTTATGTCCTGCGGCGCGAAGGTGCCGGTCTACGCGCTGTTTACGGCTGCTTTCTTCAAGGAAAATCAAGTTTTGGTTATGATGTCGCTGTATGTGCTGGGAATAGTGGTGGCTATACTCGCGGCACTCATATTAAAAAAGACGATCTATAAAGCCTCCGCATCGGGGTTTGTGATGGAATTGCCTCCTTATCGCATGCCGAGCTTTAAGACAGTCATGATCCATATGTGGGAGAAGGCAAAGGAATTTGTGAAGCGTGCGTTCACCATCATTTTAATTGCTTCGATCGTGATCTGGCTGTTGAGCTCTTTTGATTCGTCCTTTCAATACATCGGCAGTGCATCCCAGAGCATGAACAGCATACTGGCTTCTATCGGCAACTTTATTGCGCCGCTGTTTGAACCGCTCGGATTCGGCAACTACCAAGCCGTCACATCTTTGATTGCCGGGATGATGGCAAAGGAAAACATCATCAGTACCATGGCAATCCTATATGGATCCAGTGCTTCCGAGTTGCCCAATGTGCTGCAAGGGGCATTTACACCCATGTCGGCGTATTCGTTTTTGGTGTTTATCCTGCTGTATACGCCGTGTATTGCCGCCGTGACGACCATGAGCAAGGAACTGAAATCACCCAAAGCGAGCTTCTTGGTCGTTTGTGCGCAGATCGCAATCGCCTGGCTTGCTGCGTTTATCATCTATCAAAACGGTCTATTGCTGGGCTTTTAGAAGGATGAATAGAATCGCAAAATGACAGGCAGTCTAAAGAATAAAGCAGTCCGGGAACTGGGAGTTAAACATGAATTTTTTAGATATCGCGCTGATCATATTGATCGTTGGGTATTCGGTGTTTGTTTTGATACGCCTTAGAAAAAAGGGCGGCGCATGCGGCTCATGTCCGTATCGGCAGGGATGCAGCGGAGATGAACAGAAAAAGCAAAAGAACGATGTGTGCGCTGTAAGGGCCGAACATGCACGCAGTGAAGAGCACAGCCAAACAAAATAAGCGGATGCTGCGGCAACAGGATATGCCATCTGCCGGCTGGTCTGATGATCTTGTCCCATCCAACGATGAGGTGCCATACAGTGCGCATAAAAGCGTCTTGGCGCACACATACTCGAGTTGCAAACCCGGCGGCAAACAAGCCTGCAAAAGGCTTGAGGCTGTTGCGCAGCGGTTCGAATTTTGATATATTGAGATAGCGATCAACTGGGAGGTTTTACCGAATGAAAATTGCTGTGGATGTATTTGGCGGCGATCATGCGCCGGAAGCGGTGCTGCAAGGATGTGTGGACGCGCTTTCAAAAAGTGACGGATATCAGCTTTTGCTTTTCGGGGATGAGAAGCAAATAAACGAAAGACTCGCACAGTATACATATGATCAAAGTCGTATCCGGGTCATACATGCGCCGGATATCATCACCACCCATGAGGCTCCGGTGCAGGCGATCAAAACCAAGAAAACATCGTCTCTGGTTTGTGCGCTCAACAGCGTTGCTTCAAGAGAGGCTGAGGTCATGGTGTCCGCCGGAAGCACAGGCGCAGTATTAGCGGGTGCTACGCTGATTGTAAAGCGGATTCGCGGCATCAAGCGTGCGGCATTGGCCCCTGTGATGCCTACAGCGGACAACCATGGGGTGCTCTTGATCGATTGCGGTGCAAATGTGGACTGCAAGCCGGAGTTCTTACAACAATTTGCCCTTATGGGCTCCGTCTATATGAATTGCCTGTTTGGCATGGAAAACCCGCGTGTTGGGCTTATCAACAATGGCGCCGAGCCGGAAAAGGGCAACGCTTTGGCGGTTGCCGCACACCAGCTGTTGCTGAATACGCCGGTGCATTTTGTGGGCAACGCGGAAGCTCGGGATATCTACTCGGGTGCATTTGATGTTGTGGTCGCGGATGGTTTCGTGGGGAATGCCGTATTGAAAGTAACGGAGGGCATTGCCTCCATGCTGTTCGATATGATCAAGGATGAAATGATGGGTTCTTTCAGGACAAAAATGGGCGCGCTGTTGGCCAAGCCCGCCTTTAAGCATGTAAAGAAAAAGCTGGATTACACCGAATACGGCGGCGCATTGCTGTTGGGCATCGATGGCGGTGTCATCAAAGCGCATGGCAGCTCCAACGCGAAGGCGATCTGCTCCACGATTTTACAGGCGAAGCGATTTATAGAAGCTGATGTTGTCCATAGAATCAAACAGCAGATGAGTCAGCTATCCTCACAAGAGTTATGAGCCGGCCAATAAAAGAGATAGAGAAGAATATCGGATACCGTTTTTCTAATCATCGCTTGCTTGATCAAGCCATGGCGCATTCGTCTTGCCAAAATATCAAGGATAATACGTTCGACCGTCTGGAATATTTGGGTGATGCTGTGTTAGAATTGATCATCAGCGAATTCCTGTTTAGGACTTGCCCTCATTATACAGAAGGGGAATTGACAAAAGTCCGCACAGGGGTTGTGTCGGAAAACTCATTATTCATGGCTGCAAAACGGATTGGCATACACGAAAACATACTCCTTGGAAAAGGCGAAGAGAATTCTGCGGGCCGTGAAAAACCAAGCATATTATCCGATGCATTGGAAGCGCTGATAGGTGCGTTGTATTTGGATTCGGATTTAAAAACGGTCACAAGCGTCGTGCTCAAACTGCTGAAGTCCAATATCGAAAATGCGATCGATATTGGCGGCACGCAGGATTATAAAACCAAACTACAGGAAGAATTGCAAAGCCGCTCATCCGACTCCATCCATTACGACACTACACAGATGCCTGATGAGAAGAGCTTGTTTCACGCGATTGTTTATCATGGTGTTCGTATGTTGGGAAAAGGCAGCGGCCGAAGGAAAAAGCTGGCTGAACAGGCCGCCGCGCAAGATGCTCTAAAGAAGCTGCGGTAGCGATATTGGAGGGATACCTTGTTTTTAAAACGGCTGGAGTTATATGGGTTTAAATCCTTTGCTCACAAGACAGTTATAGAGTTCGATCAGGGAATCACGGCGATCGTTGGCCCAAACGGCAGCGGGAAGAGTAATGTCTCCGATGCCGTTCGGTGGGTTTTGGGAGAGCAAAGTGCAAAATCATTGCGGGGCACCAGCATGCAGGATGTGATCTTCAATGGCACGGAAAAACGCAAGCCGTTGTCTGTCTGTGAGGTTACGCTGGTGTTTGACAATACCGACGGCGGCCTACCCATTGAATACACAGAAGTGGCGATTACGCGCCGCGCATACAGGAATGGTGACAGCGAGTACTTAATGAATCAGAAGCAGTGTCGTTTAAAAGATATCACAGAGATTCTCCACAATACAGGCATCGGAAAAGAAGGGTATTCCATCATCGGGCAAGGGCGTATCAACGATATTTTAAGCACAAAAAGTGAGGACAGGCGGCTTGTATTGGAGGAAGCCGCAGGTATCACCAAGTATAAGGCGAATAAAGCGGAAGCCGAGCGTAAGATTGAGCATGCGGAATCCAATGTTACACGCATTGAGGATATTCTGGATGAACTGGAATCGCAGCTGGGACCATTGGAACAGCAGAGCAAAGAAGCAAGAGAATATCTAGCGCTGCGTGAACAGCTCAAGAGTAAGGAACTCAATGTATTTATCCACCAACAGGATAAAGGCAAAGAACGCATGGCGAAATTATTGAGCGCTGCGGAGGGTGTTCAGCAGCAGCATGAACAGCGTGTCCGTGAAGACGAAGCGCTCAAAACCTCTAACTTAGAAGAGGACATGCGTCGGCTGGACGAAAAAATCAATGCGACATCCGCACAGATCCTGCAGCTGTCCGGCGACATTGAGCGCAGACAAGGCGAAAACAGACTGCTGCAAGAACGAATCGAAAACGGCCGAAAGCAGGAAGAACGTCTGCGTTTGGAAATCAAGACAGGCGAGGAATTGATGCGCGATTTACACGCCCGGCTGCATGAACAGGACGAACGTATCCGCTTGACGGATGCAGAATTAAAAGATGAGGCTGTCGGGATCGAGGAAAAAGAGCATGCGTACAGCCGACTCACCCAGATGCTGCATCAGGCAGAGTCTGAGTTGGAGACAAAAAAGAACGAGATCATCTCCATGATGAACCGCTTAAATAACGCAAAAACGCGAATGGCACGCCTGGAGACCATCCGGCAGAGCGCGCAGGATAGACGATCCGGCATAGCGGAGGAACTGAAACAGTCACACGCAAAAATTAAATACCTCGAACAAGAACGCGCACAAATGACCAACGACAGCACATCGGTGATGGATCGGTATGAATCCCTCAAACGTTCTTTCCACGACCATATGCACTTAGTGGAGAAGAACAAGCGCATGCTGGCCGATAAGCAAACCCAGCTACGGCAGTCGACGGAACAGTTTGTATCCACACAATCGAAGCTGAATATGCTCATCGATATGAAGCGTCAGCACGAAGGCTTTGCAGGCAGCGTGCAACGTCTGTTACAGGATTGTGACCGCAACCTTGCTTTAGCGCAAAGTATTGAAGGGGTTGTGGCTTCCATTTTGAAGCCGCCCAAAGAGATCGAAATCGCTATTGAAACAGCGCTGGGAGCCGCCGCCCACAACATCATAACCCCGACGGAACAGGATGCGAAACGGCTCATTGAGCATCTGAGGCGTAACAACTACGGGCGCGCGACCTTTATGCCCAGGAGCTCCGTAAAGGAAAGATATCTCAATCTAAACGAACGCGCTTTGCTCAAAATGGAGGGCGTGTGGGGTGTTGCGTGCGAATTGCTTTCATACGACAGCAAATTTGAGCGGGTTGTTGCGAACTTGCTGGGGCGTACAGTTGTCGTAGAGGATATGGACAAAGGCATTGCGCTGATGAAAAAGGCCGGCTATGCTTTTAGAGCCGTTACGCTGCAAGGGGACATACTGTCTCCCGGCGGCACCATCAGCGGCGGCAGCATGCACAAAAGAACGTCTGGGCTGCTGGGTCGTGATCGTATGATCGAAGAGCTGAAGGAACAGGTTGCGCAAAGCAAGCAAACGCAGCATGTGTTATCCGAGGAGATTGCATGCTACACATCGGCTGTGTGCGAGCAGGAATCCGCTTGTGAGGAAATACGCGATCAAATCCATGAGCTGGAAGTAGCTGTTGCGCGGGAGAAAGAGAAATTGGATGCGCTGAACACCCAGCTTCAACAGGCCGCAGACAGGGAAGACACCCTGCTTCTTGAACAGAGCCAGCTGCAGGACAATATTCAGGATATCGATGCACAGATGGCGGAATACGGGCAGGAAGAGTCGCGGTTTGAAAGCGATAACACCGCCACGCGGGAGGATGTCATACGTTTGCAGCAGCATGTCACGCAATTGAGGGAAAAGCAAGAAGCCCGGCAGGCAGTTTTAACGGATGCGAAGGTGCATTATGCGGCAAAAGATAAGGAGTTGCAGGCGCACAGAGCCTATAAAGATCAAATTTCCGAGGAAATAAACAGGCAGCAGAAAGGTATCCTTCAAAAACAGCAAGAGATGAAAGATATCACGCGATCGATACAGGAATCGATGGGCAGCACAGATCTTTCTGCATCGCAGGAAAACGAAGAAAGAACGCTTCTCAATCAAAAAAGGCAGGAGCAGCAGCATCTGGAAGAAAAAAAGGGCCATGTGTTGCAGGCTATGGAAGAATTAAAGAGCAAGCGCTTCGCCATTCAAGCTGAGCTTTCAGAACTGCAGGAAAAAAGACATAAGCTTGAAATGCAGCGCACAAAGCTGCAAGCCGATCTTGAGAATGGCGCATCCATCATCTGGAACGAATATGAGCTCACATATGCAGGCGCGCTTGAATACCAAAAGGATGATTTCAGCTACACGAACACCATAAAGGAGATCGCACAGATAAAAGTGCAAATTCGTGCGATGGGGGATATCAACCCACGCGCCATTGAGGATTTCAAAAATATGAGCGAGCGTTATGAATATATGATGAGCCAGCGGGAAGATTTGCTGAAAGCCAAAGAAAATCTGTTGTTGCTTATCGAAGAACTCACGGATAAAATGCGTGTGCAGTTTAAAAATGAATTCGATAAGATCAACGAGAATTTCAGCAGGATCTTTACGCAGCTGTTTGGCGGCGGTAGCGCGCAGCTGCGCTTGCAGGGCGACGATGTGCTGAACAGCCCCATCGAAATCGATGCACAGCCGCCGGGCAAACGCCTGCAATCCATCATGCCGTTGTCCGGCGGTGAGAAATCGCTGGTGGCGCTGACGTTGTTGTTTGCCATTTTAGCGTTGCGCCCTGCGCCTTTTTGTATGCTGGACGAGGTAGATACTTCGTTGGACGAGCTGAATGTCGATCGCTTCGCCAGCTTTATTAAAAAATATCGGGATACGCAGTTTATACTGATCACACATAGAAAGAATTCCATGTCGGCGTCGAGCAGCATGTTTGGCGTTGCCATGGAAGAGAAGGGTGTATCCAAAGTTGTATCCGTCCGTATGGAGGACGCTGCAAGTTAATCGTCTAAGGAGAAGAATATGGCTACTGCTTTTTTTAAAAAACTCAGAGATGGAATGCAAAAAACCAGAGAAGGTATTTCCAGAACTTTGGATGGCGTTGTTTCCACTTTTAAGAAAATCGACGAAGATTTTCTGGAAGAACTGGAAGAAGTCCTGGTGATGGCGGATGTTGGTGCTGTTGCGGCGGGCGCGTTGATCGAAGAATTGCGCAAAAAGGCGAAGGAAGGGAAAATAACCGACACCTCTGATGTGAAAGAACTGCTCAAAGACATCATCGCCGAGATGATGGCCGACGAAACGCCTGTTGAAGAGGACAAGAGCGTATTGTTGATCGTGGGCGTGAACGGCGTTGGCAAAACGACATCCATCGGAAAGATTGCTCATATGAATGCGCAACAGGGAAAAAAAGTGATCATCGCCGCAGGCGATACATTCCGTGCTGCGGCTGCGGAGCAACTGGAAGAATGGGGCCGGCGCGCGAATGTGCCGGTGATCCGCCATCAGGAGGGTGCCGATCCTTCGGCTGTGGTGTTCGACGCCATCCACTCCGCTAAAGCAAAAAATGCGGATATGCTGATTTGTGATACAGCCGGGCGATTACAAACGAAGAAGAATCTGATGGAAGAGCTCAAGAAGATAAGCCGGGTGATCGAGCGGGAATACCCGGAGGCCCGCTGCGAACGCCTGCTCGTCATCGACGCGACAACCGGCCAGAATGCTATTTCACAGGTCAAGATATTCAACGAAACAGTGCTACTGGACGGCATCATACTGACTAAGCTGGATGGCACAGCCAAGGGCGGTATCGTGCTGGCCATCAAAAAAGAGCTGGGTATACCGGTACGCTTTATAGGTGTGGGGGAGAAGATCGATGATCTGCAGCCATTCGATGCAAAGGATTTTGCGGAAGCGATCTTATGAAAAACAGTTGACAAAACAAAAGATTTAGATATACTAGAAAGAGTGTAAAGGTGATTACCTTTACACTCTACTATTTTGCTGGGCTGAGCAGCTGAAAGGCATGGATGTATGAAGAGCTTGGAAATCGGTTCATTGCTTGATTTTTATGCGCCTATGCTGACACAGAAGCAGAGGCTTATGTTGGAGCTTTATCACAACCGGGATTATTCCCTCTCAGAGATCGCGACAAGCGAACATATCAGCAGGCAGGCTGTTATGGATACCTTGCAGCGCGGTGAGCGTATGCTGGCCAGCCTTGAAAGCAAGCTGGGTTTGCTGGAAAAATACAGGCTGTTTCAACGCATAGTGGACGAATGTATAGAGCTGAACAGGGCACAAAAGTATGATGATCTGAAAAAATGTTTAGAATCGCTGAGCCATATATGGGAGGATGATCATGGCATTTGAAGGTTTGGCCGGAAAACTCCAGAATGTATTCAAAAAACTGACGAGTCGTGGGAAGCTGTCGGAAAAAGATATCAAAGAAGCGATGCGTGAAGTCAAATTGGCGTTGTTAGAAGCCGATGTCAACTTCCTCGTTGTCAAACAGTTTATCAAATCCGTTTCCCTTCGGGCCGTGGGCAACGAAGTGCTGGAAAGCTTGACGCCGGGCCAGCAGGTCATCAAGATCGTAAATGAAGAGATGACCAAGCTGATGGGATCGTCTGCAGCAAAGCTCACCTATGCCGCCAAACCGCCTGCTGTCTACATGATGTGCGGGCTGCAGGGTGCCGGTAAAACGACCATGTGCGGCAAGCTGGGCGGCTATTTGAAAAAACAGGGCAAGAGTGTTATGCTGGCCGCCTGTGACATCTACCGGCCGGCAGCCATCAAACAGTTGCAGGTGGTGGGTGAAAAGGTCGGTGTACCTGTGTTTGAGCTGGGGCAGGAAAACCCATTGAAAATAGCCAAAAAAGCCGTAAAAAAAGCCGAGGATGAAGGGATTGACATCCTTATACTCGATACGGCGGGTCGTTTGCATATCGATGACGATATGATGCAGGAGCTTGCTCAAATCAAAGAAAAAATCAAGCCCACCGAGATCCTGTTGGTGGTCGATGCGATGACGGGGCAGGATGCTGTCAATGTTGCGCAGACGTTTAACGAAACACTGGATGTCAGCGGTGTGATACTCACCAAGCTGGACGGCGATACGAGGGGCGGTGCAGCGTTATCCGTAAAGGCTGTGACCTCAAAACCGATTAAATTCAGCGGTATTGGCGAAAAGCTTGAGGATATCGAACAGTTCCATCCGGATCGGATGGCGTCGCGTATTTTAGGTATGGGCGATGTATTGACGCTGATCGATAAAGCGCAGGCTGCGTTTGATGAAAAACAGGCGCTGGAGCTGGAAAAAAAATTACGCACACAACAGTTTACGCTGGATGATTTCTTAGAGCAGATGGAGCAGGTCAGAAAAATGGGCGATATGTCTGAAATTCTGAAAATGATTCCCGGAATGGGCGGCTCCAAGCTCGCAGGCATGGAACTGGACGAAAAACAAACCGCCCGCACAGAAGCGATCATCCGTTCCATGACACGTCAGGAGCGCACTACGCCTTCTGTGATCAACGGATCGCGGCGCAAACGGATTGCAAAGGGAAGCGGTGTGCAGATTCAGGATGTCAACCGGCTGCTCAATCAATATGAAGCGACCCGGAAAATGATGAAGCAGATGATGGACCCAAAAAAAATGCGTAAAAAAGGTAAGTTTGGAGGATTTCCGTTTATGTAACTGAAAGAACCCTTACGATATTATGAGCGTTGCCGGCTAAAAAAAGGCCGACACGCACCAGTACAAGACAAGAGGAGGAATTTTTAATGGCAGTTAGAATTAGGTTACGCAGGATGGGCGCAAAAAAAGCTCCTTTCTACAGGATCGTTGTCGCCGATTCGCGTTCACCGAGGGATGGGAAATGTGTAGATGAGATCGGCTATTACAACCCGCTGAAAGACCCGGCTGAAATCAAAATAGACGCGGAAAAAGCTCAATACTGGCTGAAAAACGGCGCGCAACCATCCGATACGACACGTGCTCTGCTCAAAAAGAGCGGTATCATACAATGACAGCGTATGATTGCGCTGTATTGGAGGTAATATGAATGGATGAACTGGTAAAATACATCGCGCAAAATCTGGTGGACGACCCTGAACAGGTGCAGGTTGATCTGGTAGAAGGAGATAGGCAGGTCGTTATTGAGCTGCGTGTTGCGCCGGAGGACATGGGTAAGGTGATCGGCAAACAAGGCAGAATTGCCAAAGCGATCCGCTCCATCGTAAAAGTTGCTTCAGCGCGCGAAAACAAGAAGTATGTTGTGGACATTATCTGATCCGCATATTTGGAGGCAGTGATGGATGGCTTCAGAATCGGTCTGATCGTAAGACCGCACGGCGTTAAAGGGATGCTGAAAGTGCTGCCTTTAACGGATGATCCGTCGCGTTTTATGGACTTAGACCATGTGTGGGTTGAAAAAGCCGGAAAACACACAGAATATCCAATCGTTCAAGCGTCCACCAGCCGTGGAATGGTGTATGTTCAGCTTGAAGGCATCGATCGCTGTGATCTGGCCGAAACACTCCGCGATTGCTATCTCTGTGTTGAGCGAAAAAATGCCGTAGCGTTGCCCCAGGACACTTACTTCATCAAAGATCTGCTCGAATGCAGTGTGGAAAACGAGCAGGGCTTTGTTTACGGGCGGGTCAAGGATGTGCTTCAGACAGGCGCAAACGATGTCTATATAGTTGGCAACGGGCAGAGAGAATGGCTGCTGCCCGCTATCAAAAAGGTCATCCGAAGCGTGGATATCCAAGACCGGCGAATCACTGTGGAAGGGGCTGTGTTCAGCGAGGTTGTACCCGATGCGGATTGATGTTTTAACGTTGTTTCCCGGGATGTTTGATTCGATACTGACTGAAAGCATGATCGGGCGAGCCGTTCAGAACGGCATACTGGATGTGCGCATCCACAACATACGCGACCACGCGCAAAATAAGCACCGACAGGCGGACGACACGCCGTTTGGCGGCGGTGCGGGCATGGTGATGATGCCGCAACCCATATTCGATTGTTTCGATGCAGTGCTGGATCATCGCATGTTTAAGGGAAAACGGATATACCTTTCTCCGCGGGGAAAGCGGCTTAACAACTCAGTGGCCCGCAAATTGGCTAAAGAAGAAGAACTCATCCTTTTGTGCGGCCATTATGAAGGTGTCGATCAGCGTGTGATCGACGAGTTGATTGATTTTGAGCTTTCCATAGGCGATTATGTGACCACGGGCGGCGAATTGCCCGCCATGGTGCTGATCGATTGTGTTGCACGCCACATACCAGGCGTATTGGGCAGTGCGGAATCGGCGCAAGAGGAGTCTTTTGAAGCGGGCTTGCTCGAATATCCGCATTATACACGCCCATATGAGTATCGCGGTATGAAAGTGCCGGAGGTTTTGATCTCGGGACACCATGCCAAGATCGAAGCGTGGCGCAGAAAACAAGCCATCAAGATCACTTACCGGAACAGGCCGGACTTAATAGCGAAACTATCACTGGATGATGCGGAATTAAAGAGCATTATCGACGAGGACTACATTGAGTAAATTAGGAGGCGCAAAGGAAATGTCTGATATTATTAAAGCAATTGAAAAAGAGCAGCTCAAAAAAGAGGCTCCAAAAATCAGGATTGGCGATACGGTCAAAGTATATGTGAAGGTTGTGGAAGGATCCCGTGAAAGGCTGCAGGCCTTTGAAGGCATTGTCATCGCAAAGCAAGGGGCTTCCAACCGCGAAACGTTTACGGTGCGCAAGGTTTCATACGGTGTGGGTGTGGAAAGGACTTTCCCTGTGCACTCGCCTAAGATCGACCGTGTTGAGCGCATACGCAGCGGTAAAGTACGCCGTGCGAAGCTGTATTATCTGCGCGGCAAGATCGGTAAAGCTGCAAAATTGAAGGAAATCAGGATGTAAAATGACAACAGTCATCAATTGGTATCCGGGGCATATGGCCAAGGCAAAACGCCAGATCATGGAGAGCATCGAAAAAGTCGATGTGGTGGCGGAAATACTGGATGCCCGGATACCTCTTTCCAGCAGGAATGCCGATTTTGATGTTATGTTTGCTCCGAAGGCGCGGTTGATCGTTCTGAACAAAGCAGATTTGGCCGATGAATCCGTTACACAAGGGTGGGTAGACCATTATAAACAACAGGGGTTTGTGTGCTTTTCGTTCTGTTCTGTTACGGGAGGAAACAAGCAAGCCCTTTTTGGCATTCAGGAAGCTGCAAAGGGGATCGTAGAGAAGTATAAAGCAAAGGGCGTCCACAAGACCGTCCGCGTGTTAATCGCGGGGATACCCAATGTGGGTAAATCCGCATTTATCAATACGCTTGGCAAAAGTGCGCGCGCAAAAACCGGCAACAAGCCGGGGGTCACACGCGGGCAGCAATGGGTTAAAATATCCCCTTATTTAGAGCTGCTGGACACGCCGGGTATATTATGGCCAAAGCTTGAAAACCAGATGTTTGCCCGCAGGCTTGCTTATACAGGCAGTATACGCGATGAGGTTCTCCCGCCTGAGAAGCTATGTGAGCGCTTGATCGGCGAATTGATTGAACGATATCCAAATGCAATTAAAACCGCTTATGGCGTAACGAATTTGGATGATGACGCGTATAAGGTGATGCAGGAGATCTGCTATAAGCGCCATTTTATACAGCAGGGCGGGGAAACGGACATGCGCCGCTGTGCTGAAGTCGTACTGCATGAGTACCGGGCGGGCAAACTAGGGCGTATGACACTGGATCGCTTAAACGACCTTTCTACACCGACTGAGGCTGGCGAATAAAGATGGGAAAGAGAATGAACGAACAGCAACGTCTTTTTGACCTGACCGCGTATGAACGCGAAGCCTGGGAAAAAGGCGTCATACTAGCCGGGATGGATGAGGCGGGCAGAGGCCCTTTGGCGGGTCCGGTCGTGGCTGCGTGTGTCGTGATGCCGCAGCAACCGTTGCTTTCTGGTGTGAATGATTCAAAAAAAATTGCGGAGAATAAACGAGAGATCCTTTTCGAACAGATTAGGGATGTGGCAATCGCTTATGGCATCGGGCTGGTGGACGAGCACGAGATTGATGAGATCAACATACTGAACGCGACGAAGAAGGCTATGCATCAGGCTTACGAAGGGATGCAAACCGAATGTGATTTGCTGTTGGTGGATGCGGTGGCATTGTCGCTGCCCTGCGAAACACGCTCTCTTATAAAGGGGGATGCTGTAAGCTATTGCATCGCTGCGGCGAGCATATTAGCGAAAGTCACTCGGGATCGTATGATGCGTGCATTACACGAGCAATATCCGCAGTATGGTTTTGCCAAGCATAAAGGATACGGCACCAAAGAGCATATGGCTGCGCTCAGGCAATATGGCGCTTGCCCGCATCATAGAAAGACTTTTATTAAAAGAGTGTTCACATGATATGAAACGCAAAAAAACCGGGGCGGAAGGGGAACGCATCGCGCGGCAATATCTGATTCGGCAAGGCTATGCAGTCATAGAACAAAATTACCGCACGCAGCATGGCGAACTCGACCTAATCGCTGTGGACAGCGAAGGCACGCTGGTGTTTGTAGAGGTAAAAACCCGCACAAATACCTATTATGGACTTCCGCGCGAATCGGTTACCACGAAAAAACAGGCGCGTGTCCGCATGGTGGCCACGGAATATATGCAGGCAAAAAATGCGTTTCATCAGGCTGTTCGGTTTGATGTCATTGAAGTGTTCCGGGCCGGTGGTGATGTGGACATCCAACATATCAAAAATGCGTTTTAACGGTGAAAGGCAAACATATGAAGAGACGGTTATGGGCGATTTTAATAATATGCTTGTTGCTGGTTTCGGGGCATGCATTTGCACAGGAAGAGAACCTTCTTTTGAATTCAGATTTTGAAACGCTCGACGATTTTAGGCTTCCTGTTGATTGGGAGACGGATGCATGGGAGCCGAGCAAATCCGTCTTTATGATCACCGAAGACGCCCACTCAGGTCAGTATGCCATCGCGATTATCAATCAGGAACCCAACGACGCCCGCTTTACACAAACTGTAGCAGTGCAACCGCAAACGATATACAGGTTATCCGCCTATATCAATGCACAAGGCGCAGATCCCGATCTAATTGGAGCGCACATATCCATTCTGGATGCCGAATATTATCCGGATAGCTATACGAATACACAAAACGAATGGGTCTATTACGAACAATATGTCAAAACAGCGCAAGATCAACATGAACTCGTATTGGCGGTCCGTTTGGGCGGCTATTCCAACCTGACCACGGGCTTTGCTTGGTTCGACTCGGTGGAATTGTGCGCGGTGGAATCCGTACCCGTTGCAGAGGCCGTCCATGAACTGACCGAGTCCAGCTTCTCTCAAAAAAAAGAAGACTTGTTTGTATATGATTTCGCTCCGGTGGCCATATTCGTGGCCATTGTATTTGCGGCGATGGTCTATTTCATATATAAACGCGGGATTGCAAAGGCCGAATTATTGCATGAAGCTGCACAATCCTCTGGCCGCTGTGCCTTTGTATGGATTATGGCTGTTGCGCTGGTGATAAAGATTGTACTCGCGTTGATGACCCAAGGCCACCAGACCGATATTGCATGCTTTAAAGGCTGGGCCAGTTTGACGGGAGAGGGTTTATCCAATTTTTACACATCCGGCGTATTTACAGATTATCCGCCTGGCTATATGTATATTCTTGCGCTCATCAATGTGGTGAAAACTCTGTTTGGTATACCGGATTCATCCAGATTATTCATCCTCTTGCTGAAATTGCCGGCTATCATAGCCGATCTGCTGTCGGCCTGGCTGGTCTACCGCGCAGCATCCAAAAAACTGGGGAAGACAGGCGCCTTACCTCTGTGTATGCTGATCGCGCTGAATCCAGTCTATATACTGAATTCTTCGCTATGGGGTCAGATCGACTCCATCATGGTATTGTTCTGTGTGTTGGCGATCTACCTGATACTGCGCCAGAAAACCGTGTTGGGCTGTGTTGCGTACACAGCGGCGCTGCTGATCAAGGCATTTTCGTTGTTCTTCCTGCCTGTGATTGGGTTGCTGCTGATCTATGAGATCGTTCGCAACCGCAAGAAAGGTTTTTTGCGCGTTTTGCTCGGTGTTGGGCTGTCTGTTGCGCTGTTTTTACTGGCGATGCTCCCCTTTAAAGGCGATCAGCCGTTCTTCTACTTCACGGATAAATACATCGGCACAGCTACGTCCTATCCGTATGCGTCCATCAACGCGTTTAACCTGATGTCGCTGCTGGGCGGCAATTGGCAGAGCGACGGGATGATGATACTGGGAGCCGAGGCAAAAGTGTTGGGCTATACAGGTATCATTTCCATCATACTGTTTACGGTATGGATGTTCTATAAAACCCGTGACCGGCTGGAAAAGACGACGTTTTTGATCGCCGCTTTTATGATTACAGGCATTTATGTGCTGGGCCATTATATGCATGAACGCTATAATTTCCCGGTGCTTCTCCTGTTGATACTCGCCTATATAGAGATGAGGGACAAACGACTCATTGCATTGTTTGCCGGATTCTCCGCGACACAGCTGGTCAATGCGGCCATCGTGCTCGAAAAGATGCATTTTGATTCTGCGGATCCTATACTGTTGATCGGATCGGCGATCAATATACTTTTGTTTATATACCTCTGTGTGGTCTGTGCTTCCCATGTCAAGGGAACAAAACTAAAGCCGCCCAAGCAAGAAGCGTGTGAAGTGAAGCCTGCGCCGCCGATTTATATGCCCAGACCAAAAAAGCTGGGCATGACACGCAAGGATATGCTGCTCATGCTGTTGCTGACGGCAGTCTATGCGGCGGTGGCGCTCATCAACCTAGGATCGACTGTCGCGCCCGAAACCTACTACCGTACGGACAAAGCGAAACAGGCTGTGATCATTGAGCTGGATTCCGTGTATGAGATCGGCGAGTTTCGTTATTTTGAAGGCATTGGCGACGGAGAACTGATACTAGGTGCTTCCGAGGATGGCGTAGTGTTCCAAGACGTAGGCACTTATGAGCAGGAGTATTCCTCCATGTATAAATGGCAGATGCATACGCTGGATCATGTGCGTGCAAAATACCTCCGCATCGAAGCGCAAACGGCGAAAATATGGCTATATGAAGTGGCTTTCGCAGATCAAGAAGGCAATCTTTTACCCATCATCTATATTGAGGGCGACGAGAGCCTTCACGACGGTTCTGCTGTTGGACATTTAACGGATGAGCAGCATATGGTGCCTGCGCTTTATTCCTACGAAAACAGCATGTATTTCGATGAAATCTACCATGGGCGTACCGCGTTTGAACATTTAAACGGCATCAGTCCTTATGAGAATTCCCATCCGCCGCTGGGTAAACTATTCATCGCGTCGGGCATCGCTTTATTCGGCATGAATCCGTTTGGCTGGCGGATTATGGGCACATTGTTTGGGGTCGCTATGGTGCCGCTGCTCTATATGTTTGGCAAACGACTGTTTCGGCGTACACGCTATGCGTTCGTCACGGCGTTTTTGTTCACATTTGACTTTATGCATTTTGTACAGACGAGGATCGCCACCATCGATTCCTACGGTGTGTTTTTTATACTGATCATGTTTTATTTCATGTATAAGTTCTACGCATCGACCAACTATAATACGCAGCCGCTGCGAAAATGCCTGTTGCCGTTGGGGCTTTGCGGCGTCATGTTTGGGTTGGGCATCGCCAGTAAATGGATCGTGTTCTATGCCGCTGCGGGGTTGGCGGTGATGTTTTTTACCTATCTTTACAAGCGGCATAAGGAATATACCTATGCGCTGCACCATGTGGGGCAGGAAGATACCACAGCAAAGGATCATGTGCTGTACGAAGGGATTATACACGGCTTTCATCGGAAGACTGGACAGATTTTACTTTTTTGCATACTTTTTTTCATCATTATCCCGACCGCGATCTACTTCGCATCTTACGCGCCTTATTGGATGGTAGTGGAAGGTAAGCAATATGACCTGGAAGGTGTGTGGGGCGTACAGGAGTTTATGTTTAGCTACCATAGCAAGCTGACGGCGGGACATCCATATTCCTCCCAGTGGTGGCAATGGCCGTTTAACATCCGGCCGACATTCTTCTATTCCAATACGAACCTGAGTGAATCGATGACTGCCGGCATCTCAACCTTTGGCAACCCTATCGTTTGGATTGGCGGGCTCATAGCGGTGATAGGGGTGTTTATCCTGACGGCGAAAGGGCGCTTTAAAAGGGATACGGGCATATTCTTAATGTTTACGGGCATTGCGTCGAATTACCTGCCCTGGGTGATCGTGACGCGTGCGACATTTACCTATCACTATTTTGCAACGGTACCTTTTTTGGTGTTTGCCATCGTCTATTTTATTCGGTATCTGGAAAAGAGATATGTCAAGCTGCGCTGGCTGTCCTATACTGTCATGGGTGCTGTGTTGCTGCTGTTCTGTATATTCTATCCGGCGTTGTCCGGTGTGCCGGTCTCAAAGGAATATGCGTTTGCGTTGCGATGGCTGCCGAGTTGGGTGCTCTTCATATAATCGAATGCTTCATACAGAAACAAAAAGTCGGTTATCCGGCTTTTTTACTATGTCGTAATGTTTCCGGGCCATATTCCATTCCAAGCAGTATATTTTACACAGATGATGATCAGAGATACCGTATCTCCAATATTTTCTGCTCACATGTGTTTAAACATCTGCATATCTTATATCGTGGGCAAAGAAACATTGCAGCCCTTTAACACAAGGTCATTAATTTGCGGGTGGGAGGTATATACATATGGCGTCGTCTTATATGCTGAAGTATATTGTGCTGAAAGGACCTGAAGGCGGTGGGCTGTTAAGCCTGGAAACACAGCAGCAAAAGGTTAAAATAGTTCTGGATGCTGAAATAAAAAACAGATCGGAAAAATCCTATTTGATAACATTATTTGCGTTAAAAGGCGAAAAGACAAGTTTTCAAATCAACAGCTTGAAGGAAACGATTTATGCAACCTCGACGCAGTTCATGAATGATGTGAATAAATATGTGGCTGCAGCAATCACAAGCATAGGCAAAGAAGGCGTATTGATGAAAGGTCAATGTGCCGCTTTCGATTGGGATATTGTATTGCCTGCAATGCAGTTGACGATGAAGGAAGAGCGTGTGCAGACCCATACGAAAAGCGTTAAAGTGAGTGATGCTAAGACTTTGGATAAAAGCGAAACCATACAGGAGGATACGAATGTTTTAACGAAGAAAGACACGGCCGTTTTAGTGAGTGAATTTGAAAAGGAAGCGGAGAAGCATCATCAATATGAAAATGAGGGTGATGAGCGGAAAACATTCATAAAAGAAGAAAAATCCATGCCTGTAATTGATCTGGAATCGGAGGAACAAGCCTGCGATCCATCGAAACCACACGATCCTTTGTTTGAAAGCCTCCAAGCATACGAAAAAACGGAAGTTCAGCCTATTGAAGAGAAAAAAAAACAAAAAATCTTCAAATTAGAAGAGGCCGATTGTGCCGCTCCCAAGCGGGTTCAGGAAGAGCACACACAAGATCAATTTGCGGTGTTCCAAAAAAAGTGGCCAAATTCAAAATGGGAGATGGTATATTACCCTGGATCACGGGAGCGATATTATATAACCGGAGAAATCTATGACGGCGACCATGAATTGAAGGCGCATTGCTATGCTGTCCCTGGGTACCCTACAGGAGGCGGGATGAAAAATGAGGCGTATCTTGAAGACGGCGGTACAGGATATTGGCTGCTATTCATGCATCCCCAAACAGGAGAATATTTGGAAGCATTCTGATTGACATGGGATTTGTGCGAGCGAACGGGTGCGCGGGGATATCTCGCGCACCATTTATTTCCTAGGAAATCGTATGTTTATTTTCCAAAATACTCCATTAATTGTTTTGGAAGCCTTTTATTTTGACACAAGTCATGGTAAACTAATGTTAACTAAGAAAAAACAGAAAAACCAACAAAAACTTCTGTCGATTTCATGCTAAGCGCCTCTACGATTTAGAATAGGATTTATGATATGGTTTTCCTTGTCTAGAATAGATGAGTGAATATACGATTTATATCCGTCATACTATGTATACCGCACCCAGCCTGTTACAAAAACAGAATGACTTTCACCCTATTTTTACATGCATTGATGAGAAGGAGGAATAAACATGTCTGAAATCAAGCTATTAATTGTAGACGATAACGTGGCGTTGAGAAGCATCATTGCAGAATACTTCAGCAATGAGAAAAACAGCAAGGACATCGAAGTAGTGGGAGTCGCCTCAAATGGAAGAGAAGCATTGGATATCTTGCAACGAACAGCTGTGGATGTGGTCTTGTTAGACATTATCATGCCCAAAAATGATGGATTTTCAACTATGGAGGAAATTAGCCAGCTAAATCTTGAAAAACCTCCGAGCATTATTGTCTTATCAGCATTGGCGCAGGAGGACATAATCAGAAAGGCCTGTGAGTGTGGCGCGAAATACTATATGGTAAAACCATTTGATCTGGAGGTATTGCATAAAAGAGTGATTGATATTGGAGGAAGCCAGTACCAGCGATATCCCATTGTTGCAAAAAAAGCAAGCCCGGAGCTGCATTCAATCGACGAACGAATTACGAGTGTTTTTCTTATGATCGGCATCCCGGCCCACATCAAGGGATACCAATACCTGCGTGAAGCGATTCGTATGGTCATGGAAAACAATGATGTGATCAACAGAATCACAAAGGAATTATACCCGGGTATTGCAAAGAGGTTCGACACAACACCCAGCAAAGTGGAGCGCGCAATCCGCCATGCGATTGAAGTAGCCTGGACAAGAGGTAAGATTGAAAATATTAATCAGATATTCGGGTATAATATCTATAACAAAAACGATAAGCCTACCAATGGAGAGTTTATCGCATTGATTGCGGATCGATTATCGATGGATGCCGCTTAAATCTGTCAGGCATGATTTTAGCTTATTTGCTGTGAGAAATCATTTGAATATTTTCCTTCAAATTGCAAACGCTAACAATATGACTTATAAGATGATTTTTTGGAGGAAATGCCATGAATGGAACGATGGAAAGTATCAAAGCAGCAATTAAGCAGATCCAAGGGGAGCGTGTACGTTTCAAAGCAAACCGAGGACGAAAGAAATGTTTGATCAGCGAAGGAATACTAGAAAATTCTTATGCAAGCATTTTTACGATCGCTGTCGATGAAGGTGATTTTATTCAACGCCATAGCTACACGTATAGCGATGTATTTACAAAAAACGTTGAACTGAAGGTGATTTAAACAGTGATAGAACGTGCTTTCTTGTTTATACCAAGAGGCTAGTCGCCACTTTTCAGAATCCTCTTGCCGCAGCTTAAATATTCTGCGTCGGGAGGATTCTTGTAAGTACACTTTATTCTAAAAAGATCTTTTTTGTTTATTATGCGGGGAGATCTTTTTTTGTGCCGAATTTTACGGCCCTCCGTTTTATTGTGATAAATAATTCAACGTTGGACAATATAAAAACAAGAGAATTAGGAGGTAGCTGATGTCTTTGGGGAGCATTGTCATGGTATGTTTCATCATACTCGTTGCAACGCATGTGATGGACGATATCATAAAGATATTAAAATTCAACAAGAAAGCGGTTATAACGGCATCATTACTGGTGTTGGCCACTAAAAGCTGGGTTCTTTCGATTGGTGAATGGCAGATCAGTATCGGCGGTTTTGTGATACCGTTTTTTATATTCTTCTATTGTTTCTTGCAAACCAAAATGAAAACAATCCTATATACGGTGTTCGTAAGCCTGATCGTCTCTATTGGCGGATACTTGTTGATGAGCCTGCTCCCATATACACAGCCGGATACATTCAAAACGATCACGGTTGCGTTTTTTTGTTCTGTTTTATGTCTCATTTTTGGAAAAGGACGGATTAGCATACTGGCGCCTTCCTTGATTTGTGCACAATTAACCGCGATGTTCAGTGGGTTGGAAAGTATGTGGACGGGCATGACACGAACGATTGAACTGGGTGTGCACACCAATTTTGATTTGGCTGTTTTGTGTGCATTGCTGACCGTTATTCTCAACTATTATTATATCAAAATATTTCATCAGCGGATTTTTATCAAAAGGAAGCAGTATAGACAATGGAGGAGCTAAAACCGGTTTTAATGGGCATTCTTCTGGGCAGTGCGGCAAGATTCTTGCTGCTAAGGCGCGATTACCGGCAATATCCCAGCAACCCGCAAGGATATTGTGTGCACATGGTGCTAGGGGTCATTGCAGCAGCACTCGGTGCGGTAGCGCCCCCCGCGCT
This sequence comes from Christensenellales bacterium, assembly GCA_050945835.1. GTDB lineage: Bacteria > Bacillota > Clostridia > Christensenellales > JBMNTQ01 > JBMNTR01. Next base: position 85,465 of record JBMNTR010000004.1, on the reverse strand, counting down.
GCGCAATCATGACTGGGTAGCCGTTACTTTCTTAATCGCCGGCGCGCAGCATTTCAGGGAAGTTCGTAATATTGAGCGGCAAAGCTTGATCACGATGGATGAAGGGGAGAGCATCAAGCGTGGCGGCGCATACATCGAAGATATTGCCAAGAAGTTTGAATCCAGGAATTATATTGCGCTGATCGTGGCGCTTATCACCTCAACGATCACATTATTGTTGGGTATTTTATTTGGATGTGTGGCAGGCATTGCTGCTATCATATTTGCAAAAATATGGATGAAGCCCAAAAAAGTAAGCTCTTTTGCAGAGGCAAAGCTGACAAATTATTCTTTTCAGGAATCGATCTTGATGGTGGACCATGTGCCTCTGAAGAATATTGGACTAGAGAAGTCCAGACAGCATTATAAAGAATACTTTCAATGTTGTGTGTTGATCCCCCGCGAGAAAAAGGCCAGGATGACGCTGGGAAATCCCGGGCAAAGGCGTACGATCCTCTATGATGTATCCACTCAGTTGGCACTCGTCTTTGCTGAGGATGATCAGGATTATCTCCCAATATCAAAATTCGACGCTGCAAGCGGAAATATAATACTTGGATTTATCATGCCTAAGGGAATGGAGAATCAACTGCTAAACGCCGTATTGAATTGCAATATATTGGAATCGGAAGTGAAGAAGCCGAAATATACAAAGAAGCAGTGAGGAGAGGATACATATGGCGGAACCAAGGATACTGGCGATCCTAACGACGAGGCCTGAATGTGCGATCTATGGAACACCATTGTTTGTCTGTAAGGATCAGGAACAGCTGCAAGTTATGAGTCATAGGATTTGCAACGTAATGGCGGCAAATGCGCATGAAATCTATGACGGCTGTGTGATCATTACAGCCCACTGAATCCATACTTGACGGTATCCCTACCCATTATGCTATAATAATGTGAATTATTGGGAAACCACAAGGCGGGAACTATGCGACATACCATTACGTCTGTTGGGGGCATCGCTCAGGAACTGGGTATCGAAGCGGGGGACACACTCCTTTCCATCAACGATCACCCAATTAAAGATGCGATTGATTATGAATATTTTTGCGCACAGACACACTTTACCATGCTTTTTGAAACAAAGGACGGTTCTTTGCTGGAAGCAGAAATTGAGAAAGCCCCGGATGAGCATATGGGGCTTGCGTTTGCAAACAGCCTGATGAGCAAACAACGAAGCTGTATCAACCATTGCATTTTTTGCTTTATAGATCAGTTGCCAGATGATGCGCGCGATACAATGCGCTTCAAGGATGATGATTGGCGGCTTTCTTTTATTATGGGAAATTATGTGACGCTGACCAATGTAAACGAACAGGAGCTTACGCGCATCATCGAACGGCGGGTAAGCCCGCTGTACATCTCGGTGCATACGACCAACCCGTCATTACGTGCATTCATGCTTGGGCGTGAAGACGCGCCTATTATGCCGCAGTTGCAAAAGCTGGCGCTGGGGGGCATAACCTTTCATACACAAGCGGTTCTATGCCCCGGAATCAATGATGGGCAAGAACTAAAGAAGACATTTGATGACCTTTTTGCCTTATTTCCCAACACGCTTTCTTTAGCGGTCGTACCTGTAGGTCTTACCGGCCATAGACAAGGACTGCATCCTTTGAATGCATACAGCACACAGGAAGCAGGGCAGGTCATTGATTTTGTGGAGCATAAACAAAAATTGTGTTTGGCAGAGAAGGGTACACGTTTTATCTACGCGTCCGATGAATTCTATCTGCTCGCGCGCCGTACGATACCGCCTTATGAGACCTATGAATCGTTTTGCCAGATTGAAAACGGAGTCGGCCTTTTAGCGAAATTTGAGCGTGAGCTGGACGAAGCGCTGCCAGAGTTGTCGCCCTGTAAAAGACAGATCTATATTCTTACAGGACAAGCCTCTCAAACGTTTATGGAGCTTCAATGCGAAAAACTGCGCAAGAGAGGCGTACAAGTGGAAGTATGGCCCGTGAAGAGCCTATATTTTGGCGGGGATGTCACGGTGAGCGGATTGATAACCGGTATGGATATTAAAAAAGAAATGCCGGAGCTGCAAAAAGAAGCGCTGCTCTTGATCCCGTCCTGTATGCTGCGGGAAGGTAAGGATGTTTTTTTAGACTCCATGCTGGTTGAGGAAATAGAAAAGGCTCTTGGACATCGCATACTTGTGGTGGATGCAGATGGATATGATTTAGTGGATGCGATTAATCGCATCTCAGCGGAGGAGAAAATATGAATAAGCCTTTAGTGGCTGTCATAGGAAAACCAAATGTAGGAAAATCGACATTTTTCAATAGGCTGGCAGGCAGGCGCATTTCGATCGTACAGGATATGCCTGGCGTGACGAGAGACCGCATCTACGCGGATGTCGAGTGGAGAGGCCATGTCGTTTCCTTCGTGGATACAGGCGGATTGGATCCACAAAGCGACGACGTCTTTTTAAAGCTGATGCGCAGACAGGCAGAGTTTGCTGTGGAGACAGCAGACGTGATCCTATTTATGACGGACGCCAAGACGGGTATGACGGTCGATGATGAAGAGGTTGCGAATTACCTGCGAAAAACACAAAAACCGGTGGTGCTGGCGGTCAACAAGGTGGATAATGAAATGCGCGAAGATGCGCTCTACGACTTTTATGCGCTCGGGCTAGGCGAACCATATGGTGTTTCTGCGGAGCATGGATTGGGTATTGGGGATGTTTTGGATGCAGTTTATGAGTTGCTGCCCCCTTTTTCGGAGGAAGAAGACCAGGACACGTTAAAAATTGCCGTGGTGGGAAGGCCTAATGTTGGCAAGTCTTCATTGGTAAACAAGCTGTTAAATCAGGAGCGATCCATGGTGAGCGATATCCCGGGTACGACGCGGGACGCTATAGATACTTCTTTTACCTATCAGGATAAAAACTACACCCTCATCGATACAGCCGGTATACGCAGACGTGCGCGTATCGAAGATAAAAGCGTGGAACGATACAGTGTCGTCCGTTCTTTTGCAGCCTTGCGCCGTGCGGACGTGGTGTTTATCATTTTAGATGCCACACAAGGGATAGCCGAACAAGATGTGCGCATCGCCGGCTTTGTCCATGAAGAAGGAAAGCCTAGTGTCATCATCGTAAATAAATGGGATCTGATCGAAAAAGACACCTATACGATGGACACATTCAGAAAGACAATCAAGCAGGAGTTTGCTTTTATGGCTTATGCGCCCACTCTGTTTATATCGGCGCTCACCGGTCATCGTGTGCAAAAATCGTTGGAGCTTGCTGAATTTGTACATGCACAAGCAAATAAACGAATTGGCACAGGTATATTGAATGAAATGATACAAGAGGCGCAGATCTCTACGCCCGCGCCGTCGGATAAAGGGCGCCGGCTGAAAATCTACTATGTGACACAAGCAAGCGGCAGACCGCCGACATTTGTGTTTTTTACGAATGATGCAAAGCTCATGCATTTTTCATACAGGCGATATCTGGAAAACTATATAAGAAAAACATTTGATCTGGCAGGAACGCCGATTAAAACCGTTATAAGGGAAAGAGACGAGGAGTAAGGGAGGCAGAGATTTGTCATGACATGGCTCACATATGTTGCCTGTGGTGCGATTGGATATCTTTTAGGCTGTTTTTCAACCGCCTATATCGCAAGCACCTTAATTGCCCGAAAGGATATCCGCAACTATGGAAGCGGCAACGCCGGGACTTCCAATATGTTACGGACATTCGGCGTGACCATGGGAATCTTGACTTTTATAGGAGATGTTGCAAAAGGCGTTGGCGCTGTGCTGCTTGGCAGGTTGATCGGCGGGGCGCTTGGCGAGTGTTTGGCAGGTTTTTTTGTGATCATCGGACATATCTATCCATTTGTGCTGGGATTTAAAGGCGGAAAAGGGATCGCGACCATCGCAGGCGTTTTGTGTGTGATCTATCCTGTCCCCGGTTTGATTCTCGTAGGCGCATGTGTCCTCATCATTGCGTTAACCAGAATGGTGTCTGTCGGGTCTCTGATTGGCTGCGTTGCAATGCCCATCATGAGTTATTTCCTAGGTCCGGATCATTATTGCAGGATTGTGATGTTTCTTCTGATCGCTATTGTTTCGATTGTGGCACATCGCTCAAATATTGTACGGCTGCTCAAAGGTACGGAGAATAAGTTTGATTTTTCCAAGTTGAAGAAATGACCGTTTTATAAAGAACGATTGTGCCGTTTGGTAATAAATTTACATGATGTTGGAGGGTTTAGTAAATGTTGGCAGTGATTGTCTATTTACAAAATGATGATCAGAATGGAGAGATACAGCGTCATCCGCTCTATAACAAGGAGACGATCATTGGAAGACAGGTGCGTATTTTAGAAGAACAGGGAATCAATAGAATGGCCATTTTGAATGCGCCGGAAGATATATTGAAAATGGCGCGTGCATATAAGAGAGGACAAACAGAGATCATCGATTCTATCTCGTCGCTGGACGGGTCGGACAGTGTGTTGATCATGCAGAGCGATGTGGTCTTTACGAAATCTATAATCGCAAAACTGATTGCTCATTCGGACGAATGTGCGGGGATCGTGGACAAAGTAATGAACCGGCAGTCTTGTTGGCTGAAGGCTCGTATAGACATGAGACGGATATCCCAAATAGACACCCGTTTTCCTGAGGGTGTGTGGTTTGATCATCTTCCCCTCTACAAGCTGCGCGGCGATGTTTTGAAGGGGTTGCTCAACGATCTATTGGATCATCAAATCGCCTTATGGCAGGCTGTGCAGCGGATCTTACATACGACGGAAATTGGATTTTTCGAGTGTAAGAGCATACGGGAATATGCTGCGATGCCGGCTGCTGAAAATTTTGATATTGTCAACAAGAAGCTGATGCTATATGATGCGGCTGCCCAACGAAAAGAAAGCGGTGCGGGCAAGATCATGTGCTTGCCAGGGTTACTTGAAGAATTTGGCATGCAGAAAATGCTGCTGATGTGTGATAAGTTTTTTGATTCCCTGCCGGTAAAGGATTATTTAAACAATCTGGGGATCGACTATGTATTGTGTGAGGTGGCGGAAGAACCAAACAATCGTGAATTGAACGGCTATATCCGTCAGCTTCATGCGTGCGCGTGCGACTCGATCCTGTCGGTGGGCGCATCATATGTCGTCAATGCCGCGAAAATTGTAAAAACATATGCCGGTGAGGAACATTTCGACATGCGTGGCGCACCCATTGAATACTCGGCTGTCCGCCATATTGCCGTGCCGGTGGACACAAAATTTGGTTGTGAGTCTACTGCGCTTGCTCAAATAAAAGATGGTGAATCCCAACGTTTTTTAGATCATCCGGGATTATTGCCCGATGCTGTGATACTGGATGTAAACATGAGAAAGTATCTGCACATATCGTTCGAAAAAGAATTGAACAGCTTGCAGAATGCGAATCAAGATGAAAAACAACTGTATGAAACAGAAAACAACCCTGCAAATGGCGAGGAAGAAGAGAACTCAACCTCGAAACGAATCGCCAGCTTCAGAGAATTCCTGCGGGCGTCAAAGGGTTTTTTCAGGATAAACAGGACGCCGTCCAGCCGACAAAATCTTATCAATTTTATTGGCCATGCCTTGAATCTTATAAAAGATGAAAGAATGTTGACACTGTGCGAGGTTTTAGCAGAAAAGTTTTCCATACCGCTTGAAGATGCTCTTTTCCAGTGTTTGCCTTATGCTGCAGCACATAAGATTGAACAGGTGCTGGCCGCCTCTGGCGGCATTGAGGTGGATGTTACTATTTGTGGAGATTCGGACGAGGGACAGGAAGAGGAGATAACAGAAGGTGATGTGGATCTTGCTGTAATCGATCCGATCCTAAACGATATATTAATCTTGTTGGGCTTAAAGAAAAAAGCCGATTGGGTACATTTGTTTAAATTAATAGGATCGTATCTGGAGTATCAGCCTATCGCAACAGACGGATTGCATGCTGATGTCGAAGCGATGACTTCCACCGCTTTGCAGCGCATGGGGGAAAGTGAACATGCGCTATCCCGTGAAGACATCTTTGTAATTTATTCCGGCCTGTTGGCTGAATCCGATGGGGAGATGGATGAAATATGCGTCACCGCTCCCCAAAGGAGAAGCTCTGTGAAAAGTACCCTTAAGAATGTGCTTAAGAAGATATTGGGCATATATCCTCCGTTCTACCGTAAGGCTGTAGTACTATACAGGAGGGCAACCCAACGCTATGCATCTTTGAAGCTGGGAGCCGATTATCATGCGATTTTGTTTGAGTCTTTCTATGGGGATAAGATTGGCTGCAGTCCCTTGGCGATCTATGAATATATGCTCAATGATGAAAAATATAAAGATTTCCGTTATATTTGGGCAGTCCGAAACCCACGCAAGTATTCCAAACTAAAGAAACAACCGAATACGACTGTCGTCAAAAGGCGTGGGAAGGCGTATTATCGAGCCTGTGCGACGTCTAAATACCTGATTGCAAACACAGGCTTTCCGTTGATTAGAAAGTTTTCAAAAGATCAGGTTGTTGTGAACACCTGGCATGGGAAACCTTTAAAAAAGATTGGTCTGGATTATACAGGCGACCATGATGGGATGCGTTCTCAAAGGACTATCCGAAAAACATATAAACGCATGGGCAAGCAGGCGAATTATTTCTTGTCAACGACGCCTGTGTTAACGAAAGTTTTCCGCTCAGCTTTTGGCTTGAAGGAGCAAGACAAAACCGCTATGTTGGAGATAGGGTATCCGCGCAATGATATTCTCTTTAAACTCGACCAAGACGATGTAACCGCGATTAAAATGCGATTGGGGATATCGCTTTCCAAAAAAGTAGTGCTCTATGTACCCACCTGGCGTCCGTTTTATGTGGTGGATGGAAAATTGCAGCACAACCTTGCTCTAAACATAGAAGAGCTGAGGGCGCAACTGGAGGATGAGGTGGTGATACTGATGCGTTCACACCATCTTGAAGCGGATATGTATGATTTCAGTGAATATGCCGGGTTTATTTATGATGTTCGTTTTGTCGATGACATCAACGAACTCTACATGATCAGCGATATAATGATATCCGATTATTCAAGCGCGATATTCGACTATGCGGTGCTGCGCCGCCCTATGATTCTTTATGTATATGATTTGGAGCGCTACAAAACGGAAGCGAACGGCTTGTATTTCGATATTGAAGAAGTGCCGGCACAGCTTATATATGAAGAAAAAGACCTCGGCGCTGCCATACAAAATGGGCTGACCTACTTTTCATATGACGAGAAATATCGCGCGTTTAATGAAAAGTTTAATGCTTTAGAGGGGCCTGATTGCGCCCAGCAGATGGTTGAACGGGTGATCGACCTTGACGCAGCGCAGACAAAGCGCAGACAAAGCAGGCAGAACGTCAAAAAGAAGATAAACGATATCAAGCGCACATTCCAAACGGATGCAGCGGGTTTATTCCGGGGCAGGAGGTTATTCCTTTCTGAAAACAGCAAAAGAATACTCGCTTACAAGGATAAATTTAAAGGGCAAAGGTGTTTTTTGGTCGGAAACGGGCCAAGCTTGACTATTGCCGATTTGGAAAAGCTGAAAGGCGAGATCTGTTTTGGATGCAACTACATCTTTAAAATATTCGACCGAACAGATTGGCGGCCGGACTTCATTTGTTTTTCGGAAACAGTGGTGGCGCGCACGGCGGCAAAAGAACTATCGAAAACGGATATACCGCTGTTTACAACCCACATAGCCGACCGGCATTTGGATATCGATTCCGACCGATATGTTTATGTATACAGCAAAGGTCCTAATCCCTACTATGTTAAGGGTGATATGCTTAAATATTACGTCACTTCTTTTGCGACCGTCATGACCTATATGATCGAATGGGCTTTTTATATGGGTTTCTCGGAGATCTATCTGCTGGGTGTGGATTGCACCAATAGCCATGTTTCAGGCCAAAGCGGCCATTTTATTAAAGGCTATCATAATGAAAAAATCATACAGTTGGAATCGAGGAGGGCAAAACGCTTCTTTGGCAGTGTCAATCGCAGGCAGGAATATGGACAATGGATGATCGATAAGGCATTTGATGCTTATGGTGTCATCAAACAGTATGCGGATAAAAACGAATACCGAATCTATAACGCCACGAGAGGCGGAGCCTTGGAAGTCTTCGAACGGGCGGATCTGGACGAGATCATACAATAAGACCATAGGTTTTGATTAAAACATACAATAGCAGCCCATGGAGTAAAATCAGCCATGGGTTGTTTTTGTGCTCAAAAAACTCACATATAAGTTATAGGAGGAGTGTTGTGCAACTTTTCCCAGCGAAAATGGAATTTTACAGGTGGATACGTCATACATATTTAGTATTCATCCGTGACGATTGATTAGAGATGTGGAGGAGGTAAACAGGATGGAGAGATATGACCTGTATCGTAATATCGCTGAACTGACACAAGGTGACATTTATATTGGCGTTGTGGGGCCGGTGCGCACCGGGAAGTCCACATTTATCAAGAAATTTATGGATGCGCTTGTATTGCCGAATATAGCAGATGGTTATAACCGCGAACGAATTGTGGATGAGATGCCGCAAAGCGGTGCCGGCAAGATGATTATGACAACACAGCCGCGATTTGTTCCGAATGAAGCGGTGGGGATTCGCCTCATGGAGGGTGCTGAAGTATCTGTCAGAATGGTGGACTGTGTGGGATATATGGTAAAGGGCGCGGCCGGCCACCTGGAAGATGACATGCCGCGCATGGTGCGCACGCCGTGGCATAATGAGGATATCCCGTTTGAACAGGCGGCGGAAATCGGCACACGCAAGGTCATTACCGACCACTCTACCATTGGAATCGTTGTCACCACGGATGGAAGCATTTGTGATATCCCGCGGTCAAGCTATTTAGAAGCGGAGGAGCGTGTGATTGACGAGCTTAAGGAGCTGAACAAACCGTTTGTGATCATACTGAATTCCGCGACACCCGAGGAAAAGGAAAGCATCAAGCTCCGCGAAACCTTGCAACAACGTTATGAGATACCGGTTTTGCTGATAGATGTTATGTCGTTATCGGTAGATGAAATACAAAACATACTTGAAAGTGTACTCTATGAATTCCCTGTTAAGTGCATCAACTTTTCAATACCGCAATGGCTGAACGCCCTTCCGGAAGATCATTCGCTGATCAATGAAATGCTGGGTGAAATACGGGAGCATATGGATCCGGTGGTTAAAATGAAGGATTATCAGCTTCTCCTTGAGTGTTTTGAAGAGCAGGAATCCATTTTACCGCCCAAGCTTGAAGCGCTTCACTTTGGCAAAGGCGAGATCAACTATACGATCCCATTAGACGGCGAATTGTTCTACAAGATGCTGGGCGAGCAATGCGGATGCGAAATCAGGGATGACCGTCACCTGTTTACGACCATGAGAGAACTTGTATCTGCAAAATCAGAGTATTCGCGTGTTGCAGACGCGCTGGATTCCGTGCGGCGTTTAGGCTATGGAATTGTTCAGCCCGATATGAAGGAGTTGGCGTTACAGGAGCCTGAGATTATCAGACAAGGGAACCGGTTTGGCGTAAAGCTGAAAGCGTCTGCGCCATCGCTTCACCTTGTCAAAGTCGATATCGAGACGGCCGTGTCGCCCATTGTAGGCAGTGAGCGTGAGAGCGAAGAGCTGGTTCAATATATGATGCGCGAATTTGAGCAGAATCCCCAAGCGATCTGGGAGACGGATATATTCGGAAAATCGCTTCATGAGTTGGTTTGTGAAGGGTTATCTAACAAACTGCATAGAATGCCGGAGGATGTACAGGGAAAGATGCAGGAGACATTGCAAAAAATTGTCAACGAGGGGAGCGGCGGGCTTGTTTGCATACTGCTATAGTCTTGACGTTTTGCTTTAGGCGATGGTATACTATGTGCAATTGCATAAGGTGTAGCAAATATGGGTACGGATGAAAACAAACGCTCATAGGCCGCTGCATGGGAATGGCCGTTTGCGATGCATTGCTGACTGAATGCGTAACAGAATAGATGACACACTCATTTTGTATGTGATATTATGCGGTGCTGCATAGCAAAGCCCTTCTTTTATTGGAGGGCTTTACCTGTTCATATGATATTGCCGTTGCAAGAATAATGTTAACGGGCGAAACGGAGGGACAGCTTGCGTGAAAATTCTACTCTATGATACGACATTAAGAGAAGGCGTACAGGGTGTGGGTGCGTCTATGAGCGTAATGGATAAGATGCGCTTGATCGATCTGCTGGATCATATGGGCGTGTCGTACATTGAAGTTGGAAATCCAGCCTACAGCCCCAAGGATGAAGAACTTTATCGCCTGATGAGCGATAAAAACCTAAGCCATGCGAAGTTGACAGCATTTGGTGCAACCTGCCGCGTGAATATGAACCCGCAGGAGGATGAAGGCATACTGGGGTTGCTCAAAGCAAACACGCCTGCAGTCTGTATATTCGGAAAGGCGTGGGATTTTCATGTGACGGATGTGCTGCGCGCTACGCTTGAAGAGAATTTGGCGATCATTCGCCGTTCCGTGGGCTATTTAAAAAGTGCAGGCAAAGAGATGATCTTCGATGCGGAACACTTTTTTGACGGCTACAAAGAGAATCCGGATTATGCCCTTAAGACTTTAGAAGCGGCGCATAGGGCAGGGGCGGACATGCTATGCCTGTGTGATACCAACGGAGGCTGTTTCCCTGATGAAGTTTTTGACATCTCACAGCAGGTTGTGCAGCGTTTTGGCAGCATCATAGGCATCCATTGTCATAATGATACCGGCATGGCGGCTGCAAACACAGTGATGGGTGTGAAAGCCGGCGTACGCGTTGTGCAGACGACACTAAACGGAATTGGTGAGCGGTGCGGGAATGCGGATATGTTTACAGTCGCACCCAACCTGCAGATCAAGCTGGGCTATGATTGTATTCCAAACGAGGCGATGCAGAACCTGATGTCGACCTCTCGCATAGTGGGAGAAATTTTCAACATCAAACTGCATCCGCGCGCGCCTTATGTAGGACGGTATTCGTTTAGCCATAAGGCAGGCATGCATATTGACGCAGTGAGCAAAAATCCAAAGTCATTTGAACATGTGCCGCCAGAGAGTGTAGGCAACGAAAGGAAAACGCTGATATCCGAAATGTCCGGTCAGACGGCCATCATAAACCGTATCAGTGAATTTGCGCCTGATATCAGCGAACAGCACGAAAAAGTGCGGGAAATCTTGAAGCAGCTTAAAAAACTGGAGCAAGAAGGATATCAGTTTGAAGGGGCGGATGCGTCCTTCGAGATATTGGTCAACCGCATAGCGGGCAGAGAGAAGCAATTCTTTGAGCTGATCGGCTTCAAGACGTTTATTATGGAGCCGGCCCCGCAGGATCAACAGCCTTCTTCCGTTATGATCGAACTGGTTGTCGATGGCAAAGAGGAGATTACCGCGGCTACAGGCATTGGCCCTGTCGATGCGCTGGACAAAGCGTTGCGCAAGGCTTTGGAGCGCTTTTATCCATGCATCTCAGAGATGCGCCTGACAGACTATAAAGTACGCGTGCTCGATCCTAAAAACACAACCGCTTCACAGGTGCGTGTCTTAATTGAATCGAGCAACGGTAAAAGGAGCTGGACAACCGTCGGTGTTTCGGCCGACGTGATTGAGGCGAGCTGGATTGCGCTTCACGATTCAATCATATACCTATTGAGCCGACAACAGGACTTTTCATAATAGTAATAATCAGTAAAGGAGTATGCGATGCTTTCAATTCAAAATGTTTCAAAATCTTATGCCAAAAGCGGCGTAAAGGCAGTCGATAACTTAAATTTAGGCGTAAAGCCGGGGGAAATTTTTGGTTTTATCGGGCCGAATGGTGCTGGCAAAACGACCACGATCAAAATGATGACAGGCATATTGATGCCGGATGCAGGTTCGATCACCATCAACGGGCATGACATGCAAAAGGATCCCTTAGCAGCCAAGCAGAGCATCGGGTTTGTGCCGGACACGCACGAGATCTACGATGCATTAAAGGGGATTGAATACTTGAATTTTATGGCGGATATGTATGGCGTCAATGATCGGGATAAGAACCAGCGTATGGAAAAGTATTTGCACATGCTGGAATTATCCTCTGCTGTATCGGAGCCTATCAAGAGCTATTCGCATGGCATGAAGCAGAAGCTGACGATCATTGGCGCACTTCTGCATGATCCTGCGCTTTGGGTTTTGGATGAGCCGTTGACAGGGCTTGATCCGAAATCGTCACACTTGCTGAAAACAAGTATGCAGGAACATTGCTCCAGAGGCAATACTGTGTTCTTTTCAACGCATATACTTGAGGTCGCGGAACGGTTATGCCACCGTATTGGCATCATTGCGGAGGGAAAGCTTGTGGCCGTCGGTACGTTGGATGAGTTGCGAAGCAACCGGCTAGACGCATCATTGGAAAATATTTTCCTCGAAATAACGGATAAAGAGGATTTTACGCAGGAGGCGTTATGAAAAAACTTCAAAAGCTGGTCATGCTGAATGTAAAGCTAAAGCTTTCATCATTTATTGCGACTTTTATTAACAGAAACGACACTAAAAAGCGAGCAGGGTGGAAGACGATTGGCATGCTGCTGTTGATTCTCTTTTTAGTGTTGGAATTAGGCGGCATGTATGTGTTCATGTTGATCTCAGTGATCCAGCCATTGATCATGCTGGGGCAGCCGGAAGTGTTATTTACGCTTGTATTCATAATCGCACAAATACTGACACTGATATTCGGATTTATTTCGATGCTGTCCAATATGTTTTTCGCGCGGGACAATGAATTTATGCTGTCTTTACCAGTCAAGACCAATATTGTGTTCTTGAGCAAGTTCAGCGTAGTGTACCTGAGTGAACTCGTGTTATGTGCAGTATTGTTCATACCCGCCATTATCATTTACGGAATCAACCTCACCATTCCTTTTGATGTGTATCTGCGCGCTTTGCTCGTATTGTTGTTTGTGCCCGCTGTGCCGTTGGCAGTGGATGCGGTATTGTTGATGCCCATGATGCGGGTTGTTGCATCTATGCGCAAGAGCAACGCCTTGAAAACGGCGGCGGCTGTTTTCTTTACGATCGCTTTGTTGTTTGTAAGTATGAATTTTGGCCAGATATTCGGTATGATGACTGTTGACTCAGCCTCGCTCGCCGAATCCATGGGCGGTATTGGCTCCTTAGCAGAATCCGTTTCACGCGTGTTTCCGCCAAGCCTTTGGGCGACCAAAGGAATTACGGCCTCAGGCATGGACGGCCTTTTAAACCTGTTACTGCTGGTGGCGGCTTCCATCGTCATGTTGGTTATTGCAGGCATGCTGAGCAGTCTTTTATACCGCAAAAGCGTTGCCGCACAGCTTGAAACAGCGAAGAGCAAGCGCCAAAATAGAATTGATCTGCACAAGTATCAAACCTCCACACCCATGCGTGCAATCTTCTCTAAAGAATGGAAAGTGCTGCTGAGAACCCCCACTTACATCATCAACGGTTTGATCAGCATCATCATGGGACCGATGATGATCGTCATAATGGCGAGCCAAGCGCAGTTTTCCATACTGATCCACGAAATACAGGGCGTTGGAAGTCCGCTGTATATAGGCGTTATACTGGCTTTTGTGATGGTGTTTATAGCCGGCATGAACACTGCTGTTTCCACCATGGTCACTCGAGAGGGGAAAAGCTTCTATATTACGAAGATCATTCCAGTACCTTATAAGCTGCAAATTAAAGCGAAGTACTATGCCGGATACCTGATCTCTATATTAGCGGCGATCGTATTCGCAATCTCATTGATTGCGGTCGGTATAAATTGGATCGCTGTCCTGTTTGGCATGATATTATGCTTAATCCTGTGCGTTTCCTCGTGTGCGCTGAGCTTGCTGATCGACGTTCGTAAGCCAAAGCTCGATTGGATCAATCCCCAACAGGCGATGAAGCAAAACCTAAGCTCAATGGTGGGTGTCTTTCTGGCTTGGGGCATAATGGGCATATTTATTCTGCTGTTCGTCTTGCTGAATGGAAGCGGGCTGCCCATCGAAGCGGTGGCTGGGGTGATCTGCATACTTGGTATTGCTTGTGCGGTGCTGTCTTACCGGGCTCTGTTGCGCTACGCCGATCGGCATTATGAGGAAATTACGATGTAGGCGTCGTGTTTCGTTGCTCAATGCAGTCCCAAGCTGTTTGTGTGAAGTTGCATTGCAAATTATGAGGGATATCCCTATAATAAGAATAGATTGTTTTAAGCTGGCAAGCGGAAACCCAACAAGAATATTTTCTTGCGGTTTCATAATCGCAGGATTTATTTTGTTGCTGCTTTTTTGTGTTGACTCAAGGCAGATCATTCAAAACTTAAAAGAAGAGGTTGTGATCATTGGATACGGCGAAACTACATAATTTTGTGACATCAAACTGCATGACATACCAGATCAACACCTACGGGTGTCAGATGAATGCGCATGATTCCGAGAAGATTGCGGGCATACTTGAAAAAAACGGTTTTTTGGAATGGGATGAATCGTCTCACCAAACCAAAAAGGCAGATCTGATTATCTTTAACACATGCTGTGTGCGTGACCATGCGGAAGCGAGAGTGTTTGGCAATATCGGCGCATTGCGCGAAGCAAAGGAAAACAATCCGGATATGGTGATTGCGGTGTGCGGCTGTATGATGCAGCAGGAGGGCATGGAACAAAAGATCAGCAGACGTTTTCCGTTTGTGGATATCATATTCGGCACACATAATCTGGATGAGTTTGAGAAATATATACACGAGGTCATAATCGAAAAGAAGAAGATCCGGCAAATACAGGAGGGCATGGAAATCATAGAAGACCTGCCTATCAAACGTGCTTACAATAAAAGCGCTTATGCTACCATCATGTATGGCTGTGATAACTACTGCTCCTATTGCATCGTACCCTATGTACGCGGCCGTGAACGCAGCAGAGATATGGAGGCTGTCGTGCAGGAAGTGCGCGGCCTTGCCAAACAAGGATATGTCGAGATCACTCTTTTAGGACAAAACGTGAACTCCTATGGCGGCAACGGGAATAACGCCTCTTTTCCTCAGCTTTTACGCACGCTTAATGAGATTGACGGGCTGGAATTTATCCGTTTTATGACCTCGCATCCCAAAGATTTATCCGACGAACTGATTGAGGTAATGGCGCGTTGCGATAAGATTTGTAAGCATATCCACTTGCCGGTGCAATCTGGAAGCAACCGTATTTTAACAGCCATGAACCGATGTTACAGCAGGGAACACTATCTATCCTTGATCCATAAACTGCGCGCGCAAATTCCGGATATCGCCGTTACCACGGATATCATCGTGGGATTTCCCGGTGAGACAGAGGACGACTTTGAGGATACATTGCGCTTGATGGAGCAGGTTCGGTTTACATCCGCTTTTACATTCATGTATTCCGTGCGCACAGGCACAAAAGCGGCTGACATGCAGCATCAGATCGACAAAAAAATAAAGAAGCAACGGCTTCACCGTCTCAATGCGCTGCAGAATCAGATCATTCAGGAAGACGCGCCCGGCTATATCAATAAAACCATGCGTGTGATGGTGGATGAAGTGATGAATAAGAAGGATGAGGTCAAGGCAAAAGCAGAGAACACCAAGACTGTATTTTTAAAAGGCGATCCGCATATGATTGGCAAAGTGTACGAAGTAAAAATAAAAGCTGCCCGTGCAGGTGCGTTGGTGGCGGAAATTATCTAGGAGGAAAATATGAACGCAATTGAAGCAGCAATACAGTTGGGAGCCGCGTTGGCAGAATCGAAGGAAGTCATCGCACTGCAACAATCCAAAAATGATCTTATGTCAAACGACGCGGCCATGGAGGCTTTGTTTAAGGTGGAGCAGCTTAAGCGGGATTATGAGAAGCTCAAACAAGCTGAAAATGCTGACGCCCAAAATATGAAGGGATTATCGGAAGAGATCGAACGGATGGAAAAGTTTATCAGAGAAGATGCGATATTGACCGCTTATGTGCAGGCTCAGCAGGACTACGCGGGGCTTATGGGCAGGATCAATGCCATCATTCAGCACTATGTTACAGGGGAAACAGAAGACGAGGGCGGCTGCGGAGGCTGTAAAGGAAGCTGTTCCGGATGCCAGGGGTGTCACTGAGCTTTGATTGATTCTTGTTTGCAAAAGGGGATTGTGTGATGGGCATTACACCGATGATGCAGCAGTATTTGCTGATAAAAGACCAATACAAAGATTGCATTTTAATGTATCGGTTGGGAGATTTCTATGAGATGTTTTTTGATGACGCACTGACTGCGTCCAGAGAACTGGAAATCACCTTGACGGGGCGTGATTGCGGTCTGGAAGAGCGTGCGCCTATGTGCGGCGTTCCTTATCATTCGGTGGAAGGCTATATCAGCAAGCTGATCAAAAAGGGGTATAAAGTCGCTATTTGTGAACAAGTCGGTGATCCTGCGGCATCAAAAGGTCTGGTGGAAAGGGAAGTAACCCGCGTGATTACACCAGGCACCCTCATTGAGACGACCATGCTGGATGAAAGCCGCAACAATTATATCGTGTCACTATGCCTGAATCAAGATACGATCGGGTTGGCATTTTGTGATGTCTCTACCGGCGAGTTTTTTTACGGAGAGATCAGCGCGCATGAGTCTGTTTTAATGGAGGAACTCAGCCGAATTCAGCCATCTGAAATCATCTGTGATGAAAGTTTTTATGATCATGCGGATGCTTATCCCAAGCTGTTTTCGCAGAAAAAAACCATGTTGAGCACCTTCAGTGACTGGGCATACGATTCAAAGAACGCAAAAAAAATGATCAAGAAGCAATTTGGTATGCAGGCGTTATCGCTCAAAGGGCTGCAGGACGAACCCTGCGGAGAGTGTGCCGCCGGCGCCTTGCTGAGCTATCTGGAGCAGACGCAAAAAGTGGCCTTGGGGCATATCAACCGTCTTCAATCGTTTTCACGACGAAATTATATGATGCTTGATCATGCAACACGCAGAAATTTGGAACTGACACAGTCGATCAGTCGTGAAAGCGGGGCCAGACAAGGAACACTTCTCTATCTGCTGAATCGAACCAGAACTTCGATGGGAGCCCGTAAGCTTCGTTTATTGATTGAACAGCCTTTACAGGATCAAACGATGATCGAACACAGGCTGGATGCTGTGGAGGAATTGTATCAGGACCGGGTGCTCTTAGACGATATACGCGAGATGGTCAATGGAATCTATGATATTGCCAGGTTGTGCAGCCGCATTTCGTATAACTCCTTTCATGCTCGGGACTGCCTTAGCCTGAAAGATACAGCTTCAAAACTTCCGGGAATTAAAAACCGGTTGTCAGATTGCAAGAGCAGCATGCTGTTAGATATTGCGGCAATGGACGCGCTGGATGATATCTATTGGCTGCTTGAAGCGGCCATTTCGCCGGACGCGCCTATCAGCGTGATGGATGGCGGAATTATCAGAAACGGCTATGATGAAGAAGTAGACAAGCTTCGCAACGCATCGGCGAATGGCAAGGAATGGTTAAACCGCCTGGAAGCGAAAGAACGTGAAGAAACCGGTATCAAAAATTTAAAAATCGGTTACAACAAAGTGTTCGGCTATTACATCGAGATCACTAAATCCAACTTGGCACAGGTTCCTTACCGGTATACGCGAAAGCAGACTTTGGTCAATGCGGAGCGCTTTGTGACTCAGGAATTGAAGGATATGGAAGAAACAATCCTCAGTGCACATGAGCAATGCATCCGTGTCGAGCATGAGTTGTTTATGAATATACGTGAAAAGCTGCGGGACGGTATGATCCGTCTTCAAGCAGTAGCAGCTCAAATCGCACTGCTGGACTGCTTGCAATCCTTGGCGTATGTCGCACTGCATAATGACTATTGCCGGCCCAAGCTCAACACAGAAGGTATTATTTCCATACAGGATGGCAGGCATCCGGTTGTGGAGCAGAGCGAAAGATCTTTTATTTCCAACCATACGGATCTGGATATGGATGAAAATCAATTCCTGATCATTACAGGTCCCAACATGGCCGGTAAGAGCACCTATATGAGGCAGGTGGCCCTGATCACGCTGATGGCGCATATTGGCTCTTTTGTGCCCGCCGGCAGCGCTGATATATCACTGACAGACTGCATTTTTACACGTGTGGGCGCTTCGGATGATCTGTTTGGAGGGCAGAGCACCTTCATGGTTGAAATGGGGGAGATGGCGGCTATATTGCATCAGGCAACGCCCAACAGCCTACTCATCATCGATGAAGTAGGTCGCGGAACCAGCACGTTCGACGGGCTAAGCATTGCGTGGGCAGTTATTGAGTATATTTGCGGCGGTGGGGGTGCAAGTGCAAAAACTTTGTTTGCCACGCACTTTCATGAATTGAGTGAACTGGAAGGACATCTTCCCGGTGTGAAGAACTATCGAATCTCTGTAAAAGAGGTGGGTGAAACGATTGTGTTCCTTCGCAAAATCGTGCGAGGCAGCGCAGATAAGAGCTTTGGAATACAGGTGGCTCGTCTGGCAGGCATGCCGCAGGCGGTTATCGACCGCGCAAAAGCAATCTTATCAAAGCTGGAGAAGACCGATATTAACCAGAAAGCGATTATGAAGCACGAAGATCCAACACGCCAACTGTTGTTGTTTGAAGCCAACAATGAAGTGTTGGATGAGCTGAAATCTTTAGATGTCGACTCTATGACGCCGCTGCAGGCTATGAATACATTGCAATTGTTAAAGAATAAGGCCAGAGGAGAGGTATAGGCATGGCAATCCAACTTTTAGACGAGTTTATATCCTCTAAGATTGCGGCTGGCGAAGTGATTGAACGGCCGAGCAGCATTGTAAAGGAGCTGATCGAAAACGCGATAGACGCTGAATGTTCGTCTGTCACGGTTGAAATACAAAATGGCGGCATTTCCTATCTGCGCGTGACGGACAATGGGGGCGGCATGAGCCAACAAGACGCCAAGCTTTGCTTTGAGCGGCATGCGACCAGCAAAATACAATCGAATGCGGATCTAAACGCAATCCGTACACTGGGCTTTAGGGGTGAAGCGCTGCATAGCATCGCTGCTGTCAGTCATGTTGAATTGTTAACCAGAACGAAAGACAGCGAAACGGGATATCGAGTCGCCATTCAAGGCGGTATCATAAAGGAGCAAGGCGAAGTGGGGTGCCCGGAAGGAACGACTCTTACTGTGCGCAATGTTTTTTTTAATGTACCTGCCCGGTTAAAATTTCTTAAAAAAGTAGGGATTGAAGCAGGCTATGTGGGATCTATGCTTGCAAAACAAATCATGGCGCGGCCGGACATTGCCTTTAAATATATCAACAACGGCAAGACCATTTACTTTACATCCGGCAACGGAAAACTTTATGATAGCATCTATGCGGTTTATGGCAAAGATGTCAGTTCCTGTTTATATGCGGTGGATTACGCTTCGCAAGGGATTGAAATCTCGGGTTTTGTTGGAACACCTGAAATCGCTCGCTCCAACCATTCTCACCAGTCGTTGTATATCAATGGCAGGTACCTGATGCCTCATGTAGTTGCGCGTGCTGTTGCAGAGGCCTATGATACGCGTCTGATGATACACAAGCATCCTTTTTTTGTGCTGCATATACAGATGCCATATCAGGAACTGGATATCAATGTGCATCCAAACAAACTAGAAGCACGCTTTCATGAGGAAGCGCAGCTTTTGCAGTTGGTGCAACAAGCTGTGCAATATGCGCTGCACAGGCCGGTGCATCATCTTAGCGATGGGGAAAAGCCGGCACACAGTGCCACGCGCGTTCAAACCGTTTCGCTGAGCTCGAATGAGTCGCAATCCGAACAGCTTGATTTTAAAAAAACAGAGATCCATACTTACGACCAATTTCCCAAAGGAATGCAGATTTTTGATACGAAAACAGGCCAAAAAAGACAAGGTAATTTAGTTCTGCGCCAGGAAGATAGCTTGCTTGATCCTGAAATGCCGTTTTATGTGGATAAACCGGCCGGTGAAAATGTGGGAAACGTGGACAACTTCCTCAATTTAAGCAAGAACGAAAATATGAGATTTCCCAAAGAAGAGTTGCGTATCATAGGGCAGGTGTTTGCTACTTACATATTGCTAGAACGAGGGGAGAAGCTCTATTTGGTGGATCAGCACGCAGCTCATGAACGGATTTTCTATGAACGCTTTCAAAATGCAATGAATGCAGGTGAAACGCTGTCCCAGCCGTTGCTGGAGCCTGTCATAATTGAGCTGACGCCCATAGAGAAGGAAACGGTGAAACAGCATCTTTCTTTGTTCAAAGAAATTGGTTTTTTGATCGAAGAATTCGGCCCGTTGAGCTATCGCATTTCCTCTGTTCCTTTCGTGATGGGCCAGCCACAGGCGGCCAAGGCTTTTTTTAATGAATATCTTGATCAGATTAACAGCTATACCGGGCGTGATGCGGTAGCCAAAAAACGAGAGCGTCTCATTATGCTTTCTTGTAAAAAGGCTGTGAAGGCAGGAGATGTGCTGCAAGATTCCGAGTTGAATGCATTGATCACGCATTTTGAAGAGGATGGCGTGCCTGCAACCTGCCCGCATGGCCGTCCCGTCATTACGTCTTTGAGCAAACGGGACATTGAGAAATCGTTTGGCAGGTGAACTGATGATGAGAAACAAGCTGATTGCAATCGTAGGGCCCACCGCATCCGGGAAGACGTCTTTGGGCATTTCTTTAGCTGTAAGGCTAAATGGTGAAATCGTTTCGGCGGACTCGGTTCAAGTTTATCGCGGCATGGATATCGGTTCCGCTAAGCCATCGGCCGAAGAACAATCAATAGTGCCGCACCACATGATCGATGTGGTTACGCCGGATGCTCCCTATAACGTGTCGTTGTTCAGCTATCAAGCCCGACAGACTATAAAGGATATTCATGCGCGCAATAAGCTGCCTATTGTGGTGGGAGGCACAGGGCTTTATGTTTCCGCCATTTTACGTGATATGAACTTTACAGATTCTAAACCGGATTATGCATATCGTGCGCAGCTTGAACAGATTGCACGGCAAAATGGAAATGCGGCATTGCATGCGATGTTAAGGGAGAAAGACGAAGCATCCGCTTTGGCTATTCATCCTAATAATAAGAAGCGCGTTATCCGTGCGCTGGAAATCTACCATCAGAGCGGGCAAAGGATGAGTGAGCAGAACGGCCGTATTCATGACAGACCTATTCAGTATGACGCAACCGTGATTGGGCTTGACGTACAACGCGAGATTCTTTATCAGCGTATAGATCAGCGCGCAGACGAAATGCTGCAAGCCGGGTTGTTGCATGAGGTGAAAGTACTGACAAAAGAATACGGACTTGATTGTATTGCGTTTTCGGCGCTTGGATATCAACAACTCATACAATATTTGAAAGCAGAAATCGCATATGACGATGCTGTTGCGATGATAAAGCGTGAAACAAGGCGATTTTCAAAAAGACAAATGACATGGTTTAAGCGTGATCCGTTGGTGCGCTGGGTACAAGCGGGGGAGAGGGGCGGCGCATGTATAGAAGACCAGATTATGGATATACTCCGAATAAAAGAATGCTGAAAGCAATTATTCAGGGGGTATTTCTTTATGGCAAAAACAACCATTATCCTGCAGGACGTTTTTTTAAATCTCGTTCGGAAGGAGCGTATGCCGATTACAGTTGTGCTTGGAAACGCGACGCAAATTAAAGGAACTGTAAAAGGATTCGACAGCTTCACAGTTATTTTAGAGGCCGGTGCGGAGCAGCTTTTAATCTATAAGAATGCCATCGCCTATATCCAAGCGAATCAATTTGTGTTGAATTAAATTTTATTTGATTGTTTAATAAACAGGGGGTATTGAATGTTTTCTGTATTATCAGGGGATTTTTCGAGTGATGTCATTCAAAGAGTATCGGCTGCACATGATTCATTGTCCGATGTTTTTCGCAATTTTGAAGAGATCGCGCTTTTTAACCAACAAAAGGTTTTGCGTGCGTTTTGGCATTATAAGCTTGCGCCGCGCCATTTCACACCTACGACCGGCTATGGGTATGGCGACGACGGCCGCGACCTGCTGGATCAAATCTATGCCCATGTTTTCCAAACAGAAGATGCTTTAGTGCGCACACAGATCGTATCCGGTACACATGCCATTGCCTTGGCTATGCATGGCTTGCTTGAAGCAGGGGATACGCTGGTCAGTTGCACAGGAAAGCCTTATGATACCCTTGAACCGGCCATCGGAATCAACAGCAGTACGCCTGGGTCCTTGATCCAACGCCAAATAAACTATGAACAAATAGAATTGATTCAAACCGGCCTAGATTATGAAGGTATTGCAAAAGCGGCAAAAACTGCAAACGTTATGTTTTTACAACGCTCCCGTGGATATGAATGGCGGGATTCCTTGAGCCTAAAAGACCTTCAAAAATCGTGTAACACGATCAAGCAAGCCAACCCAGACTGTATGATACTCATTGATAATTGTTATGGCGAGTTTACAAACAGAGAAGAGCCGTCCCGGTTTGGAGCGGATATAATAGCAGGGTCATTGATTAAAAACCCTGGCGGCGGATTGGCGCCCACAGGCGGATATGTTGCCGGACGTCACGATTTGGTTGAGCGCATCGCAGAACGGTTGACCTGCCCTGGTCTTGGCCGCGAAGTAGGATCTTATGCACAAACCTACGCTCCATTCTTTCAAGGCCTGTTTCTTGCACCGCATACTGTTTGCCAGGCGCTTAAGGGCGCTGCGCTGTTTGCGCGCGTATTTGAGCAACTAAACATGAAGACTACACCCGGAAGCGATGCTGTGAGAAATGATATTATACAAGCTATACGATTTCAGAATGAAGAATCACTGGTGAAATTCATACAATGCATACAGGCCGTTTCGCCTGTCGATTCTTATGTCACGCCGTATCCATGGGATATGCCGGGGTATCAGCACCAGGTGATCATGGCGGCCGGTGCATTTGTGGAGGGAGCGTCTATCGAGCTCAGCGCCGACGCGCCTATCAAAGAGCCCTATACAGCTTATCTGCAGGGCGGGTTGACCTATGAGCATTGTGTGCTTGCTCTTATGCAGGTTTTAACACAGCTGCTTGATCAATAGCTGCGCAGCAGACCGATCACACAGCCGATCACATCGACTTGGTCGGTATAAATAGGTTTCATTGCGTCGTTTTCAGGTTGCAGGCGGAAGCGGCCATTCTCTTTATAAAACCGCTTCACAGTGGCTTCATCATCCAACATAGCGACTACGATTTGCCCGTTTTCGGCTGTGGATGATTGTTTGACGATAATTTTATCCCCATCAAAGATACCGGCATTGATCATGCTCTCTCCCTGAACTTCGAGTATGAAGACTTCATCTTGCGCGTGGGTCCCTAAAAGTTCATTAGGCACAGACCACATGCCTTCGTTATTTTCAATGGCGGATATGGGTTGCCCTGCTGCGATTCGACCCAACAACGGAATATTTTTACAGCGATACACCTGCTTTGAAAAATCGTTGGTCAATATGGCACGGCGCATATTTTCGCCTTTTCGTTGCAGCATACCGTTTTTTTCAAGCCGAGTGATGTATCCATGGACAGTAGAAGTGGAGCGCAGGCCGGTTGCCTCGCAAATCTCGCGGACCGATGGGGGGTAGCCATTTTCAATCTGGAAATCGACGATACAATTATAGACAACTCTCTGTTTGTCTGTTAATTTTTTAGGTGTTGCCATTCATCAAACGCTCCTTTATGATAAAATACATATATGATAAAATACATATATAAATGAATTTGTTCTGAGGATAGTGTATATGACAAAAAACAGTTTGTCAAACGATTATTCGCATTTATGGAGACTGCAATGAAAAAATGTGTTCTTTATGACCGTAACTGCATAAAATGCAACGAATGCGATCTATGTGATATTGATCCGAACAAGATATGCGACAATTGTTGTGAATGCATCGACTTAAACGAGGACTACTATAAGGAAATCTTGATCGACGACATACTCGACAACGATGAAACACATGCTTTTGAAGATGAATGGAAAGAGGATGATTAGTTTTCGTCATCTCGCAGCTTTACCGCTTTCGCGGCACGTCTGCGCTGATCGTCTGTCATTGCGGCGTAGTGTTTTTTTGTTGTATTGACGTCTTTGTGTCCTAAAACACTGGCAACCAGATAGATATCGCCTGTTTGTTGGTATAACATCGTTCCATAGGTGCTTCTTAATTTATGGGGAGAAATATTTTTCAAAGGAGCAATCAGTTTTGTGTATTTTTTAACAATTTGTTGCACAGACCGTACGGACAATCTTGTCTTTTGTAAAGACAAGAAAAGTGCATCTTCATGCCCGGCTTGCGGCTCTATGTTTCTTCGGTCATCCAGATATTGTTTTAGCGCTTTTTCGACTTCTTCGCCAAAGTAAAGCACCACCTGATTTCCGCCTTTTCTTGTGATTTTAAATCCGTTCGTTTCAAAATCAATATCCGTTATATTGACACCAACTAATTCGCTGATACGAATACCTGTGCCTAAGAATAATGTCATCAAAGCCAAGTCACGCAGTTTAGTGTGTTTGTGATAACGTTTCTGCGTCTCGCTTAAGCTTTGCCCGCTTTCAACCACATCGAGCAACCGCGCGACTTCGTCGGGTTCCAAGCGGATGATCGCTTTTTCATGTATTTGAGGCATCTCTATTAATGTTGTAACATTGGCGCTTAGCAATCCGTGTTTATACAAATATTTAAAAAAAGAACGCAAGGAAGCAATTTTCCGCGATTTGCCTGATTCCTGATTTGAAAATTCTTTATCTTGCTTCTGATATAAAGTGAGAAACTCAATATAAACTTCGATATCCAGCGCAGTTAATTCGTCGAGCTCAGACAGCGCTACGGAAGATGGTTTGCGGGAAGGATCGTGCGCAATTTCTTTGCATATATATTCTAAGAACAAACGGATGTCATATGCATAGTTTAAACGTGTCAGACTGGACGTATGATTCTCAATGCCGCGCATAAAATTTGAACAATAAGCGGGCAACTCCTTTAAGACTTCTCTTAATTTAAGTATATTCTGTTTTTCTTGTATTTCATAATTGGATTTATTCATATTATTTGCCTATACTGTTCGTAAAACTTTTGTTTTGCGCATAGTATGATTTGGACAGGAAAACTCTCTCCACTACTTTCCCCGTATATTTTCTTTAATCTGCTGCTTAGCGAGTGCATCACATCGATTATTCCACTCGTTATCGGAATGGCCTTTGACCTTAATGTAGTTAACTCTATGATCCTTGACAAGACTCATCAATCTTTTCCATAGATCTTGGTTTTCCACAGGTTCTTTTTTGCTGTTTTTCCAGTCATTCCTTATCCAGGAATAGATCCATCCTCTTGTAAAGGCATTGATCAGATAGGCACTGTCTGAAATCAAGTCTACTTCACAACTTTCTTTCAACGCCTGCAATCCTTCTATGGCTGCGGTCAATTCCATGCGGTTGTTGGTCGTATCTTCACAAAATCCGGATAGTTCTCTCCTCCTGCCGCGATAGGACAATACGACGCCCCATCCGCCGGGCCCCGGATTGTTAGAACACGCTCCATCGGTATAGATCGTTACCTTTTTCACAAGCACTATCTCCCAGCTTTTAAGCTTAATTCTCTTGATTTTTCGCTTGCAGCACGTACTGCCTCCATGCAGGCTCCTCTGAATGCATTTTTTTCTAATGCGAACACGCCTTCAATGGTTGTGCCGCCGGGTGAACAAACCGCATCTTTCAGTGAGCCCGGAGATTCCTTCGTTTCTAAGACCATTTTAGCAGCTCCCAGCACGGTTTGTGCAGCCAGTTCGTATGCCAAGGAACGCGGAAGTCCTTGCTGCACACCACCGTCTGCCAGCGCTTCAATAAACAAGTATGCAAAGGCAGGGCCGCTGCCGCTTAAACCGGTGACAGCGTTGAGATATTGATCCTCTACGACCTCAATGCGGCCAGCACTCTTTAAAAGTGATTTGATGTAATCAATATCTTGGCTGGAGAAAGTCGTTTCGCTGCTGAAAGCAAACATCCCCTCCCCTACCAGTGCCGGTGTATTAGGCATAATCCGAAGAATTTTTGCACATCCGCCAAAGGCGCTATTCAGTGCCTCAACCGTAAAGCCGCCTACAATAGATACGATAAGCTTTTGATAGACATAAGCCTTTATTTCATCGATGACTTCGCCCAAAACGTTGGGTTTGACAGCCAAAAAAATGATATCGCTATTTTCAGCAAGCTCAATATTATCCAGACATGAGTGTGCGCCTAAAGCACTGCATAAGGAAACGGTGCGTTCATTGCTGATATCGGAAAAAAGCAAATGATCTGCAGGCAGGCCTGTAGAAACGATGCTTTTTGCAAGCGCCGCAGCCATATTGCCTGCTCCTATAAATCCAATCTTACGATAATTCATATCTTCTCCTTATGTGTGTTGTATGAGCCTCTTCAAAAAGCATACCAGGGCTACGTGATAAAGGATTCACCGGATGCATCTTCTGCACTGTTCAGCTGCCATTCCTTATCGTTGAGCTTCTCAACATCGGGCAAATCTTCGATGGTGGAAATGCCAAAATGACGCAGGAACTCATCCGTGGTGCCATAGAGGTTGGGCTTGCCGATGGTGTCTTTCTTGCCGGCAACGTATATAAGTCTCTTCTCCAAAAGAACAGATACCGAATAATCACATTTAACCCCGCGAACCATCTCAATTTCCGATTTTGTGATGGGTTGGCGGTAGGCCACGATGGATAATGTCTCCAGCGCACTTTGCGACAAGGTATGTCTTTGCGGTGGCTGAAACAGCTTGGTGATATAGGGCGCATACAACTCGTTTGTTTTTAGCTGTATGCGGTTATTAAGCCGCATCAGGCAGATGCCTCGTTGCTCTGAAAGATACTGCTGTTTCATTTTTTCCAGCAATCCGTTTAATTCCATCTCTGTTATATCAAGCATTTGAGCAACATCCGCGCAATCTAAAGGTTCTCCGGCGACAAAAAGAACCGCTTCAATGATCGATATCATATTCATGGGTTGAGTGTTCTCCATCATATTAGCTTGCAAGGGTGGCAATCATAATCTTACCAAACGTATTTCGTTGTGTGACGGAAATGCTTCGCTTGCTGAGCATTTCCAGCAGCGCTGCAAATGTACAGACCACTTCTATTTTGGTTGGCTGGTACACGAACAGTTCACGGAATTCCATTCTCGCATTTTTTGATAAAAGCCGTTTTATATGTCGAACCTTGCTCTGTACTGTGATTAAATCTTGTTTGATCTCGCGAACAACTGTTTCCTGTTGTTCGGTCGGGTCAGATTCAGTACTCCTGTTTAAAACTGTGAAAAAAGCCTGAGAGAGTTCCTGAAGGCTAGCGCTCTCCAGTTCAATGAGCGGCGGCGGAAACGCATATTCCTCAGGCAATTTATAGTAAGCGTGGCGCGCAGTTTCTTCATATTCGCGCAGCTTTTCGCTCGCTTCCTTAAACAGCCTGTATTCTTCTATCTGCTGTATCAACAACGCTTCCGGATCACCTTCCTCTATCGACTGAGGCTTAGGCAGCAACGAACGCGATTTGATCAATAGCAACGTGGAGGCAACCGTGAGAAACTCCGATGCCTTTTCAAGATCCAACTCTTGAATTTCATCGAGAAAAGCCAGATACTGTTCCGTAATTTGGGAAACAAAAATATCTTTAATATCTATTTTTGCCTTTTCGATCAAATGTAGAAGCAGATCAATAGGGCCTTCAAAATCTTTTAATTGTAC
This sequence comes from Christensenellales bacterium, assembly GCA_050945835.1. Taxonomy (GTDB): domain Bacteria; phylum Bacillota; class Clostridia; order Christensenellales; family JBMNTQ01; genus JBMNTR01. The sequence goes on along the minus strand of JBMNTR010000004.1, from coordinate 57,555 downwards.
CGTATATTGTCTGGCATCGTTCATCCGAATATCCCCAGCGAAGGCAGCCCGCATACGTTTGTATAAAACCCTTGCAAGAAACGCAATAAAGCGCTTGAAATCACATCTAGTGCGCCAGTATAGCTCAACAAGAAGAAGACACCAATTAATATGATGAAACCATAGCGTTCCAATGTCCAGAAAAACTTTGGATTTATCCGCTTAGGCAGTATGCTGCGCAAAATTTTATAACCATCCAGAGGTGGTATCGGAATTAGATTGAATATACCAAGAAATACGTTAATAATGATCAGATTTAATATGATCATTATCACATAATAATTCGTCACTTGAAATGTTAAAAGCATCAAATACATCAAGCCCATTGAAACAAAAGCGAGCAGGAAGTTGGCTACAGAACCTACAAGCGAAACGACAGCGGTGTCCCGTCTGACATTTTTAAAATTCCGCGAATTGATGATAACAGGATTGGCCCATCCAAATCGAAATACAATAAACATTAAAAAGCCAATGGGATGTATGTGGCGAGCCGGATTTAAAGTGATACGTCCCATATTTTTAGCGGTAGGATCACCTAACTTATAAGCAGCATAGGCATGTGCGCATTCATGCAATGAAATGCCGATCAGAATCGCCGGCAATCTCAGCAATAGATCCATAATTACATCAAAGAAATTTCCCAATATGCATTACTCCCAGGTCGTTTATTAAGCTATTATACCCCAAAAAAACACACTTCGCAACTTTGACGCAATGAGAAAACGTGAAGCAGTCTTGATTTCATCCGTGCTCCACGTTCTTGTTTATGCAACATAGCCTGCGAATTGTCATTCATCCGTTTGATTATTCGACAATCCCATCAGTTCTTTGCGGTTAGCTTTGATGATCGTCATATACTCTTCGATATAACGTTGCACATCTTGAAGAATATCATCCGCATAGGTTTGTGCGCCTGTACGTATTTCAAACGCATTTTTTTGTGCGGCTGCAATGATTTTATTGGCTTGTTCATTTGCCTGTCGGGTAATTTCATGCTCGCTTAACGCCTTTTGTTTGGATTCTTCGACCGTGATATATGCTGAATCCGCTTCTTTTTTTACCTCATCTAAAATTCGTTGTTTTTCACGAATAATCGCTTTGGCCTGTTCAATTTGATCGGGAAGATTCTCTTTGATATCTTTAATGATATCAAAAACGATCTCTTTGTCGATCATTTTCTTGCCCGTCAGAGGAATAGTGGAGCTCTTTTCTATTTCATTTTCAAGCTCGTCAATCAATTCAAATATACTACTCATAGACCCTCCCAATTTAAAGAACCTCTTAAATTCGGTTGCTCTTCAACAATGCTTCTATGACATCATCCGCAATCACATCCGGAATCAAGCCACGTATATCCCCACCCAGCATCCCGACTTCACGAATCATACTGGAGCTGATATAAAGATTCTGTGGCCTGCTCATAAAATGCACAATATCCATCTCTGGCGCCAACAACGCATTCATTCCTGAAAAACGAAATTCATATTCGAAGTCTGCCCCGTCGCGCAAACCACGCACAATAAACTGTGCACCATACTGCCTAGCGAAATCGACCATCAATCCTTCGTAATCATAGACAGACACGTTTTCTAAATGAGACACGGCTTTCTCAATATAGCCTACCCTTTTTTTAGCCGAAAAGCAATATGCCTTGGAAAAATTATGCAATACACCCACGACAAGCCGATCGAAAACAGCGCTCGCACGCATAATGATATCCAAGTGTCCGTTGGTAATCGGATCGAAACTACCCGGATAGACACCTATTTTCATTCATCTTCACTCCTTTGGTAGAATGTTAAGATTGCACGCCCATATTTTCTTTCATCCATAACCGAAAAGCCTTCCACGAAAGACAAGGGTTCTTCGTGTTCGACGATGATCAACGCATCGGGCGATAACAGTCCGGATTGCCCTTTTAGATGCAGCAAAGCTTCTTCTGCAAGCCCTTTTCCGTAGGGCGGATCCATAAACACCATATCGAACGGCCCGCTGAGCCGCTTGAATACTGCGGGACAACTGCCATAGACCGCATCAAGCTGCCGGGAGTACCCAAGCTTGTGTATGTTTTCCTGCAACACTTTTAAAGCCTGCGGCGCATTATCCACACAAACGGCATGCCGCGCGCCACGGCTAAGCGCTTCGAGTGCAACTGCACCGGACCCTGAAAAAAGATCCAATATGTTTGCGCCATACACCCTTGCCTGCAGTATTGAAAACAGCGCTTCCCGCACCCGGTTGGAGGTTGGCCGTGTTTGTATGCCCTTAGGCGCAAGAATCGTCTGACCACGCTTTTCCCCGGCTATAATCCTCAAGTGAAACCTCCCGGGTTCAATGTCGTTCCTTGTAGATCGTGCTGAAATAGATATTCTCTTCCGTTACGATTACATCCATCGTCATATCATGCGCATCGGTGGGTACTCTATCCTGGATTTGCCATTCGTAGGCCAGCGCAACACAATAGGCATCTGCATCCGTTAAAAATGTATCATAATAACCCATGCCCTGGCCAAGACGACGGCCGCAGGCATCGAATGCGAGCCCTGGCAATATGACGAGGTCGATGTCTGTTGCGGCAATACACTGCGATTCGTCATACGCAGGCTCCAGTATGCCATGTACATTTTTTGTCAACGGTGTATTCGCTGTATACCTCTGTGCCTTCATCTGTTGGTTGTCCAACAGGATAGGCACATAGATTTCTTTTTCCTGTGATAAAGCCAAGCTGATGATCGCATCGGTTTTAGGCTCATTACCATTGTGCAGATAGATAAAAACCGTATTTGCCACATTAAAATCCTTCAGAATCGTAGTTTTCGTCTGAATTTCTGCTGAAAGCTCGTCTACACGATGCGGTTCCATCTCCTGCCTTTTCGACCTCATCTGCTTGCGCAAAGCGAGTTTAGTGCTTTGTATATCCATGTTCATAAATCCTGGGCACCCTTTCACTAATTGATAGAAGGATTTCATAGCTGATGGTGTCTGCCAATCCCGCGAGCTCATCAGCATCTATTGCTTCGTCCGCCATGCCGCCTAATAAAACGACTTCATCACCCACTGAGACTTCGCCGGCATGTGTGATATCGATGGTGATTTGATCCATGGAAACCCGTCCGATAACGGGCACGCGTTTGCCATTTACCAGTACATGCGCGCGGTTAGAAAAAATACGCTTGTAGCCGTCTCCATAACCGGCTGCCACCGTAGCGACAAGGGTAGGACGCTTCGTTGTAAACGTGCGATTGTAACCGATGCTTTCCCCCGCTTCCACGTCTTTTATCTGTGTAACATACGCAAGAAAACTCATAAACGGATGAACTTTAACCGAATGTGAAACTTCTTTTGAAGGATAATATCCGTATATCATGATGCCCGCGCGCACCATGTCAAACTGCGCTTCGGGCAGGTCTAATATCGCGCCGCTATTCGCTGCATGCGCTATAAACGAAAACCCATCCCGACGCAACTGCTCCACCAGACGCTTGAACATTTCAAGCTGCTGTAGCGCATAGGTCTTATCTTTTTCATCCGAAGTGGCAAAGTGTGTAAACACACCTTCCAACTTTACATTCGGAAGATTTCGAATGGTTTCGGCCAAATGGATTATGCTCTGCATGTTTCTAAGCCCGATGCGTCCCATGCCTGTATCGCATTTGATATGAACCCGGGCTATCGCATTTTGGCGGGCAGCTTCTTGTTGCAGTTGTAGCACGAACGCCGGATCCGTGACTGCCTGTGACAAACCCATGGATACGATCAGCGGGATCGAGTTTCTATGGCTGGCCCCCAAGATCAAGATAGGCAGATGAATATCATTCTTGCGCAGCAAAACACCTTCTTCGGGAATCGCTACGCCCAAATAATCAACACCCAAAGCTTCACACTCTTTCGCGATTGGAACGATCCCATGTCCGTAGGCATTTGCCTTAACAGAAGCCAGAAGCATAACGTTCGGATGAAGGGATTCTTTAATGCTCTTAATATTATCGCCAAATTGCCCCAGGTTGACACGGGCATATGTCATTCTGTGCAAATCAATACCCCTTCCAAGACCATCTGCTGGATGCATGTTGCAGCAGATTTAATCGAAGCTGCACAACTCTTCTAAAGAAGCTATGCCAATGCCGGATTGACAAAGCGCTGATTCGGCAGCTTCAACATCGTCGACTTTAAAGATAACCAAAGCGTTTTCTTTGGGCTTTCTGACAAACGAATAGAGATATTCAACGCCAACGTCTGCCTGTGCCAACGGCTCCAGCACATCCGCCAAACCGCCCGGCTGATCGGGCACTTTGACCGCGATGACTTTCGATACATGCGCAGTAAACCCGGCTTTTCGGATCACTTCCATCGCCTTAGGCACATCTTGTATGATGCAGCGCAAAATACCAAACTCTGTCGTATCCGCAATGGATAATGTGATGAGATCAATGCCGGCATCTCCCAAGCTTCTGGCGAGTTGCGCAAGCCTGCCCTTTTTATTTTCAACAAAAACGGATATTTGTTCAACAAACATGTTACCCCTCCTAATATATTATTGGAACAATTTGGTTATAATCCAACTCCCGCAGCAAATGCTTTTTTGTTGATGTCTAAAAACCGGGGAGGAACGATTTCTTGTAATGTTCTTTCCCATTCCTGCATATCAAAAGGCAGCCGCTTCGCCAGCACACCCATCAATACGGTGTTCACCGCCTTTTCGCTGCCGCTTTCCAGTGCGCTGCCCAGCGCGTCTACGAACAATACATGCGCACAGCAGGTTTTTAATTCGCTTTTTAGATCCGCCGGATATTGCATAGCACCTGTAACGACCGGCATGGGTAGTATCTGTTGGTCGTTCACAATGATCATACCATCCGGCTTCATATAATGAGCGTATCGCCGAGCCTCTAACAGTTCAAAGGCCAGCATATAGTCTGCCTGCCCTTCTTCAACAATCGGAGAATACAGATCATCGCCAAACCGCACATAGGTCACAACGCTACCGCCGCGCTGAGACATGCCATGTACTTCGCTCACCTTTACATCGGCACCGCTCCTCAACGCTACATTGCCCAGCAGACGGCTGGCAAGCAATGTGCCTTGACCTCCTACACCTACAATCAAAACATTGGTATTCATATCATTCACCTGCCCTTTCGATCGCATTAAACGGGCAAACTTTTGTGCAAAGATCACATCCGTTACATTGTGTCGGGTCAATGCGAACCGATTTTTCTTCCGATAAAATCGCAGGACACCCCAGACGCATGCAAATCTTACAGTTCCTGCAATCCTCATTGATATGATAGGGTGTGCTTTTCGTCTTATCCAACAAAGCGCAGGGTCTTTGCGCAATGATGACAGATGCCCCGTCATAGTCGAGAGCGGCTTTCAGCCCTTGCTCAAAAGCCTGCATGTCAAAAGGATCAATTATGCTGATATCTTGAATACCAATGGCTTTGCAAAGTGCTTCCAGATCCAACTGTGGGGCAGGCTCCCCTTTGATGTTCTTGCCGGTCGCAGGGTTTTGCTGATGTCCGGTCATACCAGTAATCGAATTATCCAGTATGATGGTGGTCGTATTGCCCTGATTATAAACGACATCGATCAGGCCGGTGATACCGCTGTGTATAAATGTGGAATCGCCAATCACGGCAACCGTGCGCTTGCCAAATTCCTTGCCGCGCGCTTTTTCCATACCCAGCGCCATGCCGATGCTCGCACCCATGCAGATGGTCGTGTCCATCGCATTGAGCGGAGGCAATGCGCCCAGCGTATAGCAGCCGATATCGCCGCTAACAGTCAACTTAAGTTTATTGAGCGTATAAAAAACAGCACGATGCGGACAACCGGCGCACAACACCGGCGGACGTCCGGGCAATTGCACCGACGCGCAGCAGGCGTCTGTCGGTGCCCCAGCTATTTTAGCCTTCACTATGTTGGCCGTTATTTCGCCCTGTATGCCAAACAACTCTTTCCCTACCACAGAAATGCCCATGGCTTTAATCTGTTCTTCAAAAAACGGCTCCAGCTCTTCCACGATATAGAGCTTCTTAACCGATTCAGCAAATTGACTGATCAGATCTTTGGGTAGAGGATGCACAAGGCCGAGCTTTAAAACGGATGCTTCGGGCAGCGCCTCTTTTACATAATTATAGCATGTGCCGCTGGTGATCACACCAACCTCACCCTTTTTTTCTATGCGATTGATCGCCATATCATTGGCATCCTGCGCCATGCGGTTCATCCGTTGCTCAACAATCACATGCCGCTTGATGGCCATGCCCGGCATCATCACATACTTTGCTATGTCCCGTACATAATCCTTTAAAACCGGCTGTACGGGCTCTTGTGTTTGCACGACGCTCTGGGAATGGGAGAGCCGTGTTTTAAGACGCACGATAATAGGTGTGTCGTATCTTTCGCTCAAATCAAACGCCAGCCGCACATAATCATAGGCCTCCTGACTGTCACAAGGCTCTAACACCGGCACATTGGCCGCCCGGGCGATCAAACGGGTATCTTGCTCATTTTGTGAGCTATGCATGCCAGGATCATCTGCCACACAAACGACCAGCCCGCCGTTTACACCTGTGTAGGCCACGGTAAACAACGCGTCCGCCGCTACATTCAGCCCGACATGCTTCATAGAACATACGGCCCGCGCACCGGCGATACTTGCTCCTATAGCGACCTCCAGAGCCACCTTTTCGTTTGGAGACCATTCGCTGTAGATGTTGTCAAATTTAGCGATTGCTTCTGTAATTTCTGTGCTCGGAGTCCCGGGATAGGCAGTCGCTACCTGTGCGCCTGCATCATGGACGCCTAACGCAATGGCATCATTGCCCAGCATCATCTTTTTATGGGTATTCTTCATGAATCTATTTCTTCCTACTTCTTCCTTTTATCTGTTACACGCTTGGCTTTGCCTTCAAACCGCTTTAAGGATGCGGGCTCAACCAGCCTTACTTTTGCGTCAATGCCGAGCATCACTTTTAGTTTTTCACGAACCAGTTTTTCCGTTCGTTCGAGTTCCTTAAAGCTTTCCAGCATGCTGGCATCGGAAAGCTCAACCAGCACCTCGATATAGTCAAGATGGTGTGCTGTGTCCACAATGATTTCATAGTTGGGGCCGATGCCCTGAATGTTGAGCACAACACTTTCAATCTGTGACGGAAACACGTTCACACCCCGTATGATGAGCATATCATCCGTCCTGCCCTGTATCTTCTCCATACGTGCCGATGTACGTCCACATTCACACGGATCATACATCAGTTTGGACAAATCTTTCGTGCGGTAGCGCAGCAGGGGGATCCCCTCTTTTTGCAGCGGGGTGATGATAATTTCGCCCATCTCCCCTTCCGGCAAAAGCTCACCTGTATCCGGATCGACCACTTCGAAGTAAAAATAGTCTTCGGATATATGCATCCCCGTATGGTACAGGCACTCGCCGGATACGCCGGGGCCTAGAATCTCGCTTAACCCGTAGTTTTCCGTCACATGGACTTGCAGACGATTTTCGATTTCACGGCGCATCTCATGTGTATGGCCTTCCCCGCCAAAAAGTCCGCATCGCAACGGCAGCTTTTTCATGTCGACGCCCAGTTTCTCGGCAACTTCCGCCATATAAAGTGCATACGACGGTGTGCTCACCAGCAGCGTGCTGCCAAATTCCTGCATGATCTTTATCTGGCGTTCGGTGTTGCCGCCTGAAATTGGAATCACCGCCGCTCCAACTTTTTCAAGGCCGTAATGCAGACCAAACGCACCGGTAAACAACGAATAGCCAAAGCTGATCTGTGCGATATCATCCGGACCGGCTCCCGCCATACACACCATACGCGCCACGCATTCGGTCCACATATCCATGTCGTTGCGGGTATAACCCACGACCGTGGCGTTGCCGGTGGTTCCGGACGAGGCATGGATGCGTATAATCTCCTTCATTGGAACCGCGAACAGGTCATAAGGATAGTTGTCCCGCATATCGTCCTTCGTCGTAAACGGAACATTCTGATAGTCCTTGAAGCTTTTGATATGTGAGGGCTTTAACCCTATCGCATCAAGCTTCTTTTTAAAGTGTGGCACACGTTCATATGTATAGGCAACCTGTTTTTTTAGTTTAGCCAGTTGAAGCTCTTCGACCTCGGCACGGCTCATACATTCGTATTTCGGATTCCAAATCATTTTTACACCATCCATCGCTTATTGTTCAATATGACATTCAGCTATTATTATACTCCAACATGTATATACATTCAATCATAAATTCAACTTTACCAACCGCGCAAAATCAGGTGTCACTTCCAATTGCGCGATCCGTCCCGTATTGAGCGCGAATTTCCAGGCTGTGTTACCATGCAGCTCCAACAGATATGGTATGATGACACTGATGACACCATAATGAGACACGATCAGAACATGACCGTCTGCATGCTTGCTGCGCAATGCATCCATACAATCGCATACACGTTGCACAAACGCTTTGATCGTTTCACCGCTTGGGGGCGCGAATTCCTGGCTCCCGCTCATATAGAGCGTCCAGTCGTCTGCATACTCGGACAGGATCTTATCATATTTAACCCCTTCCCATTTGCCAAAGTGATATTCACGAAGCGCGCTCAGCTCCTGAATGGGCAAGGTTTGATCCCGTTGATTATGCGCCATGACAATTCTGGAAGTTTGGGTGGTGCGTATCAGCGGGCTGGAATACACCGCATCGAAGGATTCGTCCTGCAGGACTTCCCCCGCCCTGCGTGCGTCTGCGATCCCTTCGTCATTAAGCTCTATATCTGTCCAGCCGTAGCATATCCCTTCATTCAGGAACTCTACTTTTCCATGCCTTAGCAGTGTTAGTTTCAACATTTTAGATACCCCGTCTTCTTTAAATAAATAGATTGCCCGCGCCCAGATAGCGGTTTGTCAGAAACAAAACAAACAAGAACAAAATCTCGCCTATTTCATTGGCAGCCCCCAATGTATCCCCGGTTAATCCGCCTAACTTTCGTGTGAAATATGTGTTGAGTGCCAGCGCCGCTAAAACAGGCAGTGCTAGGTAGAATACAGCATGCCAGCCAAACATCAGAATAAAAAAAATGCCGCCAATACAGTAAGTGAACAGCACAATTTTGATATGAACCGCACTCAAAAAACTCTGTCCAAGCCCTTCTGCGCGCGCGCTCTTACCCATGCCCGCCAAGCAGACCATAGTGAGCTTTCCACACAGCATCATGCCTGAAAAAGCGAACAGCATAAAAAGAATGCCCGCCCTCAATGAAGCGATTTCTGCCAACAGAAATGTTTTCATAGCGAGATCCACCATCAGCCCCACGCACCCCATCACGCCAATGCGGCTGTCTTTCATGATCTCAAGCATACGTTCCTTTGAGCGGCTGCTAAGAAGCGCATCACAAGTATCCGAAAGGCCATCCAAATGCAAACATCCGGTGATGATACATTGGGTTGTGACGGCGGCCAAAAGGGCAAAAAAACCAAACCCAAGCGCCACAGCACCCCAGTAGACTAAAAACATGAGTCCGCCAATGATCACACCGACCAATGGAAACGCGCCCATCGAGCGCGCCAGATCACGGTTATCACGAACTTCGGCCTTAACAGGGCTCCAAAGCCGGGTTAGAAACTGTAATGCGATGATCAAATATCTCAATCCGGTCGATCTCCTTTTAATGTCACGGGCAGACCACAGATCATCAAATAGACTTCATCTGCTGCGCAGGCGAGTATCTGGTTTGCACGCCCAACTGTATCCCTAAATTGCCTTCCAAGCGCATAAAGCGGCGCCATGCCCTGTCCGAGTTCGTTTGTTACAAAAATGACATCGCTTGCAGAAGCTATGGCAGCCTGCGCTATTTCATCGATATAAGCTAAGATGTCCTTCTCCACACATTCACGTTCAGAGATGCTTGCCATTTCATAATCCGGGATCACACGCATCAGACTGCTCACCAAGTTGGAAACGCAGTCCAGTAATATCACTTGATGGCGGGATTCATGAATCAAGCGAGGAAGATCATCGTTCGTTTCATATGTGGTGAATTTCCCTTCCCGTTCCGCTTGATGCTTACGGACGCGTTCTCGCATCTCATCGTCTTCAACCACGGCTGTGGCAATATAAGCTCGATCTTCATATTTCATCGCCCGTTCCACAGCACATGTGCTTTTCCCGCTGCGTACGCCGCCAGTAATCAAATAGACCCTACCCATCCTCTACCTCACAATATGAATCCTCAGTATTTTTCAATCGAATAGCATTGTTGTTTTGGGAAAAACTGATCCAGCTTTTGTGCCGATTCGTGTGAAGATTCGAGCAAACCCATTCCTTTTAAGCTGCGGGCACGCGTTAAGCCGCAATATAAGCTGGTAAACCCTTGAATGTTCATCTGTATATCCGCGTAATGTGCCCGGCTTACAACGATTTCCCCATCCTGATTGATGAATTCGAAGATATCGTCGTTTTGTTCGATCTGCTCATCGATGATACGCACACGCACTGAGGTGGCATCCGCACAGCAAGCTGTTCCTTCAACGGCGGTTTTTAAGTTGATGATCCGGCCCATCCCATAAGGCTCAGTGTTCACGCACCCCCTGCCGTCCGGTAGAAATGTGTATAGTTCGGAGTCGGTTGGCATGTAAAACTGCATTTTGCCGCCATGGTGGGCACTTAGTGCGCACAGCAAATCATACATGGCGCTTTCATCCACATAGACCAACTCGCTGACCTGCATCACACCCATATCCACTGTGTAAAATGCATATGCAACGGGCTGGTGCCGTTTATGAATCAGCATTAACCCGCCGCCCGGCGTGATTGCAAGCTCCTGCAGCTTGCAACTCCAATCCTTTTCACTGCGCTGAAAACAACAAGAACGCCCCGTAATAAAGGTTTCATAGACCCTGTTTAAATCATTTAAATCCTTTACTTGGCTTGCTACATCAAATTTTTCAGCACGCGTATCTTTTCTGATTTGATTGGAATATATCTGATAGTTTTGGGTGTCGGAACAGACTTCCCACCCCGTCTTGCGGTAAAGCTCGTAGGCTTCCGGGTAGAGATAAGCGATATGAACGCCGCTTTCATACATCATGCCGAACGAGGTGAGCATGAGATCCGTGGCAAAACCACGCCCCCTAAATTCCGGCATGGTAGAAACACCCACCACAAACCCGCAATGCAGCTTTTTCCCTCTGATGATCAAATCACGCGGAAAGACCTGCATGGCGGAAACGATGCTTTTCCCCGCGTGGTACACAAGTGTATTTTGCGGTTCGTAGCGTTCGGTGAAAAACCAATCTACAAACTCCTTTTCGTCGTCAAAGCAAACATTCCAGATCTGCCGCACTGCAAACAGATCGTGTGGTAAAGCAATTCGAATTTTACTCAATATGAACACAACCTTGCATTATATTTTCTGACAAGACGAACCGGATTGTAAGAAAGTTTTGCACGCCGCAAGCCCATGATCCCCATATCTTCCTCACGATTGATAAAACGCATGTCACTCCATTCGTTCTTCACAAATTGTTGATTGATTGCAGCATAGATGCCGGAATAGCGTTCATCTGCTTTTTCGACATGCACGACTGCCATATGGGGGTTTAGCTGTGTGCCCAGCGTAAAGGCCCGTATCTCACCATCAATCCGAAAAGCCCCGCCTTTTATATTCAGCGCTTCCATATTGTAAAGCGCCTCATATATAGCCTGTTTTTCGTTCATGACCTGTTTTTCATCCCCGTAACCGCGTATTTGTGCCCAAGTGTCATAAAGACGCATACATGCTTCCATATCTGCACTGGTCAAGCGAATATATTCAAACTCATAACAGGACATGAATTTATTCACATGATTGCGCTTTCCATGATAACGGCGCCCCTGCAATTTGATCAGATCTTGTGTGTTATACACATAATCTTCCGAATCTCTGATCTCTTTGTATTCAAACCGCCCAGGACAGCAAATATCAATACGTCTGCGCAGCGGTTCGGTTATAGAAGTCAAGCACACTTCCCGCCCTTGTTCTTTAAGGTAATTTTCCAGCATGGTAATCGCGGGGCAGAAACCCATAGATGTCCGTTTAGGGATCGGGACAATACAGAACGGTTTACCATTAATCCAATCATATTCAATAAAGAGATAATCATCTACAATGCAATAACGATATCGGAAATCCTTCCGCCATATGAAAAAATTCGAAAAGACCAGTGAAGCGCTTTCAAACCGCCATTCATCCAGAAACTCCTTTATGCTGTCCTGATCCTTTAATTCCAAAGGTGCAAATTTCAGCATAAATACCTCCTTTGTAACCTCAATCCATACTAACTAATATTGTAGCTCATTTCAGCTCCATAATTCAACTATTATTTCCCATACCTATAGAATGAATGCTCATAAACAGCTTTGATCTGATGCTTTTCGAAGTCGAAGAACGGAATTTATTTTGAAATCTTTTGAATGTATGATATCTTATTCTTGTAGTTTATGAACGGGATGTGATTGTTTGAAAATTATAACATGGAACGTGAATGGTTTGCGTGCTTGTCTCAACAAGGGTTTTTTGGATTTTTTTGATTCAGCGGATGCCGATGTCTTTTGTGTGCAGGAAACCAAGATGCAGCCGGAGCAAGCCCAAATTCCAACGCCGGGTTACGAGCAGTTTTTCAACAGCGCTGTTAGAAAGGGTTATTCCGGAACCGCCTGCTTTTCAAAACCTTCCGTTTTAAGAGCGGCTTACGGAATCACAATGCCGGAGCACGACCAAGAAGGTCGTGTGATTACATTGGAATATGAGTCATTTATACTCATCAATTTATACGCCCCCAACTCTCAACAGGAACTGGCACGTTTGCCCTACCGCATGAAATGGGAAGATGATTTCCGAACATATATACTGTCGTGCGATGTAAAGAAGCCAGTCATTCTTTGTGGTGATCTGAATGTTGCACATACGAGCATAGACCTAAAAAACCCAAAAACAAATGAGAGGAACGCGGGTTTTACACAGGAAGAGCGCGATAAGCTGACAGAATTGCTGGCATCGGGGTTTACAGATGCGTTTAGAGAGCTATACCCGGATGTAACAGGCGCATACACATGGTGGTCATACCGCTTCAACGCACGCAAAAACAACGCCGGATGGCGCATCGATTATTTCTTAGTCTCACAACGGATTAAAGACAGAATTCAAGATTGCGTGATTCATTCCGATGTCTATGGCAGCGATCATTGTCCCGTGGAGCTTACGATTGATTTTTAAACGTTTAAAGTGAATTTCCAACAGCAATTACAACTTTCGTCCGTCACATCCGGATGACAGCTGATGACTTCTGTTGTAATGCGGTCGTCGATGACGCGTGCAAATCCGGAGTACTCGATGATACCAACGGATTTGCAGGGATGGTAGGCCATACCCTTGCGCTGGCGCGCCGCTTGCACGCGGCAGGACACCACACGGTACGTAAGCGTATTGCCGGATATGAGGATTTCATCCTGATTTAACGTGGCATATAGTCTTAACTGCAACGCTTGCTTCAATCCGTTTAGGCCGGGTCGTTCCTCCAGCTTCAAAAACGACTTAATACGCCTGGCTTCTATTTTCGTAAAAGAACGCCAGGCGTTTTCATCATGCTCCAGGGCTTCATCAATCCCGTATTTTCGTTCGATGGATTGAAACCAGACACCGTCATGGGCAAGCCAGTTTTTTGCGTAGATATTGCATAATAAAACCAACTCTTCTTTAGAGAGTCGGTTGATCAAATCATATCCCACCCAAGAATCCTCCTTCTTCCATCAGGCAACCGATCAGAATACATATCTATGGATTGCCGTGCACCCCAGCTTCGATTTCTAAAATATGACAGACATTCCTGCAGGTTACTCCACCTAGGCAAGCCTGCGGCACACAGATAGAACTGCTTAATGCTGCTTCATTCCTGACCTGACATGGTTCACAGACTTCCGTTGCACAGGACCCAAGCATCAACGCACCTTACGAGGTGCCAATACATCATATCGAAAAAACCTCAGCCGGGGGATCAAGCTCTGCTATAGCGGATTGCAGATGCAGGGCACCGCTAACTCCCCGCCGGGCACGGCAAACTGTATAACAAAACAAATAGTTTGACACACAAAAATATTGTACACTGAATTCTTTGCAAATGCAAGTGTGTATTTGTATGAGCAAAAGCCTGTAGGCATGCTTTTCTGCTTGCTTACGTTGAGATACCTGTGCTATGATTGATTCATTAAAAAGTGAGGAAGCGGCATGAAGATTGCGATTATAGATGGTCAGGGGGGCGGCATTGGAAAGATGTTGGTTGAGCGGCTCAAACAACGCCTGCCTCATGTAACCCTGATCGCACTGGGAACGAATGCGATGGCGACGGCCGCCATGTTAAAAGCGGGTACGCATGAGTCGGCAACTGGAGAAAACGCTATTGTTTATAATGTCAAACGCTGTCAGCTGATTATGGGCGTTATCGGAATCGTATCCCCAAATGCTATGATGGGCGAATTGACACCCGTGATGGCCGCTGCTATTGCGGAAAGTGATGCGGATAAAATTCTTATTCCATATAATAAATGCGGAATTGTAATCGCCGGCGTGCAAGGTCAAACCATGAGCACATTGATCGATTCTGCTGTAGAGCTCGCCCAGCGAGCAGTATCACGAATGGAATAAGGCGTAGCAAACCCACACCTTCCTCATTAAATTTTAAGATGGTAATATGGGCTGCGTGCAAATCCCTTTAATAAGGGATTCAATAATTGCATACACTACAGCTAAATGTCATTTTGAGGACGGGATTGCATATGTATGAATCATTGATTGATGGAAAAACGAAACTGGCGGTTGTGGGATTGGGCTATGTAGGGCTGCCTATGGCGGTAGAATTTGCCAAGCATGTTCAAGTGATCGGATATGACAATGATCATCAGAAGATCGCATTGTATCAGCAGGGCATAGATCCCATAAATGAGATCGATTCCGAGGATATGGCAGCAAACAATGTAGAATTCACCAGTGATGCGTCCTGTCTTGCGCAGGCGCATTTCATTATTGTTGCAGTACCAACACCCATACATCGTGATAAAACGCCGAATTTAGCAGCCGTCATTGAGGCGAGTAAAACCATCGGACGTTATTTGCAAAAAGGTTCGATCGTCGTTTATGAGTCTACGGTGTTTCCAGGTGTGACTGAGGAAATCTGTGCACCTATTTTGGAACAGGCTTCCGGACTAATATGCGGGGAGGATTTTAAAGTCGGTTATTCTCCGGAACGCATCAATCCGGGAGATAAGGTCAATCGGTTAGATACGATTGTGAAGATCGTATCCGGCATAGACGAAGAATCGCTGAACATCATCGCACAAGTTTATGAGTTGGTTGTAAAAGCCGGTGTTTTCAAGGCGGCCAACCTTCGGGTCGCAGAAGCGGCCAACCTTCGGGTCGCAGAAGCGGCCAAGCTGGTGGAAAATGCACAGCGTGATATCAACATCGCGTTTATGAATGAGCTGGCCCTGTTTTTTGACAGAATAGGGCTGGATACCAAAGAAGTTATTAAAGCGATGGAAACAAAATGGAACGCGCTTCATTTCACCCCGGGGCTGGTCGGCGGGCATTGTATCGGCGTAGATCCTTATTATTTCATATATCAGGCGGAAAAAATCGGATATAACTCGCAGATCATACTTGCTGGACGCAAAATTAACGATAGCATGGGCGGGTTTGTAGCAGATAAAGTCATTCGGTCGCTCATCGCGGGAAACAAGTTGGTTCGAACAGCCCGAATCTATATATGTGGGCTGTCTTTTAAAGAAAACTGCAGGGATATGAGAAATTCAAAAGTTTGGGATATCATGCTGCGTTTGCAAGGATATGGGTGTGATCCGTTTTTAGTCGATCCCGTTGTGGATTCTGAGGAAGTGGAAAAGGTTTACGGCAAGAAGCTGGTTTCGATATGCGACATCCATGACGCAGACAGCATTATATTCGCTGTTGCACATCGTGAATTTGCTCGCTTGACTTTTAAAGAAATCAATGCGATGTATAAGGATTTACCAGGCGAACAACGTTCCATTGTCGATGTGAAACGTATGTTCGACAAAAAGACCTTTATTGAAAACGGATATTCTTATTGGGGGCTGTAGGAGAACGCGTATGTTAAAGACCATCATAGGTTGGATCAAAAAGAAGCGTATTGCTGTTATCGCGGGATCCACAGCGCTTGTTTTAGCTGTGATCGTTGCATTGATCGTTGTGAACACGGGCAACGGACAGAACACATCCGCCGATGATGACGCATACCCGGATTATCAGCTGAGCGAAGAGATTGAAGCGGCGCTGCTTCAACTTAAAAATGACCCCCAAAAAGCACGACTCATCAAACAAGCTGCTGTACAGGATCAAAAAATAGCGCTGGTGTTTGAAGGCCTGCCCAGCCATGGGATGACCTTAAAGCTTCTTGAACTGTTAGAAAAATATGATACGAAAGCCACGTTCTTCGTAACAGGCATACAGGCTGCGCAGTATCCTGAAGCGTTGCCGCAGATTTTGTCCTATGGGCACGAGCTTGGGAATTATACGTTAAAAGCTGAAAAACGTCTTGAAACGTTTACGTCTGAGGAATTGATCAGCGACTTTATCCGTGCCAGTCAGCTTATAGAAAACGCCGCGCAAATGCGGCCGACCTCCATCAAATGCAATGTTACACAATATACACAAGAGGTTTTGCAAGCGGCCTATGTATGCGGGTTTACCGAAGCTGTGAGCAGTACTGCCTATTTAAACTACCAGAGCTTCAAGAATTCGGAAGAAGTGCAGGGCTATGTGGACCGGCTGCCCTATGGCAGCATCCTGTCTGTGAAAACCACAGAGGAACTTGATCCCAGCGAATATCAGCCAAAGGAGACGGCTGCACAGCCAGAAGGGCCGGAACCCATCGAATCGCAGCAACCCTCCCCTACCTTGTTGCCTTCTTCAAAAGATGATCAGTTATTAACCACGGTTGAATGGTTGCTGGCCGCTATCAACAATACCAACTTCGACCCGCAAAGCATACCCGCGCGCATTGAAAATGACGGTAAACTCGCCACGCCTGTAAAACAGATCAAGACGATAGAACGGGCGGTCGCGTATACATTTTATCAGCTTGGCAATCAAGAAGAATTGGGCGGTATTTTAAACAGCTTAGAGCAGCTAAACGCAACCGCTACGTTCTTTGTCAGCGCACAGGAAACACAGGATTATCCGGATGAAATAAGCCGTATTATGCAACAGGGGCATTCCATAGGCATAGCGCTGCTCCCTACCCATGTAACGGACTACTACTCTGCCTACTACGAAATCGCTAAAACACAAAACCAGCTTGAAGAACGGTATGGTTATGTGGCTCGTGCCGTCATGCAGCCATGGGGTGAAATGCAAGAAGAAGCGCTGGAAGCGGTATCCGCTTTGGGCATGTCGTTGATTTCATATGACTCTACCGTTGCCCGGGAAGATACAAAAGAGGATACTTCTGCCGAGGCAATCATCGAAAAGATATTTGGGCAGCGCCAATATGCGCTTCACCGGGGTCAGATATTGTATTGCCGCATGGATTACTTTGAAAAAGGCGACCATATATTGGGATCGCTGCTTCTTGAATTAGAAAAAGAACGCAACATCTACCCTATCGTAGATGTTTTGAGCATTCTAGAAAACGAAGAGTATTTATATCAATATCCATTGCCGGAGGAAGATATATTAAAAGGGGTGAAGGATCGTATCCATTCCGGTCAGTTAGACGGTGATTTAATGGAATATGTGGAGAAATATTACATTGGAAACGTCAACATTAACTACAGCGAAAAGCTGCCGGGTTTCAGCGCGCAGGAACTCGCGCGCATCGATATGAAGGGCAATATCCATAACGAAGAGCGCGCGGTTTTTCTAACTTTTGATGACTGGGGTACCGATGCGGCAATCGAAAAACTGCTGTCCGTATTAGAAAAGCACGATGTGAAAGCAACGTTCTATGTCCGCACGAATTATGTTGCGGGCAACACAAACCTGTTGCGGGCAATCGCCATGGAAGGACATGAAATTGCCAGCCATACACATGAACATATTCCGATATCCATACAAACCGATCAAGAGAAGGATGTCTACAGGGATCTCACGGATGAGGAAGCGCAGGTACTCCAAAAAGACTTGATACAATCTTATAATGTTTTGCAGAGTATTGTGGGCGATGTTTTGTTGGAAGACGGTCGTCCCGCTCTTTCAACGACGTTCCGCCCTCCTACGCTTGCCGTCGGCAGAAAAGGGATGGAGGTTGTGTTCGATTCGGGATTCACCTATATTGTAAACGGCGATTATACCACAAAGGATTATCTTGCCGATGATGCACAAACCCTCTACCGGCAGCTTAAAAGCAGCATTCGCAATGGAAGTGTGGTCATCATGCATATGTCGGACAACAGCGTGTATACAGCAGAAGCCTTGGATTTGTTTTTAACTGAAAACGCACAAAAAGCCCCGCATGAACAATTCGTGTTTCGAAGGGTGTGCGACTATCTTGACGGCACATACGAAAATGAGTAGAAACGATCCCTTTTCTAACGGGGATACAGGAGTCAGTTGATTTGAATACACAGTGGTTTGAGAAGCTTAAAAAGAAGATTACGCAACCGGACGCGATCCAGGATGTTTTGTTGTCTGCGCAGCGCGACAGGCGTCTGCTGCCTAATATTCCCAACCGCAAAAACAGTCGTGCCCCTGTAGATAGGCGTGGTCAAAACCACTACAATAAGAAGAAAATCAGCAAATCGCTCCCCACGCATGAAGACATTCGTTATGACGCAGTATATAGAGTGCGGGTAATCTGTCAATTTAAAAAAGGAAGAAGCAAACGCTTCTTTTGTGATAGTGTCAACATCTCCACCTCGGGCAGCCTTCTTCATATTCAAGAAGAAGAGCAGAAAGTCTGGATAGAAGCTGCAAACAAGGTTCGTTTAGCTTTCGAAATACGCCCGGGCACGATGCCGGAGGGCTATGAGATGAAGCTGCGCATTCAGGCTTTTTTAACTCGTACGCTCGTATTAGAGGGCGGCACTTACCACATGGGCTTTGTTTTTCAGCCGCATTTAGTCAGATATGTTTACAAGAACAAAAGCCGCAATATGCGTTCTTTGGCGTTGCTCTCCCTCGTGCTGTTGGTGCTTTCCGTTTTGATGCTGCGCACGGACAGCTTTCTATATTTACGGTTTAACAGGCTCATCTATTTCTACAGCATCGCAACGGCAGTCTTTTTACTCAGCCGATATCTGTTTGGAATGATGTATAGGCCTGTGCCCATCGATGATGACTTCACACCCGGTGTTACAGTGGTCATTCCCTGCTTCAATGAAGAAGAGTGGATTCAAACCACTATATTAAGCTGTTTGGATCAGGATTATCCCACCGATTGCTTAGAAGTGATCGTAGTGGATGATTGCTCTACCGATCAATCTGCAAAGAAGATCACAGAAATCATGAAAAAGCTTCAAGAAAATGAGAGCCGTTATGATCTTGAAGGGCGTATTCATTTCATACAGATGGAGAAGAACGCGGGTAAGCGGGATGCGCTATCCCGCGGCATTCATATGGCCAAACATGATTTGGTTGTTTTTGTGGATTCCGACAGTTTTCTGGATTCGCTTGCCATACGAAATATCGTACAGCCCTTTAAGGATCCAAAGATGGGCGGCGTCACTGGCCGCACCGATGTAGCCAACACCTACACAAATGCACTCACAAAAATGCAGTCTGTGCGGTATTATATCGCTTTTCGTGTCATGAAAGCGGCTGAATCCTATTTCGATGCGGTCACATGCTTATCAGGCCCCCTTTCCTGCTACAAGAAGGAACTCGTGCTCGAGAATATGGAGGCTTGGCTGGATCAGAAATTCCTGGGTCAAAAAGCTACCTTCGGTGACGATCGGGCGATGACCAACTTCATACTCAAAAATCATCGAACCTGCTATCAGGATACGGCCATCTGTGCGACCATTGTGCCCAATCGCCATAAAGTCTTTTTAAAGCAGCAAATGCGCTGGAAACGTTCATGGCTGAGAGAAACAGCCATCGCCGGCTCTTTTATGTGGAAGAAAGAGCCTATGATGGCACTATTCTTTTATATGGGGTTTATCATACCGGCTGTCGCCCCTGTGGTTGTGCTCTATAATCTGCTTTACGTACCCATTGTGTATGGGGTTTTCCCCTTTGTGTTTTTGATGGGGCTTCTCATAATGGCTTTGTTCATGAGCATGGCGCAGCTTTTCTTTCGACGCAGCAGCACATGGCTTTATGGCCTGTGGTTTTGTGTTTATTACCAATTGATATTGTTATGGCAAATGCCTATCGCTTGGGTCACATTTTGGAAGTCCACCTGGGGCACTCGGTTGACGCCTGCTGATGTGAAAACACAGGAAAAGAAGCGACTAAAGAAGAGCAAAAAACAGCAAAACAAAAATAATAATTCGGCAGGTATGGCGGATGTTTAGTTTTATGCGTGATGAAAAATCGATTAAAAAGTTTTTCCGCGGGATCATACAGGTGCAGATATTGCTGATCATATTTTGCTTATTGATCTTTTCACTGTTTACATTTAAAGAATACCAGCCGTATGAGTCTGTTTCGGAACCCGGAAAAGACAATGGTTTCATTGCGTTATCCTATTTTGCCGTCGATATACATGGATCCGAAACCACGATCAGCGAAGAACAGCTGGAAAAGCATATAGGCGCGCTAAAAGAATCGGGCTACGTGACGATTACGCAGCAGGATGTCATCGATTATGTCTATCAAGGAAAAAGCCTGCCGGAAAAAGCGTTATTTCTTATGTTTGAAGACGGCCGGCGTGACAGTGCGATCTTTGCACAGAATATACTGGAGGATCACAACTATATTGCCAGCATGCTCTCCTATGCCAACAATCTCAACACGCGGGACATGCGGCTGCTTTCGGGCAATGATTTAAAGGAGCTAGAGAATAGCACCTTCTGGGAACTGGGCACAAACGGCTACAGGCTATCCTACATCAATGTGTTCGACCGTTCTGAGCATTTTCTAGGAGAACTTACGATCCATGAGTTTGCCGCACTTTCGGAATACATCGACCGTGATTATAACCATTATCTGATGGACTATATACGGGATGAATATGATATTCCGCTTGAAAGCCACGCAGAGATGCGTTCGCGTGTTGCTTTTGACTATGAAGCGATGGTGCAGGCATACGAGCAATATGCGCATGGGCTGCCTCAGCTCTATGTTTTGATGCATTCCAACACAGGCCGGTACGGCACGGATGAGCAGCTTAGCGAGGAAAATAAAGACTGGATAGAAAAGCAGTTCGCTCTGAATTTCAACCGTGAGGGAAACAGCCTGAACATACAATCACAGGACGCAGGCTTGAATCCATACGATCTCACCCGCATGCAACCGCAGGCATATTGGTCGGTCAATCATCTTTTAATGCGCATTTGGGATGCCACCGGCTTGCCGCAGCCATTTGAAGAAGGGAATGCAGATTTGGCGAAAGACTGGGATCTGATCTGTGGTGCCTCTAAATTTCAAAAGGATCGTATTACGATCACCTCCCTCCCCCGTGCGGATGGTATCATAAGGTTGTCGTCCGTCGATACGCTCTTAGATGCTTCGCTTTCCGTCAGGCTGAAAGGAAACATAGTAGGCTTGCAGGCGGTCGATCTGCGTGAAAATGAGGATGCAGGGCAATGTGTTTCCATTGAGATTAAGGATAATATACTGAGCGTCTACGAAAGCGTTGGTGGTTCAACATCCGCTCTTTTCTCTGTGGATCTGAGCCAGGTCGATGCGCAATCCGGGAATCCCCCAACGCTCAACACCATCGACGAGATACTGGCGAAAGAAATTCAGATAAAGAACAGCCAAACATACAAGTCGTCTGACGCTGGTCAGATTGCCAAGAAGCTGCAATCAGAAAAAAACAGTCATACATCCGCATCCCAAACGTTTCCGGCATCTGCTTTTGATTTGCAGGATGCGGGTGATCGTCTGTTGGAAGTTTCATTAAACGGCACAACCTTATCTATATCTGTCGACCAAATTGCAGTGGTGGAAGATTTAGAAGTGACTGCCGACCAGCCAGGCGGAATACGTCTTCGGTCCGGATGGCGGGAAACTGCTTATAGCCAGCGAAATCTTCAGGATGATGTGTATGATGCAGTGTTTGAAAATCTTTTGATCAAAGATGTTTCTCACGCGGAAACAGATCAGGAAAATATATTCTATGACGGTCAATTACACGGCTGGGACGCATTTGTCAGGGATGTCAAGCGTATATGGTCGGATATGACGCAATGGATTTCGCATGTGTTCTAATTTTACCGATCCTGGATATCCTTGTAGAATGGAGGCTAAACAGTATGTTCATTAAGAGAATATTCCTTCTTTTGTGCATCATGTTCGTCATGATGCACACAGGCTGCAATCAACAGCCTGAACAGGATTCAAAACTTCAGCCGCCCGCCTCCGCTTCTCCTGCACCGCAGTTGGATATTCAGGTGTCTAAAGCAACATCGCAGTTGACTGCCTGGATCGTCTATTGGGATACGCAAAGCGTCGTTTCAGAAATCGAACAAGTCACCCACGCCTTGAGTGCGCTTTATTTTTTTGAAGCCTACTATAATGCAGACATGCTGCCTGTTGTACCTGATCAATTGTCGGATCACTACGAAGAAATCAAAGCCGCTTTTCACAGCCATACGTTTCACTATTATCTGACAGTCGTTAATGATTGGCAGGATGAATCAGGTGCATTTTCTTTAAAAGATACGGCCTTGCTGCAACAGTTGTTTACAAGTGAGAATGCGATGGATGCACATGCAGAAAACTTGATCGAGTTGGCTATTGTGAATGGATATGACGGATTGGAAATAGATTACGAAGCACTGCGAAATGACATACAGCTTTGGGAGAAATACGCGCGTTTTCTGCACATCCTTTGGGAAAAAGCACAGGAAACCGGTTTGAAATTACGCATTGTTTTGGAACCGGGTGCCCCGTTTGATCAAATAGCCTTTCCGGCGGGACCGGAATATGCGGTGATGTGCTACAATTACCATGGAACGCATAACGGCCCCGGGCCCAAAGCGAATCCCGCTTTTTTAAAGGATATTATACAACGCAGCGCCGTACTGCCTGGCGAAACCACCTACGCATTGGCGACAGGCGGGTTTGATTGGGATGCCGAATCAGAGGTGCAGAGCTTGACAGAGAAAATGGCGATCGCATTACAACAAGAAAAGAATGCAACCGCCATACGCGATGAAGACAGCCAGTGTCTAACCTTTAGTTATATAGATGAAGACGGTGAACGTCATGAGGTTTGGTATGCCGACCGCACAACGCTATCCTGTTGGATCGAGATCATACTTGCGCAAGCAGACAGCAATGTGGCCCTATGGAGACTGGGCGGCAACGTAGATCTTGCCCGGGCGATAAGCGCTTTAAAACAGCCGGAATAGTGTATGGTTAAACCATTCGTAGCCAAAGTTCGGAATCCCCAATCCCATCCTTCTGAACAACCCAAGCAAGACCCAGAACAGCACGATTATTATGATCCCGTAAAAAAACATACGTGTTTTAAAGCCTTTGCTGCACGCAGCCTTCCCATTGGAACGGTTTCTTTTAGATGAAGACGAACGGCTTTCAAGCTTCACATCGAATACCCTTTCTTATTAAATAATATTCCGACACAGCGTGCTTAAGCCTCACGTAAGCAGCGGCTTTGTATGCCTGTTGTTATTCATGCCTTAATGCTTCAATCGGATTCATTTTAGCCGCCTTCACGGCTGGTATAGCGCCAAAGAACAATCCAATCGCAAAAGAGAAAACGACTGCCGCGGCTGCGATGGGTACGCTGATGACGATGGGCACGATGGATATTCTAGATATCACAACAGCGAGCATGATGCCTACGATCACGCCCAAGATTCCACCCAAGCAGGTTAATACGCCTGCTTCTGTGAGGAATTGAGCCGAGATCGTCCGTCTTCTCGCTCCCAGTGCTTTTTTAAGACCGATTTCGCGTGTGCGTTCTGTAACAGAGACCAGCATAATGTTCATCACGCCGATGCCGCCGACCAACAATGAAATACCCGCAATCCAGATGAGCTGCTGGTTTGTCGAGTTGGAAAGCTCTTGCAAACGCTCCGCCTGCTCCAGCAAATCCTCGCTCTTATACCGAATTTCATCGGCGTTGCCTGAGAGATAGCCGTTGACCGCCTCGGTCGCTTTTTGTCCTGCGTCCGTCATAGCCTCTGTACTCTTAGCCTGTACTACAATGGATACCGGTTCGTCATACGCATAGATCACAGGCCAGATGATAGAAGGCACAAACACCTTGCCGCTGCTTTGATCCATATATTGATAATACTCTTCCATAGAGTTGATCACAGGCTCGAATTTCTTTGTCTGTGTTACAACGCCGATCACCGTGAAGGGTTCAGACAATATCTCGATGGTTTTTCCTGTGGGGTTCTCGCCTGAAAAGAGTGTTTCCGCCGCGGTTTGATCGATCACTGCGACTTTGTGATATTGTGCGAAATCTTCCGGCAAAAAGGAGCGGCCGGTTGTAGGGACATAGTTGAATATTTTGAGGTAGTCTTCGTCAACACCCAACATTGTTCCCCCGTTTAAGCTGGTGCTGGCATGATGAATGCTCCCGTATGCATCCCGGCGGTGATAAAAAGACACATTATCCACCTCAGGGATTTGCAGCAGCTCATCCCTCACCTCCTGCTCAAACACGGGTACGCCTTCCGGTGCGCTTTGATAATCAAAATAATATTCATAATCGCCCTGATACAGCTTGATGCTCACAGCGTTGGTTCCGTCGCCCACGAGATTCTGTTTGATCTGTTCATTCGTGCCCATGATAGTGGAGGAAATCGCTATAATAGAGGCAATGCCTATGATAATACCCAACATTGTCAGGCTGCTTCTTAATTTATGGGACCAAATCCCATCAAAAGCCATACGCAAATATTCTCTCATTTCGCTACCCCCAAACCATATACGCCATAGGGCATAAGGTCGATACTGTTGCCATCCGTTTCTTTGACAACGGCCCCATCGAATACATCTTTTCCATACGGGAAAGCGATGGAATCTTCTCTGCTCAATCCGGACAGGATTTGAATTGTATTATACATCGTCTTCCCTGTTTGAACCACCTGTTTTCGCAATATGCCGTCTCTGGCCACAAACACATAGCTTTCGCCATCTTTCTCGCGTACATATGCGCGTTCAATGTAGATTCCGCCGGCCGGCTCGCTGGGACTCTGGGTAAAGAACCGGACTTCAACACCCTCATAGTTTCGGAGCTCTACATCCCCTTCGACATACAGCTTGACGACATAGCCGGAAGCGTTGCTGTTTCCGCCATCATAATAGCCGCCTTGTACGGGAACATCCGAGATATCGATCACCCTGGCATCACATGTGATCCCGCTTTCATATGCAAAACAGGATAATACAGATCCCAGCTCCACTTGATCCAGATATAATTCGCTCAGCACACATTCTATGAGATACCCGTCGCCGCCCGTAATCTCTATGAGTGTATCCCCTTCAAACAGGTTTTGCGGTTCTTCTACAGTTTTAACAATGCCCGCAATCGTGCTCTTGATCAGCCCGGCAGCGCCTTCTGATTCATACATTTTAATCTCCATGTTCACCTGCTTCAGGCTGAATTCATCCTCTTGAATGCTCTTTTGGAGGATTTTAATCATCTCCTGAATCTCTTCCCAGGATGGGCCGGGATCGGGAATGGGCTCTGGGTCAGGCTCCGGTTCCGGTTCGGGCGTTTCACTGGGATCCGGCGAGGGTGTTGGTGTTGGGGTCGGAGTCGGCGTCGGTGTGGGGGTTGGCGTTGGTGTAGGTGTGGGGGACGGAGTCGGCGTAGGTATCGGTTCCGGCAAATAAAGGCTGAAATCGAAACTGCCCTCCGCTGAAAACAGCAAATCAAAAGCATAGAGGAGTTCTCCATCCTGCTGATCGTCCTCGCGTGTTTCCAGGCGCGCATAGATGCTTTCGCCTTTTTGCTGCGCTTCATCGAGCATAAGGTCGATAAATTTTGATGTGATGCTGCTGCCTTTGGGGGCGATAAAAAGATACGGTTTATCTTCTGTTCCCTCTCCGGCGTAAGGCAGGGCATTTTCATCAATGGAATCAGCGACCAACTGTAGGTTTAATAACACGACTTCGTCCATCTGAAGGATGGATGTCTGCACGATCCGCTTCCCGCCCAGCTTCTGCAATTCTTTTTCTGTTTTCAGTATGCTCAATTCCAGCTTTTGCGCTTCCAGCCTCTTAAGCTGCAGATCGATTTCCACTAAAGTCGCATCGTATTGGATCAGCGGATCGCCGATTTCTACATGATCACCAATGCCGACAAAAACTTCTTCAATGTCCATCTCTTTTGAATAAGGTATTTTCTGTGATACGTTCGTCGTCACCATGCCATATGTGGACATCATATCCTCCATACCCCAGCCATCCCAATAGGAGACCGGTGTGACTGCCACAGGCGTGCCGCCATTGGGCAGCAACTTAATGGCCACCACGCCTGCGACGACTACGATGGTCATGAGAATTGCAATTAGCATAATTGTTTTTTTCTTCATTGCGATCGTTCCTCCGCCTTCAACATGCCATCCAGTATGTGGACGACGTTTTGAGCACGCTTGGCCACTTCCTTTTCATGTGTGATCACGATGATGGTGGCGCCTTCTTGGTGCAGTTCGCTGAAAATGTCCATGACCTGTTGTCCGGAAGCGGAATCCAAAGCGCCGGTTGGCTCGTCTGCCAGCAGCAGCTTGGGATTGGTGCAGATGGCTCTTGCAATCGCAACACGCTGGCATTGTCCTCCGGATAATTGTGTAGGCTTAAAATCCAAACGATCCTCAAGTCCAACTTTTTTCAGCGCATTGGCCGCGATTTCTTTTCTGTCCTTGCGGCTGACACTGCCATAGATCAAAGGCAGTGTAACGTTTTCCCACGCGGTTTGACGCGGAAGCAGATTGAAGGTCTGAAAAACAAATCCAATGCTCTGATTCCGGATTTTTGCCATTTGTGCGTCGTCCAACCCAGCGATCACGCGCCCTTGCAGGATATACTCGCCCGATGTTGGAGTATCCAGACAGCCTAATATGTTCATCAAGGTTGTTTTGCCAGAGCCAGACGGTCCCATAACAGCCAAATATTCGCCTTCTTGAATCTGCATGTTGATATCTTTTAAAACAGGGACAACCATTTTGCCTTGCATATAGTCCTTGAAAACCGATTTCAATTCAACTATCATCATCTTCCCTCCATGCGCGGAGCAGGCATGTCGGCTATATCGTCCTGTAAAAGGTCTTCGGTATTTTCGTCGGGCATGATGTCCTCCTGTTCAAAAGCGCCGTCATCCTCTATGGGCATAAAGTCCATAGAATCGCTCTCTATGCCTCCATCAATTATCCCTGGCTCCATCATACCGGGGTCAACCATACCGCCGCCGGTATCGGATTTCACAGCCTTTACGCCCGATTGGATGCTCTCATCAGGAAAAGCGATGTAATCTTCCTCCGTAAGTCCCTCTAATACTTGGTAAGTATCCATTCCTTCGTCGTATTCGCCCACCGTAATCTTGCGTTGCTCTATACGCTCCCGCCCATTGTCCGCATAGACAAAATACTCATCGTTCTCAAGGACAAAATAATAAGACGGCAGCCATATGCCTTCTTTCTGCTGGGTTTGACCTTCGTCCAGTTCAATATAGATGTGCTGCCCCATCATCAGGTTTTCGTTGCTGTTGAGTGTGATATAGAACGCATATTTCGAAGCCTGCTCAGCGGAGTCCATGCCGGGATAGTAGATGCCGGCATCGTTAGAGTTGCCTTCCGCCTGTTCCAGATTGATGTAGTCGATTGAGCCTGTCCAGATGGTTGATTCATCAATGCGTGAGCGCAACACAACCGGCATGCCCGGCGAGAGCAGATGGACGGTCTGTTCGCTGATCGTTCCCTTTACACGATAGTCTTCACTGGATATGATGGTGATGTAGGAAGTGTCTTGCTCGACTCCCCACATATCCTCAGACTGACTTCCCGGCGGATTGATCGACCGGATCACACCGTCGATCTGGGCTGTCACGACATTATCCTGCACAGAAACTTGTGCGTTGGCTACCTCAAGCTCCTTCTTTTTACGCTCATATTCCTGCTTTTTGAGGTTTAGTTCGGTGGTTTGCAGCTGTATGGTGAGCTCGACCTTTTCATCACCCCAAGTGTTTTTTATTTGCTTCTGCAAATCAACAATCTGATCCTCCATGGTCTTGATCTCGTTGTCCATGCCTTCCAGATCGAGTTTTAATTGTTCGAGATTAAACTGCAAACTTTCTATATCATATGAAAAAAGCGGATCACCGGCATTTACTTCATCACCTATCTCCACAAAACACTCCCCGAGCGTTTTTTCTTGATCCAGATTGACTTTAAGAACCTCCTGCGCTTCAACAACACCGCTGTAGCGGTTCTTTAAACCGCTCCCGCTGCCCAAGCCTGCAATGTCCTTTACACTTTGCACATAGGCCACCTGTTGATCATCATTCTCGCTGTTTGAGAGCAATAGATAAGCGGCGGCGCCTCCGATCAATATGACTGCGATGAGTATAATGACGGCTATTGCCGTGGATTTCTTTTTCATTGATAATCCCTCTCTTCAATTATTGCACTGTATATCCACTTTTTTATATCGACCCTAGAAGTTTATACGCCTGTGTGGATGAAAAGTTATGCCAAAGTTAAAAAATATGTTTATTGATCGCGTTTCAAAACAGCTGAACCGATCGTCTAGAGCTTTCCCTATAAACGCACGCTATAGTTTTACGGCAAAGAATCCTTCATCAACGCAAGTCTTTCGGCCGCAGTTTTACGGGATGAGGTGTAGAGTATGCCGACTGTAAGGCTGCAAATGACCAACATACACAGCCAAGCCGCGCTGTAGCTCCCTGTCCACTCCGCAATCCATGCGGTAATGGAACTGCCTGCCGCGGTACCAATACCCGTTGCCACATTATAGAATCCAAACAGCGTTGCAAAATTCTTGTTGCCAAAGCATTTTGCGATGATGAGTGGGGGCACCAATATCCCTGTGGGCATGCCCAGCCCATAGGTGATCAAATGCACCGGAAGCATACCGTCGATATAGCGTACAGCAAACAACGCGCCGATGCTTATGGTTAACAATGTCATGGTAACCAACAAGCCTTTGCTCACACCCAGCCAGTCATTGCACCGCCCCATCACGATCTTGCCAACCCCCATTGAGGCTGCCCCTATAGAGACGAATATAGCGGCCCGTGCTGCAGTATAACCAATATCCGTCATGTATGGGACAAAATGCACGGTCATAGAGGTACTGCAAGTCGCAAGCAGTGATCCCCCTAAAATCAACAGCCAAAATGCGGGCGTTCTCAAGCCTTGCTTTACAGTAAGACTAACGTCTCCTTGCGCGGTAATCCCTTCAGCATCTCCCAAACGTTTCAGCCCTTTCGCCTCCGGCGATTGTGCAACCAGCAGCAATACGATGGGTATCAGAGCGGCACACAGAAGCGTCATGATCAAAAAAGCGCTGCGCCATCCTTGATGCTCGATCACCGAGGTCAGCAAAGGAGCCAAAATCATAGTGCCTAAATTAGAGCCCATGGTGCTGATGCCCATGGCCAATCCGCGCTTCTTCACGCCAAACCATCTGTTGAGCAGCACTGACATCGCAATGGTGCTGGAACCCATAAACCCAGCCCCGCGAACCACGGAAAGGATGAAAAAATGCCACAACTCAGTTGCGAGATAAAATCCCAACAGCGACAATGTAAACAAACTCAGGCAGGTCACTAGGATGATGCGTGCAGAGTATTGGTCATAGAGCCTGCCTATGATCGGAGATGCAATTAATGTGGCGGCGGAGGTAACGGTCATAAACAACGACACGGTGGAGCGCGGCACCTGCAGATATGCGCTCAAAGGGTCGATAAACAGGCCGTTGCTGTAATAGCCTATTGAATAAACAATCCCCATCAATAAAAAGCTGAGGATCATAATCCACCAGCCATAGTATATTTTCGGCCGAGGTTTTTCCATGATATTAAAACGCCTCCTACTGTTTGCGCAATTCCTTATAGCTTGTATACCGAATCTAAATAAAAGGATATCACCCGGCGATCAATAGCGTCAAGAAACAAACATGGCGGATTTTGTCCATGTTTTTATCCTGTAGGCTCTGAATAGTGCGGTTTGTTGCCGTTTATAGCAGAAATATCCAGATTATTGCACAAAAAAAGATATGGCAAAGCTTTAAAGCTGTTCATGAATCAAATGAATATTTCCGATTTTCGGTCTGCAAACACATGCGGTATATTGAGGGTCTATGTCAATAAATGTAAAATCTACGCCACAAGCGGCTCCATCCACCTCATCGCCGCCCACAACACAAAAATGGCGAAAAGCATCGTCTATGCCATCGCCTGTATATTTAACAAAACTTTCTTTGGCTGTCCATACTTTAAAAAAAGCTGCTTGATCCTTATCTTTTAAGTAGTCAGCCTCACACGGGTGAAAAAAACGCTGTGCAATGGCCGATTCCTCACAAGCACGGTGCAGCTGTATGTCGATCCCCAAAGGATTAAGAGAAAACGCACAGAGCCAGTATGTGCCGCTATGCGAAATGCTCAAATGTACCTGCGGTATATCTGCAAAATAGGGTTTGCCTTTAGATGTTCGGTTTACCTTTCCTATGGGGACTCCATACATGCCTTGCTGCTCAAGGAAAAGCTCTGCGTTTCGGGTGATCCGCAGGTGCGGTGTATCCTTGTCTTGCTTCGTGTGTACGAACACCCAGGCATCATAAGGTTTTTGCATGTGACTGCATTGCATATTCATACTTTAGCGGGAAACTGATCTGCTTTTTGTAATGCGTACAGGTCTTCCGTGCGCTCCTGCATATAAAGAACCGCATCTTCAATAGCCTGGTTATAATAATAGATGCCTACGCTCTTTGAAAAGAAATTTAAAAGCAACTGTGCTTGAAGGTTGTTGATATCGAAATCCAGTTCCATTTTAAAATACCCTCTTATTTTTGAGACGATTTCATCCTTTTGGCCTTTGGAAAAACGAACAAAATCTTTTGAAACATCTGTCATGTCAAGCAACCTTTCTGCCGGTTTGTTCCGCTCACACCATCGCACAGTTTTGAAAATGAGGAAAGGTGTGATGCCTAGCTTGCAGCACACCTTCGTATGCCTCACGGCGTATAGCAATCGAGTATCTCGCCCTTATACAGTGTGTGCAGACCGGGCTCATGTCGCATATACCATTTTTCATGCGTCTGTGGATCCATATTTTCTTTCGTGAGCTGTGTTTTCCCCAGCACGCGGCATTCGATCACATAATCGCTTTCCACGATAACCGGCGTTTCAATATGACGCGCTTTTTGCAGCGTTAAACCGCAAGCCTCAAACTTATCCACATCGCGTCCGCTTTTCGAACCCACAAACGCGAGATGCTGCCGCACTTCTTCTTTTCCAATGCAGATCGTAAAGCAGTTGTTCTTCTCGATGAACTCATGACTGTATCGATTGACCCTTACCGGCACCTCAAACACGGGCAATGCCCACATAATACCGACGCTAGACCAGCCAATCGTCATGGTGTTCGCTTTGTTTTCATCGCCTACTACCAGAAAACAACCGCGTGCATCCGACTCCCCCAATGCTTCTACCGCTTTTTTTAATAGGATGTTTGATTTCAATCTTTTCATGGAACTGCCTCCTTTTAAAAATAATACGCTATAATTTGTATTTTTCAAACGCGCCGTCCATGCACGCAAACTCCACTTCGGCCTCTTCAAGGCCGATAATGCCTAGCTTCAAACCTGATTCCTTGTTATAGAGTTCCTTGAGCATGGGCTCGATTCCAAAGGCTTTCCTCACACATTTCTCGCTGGTTACAACAACAGCCCGCCCCCGTAAGCGCATCCATTGCCTATCTTGATTGGCGGCGCATATCTCGACGTTTGGATTCTTTAACAGTTGTGCATAGGTTGCCTTATGCTCACCGACCGCAAAACAAAGCATCCCATCATATTCCATTACAAACCCAAAGGGCCTTACTCTTGGCTGATCACCGTCTAGCGTCGTAAAATAAAAGGTTGCGTTTTCTTTTAAAAAGGCAAGGACTTTTTCCATCGAAGTTCTCCTTTATACAATAGGATTAGAAATTATGCTGTTTACTGGAGTCAATCGGGTGTATCAACTTCTGAAACCAAATCTTCTTGTTCTGCAGCCTTCATCAGTTCTGTCAAGGTTGCATTTTGAAAGCCTTCCGTGCTTTCGCCGATAAACAACACTTTTAGGGTGGAGACTAGCAAACGCAGGTCCATCATCAGGGAGCAGTTTTCAATATAGACAAGATCCATTTTGACTTTGTCTTCATAGCTTGTATTGTATTTGCCGTAGATCTGCGCATACCCTGTCAACCCGGCTTTTACCTTCAAGCGATAGCGAAATTCCGGCATCAATTTGCTGTAGGCTTCTACATTTTCAATGCGTTCCGCACGCGGACCAACCAAGGACATGTCGCCTTTTAACACATTGAAAAGCTGGGGCAGTTCATCGATACGCGTTGAACGAATGACTCTGCCGATAGGTGTGATGCGCTTGTCCTTCTTCGTAGTGAACTGTGCGCCGTACTGCTCGGCGTTTATCACCATACTGCGGAACTTGATCATAATAAATTTTTGTGCGTCGCGCGTATAGCGCTCTTGTTTAAAGAAGACAGGCCCCCCATCATACCATTTGATCAGCAGCGCTGCAATAAGCATGATGGGCGATGTGATGATTATGGCGACCAGGGATATAAAAACATCCATCACCCGCTTGATGATCAATTGTTCGAAAGAAAAAGATCTGTTTTTGCATAGATAGACCAATGAGTCCTCAATTTGCGTTTCATGGGCGTTGCGCAGCATAACATCCTGCACGGTCGGAATGATAAACAATCGCTTATTATTTTCAAAACAATAGGAAGTCAGCTTTGCGCGCAGGTCGTTTGCGATATTGCCTATGATGATCGTAGAATGAAAATCAATCTGCACCGTAAGCGCATCAAACCCTTCCGTATCAAAACAAACTTTCTGTATGTTATACCGTCTTCTCTGACGTGCGAATTTTTCGATCACAGATAGTTCCTGCTTGTCGTTCCTGCAAATTGCCAGGCAATCACGCACCGGATAAAGATTAAAATACACTTTATTAGCGAACATATACCATAAAAGCGCAAACAGATAATGAGCGGCCGTTAAAACCGCCATGGGCAAAACAGGCAATATTCTCTGGGCAATCAGGCACAGCACGATGTAACAGATGAAGTTCGTAAATGTCGCGGACAGCGCATAAGAGATGATCAGCTCGCGTATACGCAGAATGCCAATGCGAAAGCACCCATAGACCGAAGCTAATATGAAGAATATAAAAGCATACAACAACCCCATGATGATATTTCCGCGATTGGGAAAGCTTGCTTCTTCATAATGTGTGAAGAGCACGAAAATATAACCCGCCAATGTCAATAAGATCATCAGCAGTTTAATAAAAAACATGATCGCCCTTCTGAATTTACGCATAGGTTGCTCTCCCTTTTACAGCATCACACATCCAATTGACCTTCATACTCAAAACGCCAGGCATCGGCACACATCTCTTCAATGCCCAGTTCTGCTTTCCATCCTAACAATTGCGCCGCCCGGGAAGCGTTGGCAACGCATTCCGCAATGTCTCCCGGACGCCTCTCGGTTATTTCATAGGGTACAGGCCTGCCTGTTGCCTTTTCAAACGCGCTGACCACTTCCAGCGTGCTGTATCCCTTGCCGGTGCCAAGGTTGACCGCTTCGACGCCGGTATGCTTTTGGATGTATTGCAATGCGGCTACGTGTCCTTTCGCAAGATCGACCACATGGATGTAGTCGCGCACGCCTGTTCCGTCCTTCGTGGGGTAGTCGTTTCCAAATACGCTGAGCTTAGGCAGTTTTTGCGCGGCAACCTTCGCCACATACGGCATTAAGTTATTGGGGATCCCCTTTGGCGCTTCTCCGATCAGGCCGCTCTTATGTGCACCGATCGGATTGAAATAGCGCAGCAGCATGATGGCCCACCGAGGATCCGCAGCATAGACATCCCGCAAAATCTGTTCGCTGATGAATTTAGTCCACCCATAGGGATTGGTACATCCTAATCGCGCATCTTCACGAAAGGGCAGCGGGTTATCGTTTTGATAGACAGTTGCAGATGAGCTGAATATAAACTTATGCACACCGTGTTTTGACATCGACTCGCAGAGGGCCAGTGTGCTGTTGATATTGTTTCTGTAATAACACAAAGGCTGCTCCACCGATTCTCCAACAGCCTTCAGTCCGGCAAAATGGATGACAGCATCGATCTCATATTCTTCAAAGATCTCATCCAATCGGCCGCGCTCACACACATCCATCGGTTTCAATATAACCTTTTTTCCGGTTATGGCTTCAAGTTTTTCTGCAACATCCGCTGTGCTGTTGATGAAATTATCTAATATGACGACATCATATCCCAATGAAAGCAGCTCTACGCATGTATGGCTACCAATATATCCTGTTCCGCCAGTAACCAGTATCATACTGTTCTCCTTTTATTTGCTCAAGTTATTAAATGGTTGGAATGTCCATTTATACACAATAATACCATTCCAAGCCAATAAACGCAATCTTTAGCATGTCTGCATGGACTCAAACGGTGTTGTGCGCTGAATGATGTCCATACAAGCTGTGATGAAGTCATATCCGATTATAACCCTACATAGAATATTAACATAAAAAGATCGTGAGGAGAGAGCCGCATGGAACAAAATAATCCCGAAGGAATTTATGCGATCCAACTACCCTATCCCACCATAAATATTGATAAGCCCAACAATATATACGCCCGTATGATGCTGGATAACGCAGGAGGCAGTATCTCGGAGATGTCTGCTGTCAGCTTGTACTTTTATAATCATCTGGTCACATCGCCGCTTGTTAAAGAGATTTCAATCGTATTTGAAAAAATCAGCATCGTGGAAATGCACCATCTTGAAATATTCGGGAAGCTCGCATTCCTGCTGGGAGAGAATCCTCGGCTATGGACCCAGCGGAATCATCAGCGAATCTATTGGACGCCCGGCTACAATAAATATAGCTTTGAGCTGCCGCAGCTTATGAAATACGCCATCAACTCCGAGAAAGCAGCCATTCAAAAATATGAACGCCAAGCGGCTGAAATTAAGAATCAGAACATCATAGACCAGCTCAACCGTATTATATTGGATGAACAGCTGCATGTCGATATTTTAACCCAGCTGTATCATAATTATTGCAGCTAAGATCTCTATATCCGCCCTTCATGCATGCCAGCGGTGCTGAACCGCTGGCTTTCATGCTGTATACACGAAACTCTTTACAGCAGTACGGTCTTTCCCGTATATATCAGCGTATTGTCCAACAGGATCATCACGATCAGCTGTCCTTTGGAAAAACGGTTTTCTATCGGAATTTCTTCTGTGAGCAATCTTCCCTTCTCGCCATTTTTATGGAGATACACCATCTCATACGGTTCTTTCACATACAGGGCGGCAATGATCTCGTAGCCGTTTGAACCGTTTTTCTTAAAATCAAACGTCTTGAGCCCTTTGCCGTTTCGTCCTTGTATGTCATAATCAAATATAAAACTACGTTTCGCATAGCCCCGGTCTGTCATCACGATCAATTCGCCTTCCAGACTGACCTGCATCGCCGCCACGACCTCGTCGTCTTCTCCCAGTTTGATCGCCATCACACCGCGGGCAGATCTTCCTCTCGCGGGAATGTCGTTTTTAATGTGAATACTGTATCCCTTTTTCGTTACAAACAGTACCGTGCAATTTTCATCCACCAGCTCAACATTGAGAACTTCATCTTCTTCGTTGATGCCGCAGGCGACCAACTTTGCGCGTTTAGAATCATATTCCTTAAGATCGCTGCGCTTGATCATGCCTTTTTGTGTGTAAAAATTCAAGGCGCCGTCGTGTGTGTCAAATGAAAACACCTTTACAACATGCTCACCCGGCTCAAAGCCGGCCAGCAGGCTGTTTAGCGCGGTGCCGCGGTCCTTCATCCTGCATTCCGGAATATTTTTGACATCCATGAAAAAGACATTCCCTTTATTGGTAAACAGCTGGATTCTCCGCAGTGTATTGGTTTGAAGCATATGCCGGGCTTCAAGCGCATCTTCCGGCTCGGTTTCTTTGGCTGTGCGTTGGAAGTTTTTGACCGATATTCGTTTGACATAGCCGTTTTCGTTCAGCAGCACGACGACATCCTCTACTGCCGTGATGGTTTGTGGTTTTATCTCTATGTTCTCTTCTGCGTCTAAAAATTCTGTTCTGCGGGCGTCCGCGTATTTCTTTTTGATCTCAGACAGTTCCTTCTTGATGACCATCGCCAGTTTTGATTCATTTTTTAAAATTTCTTTGAGCTCTTCGATCTTTTTGAGCAACTCATCATATTCTTTTTTTAGCGTAACGATTTCGAGGTTTGTCAGCCGCTGCAGCCTTAAGTCCAATATAGCCTGGGCTTGCACAGCCGTGAGGAAAAAAGCGTCCATCAGTCTTTTTTTGGCTTCCGGCACATTCGAGCTCGAACGAATTAAGCGGATCACCTGATCGATATGATCGACAGCAATGATCAGACCCTCGAGTATATGCGCACGTTTTTGTGCATTTTCAAGCTCAAATTGTGTACGCTTCCGTATGATCTGCTTTTGATAATCCACATAATAACGGATGATGGGTATCAATCCCATCTGCTTTGGGCTGCCGGCCGCAATCGCCACCATATTGATCCCAAATGTAACCTGCAAATCCGAATATTTAAACAACAAGCTACGGATTAATTCAGGATCATGATCCTTTCGCACCTCTATCACAGCCCGCATTCCGTCACGGTCGGATTCATCCCGGATATCCGCGATGCCCGAAAAAATCTCCTTTTTATCCTCGCTGAGCTTTAGTATTTTTTCCAGGCAATTCGCTTTATTGACCTGATATGGAAGCTCGTTGATAACGATGGCGCTCTTTCCGTTGTTCGCCTTTTCAATCTGTGTTTTTGCACGAATTACAATCTTTCCGCGTCCGGTTTCATATGCCTGCTGAAGTTCCTCTCGGCCCACGATATATCCGCCTGTTGGGAAATCAGGACCTTTGATGTGGCGCAGCATCTCAGGTAGCGTGATCGCGGGTTTGTCAATGTAAGCGATTACGCCGTCTATCGTTTCCTTTAAGTTGTGCGGCGGTATGTTGGTGGCCAGCCCCACAGCAATGCCCGAGGCGCCGTTTACGAGCAGATTCGGAAAACGCCCGGGCAGCATGTCCGGCTCCTTTAAAGAATCGTCAAAGTTGAGTCGAAAGGATACGGTTTCCTTATCGATATCCCTTAAAAGCTCCAACGCCAGCGGTGCCATACGCGCTTCCGTATAGCGCATGGCGGCGGCGCTGTCGCCGTCGATGGAGCCGAAATTTCCGTGGCCGTCGATGAGCGGATGGCGCATATTGAAAGGTTGTGCCATACGCACCATGGCGTCGTAAATCGATGTGTCGCCGTGCGGATGGTATTTTCCCAGCGTATCCCCCACGATGCGTGCGGACTTTTTATGAGGCTTGTCCGGCGTGGTGCCCAGCTCCATCATGGCATAGAGGATTCTGCGTTGCACCGGCTTCAAGCCGTCTTCCACACGCGGAAGGGCGCGTTCCATGATGACATATTCCGCATACGGCATCATGGACTGATGCATCGCATCCTCCATGGATGTATGTAAAATTTTTTGATCTGTGGGCGCTTTTGATCCTGTTTTAGACATCCGCCTGCACCTCCGCTTCAAATTGGTCCTTTTTGTTAAAGTTGGCAAACCCGCTGATATACTCTTTGCGCGGCCCTACCTTGTCCCCCATCAGTACCGATACAATGCGATCCGCTTCCACCGCGTCATCAATGTGTACACGCAGCAACGACCGGTTTTGCGGGCTCATGGTGGTCTGCCAGAGTTGTTCCGGGTTCATCTCGCCTAAACCTTTATAGCGCTGCACCGAATAGCCGCGGCCCATTTTTTTTGTGATTCTCTTTAGCTCATCGTCATCATATGCATACGCCGTACTCTTGCCTTTTGATATCTTGTATAAAGGGGGAAGCCCGATATAAACATGTCCGTTTGCAACCAGCTCGCGCATATAACGAAAAAAGAATGTCAGCAGGATGGCACGTATATGCGCGCCATCCTGGTCGGCATCGGATAAGATGATGATCTTATTGTATTTTAAGCCTTTGATGTTGAAATCCTCGTCGATCCCCGTTCCCAGCGCTGTGATGATGGTGCGAAACTCCTCATTGGCCAACACCTGATCGATCCGCTTTTTCTCAGCATTGAGGGGCTTCCCCCGCAACGGAAGAATCGCCTGAAACCGGCGATCTCTGCCCTGCTTGGCACTGCCGCCCGCGGAATCGCCCTCCACGATAAACAGCTCGTTCTCTTCTGCTTTTCTGCCCGTACAGCTTGCCAGTTTCCCCACCAAGGGCGCGCCTTCCAGTTTGTTTTTCTGGCGTGCGATGGATTTCGCCTTACGCGTGGCTTCCCGCACACGCGCGGCATTCTGCGCCTTGTCCATGATGTTGCCCACCATGGCGGCGTTGTTCAGATCTTCCAGGAAGCGTGTCAGATTCTCCGCCATCACCGATTCAACGGCCAGCCGCGCTTCCGTGTTGCCTAGGCGCGTTTTTGTCTGGCCTTCAAATTGCACCGTACGCATTTTCATGGAGACGACAGCCGTCAGCCCTTCGCGCAGATCTTCTCCAGCAAAGTTGACATCTTTTTCCTTAAGTACGCCTGACCGCCTTGCGTACTCGTTCATGATCTTAGTGAGTGCCGCCTTAAAGCCTGTCTCATGCGTACCGCCTTCTGTCGTGGGTATGTTGTTCACATAAGAAAAGATACTCTCCGTATACGAGTTGGTATACTGCATGGCGATGCTGATGAATATATCTTCATATTGATCCTCAAAAAAGATAGGGGTTGCATGCAGCGCTGTTTTTCCATCGTTCAGGTACTGTATATAGTCGATAATGCCGCCTTCATAACAGTAATCTTTTTTTCGATATTCCCCGCCCACGCGCTCACGCTCATCCAGCAGGAGCATTCTTATGCCCTTATTTAGAAAAGATAATTCCTTCGCGCGTTTTGCAATCGCATCGAAGCTCATGTGGATCGTTTCAAAAACACGCGCATCGGGCAAGAAAGTGATTTTACTCCCTTTTTTACGCGTCCTGCCCAAATTCTGCAAGGGCGTTTTAGGGCGGCCTGATTCCATCTTACTGGTGGTTTTATCGAAATAGGAGTGGAATTCCTGACAATACAGGGAACCATCGCTTGCAACCTCCACCACCAGCCATTCAGACAGTGCATTTACAACGGAAGCGCCCACGCCATGGAGCCCCCCTGAATATCCATAGCTCTTGTTGTCAAATTTACCGCCGGCGTGTAGATGGGTAAACACCACTTCAACACCGGAAACGCCTAGTTGCGGATGGATCTGCACAGGTATTCCCCGGCCGTTGTCCTCAACTGTAACAGACTCATCCTTGTGCAAAGTAATCCTGATGGTATCGGCATAGCCGTTTGCTGCTTCGTCGATCGCATTGTCAACGATCTCCCATAATAATTGATACAGTCCGCGCTGTCCTGTGCTGCCAATATACATTCCAGGACGGCGGCGCACCGCGTCCAAGCCTTCCAGCACCTGTATATCGCTGACGGTGTAGCTGTTTTGCATACTCATCCTCCATCTATATTTAAAAACCCCCGGGCAATATTTTTATTATTGCGCTCTAGTTTGCGGAATTTTCACCCAATTTATTATAATTGTTGCTATATATTGTGTCAAACAGATAAAAAACACCAACATATTGTATAAAAGATCCGATTTATAGACCCATACTGCTTGCAGTATTTCATTGCAAACTCCATAAGTATATTATATAATAAAACCAAAAAATAGGAGGGTGAAAAATGGATCCATTCAAAGGAAAAGCCACTGCATCCATGGTTTTAGGAATTATATCTTGTTCATTATGGATATTTGGTTATGGTGCAATTGCGGCAATCGTTTGCGGAATCATCGGATTGGTGTTGGCCATCCAGGTCCGGAAAGGATATGAAGCCGCACAAATGAAGCCCACGGGCATCGCTACAGCGGGGTTGGTACTCAGCCTAATCGGAACAGCCTTAAGTGCGATCATATTCATCAGTTGTATCGCTTGCGCGACCTGCATCGCATCTTCGGTACCCTATAGTTCTTCCTGGTGGAATTGGTAGCTTATCATTGGTTTATTGATCGTATGAAGAAAGCTATGGCAATTTTGCCATGGCTTTCTTGAGGTAAATATGCATCCATATTTTAACCTATTTGGTCTTCATATACCTGCGTATGGTGTCATGTTGGTTTTGGGGATCGCCGCAGGGCTCATTTTAGCTGTGTTGTGGAGTTGCAAAAAGTACGGCATCCGCCTCAGCGATTTCTTTTTCTTTGCCATTTATGCGCTCATCGGGGCGCTCATTGGATCGAAGCTTCTGTATATCGTCGTGGAACTACCCCGTATCTTATCTAATCCAAACGTACTGCTTTCGTTTATCACCGGCGGTTCTGTCTTCTATGGCGGACTCATCGGCGGCGCGCTGGGCGGCCTTCGTTATGCACATCGCTATCGGCTTCACAAGCTTGAAATGCTGGATATCGCAGCACCTTCCCTCGCTCTAGGCCAGGCTTTCGGCAGGGTTGGATGCTATTTGTCCGGTTGTTGCTATGGTGCGCCCAGTGACAGCCCTTTGGCTGTGGTGTATCCCAAGGGAAGCTATGCTCCGGCTGGTGTCCCGCTGCTGCCCGTTCAGCTCTTGGAAAGCGCATTTCTGGTGCTGTTGAGTGTGCTGTTGTTGCTCATACTGAAACACAGCCGCAAGAAAGGCACGACCTGCGGCTGGTATTTGGTTCTGTATGCCGTCTGGCGGTTTGCAATCGAATTCTTCCGTGCCGACCCAAGAGGCGACATCCTCTTTCTCTCCACATCGCAAGCCATCAGCATTCTTCTTGCTGTTGCAGGCGCTTTCTTGCTGCTGCGCAACTCAAGCCCTAAGGAAAAATCTCCTGAAAGCTAAACAAACACCGGTCAAACGGTTGTGCGTACCGCGACCCCGCGGTCTTTTAAGTATTGCTTCAAATCCTCTATCTTCATCAGCCCATAGTGAAACAAGGAGGCAGCCAGCGCTGCATCGGCCTCACCGTATGTCAACACATCATAGAAATGCTCCATGCTTCCTGCCCCGCCGGATGCGATCACCGGTATATGGACAGCCTGTGAGACCGAACGCGTCAACTCAAGGTCGAATCCCGCTTTGGTACCGTCTGCGTCCATACTGGTGAGCAGTATTTCACCGGCGCCCAGTTGTTCGGCTTTCTTTGCCCATTCAATGGCGTCAAGCCCAGTCGCAACACGCCCGCCATTGATATAGACCTCCCAGCTTTTCCCTTGCTGCTTTGCATCGATCGCAACCACGATGCATTGGCTGCCAAACCGCTGTGACGCCTCCAT
This sequence comes from Christensenellales bacterium, assembly GCA_050945835.1. Lineage (GTDB taxonomy): Bacteria > Bacillota > Clostridia > Christensenellales > JBMNTQ01 > JBMNTR01. The sequence goes on along the minus strand of JBMNTR010000004.1, from coordinate 15,733 downwards.
TACGAATGCCGGACGCTGCACGGCAGGCGAATTAAAAGAGACCTTATCCGCACCTGCGCGCAGTGTTTCTCTAATCTGTTCCAATGTGCTGATCCCGCCGCCTACCGTAAAAGGCATGAACACTTGCTCTGCCGTTCTTCTTACGATATCCAGCATGGTGGTACGCCCTTCGATTGATGCGTCTATATCCAGCAACACCAATTCGTCCGCCATCGCATCGTTATATTTCTTTGCCGCTTCCACCGGATCACCGGCATCCACGATGTTTTGAAAGTGCACACCTTTTACAACCCGTCCGCCACGCACATCTAAGCAGGGTATAATGCGCTTTGTAAGCATCCCTCTCACGCTCCTGTTCTCGTAAAATTTTTCAATACATTGAGCCCGTACCGGTTTCTTTTTCAACCCCGAGCTTTCTGCAAATCAGATCTCTATCATTGTAAACGCCTCAAAACCTCCCGTCAACGCTTAATATGCGGGCCATAAAGCTTTATTCATTAAAATATCCTTCATAAGAAGCCATATAAAGGCACATATTATACTCTGAGGTGAATAATTTGTCTAAATTGAAAAAAATGCTCACGGTGTTTGCGACGGGCGCATTGGGATACAGTGCAATCGAGCTGATTTGGCGGGGCCGAACCCATCCGACGATGGCTTTTACGGGCGGTATCTGTTTTTCGGTGCTCTATGTGTTGAATGCGCGGCTGAAAAAAACCAGACTCCTTCGCAAGTGTCTGTTGGGAGCCATACTGATCACCGGGCTGGAACTGGCTGTGGGCTGTGTGCTCAACAAACGTTTGAATATGGGTATCTGGGACTATTCCGAACAGCCTTTTAACTTCAGGGGGCAGATTTGTCCCCTCTATTCGGTTTTGTGGTTTGGTCTATGTATACCGGTTTCATTGATCAGCAAGCGCCTAAGCAAAAAGATGCATTGAAGGGGAAATCTGTTCTGCAATCACCCATCAAGTGTGCGCGCACCATCCGCGATTTTCATCCCTTCAAGTTTGTTCTGCCTTATGATATGATAAGGAAAATCATGTCAATAAGGAGGAATGTATACGATGTCAAAATGGCAAATCCCCGCTCAAGGCGGCCACATGGAAAGCAATACAGGCGTCTATTTCCAAAACATGACCAATCTGGACGCGCAAGAACGTCTCAAGAAAAATGATGTCATATTGATCCCGGTCGGCTCAACGGAAAACCACGGCCCCAACGCGCCATATGGTGAAGATACTTATTTAGACACCCGGCTGTGCGAGCAAGTCGCGCTGGCCACCGGTTGTACAGTCGCTCAACCGATTTGGTATGGCTCCCATCCTTATCATCATTTAGGCATGCCGGGCACCATCATGATCCCCGAGGAAACGCTTGCCGATTATCTCTGCTATGTCTTTGCAGGCTTCTGGAACACAGGCTTTCGTAAGATGATCGTGGTCAATGGTCATGGACAGGATTATGTGATTCCTTTGGCCATTCATAAATTCGCTAAAAAGTTCCAGGTGCCGGGCATCATACTATATGCGCATTTCTGGAATTGTGCAAAAGATCCGGAAACAGGGCTTACGGATCTTGCCACAAAGACGGATGGCGGTGTTTATGACACTCCGTTTATACATGCAGACGAAGTCGAGCAATCCTATTCCTTAGCGCTGTTCCCCGAACTCTGCAAACAGGAGAACGCAGTAAAGACACAGCCTGCTCCCATGCTTCCGCCCGGACATATCAACAACTCCGCCGAAAACGGAATTGGACCGATCAAATGGTATAATGCCTTTGGCAGCGTAGGCATGGAATGCATCTGCACACCGGAGGGTGTGATCGGGGATCCGACCAAGGCAGATGCTGAGAAAGCGCGCGCAGGTGTTGAAAACATCCTCAATTATCTGGAAAAACTCGTTTGTGACATCTTAGAGAAATACCCCGCAGGCGTGTTGCCTCCCATCGAAAAGGTCACACAGCGCAAGCGTGAAGACATTGAGGCGGTTATCAAGGGGCCGACCAATGGCGGGCGTCATATCTATACGCTGACATATTAAAATCCAAGCGGGCTTTTAGCTGGCTGAATATTTTCAATAGATACAAGAGTCGCCGCATAAGATCCTGCGGCCAATTTATAAGATTTGATGCAAGCTGCTCTTCCCTGCAAGAGCAGCTTTTATCCAAAAGCTTCATAGTTCAATCGCAATCCTCATGGCGCATGTGCTGCATTGCCATGTGTAAAATTTGGACGATATGCATATCGTCCAGGCTATAGTAGACATTCAAGCCCTCTTTGCGCGCCTTCACAATCCTGTTGGCGCGAAGATCATGCAGTTGATGCGACAAAGCGGATTGATTCATGCCGCACCGCCCACACAACGCGCTGACCGTCTGCTCTCCGTCGTCAAGGGCAAGTATGATTTTCATACGCGAGGTGCTGCCAAACAGCTTGAATAATTCTGAAAGCCTCTCGATCTCCTGCTCGTCCCATTCATTCATCATCGTTCCTCCTCTTTGGTATCCTGCTTGTCTATAAGGTGACAACGCTTATGCCCTGCGCACAGGTTTTGGTGGTATAGCTCCACAGGCGTGAGCAAGATATGCTGGGCGCCTTATCACGAAACAGCCCAAACACAGCCGAGCCGCTGCCCGTCATGGCGGCCGCAAAAGCACCATGCTGCAATATGCTCTTTTTGAGATGGGCAATATCGTCACACAGCGTTACCGCTGAACGCTCCAGCGCATTGCCAACACCACAAGCTATTTGCTCTTCGTCATCATTCTGCAATCCGGATATAAGCATGTCGATGTTTTGCTGCTCGCCGCCGAAGCGATCATAATGCTCGTATACATCACGCGTAGCCAGGCCGGTTTGAGGCTTCAGCAGCAAGATTTCATGCTGCCTTTTGGGATGTATGGGCATGAGCGTCTCCCCCACCCCTTTTGCACGCGCTGTGCCGCCTGTCAGGCAAAACGGAACATCGGCTCCTATTTGCACACCAATCGAACATAGCCTCGCCTGCGACAGTCGCGTTTGATAGAGTATGTTTAATCCGTATAATACGGCGGCTGCATCCGCGCTGCCACCGCCTAATCCCGCCATCATCGGAATGCGCTTGTCTATGCGTATATGTACGCCGCCTGTCATGCCGCTTTGGGCAAAAAAAGCCTGTGCGGCATGTATGGCTATATTTTCGCCATATACGCCGCCGCACAAGACTTGTATATCTCCCGCTTTCTCCATATAAACGATATCAAACAGGTCGATCGACTGCATAACCCCGTCCAGCATATGAAACCCGTCTTCACGCCGGTGAACGATGTTCAATGCAAGGTTGACCTTTCCTCGCGCTTTCAGGACCACTTTATCATCTCTCTTTGCTATTCACAGCTATCAGCATACGCTACCTTCTCATTCTATACCATTCGATCTCCATAAGCAACGTCTTACGGACGATAAAGAAGCAGCTTTTGGCCTTCGGCCAGTTCCATTTCGTCATTTACCCACGGATTGTATTTCTTCACAATTTCCATGGTGGTGCGGTAACGTTTTGCTACATTCCAAAGGGATTCCCCTTCCCCCGCGAAATAGATGGTGATCCCGCCGTCGCTTGTTTTTTGCGGCGGCATCCATTCTATATCCGAAACAAATTCCAGCTGGCTGGTCCTGTAGCCGAAAACGATGGTGTCCAGCGTAATGCGGGTTTCCACCGTGTTTCCGTTCCCGGCACCTGCGGCGTTCTCTACATCGACGCATACATCCAAGTCCATGCCTTCTTCAATACCGATGATGTCTATTTCTCCGCTGAACACCGTCTGGGTGTCGATTGCACGCAGCAAGCCGTCCTGGGTTACGTATGTGATGTTCAAGAACATCACGCCATCAATCTCGGCCCTGTTATGGCTGGCACGCTTGGATGTAATGATTGGGTTAGCAAAAACAGACAACACCCTCTGTATGGGAGGCAAGCCTGTGGAAAGGTTCAGGCTGTCTGTGATCAGGCATTTCCCTGACCCGCGCACGGCCAGCTCTCGGTTGTCAATAGCGCCGCGCTGCATTTCGATTTCCCCGCTTAACGAATAGCTGTCGCGTATGATGGAGTATGCTTCCTTACGGACTGCCGTTACTTCTAAAGAGATGCTCATCTCTGTGTTCACGATATGTGCGTTCTCACCAATAGGGGAAACATAGATCTCGTTGACCTGTGCGCTCACATATGCATCCATCGATTCATCGACACCGTCAAACGCTATGATGTTGCCAAACGGCACCTTTATGATCGCGTTTTGAAGCATATATTCACCCTGAGATCCATAGGCGATATTCACATACGCTTCGCCTTCCACTATGACTTTATCGATATCCAGACGTATACTCTTTACGCGCGCATATGCACTCCTGCCAAAGATTTCATCAATCCCCGGGCAAGATGTGTCCAGCGTGGCATCTTCGCGCACACGGATGTTTTCCATGGCACGCTTCTGCACAGGCATATAGACCATGCCGCGCTTGGTCTGTATACGTACCTCCTCATCATCGATGCCGCACACAAGGCCGATTGTCTCATCGTTGGTTATGCTGCAAGAAAGGTTGATAACGGCGCTGACGCTCAGTTTATGTGAATCAACAACACTATAATCAATCTGCTGAATGCTTGCCTGTACATTCCCGCGTGACATCACAGTCCCTTCAGACACGTCAATTACATGCTTAAAGGATGACGCAGACTCATAAGAGCAAATTTTTTCATCCACCGCACTGTAGATCGCATTAAATATGACGGTGCCTTCCATCATCATGCGGCCATCCAGCACCTCAACGCTGCCCATGTATACGCGTCCCTGTACGAGCAACATGCCGGCTATCTCCTGCATGCTTCCGGGAATTTCCACCTCCCCTTCCACCAACGCCTGCTCATTCATGCTGGCGATCAGTCTTTCGATCTTAACCGTTTCTTTTAATATTTCCATCAGGATACCTCCTCAGCTTGCAGATTTACTCTTTTAATACATAGTTTCTCCTGCTGGTAAATATACCCGTAAACATACTTTTTTTAAAAATATGATCGATACGCATCCATATACAAATAGTCAGGCCGCTCAACGTCTTTTACTTAAAAAATAATTTGACATGATATAGCCAACGTGATATCATAACAAAAATATGTCATATAGTTTGGCAAAATACAGATTAGAGGTGCACTGCTCATCAGTAAGTAGAGAAAGGGACGCGGAGCCTGTTTAAACTCTCCTGAAAGGGTGTAGTGCCGAAGAGCAAATCCTTCCGCAGGGATATGCTCTGGGGGTGCGGTGAAAAATCGTATCACTCTCATCAGCAATGATGGAGGCGCTATCTGTTTATGTTTTGATTCACATATGTGTCCTTTTAAAACATCGAACAGTGCGCAAAAGCAACTGTTCTGTTTTTTTGCCAAAAAGAGCAATGATCAAGGAGGAAATGAATGTGAGACGATACAACATTGCTGTCGTTGGCGTAACGGGAATGGTAGGAAGAAAGATGCTGCAGGTTCTTAGCGAACGCAGGCTTCCCGTTGACGAGTACTATCTTTTTGCTTCCAGCCGTTCGGCTGGAAAAGAAATCGAGTTTATGGGAAAAAAGCATATCGTAGAGGAACTAACGCCCAGTTGCTTTGACGGAAAAAAGATCGACATCGCCCTGTTTTCGGCAGGAGGAGCCACGAGCAAAACGTTTGCACCCATCGCTGTGAGCAAGGGGATCATCGTGATCGATAATTCCAGTTGCTGGCGGATGGATGATTCTGTTCCTTTGGTTGTGCCTGAGGCAAACGCCGATCATATTAAGAAAAACAAAGGGATCATTGCCAACCCCAACTGCTCGACCATACAGGCAGTCGTTGCGCTCAAGCCCCTTTACGAACGATATGGCATCAAGCGCATCGTTTATTCGACTTATCAGGCTGTCTCGGGTGCAGGTGTTGCGGGTTATACAGACTTAGAACGCGGCATAAAAGGTGAAGCGCCTCAGAAGTTCCCCCACCCGATCGCGGGGAATTGCCTGCCGCATATCGACGTATTTCTGGAAAACGGCTACACCAAAGAAGAACAGAAGATGATCGATGAAACACGCAAGATTCTAGACGATGCTTCTTTGTGTATCACAGCCACGACCGTACGCGTACCTGTTTTTCACGGACACAGCGAGTCTATCAACGTCGAATTGGCTTCTCCGTTTGAACTGGCTGAAGTCAAAGAGCTGCTGGCAAACGCCAAAGGAATCGTTTTACAGGACGACACAGCCAATAACGTTTATCCTATGCCCATCTTGGCGGCGGATAAGGATGAAGTGTTTGTGGGGCGCGTACGCCGCGATTACAGCATCGATAACGGCTTAAACCTGTGGGTGGTCGCCGATAATATCCGTAAAGGGGCCGCCACCAATACGGTGCAGATTGCTGAAGAACTGATCCGGCAGGATGCCGAATAATAATGATTGGAGCAATGGATCATGAAGTGTTTATTTAAAGGAAGCGGAACGGCACTCATCACTCCTTTTGATCAGAACGGCATCAATAAGGCGGCATTTTTCAGGATTGTTGAACACCAGATCCAACAGGGCACGGACGCGCTGGTCGTTTGTGGTACAACGGGCGAGCCTTGCACGATGTCCGATCAGGAAAAAGCAACTGCGATCGAATACTGTGTTGAAGCGGCAAACGGGCGTGTTCCTGTCATTGCGGGCACGGGCGTTAACTGCACGGCGGACGTGATCCAGGAATCCCGGACAGCGCAAAGAATCGGCGCAGATGGGCTGCTCATCGTCACCCCCTACTACAATAAGGCTACGCAGAAAGGCCTGATCGCCCATTATACGATGGTTGCCGATGCAGTCGATCTGCCTATCATCCTCTATAATGTGCCTGCGCGCACAAGCCTCAATATGACGCCGGACACGCTTTACGCGTTGGCACAGCATCCGAATATCTATGGCATGAAGGAAGCGAGCGGTAATATTACGCAGATGGCGTTGATGTGTGAAGCCTGTGCCGACCTGATCGCGATGTATTGCGGGAATGACGACCACGTATTGCCTCTGCTTTCCTTAGGCGGCATGGGTGCCATCTCTGTTGTAGGCAACGTGCTGCCCAACATGATGCATGAACTGGTCACCTCTTTCCTGAACGGAGATCTGGCAAAGAGCCGCGAACTGCAGCTTAAGATACTGCCGCTCTGGAAGGATCTGTTCTGCGAAGTCAACCCGATTCCCGTCAAGACAGCGATGAATCTTTTAGGGTTTGAAGTGGGTGAGCTGCGCATGCCGTTGACCCCCATGGAAGAAGATAATCGGCTGCGCTTGCGGGAAACATTAAAAAACTACGGCCTGAATCCGGTTTAATGGAGGCATATATATGATGAATGTGATCATTTACGGTGTTTATGGCAAGATGGGACGCATGCTGATGCAAGCAGCGGACATACACGGCATGTCCATCGTTGCCGGCATCGATGCTTTTAAAGGAGAAGCACTGGCTTTCCCTGTGTTTCGCAGCATGAAGGATTGCAATGTGTCTGCGGATGTGCTCATAGACTTCTCGCGCCCGGAAGCGATACGGGAGTACCTCCCCTGCTGCTGTGAAAAACAGCTGCCTGTCGTCATTGCGACGACGGGTATCGACGCAAACACACAGGCGTATATCGCTGAATGCACAAAGTCGATCCCCGTTTTCATGAGTGCAAACATGTCGTTAGGCGTGAACCTGCAGGCAGAGCTTGCCGCACTTGCCGCAAAGGTTTTCGGCGGCCAGTGCGACATTGAAATCATCGAAAAGCACCATCGAATGAAAGTGGACTCTCCCAGTGGAACCGCTTTGCTGCTGGCAGATCATATCAATGAAGTGTTTGACAGCCAAAAAGAATATATCTATGGCAGGCACTCCAAGCAAGACAAGCGTGCATCTGAAATCGGAATTCATGCCGTTCGGGGAGGCACGGTGATCGGCGAGCATCAAATTCTTTTTATCGCAAACGACGAAGTGATCGAGATCACACACAAGGCTGAGTCGCGAAATGTTTTTGCGAATGGCGCCTTTAAAGCGGCTACTTTTATCTCGGATTGCCCTCCCGGGCTTTATAATATGCGAGATCTGATCCACGCAACCCGTAACTGATTCCGACTGAATCGTTTTGAGCGCTCCTGTGAAAACAGGGGCGTTTTCTTATTTTACAAACGTATTGAAATGGGCTATACTTTTATAAAGACTATATGAATTAAAGGAGTTACGCATGAAGTTTTTCCGCGTTTTAACTCTGTTGATAGTATGCGCTCTGCTGTGGATCCCTCTGCTCCCGGTGTTCGCTTCAGATGGCGATGCCATTACGCTCTATGCCACGATATACGATGAAAAAAACAACCCAGCAGGCAATGGACAAGCCGTTTTGGATTTTTTTACTTTGGAGTCACTTGAAGCAACCGTAAGTCCAAACGGCACATTTGAAATGGATGGCGTGACATTCGACAGCCACACGCTGACTCTTATTGACGAAGACGATCAGATTCTGGGCTCGTGCACGTTCATGTTCTCTTCCGGGGACGAGACCGTCGTTCTGGATGAAATATCTGAGTTTTATGATATCAGCATCAATTCCGGCGTAAAAGCGATCTATATCGATTTTTATATGGGCGGCGATGACAGGCTGCGTATCAACGCTGTGTCGGATCGCCCGATCGAAGAGGCTGCCCCAAAAAACTCTGACTCATACACCCAGATTCCCACATCCAGCATGCCATTAAACGACATCGTCCATCTGACAATACAAGCCTTTTCAGCGAACAACAGTATTTTATCCGACCAGCGGATCCACATGCTTCCGGATAATATGGCGTCTACGACCAATGACCGAGGCGTCTGTCGCTTTCGCAGCGTTCCTTTGGGGTCTCATGTTTTACGCACCTATCACAACACCGACCGCAGCCTTCAAGGCAGTATTCGAATACGTTTTTTGCGGGGAGAAGAGACTTATATGGAGCGGTCTTCGAATGAAGAACATGCGTATACACTCTATGTCAAAGAAGATGTGCTGCATGTTTACGCCACTCTGCAAATGGATGACGACGGCCATATCCATTTGCATGAATTTTCAGATCAGCCCCTTAGTGAAGATCAGAGCGGACTTGCAACGGGTACCATACAGCTCGAAGGCAGATTGACCAGCGCCAATTTTTCATCTGACGGGCTGCTGGTGGTGCTCTCCCCCTCCATGTTGCTCACAGAGGTCTCAAACGGCGGTTATTTTTATTTCTATTCAGTAAACATCGGCCAACACCAACTGAACATCCGCGATGTAAATAATTTTGATCTGGGCTCTTTGGATCTGCATTTTGAGTATGGCGAAAAGACTGCTTTGATCGAAGTAGGACCACATACATATCGCATTGAAATTGAAAAGCCGCGCACGCTTCTATTCATAGAATCCGAACTGACCGAAACCGGTGATTTGCGGCTGACAGGCGTCTACGATGAGGATCCGGCCGCAAAAGAGACATCTCTCTTCCTTTGGATTGGTTTGGCCGCAATCCTGTTGCTGTTGCTGCTTTCATCCATTTTGATAGCCGGCAGATCCCGAAGAAAAAAACGAAAGGAGTCGGCGCATGAATCCATATGAAGAACAATACAAGCAGCTTTTAGAGAAATATCGTGTTGGTGATCTTACGCTGACCCAATTTGAAAATGCAGTACAATCCCTGCGCTGGCAAGGCATTGATCATAATTGGTATTGCATTTCACCATCCGGAGAAATTCTGATCTGGGACGATGAGCTCAAAGAATGGATGGCTGTCGATGAAATTGAAACGATCGACTCCAACCAGCCCGAGGAGAACGACCGGTTGTCTCCCACCTTTTCATTAGGCTGGCTCAAGACGTTATTGATCGTGTTCGGCATCCTGTTTTTGTTGTTTTCATTTGTTTTCCCCGCTATACGCTTGTTTGCCGGAAGCGCTGCTGCAGAAGTCACCGCCATTGAACAGCATTACGATGACGCAGGATTCCGTGTATGGGATATCCATTATGTCTATGTCGTGGATGGTCAATCCTACCAAAAAGAGTACCAGGAGCGTACTGCATTGAAGCCGCAGGTATCTGTGTTCGATATCAAGTATTTGCCATTTAACGCTTCCATTCATATTCGCACAGAGCAGCTCTCATGGGTGACGTCAAGCATCGCTTTTCTGCTTGGTATCACTTGCATCGTGATCAGCTCTAAAATCAAGCGACGGCAAATAACCATAGGGCCATTTTGATCGATCAAAGAATCTGTAGTTTTTCTATTAAAAGATGGACAACAATCAATCATACAGAATGATACTTCATAATAAGCATATTCAAATTAACAAGCGGATCTAAGACTAAGTTTTGAAAGATTGCACAAAAAAGCCCTAACCTACTAGCAAGTCTAGCAAATTAGGGCTTTTCTGCTGGCATCCTACAACAAAACGAATACAATCCACTTGAAAGTTTGCCTTGGGTGCAATTGGGTGCAAAATCAAAATTTGGGTGCAGGTGAACCCTTGGGTGCACTTACGTCGAGAGCTAATTATTTGAAGGAAATAAAAAAAGCCCCACGACCTATGTTCAACATAGACCGTGGGGAAAATTAATATCTTGATGGATTTGTCGTCAGTCTTGCAGCCTGTATTTTGGCCAGTGATTTGCCCGAAGATACGGCAAACTGTCTGCTAACACTTCCAGCACAAACTCTTCCATTGTCTGATCCGGTTGGAGGTCATTTCCTACCATGTCTTGAAGGTGAGCGTACTCCTCATCTGTGACTCTGATCGTTATAGTCCTCATTTTGCCTTGCCCTCTGTTCATTAAGATTGATTTACTCACAGCTTAGACGAAACAAGAAGGTCTTGCACTTAAAGCTCCAAATCGGAGCCTTAAACTACAGCGTTTAGATTTTCTTCACGCCATCAATCGGAAGCCAAATAAGGACTCTAGTAATGATACAATCACTAGGGTCTTTTTTGTGCTTGGAAAAGCCTGTTATATAAGGCTTTTGGGGAGTGGATTAAAATACGAAAAGGTGCAATCAGGCTGTAATAAACCTGATTTTTCAGAATTAATATTTTTTCTGCCAGACTGGGTGCACTAACATTCAACAGTCCTGACTTTCGTATAGACAGTTTGGCTTTTATATAGCTAGTATGACTTTCATATAGCTAGTTCGACTTTCGTATAGCTAGTATGACTTTCGTGTAGCTCGTATGAGTTTCATATAGACAGTATGAGTTTCGTATAGCTAGTATAATTATTCCAATTAAGCTGAATCAATTTATCACTTGTTTATCGTCTTGGTATCCTCCATAACGTCGAACTCTTGGATCGTAAAATGTATATTAATTAGTGAAGGTTTTTCACTCACGATGGAGAAAATATTTTAGACTAATTATATTGGCTCTGCTATAATTTTTATATCAGGTAATTATCGAGGTAGCCTTATGTCTAAATATGATGTGTATAATACTCAAGTTCGAAACGTATTGAATTGGATTGACTCAGATGAAGTTGCAATTCCTGAGATTCAACGACCTTTCGTTTGGAATGCAACAAAAGTAAGAGATTTGATGGACTCGTTATATAAGGGATACCCTGTCGGCTACCTAATCATTTGGAAAAATCCTGATATCGTTCTTAAAGATGGTAGTATCTCTAAAGGAAAGAAGATATTGATAGATGGTCAACAAAGAGTCACAGCAATGGAGGCGGCAATAGCTGGTCTTCCTATTATTGACAAGAATTATAAAAAGAAGAGAATTCAAATTGCTTTCAATCCCATTGAAGAAGTCTTTGAAGTCAGTAACCCGGCAATAAGAAAAGACGTCACTTGGATAGCAGACATAAGTGAAATATTTGCAGCAGATTATTCACAATGGTCTTTTGTCGCTAAGTACTGCGAGATGAACGAATTACTAGGCAAAGAGGATTTTATTGCGTCGAGAATACAAGCATTGGAGTCTATAAAAAATATTAATATTGGAGTTATTGAGCTCTCTGACACCTTATCTATCGAAGAAGTTACTGATGTATTTATTAGAATTAATTCACAGGGAGTTGTATTGTCACAGGCAGACTTTGCTATGTCAAAAATATCATCAGATTCTTTATATGATGGGACTAATATTAGAAAAACAATCGACTATTTTTGCCATTTTGGGGAAAGACCAATGGATCATGAGCAAATCCTAGCTAATGACACTGAGTTTCAGGAAACAGAAATATATCGTAAGATTAGTTGGGTAGTTGAAGAGAGTCAAGATATTTATATTCCAAGTTATTCTGATGTATTAAGAGTAGCATTTACTTATAAATTTAAAAGAGGAAGAATTTCCGATCTCGTCAGTTTATTGTCAGGTAGAGACTTTAAAACAAGAGAAAATCATGAAAGTATTGCTGAAGAATCTTTTTCGAAGTTAAAAGATGGAGTCTTTGACTATGTAAACGAAACTAATTTTAAACGATTCATCATGATAGTGAAATCTACAGGAATTATCGACAAATCTTTGGTTCGCTCGAAAAACGTTTTGAATTTTGGATATGTCTTATATTTACTCCTCAGAGAAAAAGGGATCCCGGCCCATATTATAGAGAAAGTAGTTCGAAAATGGATAGTCCTATCTATACTTACTACAAGATACTCCAGTTCACCGGAATCGTCCTTTGATTACGACGTTAAGAGATTTGACACTTCTAACCCAGAAGAGTACTTACGCATGACCGAAGAAGGTGAGTTATCGGATGCTTATTGGAACAATGTGTTAGTTAACAACCTTAATACTTCAGTTCGAAGCAGTCCATATTTTAATGTTTTTGTCATGGCTCAAGTTAAAAATAGTGCTCGTGGCTTTTTGTCAGAACAAATTGATGTTCCAACTTTAATCGAGCAAAGAGGTGATATTCACCATATTTTTCCTAAAAAGTTCCTTCAAAACTCTGGGTTTTCAAACCAACGGGATTATAATCAAGTCGCAAACTATGTGTACACTCAATCTGAAATTAATATTAAAATTGGGGCGAATTCTCCAAAAGTATATATGTCAAAGATGCTAGAACAAGTCCATGGTGGCAATCAGTCTTTTGGAGGAATTTCTTCACAAGAAGATTTAGAACGCAATCTTGAAGAAAATTGTGTGCCTGTTGAGTTCATCAATATGGATGAGTCGGATTATCTCAATTTCTTGAACCTTAGAAGGAGACTAATGTCAGACTACATTCGTAAGTATTACTATTCTCTTTAGCAAAATAAGCCCCACAGCTGGATCCCAAAGAACCATACTGCGGGGCTAAATTTAAGCTCTCTCTATACCATCAATTGCAACCCATGATGCAATACCATCAGGATAACCGAGAAGCACCTTACCGTCACCGAACTCACTGATTTTGTGAGTTTTGTTTTTCACCCAGTCTGGGATAAGCTCACCTGTGGTATAACGCTTAGCGGTAATTCTCACAGAATCACCAACCTTAAAGTCTGTGTTTTCTGTAGGGATTTTCAGTACTTGGCCAACTCGAATCAGGTCTGAGTTTAGACCATTGAAGCTTTTGATTTCAGGATACCTTGAACCATCACCTAGGAACTGCTGTGCAATGCTCCAGAGAGAATCCCCGTTCTTTACTGTGTATATATTAGTAGATTCTATCGGGTAGATTTTCTTTCCGGATTCATCAAAAACAGAATAACCCGGCTGACTATCTACCTTCTTCTTGGCATTATTTAGAACTGTAAATGCACCAATTTGGCTCTATGTTCTTACTCATTTTGATACAATTTCCTAAAGCTCAAAAATGGCTGAAATACCTTGAAATAGCGGAATTTCATCAGGTTTATGCCTGTCAACTTTTGTAAAACTGAAGCGATTTTTCACCCGTTTAAGATAATTGTTTTATTTAAGCTTGGATTTTTGCACCCCCCTACCACAAAGTGGAAGACGAATCGTTAAAAAGTATGGCAATCGTTAAAAGGTACAAGAAACAAAAATGGCCCCACGACCTAAGTTCAACTTAGACCGTGGGGCAGAGCTTATTATCATGATGGTTTATCGGTAGTCTTGCAGCCTATATTTCGGCCAATGGTTTCTTCTAAGATACGGCAAACTGTCTGCTAACACTTCTAACACGAACTCTTCTAGTGTCTGATCCGGCTGAAGATCATTTCCTACCATACTTTCAAGATGGGCATATTCCTCATTCGTAACTTTGATTGTTATGGTTCTCATTTTGTTCTACCCTTTGCTCATTAACATTTAGTTGTCAGCAGTATAAGATAAACAAGGAGTCCATGCATATTAATCTCCGAATCGGGGCCTTCTACTGATTTCATATTTTCTTTACTCCATCAATCGGCAGCCATGACGCAATACCATCAGGCCAACCGAGGAGCACTTTATCTTTTTCCACCTGCGAGACCTTATGTGTTCTTTCCTTCACCCAATTAGGCACCGTTTGGCCGGTGGCATAACGAGATGCCGTCACCCTAACAGTGTCTCCAACTTTTATCACTGTGGAGTCTGGTGCTGCTCCCGGTATTTTGAGTTTTTGTCCGGCATGAATAACGTCAGATGTCAGTCCATTTAATTTCTTGATTTCCGGATACCTTCTTCCGTCGCCTAAGAGCCTTGCAGCTATCCGCCAAAGGCTGTCTCCGCTGACGACTGTATAGGTGCTGTATTCTTCGCCGGCTTTTTTAGGATAGATAGCATTTCCGCTCTCGTCAAATACGAAGTAGCCGCTGTTTTCATCCGCCTTTTTCTTGGCATTGGCAAGCACCTTATAGGCTCCAATCTGGCTCTTCTTATCCTGCCAGGACTTTCGGACTCGATATAAAACACCTTCAGGTTTAGGCGGTTTTGGAGTGACCGTACTTCCGCCCATCAACCTTTTCACATCCTGACGGAAAGTGTCCATGCTCTTTCCAAATTTTGAAAACCAGTGTCTTGGATCTCCGTGATTAGAAGCAACACCTCTTTGATGGCCTTCGTAGTGACCGATAATGACACCGTCTTCTAAAGGATTAAGATTATAGAGCTCGCAAAGATAAGCACAAAGCTCCGTCGCTTCCTTGTAGACTTTCTCAAAATACGAGCGGTCGCTAAGTCCATCCTCGCAGATTTCAAAACTCGTATGCGTGTTGTTAGCAGCTCCTCCTGCATGCCATCCCCTGTGATCCCAGGGAAGCGTCTGGTAAGTAGCAATCGTGCCGTCTTGCAACTTCCCGATAAAGCCATGCACACAAACCTGCCGATCCATCGGCTGATTCCAGTGATTGTTGTATCTGTTTTTTCCGAGCTTTCCGTCATCCGGACCTACATAGCGTTTCAGATAGGGATTATTTGCTCCGGTCGAATGCACCATGATGCCTTTGACCTTTATCTTCCTGCCTGCCTTGTAACAGGCGTTTTCTGTAAAAATAAGCTTATTAAGATTCACTTTCCTCATCCTCCTTCGATAGTGTTTCCAGCACGTTTTTCAGAGCTTTCGGAATGGGAAGCCCCAAGTGTGCTGAATTTTCCAAGATGGAAATACCTTCATTCGAGAGATAGAAAAAGATGACGGCAGTCCTTATGGCACTGCCTTCTTTCAAGATGGAGACATCAATGATGTTTCCGATACCTACCAGCACAAAGATGAGCACCTTCTTGGCGATACCCTTAAAGCCGACTTCGCTTGAGAGCTTTTTGTCGTAGACGGCGCAAAGAACGCCTGTGATA
>JBMNTR010000003.1:0-207410 GCA_050945835.1 Christensenellales bacterium | reverse complement strand
TGATTTTTACAGAAAACGCCTGCTACAAGGCGGGCAGGAAGATTAAGGTCAAAGGCATCATGGTGCATTCGACCGGAGCAAATAATCCGTATCTGAAGCGCTATGTCGGTCCGGATGACGGAAAGCTTGGGAAAAACAGGTACAACAATCACTGGAATCAGCCGATGGATCGGCAGGTCTGTGTACATGGCTTTATCGGGAAGCTGCAAGACGGCACGATTGCTACTTACCAGACGCTTCCCTGGGATCACAGAGGCTGGCATGCAGGAGGAGCGGCCAACAACACGTATACGAGTTTTGAAATCTGCGAGGATGGGCTTAGCGACCGCTCGTATTTTGAGAAAGTCTACAAGGAAGCGACGGAGCTTTGTGCTTATCTTTGCGAGCTCTATAATCTTAATCCTTTAGGAGACGGTGTCATCATCGGCCACTACGAAGGCCATCAAAGAGGGATCGCTTCCAATCACGGAGATCCGAGACACTGGTTTTCAAAATTCGAAAAGAGCATGGACACTTTCCGTCAGGATGTGAAAAGGTTGATGGGCGGAAGTACGGTCACTCCAAAACCGCCTAAACCTGAAGGTGTTTTATATCGAGTCCGAAAGTCCTGGCAGGATAAGAAGAGCCAGATTGGAGCTTACAAGGTGCTTGCCAATGCCAAGAAAAAGGCGGATGAAAACAGCGGCTACTTCGTATTTGACGAGAGCGGGAATGCTGTCTATCCGGAAAAGTATGCTGCTGAATACAGCACCTATACCGTAGTCAGTGGCGACAGCCTTTGGCGGATAGCTGCAAGGCTCTTAGGCGACGGAAGAAGGTATCCGGAAATCAAAAAGCTTAACAGATTAACCTCCGACATCATCCATGCCGGACAAAAGCTCAAGATTCCGAAAGCGGCTGCGTCTTCTGCTCTAAAGGTCGGAGACATGGTGAAAGTGACGGCTTCCCGTTATGCGACAGGAGAAACCGTGCCGGGATGGGTGAAAGAAAGAACACACAAGGTGTCACAGATAGAAAAAGATAAAGTCCTCCTCGGCTGGCCGGACGGCATTGCATCATGGCTTCCGATTGATGGTGTGAAGAAAATCTAAACGCTGTAGTTTAAGGCTCCGATTTGGAGCTTTAAGTGCAAGACCTTCTTGTTTCGTCTAAGCTGTGAGTAAATCAATCTTAATGAACAGAGGGCAAGGCAAAATGAGGACTATAACGATCAGAGTCACAGATGAGGAGTACGCTCACCTTCAAGACATGGTAGGAAATGACCTCCAACCGGATCAGACAATGGAAGAGTTTGTGCTGGAAGTGTTAGCAGACAGTTTGCCGTATCTTCGGGCAAATCACTGGCCAAAATACAGGCTGCAAGACTGACGACAAATCCATCAAGATATTAATTTTCCCCACGGTCTATGTTGAACATAGGTCGTGGGGATTTTTCTGATCACTTGTAGACAAATGCCTACAAAAGTTATAAACTTAGGCTAATAGTAGGCAAGCGTCTACAATTTGAAGACTGCTCTAACCAAAAGTAAAGTTTTCGAGCTCATTTTTTAATATAGAGGGGAAGTGAGAAAAATCAAACCATTAAGTATCAAGGGAAAATACAAGCCAAGACAATATCTATATGGATTTATTTGTACTTTTGCCATACTTGTTTTCGGGTTTGCCGTGGCCGGTTTAGTTCCGTTTGGCAAATTGAACCTCATGGCAATGGATGCTTATGCTCAGTATTTTCCAATGTTGAGACATTTTGTTAGGTCGAACGATCCCTGGTCTTTTGCAGGCGGACTGGGCTTTAATCAAATCTCTCAGTCAGCTTATTATACAAACAGTTTGCTCTGGTACTTTTTAAAATTAGTTCCCGACCGGCATATGATATTGGCGATTCATTTTTTAGTCGTACTAAGAATGAGTCTTGCCAGTTTAAGTTTTACACACTATATCCAAAAAACATTTAAGAGAGACTCGCCTTATCAGTTTGTTTTTTCTGTGGCCTATGCTCTTTCCTCTTATAATCTGGCCTTTATTAACCAATTTATGTGGCTGGACATTGTTGTTTTATTGCCGCTACTTGCCTGCTCTTTGCAAAGCATGTGGCAGGAAAAAAAGAAGAGTTCATATGTCATCATATTAGCCCTTGCCCTATATTCCAATTTCTATTTAGCCTATATGCTATGCATCTTCGCATGTCTCTACTCCTTATTTCTCATGTTCAAGGAAAAAGTCGAATGGAGGAGAAGAGGCAGCTTTCTCTTGAAATTTATTTTGTCATCTTTTCTTGGAGCAGGCTTAGTAGCATTCAGCTTGCTGCCCACTTATTTGACTTTACAAGAAACAATATCTTCCACGCTCCATGCTCCGGATGTTTTAAAACTTTATCATCCTCTATCCTGTTATTTACAACAAATTTTACCTTTTCAAGAGATTTCGCTCGCCTATGAAGCACCTAATATCTATGCAGGTTTAGTTACTGTTTTTTTGGCCTTTGTTTATTTGGTCCAAAGAAAGCGAAGCAGACGAGAAAGACTTATTTTCATTGTTTTTTTGCTTTTTTCATATTTGAGTTTCAACCTTAATATCTTGGATTACGCATGGCACGGCTTTCATTTTCCCAACCAATTACCCGGACGTCAAAGTTTTTTGTTTGTTTTTGTGATCTTAAGTTTTGCCTACTCAGCTTTTAGTAATGAAAAGCTTGAACTCTGCCCGGCAAAGAAGAGAAAGAAGTTGACGTTTTTAAACAAGCAAAATATTAAGCGAGTTCTGGCATTACTCTTGCTCTTAGAGATTGGAATGAATGCGGTTTTTACTTTAACTCGTTATACCTGGAAAGCGAACCACGAGCAATATACTAAATATGAACAAGATCTTAGGCAATTTATTTCAAGTCATTCTCCGTCTGAAAACGAGTTTTATCGGATGGAGTTTTTGCAAGCGGGTCATAATCAAGGACTTCGCTATGGCTATCAGGGTATCGGCTATTACTCATCCTTGATGTCGGAAGATGCCTATAATTTTTTCGAGAAAATAGGCATGGGAATTTATGCCAAAAATGTAAGTACTGATTATATTCCAAATCGTACACTCAACAACATTTTTTCTGTTCGTTATTTAATTCAGAAAAAGGACGATCCTGTTGCTGTTGAGCCCTTAGGTCTGGAAAAAGTTTATGAAGGAGAAAACACAATTATCTATGAAAATTCTGATTTTTTGCCATTGATCTATTTTGTCAAAACAGAGGGTTTACAGGATGCACAGGCGGAGGAGCTAATTCCGAAAATGCAAAATCATCTATCGCAGATTGAGCCAAATCAGTTCATTTTTACGGAACTCACACCCACATATATCCGTGGTCAAGTCATTTTGCCGCAAGATCTGACCCTGCTAACCGGTATTGGCAATGAAGCTGGTTGGCAAATCTATGTGGATGGAGTTGAACATAATCATTTCAGTGCCTTTGATTATCTACTCGCCAGCAGGATTGAAAAGGGCAAGCATACTATAGAAATATGTTATACAACGCCGGGGCAAAGAACAGGTATTGCTCTGAGCCTCTTTAGCAGCCTCGTCTTTTTTATTTTCCTTTGTGTAGACAATTGCCGACAAAAATTATACATTTTCTTCAAGAGAAAAAATGAAGAGAGAATGCGCCAATGATAGATATTACCGATTCAGAATGGAAAGTGATGGAGTGCCTCTGGGCTAAATCACCCAAAACGGTTCGTGAGCTGACCGAAGAGTTAGAAGAAACAACTGCTTGGAAACGTCATACCGTGATTAGCTTTCTCAATCGTTTAATGGCAAAAGGTGCCGTGCTTAGAAAAGGGGATTCTGCTGTCCATGAATATGTCCCTTTGGTTAGCAGGGAGGAAGCTGTCAGGAGCGAGACGAAAAATTACCTCGACAAGATAAAACCACATTCATTACTCCAACTCGTAAGTTATTTCTCTGAAGATGAAAATTTGAATAGAGAAGAAAGTGAATCCCTCAGGCAGCTGATCAAGTACTTGGAGGAGGATGGAGAATGAGTCTTTGGCAAGAACTGATTCAATTCTGGTGGCAAATCATTCTACTCATACTTTTTGTCGCAGGGATTCGCAAGCTTAAGTTTTTAAAGTTAACAGCACGGACAAAATATTGCCTTTGGATAATACCCCTCATCCGTATTATTATCCCAATTCGCTTTATTCCTTTCCCGATTTATCGCTCTTGGGACCAGGCGAGTGAAATCCTTACGACAGAGATAGCTCAGCCTTCAATCCATAGTGCTTACTGGAGCTCGCAAAAGCTTATAATCCTCATATATTTTGCAGTCTGCACAATACTTTTTACCTATCTGATTTTAATGAATGTTTTTAATATCAAAAGGCTTAAACAGCAAGCAAGGCATTTAAAAAAAAATATATTCTTGAGCCCAACCTGTCAGTTATCTTGTAGTATCGGTATCGGGAAACACGCTAAGAACCTAGTTTCCAAGAAAAATATTTATCCCTCACAGAGTCAGAATTAGACATGATTATAACCCATGAAAAAGGGCATATTTGCCATTATGATTTTTTCTGGAATACAGTTCGTTCAGTGCTGATTGTTTTGTTTTGGTACAATCCCTTTATTTATTTAGCAGTTTACCTTTCTAAGGAAGATGCAGAAATGGCCGCCGATGAATTTGCTGTCAATTTCTCCGGAGAGGGAAAGCATCATGCCTATGCGAAATTATTAGTAGATGTGCAAAACAATGAAATAGAGAAATACAGAAACAGGCCACTTAGCTTACAAACTGATTTTTCGACTCAGTATAAGAAAACGAAAGATCGAATTATAGGCCTGTATGCACAATCTACAATTCGCTCACAAGCACGAAGTGTACGTCTGCTTTACTCTCTTGCACTCACTTTGATAATTAGCATTGTATTCTTATCTTCATATCTATATGCTGACGTGCAAGTGGATTATAGCAGCTCCGAAATCCGAGCGACTTCGGTTGCCGGAAGAGATCTGAACATTGACACCATTGGAACCAGTGCGATATTGGCTGGCGAAGAAGATTTTGCACACGATTCGATGACTACTTATACAGTGGAAACCGAAACATCTAATGATCGATTGAATAATCAAGAAATCTACTCGATTGACTTTACAATTGCCACAGCAGCTACAGCTCAAGATACAGAAGAAATTGCAGTCGCTTACGAGACAAGAGAGACTGCTGTTGCTATTGAGACAACTAGAGATTAGGCGATTGTTTTATGAATAAACGCAAGAGGCGTGAGGATAAAAGACGACGAAGGATTCACTTATACACCCATTTGCACCCATCTACACCCAAGGGTTCACCTGCACCCAAGAATCAAAAATGCACCCAATCTTCCGATTTGCACCCAAATGCACCCGAGTGATACTTCTGAGTGGATTGTATTCGTTTTGGTGTACGATGCCACCCTATGCTACTAAAAAAGATGCATAGACGAAAAAGCCCGTGGTTGCGGGCTTTTTTCGTACTTAAAGGCCAGATTCCAAAAACCGCTTCACCGGAGATGCAAAACAGCATTTGGGCACATGTCTGCCAATCCTTATAACATGAAGATTTTGGGCATTTATAAGCCCGCTCAAATGATAATTATCAACATAAGCCGTCATCGGGTTTCACAGCGAAACCCGATAGCGGCTTTTTGCATTTCCTTAAAGATTAGAGTGACGCCATGAGCGAATACAATCTACCCCTTTACGGACGATGAACTAGACATCGCCCGTCAAAACGATTTACCAAACCTTCTATATAAAAAAATATGCAAATCTAAAGGGCAGTAATGCCCATTACTTACGGCATTCAGCGGCCTCGTTCATTTTTATGAGCGAGGCCGTTTTTGCATTCAAATCTAATTCAAAAGGAGAAAAGAATCATGTTAAAAATCACCGCCATCGGCAACCTGACCGCCGATCCCAGCATCCGCACCAACAACGCCACCGGAGCCACCTACGCCATCCTACGCATTGCCAGTGACCGGCGCTACAGAGACAAGGACGGCAACAAGCTGACGGACTTTGTGTCCATCAAGGTACGCAGCCCACTTGCCGAGCGCTGTGCGGAGTTCCTGAAAAAGAGTGACAAAATTGCCACAACCGGAGACTTTGAAACCATCGTCACGGATGGAACCAACACCGGCTTTTTAATTAAAGCGAGTGAGATTGAATTCTTGACGCCCCGGAAAAAGCCAGCCGATACCCTGGATGATGACCTTTCCCTGCTTGAAGGCATTGAGGAACTGTTAGAAGGTATTACGGAATGAAGAACACAGGGCTAATCTATGAGTCTACGGAGCAGACGCCGGCTATTTCGCCGGCGTTTGCTGAACTTCTGCCCCCACTCTCGGATGAACAGTATGCCGCCCTGGAAGCAGACATCCTGCAAAGCGGCTGCTACAGCCCAATCATCGTCAATGAGGATATCGTTATCGTGGACGGTCACCACCGCCATGAGATATGCGAAAAGCATGGCATCCCCTACCGAATGGCCGTGTTTGATTTTGAGGATGATTTGGAAGCGCAGCGCTGGGCGCTGGATACGCAGAAAGCCCGGCGTAATCTTTCTGTGTGGGAGCTTGGACAAATTGCATTGAAGCTCAAGCCGGAACTGGAGGCCAAGGCCAAAGAAACGCAGGGTGAACGCACAGACCTTTTTCAGAATTCTGAAAAAGGTTCCTCTAAGAGTAATACCACAAAAGAGCTTGCGGCTATTACAGATACTAGTCATGACACGATGAACAAAATCATCCAAATTGATGAGCGCGCACCCGCACCTGTGAAGAATGCCCTGGATAACGGCGATCTGTCGGTCAACGCCGGATACAACATCACTCGCCTATTAGAGAAGCTGCCCGAGGAAGCGCGGCAAGCGGCAGCCGAGCGTGCTGTGGAACTCGCAAAGAAGCGCAAGGATTACAAGGCTGCTTTCGACATCAGCTTGGGCGATATGAATGCCCTGATAAAAGGGAATAAAGATGCTGCGGGTACCATTCGCTTGGCACTAAGTGACGGCGTGGTATCCGTCAACGGCGGTAAAGAAGTGGCGCAAACGCTGCTGGAGATGCCGGAAGATGTGCGAGAGTCTGCCGCCGCTGATGCCGAAGGGCTTGCGGAGCTTGAAGCGGATTACCGGAAGAAAACTCAGGCTGTAGACGATAACGCAAACGTCGCCAAAGCCTACAATGCCGCTTTTGCGTGTGCGTCGGATATCAGCGGCGTTGAACGTGAAGTGCGTATCTGGATCGAATGGGCCGGTATCCGCAAGGATGAAATTGATGGGTTAATCACAGAAGCCCAAGATGCTGCACAGGCATTTTCTCAGATCGCGAAAACGCTGGCAAAAATTCATGAACAGGAGGTTGTGCCATATGAAGAAGCCGTCCACGAAAACAGCTCGGACTAAAGCCAAGGCAGAGATCTATTCCGTTCTCTCAGAAGATATGAAGATAGGCGTTGAGCGTATGGACAGCATTCTGGCCAAATACGGCGTCAAGCGCAATGTTAAAGACTTACAACGTTCGTACCGCCTGTCTGTCGGGCAGAGAATCATGGCTGAAGTGCGTGATGCAAAGGGCAAGCGCGAAATACTGGCCGCCAAAACAGAGAATGGCACGGAATATATCGTGGTGGAAGCCTGCAGCGATCCCCAAGTGTTAAGCAGGCTTCAGCATCGGCTGCGCGGGTGCATATCCAGCCTGGAAAGCATATCCGGCAAAGTAAAGGCGCGGCAAAGCGCTTTGTCTGCCATCCGCCAAAAATTATTACGCAGGAGGTAAGCATGATGCAATTTCCATCGAAAGAAACCGTTGCGCGTCTGCGGGATATGTATCCTCCAGGCACGCAAGTTGAACTCATTTCCATGGATGATCCATATAGCAAACTGAAACCCGGCGATAAAGGCCGTGTAGATTTCGTGGACGATGGAGGAACCTTACACACGGTTTGGGACAACGGCTCCTATCTCGGTATCGTCTATGGCGTTGACCATGTGAGAAAAATCGACGGCAAAAAGGAGGCGGTGCAGGTACAGCCTGACTGCGCTCCCGTTATACGCCCCAATAGCCGAAAGCCAAGTAAGCCGCAGCGCGGGAGGTGAGCTGCATGGAGCCCATTATCATTGGCATCGACCACGGCAATGCGGCGATCAAATCCAGGCATATATCCTTTTCCAACGGTATCACGGAATATGACTTCGAGCCGTACACAAAGCAAAATGTGCTGGAATACGGCGGCAAATATTATGTCTGCGGCACGGGACGCCTACCGCTCTTAAAAGACAAAACCACAAACGATAACTTCTATCTGCTGACACTGGCCGCCATCGCGAAAGAACTGGAATGCCGGGCAGCAGAAAGCCGAGCGGATATCATCCTTGCAGCGGGTCTGCCGCTGACCGGCTTCGGCCTTCACAAGGAACGCTTTAAGCAATATCTGCTCCGTGGGAAAACGGAGCGTTTTGTTTTTGAAGGCCGAGCCTATGAAATCGCCATACGAGATGCGCTGCTCTATCCCCAGGGCTATGCCGCCATATTATCCAACATGCGCTTGATCTTAGGCGAACCCTCGGTCATATTGTGCGATATTGGCGGCTGGACGGTGGATGTCATGCGGCTGGACAACGGCATTCCGGACGCCGGCACCTGCCGAAGTCTAGAGCTTGGTATGATTCGCTGCTTCGATGAAATTGCGGAGCAGGTGCGCCGCAACACCGGCAAATCACTGACGGCGGCACAGATTGAAACGGCGCTTAAAGGCGACGCCTGCTCCATCGACAGTGCAGCAAAAACCATCATACGGGAACAAGGCAGACGGTATGCTTTGAAGCTGCTGTCCGCCATCTCCGAAAGCGGATTTGATGCCACCGCCATGCCGGTGATCTTTTTGGGCGGCGGCGCCGGATTCATGAAGCGGCATATCAGGCCGGAGGAAGGGCTGTGCCGCGTTATCATCATGGACAGCGTGTCCGCCAGCGCCATTGGATACGAGTATGCGGCGCAAAACGCTCTCAAGAGGACGAAGGCATGAATGATGATACCCGGCGATTGCATCTGCGATTCTCCCTAAAAAGGCCGGAGCAAAGACGGGCGTATGAGATTATCTCAAGCATTCCGCCTGGCAAGCGCATGGAATCTCTCTGTTCGCTCATCAACCAAAAAACCCATTTCTATGATCTGGAACGGCATATCACAAGCGCTGTTAGGAAGGCGCTTGTGGACTATCAGCCGCAAACACAACACGCTAAAGAAGAAAGCACATCAGAGGAAATCCGTGAGGATATTATGGATTTCCTCGGTTCACTCTAATCTAGTGAAAACCGAACAATGAAAAGTGAATAATTACTGGTTGGCTTTAGAGGTTTTCAGCGTGGATACAAGCAAGCGGATAATTTCAGAGCAATCCGCGATCTCTTTTGCTCAGCGCGTAATTTGTACCACGCGAAGATTGTTCATTCGTTCATTATCCATTTTTCAATTTTGAAAAAGGCGGTGAGAAAGAATCAACACAATCAAATATTTTGACCTATTCGCCGGCGTAGGAGGTTTCCGCGCCGGTTTTGATCGCGCGGGCGGGTTTCAATGCGTGGGTCATTGTGAGATCGACAAATACGCCGAGCTCAGCTACCGCGCCATGCACGACATCGATGAAAGTGAGGTGTCCTATCCTGACGCAAGAGAAATCGACACAGATACCATGCCGGGATTTGACCTGCTTTGCGCAGGGTTTCCTTGCCAAAGCCACTCTGTCGCGGGACTGCGAAAATCTCTTGACGATCCGCGAGGCGCTCTGTTCTATGAGATTGCCCGAATACTGCAAGCCAAACAGCCCTCATATTTTCTGCTTGAGAATGTGCCGGGATTGCTCAGTTCAAAAACAGCCCAAGGCCAGTACGCCTTTGCGGAAATCCTCTCCGTTTTATGCGGATTGGGGTATTGCTGTGAATGGTTTTTGCGCAACTCTAAAGATCACGGAGTCCCCCAGTCCCGGCGGCGGGTGTTCATTGTCGGATATCTTGACGCCCGATGCGCCGGAAAAATATTTCCTTTCGCAGGAACAAATCCAAAGGCTCTTGTACACCTCGCCGGAAAGCGGCAGGGCGCAAGAATCTACGGCGCCGAAGGGCTCGCCTGCACCCTGACCTCGGGTACGGGCGGAATGGGCGGCAAAACGGGGCTGTACGCGGTTGGCTACAACCGTAAAGACGGCGTCACAAAAGAACTTGACACAGCCTATTCCCTCAATGCCAGCAACTTCCGCGGGCTCAACCGCAACCAGACACAAAACGCGGTGTTCGTGGACATGACCATCGGCAATCCGCAGGTTACGGATACGGCCCGATGCATCACTGCCAACTATGGAAAGTCCGGTATGAGCCATCATAAGGGCGAGATGTCGGGTGTTTTGCTTATCAAGGAAGCGACAAAGAAAGGATACGCTGAAGCCCGGCCCGGCGATGGCGTGAGCATATGTTATCCGGGCAGCAATACAAGGCGCGGACGCGTGGGAAAAGGCATATCACAAACGCTGACCTGCCAGCCGCAAGGCGTGATGGAGCGATATGGCCGCATACGAAGGTTAACGCCCAGGGAGTGTTTTCGCCTGCAAGGATTTGATGAAGAACAAATCGACCGGGTTTTGGCTGTGGTATCCGACTCCCAGGCGTACAAGCAGGCGGGCAACTCGGTAACCGTCAATGTCGTGCATGCCATTGGGCTAAAGCTTCGTGCGCTGCACGAGCAATTAATAATGGAGAATGAATAATGAACAATGTTTTGAAGATTTTCGCCAAGCGAAAATTACATTCATTATCAATTATCAACTATCCATTATCCATTCAAAAAGGTGGTGACGCGTCATGCTGAAGGAGCAAAAATTCGGTGTGGAGGATGAGATGACCGGCATTACCCGCAAACAGGCAGCCGAAGCAATCTCGGATTTATTTGAATCCATACCCCGGCATGTCGGCGGCGGGTACGATGCATGGGAGGTAAAAGACCGGGAAGGCAAAGCGTGGCGGCTGGTAAGCGACAGCAGTATCCGCTGCGAACAGGTAACGGGCAAAAACGCCAGCGTATCCGCAGGACGGGAATATGCGGTGGAGTTGGTCTCCCCGCCATTGACATACGATGAGATTCCAAAGCTGCAAGAGGTCATCCGCGCGCTGCGCATGGCCGGAGCCAAAGTCAACAGCTCCTGCGGTATGCACGTTCATGTCGATGCGGCGAATCATAACCGGAATTCGCTGAAAAATCTGATCGGCATCATGTACCAGAAGGAAGATATGCTGTTTAAAGCGCTCAAGGTGAATGAATCCAGAGCGTCCCGCTGGTGTCAGAAGGTACGCGAACCCATGCTGCAGCAGGCAAGGCGGCTCTCTTCCGACGAGACCAGGGATCTAACGCGGCTGGAGTCCATTTGGTACGAAGGCAACATTCAAAGGCACGACCATTATCACTGGACACGGTATTATGCCTTGAACCTGCACTCGGTGTTTTACAGGGGCACGGTAGAGTTTCGCTGCTTCAATGCCACGCTGCACGCCGGGCGAATCCGAAGCTATGCCGTCCTGTGCCTTGCAATGTCTGCACAAGCCATCGCCCAGCGCAGCACGGTGATGAAACGCACCGAAAGCGATAACCCCGCATTCACATTCCGAACATGGCTGCTGCGTTTGGGACTGAATGGCGAAGAATTCAAAGCCGTCCGGGAGCATTTGCTATCCAATCTTGATGGCGACCGCGCCTGGCGGTACGATAAGGATTCCTATGAAGTGAACAAAAACAAGAAAAAGCAGCGGGAAGGACGGTAGACTGCAATTGACAATTGATAATGGAGAATTGACAATGAAAAATTCTCGTAAGAAAGGATGGTGAAGGTGAGTATGAAGATCATATTTGAGGAGGAAGTGTTTGAGGGTACGCCTTCTGAAATCATAGACCAGTTCCGGCGAAAAACGTTTGACAGCAGCGCGTTTGCCGATTCGGTCAGCTTCTTACAATACATGCGGGATACTTTTGAACGCATGACGGAGCTGCCCTGCGAACTGCCAAGCGGCACTTTGGACGAACGGGCCGAAGCCATGATCCGGCATCTGGCGGACATCGGTGCGCTGGAAATCATCGATGGAAACCATCATGCGTAAACGGCTGTATTTTGCCTATGGCAGCAACATCAACCTTGACCAGATGGCCGGGCGCTGCCCGAATGCCGTGCCGATCATGCCCGTAACGCTGCGGGGGTATGCGCTTAGCTTTCGCGGCATGAGCGGTGTGGCGACCATACTGCCCAAGAAGGGCGCCAAGGTACACGGGCTGTTGTGGGACTTAACGCCGATATGTGAGCAATCGCTC
The DNA here is from genome assembly GCA_050945835.1 of Christensenellales bacterium. GTDB lineage: Bacteria > Bacillota > Clostridia > Christensenellales > JBMNTQ01 > JBMNTR01. The sequence goes on along the minus strand of JBMNTR010000003.1, from coordinate 195,042 downwards.
GACCGCTATGAAGGATACCCGCATCTATATAACAAAGAATCCGTGGTGGTTGTAAACGAAAAGGACAACACAGGCTACCGGGTGATGGCATATATCATGGCGCCGGCGCACGCAAAGATACCGCAGGAACCCACAAGCTGGTATTTTAACGGCATACTGGATGGGTATAGGCAAAACGGCATACCTATCCAGCCCCTGTATGAAGCCCTGCACACCACACGGAAGGATATTGCCGCATTGGAAGCGCTAAATAACAGAAGTTTTCGGCAGCTTGATTTCAACTGGCAGCAAAACAAAGGGAACATCAAGCCCCACAAGCCAAAGAACAAGGGCCGGTGACGGCTTTTTCGTGCATCAAAGGCGTGTGCCGCCTAACAGGCCATTTCATATCTGCTAACCATACGCCGGAGCGAATCGCCCGGTGTTTCTTTCATTAAAAAAGAAAAGGAGATTCAGCGCATGAAGATACATATCAAGCGCGCATTGGTATTTTTGCTGTGCGCGCTATCCTTGCTTGGCGCGTTCGTGCCTGCAACCACAGCGTTCGCACTGGCCAGGGTGAATGTCGAAACACAGAACACCACCATGTATTTTGACTATCTATCCGGCTCCGGTACATTTGAAAGCCTAAAAACACCGCACCATTGGGTGGTGGAGAACGGCAGTATCGCCTATTGCCTTCAGCACCGCATGGACAGCCCGCACACAGGCAATGGGTTTTCGAAGCGTGAGCTTTCAGATTATTATTCTTACCGCGTTTACACCGGTCTGCAAATCATACTGCAAAACGGCTATCCCGCATCTACAGGCGGCCTTACAGCGGATCAGGCGCGTTATGCCACAGCAAACGCCTTTCGGTTTTGGCTGTCGGAGAATGGCGACAGCTCGCAATACAATTTCACCAATCGGCTGGAGCGTCCCAACAGCGTCCGCGCCAAGTCCGGCTACCAAGCGGTGCTGAATTTCGCCGACCATCTGGTAGCGCTTGCCCGCGTGCAGCAGCCGCTGCAGCACAGTGTCAGTTTTTCCCCTTCCACGCTCAGCCTGTCCTATGACGGCAGCGCCTACTTTACCGGCACAGCCAAAGTATCGCTCGTAAACTGCAACGGCGGGTACACGCTGGATCAGAGCAATTTACCATCCGGGACGCAGGTAAGCGGGTTTTCGGGCAAAAGCGGCGATATGCTGACCATTAAAATTCCCAAAGCATACGGCAACCAGACGGTGCGGCTCAAGGCCACCGGCAGAGATAATCGATCCACAGCCAATATGTTCATGTACGTTTCGGATAACAGCAATGTTCAAAACGTTGTGGCTGTGGGAACGAGCGGGTATCACGGTGTAGGCGAAGGCACGCTTACGCTTTCTACGCCAGCCTACGGCAAAATACAGATTATCAAAACCGATTCGGATAACGGCAATCGCTTAAACGGCGCGGTGTTCGGTGTTTACGCCAATTCCGCTTGCACCCAGGAAGTAGCCAGGCTGACCACCGCCGGCAATGGCAGCGTCACATCGGGAGATCTGCTGGCCGGCCGGTACTATATCAAGGAGATCACTGCCCCAAGCGGCTATGTGGTCAACTCCCAGGTGTTTACCGCAGACATCGTGTCCGCCACCTACACCGTCACGGTACCCGACCAGCCGACCCGGGGCCGGATTACGGTGGAGAAAACCAACAGCAACCCTGCCATGGGCGATTACTCCCTTTTGGGGGCGAAATTTGGCGTGTACAATGCATCGGGTACGCTGGTTGCGACCCTCACCACCGGTGCGGACGGCAAGGGTACATCGGCTGATTTGCCTTTGGGGACATATACCATGAAGGAAACAAGTGCGCCGCATGGGTTCGTGCTGTCAAAAGAGAGCCGAACGGTTACCCTCGCCTATGCCGGGCAGAGCGTTCCCATCGTGTACGCATCCGCTTCCATCCCCAACAAGCCGCAGGAAGGTACGATCACCATCACCAAAGCGGACGCCGAAACGGGCGCCAGCCCACAGGGAGACGCCAGTTTGTATGGAGCCAAGTATGTGATTCAGGATAAAGGCGGCCATGTGGTGGACACCCTGCACGCGCTGGGCACAAGGGTTGTGAAATCCAAAAATCTGCCGTTGGGGAATTACACGGTGATTGAAACCCAAGCGCCGGAAGGATATCTTTTGAACGGCACCCCATATTCCGTTACGCTCTCTTATGCCGGACAAAATGCGGATGTCACCAATGCGGCGCAGACCGTAACGGATACCGTTAAAAAAGGGAGAATCCGTATTGTGAAGTTTGGAGCCAGGGAACTCATCGGGACAGACCTCGACCCGGAGATCAAGCCGCCGCTTTCTGGCGTGGTGTTTGAAATCAGGCTGAAATCCAGTGGCGTACTATACGACACGCTCACCACCGATCAGGACGGCATGGCTGTATCCAAGGCGTTGCCCTATGGTCTGTATACCGTGACCGAAGCAGCGGGAACGCCGGACGGATATATGAAGGTGCAGCCGTTTGATGTGTTCGTCTCCGAGAATGAAAAGACTTACCATTACAACCTGGAAGATAAGACGGTGGAGATGATGATTCGGCTGGTTAAACGGGATGCGGATACCGGCAAGGTGATTCCAGTGGCCGGCACCACCTTCCGCATTGAGGACAGCGAAGGCAATACGGTTTCTTTCAACATGCTGTACCCGCAGCCGCATGCCCTGTCAGAGTTCGTAACGGACGAAAGCGGCACGCTGTATCTTCCCGGTAAGCTGGCTTATGGAAGCTACAAGCTGTTTGAAGTAACCGCTCCCTCTGGGTATCTCCTGAATAATCATCCCGTGCCTTTTATGGTGGATGAAGATTCGGCAGAAAACAGCATCATCACCGTCACACTGGAAAACTATGCGGCGATGGGCAGGATTACCGTCGAGAAAACAGGTGAGCAGCTTGCAGGCTTTACCGAAAAAGAAACGCCGTACGGCACGCAGTACATTCCCCTCTACGAAACCGGAGGATTAGCGGGTGTAGTATTTGAGGTGTTCGCCGCAGAGAACGTCGGCACGCCGGACGGCACGGTGTACTACAGGGCCGGGCAGAAGGTGTGCGAGTTGACCACCGATGCAAACGGCAGCGCTATGACGCCCAATTTGCATTTGGGGAAATATCATGTCGTAGAGAAATTCGTACCGAATGGCTTTGTGCTAAGCGACACGCCCCATGAAGTAACGCTTGCCTATCAGGATCAGACTACGCACATTGTTTCAGCATCCATATCGCCGGACAACCAGCGCCAGAAAGTTGAAATCAGGCTGCTCAAGATGGCAGAGTATTTTAACACCGATACCGGCAGCTTCTACGAGGACTATGGCACAGATTTTGTGTTTGGCGTATACACCAGATACGCTGTCGGAGATATCCTTGCAGATGCGTTGGTGGATGTCATCACTACCGATGCGGAAGGCAAGGGCTATACCACGGCAGACCTTCCGCTGGCTATGTATTATGTGAAAGAGCTGTCTAATCCGTATGAATACATCCCGCCCACGCTGGAAAAAGAACTCGACCTGACCTGTAAGAACGATGCGGATATCATTTTCATAAATGACGATTATGAGCAATCACCGATATGGAACGATATGCAAAAGCGGCGTGTGGCTGTCATTAAGTCCGATGCCGAAGATAACAAGCGCAAGCTGCCCGGTGCGGTGTTTGAGGTGCTGACAAAGAACGGCCGCAAGGTTGTTGCTACATTTACTACGGATGAAAACGGATATGGAGCAAGCGGTAATCTGCCGCTGGGTCAATATATATTGCGGGAAAAGGCTGCTCCCGCGGGTTTTATACTTATGGACGAGGAGACGGTCTTTGAACTCACGGCGGAGAGCAAGCCTGTAACCTCTTTCAAAAAGGAAAACACCGCCAACACCGTAAAGCTTACCAAGACAGACCTATCGGACGGCAACCCCCTCCCTGGAGCCGTGATAAGGGTGGAAGATGCGCTCGGTGAAGTCGTGTTCGAGGGTGAGACCAATCACGAGGGCTGCATCATACTGCGCGAGCTTCCTGCCGGGAACTATACGTTTTTTGAAACGCTGTCCCCGGATGGCTGGGCGCTCAACACCGAGGTGTTCGCCTTCTCCATCGATGAGTACGGTAACGTAACCGGCGCAACTGAAATTAAAAATGAACCCACTATGGTAATCATCGAAAAGTATGATGTGTACACCGATGAGCCCATCCCCGGCGTGGTGTTTGGGCTGCTGGACGCGGACGGCAATCCGGTCAGGCTGAAGAGGACGGATGGCGGGCATCTCATTCCCGCCGATGACGGCAAGGAAACCTTTGCGGTGGATAACGGCGGCAAGGCGGCCGTCAAGTACTTAAAGCGCGGAGATTACACACTCAAGGAAACACCGCCCATTGGATATATCGGCGCAAACAGCTATATACTCACCGTCACAGAGGCGCACAGCGAGTCTAGCCCGGGCAAGATGGTCATCACCAACGCGCCAACGGGTCTGAAGGTAACAAAAATACACGCGGATACCAGGCAACCGCTGACCGGCGCGGGATTCAGTTTCAAGGTAAAAAACGGCCTGTTCTTTACTACGCTTCGATTTACGCAGCTTGAGAATGGATGGTATAAGGCTGATGAGGCCGGTACGGTCTCCGAAATGATGGTGGATGAAAACGGCGATATGATGGTCATTGGCTTGCCGCTGGGCGATGTTTGGCTGGAGGAAACCACTGCGCCGGACGGATACTTCCCTGTTCCTGCACGGAAGCTGGACATCACAGCCGATCATACCTTCGACATGCCGCTCACCATCACAGTAGAGAACAATCCCGCTGTGAAGCTGGGCATCGATTCGGACAAATACAATTCGTTGATTGCCATGGGGATATGCGCCCTTGTTGCAGCCGGAGTTGCCGCAAAGTATATCCTTTGGAGAAAGAAACTGCACCGAGAGAACGGTGCAGAAAGCAGCGATGAATAACCTGATGAAAAAGGGCGGTGCATTCCGCCCCTTTCCCTATTGGGAGAAGGAGTAAAAACATATGACGCTTAAAAGCATTTTAACCATAGGGCTTTGCCTGTTCATCATAGGCGGGCTGGTCTTTCTGCATTTCAAAAAGAAAAACAAATAAGGAGAAACACATGGACAAACGAATCTTGACCGCTGAATCCGTTACCGAAGGGCATCCTGATAAGCTGTGCGATTTGATTGCGGATAACATACTGGATGCCTGTTTGAAAAACGACCGCAACGCCCGCGTCGCCTGTGAGGTGCTGGCCACGGCGGGTAAAATCACGGTGGTCGGCGAGATCACCGTATCCGATATGCCCGACCTGCCCGCCATCGTATGCAGGACTGTTCGAGATACCGGATGTCCTTCTGATTACGAGGTGGAAATACTCATTCACGACCAAAGCAGGGATATCGCAGATGCGGTAGATAATAAAAATGATGCAGGAAACTGTGCGGGAACGGGCTGTATCGGTGCGTATATTTCTCTTAGCAGCGCTGCTCGCAAGCTCGGCGCTGGGGATCAAGGAATCGTATATGGCTACGCCGTCGATGAAACCGAAGAACTACTGCCGCTGCCGGTGGTGCTGGCCAATAAGCTGACGTTGTGCCTGGCATTTGTGCGTAAAATGGGTATGATTCAGGGGCTTTTGCCGGATGGGAAGGCGCAGGTATCCGTTGAATACGATGGCAAAACGCCTGTGAGTATTGCGGCTGTGGTGGTGTCCTGCCAGCATGAAGAAAGCAAGAATATAGAGCAGCTTCGCCATGAAATCCGCAAACTGGTGATTGAACCGGCGCTGTTTGGCTTTCCCTTTGACAACGCTACAGAAATCCTGATCAACCCTTCCGGCCGGTTTGTGCTGGGCGGGTTTGAGGCTGACACCGGGCTCACAGGCAGAAAGCTCATGGCCGATACCTACGGCGGCCTGGCCCTGCATGGCGGCGGTGCACTGTCCGGCAAGGACGCCACCAAGGTGGATCGAAGCGGCGCGTACATGGCCCGGTACGCGGCGAAGAATATCGTGGCGGCTGGAATCGCACGGGAATGCACGGTATCGGCAGCCTATGCCATAGGCCGGGCAGAGCCGTTGTGCATCAATGTGGATACCCACGGTACAGGCATTTACAGCAATGAAATCATATTGCCGGCCATCAAAGAGGTGTTTGACTTCCGGCCATTCGGCATGATCCAAACGCTGGGACTACATCGCCCCATATTTGCGGATCATTGCTGCTACAACCATTTCATGAAGCAAGATGCGCCCTGGGAGCGGATGGATCAAGCAAAAAAGCTGCGGAAATTCTGCGCACTGCTGGCAGCGCCAACGGGGGCACTACAATGAATAATGAAGAATTGATAATTAAAATGAAAGGGAATGGTGGGATAGATGCATGATGTATCCATAAAACGTATTTCGGCAGAGGAAATAAAAAAGATGGCCGGAATGGATGGGCTTATACTGCAAGGCTGCGGCGGCGATCCGGCTGAGTGGGTATCCGGCATCAACGAGTTGCTCACTCAAGAGGGTATTCTGCTCAATGGCGATGCGTTCAAAGAAATCTATGTGTTTGAGCATGATGACCGCACCAACATGCTGTTCAATATGGAGAATGTGAAGCTGGATATGGGCAGGCTGGCCCTGTGGCGACTGAAAAGCTACGCTGCATTCGGCGGCTATTGGCTTGGCGACTACCTTCACAATCGGCTGGGGATTGATACAGATAGCGTGCAAACTGTGAATGATAAGCCGGCAATGCAGCTTGCAGATATGGACGGCAATGTGTTCAACATATTGGGAAGCGCGTCCAAGCTGCTCAAAGAAAATGGTCTGGAAGCGCAGGCAAAGGAGATGTTCGAGCGGGCAACCGCTGCCAAAAGCTATGAGCAGGCTTTGGGCATTATATCCGAATATGTGCAGACCGAGCTGTCGGAGCAAAGGCCCTACGTGGAAGCGCCTATCAACACCCGCGGCTTTGAACGGCTGTACAAAAGCATTCTGCAGGATGGGTTCATGCCCAAGGCCACACTGGAGCGCACGCTGCACGGGTGGTATTTGGCTGCATGGCGCAAAAAAGGCGGAGCCCTTGAGCTTGAGAAGTTTGTCCACCAGTTGAAAACGACCAAGGAAAAGCCCTATGCGTCGCTGGCGCAAGCCTGCCGCTCCTTGCATTTTTTGCGGCAGGAGCTCTATGATCTTGCACAGGATGAAGCGCACTGGAATGAATATTATCAGGTGAATGAACTCTATGATATCTGCGCACGCGAATATCAAGAACGATTCCAAGTGCATGTCACCAGCGCTTTTTCAAGCTGGAAGCTGTGCGAAGCATCGCTGTATCCCCAAAAAGAAATCCGGCGGGAACTGGATCATGGGTACATCGCCCGGCTGGACAATATGAAACCGAAACACATCTATATCTGCGCGCCGCTGCGCAATGATGTGGAGCGCAACGTAGAAACGGCGCGGCTGCTTGCTAAAGAGATATTCAATGCCGGGGATATTCCTATCTGCCCGCATCTGATGTTTCCGCCTATTGCCGACCCGAAGGACGCTGTGCAGGACGAGAAAGCCTTTGGTATGTGTTTAAAGCTGATGGAAGGCTGCGGGCAGATCAACGTATATGGGCAGCCCACCGAGGGGATGCGGCAGGAGATCGCACACGCGAAGCACATGGGGATACCTGTTCATGAAGTTCCGCTCGCTAAAAAACGGATACCAGAAAAACCCGCACAACCACGAAATCCCGGCCGATAAGCCGGGAATGATATTGCAGTTTATATCATAATAAAAAAAGATGCAGAATAGAATTATGGTCTGCAATGGGCACTTTGACTATTTGCTGCTTTTATCATATTGGATAACATCGCCTACCTGGCAATCCAGCACATAGCAAACCCGCGCCAGAACATCCATATCCATTCGCTCAACAATGCCTTTATATAAACGGTCTGCCACTTCAAAGCGAACACCGGTCAACGATGCCAACTTGTTGCGCGTAATACCTTTTTTGTCCATGACATCAGCAAAGCGGTAGACGATACGCCCATAATCTTTAATGGTCATAATCGAATTTACATCACTCATCTTATCACCACCTCTTCACTTTAAATTCTATTTACATAGTTACTGTTTGACTATTCGCCTGTTTATAGTTACTATATGTATAGTAGTATTTGAACGGAGGATGAGATGTGAACACAAACGCTTGTGTATTTACCGGGCATCGCCCCACAAGATTCAGTTTCGGGTACGATGAAAAGAATGAAAAATGTATACGGCTCAAGCTGGTGATGGCGCAGCAGATTCGTGCGCTAATCAAAAGCGGCGTATCCACTTTTTATACAGGAATGGCGCTTGGCGTGGATCAATGGGCAGCGGAGATTGTTTTGGACTTGAAAGTTCAGTAGCACCCTCATATTAAGCTGGTTGCTGTGCTTCCCTGTGAGACACAGGCGGATAAATGGTCGTCCACACAACGGGATAGATACTTCGATGGGCTGCTGCCGCGCTGTGATGATGTGATTACATTGCAGGGAAAATACACGCCCGACTGCATGCATAAGCGCAACCGTTATATAGTCGATCGTGCCAATCACCTGCTCGCCGTTTACGACGGCAGCGGCAAGGGGGGCACAGCCTATACCGTTCACTACGCACAAAGGAAAAACAGGCAAATCCTCACCATTCATCCAGAGACATTAGAGGTTGCTTCCGAGGCGGACTTTGAGGGGTTAAAAGAACAAAGGCAATTTTTAATTCTTCCAAAACAGAAACGTTTGTAAAACGAAGCGGCGGGCAGCTCATACCAGCTACCCGCCGTTTCTCGATTTAAGGCGTGTCATCCAAACATAACTAAATACTTGTGACCATTTACAGGGCGGGCGGTTCGAACAAGAACCACCCGTTCTTTTTATGCACAGCCATTCTTCACTCCAACAAATCAATAAGAAGGAGCGTACCCTCTATGAAAGACACAGCAAGCAAGCCGTGGGAAATCGTCCACGGTGATGCTTTGAAACTCATATCCTCTTTTAAGCCCAATACATTTGATGCCCTTATCACCGATCCGCCCTACGCTTCGGGCGGCAGAACGCAGGCCGAGAAAAATAAATCCACAATCGTAAAATACTCCAGTATGGGCGTGGGCGCACCACCCGCCTTTGAAGGGGACGCCAAAGATCAGCGTTCGTGGACGCGCTGGGCGGCTGAATGGCTTTTCGACGCGCGGAAGGTATGCAAAGAAGGTGCGCCGGTATGCGTGTTCATCGACTGGCGGCAATACCCCGCATTGACCGATGCTCTGCAATGGGCAGGATGGATTTGGCGCGGCGTAGCCGTATGGGACAAAGGCAACTCTCGACCTCAAAAAGGAAGGTTTCGCCAGCAATCTGAATATATCGTATGGGGCTCAAACGGCCCTATGCCGGTAAACCGCCCTGTGCCCTGTCTGCCCGGCGTCTTCAAATACGGCAATCCGCAGCAGCGCACCCATCTGACGGAAAAGCCGTTGGAGCTCATGCGCGAGGTGGTTCGCATCGCGGAACCGGGCGGCCTGATTCTCGATCCGTTCGCCGGTGCCGGTACCACGGTACTGGCCGCTTTGCTGGAAGGATACCGAGCCATGGGCATTGAAGTGTCCGAGCAATATGCAAAGCTGGCCCAAGAGCGCGTCGAAGCACACTTGCAGAAGGGAGAAACCCTATGAACGCTAATTTAATACAACCACCTGCCGCAGTGTTCTTGCGTAAAGCGCCCAACATACAGGAATTGCAAAGCTATGCCGCTCATCAGGACAAAAGGCAGCAGCTTCGGGTTGTAAAGTCCATCGTGCTCTCCCCGGCCATGTACGATGCCTTTCGGGAAAATCTGTTGTTCGATTGGGCCATTGTGCATGAAAACGCAAAACTGGTATATGATGGCCATGTATGGAATTGTGCGTTGATCTGTACGACAGATCGCAAAGAAGCCATATGCGTTAACCCCGAAGGATATGGGTATGCACGATATGCGGCGTACATTGCAGACCATTCGATGCTGGATTTGAGCGATGTTCCTGCGGAGCGCCGTCCTTCGGAAAGTGAAATAGCCGATATCATGCGGTATGTGAATCAGGAGCAGGAAAACCTGAGCATCACACAGCTGCAGAAGCTCCTGTGCGGGATTGGAGAGATACTGGAAAACATGGACGGCGAGCAAGATCAGTATTATCTGTTTAGCCACAAGATGGGCAGTTTTGCCGGGTTCTGCGGCGATCCAATCGGCGTGAACGATATACACGGCGATCCATTGTCTGTGGGCGACATGACCTGTCTGAATGGAAATCTTGCCGAATCACAACTCGTATTCCGGCATCCCACGGGTGAGACTTTTCCCTCTAAGACATATGTCCAGGAGGCTGGGGTGACACGGCTTTCCGGCTGGCCGGCGTCCATGATGTTCCTGCGCGCACGGGATTTTGATATGATCTCCTGCCGTGATGACTATCGCATGAGCAAGCAGATTGCGTCAAGGCTGCATACAAAAACCCAGGAGCAAAGACGCCCCTGCCGCTGATAGCTGTTTCCGCTCAGGCGTGTTTTGCGATATACTCTATATGAAGCATTATGAATACGATTGGATAAAAAAATGGCCATGCAAAAGAAAGACAGGATCATCTTCCACTGTGACAACAACGGTTTTTATGCCAGTGTGGAAGAAAGCCTGTACCCCGAACTAAAGAAAGTGCCTATGGCGGTCTGCGGTGATCCTGAAAGCCGCAGGGGTATTATTCTGGCCAAAAATGAGCTGGCAAAAGCTAAAGGGGTCAAAACTGCCGAAACCATCTGGCAGGCGCAGCGAAAATGCCCCCATCTTGTGCTGCGCCCCGCGCGTCACCATTTATACCGGGAATATTGTGAAAACATCAACGCCATCTACCAGCAGTACAGCCCCCAGGTGGAGCGCGGCGGCATCGATGAGAGCTTCATCGAGATGACCGGCTGCCTGCATCTGTTCGGCGGGGATGCGCTGACGGCGGCGGATGAAATACGGGAGCGGATACACCGGGAAATCGGCGTAACCATATCGGTGGGTATATCCTGGAACAAGATATTCGCCAAGCTGGGCAGCGATACCGCGCCCTCCAACGCTGTGCAGATGATTACAAGAGAAAACTATAAGCAGGTGGTATGGACAAAGCCGGTGTCGGCCTTGCTTATGGTGGGCAAATCCACGCGGGAAAGGCTTCGTGCTCTCCATATTGAAACCATAGGCGATCTGGCCAATGCCGACGTGGATAGACTGAAATACAAGCTGGACAGTATGGGCGAAATCTTATGGAAGCACGCCAACGGCTTGGATGATGAGCCCGTCCGCTATACCGGAGACTGCGACCCGCCTAAGTCCATCGGCAACGGCAGGACGTTTAAACGCAACTTGGTGTCGCAAGAGGATATCCGCATTGCGCTCACTGCGCTGTGCGATATGGTGGCCGCTCGGATGCGAAGGGCGGATATGAAATGCAGTTCAGTGCAGGTGACCATCAAGGACACCCATCTCAAATCCATCACCCGGCAGAAAGGCATCCCATCGCCTACCTGGCTGGCGGCAGATCTGTTCAAAGAATCCCTGGCGCTGGTTCATGCTTCGTGGCCGGAGGGTAAGCCCATCCGCATGCTGACCGTGACCGCGCAAAAGCTGACGCCTGCTGATCAATCGCCCGACCAGCTCACATTGTTTGAGCAGGAGCAGAAAGCAAAAGAGCGGCTGGAGCGCTTAGAAGCCGCGGTCAATACCATCCGCAATAAATTTGGATCAGGCAGCATCTCCCATGCGAACTTGGTAAAAAACGACCTTGGGCTGGATGAAGGTGACGATCCGGAGCAGGAAGAACCGGATACGGACAAATAACTGTTTGGCAAATGGGGATAGCTTTCTTTGGCATGATACGGTATTGTGCTGCTTGCGAAAGGAGGCAAGCGGCATGGAAACAGACAGATTCGAGAAAGCATTCAGCGATTTCCTTGATCAGGACGCGTACGACGAAGCGCAAACCGCATTGTTCAGCATGGTGCGCTCATCCTTCAAAGCGGGATGGGAAGCAGCAGGCGGCGAAAAACCCAGACCGGATTCCGGCATACGGCTGTTCTCGCCCAGGGGCGAACACAAGCCTAAATAATCTTAGCGAAACGAAGCAAAACCCTCTGTGTTTTTGCACAGGGGCTTGCTTCTTGGAAATAGTACTGCAAGGCGCCTCGTTGGGCGCCTTCTTTCATGCCTTTTTTCCAAACCTGCGCGCCTATTTGGGCGCCTGCTCATGCTGATCATTATATCGCTGGAACTCTGTGCCTTTCCTCTTTAAACTCACCATTTTTCTTTTTGAAAGCCATATAAAGAGAACTTAGGAAGGCTTCAGCCTTCCTACCGCTTAAAAAGAGAAGGCCCGTCTACGGGCCGGAGGACAGCGCCCGTGGGCGCAGTCCTCGCAAGCATAGCGCAAATGTACATTTTGCACAACTTGCCGGGGAACCCCCGAAGCCCCTATGCCGCAAAGCGGAAGATCTTCACAAAGAAGGAGGTGAACGCCCATGCGAAACGGTAAAGCCGTTCATACACATTTTGTATTCAGCCATAAGGAACACGAAATGCTGTGCAAAAAAGCAAAGCAATGCGGTCTGTCCAAAAGCGCCTATCTGCGGCGGCTCATATTGGACCTGCCTGTGAAAGCCCGGCCGACTGAAGCCATCCATGAACTCTATGTAGAAATCAATCGCATCGGCACAAATATTAACCAAATTGCCCGTGCCTGCAATGCAGGTGTAACCGACCCTGACAGCGCGGCCGCACAGGCGCTGTTTTTGCTGCAGAAGGTGTATGTGCTTATGGAAAGCGTGGCATCAGGCTAAATGGCGGTTACCAAGATTCTCGCCCGCCGCGCCCGGCTGGATGTGCTGATTGGCTATGTTCTCAATGGCGATAAAACAGACGAACAAATCCTCACCGCCTATCACAACGTAACGGAGCATGTGCCCTATCTCGCCATGAAGCAGACCAAAATCGACGCCGGAAAAACGGATGGCGTACAGTGCTACCATATCATCCAGTCCTTTGCACCGGGTGAACTCCGACCGGAGCAGGCGCTCGAAATCGCGCAGAAATTCTGCGAAGAACACCTTCATGGCTTCGAGGCGGTCATCGGCGTCCATGTGGACAAAGAGCATATCCACGCGCATATCTGCTTCAACTCGGTCAATAAGTACACCGGCAAAAAGTATCATTCCAACGCCAAAACATATTATGAGCAGATACGCGGGATCTCTGATCGGCTGTGTCAAGAGCACGGCCTGTCTGTCATTATGCGCGGAGAAACCACCCAAGCCGTAACCTACGCTGAGTGGCTGAGGATGCAAAAAGGCCAGCCGACCTACGCGGGTATGCTGAATGCCGATCTTCGCATGGCTATCGACCAGGCTGCCGGTTATGGTCATTTTCTCATGCTTATGGAACACATGGGCTATGAAATCAAGCACGGCAAGTACCTTTCGTTTCGGTTAAGAGGTACGGAAAACTTTATCCGCCCCGGCAGAAAGGACGCTCGTTTCACGGAGGACGGCATCCGCGCGGCCATTGAAGGCACGCTTGAAGCCGCTGAAGCCGGTTTGAAGCCGGTTGCCGCAGCCTACAGGCCCTATGCACCCTTCCGGCCCAAAACCAAACTGTCGGGATTTTTGGCCCTATATGCACACTACCTGTATCTGCTCGGCAAAATCAGAAAGCGGGAGTATCCGCCCCGGATGACGCCCCGGCTCAAGCAGGAGCTCATGAAGTTTGAACAGTACAAAGAGCAATTCCGTTTCCTATGGGAGCATGGGATCGAGACGGCGGAGCAGCTTTCAGACTATCAAACCCAGGCAGAGACAAAACTGGCAACGCTTACAAAAAAGCGCACCATTTTGAATGTTCAAAAGAAAAAACGCATTCTTTTGTATGATGCCTTGGCCGCTGAACAGACACTGCGTCCAGCCCGAGAACTTTACATTTCCGGGACGCCCGGCCTGGAGGATGAGTTCACGACCTATGTGAATGCCGCCACTTTGCTGGATGGCTGCGGTGTTTCCCGAGAGCAGCTATTGGAGGAAAAATCCAAAGCATATCAGGCCATTGCGGACATCAACGGAGAAATCAGAGCAATGCGGAAAGAAATCTCCCTGTGCCGTTCCATACAGGAGCGGACGCCCCGCATAGAACAAGACATCCAATCGACTCAACAAAAACAAAGAGAGGTGAGAAAAGATCATGGCATACGAAAGTGATGCTGCCGAACAGGTGGTACGAATTATGCTGTCCGGTGGTGAGGTGGCGCTGCGGCTAACGGGATCGCTCGTTAAAAATGTCGCCGCTTTCCTGCTGGCCATGCGCCAGAACAACAAGGTGGTCTACGGCAGAAAGAGCGTCAAAAAACTATTACAAAATACCCGCGACCTGCGCACAATCCCCATGCCGAAGGAGCAGTTCAAACAATTTGCAAAGCTGGCAAAGCCACGCAAAATTCTATACGCCGGCGTGGGCAACAAACAACATCAATCGAATGTCGTTGACCTGATACTGCCCATTTCAGAGATTGAGCGCACCAACGGCATCTTCGCCGCCATCGGCTTTAAGCCGGAAAAGGAAACGGAAGCCGTGCAGGAGAATACCGTCAAAAAAAAAGAAGCTCCGTCACCGTCAAGCTCCAAAAACTCCAGGGACAAATCGACTTCGCAAAACAAAAACAGCAAAGCGAATGAAAAGCCGTCCGTCACAGCCAAGCTGGAGGAATTTGATAAAGCCATCAAGCAGCAAGCCGCGAAGCCCAAGTCCCGTATGAAAGGGAAAGGCAGATAAACCAAGGCCCTTTGGTTTTCAAAAACCGAAGAGCCCTATTTTTTACAGGAGGTGATCGTTTGAAACGTGATTCTCAAGGCATCCTCTTCTTCGCCTTTCTATATATCCCCGTCCTCTGGCTTTCACTTCTTGCCGCCCAATCCCTCTCGGATGGCCTTCCGAGCTTTTTAGAGAACTTCACCCAGGCAATGAGTAAGCCTTTTCAAATCGCATGGACAGAAAACAGCCTGAAAACCCTGCTTATCTGTTCAGCCATCTATATAGGCGCTGTCGCTGTTTACCTATCTTCCCAGCGCCAAACCCGCGACGGCGAAGAACACGGCTCGGCCAGGTGGGAATCGCCGCAGAAGGTAAACGCCATGTTCGCGCAGAAGCAAAACATTTCTCTAACCCGAAATGTCCGGCTGGGCATGGACAGTTACAAGCACCAGCGCAATCTCAACATTCTGGTCATCGGCGGCAGCGGTGCGTCCAAGACCAGGGGATTCTGTCTGCCATCCATCCTCTCGGCCAATTCCAATTATGTGATAACCGATCCAAAGCAAGAAATATTAAATGCCACCGGCAATCTGCTGGGGCAGGAAGGATACAGCATTCGCGTCCTCAATCTTGTGAATTTAGACGCTTCGGACGGATACAACCCTTTTCGGTATTTACGGGACGAAACCGATGTGATGCGTATGGTGAACTGCCTGATTGCCTCCACCACGCCGCCCAAATCTTACGAATCTGACCCGTTTTGGATCAAATCCGAAACGGCGCTTTTGCAGGCGCTGGTGTTCTATCTGTTCTATGAAGCCCCCGAATACGAGCAAAATTTCTCCCAGGTGTGCCGCATGCTGGAGTTTGCCGAAGCCAGGGAAAACGATGAGGACTATGAATCCGCGCTGGACATGCTGTTTCACGCTTTGGAGCGGGAGCAAGGCCCGGAGCATATCGCAGTCAAGCAGTACAAGGTGTATGCCCAGGCTAAAGGCAAGACCGCATCCTCGATTCTGGTGTCTCTTGCTGTGCGCCTTGCGCCGTTCAACATACCGCAGATACAGCGTATCACCGGTGAGGATGAAATGGACCTATTTTCTCTGGGCGATGATAAGGCGGCGTTGTTTGCGGTGATACCGGACAACCACACCACCTTCAACTTCCTGGTGTCGCTGTTATACCAGCAGGCGTTCATCTGCCTTTACCACAGCGCCGATCAAATCCATAAAGGGCGCCTGCCCCGGCATGTGCGGTTTATACTCGATGAATTCGCGTCCATCCGGCTGGAAGGGTATCCGCGCGAGCTTGCAACCATGCGCTCAAGGAATATCTCTTCCTGCACCGTGATTCAGAACATGGCACAAATCAAGGAACTATACAAGGATTCGTGGGAAACCATCCCCGGCAACAGCGACACGATTCTCTATCTTGGCGGCAATGAGGCCGGAACACATAAGTATCTCAGCGAGGCGCTTGGGAAAGCCAGTATTCAGACCAAAACCCATGGACATACCCACGGCAGCCGGGGATCATACTCCACCAACACCCAAATCACAGGCCGCGAATTGCTCACCCCCGATGAGGTGCGGCGGTTGGATAACCGTATGGCCATTCTGCTCATCCGGGGCGCTGGGCCGTGCATGGACGAGAAATATCCGCTCATGCAGCATCCCAACATCCATTGCACCCCAATGAGCGGTGCGCCGCCTTATGAGCATAAACGCAAAATCTACTATGGGCGCCCTTTGATTGCTCCGGAGTCTATAGAACCCGCACACATCAATAAAACAAAGGAGAAACCGCATGAAAATGAATAGAAACACGAAGGCGGTGTTTGCCGTCTTTTGCGCGCTCGTTGTTTTTCTTAGCCTGACTGTCACCGCATATGCGGCGGACGATCCCATTGCCGTTGTCAACAATCTTTCTGACTTTAGTGCGCCCGTAAGCGGCAGATAGCTTCCCACTAGCTGTCGCGAGGGTTTATGTAGGATTCCGCCTTTGGCAAGGCGGCAGTGGAAAAGTATAACCGGCGCAAATGCGCCACACTGTCATCACCCAATTTATCCTGATGGGAAACCTGACGGGGAGTGTAGCATATTGGGGAAATCGTAAGTTGGGGAAACCATCTACCCACGACTGAACGGTGAGATGAAAAGTTGTGAATGAGGATGAAGGCTAAACTGCTTGATGGGCAGTCCAAGGTGGCATAGCTGAGAGCCAACGGCGAAGGATGGTTGTAAAGCCGTGCGTTACGGCGACAGGGAAAATGAATGACTCGTGTCGCGCAATACTCGTGACGACCAGCCGCAATAAGCGGAAAAGGACGAAAACCCCATCCGACATCACAACAAGCCACGTCCAGTAAACCTAAACGGGGATTGCCTAAACCGGAACGCCAGAAATGGCTATGGCTGTAGAGCCTGAATATCCGGCATGGTAACGGAGCCGCCGTAGTAGTCCGCGAACCCTGAATTGACAGGGAAAGCCGTAAATTCGGATGCAGGTAGTTCTGCTCACATGGCGAAGGGTGGCAGGAAATCACCCAATACAAATTAAGGAAAGGTGCGTGAGGCATTATGAGAAGTCCCGCAAATGTATTGGAAAGTTTGAAATCCAAAGCGTGTAACCGCGAGTATGGCTATGAACGGCTGTACCGCAACCTGTACAACCCGGAGTTTTATCTGCTGGCCTACCAGAATATTTATGCGAAGGAAGGCAACCTAACAGCAGGAACGGACGGGTTGACAATCGACGGAATGAGTACCAAACGGATAGATACGTTGATTGCGTCTCTCAAGGATTACAGCTACCAGCCGAATCCTGCCCGCAGAATCTATATTGCCAAAGAGAGCAATCCGAAGAAAAAACGCCCGTTGGGCATTCCCTCTTTCAATGACAAACTGTTGCAGGAAGTTATCCGAATGATACTGGAAAGTATTTATGAGGACACCTTCTCCACCCACTCCCACGGATTTAGACCGCACAGAAGCTGCCATACGGCGCTTTTAGAGGTTAAGAAGGTATTTACGGGAGTGAAATGGTTTGTCGAAGGCGACATCAAAGGCTGCTTTGACAACGTTGACCACCACATACTTGTTGACATTCTCCGCAGACGAATCAAAGATGAGCACTTCATCGGTCTGATTTGGAAGCTCCTGAAAGCCGGATATATGGAGAATTGGGTTTACCACAACACCTATTCCGGCACTCCGCAGGGTTCTATTATCAGTCCAATTCTTGCGAACATCTACCTAAACGAGCTGGACGTGTTCATGGATGAATACGCCAAACGCTTTAATAAAGGGAACTGCCGCAGAAGGAGTAAGGCTTATCAAAGCAAACTGGGACACTTTCAGTATCTCAAACAGCGGAAGTACAGCAAGGATAAATGGGGCAAGTTGACAGACGAGCAGAAAGAGATTGCCAAGGAGGAAATGAAGCAAGCCCGCGCACAGATGACGAGTTTGGAGTGCGGTGACCCGATGGACGAATCCTATCGCAGGATTGTATATGTTCGCTATGCGGATGATTTCCTCATAGGCGTAATCGGTTCCAAGCAGGAAGCGGAAACCACGAAACAGGACTTGAGCAGTTTTCTGAAAGAGAAACTGTGCCTTGAACTGTCAGAGGAAAAAACGCTGATAACCAATGCAACGAATAAAGCGCGATTCCTCAGTTATGACATCTTCTCATGTAAAACCAAGACGCCTAAAATGGACAAACGTGGATTCACCCGCCGCTCCAAGAGCGGACGGATTATGCTCTACGTTCCAAAGGAAAAATGGTTCAATCGGTTGATGTCGTATGGTGCGTTGAAAGTCCACTACGACGCTAACAACAATAACAAAGAAGTTTGGAAACCTGTCCACAGAAATCGCCTGATTCACCTTGATGATCTTGAAATTCTGATGCAATACAACGCAGAAATTCGGGGCTTGTACAACTATTACAAGCTGGCAAATAACGTATCTGTGCTGAACGATTTCAACTATATTATGAAGTTCAGCATGTTCAAGACGTTCGCAGCAAAGTACAAGTCAAGCATTGGAAAAATCAGGGACAAGCATCGAATCGGTAAGGATTTCGGAATCAGATACCAAACCAAGCGAGGTACGTCCACCATGCTCTTTTACAATGGTGGCTTTCGGCATGATGAAAATATCGCTGCTGGTAACTTTGATTCCGTCCCAAACCATTATTTCCGCACCAACGCAAACAGCCTTATTGCAAGATTCAAAGCGCGAAAATGTGAATGGTGCGAAGCGGTGGATGTTGATTTGGAAATTCATCACGTCAGGAAACTTAAAGACTTGAAAGGCAAGATGGCATGGGAACGCGCCATGATTGGACGCAAGCGAAAAACGATGGCGTTATGCGTGTCTTGCCATGACCTGTTACACGCAGGGAAATTAGACTGATTTCTGGAGAGCCGTATACGCTGAGAGGTGTACGTACGGTTCGGGGGGGAGCGTTTGGAAACCTGCCGCAGTAATGCGGTAAGGCGCTGGGCGCTTACCCTACTTTTCTCCGTTATACGCGCCATAGGGATTATACTGCTCGGGTTCGGTATCCTGCAGATCGGTCTTTCCCTAAAGAGCCATGATCCGTCGCAGCGCGCCAATGGGATGCTGACCGTCGCCGGCGGCATCGTCATCACTTTCGCTAAGGAGATATTGACCCTCATCACAGGATGATGATATCAGCTCTGCATCATCACCGGGGAGGACACACGCCCTTCCCGGATTTTCAATAGATTGGAGGTGTTTTATATTGGGATCAGGAAACTGGATTATCGATAACCGTGCAGCGACACGTTGTTGCAAATAAACTTGGAGTGGGCATAAGCCTGCAATAAGGTAAAAGCAACGGCAAGTCGAAAGATTTGCTAACTGATATTCTAAGGAGTGGAATGAAGGAGTAACGCCCTGAAACGCTCCCCCTGATACTGCGTTGGAGGAAACGGAATGCAACTTCCGGGACTGACACAGCACGCTAAAGTCGGCTGAGAGCTGCCCTAACGTGTAATGACGAGGAAAGCGTTCCAGAGGTGGAATGTGCAGCCTATAGGCCGGGGGTCTACAAAAGTGTCTATGGCGAGAATGTAGAAATACTGACGAATGCCCGAAGGTACGGGTCTAAAGATGATCTTGGCAGAAATGCCTTGACCGTGAATACGGGGTGTGTGAGGTAAAGTAAGATTGGTTGTTATGAAATACCTTGCGACGTTACAGGCGTCGTCCAGCACACAGGCCCAAAGGGCAGCCTAAGGACACATATGTACAGATAGGAATATCGGAACGTGGAAAGCTTTGGACATGGAGCCGTTGCAGGCTATGAAGTGTTGGCAGGGAAAGCCTAAAGGTATAACCTGCCTTAATCAGAGTGAAAGTGCAGCCATAGTACCTATGAAGTTGTGGAAACACGATGGAGGAATGGGCTGTAGTCGGAGAACATTTACAACTTAATATTTATCAGACAGTGAATCATAGGTTCGAGTAAGACTAAGAAAGGCCGAAACCTGCCGCAAGGAAGGATGAAGCCGACTATGGCAACAAACAAGGCTCTCAAGAAAACAAAACTACGCCATGCCGAATATTATGACTTTCAAGGTATTCAGGATAAGCTGTACGCCGAAAGCAGTAAAGGGAAAGAGTTTAAACACTTAGTAGAACTCATTACCCTGCCGCAGAATATCAGGTTAGCGTATCGCAATCTCAAGAAAAACAAGGGAAGCCATACGGCTGGCACGGACAACAAAACAATTGATAGTTTGGCTAAACTCCCGGAAGAACGCCTGGTACAGCTTGTGCAAAGAAAACTAAGCTGGTATGTACCACAATCCGTCCGCAGGGTAGAAATCCCCAAGGGCGACGGAAGAAAAAGGCCGCTGGGTATCCCGACCATTTTGGACAGGCTGATACAGCAATGTGTGCTGCAAGTGCTTGAACCCATATGCGAAGCAAAATTCCATGATCACAGTTATGGCTTTAGGCCAAACCGGAGTCAGGAGCACGCTATGGCACAGGTTATGAAAAATATGCAGCAATCAAACCTGTCCTTTGTAGTGGATGTAGATATACACGGATTCTTTGATAACGTCAACCACGGGAAACTGCTCAAACAGATATGGGCATTGGGGATCAGGGATAAGAAGCTGCTCAGCATTATCTCGGCTATGTTAAAAGCTGAGGTAGCCGGCATTGGATTCCCCGAGAAAGGAACGCCGCAGGGCGGCATCATTTCCCCTCTGCTATCCAACATCGTACTGAACGAGTTTGACTGGTGGATAGCAAGCCAGTGGGAGGAATTTCCCACGAGGTATGCCTACCAGTCCAGCGTCAACAGCAACGGAAGTCTGTGTAAGAGCAATAAGTATACGGCGCTTAAAAAACGGAGCGGTTTAAAACTTTGTACCGCTGTGCGCTATGCGGACGATTTTAAGGTCTTTACCAGCGACCATAAAAGTGCAGTAAAGCTGTATCACGCAACGGTCGACTGGCTCAAGCATCGGCTGGGACTGGAAATTAGCCCTGAAAAGTCAAAAGTAGTAAACCTAAAAGAAAACTATTCTGATTTTCTCGGCTTTAAATTGAAGGTTATCCAGCGCGGCAAAGAGCCGAATGGGAAGCCAAAATATGTGGTGGAAAGCCACATCCGAGATAAAGCCATCAAGAAAATTCACGAAACGCTAAAGGAACGCACCGTAGCAATTGAGTACCCCAAAGGCAGTAAGACAGCGGAATATGAAGCTGTCAGCAGATACAATGCTTATGTTTTGGGAATCCACAGATATTATCGGTTTGCTACCTGTATAGCGTTAGACCTAAAGCGGTTGTCCTTTCATGTCCTAAAGAGCCAAGTTACAAGGTTGAAAGAGCGAATAAAGCCCATTGCAGAAATACGCAAGAAAGGGTTATCTCACAGGATGCCGGGATATATTAAAACTCGATACGGAGAGAGCAAAATGCTGCGCTTTATAGGTGGTAACGCGCTAATCCCCGTTGGGTATGCGCACCATCAAAGCCCCATGAGCAAGCGGAGAAACATAAATTCCTATACGCCGGAAGGCAGAGCAGCTATTCATAAGTCGCTGGGAATAGACATGACTACGCTGAATTATCTCATGCGGCATCCCGTAGCCAATCAATCCATTGAGTATAATGATAACCGGTTATCGCTGTACTGCGGCCAGCAAGGCAAATGTGCTGTCACAGGAGAAAAGCTGCTCGTGCATGATATACATTGTCATCATAAACGCCCAAATATCTGGGTGGTGGTGACGAATATCAGAATCTGACGCTTGTATCCGAAGCAGTACATAAGTTGATTCACGCAACGTTGCCGCAAACGATTCAGCGGTACATGGAGCAACTAACCCTTTCAAGCCAACAACTGCGAAAGATCAACAATCTACGAAGCCTTGCGAATGTTGAAAAACTAGTCTGAATAAAATGTAAATGTTCCTCGATGGGGCGCCGTGTGAGGGGAAACTTTCATGCACGGTGCTAACCGGGGGAAAGTCTGGAGATAACATCAAAGGATTACCTATCGGAATTGAACGCTGCGCTGGAAACTTGGAACGCGAAGCTGGCCGAGATATGGCAGCTTCTCACGATGTCGCCCGAAGCCTTTCGGGGCGGCGGGATTTGGTCGGTGATTGTCGATATCAATGGCGCACTCAAAGCCATCGGCTTTGCGCTGCTGGTATTGTTCTTTGTGATGGGAATCGTAAAGACGATGGGCAGCTTCACCGAACTAAAAAAACCGGAAGTGGCGATCAAATGCTTTATCCGTTTTGTATTGGCCAAAGCCGCGGTCAGCTATGGCCTTGACCTGATGATGGCTATATTCCGCATCGCTCAGGGCGGCATCAGCACGGCGATGTCAGCCTCCGGGCTATCGGCAGCCAGCGCCACGGCATTGCCCGCCGAGATCATCACCAAAATCAACGAGGTAACCTTTTGGGAGAGCATACCCTTGTGGCTGGTCACGCTGCTGGGCAGTCTGTTCATATGGGTGTTGTCGCTGATTATGATTCTGTCGGTCTATAGCCGCTTTTTTAAGTTATACATGGCGACCGCCATCGCGCCCATACCGCTCTCCGCCTTCGCGGGAGAACCATCCAGCAGCATAGGAAAAGCCTTCCTCAAATCGTATGCCGCGATTTGTCTGGAAGGCTTAATCATCGTATTGGCCTGCATCATATTTTCGGTGTTCGCCGCAAGCCCGCCTGCGCTGGGCGATCCCTCGCTGTCGGCGGTGACCATCGTTTGGAACTATATCGCTGAGTTTGCGTTCAATGCGCTGGTGCTGGTGGGCACAATCAAGATGAGCGACCGGCTGATCAAAGAACTTTTAGGGCTTACCTAACAGTCGCTTTCACTCGGGAGAACGCTATTCTCGATACAAATCGTCTGCATCTACGATCAAATAGCCGTTCTCGTCCCGCTCTGTTGCTGTCCGTATCCGTTCGCGCAGCAAGTCATCGGAAAACCGCTCTTCCCGGCGATCCGCCATAAAGGTACGAATCTTGCGAATCAATGACACCACCCAGGATAGGCCGACTATCGCCAGCAGCGCATAGCCGATGAAATTCGCCAAATCGTAATTGGCGTAAAACCATTTGGAAAACAGCGTCGGGGCCAGCAGGCCGTACAGCAGCGGGATGGTCAGCCGGAAGGCTGCCGCAACGCGGAAGATGATAGATAGCACGATAACAAAAGCACCGAATATGATAAATATCCACACAGCCTAAATCCCCCTCATTTCCTTTATTTGCTTATAGCTTAACTCTAAAGCCGCTCCTATGCAACCCTTGTGTGGGAAAAGCAACCCTAATGGATAATTGACAATGAACAATGAATGTGACTTTTCGCGTTGCGAAATGCTTCTATAATTGTCAACTATGCATTATCCATTATTCATTAAAATATGGAGGTTATTCATATGGAAGTACGCATCAACAAAGAAGTGCGCGATTATACCGAATCCATCTTTTTTGGTCTGAACTTGAGGCAGTTTGCGTTCTCGCTCTTGGCGGTGTTCATTGCCGTGGGCCTGTATTTTACGCTTGGGAGCGTTGCAGGCACGGAAGAAATCGGTTGGATTTGCATCCTGGGCGCGGCACCGTTCGCCGCTTGCGGTTTCTTTAAATACAACGGCATGCCCGCCGAGCGCTTTGTCATAGCCTGGCTGCGCTCCGAGTTCTTGTATCCCAGGCAGCTCGTGTACAAGGCTGAAAACACCTATGCCGTACTGCTTGCCCATTCGTCTATCAAGGAGGAATTGCGCCATGATTAAATCGCTGAGCAACATGCTTCGTCAGGACAAGGAACGATTTACTATACCCAAGTCCGTGCAGCAAGCCGTTCCCATCCGTCGTATCTGGCCGGACGGGATTTTTCAAGTAGGCAATAAATACAGTAAAAGCGTTCGCTTTTCTGATATCAACTATGCCATCGCGTCCAAGGCCGACAAACAGGAGATGTTCCTGGACTATTCGGAGCTATTAAACTCCTTAGACGTGGGTGCGACCACTAAAATTACCATATCCAACAGACAGCTTAACAAAAGACAGTTTGAGGAATCCATTCTGCTGCCAAAGAAAAGTGATGGGTTGGATCACTTTCGTGATGAATATAACCAGATGCTGATGAGCAAGGTTACAAGCTCCTCCAACAGCATACTGCAGGAGCGGTATGTCAGCATATCCGTCCATAAGAAGGACATTGATGAAGCCCGCGCCTATTTCTCCCGCGTCGTTTCCGACGTTTCCGCGCATCTTGCCCGCATGGGCTCCCACGCCGAAGAATTGGATGCTCCGGAGCGACTGCGGGCTTTTCACGACTTTTTCCGGCCGGGCGAAGAAACCGGATTCCGGTTTGATATCTGTGAAACTGCGCGCAAGGGGCATGATTTTAAGGATTATATCTGCCCTGATAGCCTTGAGTTTAAAAAGGATCATTTCATCGTGGGCAACAAATACGGGCGCATACTGTTTTTGCGTGAGTACGCCAGCTATATCCGCGACAGCATGATTGCGGAATTGACCGAGCTGAATAAGACGCTCATGCTCTCCATCGACATCATTCCGGTTAACTTAGATGAAGCGGTTCGCGAGATGCAAAACAAGCTGTTGGGCGTGGAAACCAACGCCGCGAACTGGCAGCGAAAGCAGAATGCCAACAACAATTATTCGGCTGTGCTTCCGTATGATATCGAGCAGCAGCGCAAGGAAACCCGTGAGATGCTGGACGACCTCACCTCAAGGGATCAGCGGCTGCTATTCGCGGTGCTCACGCTGGTTCATGTCGCGGATTCTTTAGAAGAACTGGACGCCGATACCGAAACGCTTCAATCAACTGCGCGCAAGCACTTATGTCAATTGGGCACGCTCAATTGGCAGCAAGCCGACGGACTCAACACGGTGCTGCCTTACGGTCTGCGTAAAATCGATACGCTGCGTACATTAACCACCGAGGCCCTTTCCGTTCTGATGCCCTTCAAGGCACAAGAGATACAGGACTCCGGCGGTGTGTACTACGGCGTGAACGCCATCAGCAAAAACCTGATCGTGGCCAACCGCAAAGAGCTTCTCAATGCCAACGGTTTTATACTTGGCGTGTCCGGTTCGGGCAAGAGCTTTGCGGCCAAACGGGAGATACTCTCCCTGGCGCTGTCCACCGATCACGATATCCTGATCATCGATCCTGAATCCGAGTTTCCGCCGCTGGTCAGCGCTCTTGGAGGCGAAGTGGTCAAGATATCTGCTACCAGCCATAACCACATCAACGCGCTCGACATGGAAGCCGGGTACGGCGATGGCGGTAATCCCGTTGTGCTTAAGTCCGAATTTATCTTATCGTTATGTGAACAGCTCATGGGCGCGGGCAAGCTGGGCGCCAAGGAAAAGAGTGTGATTGACCGGTGCGCGGTGAAGGCCTACCGTCCCTATGTCAAGAAGGGTTACAAGGGCGATCCGCCCACGCTTAAGGAATTCCATGCCGAGCTCTTAAAGCAGCCGGAACCGGAAGCCAGGGATGTGGCTTTGGCCATTGAACTGTTCACAAACGGCAGCTTAAACACCTTCGCGCAGCCAACCAACGTGGACACCAACAGCCGTATCATCTCCTACGATATCCGTGACCTTGGGCGACAGCTTTTGCCGGTGGGCATGCTGGTGGTGCTGGACTCCATATTCAACCGCGTCATCCGTAACCGTGAGCGCGGCCGCGCCACATGGGTATTCATTGATGAGATATATCTGCTGTTTTCTCAGGAGTATTCTACAAACTTCCTGTTTACGCTATGGAAGCGTGTCAGGAAGTACAATGCCGCCTGCACCGGCATTACGCAGAACCTGGAGGATTTGCTGCAAAGCCATACGGCGCGCACCATGCTCAGCAACTCCGAATTTGTGCTGATGCTGAACCAGGCGGCCAATGACAGGCTGGAGATGGCCAAGCTGCTGGACATCAGCGAGAACCAGCTATCCTATGTCACCAACGCCGAATCCGGCTCGGGACTCTTAAAATGTGCCGGGGCTATCGTGCCTGTGCAGGACAGGTATCCCCATAATGCTGCATATAGGCTGATGACGACCAAACCATCCGAGATGGAAGTATGGCAAGCCTGATGCAAGGGGAAATGCGCAAGGGACAATTGACATTGGGGCGGCTTTCGGGCCGCCCTTTTTCTCGTTATGGAAGGAGGTAAAGATGTAGATGGGCAGAGAGACCAAGACTAAGCCTGTATCCCGTGTACCTAAAGAGATGGATAGAACTGCCCGGTTGCCCAAGCAGCTTCTCCTGCGCGGGATGGATGATACAAAAGAAAAACTGTCCGGTCAGAAGTTGGAACCTGCCGTGCAGGGCGGCACGCCGGAGAATTATGCTGCGGAACAAGTGGAGCATGGTATGGATACCGCCGCCCATAAAGCAAGCGATGCGGCGATGGGTGCGGCCGATATGGTGAAAAAGCAAATCAGTCGGCGTATCAAAATACGGGAAAAGGAAACGGACGTGCCGTGTGAATCCTGCCCGGAATCCGATCCGCCCAAGGGTGCTGAGAATCCGAAAAGCGCTTCACAGGAGCAAGTTCGCCGCCAGTTCACAGAGAGCGGAAAACGGCGGGTGCAGCAGATGGCGCGGGAGCGGCGGATATTGCGAAACACTAGCCGCACAGAATCCGGAAGTAAGCCTCTGCCAATGCAAAATGGTGCCAAGACCGCTTCTAAGGGAACCGTTAAAACAGCAAAAAAGTCCGTGAAGTCCACGCAAAAGACTGTTAAGACGGCGGGAAAGTCCGTCAAGACCGCAAAGAAAGCCGCAAAAACTGCCAAGCAGACGGTTAAGGCAACGGAGCGGGCGGTAAGGACGGCAAAGGCTGCCGCCAAAGCCACAGCACAGGCCGCCAAAGCTACGGCCAAGGCTGTGGTGGCAGCGCTCAAGTTGGCTATTGCCGCCGCTAAGGGTTTGATTGCCGCGATTGCTGCGGGCGGTTGGGTGGTTGTTGCCATCCTGCTGCTGATTGTAGCCATCGCCGCCATCTTTGCTTCGCCCGCGGGCATATTGGTAGGCGGCGGCGGGGACGGCACGCCCACCGTGGCCGAGGCCGTGCGCAGCATCAACGAAGAAATGTATGAGCGGGTGCAGCAGATTCAGTCTCGGCACAGCGACGCTCAGGAAGTCCGCATCAACTACTTTAGCAATACGGGCGGCCAGTATGCCGAACATTGGGTGGATATCCTCGGGGTGTTTGCAGTCAAGTGCAACCTTGATCCAGAAAACCCGCAGGATGTAGTCATCATGGATGAAGCGAGGGTGAATCTGCTGCGGCAGGTGTTTTGGGATATGGTGTCCGTTACCCACAGGGTGGAGGAACGGGAAGCCCAGCCTGCGCCATCTACTTCTCCCGAGCCAAGTCCTGCCCCCACGCCCGAAACAGAGAAAATACTGTATATAGACATCAATGCCAAGGGTTATACAGAAATGCCTATGCTCTACCATTTTACTGATGAGCAGATCGAGGCGCTGGAGGCGCTCATGGAGCCGGATATGCGAAAGCTGATGCTGGAGCTTCTGACGCTGGGTGATGCCGATCTCATGCTAACGCCGGAGGAAATTGCTGCAATTGAAGCCAACCTGCCGCCTGATCTATCGCCCTCGCGGCGCAGGGTGGTGCTGACCGCTCATAGCCTGGTAGGGAAAGTCAATTATTTTTGGGGTGGCAAAAGTGAAGTTATAGGCTGGGATACACGCTGGGGAACGCCCAGGGTGGTGACCTCCGGCAACAGCCCGACCACCGGCACGACACGCCCGTTTGGCATGGACTGCAGCGGCTTTGTCACTTGGGTCTATATCAATGCGGCGCAGGATAAAGGCGTGGTGGGAATCATCGGGCATGGCACCGTCAATCAGTTCCCCAAATCTACGGCGGTTACTTGGAATGAAGCGCTGCCCGGCGATCTGGCGTTTTTTTCGCCGCCCGGCGGCAATAACCATGTGGGCGTTGTGGTGGGCAGGAACACAGACGGGAGTTTGCTTATCTGCCATTGTTCCGGCAGTAAGAACAATGTAGTGGTGTCCGTGGCAAAGCAGGGACAAACCAGCTTCAAGTATATCCGCAGACCGGATGCTTACTATGTCATCTATCCATAAGAAGGAGGTTTCCGAATGAAAAGTAAAATACTCTTGATTGCGGTGGTGGCGCTGATCATCGCCGCATCCATATGTTTGATGATATGGCAGCGGCAAAACAATGGACAATTGATAATGGAGAATGGACAATTGCGGGCAAGCGCGGCTCCTGTTGCGCCGGATACTACTCAGTCACTGGATATATCCTTGGCAACACCTGCAATCGTTCCTGAGGAACCATCCATAGCTCCTTCCGGCAATTCTGACAACCGGCCAAAGCCTACTGGCCCGGCATTCTCGGTGTATATCAATGGAAAGACCATCCCCGTTTCTCATGGTGTAGACGAAAAAACACTGAGCAAAGGCCCCGGCTGGATGGAAACATCCGCCCTGCCGGGGCAGGACGGCATGTGCATAATCTACGGCCACCGCAACCGGACGCACCTTAGAATTCTGGAAACTGTAGAAGCTGGAGATAGCATCACGGCCACGCTTCCGGACGGAAGCCAATATACCTACATCGTGACGCAAGTGCAGGCGGTTGAAGATTCTGTCGATCTCGAAATTCCCACGTTAGACGGCAAGTCTATTGCGCTGATCACCTGCTATCCCTTCCGCTATTCGGGCAGCGCGCCGGGCAAGTACTTGGTTATAGGGCAGCTTAATGCAGACGTGGCGGAGTGATGCCATTGATTCGGGCTGCCCTATGAGCCCATACTGGCAATGTTGCTTGAGATTATTCTGATACCGGAAAACAAATCTAGCGGGGCCTAGCTGACGAGGTGCACGCGTTTATCTTAAGCCGTCCACCGCATATTTCTGGCGTTTGTCTAAGGTAAGGTTAATCTTTTTTCTACGTATCAGATAGACGATCAATATAATGACAGGGGCCAAAAGTATAGCGGGCAGTATAATGTATACAAAAATCTAATCCGAACGCAATATATCGATGGTGCTAGACTTATTCATTATCGGGAGCAGGCATGCAATAAAAGCTACAGCGGAGGGGGGTATCACAAAGTGTTTGTGCGTCTTCGTCTTGAAGATGCCGAAAGCGATCCCCTGAGTGCTGTAGCTTGTAAGCCTAACCCAGGGTATCATATTATCTTTTCTTATTTTGCCTTCACTTGCGTTTTCCTTACCTCATATCCCAGCGCAGTGATGGCCTTTTCCACATCTTGCACAGATAGCTTTTCCTCATCAAAGTCAAACTTTGTTTTGCTTGAATTAAACAACACCTTCACGCTTTCTTTCTCTATGCCGCTTAAAGATTTAACCGCATTCTCTATCTTCTGAACACAGGACGGACAGGTTAATGTTTCTAATTGGATGGTTGCTTTTTTCATTTTTATACATCTCCTTTTTATTTTGCTTATTGCTTCCTCAATCTATATCGAAGAAGTCTCATGCCGTTTAAAATTACGACCAAGATACTGGCTTCGTGTACCAGCATGCCGATGGACATATTCATCCATTCACTGAAAAACACACTGGCAAGCAGGAACAGCACTACGCCTACGGCAATCAATATATTCTGTCTCATGTTTCTGGCCGTCGCTTTCGTGAGACCAAGGGCATGAGGCAGCCGGCTGAAGTCTGAATTCATCAGTACAACATCGGATGTTTCAATCGCCACGTCTGTGCCGCTGCCCATGGCGATGCCGATATGCGCCAATGCCAGCGAGGGGCTATCGTTTACGCCATCGCCCACAAAAGCAACGATTTGGCCTTCTTCCTCAATCAGCTTCTTGATATATGCCGCTTTATCCTCCGGCAACATATTGCCATGCGCTTCGGTCAATCCTAGCTCTCGGCTAACCGCATCCACCGTTCCCTGGTTGTCGCCCGACAACATTACAAGGTTCTTGACGCCCAGCTTTTTCAGCCTTTTTAGATCTTCTTTCACGCCGAGGCGGATCTGGTCGCGTACGCCCATTAAAACCTTCAGTTGCCCATCCACAGAAGTCAGCACAAGCGAGTTCCCATTTTTTTCGAAGCGGGCGATGTCGGTTTTTGCCTGTTCGCTAAGCTCTACGCCTTCTCTCTCCATTAAAGCCACATTTCCCACCGCAACTCGATACCCGTTGACATTTGCCGTCACGCCGCCGCCCTTTATAACTTCAGTATTTTCAACCGGCGAAAATGTCGTTTCGCCAACCTCTTCAAATACCGCCTTTGCCAGCGGATGATCCGACTCACGTTCAATGCTTGCAAGATATCCTAATGCTTCATCGATATAATCTCCATAATATTCTTTTTCCGCGACCGACGGGTTTCCCGCAGTGAGTGTGCCGGTTTTATCAAACACCATGGTATCCAGCCGACTAAAATCACCAATGACCTCACTGCCTTTGAGCAGAACGCCGTGGCGTGCGCCGTTTCCGATCCCTGCCACATTGGACACGGGAACGCCAATCACCAACGCGCCGGGGCAGCCGAGGACGAGAATAGTAATGGCCAGCTCGATATTTTGAGAGAATACCCAAACGAGTATGCCCAAGGCGAGAACAGCCGGTGTGTAGTATTTCGCGAAACGGTCGATGAAGCGCTCTGCCTCTGATTTGGAATCTTGTGCTTCCTCCACCAACTCAATGATTTTACCGAAAGTTGTATCCTCGCCTACACGATCGGCCACAATTTGTAGGGTGCCATTATCGAGTATGGTTCCGGCAAATACATTTGAGCCCTCCTCTTTGGATACGGGAAGTGATTCCCCTGTGATGCTGGCTTCGTTGATGCTGCCTTCGCCGGACAACACCTTGCCGTCAACCGGTATTTTTGCGCCGGTTTTCACGAGCAGAACATCGCCTACGTCCACTTCATCGACGTCCACTTCCTCAAACTCTCCATTCTCCATTTGCTTTAAAGCGCTCTCCGGTGCCATTTCGGTGAGTTCTTTAATGGCCGAGCGTGTTTTGTTCAGCGTCCTCTGCTCTAAATAGGCGCCGAATAAGAACAAGAATGTCACAATGGCGGATTCTTCAAAGTTCTTAATGAAAAACGCGCCGATCACCGCAATGGTGACCAACACATCAATACTAACCACTTTAACTCTTAATGCCTGATACGCCTGGATGGCAATCGGGGCAACACCCAATATGGAAGCGATGGCCAAGGCCCAAACGGCAACAGTCTCGTTTTTAAAACCCAGGGCGCTGGTAAAACCGACAGCGATTAAAATGGCGCTGATCAATGTAATATGATTTCTTTTGTTAAGTATAAATCGTTGCACCTCATCACCTTCTTTCTTGCATAATCATTGATTAAACGCCATAAGCTTTATCCAATTCCGACAGCATAGTGTATACCGCTTCATAGCTTTCGCAGACATCGCTTGGAATTGTATAGCTATCTGTAACATCTCGCAGACGAGCAAATTCTTCGGTTAAATCCGGTCTTTTCGATCCTGCTGCTTTGATCTTCTGGTTGATTGCGTCAAACAATTGATGGACTTCATGAAACTCGGGATGGTTTTGCCCATGAACCCTTGCTACAATAGGCACATACTGTTTGAGCATTTTCATATGAGCTGATTTTACTTCATTAAATATTTTATTTTCCATTTAATTTACAACTCCTATTTCATATTTTGCTTTCTGAGCTTAGTGTATCATAGTTTACCAAAAAACAATTTGACTTAAATCAAAATTGAAAAAAATCAGGCGAGTTATTTGCATGAGGTAAGCCAGTCTTGCTTTACGGATCCAACGGGGATGCTGTATAATAAGCTAGATTAGGGGCAGGGGATATAAGCGTTCGGAAATGGGAGGAGGCAGTACCAATGCAATGCAATCAAAACTGCGAAAGTCATGCAGGCTGTATCGAGCATGTGCCTATTTTCGCCAATCTCAGCCGTGAAGAAAGGCTGGAAATCATAGAAATCGCATCCTCACGCAGCTTCGAGAAAGGCGAAACGATATACAGGGCAGGCGATGAGGGCGGCACCCTCTTTGTCCTCTATACTGGTCGGGTAAAACTTTACCGCTTAAATGCAAGTGGGAAGGAACAAGTTCTCCGATTGGTTGAGCCGGGGGAATTTATAG
Source organism: Christensenellales bacterium (assembly GCA_050945835.1). GTDB lineage: Bacteria > Bacillota > Clostridia > Christensenellales > JBMNTQ01 > JBMNTR01. The sequence continues at coordinate 162,510 of JBMNTR010000003.1, read as the reverse complement.
GGGAGCTATCTCTCTTTTCATCCCTGCCCCTTACGGATAATGCTCGGTCGCTGGAAGCAACAACAATGTGCGTTCTGCAAGGAGATCGACTCAAGGGGCTGATGGCCAAATACCCTTCCATTGCCTTTACAGTGATGGATGAGCTATCCCGCAGGCTGGAAAAAGCGGAAAGCCGAATCGAGGACATCAGTTTAAGCTCAGTGACTGAACGCGTTGCATCGGCTCTGCTGGAGTTGTCAGGTGGCAAGAAGGAAATCCTGTTGCCCATGACCAAAGGAGATCTGGCCTCACAGCTCGGTATGACGCAGGAAACCCTAAGCCGCAAACTGGCCGCTTTACAGGAAGAAGGATTAATCCAATTGAAGGGGCATCGAAGAATTATCATTCAAAACAAATCAGAATTAGAAGAGCTCAGTCTAGAAGAATGAATGTAACCGTTTCCATATAGTGTTCTGCATATAAAATCAAAAGCCAGCGGTCTATACTGTTGACTTCAAGCTATCGATAAACCCCGTTTTCAGGAGCCGAAAATGGGGCTTTTTATATAGAGAAAGAGAATGCCAAATAGTAACCCCATGGGCAGACAAAACCGCTCCATCTGCAACCGAACATAACAGAAGGAGTAGAAATTATAAGCCTATTTACTTTTGCAAGGAATTTAACTCTGCTTTCAAATTAAACAGTTCACCCTCCAACTCTAAAACTTTATCATATATAGCCTGTAAATTTGGCGCTTCTTTTGCCAGACAAATTTCTTGTGTTTGCGTTGGTTTGTGTAAGGGGGTTGTTGATTGCGACTGGCTATCCATTGTTATGAGGGGCACGACAACACCATGGTTAAATTCTTTGATCCATTTGTAGAAATTATGACGATTAATGCCTAACTGCTTGGCTGTAGCGGTAGCAGATGAATCACCCTGTAGATACATGCGAACAGCCTCTTTTTTGAAACTATCATCATAACGTATTGCTTTGCCCATAATATACTTTACTCCTTATATAGATATACTTAATAACAATTTATGCCGATTGAACGAATATGTGAATATTCGTTACAAAAGCATTTTTGAAATATTTATGCAGGAGTTGGTTGCGGCAAAATATCCCGGTAACAACCTATAAATCTTAAGCATATAGTATAAATGAAGGTTGCTTTATTATACCTTCATTTTCAAGGAGCAATGTCCTTAATTCATTTAGAAAGGTAGAAATTCAAATGAACCAAGTAGAAAATGTATTACCACAGCCCACGTGCGCTACCGGAGCGAATCCCAATTGCGGTGAGTGCTGCGCCATATTCACGGATCCGGCGAAAAGAACAGCCTTTGGGTATCAGGCAACAGCGGCCGCTTGTGAATGCCATGATATATGTGTTCAAGATGTTCGTGATATTTGCGTTGCAACCAGAACGCTTAGAGCCTGTGTTCCCTGCAATCCCGATGGGCGTGCCGGCTGCCGTGGTGGTTTCCTGCCTGATGGAGTGCCCCAAATTCAGAGTTGGCGCGTTTTATGCGCGGATGAGTCCCTTAGCCCGGCAACTGGGTGCGATCGCATCATCAATGATGTCGAATTTGAAATAGTGCTGCGCTATGGTTCGGGTACTCTGGTTGTGCTTACTCCAAGAGAAACCTTCAATTGTTTCTGGCATGAGTTTGCCAGGTTCCCCAGCGGTGTATTCTATACAAACAATACGGCAGGTTTAAACGCGTTCAGAAATGAGCTGGCCCAAATTGATGGTTCCTGCAAAGTAATTATCATCGAGAATGTACGGGTCGTCCAGCAAGGCAATAACTGCGTATTGGAGATTGTGTATAAAGTGGTCGATAAGCTCTGGAAGCACGAAAACCTGTTGGTATCTGCCATTAAACCGTATGTTGGCCCTGGAGAGGTAAGTAACATCACGATCAGCCAGGAATTCGAACAAGGCCATTTGATTGGCCCCTGTACCGGAGAAGATGCTTGTAACGGTAACGCTGATTAACCGATCCTTTGCTGAATTAAGCTGCTGGTGATTTTTCACCAGCAGCTTAATTCTTATGAATGCGATATCTTTCCAAAGCTATCTAATTTTTCCTCTATTCTGTCTAGACGTTGGATTATTTGTTCAAGTTGATCCGCCTGGCTAGGGACTTGAGTATCCGCAGACTGTTGATGCCAATCTATCGTTTTCTTATAGGCATACTGATCTCGTGTCTGCTGATTTATGCTTGCTACTTCTTTTATTATATCTCTGTTTTGTTGCGTGTTGTCAGGGTTTTGGGAATTATCCATATTTTCTTAAGTCTCCTTTTATTCACTATGTTTTATTTTTATTATGCGGAAGAATTAAACATGCAACCATACGTTGTTATATAATCTTCGGATATCTATACCACTTGGCCGGGCCAAAATATAAATCTCCTACTATTTATATATGTACTTGCATTAAGAAGTGTTAAACAATTGACTTTTGCTTCTATCCTTAACCACCTCATTAATAGTGACGCACCCTTTTTCTCGGATTAAAAAACCGCCAATCGCAGTCCCTATCCTGCGATTGGCGGTTTCTTAATGACTTTTTCTTAATAAGGATAGCTTATTAGGAATAGCGAATGGCTTCTTCGGGACAAGCCTGCCCACAATTTGTGCACTGATGACAAAGCGCTATATTAATAACGGCTTTTTTATCGTCACCAACAGCGATTGCATCGGAGGTGCAAACTTTTTCGCAAAGCTTGCACCCGATACAAGTAGCTGCATTCACCTTCTTGCTCCGTCTTGCAAACCGGCCAAACAGCTTTTGTGGCGACCCAAAAGGGCAAATCAGATTGTGAAACACTGCGGGCCTGTATCTAAGCGTGATAAGGACTGCAAGGGCCAGCCAGATTAGCAAAATCGGCAAATCAATCTGTAAAACTCTTTTGAACAAAAGCATCGCCGCAATGCTGACGACCAGAGCAATCCAGGCGAAATATCCATTTCCCAGCCACTTGGGTGTTTTCTGCGTTTGGATATTCAACTTCTTTGCAATCCAATTCACCGGTATCATCAATGTGTTCATAGGACACACATATCCGCAGTAAATCCTTCCAAAAACTAGAGCAGCTAAAAGGCTGATGCCGAACAGCCCCAACCATAGCATCATCTGACCATTCGCCAAAAGAAAAACGAACAGCGCCAAAAATAAAATCCGAATGATTGTAACAGCATATTTCATAGATACCCCCCCTTAACTTGATATTTTTCTATTATATAAATATAATGGAGGAAAAGGTGTTACCAATGTTACTCTTTTAAGAAAAGGATGTGCAAAATGAAAAAACACATCGGCCTAATGGGAAAAAACCCTCTGCTGGGATCATTCTCCATGGAGAAAATGAATGCATATTTAAAAGACGGAAGCTTTCGTATTAGCACCTATGGTAAAAATAACATCATCCACTTTTCGGGCGAGGCGTGTTTAAAGCTGGAGATTATTTTGTCGGGGCATGTGAGCGTTGAACGCATTGATGAATCAGGTGACTTGATGACCATAGCGGAATTTTACGGTGACGAGATTTTGGGCGGCAATCTGCTTTTTTCAAAAAGCCCCTATTATCCTATGACGATTACCGCAAAGCAGCCAACTGTTATTTTAGCAATTGATAAAGAGCGGATTTTAGCGCTTTTTTTAGACAACCCTATTTTTTTAAGAAGCTATCTTGAGTTTGTTGCTGACCACACCGCCATCCTCGGCGATCGAATCAAACACTACGTAAACAGAACAATACGGGAATGCGTTACAACCTATTTAGAATACGAACGGCAAAAACAAAATTCAAATATAATCCGGCTACCCATCACTAAAAAAGCCTGGGCCGAAAGAATCGGCGTTTCCCGCACATCCCTCTCGAGAGAACTGGCTAAAATGAAAAAAGACGGGCTGATACGGTATGATTCTAAATTTATTGAGCTTTTGTAAATATATGCTTTAATCCTGTGCTCTCTTGCTTGTTCCGGAAAAATCGTTGGCACAGAGGACGGTAAAATTCATATAGTATAAGGAGAATACAAAATGAAAGGGGCAGGCTCAGTGAACAGATATCCAGCTGATGGACAGCTACATGACTACGGACCAGGGCCTTTGATCGTAAACATAGACCGCTTTGCCAAATTAAATCCCAATTATCGAACCGCCTTATGGACAGGGCAATATCTGCAAACAACCTTGATGAGTATCAGGGTCGGCGGCGATATTGGACTTGAGATGCATTCCAACCTTGATCAATTTATACGCGTTGATAGCGGGTATGGGCTTGTGAAAATGGGTAAGCACAAAGATAAATTGAATATTCAGCAGAAAGTGGATGGCCAGTATGCCATCATCATTCCTGCGGGTACATGGCATAATCTCATTAACATAGGAAATAGGCCATTAAAACTATATTCAATCTATGCTCCTCCGCAGCATCCCTTTGGAACTATTCACAAGACAAAAGAAATTGCAGAAGAAGCGGAAGGCCATTCACATTAAAAAAACACATACGGCGCTAAGTAACACCTGAAACTTCAGGCAGTGTATAGTGCCTTTGTTTTGAATGAAAAATGGAAAGCACACTAAAACTGAATGCTTTTTAACACAATATTCAATATTAAAGTAGGGGTTGGAGTAATATGACTTCAACCTCTTATTGAACATTTTTCATACGAGAAGTATACTAGACAGTATATATGAGCGGAGAATTAATATAGTGAGACTCGGTGAATATTAGGAGAACGCTAATATGACAAATTTAAATTTAAAGACAAACCAGTCCGGCGATAACGTTAAGAAAAGCTGCAATAGAAACTAAACAATGAAACCAAGGGCAAACCCGTTGAAAGGCGGGGGCGCAAAGCCATAGGGTCTAAGGCGTTTTTACGCTATGATAGCCTGGCTGCCAATTTCCGTAGGGTCTGCCCTCTTGTAAGAGGTCGGGCCCTAATTTTGTTTGCGAATTATGACGGATTTTGACGGGCTGCAAGGGTATCAGGATACCGGCTTTCGCTATGCCCTCCAGCGAAAGGAGTATCTTTATGAAAAGAATACATTCATCTACCATGCTGGAGCCGAAATAAAGACAGCATAAACTACGCGTGCTACTTTTTTCGAATACAATTTTATAATTGTTTTCTTAGCAAGTCAGTGTTTTGCAATGGACGAAATAATGGCTTCTTTCTTTGGACGGCAAATTTCCCTGTCCCTGTAAGATCAATATATAAAAAAATTATTGTAATAAGCAGCAGTGATAGCGCCTTACGGAACCCCTTCCGTACAGGCGCTTTTATTTTCCCCATAATACTATGGGCCAGAGGCCCGCCTCCAGTCTTGGATTTTTCACTAAAAAATCTGGGATTTGGAGGAAAGGCAAATGAAATATTGGCAAAGGGAACGTAACTACAGGAAATATGAGAACGGAGACGGTTCTTTTACTTATGTAATTACAGTAGATAGTCAGGAAATAGAGGTCAGCGCCGAGGTGTATACGGTCTATTCTAAAGCCGGCCGCAGGGAGAGATATCAAGCCGAACGGGACTCCGGGCGGCTTTTATCATTGGAACGGCTCGCAGAGGACGAGATGCAGCTTTCCCATTTGACGGACAAGCATAGCGAGTCTGCTGAGGATATGGCAATCAGAAATATGCTGAAAAGTCAGCTGCGCGATGCTCTGCCCCTGCTCAGCAAAGAAGAACGGCGTCTGATACAAGCCATTTATTTTGAAGGCATCTCCTTCCGGGCGCTGTCCGATGAAACTGGCATTCCCGTCATGACACTGCATGGACGCATTCGTAAAATCATCGGGAAAATAGCAAAAATGATAGCATCTAAAAAATAATTCCGTACACCTGCCCTGATTTTCGGGATGGACAGTGAGGGGGTAACACGCCTTCTCGCAGAACCTTGAAAATTTCATAGACAACGGTACGGGAAACGACCGGAGAAACGAGCGAAGCGGAGGAAGCGCCGGGATTTGCAGAGTAGTATCTGCGATAGCGATTCATTCCACCCGCAAGCGGATAGTGGCATATCCGCCGCCAGGACTTTCACCGGAGGATAATAAGACACACATCGTTTGCCTGCACGTCAGACAGGTTGGCTGCCTGGAGGTTGAAATCAGTAGAGACTTCCGGTAAAAGCCAGTGGACGGCCCAAAGCCACGGGCCAACCCGTACCGTGCCCTTCATCGAGGGTGGTGATAAATTCGGTGAAATAGCGATGAACCAAACTTCGGTGTAAGCGCCGGAACGCTGCGGCCTGCTTAGGCAGGCCATAGCCGTACGGTGCTTGCCTAATCTTTTATTTAAATTAAAGGCTGTAAAACGATTACAGGAAGGACTCTACACATGAATATGACAAACAGGGCGAAAGCCCATGGGGAAATAGATAAAATCTTTTTAGCGCTGCTGCCGCAGCGCGGCATGGCAGTGCGGGAAGCGCAGGTGCGCCTTTGCCACGATATGCTGGAGGGCATGGACAGCGGAAAGATTGCCTTATGCGATGCCGGTGTAGGCTTGGGTAAAACTTACGCTTACCTCGCAGCGGGAATATTGTTCCGCAAATATACAGAGAACACTTCTGAGCGCCCCATCCTGATTTCTACCGCCAGCATCGCACTGCAAAACGCCGTGATTGATGAATACATCCCGTTCCTGTCGGACGTGATGCTGGAAGGCGGCATCATTGACCGACCGCTCAAGGCGGCGCTGCGCAAGGGTAAGTCGCATTATGCCTGCGATGACAGGCTCATCAAACGCCTTTCCAAAGCCAATCTGGAGAAAAAGAATGAGCGCAACAAGCAGGCGCTGCTGTTACTAAAAACCCAGCTCGATCTGGATGATGTGGTGCATCTTTCGGCTTACGACCGCAATCAGGTGTGCGTACCAAGTATGTGCAGCTGCTATCTTACCGACTGCCGATACCAGCGCTTTGTACGAAACAGCCGCTCCCCCGAATATATGATTCAGGTATGCAACCACAACTTCTTCATTGCGGATGCCATACACCGAAGTGCGGGTATCCCGAGCTTGGTGCCTGACTACTGCGTTGCCATTGTTGATGAAGCGCATAAGCTGCCTGAATCAGCACGGCAGATGTTTGGAAAAACGCTGTCCATAGAAGATATGTCTGCGATGGTTACCGGGCTCAAGCATGAGCAATATGTCCTTGCGGCCGAGAAACTGGCTGGAGTGCTTAAGCCTATCGCCCATGACCTAAAGAAGCATGCGGGTGAGGACTATACGCTCACAAAAGAGAGCAAAAACCAATACGGTAAAGCAATCAAGGCCATATTGTCCATCCGCAAAAACATAGGCAACGCCATAACACCGCCGTTGCGTTCGCAGCTTATGGATGCCTGGGAGATGCTGAACCTGTTTCATCGAAATGCCTTGGGCTTCATCCTCTACGCCGATACGAACGAGAACGGCTCGCCTGCGCTGAAAGCGGCCAACGACAACTATCCCGAGCGGGTACGGGAATGCCTTTGGAGCAGAAATATCCCCATGATTCTAACTTCCGGAACGTTGGCTGTGGGAAGCGACTTCTCACGATTTAAGGAACAGGCCGGGCTGAAAGGCGTGGATACACGCCTTCTTGAGTCTGTTTCTCCTTCCCCTTTTGACTATAAGCAGAACTGCCGGCTGTATTTCCCGCAACGGATATACCACAAACCGGAGGATAGCATCGGGTACATTGCAGAGCTCGCAGAGCATATCACCGGCCTGATACGGGCCGCCCACGGCCATGCATTGGTGTTGTTCAACGCCTATACCGTAATGTCGGCGGTTTGCGCCCAGGTAAAGAAAAACAATGTCGGATTCCCACTGTTCATACTAACGCGGAATCAGCCTAAGATAATTGACGCTTTCCGCGCAAGCGGTAACGGCGTGCTGTTTGCCACCGGCTCAGTGTGGGAAGGCATGGACTTCCCCGGCGATATCGTATCTTTGCTAATTATGGCTCGGCTGCCCTTCGCCGTACCGGATGCTTTGTCCGACTATGAGAAGAAAAAACATCCTAATCTCAAAGCCTTTATCCGAAAAGTAGCGGTGCCGGATATGCAGATCAAGCTGCGGCAGGGCTTTGGGCGGGCCATCCGCACAGAAACGGATACCTGCGTGATCTCCATATTAGACGAACGGGCGCTGCCGGGCAGAAGGTTTCATGCCGCGGCAGTTGCTGCGCTGCCAAAGATGCCGATTACAACCGGCGTGGACGATGTGGCGACCTTTATACGGGCGGTGAAGCCGCAAGAATATTTTACGGGAGGCAACAGAGATGGTGAGTAAGCATGTAGATGTGCAAAGCGAGATCAACTACAGCATGGCTTGGGCCATGCTTACCACCATGATGCGGCAAGGCAAACTGACAAAGGATGAGTTTGAGGCCATCCATCATAAAATCATTCGGAAATATCGCCCGGTTACTGTTCGGCGATTGGCATAGCTTTCCGGTTCGTTCTGTGGTAGTGTTGCTTGCTAAGAAGGCAAGATGATTACGAAAGGAGCGGTCAGTATGGCGCAAGTCATAGAGATACCTGCCATAGGGCGGGAACAAAAAACGCTGTGTGTGGCGCCATACTGCCGCGTCAGCAGCAACTCGGATGATCAACTGCATTCTTATGCGGCACAAATCGATTACTACACCAAGAAGGTGAACGCCTGCCCCGATTGGGAGCTTGTAGATATCTATGCGGACGAGGGGTTGACCGGAACACGCATGGAAAAGCGTGATGATCTGGACAGGTTAATCACCGACTGCAAAAAAGGCAAAATAGACAAAGTACTGATAAAATCAATATCCCGCCTCGCACGCAATACTGCGGATAGCCTGACGATTCTGCGCGACCTTAAACTGCTGGGAGTCAGCGTCCAGAGTGAGAAAGAGAACTTTGATACTGCAGAGCTCACCAGCGAGATGCTGCTCATGCTCTGGAGCAATCATGCGCAAGCGGAATCCACATCTATCAGCCAGAATCAGCGGTGGAGTTATCAAAAACGGATGCGCCGGGGCGAATTTATCACCTGTCAGGCGCCCTATGGATATATACTCAATGGAAAGATGTTGACAATTGAGGAATCTGAAGCAGAAACCGTCCGTTGGATCTTTCAGAGCTTCCTTGATGGCATGGGTACCACTCCCATCGCACTCGCACTGAATAAAGCGAACATTACCACGCCGGACGTCAGTCCATCATGGAACCATACGTCTATCCAGTACATCCTTAAAAACGAGAAATATATTGGAGATACGCTGGCACAGAAAACCTACACCTCAGACACCTTCCCGTTCCAAAGCCGGATCAATCGCGGAGAGCGGGACCAATACTATATCAGAAACTCACACCCCGCCATCATAACGCGGGATGTTTTTGAGAAAGCACAAACGCTGTTGGAAACCAAGCGCTCAGCTCCTGTAGAAAGGAAACGATATTCACTCACGAAGATGATTGTCTGCGGAATTTGTGGCAGCGGTTTTCAGCGTAGGGTCACAGTCAACGGATATGTTTGCTGGGTTTGCTGGAAACACAATCATCAGCATATGGAATGCTGTATGCCTAGGATTGCCGAGAGTTCCATTTATGAAGCCTTTATCCGAATGGTTAACAAACTTCGGGAGCATCACGGCGTGGTGCTGGAACAGGCGCTGACACAGTTTGAAGATTTGCAGAGAGTCTCAAGAAGTGAAAATGCAAGACTGATATCGGTCAGGGGAAAACTAGCAACGCTGTCTGAGCAGGCACACATGCTGAACAGCCTGCGTGCGGATGGACTACTGGACGATGAAACTTGGCAGCTAAAAAGCAACGCCATTGCCCTGAAACGTGCAGAACTGCAAAAGGAACAGTACCTGTTGATGAGGGACGATGCCCTAACGGAAGCCATAGATGGGCTGCATGAATTGATCAACACTATTCAAAACATACAAAAGCCTCTGGTTGCCTTTGATGCAGACACATTTTCGGAAATGGTAGAAAGAACCACCATTCACTCAGCGGAGAAGATCGCCTTTCAATTGATAGGTGGAATTGAAATTATAGAAACGATGGGAATTAAAGGGCGATGAAAAACAGATATATACCATACGGATATAGGATACGGAACGGGAAACACTGCATTTACGAGGCAGAAGCGGAAGCCATAAAGGAAGTTTTTCAGCTATACTGTAGCGGGCAGTCCTACAAGTCAATCGCGGAAATATTACGCACAAGCAATCACCCGCCCTACAGTGCAAAAGGCTGGAACAAGCACCATGTCAAGCGGATGCTGGAGAATGGTAAATACATAGGCGGCGGATATCCCGCCATTCTATCAAAAAAGCAGTTTGATGCCGCAAGAGCGGTACATGATAAAAAGATGGTTTCCACTGTTACGCAGTACGTACCCTCCGATATTTTATGGGAACGACTCCGTTGCGGGGAATGCGACGGCAGACTGCTTCGTAACGGCAGCCCTGCTGCTGCTCGGGGAATCACCCAACTGCGATGTAAAAATAGCGAATGCAGCTACGGCATAGATATCGCACAATCCAAACTGCACGGCGCCATACTCAGTCTGTTGAACCGGCTGATCGCCGATGTTCGCAAATGCCCTTGCGGTAAATATGAACAGACTCCCGAAACTCTCCGTTTAGCAAACAATATTAGCAGGAGCATCGAGAAACCAGATGATCCCAGTGAAGCAACCGGGCTGATTTTTAAGGGCATTGCCGCACGATACGGCAGCATAATGGAGCCGCCCAGGCTACCACCCCGGATACAATATGGAGATAAAAACCGCCTCTCTGAAATGGATTGGAACCTGTTCAGAGAGGCGGTTTCTTATATATCCCTGTCTTGCAAGGGGATAGGGCTTACAACCATATCAGGTAATCATATTTTTATGGAAGGAGAAGATGAAATGCTATGAAAAGCGTTATGGCAAAGAGCATAGGCATGCCACAGCGTCAAGTGACCGTGATCCCTGCCAATCCCCGCCTGAACAGGTTCTCCGGCAAAGAAGAAAGCGATATCATCGACGTATGCGCTTACGCACGCGTGAGTACGGATGACGAAGATCAGATCAACAGCTACGAAGCACAAAAGGATTATTACGAGGAGAAAATTAAAAGCAATTCAGACTGGCAGTTCGCAGGCATCTTCGCGGACGAGGGCATCACCGGCACCAGCATGGAAAAGCGCAAGGATTTCAACCGCATGATGCGACAGTGCAGACACGGAAAAATCAAGCTGATCCTGTGCAAGTCGGTCAGCCGGTGGGCAAGGAATACGGTGGATGGTCTCAACACGGTGCGAGAGTTAAAATCCCGCGGGGTTGCCGTCTACTTTGAAAAAGAGAACATCAATACACTAAAGGAAACCAGCGAATTTTTAATCACATTATTTGCTGGCTTTGCCCAGGCGGAATCCGAATCGCTGTCCGCCAATGTACGTTGGGGCATGCAGAAAAATATGCGGGACGGCAAAGTGCATTTTCAGTATAAGAAGATACTTGGCTATGAGCGTGGCGAAGATGGAAATCCCAAGATTATCCCGCAGGAAGCGGAAATTGTCAGGCGCATCTACATGGATTATCTTGCGGGGTATAGCCTAAAGCGCATCATGGATGAACTTAACGAGGACGAAATACCCTCCCCTCGCGGTATAAAGCAGTGGGCGCATACCGTAATACTGAGTATCCTAACCAATGAGAAATATAAAGGTGATGCTTTGCTGCAGAAAACCTATACGGTGGACTGCATCAGCAAGAAGGTACGCAAGAACAACGGCGAACTGCCTATGTATCTGGTTAAAAATAACCATGAAGCCATCATATCCCCTGAGATGTTCAGCCGGGTGCAGGAAGAAATGGCGCGGCGGAGCAGCCTCAAGCGAGTGGACCAGAAGAACGGCAGGACGAAACAAGGCAAATTTTCCAGCAAGTATGCGCTGACTGGCAAGCTAATCTGCGGTGAGTGCGGAGCGCCGTACAAGCGGGTGACCTGGGCGCGCAACGGGAAGAAGCGTATTCTGTGGCGTTGCGTCAGCCGGTTGGAAAACGGAACGAAATTCTGCAAACAATCGCCCTCCATCGACGAGCCTGCGCTGCACAACACAATTGTAGCTGCTTTGATGAGGATAACGGAAACGTGGGATCAGGTAGAAACATTTGTAAAGGAATCCACAGCGGCGGTAGTCGGCGGAGGCGAGACTGAGGGTGAAATCGCCAGTCTTGAAGTACGACGGGAAGAACTGGCTTCCCTGCTCAGCAGTCTAACCGATAAGATGCTCGAAGGGGCTTCCGACGAAACAGCGATTCAACTGCAAGCAGCCGTAAAGGAAAAGGCGGATATAGACGGAAAACTACGTGAGTACAGGCAACGCATCTCTGTGATAAACAGGGACGACAGCAGAATGAACGAAATATTTGAAATATTGGACAGCCACATGAAGCGAAACCTCGGATACGATGATCGGCTTGCGGCAGCAGTTATAGACCGAATATCCATAGGAACGGATGAAGCATTGACGGTGCGTTTGGTGAATGGATTTGAAATAAATGCTAATATTTAATGTACAGTATCGGTGGAAACAACCACTGGGGTATGAACATTCTTTAGTGTAAATGGAATAATCATCCTAAAATTTGACGATACTATTATTGCAGCATAAATCGGGCAACGCTGAGGAGCGACCCTGCGCATGCTGTGGCTTATACGGTGAAACGGCGGGCTGTGGGTCTGCCGTTTTTCATTTCACCGGTAAGCCCTGAGCGGTAAACCTCGGGAGTTTGAGGGCAGAGCCCTCAAGACCCTATGCCGCAAACCTGTCTGCAAAGAATATCATAATCTGGCTGTACGCCATTGCCCAGTCCCTAGATGGCTGCGTCCACTTCTTTGTGATTTCCCTAGCCGAAAGGAATACCACCTTCCGGATTGAATCATCGGTGGGGAAAATGGATTTCGTCTTTGTAAATTTCCGCACCATTCTGTGGTATGCTTCCACCGCATTTGTCGTATAAATTAAATGTCGGATCTGTTCGGGATAGCTGAAAAACGTGGTAAGTTCTGCCCAGTTAGCATCCCAGGACCGCAGAATGGATGGGTACTTCCTATCCCATTTTTCCCTAAATTCTTCCTTAGCATACTCTGCATCTTCTAAATTTACTGCACCGTAGATTTTTTTAAGGTCTGTGCAGATTGTTTTTCTGTCCTTGTACTGCACAAATTTAGTGGAATTACGGATCTGATGAACTATGCAGAGCTGTTGCTTTGTCTGCGGAAAAACCGCATTTATGGCTTCACCAAGTCCTCTCAGGTTATCATGACAGGCGATAAAAATGTCTTGCACACCGCGCTTTTTCAGGTCTGAACAGATTGATGCGTAAAAGCTTGCGCTTTCATTTTCACTGATCCAAATGCCCAGAATGTCCTTCTGTCCATTCATATCAATACCCAGAACTGAATAGACGCATTTGTTAATAATCTGGTTGTCCTTTCGGCTTTTGAACATGATCCCGTCAAAGTAGATGATTGGGTAAATAGACTCCAGCGGCCGGTTCTGCCACTCGTTCACTTCCGGAAGGATTTTGTCCGTTATCTTAGAAATCAGCGCCTGCGATATTTCCGCCCCGTAAATCTCCCGCAGATTATCCTCAATGTCCCGTTGGCTCATTCCCTTTGAATACATCGCCATAATTTTTTGTTCTACTTCATCCGTCCTTGTCTGCCTCTTTTCGAGGATTTTCGGCTCAAACTCTCCGTTACGGTCCCGGGGTACGGCAATTTCACTCTCGCCGTAATCGCTAATGATGGTCTTGTGGTTATACCCGTTGCGGGAATTCCCGGTGTTGTTTCCTTCGGTGCTATGTTTTTCGTATCCTAAATGCTCCTCCATTTCGGCTTCTAGCATTTGCTCAATTGCTCCCGCAAAAAGACGTTTTAACTTCGACTGAATATCACCCGTGCTTTGGCAGTCCTGCATTAAAAGGCCAACCAATTCCATTTCCTTGTCTGTAAGAATATTTTTTGACTGTCTCATCTTAATTAACCTCCACTTGTTTTATATGGAGATTATTGCCATTTACACGGGTTCTTAATCAGCCTCAACCACTGTTTTCCCGTTTTTAACACCACGAAGATTAGAGCAAGTCCGAATATCCAATTGAACATCCAGACTTGCCCGCATTCATAGTTTATGAGTAGCCAGATCTATAAAATGCGACTTCTACAGGGTGACTGCCTGCTCACAGCATGAGCAAACGGTCGCCCTTGAGTTCTTCTGCACTCCACGCAATCAGTGCAAATTTGCCCTTCGTGTGCTCATCAACGCAGTTAAGCCACTCTACCTCACCAGCGGCCTTTGCTTTCAGCATGGGGTTGGTTGTGTTTGTGCCATAAAGCGTCTGGTTAACAACCCACCACTTTACGGCAATACGCGCACGTTTTAGATCTTCCTCCAAACGCAGCGCCTCATAAACCGGTGTTGCCTCCGGCAATGTCATAATGATGACTTCGGTTTCGTTGGATTTTAGCCGGGGCAGAAGCTGCTTGACGGCTTCGGGAATCTCTCCCTTGGTACGCTCTATTTCATGATGATAGCTCTGTGTGGATTCCAGCAAAAGCAGGGTATGACCGGTGGGGGCGGTATCAATCACAACCACCCGATCGTCAGCCTTTTCCACGATCTGTGCAAAGGCACGGAATACGGCAATCTCCTGTGTGCAGGGAGAACGCAAATCCTCCTCCACATAGGCGATATCGTCGTCGCTCATTCCGGAGGCACAGGCTTTTTCCAGCACCTCCAACTGATAGTTTTCCAACTCTTTGGCTTCATCAATATGACTCATGGATATGCCATTGGTCTCGGTTAGCACAAATTTTAGGTGCGCAGCGGGGTCTGTGGTGGCAAGATGGACCTTCTTTCCGCGCTTTGCAAGCCCCAGCGCAACAGCGGCGGCAACCGTAGTCTTGCCTACGCCGCCTTTGCCCATGGTGAAAATGACGCGCTTGCCTTCTTCCGCCAGCTGGTCTATAACATCGTTCAGTACAGGAATTTGAACGGCGTTCAGTGTTTGTGCATGGGTGGCCACACGGTCGGTATGCAGCAATGCACGCACATTTTCAATCCCTGTGACATTATAGGCCCGCATGGGAACCATGTAGAGCGAGAATTCTTGCAAGCGTTCAGGCATTGCGGCGAGGGCAGCTTGCTGCTTTTCGTATAAGCTGGATGATAAGGCATCACTGTGTTCCAGCAGCACCCCGTTGACAATCAACATTTGATTGCCTACGCCCAACGCGGAAAGTTCGCCGGAAGCTCTTTCCGCTTCCTTGAATGGCGCAGGTTCAGGACGGGTGACAAGGATCAATGTGGTTAGACTCCCGTCTGCCAATGTTTCTACCGCCTGCTTGTAAACGTTTTTCTTACTCTCTAATCCGGAGAGCTGACCCAAACAGGATGCGCCATGGGTGCTTTCGCTTATGAAATCACTCCATGCGGACGGGAGCTGAAGCATACGCAGGGTGTGGCCGGTAGGGGCGGTATCAAAAATAATATGATCGTATTCCTGCTGCACTGTTTCGTCCGTGATGAAGCTGGAAAACTCGTTGAACGCTGCAATCTCTATGGTGCAGGAGCCGGAAAGCTGTTCATCCATATTGGTGATGATGGATGCAGGCAACTTGCCGCGATAGGGTGCGATTACGCTCTCTCGATACTCGGCAGCCGCCTGTATGGGATCAAGATTTGCTACAACTAAATTCGGCACACCAGAGATGGGGGTTCCCTTATTGGTCAGCTCCATGGAAAACACATCCTGTAAGTTGGATGCCGGGTCGGTGCTAATAAGCAGCACACGTTTGCCGCTATCTGCTAGAGATACGGCGGTGGCACAGGCAACGCTGGTTTTGCCAACGCCGCCTTTGCCGGTGTAGAAAATATATTTTGTCAGATGGATATTATGGGGATCGAATAATTTCATTTTAGCAGCAGCCCCCTTCACGGCAACAACCGTCGAATGGGGATTGATTCTGCTTAGGCAGTGCATCCTTGGCTAGGCCAAGCAGCGCCGCGAACTCCTCATTGGTAGGATAGCGTCCTGTGATCGTAATTTTTCCATCGATCATCACAGCAGGAAGCCCCTCTGCTCCTTTTTCGTTGATATAGGCGTTGATGGTCTGGTCGGTGATGAACTCCGCCGGTGCGCTGTTTAAGTTGAAGCGTTCAATGGTCATGCCTTGCTTTTTCAACGTTTCCAGTACCGTAGAAATACGCAGAAGCTCAGGGTCTACACCCACACCGCAAATCCCGGTCGGGCAGCACATGGCAGGTTCAAATATTTTCATTTTTTTCATAGTAGCCACTCCTTTAAAATCAGGTTATTTATTATCAGGTACAGCCTTTACAGCCTGGGGAAACCAGTGCTGCGTACGGTTTGCTATTTTTACAAGCAATAGCATGACCGGCACTTCGGTAAGAACGCCAACGGTGGTCGCGAGCGCAGCGGCGGAGCTGGTGCCAAACAGAGCAATGGCTACGGCCACAGACAACTCAAAGAAATTGGATGCGCCAATCATTCCGGCTGGTGCGGAAATAGAGAAAGGCAATTTGAGCAGCCGGGCGGCAAAGTAAGCTATAAAGAAGATCAGGAATGTCTGAATAATCAGCGGGGCAGCAATCAGCACAATATGAAGCGGATTGCGGAGGATGGTCTCGCCCTGAAATGAGAATATCAGCACCAGTGTCAATAGCAGCCCGACCATGGTCACGCCATTGAACTTTTTGATAAATATGTTGTTAAAGTAATCCTCGCCCTTCTTCTTGATAACCAGGGAGCGGGTCAGCATTCCGCCCGTTAGTGGAATGACCACAAACAAAATTACTGATAAAATCAAAGTGTCCCAAGGCACTGCAACATTGGAAATGCCGAGCAGGAATTTCACAATGGGCACAAAGGCCACCAGTATAATGAGATCGTTCGTTGCCACTTGCACGACAGTATAGGCGGCGTTTCCTTTGGTTAGACTGCTCCACACAAAAACCATAGCAGTACAGGGAGCCGCCCCCAACAACACCGCACCCGCCAGATATTCCGTTGCCAGCTCCGGCGTAATAAACGCCTTAAAGATAACAAAGAAAAATAATGCGGCAATCGCGTACATCGTGAATGGCTTAATCAGCCAGTTTGTAATCCATGTGACAAACAGTCCCTTGGGGTTTTTCCCAACGTTTTTGATGCTTTGAAAATCTACCTTCATCATCATGGGATAAATCATAACCCAAATTAAAATCGCCATGGGTATAGATACTTTGGCATACTCAAACCGGTTCATAAAGTCGGGAATCGCTGGCAAAAATCTGCCGATAAGAATCCCCGCCGCCATGCACAGCAGCACCCATATCGTCAGATAATTTTCAAAAAATCCAATGCCTTGTGTTTTCTTTTCGCTCATGGTGCTCACTCCTTATGCGTTGCTTTATATTGCCTCTGTCCGCCGGAAAGGGTATACACCCGCTTAAACCCCTTGCCCAGCAGTATGTTCTGAGTTGCATTGCCGGTTGTCCCTTTATTGCAATAGGTAATCGTAACCATATCTTTATCAAGGGATTCGGCAGCTTTTCGAAATTTTTCATGGGGGATGCTTTGAGCTGTATCAATATGATCCTTTTCATATTGGGCGGCAACTCTTGTGTCAATCAGGTTGTATTTCTCACCGGATTTCATCAGCTCGCCAAGCACCTGCGCCGTCATCAAGGGCCGGCCTTTGTGAATGGCGTTATCCAAAATCATTCCGGTGTACATCACAGGGTCTTTTGTCGTGGAAAACGGCGGCGCATAACCCAAATCAAGGTGGAATAAATCCTCCGCATTCGCTTTGTAGGTGATGGCGGTTACAAAAACATCCAGTCTTTTATCCACGCCTTCGCCTCCCACAATCTGCACACCCAAAAGCCTGCCATCCGATTTATCGGCAATCCCTTTGATGACCATCTCTTTGCCGCGCATATACTCCGGCTTATTGGGTTTAATATTGTGGCAAACAGCAACATCATATCCCAGCTCTTTTGCTTCCCGTTCAGACAATCCAGTCCCGGCAACCGTCATGTCAAAGATTTTGAAAATGCCGGTGCCAAGAACCCCTCGAAAAGAAAGATCGCCGCCGGTTACACAGTCCCCGGCGATTCTTCCGGTTTTGTTGGCGGTGGAGCCTAGAGGGCGGTAAACGGGTTTTCCTGTTACAACATGGAAATGCTCGATACAATCGCCGCAAGCGTAAATATCCGGCAGATTGGTCTGCATCTTTTCATTCACGCGGATAGCCTCTGCAACGCCAAGCTCGATCCCTGCGTCTTTTGCGAGGCCGGTACTCGGGCGAACACCTGTTGACACCAGCACCATATCCGCCTGAATTTCTGTGCCATCCGCAAGCATGACAACGTCCTTGGTCATTTCCGCAACGGAAGCGTCTGTATAAACCATAACGCCGTTCTTTTCTATATGTTCCCGGACATATACCGCCATGTCGCTGTCCAGCCCCGGTGTGACCTGCGAAAGTTTCTCTATTAGCGTGACATTGATGCCAAGGCGTTTGAGATTTTCGCATACCTCCAATCCGACAAACCCTGTTCCGATAATGGACGCTGTTTTGGGAATAGCCGTATCGATGTATGCTTTGATCCTGTTCATGTCGTTAATATTTCGCAGCGTAAAAACTTGCTCCCCATTTGCGCCCTTTATCGGAGGAACGACAGCCGTTGCCCCGGTTGCAATCACCAGTTTGTCATAAACATCGAAAAACACTCTGCCTGTCGTCATATCCCTAACCTGCACGGACTTTTTCTCAGGGTCGATGGAAAGCACCTTGTGCAGCGTCTTAATGTCAACATGGTATTTGCTTTTGAAAAATGCAGGATCACGCGGGGTTAATTCTTCCGCATTTTCGACTTCGCCGCCAATATAGTACGGCATACCGCAGCCGGAATAGGATATGAAGCTGTCTTTTTCATAAACAACGATTTCTACGTCTTCATCGTTTCTTCTGGCTTTGGCAGCGGCGGAGGTTCCTGCGGCTACCGCGCCTATGATTATAATTCGCATACGATCTCTCCTTTGCTACAACGATTCTTTACCGCTGAAAAATACTTCCAAGTTGTGTGGCAATGTATATTGGGAAGTGGGTTTTTTAACCGGATTGCCGCCATATATTTCTTTCAGGATGGCATTGAGGATAAGCTCTTTGGGTGGGGACGTATATTGCGCACCATTATATACCCACACACGGCAGTCCACAGTATCGCCGCAAAGATCGCCGCAATCCTCGCAAACGGATTCCCGCAGTTCTACGGCAATATCATTTCCGTTCATGCGGATGGTGGGTGAGCTGACAAAATGGTGCCTGATTGCCAACTCCCTTGTTGTGATATTCACCTTGTTTACATTGACCTGGTATCCCGCCGCATTCAACACCGCGGCAACGCTGGAAACCGCTTCGTCCAGTGATTTTTCCGTATCTTGGCACCTGCCGCAAATCGTCGTGTCTAAAAACAGAAAATCAATGTTGATCGGTTTTTTAGCCTGTGGTTGGCAGCAGCTTTCAGAAGAACAGCAGCATTTACTCATTTTCCGCACACTCCTTACAGCGAACCTTACTCCCTTTGCAAATACAGTTTTCATTATCGGATGTAATAGCATCAAAAAACTGCTTTGTTCTCTCGATAGCCTCCGCATCCAGCGAATAGTATGTCCATTTACCTTCCTCCCGGCCTTTTACCAATCCGCACTCGCGCAGCAGCTTCATGTGGTGGGACAGCGTGGATTGGGACATTTCAAACTTCTCAAGAATGTCGCAGGCGCACAGCTCGCCGCAAGAGAGCATATCCACGATCATGGCCCGTCTGGAATCGCCCAGCGCTTTAAACACCTTCGTGTTCTCCAAATAATAATTCATATCGACACCTCAAATCAAAAAATTTCGATATGATTATTATATGCAGTCAAATCTAAAAATGTCAATGAGAAATACAAATAATTTTATAATGATAAGGTTTAATCTCTGTGGATTTCTACTGTTTTCTTTTATAAAAATCCGCTTAAATGTGTCGAGTAACAGCGCTGAAAAGAAAACGGAAGCAAGAAGTGGATTTGATTATTTTTGCATCACCCTGTTATGTGATGAATATGGCGAGGCAGATGAAAACTCTGCCAGGATCACATGGACTATCGTCATATGGCGCACAGGCCGGAGCCATCAATTCTGGAAAAACATAAAAAAGTGTATTGTGCTCTTCTATCACTATGAGAGGCCATCCGGTAGTCACCTCTCTGTGAAGGTTTTTCTAAATATGGAGAGCACTAGTTGTGTGCTATTTCTAACGGAGATCTTATGGGCGATAATCTTGTGTGAATATAGATTAACAATAGCGGTGATATAATACTTCTTCTTATCTAGCTTAAAGTATGTAATATCACTGAACCAGACAAGGGGGGATCCATAGACGAGTCATATTTTTACCTTGATATTCATGATTGTTCCAAAAAAACCATATCACATCCAACATTTTGATAATGATAATATTGAGATGAGGCAAGTAAGGAAACCCAAGACTCAAGCATTGATTGGAAAGAACATGTTTTCATATCTCGCCTATTGGTGCTGAAAGTAGCGAATAAAGATAACATCAGACTTATTTCTAGGTAATATCATAGAACCGGCACTCCAAGAATTAGGATTGAAAGTGATCAGGGTTGACTCGACAGATACTGCAGGCATGATTACATCTCAGATAATTGAGTATATTGTTAAATCAGGAATTATTGTCGCGAATTTATCTTTTCACAATCCGAGTGTATTTATGAATTGTAATTACGCCAAACACTCGCGAAACCAATAATCCATATTATTTGTAAATGTGACCCTATACCCTTTGATCTGCATAGCTTCCGTACTATATGTAATAGATACGTTAAGCATATATATTCTTTAGTTCCACAAATTGATAGTTATAAGACTTGTATAATTGCACAAGTCAGGCAATTATTTGAAAATCTAGGGTGTACAGATTATACGGCGAAATTTGGCAATATGAGGTATTTATTATAGTAAGGGGGGCTGATTTGTTCTATTGTTCAGCATCCACAGAGCCATCCCTTTCTTTCATCATCTTAACATAGACAAGCAGCTCATTGCGTGAAGAAACATCCAGCTTCATATAAATACGTTTATTATGCGTTTTAATGGTGTTTATGGAAAGACATAGTTTATCTGCAATTTCTTTTGCGTTATATCCTTCCATATAGAGGTTAAACACTAACCGTTCAGCAGGAGAAAGACTCTCGATATTTTTTACAAACGTCTCGAATAAGGTAAAGCTTAGCCGACTATTTTTGGTGTGCTGCGAAGCCGAAGCGTCATACTTATCCTGCTGTGCAAGAAAGGAAATAAGATCGTCTATTTCTTGTATATGCGTCTTTTTATAATCGGAATAAGTCTGGCTTCTGATCTTTCCAAATGCGTTCACAATTGGCGAGATATACTTGCGGCTAAGCACCAACGCAACCGTTGCACTGATTATTAAAAGAGCAAACAGTAAAATGAGAATTTGCATGTTTTGCGCCGTTAAAAAATCCGATAAATCCTGCCAAGGCATCACCACGCTGAGCATATAGGCATTATTCCCGTGAACTGCGTCTTTCGGATACAGGTTTACGGTTTTATATAGGCCTGAATAGGTAATGCCTTTAGGGCTGGTAAAATGAACAAGCCCGTTTTGATCGGTTTCAACTGACAAAACTCCGTCTATCCCGGCAGATGTTACGGTATAGCTTCCGGCAAGCAGTGCCCGCGAAGCATCGGGCATTTCCTCCTGCATAGGCGCTAACATGGCAAAAATCCGGGGCATGTCGGTATTATCAGGGGTATATTGCATTTTAAAAAGCATATCACTTATTTCTAACCCACAAACACCCATTACCGCGCCATCGGTGGCAATCAGTGGCAACACAAGAAGCATCGCTTCGTGAGAGTCTCCCTGAAGAGCGGCTTTGGGGTTCCAATAATAAAGGCGTGAAACAGGTAAGGTGCTGTTGTTTGCAACCTCCATGACATGATGGAAATAGTCGTCCTTCTCGACTGTAAATTCCATCTGCCATTGCGGCAAAAGAGGCATATTACATTCTCTTGCAATGGATGCGGGGCCGCGCATATACTGGATGGCCGACGGGGATTGATAGGCAGCATTTGGCAGCATATTTTTTATGTAAATGCCGGCACGAGAATGCTCTGCATAATCCAAAGACGGGTTGACGGTCCCGTTAAGCATGACAAATACGGCACTAACCGTATTTCGTTCCAATGTCGTGGTCATAATATCAACGCAATCGTTTAGAATCGATTCGAGGCGATTGGAAGCGTTTTGAAGATCCGAAGGCTTTAGGTTGTTTTCGGTAAGGTTGATTTCTACTTGAGCCGCAAGCCGCTTGGATAAAGCTATACCCTGTACCGAGGCAACTCCAAAATCCTTTTCCACATCTTCTGCTATGTGATGCAGTTCGTTTTCAAGAAAAATACGGCTTTCCTGCAAGCCTGCTCTAAAAATTCCTGTGGCGAATAAAATGAGAAACAGCCCGGACATGACAGCCACTAGAAAAAGGAGGAAAAACACAAAAAGACGACGCTGCAGAGTAAGCCTGTCGCGCCCGTAATCTCCCATATTTCGTAGCAGCTTAAAAATATTTATATCTCTCACTTCTTTCCCTACCACTGATACAGATATGTTAGTGCATAAAGTTTTCGCGCAAATCTGCGCACACGTCCTGCGCGGCTTCTCCCGTCAATACTCTTTGCCGCCCGCTTCGCATGGCCTCTTTTAAATCCGCCTCATACTGCTTGCTCATGGCATCAAACCCATCGTAATTGGGCGCGGTTAAAAAAGTGTATTCCCCGTGCATACGTATGGCTGTTTGAAGCATTTTTTGTATGTTGGCGTTTTCCGCCGGCTGGGCATGATGCTCCACAATCTCGTTATACGCTTCATTGGTTACCGGAAGATAGCCGGTTGAAGAAATAAAACGTATGTTTTGTGCAGGATGAGTAAACCATTTTAAAAATAACGTGGCGGCGTATTCCTTTTCCGGCGTAGAGCTGGCCACCACCATGCCGGCTCCCCGCTGAATCGCTGTTTTTTCCCCGCCATCAAATACCGGATAGGGGAGAATGCTGTATACCGCTTCTTCACTGGAATTGTCCGGATAGGTGATGCTGTCGCCGTAAAAGAGTATTCCAGCGGTTGAGCCGGTGGAGCAGATAATATCGCCGGTTTTGGAAAGGTCGGAGGAATACCCGTCAATTACTGCATACCCGCCTAAAAGCGCGGGCTGCATGCAAAATTCCCAAATTCGCTCGTACTGGGGTGCATCTACCAGCAGTTCATCAGGGGATACAAATGCACCGCCCAGCTGCGCCATCCCCACCTGCACGATGTTAAACCACGAATCCGCCGTATAAAACGTCTTTCCATCGTCCGGCGTTTCGGACGTTATGGAATCAGTCCACTCATAATATTTCAGCGCAGCCTCGGCAATCCCCTCAAAAGTGGACAGGCTGTCCATGGAAACCCCTGTGGCGGCTGAAAACCGGTCAAACAGTGTTTGATTCACAAACAGCATCTCACTGGATTTGGCAATTGGAAACACATACAGCTTGCCGTCCGGAAGTCTGCCCTCCTCAATAAATTGCGGCATATAAGCGGCCAGCTCCTCCTCGCTGAACGTATTGTCCAGCGCCGCCAACATTCCCTGTTCCGATAAAAGCATCGCGGTTTTAGGATAAGCCGTTACAATATCCGGCATGGCCTCGGCTCCAGGGTCACCCGCGGCAATCATAGCCAGCCTCTCCTCCTGCTCCTTCATCGCCGAAACAGCCGTTACGCTTACAATGATTCCCTTCTCCCTGCCGATTGTCATATTAAATTCATCGATCAGTTCATCCATGGTGCTTTGCATTTGTCCTCCGTAATTATGCCAAAGCGTGAGCGTAAGAGGGGTTTTAGGATTCAGTCTTACCGATTCCGCGCCGCAGCCGCAAAGCAGGATTATAAACATGGCAACGCCTACGAGCGCCGCTATGTATTTTTTACTCATATTAGGGTCCTCCGTTTGAAAATTAAGATATTTTTATGTTTTTTAAAATCACCCTGAAATCACCCTTGTTTAAAGTCCAAAATCACCCCAGAGGTGATTACAGTTTTTCTTCGAAAGCGTATTATAATACCATATTAACTCAATAGTTAAAACAAATCAATATTGTAGAATAGCCTTTTATAAGGATGAAAGAAAGGCGGGAAATCGCGTGAAGCAGGCGGAGTTTACTTCCAAAAGCACAATGACGGAAGAAAACGGAACATACTGGTTTACCTTTTTTTGCGAGCGATGTGACAAGGGCTATACCACCCAGCCTATCCATACCGATAGCGTAAAAGAGGCGTTTGACCGCGCACAGCAGCAAGTGCGCAAGCACTTCAACCGCTGCCACAGCTGTTACCGCTGGGTATGCGACGGCCATTACAATGAGGATTTAATGATGTGCACGGTCTGTGCGCCGCGCAAACGAGGAGAGGAGGGATGAAATGGCAACCTATAAACAAGCATGTATTCAGTGCAATGCATTAATCGAGCGAGATGCCCGGTTTTGCTCCTTTTGCGGCAGTCATAACCCTTTTTGCTATCATTGCCCCTCTTGCTTGCGCGAAATAAAAAAGACGGAAACGCTATGCGCCGGATGCGGCCGGCCGCTTTACACCGCCTGCCCTTCCTGCGAAAAGCAGACCTTTGTACAAGAACGTTGCGAGCAATGCGGAGCAGGCCTGATGATTTTATGCCAGAATTCACGGTGTGGGGTTATGCAATTTCACGAAAACACAAAATGCACCGCCTGCGGCAAAAAGCTTAAAAAGACAGGGAGATGATACTATGCTAAAAGCGTTTACACGGAACTATCAGGATAATTCAACAGAAGCGGGCTTTCAGTTTACCTTTTATTGTGACAATTGCCAGGACGGATATAAGTCGAGCTTCATTGAGAGTGAGACGTATAAAAAAGGCAAAGGACTGCGCGGTTTGGCACAGGGTGCAAGCATACTTGGAAACTTGGTTGGAGGTCGGCTGTCGAGTTTTGGGTATGCCGCATCAAGAGGCGGGGACGTTCTTTCGGAGCGTTTCACAGGCATGAGCCCAGAGTGGCAGAAGGAACACGAAAAAGCTTTTGAACGGGCACAAAATGAAGCGCAGCAGCATTTCCACCGCTGCCATTCCTGCCATAAGTATGTCTGCGATGCATGTATGAACGAGGATGAGGGGTTATGCGTAGTCTGCGCGCCCCGACAGGAGGTGTTCGTGGCCAAAGCACGTGCCGACGCTATGCAGCGCAACATTGAGGAAGCGGGCAATACCGCCACCGTTTGGCAGGGGAAAATAGAAAGCAAAACCACCATCTGCTCCACCTGCGGGAAGCCGACCGGAAGCGGCTCCTTTTGTAACAACTGCGGAGCCTCTATGGCCCTTGCCGTTTGTTCAAGATGTGGAGCAAAAAACGCGCAAAACGTACGCTTTTGCAACAATTGCGGAGAGTCCATGGCCGTTTTAAAGAACGGCAAATGCCCCGGCTGCGGAGAGGAAAACCTTCCGGGTGCGAGGTTCTGCGGCGGATGCGGAGCGAAATTGAGATAGCAAGGGTGAACATCATGGAATATACTGTGCAAGTTGCATCGGGGCCATTAAACGGCGAAGTAAAGCTGGTAATCGAGGATAACGGCATTTCCATGTCGACATTGTTCGACGCACACCATATAGCCTACGTGGACATCCGCGCTTTTGAAATACGAAATTATACGATTCACATGATGACGGAAACAGGAATTTTCACATTTGCGCGGCTGGGCAGCCTTAATGAGACGTTCTTTGATGAGCTTTATGCCGCTTACAATAAAAAGGTACGCAAGGCCTTGTTTGTGGAAGGCGCCCCCCTGTTCCATACGCAGGGCAATTACCGATATGCTGAATATGAAAAGACGGCCGAGGGTACTGCGTTTATAGAAATCTATGAGAATTGTGTTCTTATACTGCCGCCGGATGATGGAGCGCGGCGAATACCGTTATGCTTTACATGCCGGCTGGATCAGGCCGACTTTGGAGTGTCGCTGGAACAGGATACGGGTGAACGTTATACCTTTAGCCGGTTGGGTCATGATGCCCGTACCTTCTCCGAATGCATCGAAAAACGGCTGCATATACTGCGGGAGAATTCCATGAACGCTGTGCGAAATATGGATGCAACGCTTAATGCGCAGCAAATCGCTGCCATCGCCAAGCTGATGCCCGAGGGCGCCGCCGCGCCTATGAATCGTCTTTATGAGATAGCGCCTTCGTTTATTAAAGCGCTGGAATCAAACATTTCGCAAAGCCGTGTTGCCATTGAATATCAGGTTTTCAAAGAGAACTGTGATCCTATGCGGATATGTGTAGGCATGGGGTCCCATCTATCCGGTGAAGAAGCTGAAAATGTTTTGTGGTTGATCGCGCCCGCGAAAAAGTCAGACGTAGCCGCTGTAGAGTTTGCGACGAGTGAAGATACAGCGGCGGCTACCTTCCTATACAGAACCGGTGAGAATTGGGATATGGCCTGGCGAAAGCTCAACCATGCCATAGAGGCCATGCAGTTCAAGCGTGAAGTAATTCGTCTAAAAGATGAAGAATTACGGCGGCCAGAGTATGCCGATTATGCGATGGCCATAGCACGCAACGATGCGCTACAGTTTATACGCCGTCATTTTTCGGGGCGTGTGATCCATTCTTCACCGCAGCGATGGAAGCAAGAACTGCTTTCGTATATGGTATGACGACACTGCCAATGATGTAATGCAAGCTGCGCGGTTATTAAAAGCATTGGCCGGAGCAAGTGCAGCAAAATGCCCGACAAGCATGCTGAATCAGGAATTTTAAGGGGGAAATGTTATGAAAAAAAGAATAGCCGTACTGTTGCTTGCTATCCTAATGGTACTTGCCATGCTGCCAAACACAGCGTTGGCCGCGCCAATCGATACGCGCACGCTAGCCACTGTGAACAAGCCGGGTGTGGTGTTGGTGCAAACCACCTGGACAGCGGATGTTACGTGGTATGAATTCTCGTTTGACAGCAGTTTGGAAGATGATCTTATCTATGAAGTGGAACGCATGATTGAATCGGGGGAAATCGGAACAAGTGAACAGGAAATCTATCAGGCCATGGTTTTGCTTATGATCAACTACATAGAGTATTATGCGTTCTCCACCGGAAACTCGCAAAGCGAACGTATGAGTACCGCCGCCGTGGGCACCGGGTTTATCGTCACGCCGGATGGATATATGGTCACAAACGCCCATGTAGTTAATACGGATGAAGAAGAGCTGAATATGTCGTTTGCCATGACGTCTCTTGAGCAATACGCAGCAGAGGCGGCCGATTCGTTCATGGAAGAGATGCGCCGTTCGGGCTACCAGATGACGCAGGAGGAATGGGACGGCATCGCAACGGCCTGGTATCGTTTGCTTTCGCAAAGCATGGAGATTAACAATTTACAAACTACCTATCAGTGCTATATCGGCAATGTGACGCCGGGAAGCGATGTCTCGGCCAAGGGTGAGGGACTGGATCTGCGTAAAATAGGTGAACCAATCCCGGGAAAGGATGTCGCTATCCTGAAGCTGGACGGCAGGAATCTGCCTACCGTGACGTTAGGGGATGACTCCAAACTCAAAACGGGCGATAAAGTATACGCCATGGGGTATCCCGCTGTCGCTACGCTGTCTGATTCGTTGAATGTCGCGCAAGCAATTCAGGAACCTACACTGACGCAGGGCATTATCAGCGCAAGAAAGGAAATGGGAGGCGGCTGGAATATCCTGCAGACCGATGCGGCCATACACGGCGGCAATTCGGGCGGACCGCTATTTAATGAGGACGGAGAAGTCATCGGTATTAATACCTTTGGCATGCTTGATCAGCAAAGCGGTGCGCAAGTTGCAGGCATGAATTTTGCCGTACCTATCAGTATAGCCAAACAATTCCTGAATGAAATCAACGTGACGCCGGCGGAAAGCGACTTTACCGCCAATTTCAAGAATGCGCTGGCCGCTTATAATAACCAAGACTATAATACCGCGCTGGAGCTGCTTCGCGGCATAAACGAGACAAATCCCGGCTTCCCCGTTGTGCAGGAATTGCTTGCTGAAACGCGCGAAGCCTCGGATGCCAATCCTCAGCTCGATCAAGCCGATGACACCGCCGGCAAAGATGTTGATGATGCTGCAGATGAAGCTATTGCCGCGCTGAACAACTCCGATACCTTTCTCGGCCTACCGGCAGCCGCGGTATGGGCGGTTGTAGGCGGATTGGTACTTATTATCATAATAATGGTTGTTGTCTTGCTATCTAAACGGAAGAAAGCGGGTGGTGTTTCCGACTCCCAACAGCAAAGAGGCCTGGATCAGCAATTTTCCGCACCAACACAATCCGGACTCCCGGCTCAACCTCCCGCACCAATCCCGGGCAACACACCTGAAACAACCGAACTTTGCGCCCAATGCGACGCAGTAAATGACCCGGACTCCAAATTCTGTAATGAATGTGGCGCTCCAATAGAGCATCGTAAGATTGAATGTCCCGCTTGTGGCCACGAGAACAAGCCTAGCACGAAATTTTGCAGCGAATGCGGAGCAAAACTATCATAAAAAAATATTGAAGTGAGGTTTTTATTATGGCACATTGTACAAATTGTGGAACGCAACTTGCAGATGGCATTAAATTTTGCCCGTCATGCGGCGCGGCCTCTTCCCAAAACAACCAGAACAGCTATCAGGCCCCTATCACGCAAGATACATCAGAGGCGGATGATGCTCGAAATAACAAGGCGATGGGCGTGTTGGCATACTTAGGCATTTTGGTACTAGTACCCATCTTTGCGGCCAAAGAATCGAAATTCGCGCGTTATCACGCGAATCAAGGGCTGGTTTTGGCTCTTGCTGAAATAGCGTTTGCTATTGTCTACTCCATTCTTACCGGTATTCTAACCGCTATATTATTAGGCACAGGCGCATGGGGGGTATGGAGCGTTATAACCACCTTGTTGGGACTAGTTTGGCTGGTGTTTCTTGCACTTGCCATTATAGGCATAGTAAACGCAGTAAATGGAAAGATGAAGGATCTGCCCGTTATTGGGAAAATCCGGATTTTAAAATAACAAGATAAATGTCTAAAAATTTATTCCGGCAAGAAGCCAAAGGAGATTCGTCAATATGAAAAAAACAATTTCGATCTTAATAACGCTGTGTGTTCTAATATTAGTATTTTCGGGCTGCTCAGGAGCTGCCGATGCACCGGAGTCTACGCAATCCCAATCGCAATCAACCGCTCCTGATGATCAGAATTCCTCCCAATCTGATGAGCCATCGTCCCAATACACAGATCAGGGATCGACTGGGACTCCCTCGGCCGGGTATTCCAAATACGTTGAGATCAAGGGCTTATCCTATGAACGAATTAGCAAAAAGCTTGAGGAACACGAGGAACTGGCTTTATCGGTAGGAATGGCGATTTTACCCGTTGTTATGGTTGACCTTTCACTGATTCCTTTAACGGTGTTGGGTGTGGAAGGCGGTGAAGCGGCTCTTGGCATACTAAGCGCACAGGATGTCAAAATTCAACAAAACGGGTCGGTCTATTCCATTACTTATAAGGACAACGAAGGCAAATCAATCGAGCAGACCTGTGAATATGATAAGACGGCAGATTCCATGAAATCTATGGTCATGCAGGACGGTAAGGAGACGATATTCTTTGAGTACGTTAATCTGGGCGAGAGCTATGCGTCTCAATATTACACATCGGATACGGATAGCGGCGATTATACATTGATTACCTGCTTCTTTGATGAATCCAGTATCACGGCGTTTGGGATTGAGACAACCAACAAAAAACCTGACTCAATCTTTGGCAATGCAAGCCCGACATCCGAGTTTGTAATAAATGATGATATGTATTTTATCTTAGAAGATAATCAGCTTACGGTTTTGACTGATGGGGAAATGAAAACGTATTGACGGATATACACAGCGCCAAAAGAGCTGCTGCAGCGCCATTAAAACGTTTCCTTTTACTCGCAATGTGGTGCGGTGCTTGTGGCTTACACCCAAACAACAGGTTGTGTGATCTGGGCATCAAGCGCTTAAGGGGAGCGGTTTTATGGGAATCGGCCTCAGGACAACATCATCATTTGAAGGAGGGTATACCATGAAAAAATCAATGCGCACTGCGTTGGTGCTTATGCTTATCTGTGTGTTTGCGCTTACGGGTTGCGGCATGCTTGCCAATGCGCAAAATCTTGAAACCTATGAGCTTGGCGCGGACAGCATTCCCGCCGTCAATTCCGTAGTCGGCGAGCGCAAGGTGACGGAAGTACAAAGCGGAACAGGTACAGGTGGAACGTATAAGGAATACACGTATGAAAGCCAAACCGTTACGGAGGATCTCATTGCCTATTTGATTGACAGGCTTTTAGAAAACAATTGGCATGCGCTAACGGATTTCAACTTGAATGACATACCCGGCACCGCGCAGCTTGCGACCGAGTCCGAGGATAGCGAGCAAATCATCATCATGGATGTAACGTACGAGCAAGACGCCTATACGATTAAACTAACGAAGAGCAAAGGCACCCTGACGCTGAACTGAGCGGCGATCAAAATCTGAACCCTGTGTCCAGATTTTGACCTCTTTCTTTTACGGAAACGCCGGTATAAAGGCGTTTCCGCGTACATAGTATCAAAATGAAAATTAGATAAAATTTGTAAAAACACGAATCTCGCTTTGTAAAAATCATAAATGACGGGATTCGAACCCCTTTGCCCAATATTCTTAGGCTTCAAAGACCCTTAGTTAGGGTATGCTCTTCCATTTTGTCTGGAGTATTATTATATTGCAATGACGAATGTAGGAGGTTTCTATCTTAGCGCGCTTTTATTATTATACCTACCTCGAGAGTGCATCTTTTTTGGTAGCATAGGGCACTTACCTTTCTTTTAGAAAAAAGAAAGGTAAGCCAAAGAAAACCGATATCGCACATCGCTATGGTGTGCGGTATTTTTATGTCCTCATCGAGGCGTTGCATCTTTATTGGTAGCGTTAGGCAGCGGCGTGACGCCGCACACAACATCGCGGATCATTGAAAAGTGGTTCGCGATGTTTTTATGCCCGCGCCGGAAGCGTGCATCTTTTTTTGGCGGCACAGGACACCGCACAGTACTTTCGCGATTCGCACGCCCGCAGGAATATCCTGCGGAGTTTTCCATGCTCCATTCACCGCGCCCCTTTTCGCCAAGTGTCCTGGGTTTTTCGGCTAAACGCTTGCAACCGCGCACTTTTTACACTGACTGCCAGCCTCGTGTATAGTATACAGAACACGGCAAGGCTTTTGTCTGCGCATTACAACATCACAAACGTTGTAATGAACACTTGACAAACAGCATCTATTATGTTTCAGGTTGGTTTTCTTTGCGGAGATGTGTTAAAATAGCCGTATTCTTGCGAAGGAGTTGCCGCCATGCCGCATAATTTGAATATTGCCGTCTGTGAGGATATGCCCAGAGATATGGAACGGCTTTGCGCCCAGATCGCCGCCTGTGGCCTAGGCGTGCAGATCCAGCGCTTTCAAAGCGGGGAAGCTTTTTTAGACAATTTTTCAGCCGGACGTTATCATCTGGTGTTTTTAGATATCTACATGCAAGGAATGACAGGTGTTGATGTGGCCAAGGCCCTCCGGGCCTCGGATGCGGACTGCATCATCGTGTTTACCACCACCAGCCACGAACACGCGTTGGAGGGCTACCAAGTAAATGCACTGCAGTATCTGCTCAAGCCGACCCAAGACGAGGAGGTGGCCCGGGTGCTTGAAAAAGCAGTCTCCCTGCTGAAACCAAAAAACGAGCCTTTTATCACCGTGCTCTCGGATAAACAGAAGTATGACATTCCTCTTCATACAATCCTCTATGTGGAGGTGCACAACCGCATCTGCCGGATTCATACGACAAAGGAAACCCTGCCCACCTACGCATCGATCGGCGGGCTGGAACAGATGCTGCCCACTCCGCCGTTTTTGCGCTGCCATCAAGCCTATATTGTCAACATGGATCACGTGGCCTGCATCAAACAGGACTTCCATATGAAGAATGATGATCGAGTCTATATCCGTCAGCGCGAATATCATAAAATACGAAAGATCTACCTGCGCTACCTCGTGCAGGACATGAAAGAAATGCGTTATGAGCATTGATGCGCGTCATCTTCAAAGCTCGAAACGATCAAAGCGGTATCCGGTGCACCGGATACCGCTTTAGCTTGCAATCTGATTTTTCCATACCAGCCGGCCGTACATTTTGCGGCTTCATTTTCAGCTACAGTAGCCCTATTATGCCTGCTATAGGATCTCCGACAGCTTCACAGGGCGCTTTTCGCTGAGCGATTTATTACACGCCAGCCCCACCATAACAGCCTGTAAGCTGTCCTGAATAGACGTACAGGTTTCCAGATCGTTTTCAATGGCATCCGCAAAGGAGCGCATCTCCGCCCTGTATGCGGCCACATAACGATCCAGCGTATCCCAAACAGGGCCGTCGTTGCGAACGCCTTCCGCCGTCGAAACCAACACGCTGTTTTTGATATCGTTATTGAGTTCCGCACAGCCTAAAGAGCCATGGATCTCCGCCCTTTGGTCATAGCCGTACACAGCCTTCCGGCTGTTGTCGATCACACCCATGGCGCCGTTTTTAAATTTCATGGTGACGATGGCGGTGTCCACATCGCCTTCATCCGCAAAATACTGATCGATCAACACGTTTCCAATCGCATAGACCTCTTCCACATCGCTCTGTGCGAAGTAGCGAATCAGATCGATGTCATGAATCATCATGTCCAAGAATATCCCGCCCGAGACACGCACATAAGACTGCGGAGGGGTGACGGAATCGCGGCTACAGATTCTAAGAAAATGCAATCGGCCCAGCATGCCCTTTTTCACGGTGTCGTACAACGCACGGAAGTTATGATCAAACCGTCTGTTGAAGCCGACCTGATACTTGAGTTCCGGATGACGCTTCACCGCTTCCACCACCGGCATAAGGCTCTCGATTGAACGGCCGACAGGTTTTTCGCAAAACGTATGCTTGCCGGCATCCAGCGCTTCCACAGAGAGTGCCGCTAAGGTATCAGTTGAAGCCGCAATCAATACAGCCTGAATTTCAGCATCCTCCAGAATGGTTCTGTGATCCGTATAGGTGTGCATGATCCCCAGCTGATTCAGCTCTTCTTTCGTCGCATCCGACATATAGGGATCCGCCACCGCTTGGATCTTTACATTCGAAACACCGCTGACAATCCCGCGAATATGAACCATCGCCATTCTGCCTGCACCAATTACGCCCATTTTTACCATCGTGTGTTTTCCTCCTAATTTCTACAACATCAAAAGCCTGCGCTTAGATATGCAGCTCGGTTGGTTTGCCTTGTGAGTGATCTATTAAGAACAGATCTTGTTGCAACACGAAAAAAACATTATACCGCCCGCACCCTTCAACGCACGGCCGCCGCGCGCTTCGTCATGCCCCTTTTGGCCAATCGCCGCATGATGACTCCCTGGGTTTTGCCCACAGGCGCAACGAGCACGCGCTCGTAATGTATGTTTAAATGCTACCATATACGGATAAGCTTTACAATCCTCTGCTGTATGTTTTATTGGACGATGCGCCGGATTCCTCCAACTCGTTTTTCCTGCGCGTGCATATGAATTCACACGGCAAGGCACAGATGTGCACACAGGAAAATCTGTGTCTTGTTTTATCTGCAAAAACATGATACTGTGAATCCAAGGATTTTTTGCATCGCATACGCGCAGAATACTGTTGAGCGATGCATCCCATGGCAATTGAAATAAAGTGAGGAAGAATGATGTCTGAAAAGAACACGCCACGCATTAGAATCAGAAAAGACGGCCCCTATATGGTGACGGGAAATGTACCGCTTTTTGAGCTCATCATCGAATCAGACGGAGAGGACTACCGATATAAACAAGGCAGGGTGTTCCCGCTCCAAGCCAACTATTCTTTGTGTCGGTGCGGCCATTCCAAAAACATGCCCTTTTGCGACGGCATGCACAACAAAATACAGTTCGACGGTACGGAAACCGCCAGCCGACGGCCGTATCTTGAGCAGGCATATACGCTTGAAGGCCCAACGCTGGATTTGACAGACTGTGAAATCCTGTGCGCCTTTGCGCGTTTTTGTCATTCGCATAAAGGGGATGCATGGGAGCTTGTGGGAAAATCGGATGATCCGGAGCTCAGGAAATTCGCCATCAAAACGGCCGAAGAATGCCCCGCCGGTCGTCTTGTCGCCTGGGATAAAGCGACCGGAGCAGCGTTTGAACCCACATACGAACCTTCCATTGTGATCATTCAGGATCCTGAAAGACAGTGCAGCGGCCCCATCTGGGTGCGAGGCGGCATACAGATCGAAGCGGCAGACGGGCATGAATACGAGGTGCGCAACCGCGTTACGCTGTGCCGGTGCGGCAAATCCCGCAATATGCCGTTTTGTGACGCAGCCCATGTCACCTGCGGGTTTACAGACGGACTCATCGAACTCTAATCAGGCAATCAAGCGTGCCCAATCACCCAAGCGCAGGCGTTTTAAAAGGCCCGCGCTTTTTTGTTACAGGCCAAACAAACATGTAAAAGCGCCATCTTTTGGCTTCCGGTGCAGCACATAGATCAAACCCTTCAGCGATCCATACATGCGCTGCATGCCGGCTCGCTTTACCCGCCTTGCCTGCACACAGATAGAATGGCCTGCAGCGCAAACTGGGCATTATTTATGCCGGTTGCGTCATATGTATGCAACGATGCGCATAGATTGTGTTAAAAGCGTTGGGAGGGTGTTCAATGAGAAAAAACAGGACAGCAAAATCAGCCGGCAGCGGCGACTTTTTGAGAAATATATTGTTGGGCGTGCTGCCCGCCATCATCATGACAATCGCCGCCATACTCATTTTTGCACTGTTTATGAAGCTGTTCAATATGGCGGATGACACGATCGCGCCCGTGAATCAAATCATCAAAATATTCGGCTTAATTATTGCCGCTTTCATCGCATCCCGCAAGGCGGCAGACAGAAAATGGCTGAACGGCGCGCTGGCCGGCTGCATATACACCCTCATCGGCTTCTTGGTGTTTTCACTGCTAAGCGGCTCATTTGTGTTCTCTGTCTCACTGCTCACGGATATCATCATGGGGTTCATCATCGGGCTGATCGTTGCCCTCATCGTATCCAAATTTATCGATAAGAAATGAATGCGTCTAAAGGCGGTGATAAAACAGAACCCGGGCAGTTTGCCCGGGTTCTTTGTGCCGTTTATTTAAAGGGTGTGCATCAGCCTTTGGGGCCTGCATCGATGATGTCTTGCGACATGCCGGAGTATTTTTCGAAGTTCTTCTTGAAGCGTGCAGCCAGATCTTTTGCCGTCGCGTCGTATTCAGCTTTGTCCGCCCAAGTGGCCTTGGGATTCAGCACATCGGAGGGTACGTTGGGGCAGGCGGTGGGTACGTAGACGTTGAAAATCTCATCCAGCACGAACTCGCCCTTTTCCAGATCGCCGTTCAGCGCAGCGGTCACCATGGCGCGCGTGTATTTGATGCTCATGCGCTTGCCAACGCCGTATTTTCCACCGGACCAGCCCGTGTTGATCAGGTATACGTTGGCGTCATGCTCATCGATCTTCTTGCCCAGCATCTCAGCATACACGCTGGGTTTCAGGGGCAAAAACGGTGCGCCGAAGCATGTGGAGAATGTGGTCTGCGGTTCAACAATGCCGCGCTCCGTACCAGCCAGCTTGGATGTGTAGCCGGATACAAAGTGATACATCGCTTGTTCTTTTGAAAGCTTGGAGATAGGCGGCAATACGCCGAACGCATCGGCTGTGAGGAATATGACCGTCTTCGGATGGCCTGCAATCGCCGGAACCAGCGCATTGGGGATAAAGTCCACCGGATAGCCCGCACGCGTATTCTCAGTCAGCGAACCATCGGCATAATCCAAAGTGCGCGACTCGGGATCGACCACCACGTTTTCAACGAGTGTGCCGAAACGGACTGCATCCCAGATCTGCGGCTCGTTTTCATAGGTCAGATCGATGCATTTCGCATAGCATCCGCCTTCCACGTTGAATACACCGTCATTCGACCAGCAGTGCTCGTCGTCTCCGATCAGCTTGCGATCCGGGTCTGCCGACAATGTCGTTTTACCGGTGCCTGAAAGACCAAAGAACAGAGCGACTTCACCCGCTTCATTGACGTTGGCGGAACAGTGCATGGACAACACATCCTCCTGCGGCAGCAGGAAGTTGATCAGACCAAATACGCTCTTCTTCATTTCGCCCGCGTACTGGCTGCCCGCAACCAATATCATGCGCTCTTTGAAGTTCACAATGATCGCCGCTTCGCTTCTGGTTCCATCCACTTCCGGAACGCATTTCAGCCCCGGTGCGCAAAGGATGGTGTAATCCGGCGCAAAATCTGAAAGTTCTTCGGTTGTGGGTCTGATCAGCAGATTGCGCATAAACAAATTCTGGCTTGCAAACTCGTTGATCACACGGATATTCTTGCGGTATTTCGGATCGGCACCCGCGAATCCGTCGAATACGAATACGTCTCTGTTTTGCATGTAAGCAACCAGCTTATTATAGATACCCTGATACTTTTCTTCCGAAAAGGGAACGTTGACTTTGCCCCAATCGATCAGGTGTTTATTTTCATCTTCCTCTACGACAAAGCGGTCGTTAGGGGACCGGCCCGTATATTTTCCGGTGGTCACGCAGAGTGCGCCGTTGTCGGCTAATATGCCTTCGCCGCGATCCAACGCTTTTTCTACCAGCGTGGCGGCGGGAAGATTCGCGTAAACATTCTTCGGGGCAATAATGCCCATGTCTTCCAGATATTTGATCATAATTCTCCTCCGTTTGCTTTATAGTTTTCTAAATCATGCTAAATTCGCCATTAGAACCTATTCTACATGAATCTGCAAGTTTTTGCAATATCAAAAAACCAATCTTGCAAAAAAAAATTAAGAATATGCAAATGGGCTATGAAACACGTTAACCATGCAATTGGCTTAAATTCAACTTTCGTTGTGCAATGCATATACAAGCGCCTTTTTTTAGATTGCAAGAACAGCGTTTTCGTCTGTCAAAATACGAACGCTTCGTATACCGAAGAGCAGATGACTTAAGAGTCAATCGCCTTCTGAAGTTCGATAAATTGCTGTATGGAGAGCTGTTCCGCCCGCAGGTTCTGCTCAAGTCCCGCGGCATGAAGCGCCGATTGCGCGCGTTCGCGGCCATAGCCTGCCGTGAGGTTGTTCAGTATGGTCTTACGCCGCTGCGCAAACGAGATTTTCACCAGCCTGAAAAACGCGTTTGTCTGCTCTTCGGCGGGTAGATCTTCGCGCACATCCAGCCGGATCACCGTAGACTCCACCGAAGGCTTCGGATAGAAACAGCCGGGGGGCACGTGCATCATCATGCGCGGCTCGCTGTAATAGCGTGTGGCCACCGAGAGTATGCCGTACTCCTTTTTACCTGGTTGTGCGCACATACGCTGTGCGACTTCCTTCTGAACCAGCAGCGTCATGGTCTTTAGTCTCTCGATGCCGATCAGCCGCATCACAACCGCCGACGTGATATAGTAAGGCAGGTTGGCCACCACCTTAAAGCCATCTTTAAATCCGCCGGTCAATTGCTCTATATCGACTTTGAGTATGTCCCCGTGTACGATCTGGATATTGCTGTATGCAGCCAGCGTTTCCCGGAGCACGCGTGTAAGCCCTTTATCCAGCTCCACCGCAATCACCTTGTGCGCACGTTCGCATAACACTTGGGTGAGCGTGCCCGCGCCCGGGCCGATCTCGAGGCAATCGTCCTCGCTGCCTACCTCTGCGCAGTCCGCGATCTTTTGTAAGATGTTTTCGTCCACCAAAAAATTCTGGCCCAGTTGCTTTAAAGGTGCGATGGAATATTTTTTAAACAGCTCCGTAAGGTCTGTTTTTGAGGTCAGTTTCATATTTCCTCTCCTGTTTTTCCAATCTTAATCCTTATCCTACCGCAAACATCCCATGCGTGCAAATAGTTTTCAAACCTGATGATTGAATTTTGAAAGCGTATGCATTATAATATGGATATATCTGACAAGCTATGGGCATCCTGTCCTTCAATATTGTGTGATCTAATCACAGAGCGAAGTCCGTTTCCTGCGTATAATGGGTGTATCACAAATACTGGATGGGAGGTCATAGACCATGGCAATGCATATCACGAAGGACAATTTCGACAAGGAAGTACTCCAATCCCCCAATCGTGTTTTAATCGATTTTTATGCGGATTGGTGTGCCCCCTGCAGAATGCTGGCTCCTGTAATCGATGATATTTCAAAGGAAGTGCCGGATGTCAAAATCTGCAAGGTGAATATCGATGAACAGCCCGAGCTGGCACAACGTTTTAGAATTATGAGTATCCCCACACTGGTGGTCGTAGAGGATGGCAAAATCATCCATTCTGCTCTGGGCGTACAACCTAAACAGCATATCCTCGATATGCTTGCAGGATAAATCACAAAGGTCACCAACCAGTATGAAAGGAGAAAACAAATGTTAAACGAGAAGATCTTCAAAATGCTAAATGAACAAATCAACAAAGAACTCTATTCTGCCTACCTCTATCTGGCGATGGCTGATTATTATAATGAGGAGGGGCTGGAAGGATTTGAAAACTGGTTTGTTGTGCAGGCAAAGGAAGAGATGTCCCACGCGATGCTGATCCGCACCTATTTGCTCAACAACGGCGCACACATCGAACTTTTGCCTATCGACGCGCCTGCTGTCAGCTATGAGGATTATGCGACACCGCTCAACGAAGCGTTGGAACACGAAAAATTCGTGACTGCTTCCATCAACGAAATCTATGAGGCAGCCCAGGATGCAAAAGACCACCCAACGGTCGGATTCCTCAATTGGTTTATAGAAGAACAAGCTGAAGAAGAGAAGAGCGCTGAGGACTTGATTATAAAATACGAATTGTTTGGTGAAGATTCTCAAGGGCTTTATTTGCTGGACAAAGAATTCGGAGAAAGAACTTATTCTCCGCCCAGCCTTGAGCTGTAACATAGAACCCGCTTCTTTACATAACCCCCGCCTCTATGATCAGGCGGGGGTTATTCATGTATAGAACACCCGTCTCATGCTTGCAAAGCGTCCGTCACCGCTTGACCCATCTGTGCGGTGCTGAGCGCTTCCTCTTCGCCGGATGCGATGTCTGCCGTGCGCAGGCCTTGCTGCAGCGTCTTCGCCACAGCGTCCTCTATGGCCTGCGCCGCCTTTGGCTGTGAAAGCGAATAGCGCAGCAGCAGTGCAACAGACAGAATAGCGGCCAGCGGATTTGCAACGCCTTTGTCCGCGATATCCGGCGCAGAGCCGTGTACAGGCTCATATACGCCCAGCGAGCCCGCGCCCAAGGAAGCCGAGGGCAGCATCCCGATGGAGCCTGTGATCTGGGACGCCTCATCGGAGAGTATGTCCCCGAACAGATTGCTGGTTACGATGGTGTCAAACTGCCCCGGCGCGCGCACGAGCTGCATCGCCGCGTTGTCCACATACATGTGGGACAGCGCCACCTGCGGGTATTCGGCAGCCACGCGTTCCATCGTCGCGCGCCACAGCCGAGAGGTTTCCAATACGTTCGCCTTGTCTACCGAACAGAGCCGTTTCTTTCTTTTCTCCGCCAATGTAAAAGCCACCCGCGCGATGCGTTCGATCTCTGATGCGGAATATTCCTCCGTGTCATACGCGAAGGCCGTTTTTCCTTTTCCCTGCCGCCCCCGCTTTCCAAAGTAAATTCCGCCGGTCAGCTCGCGTACGATCATGATATCCAATCCGTCTTTTAAGAGCTCCTCTTTCAGCGGAGAAGCCGCCGAAAGCGCGGGATACACCATGGCGGGCCTGAGGTTTGCAAATAACCCAAGCTCGGAGCGCAAAAGGAGCAACCCTTTTTCCGGGCGAATCTGCGCGTCGACCCCGTCCCACTTCGGGCCGCCCACCGCCCCCAGCAGCACAGCGTGGGACGATTTGCACAGCCGGATCGTCTCCTCGCTCAGCGGGACGCCAGCCGCGTCGATAGACGCGCCGCCGATCGGCGCATGCGTCACATCCACCTCAAAGCCAAACAAGGCTGCCGCTTTGTGCAAAACCCGCACGGCTTCCGCCGTGATCTCGCTGCCGATCCCGTCGCCCGGCAGCACCGTTATATCGTATTTCATGCCTGTTCCCTCTTGCTTTGAATATACCCGACCAGCCCGCCTGCCGAAATGATGCCCTGCATAAACTCAGGAAAAGGCGCCGCCTGATACGTCTCACCGCGGGTGAGGTTTTGAATGATGCCGGTTGAGGGATCCACCTGCATCTCATCCCCCATCCAGGCGTGCTGTGCCGCTTCGGGGCATTCAAACACGGGCAAGCCGATGTTTACGGCATTGCGGAAAAAAATCCGCGCGAAACTTTTTGCCACCACACAGGCAATACCCGCCGCCTTGATGGCCACCGGCGCGTGCTCACGGCTGGAGCCGCAGCCGAAGTTCAGCCCGCCCACCATAATATCGCCCTGCTGTACACGTTTGACAAACTCCGTGTCGATATCCGCCATGCAGTGTGCTGCCAAAAACGCCGGATCCGGGTTGTTGAGCAGGCGCGCCGGTATGATCACATCCGTATCGATATGGTCGCCATATTTATGAACAAAACCTTTATAAATCATCGTTCTCCTCCTTACAGTGCATCCGGCCCGCATATGCGCCCGCATACAGCGCTTGCCGCCGCCACCACGGGCGACGCTAAGTAAATCTCGCTGCCGGTGTGCCCCATACGGCCCACAAAATTCCGATTGGTGGTGGAAACACATTTTTCCCCTTCCGCCAGAATGCCCATATAGCCGCCCAGGCAAGGCCCGCAGGTCGGCGTGGATACCGCGGCGCCCGCATCCACAAATATATCCATCAACCCTTCTTTCACACACTGCTTCCACACAGCCTGCGTCGCGGGGATCACGATGCAGCGCACGTTTTTTGCAACCTGCCTGTCTTTCAGAATCGCCGCCGCGGCGCGCATATCCTCTATCCGCCCGTTGGTACAGGAACCGATGACCACCTGATCGATCGCGATGTTGAGTTTTTGCGCTTCCTCGATGCTCCTCGCGTTTTCAGGCAGATGCGGGAAGCTCACCGTCAGCGGCACCTCGTTTAAGTCCAGCGTGATCTCTCGTACATACTCCGCGTCCTCATCCGCCTGCACCTGAACACCCCTGTTGCGCCCATGTTCGTCTATATAGGCGAGCGTAGCAGCGTCCACCGGGAAGATGCCGTTTTTAGCGCCCGCTTCCACCGCCATATTCGCAATCGTAAAGCGGTCGTCCATGCTTAATTGCGTGATGTTGCCGCAAAATTCAAGAGACTGATAGCGCGCGCCGTCTACGCCCAGTATACCGATCAGATGCAGTATGATATCCTTGCCGGACACATACGGCCGCTTCTCGTTGATGAACACCACGCGTATCGCCTGAGGCACTTTAAACCAACCCTTGCCCGTCGCCATGCCCGCCGCCATATCCGTAGAGCCGACGCCTGTCGCAAACGCGCCCAGCGCGCCATGCGTGCAGGTGTGGCTGTCTGCGCCTATGATGGCGTCACCGGGGCGGATCAGGCCCTTCTCGGGCAGCAATGCGTGCTCAATGCCCACCCTGCCCACTTCGAAATAATGGGTCACGCCCATCTTCTTGGCGAATTCGCGTGTCTTTTTCGCCAGCCCCGCTGCGGCGATGTCCTTATTCGGCGTAAAATGGTCGGGTATCAGTGCGACTTTATCCGGATCAAACACCTTTGTCGCGCCCATCTTATAGAATTCGTCGATCGCAACGGGGGAGGTGATGTCATTTCCAAACACCAGGTCCAGATCGCACTCGATCAGTTCGCCCGCTTCTACCCGCACTTTTTGTGCTTTTTGCGCGAGTATCTTCTGTGTCATCGTCATGCCCATCGTTCTATGCCTCCTTCTTTATGGCCGCGTCGGATTGTCCGTGCCCTTGTGCCGCCAGCGCGCGGTTGATGGCGTTGACATAAGCATACACCGATGCCTCAATGATGTCCACTGAAATACCGCGCCCCGTGAACATATCGCCGCCATGCTCGATGCGCACCGTCACCTCGCCCAGCGCATCCATACCGCCGGTGACCGCCTTGATGTCGTAGGTGACAAGCTTCCATTCGCCGCCTACGATGCGCGCGATGGCGTTGTAGGCCGCGTCGATCGGCCCGTCTCCCGTCGCCGCTTCCGT
Source organism: Christensenellales bacterium (assembly GCA_050945835.1). GTDB lineage: Bacteria > Bacillota > Clostridia > Christensenellales > JBMNTQ01 > JBMNTR01. The sequence continues at coordinate 120,031 of JBMNTR010000003.1, read as the reverse complement.
CTGGGCTTCTTTCTCGTGGGTCAGCGTGATGCTGGCCATGGCGTTCATCTTGTTGCCGCTTTGGATCTGGAAGGTGTCCAGCTTGTAATAATCCGGCACTTCCGAAACCCTTTGACTGACCAGCACTTCCAGATCATCGTCCGTGATGGTCTTTTTGCGGTCGGCCAGTTCTTTAAACTGCGAGAATGTGGCGTCTATGTCCTCCTTGCTCAATTCATAGCCCATGGATTTCAAACGGTCCGTAAACGCATGCCTGCCGGACAGTTTCCCCAACACCATGGTGCTTTCCGTCTTGCCTACCGATTGCGGTGTCATGATCTCATACGTCATAGGGTTTTCCAGCACGCCGTGCTGGTGGATGCCGGATTCGTGCGCAAACGCGTTTGCACCCACGATCGCCTTGCACACCGGTACGGGCACGCCTGTCAGCTTCGCAACGCGCTGGCTGGTCTTGTAAATCCTCGTGGTATCGATGTTGTGCGTGATGTTGAACTCGCTCTTTCGGGTGGACAGCGCCATCACCACTTCCTCCATAGAGCAGTTGCCCGCACGCTCGCCCAGCCCGTTGATGGTGGTTTCAATCTGGCGCGCACCGTTTTGAATGGCGGCGATGGTATTCGCAACCGCCATGCCCAAGTCGTCGTGACAATGCACGCTGACCACCGCCTGGTCGATATTGGGAACATTCTGTATGATGTTTTTGATGAGCAGCCCGAACTCATCCGGCATGGCATAGCCCACCGTATCCGGGATGTTGACGGTGGTCGCGCCCGCCTCGATGACCGTTTCCAGCACGCGATACAGGAATTCAGGGTTGGAACGACTTGCGTCCTCACAGGAGAACTCCACATCGTCACAGTAGCTTTTGGCCAAGCGGACGCATGCACGCGCCGTTTGCACGACCTGATCGGGGGTCATCTTCAATTTATAGCGCATGTGTATATCGCTGGTCGCGATAAACAGGTGCAGACGCGGCCGGACATTCTTTTGCACAGCCTCCCAGCCTTTTTCGATATCCGCCGGCACACAGCGGCACAACGCCGCCACCGAACATTTGACATTCTCCGATACCGCCTTGACAGCCTCAAAATCCCCCAAAGATGCGGCAGGGAACCCCGCCTCGATCACATCCACACCCAGCGCCTCGATCTGCCGCGCAATCTCCAGCTTTTCCGCCAAGTTCAGGTTGACCCCGGGCGTCTGCTCGCCGTCGCGCAGCGTTGTGTCGAAAATTCTCACTCTACCGTTTTTTGCCTTCATTTTTTGCCTCCATTTGATCATGAAATTTCAGCTTTTCAGGAAACAGGCATCAAAAAAACCTTCATCCTGACAAGGACGAAGGCTGAACTCCGCGGTACCACCTATTTTCGTATAAAGCATACGCACTTTTCTCCAATACGCGAAAAATAATTTTCGGATATCGTGTTCCTTTTAACGGTGGACCTCCGGCAAGGCATAATAGCTGACCACAGCGTTCCGCCTGCTGCTCCGGGACGAGTTCCCACGTTTGCCTTCACGGATCTTTACAGCTGCCAGATCCTCTCTGTGCTTTGGGCGAAACAGGTACTATTTCCCTTCTGTGCATTTTCATATTATGTTAAGACGAATGATAGCACAAAAGCCCTGCCGTGTCAAGCACAAAAATGATCCTCCGCTGCATGCGCCTTATGCACCGGTTCACAAGGAGAAATCACTCAATAGATGGGCGCGATGATGTGTCCGCCCTTGTGCTGCATGATATCGGCCTGCACGTGGTAGACATCGCGAATGGTGCCGCTGTTGAGCACGTCCATCGTCTTCCCTTGCGCATAGACTTCCCCATCCCGCATCACCAGCACACAGTCGGCATAGTGCATCGCCAAGGACAGGTCGTGCAGCACGCATACGATGCTCTTGCCCCTTTTGGTCAGCTCTTTTGCCATGCGCAAAATTTCAATCTGATGCCCGATATCTAGGCTTGACACCGGCTCGTCCATCAGCATGATGGGCGACTGCTGCGCCAATGCCCGCGCGATGATGATGCGCTGCCATTCGCCGCCGGACAGGTTGCGTGCCGAACGCCTTTTTAAATGCAGCACGCCCGCCTGCTCCATCGCCGTATTCGCGATGTCGTAATCAAGCCCGCTTTCCCTTTCTCCGCGCCGCAGATGCGGGTTTCGCCCCATCATCACGATGTCGCCCACCGTAAAATCATACTCTAAATAGGAGTGCTGCGGCACCAGCGCCATCATACACGCGATGTCCTTTGGGCTGTATTGTATAAGCGGCTTGCCGTCTATGCGTATTTCGCCGTGATCCGGCGTGAGATATGCGGAAATACAGCGGATCAAAGTTGTTTTACCGCTGCCGTTGGGCCCCAGTATGGCATAGAATGTGCCTTTTTCCACCTGAAAAGATACGTCTTTCAACACATCCTTCTCTGGATAGGAAAAGCTTATATGCTTCCCTTCGATCATGGACAATTCAGCTCACCCCCTTGCGCCTGCGCAGCAGGTAAATGAAGAACGGCGCGCCTAACAGCGCTGTGATCACGCCCACCGGTATCTCCAGGGGCGAGGCCAGCGTGCGCGCCGCCATATCGCAGAGCATCAGAAAGATTCCGCCGCCCAAAAAGGAGGCAGGCAGGAGCAGCTTGTGATCCGGCCCGCATATAAGCCGCAGCATATGCGGCACCATCAGGCCCACAAATCCGATCAAACCGCTCACGGAGACCGCCGCGGAAACGACCAGCGCCGTGAAAATCATGATGAAGGCGCGCACCTGCTGCGTCTTTACGCCGAGGTGGTATGCCTCCTCCTCCCCCAGCAGCATGATGTTGAGATCCCGCGCAAAGAAGAAGCAAGGGATCATACCCGCCACCATGACAGGCACGCCGATGAGCACCTGATTCCATCCCGCCGTGCTCAGGCTGCCCATCGTCCAGAGCACAATGCGTTCCATTTTATCGTGATTGAGTATCATGATCCCGTGGATCACCGCTGTAAACAACGCGCTCACCGCCGTACCCGACAGCAGCAGCCCCACCGTAGTCATGCGGCCGTTGACCAGCGCTACGCGGTAGACGATGAACACGCTGGCGATGCCGCCGATGAAGGCGCACCCGACCACGCCGATCTGTGCCTGCATGGCCGTACCCACAGAGGCGATGGCGATGGTCGCGCCCAGCGCAGACCCGGAAGACACGCCCAGTATATGCGGATCGGCCATGGGGTTTTTAAAAACGCCCTGCATGCAGGTGCCGCAAAAGCTCAGCGCGCCGCCCACAAAGAAGGACAGCAGCACGCGCGGCAGCCGGATGTCCAGCAGAATCATCTCCTGGTTGGAGGCAAGCCCTTCCAATATCCCCATTTTTTGGAGTATCAGCCGGAAAAACGCATCCGCCCCCATGTTGGCGCTGCCCACAGACACACTGATGACGGCGACCGCAATTGCAGCCACCGCCATCAGCAGAATTAAGAACACTCTTCTGTTGTTTTTTTCAAAAAACTTCATGTAGGACCCTCGTCCCGCCCGCTCGGGTGCAGGCTTCTTTAGAATATCATGCCTGTCCTTTGGCACGCTCTTTTTCTAACGATTATACAGCTCCTCTTTGCATTCGGGAAGCACTTATTCTCCCGCCTGTGCAAATATCTGTGCAAACTCCATCATGGCCTCTGCAATACGCGGTCCCGGACGGGACGCGATGTCTGCTGAGATCACATACACCTTGCCGTTCTTCACAGCGCTCAGGTTTTCGTATCCTGTCGCTGTACTCAAGTCTGCATCGCTGCCCATGTCGGACGAAACCAGGATGATATCCGGATCGTCCAGCGCCAGCTGCTCCAGATTATATTCCAGCCACTCAACAGGCGCGTCGGCCGTCACACATACGCCGCCCGCTTTTTCAATCAGCGTGTTGATGAAGCTGCCGGGGCCGCTTGTCCAGTTGCCCATTTCCCCATAGGACATCGCATAATAGACGCTCGGTTTTTCGGCCAGCGCAGCACCGACGGCTTCGGCTTGTGCAATGCCGTCGTTCATTTCGTCAATCATATCCTGCACGGTAGAAGCGTTCATAACCTCCGCCATCAAGCGGATAGAGTCCTCAATCCCTTCAAATGCGCGGGCTTCAGCCGCTACCACCGCAATGCCCAGATTTTCAAGGCTGGTGATCGCGTCTTCCTGCAGGCCATTGCCGGCAAACACGACATCCGGCGCTTTTTCCACGATTGCCTCCAGATTCGGACCGCTGAAATCGCCTACCTTGTCGATGGCTTCTGTCTCGGCGGGATAGTTGGAAAACGAATCGACGCCTATCACCTTATCCCCTTCGCCCAGAGCAAACAATATTTCTGTGCAGGAAGGCGCAAGGGATATCACCTTTTCGACCTTCTCGGGCACGTCTACCGTGCGGGAAAGCACATCGGTTACCGTTCTGACGCTTGGTTCCTCTTCGTCGGGTTCTGTCGCTTCTGCGCTCGGCGTCGGTTCGGCAGCTTCGCTCTGCTGCGGGGCCTCTTGTGTCGGTGCTGCACTTTTTTCCGGTTGGCTCGGCGAACAGGCCGCAAGCAGCATCAGCACCGCCAACAGGATCGTCAGTATAGTCGTCGTTCGTTTCATTTTTGTTTCCTCCTCGAGTTTAAGTCATGATATAGATATACCTTGGGAAAACCAAGGCAATATCAAACGATTGGGCTGCTTAATACCCGATGGGCTCAATCACCCGGGCCACGCCGGTGTTGATAGCCGCCTGCGCCACGGCACGGGCCACTTCCTGCGCAACACGCGGATCGAACGGAATGGGGATGACATAGTCGGGATTGCGCTCATATTTGCTGATGATACCCGCAATGGCATAAGCCGCGGCCGACTGCATCTCGTGATTGATGTCCGACGCATTCACGTCAAACGCACCCCTGAAAATACCCGGGAACGCCAGCACATTGTTGATCTGGTTCGGGAAATCGCTGCGTCCGGTTCCAACCACATAAGCACCCGCTTCTTTCGCTAAATCCGGCATAATCTCGGGCACCGGGTTGGACATGGCGAAAACGATGGGGTTCTTGTTCATGCTGCGGATCATATCCTGCGTCACGAGATCCGGCCCCGAAACGCCTATGAGTATATCCGTTCCTTTGATCGCGTCCGCAATCGAACCCTTGATCATACTGCGGTTGGATATAGCCGCCATCTCCGCTTTGATCGGGTTTAAGTTATCGCGGCCTTCATAGATCGCGCCGTCGCGGTCACAGAGAATGACATCTTTAAGCCCCATGCTCATCAACAGCTTGGTGCAGGCAACACCTGCAGCGCCCGCTCCGGCTACCAGAGCTTTCTGATCTTCCAGCTTTCTGTCCGTCAGCTTCAGTGCGTTGATCATGGCTGCCGCCACCACCACCGCAGTACCGTGCTGGTCGTCATGGAAGATCGGGATATCCGTCACTTCTTTAAGTCTTCTTTCAATCTCAAAACACCGCGGTGCCGCGATATCCTCCAGATTGATGCCGCCAAAGCTGCCCGAAAGCAACGAAATCGTCTTAACGATCTCATCCACATCTTTAGAGCCGATGCACAGCGGGATCGCGTCCACATTCGCAAACGATTTGAACAGCGCGCATTTGCCCTCCATTACAGGCATGGCTGCCAATGGGCCTATATCTCCCAAACCCAACACCGCGGTGCCGTCCGTGATCACGGCGACCATATTGTGCCGGCGCGTGAGCTTGTAAGACAGCTCCTGATTCTGCTGAATTTGAAGGCAAGGCTCCGCTACACCGGGTGTGTATGCAAGCGAGAGGTCTTCTTTGTTCGCGATGCGCGTACGGCAAACCATCTCGATCTTACCTTTCCATTCATAGTGTTTTTTTAATGACTCTTCTGCGATACTCATGTTGTTCTCCTTTTCCTTGTAGTAGACCTTTTTCTTTCCAACAGCTATATATTCTATATCACCTGCTTTAAAAATGATATAAAAAAGCCATATGGATTTTGAAAAATTATGTCGAAAACAGGTGTATTTATGCAAAACCCCCTAAAATTCGGAAATATGCATAAAATAATACGCATATTTAATAAACTATGCTATAATATCCGCGATGTGGTTCCTTCAAATATTTTGCAGGATCATATCCCATTAATCCATATACGGTTATTCGTATTTTGTCGAAAGGAACGTATCGTATGTTAAAGAAAATCCTATGTTTCATACTCATACTCACCATGGCGCTGACACTGTTCGGCTGTGCCGATCAACCTAAGGAATCAACAGCACCTACAGAAACTCCGGCGCCCACCATCGTCATCAACCCAACGGCAACCCCTCTGCCTACACCCACACCTCTGCCTGAAGATATCTCCACCACCACCGGACTGCATTTTGAAGAAGAATACCGCCCGGTGGGCGTGATGATCGAAAACATCCCCAGCGCGCGCCCGCAAACAGGGCTGCAAGCCGCGGATTTCGTTTATGAAACCTACAAAATGAAAGCCGAGCCGCGTTTTTTGGCCATTTTTTCCGACCAAACACCGTCTACAGCCGGCCCCATACGCAGTGCGCGCTTGCCGTTTGCGGATATCATCAGCGAATGGGATGCCGCGTTTGCACATGCGGGCGGCCCGCAGCAGGATCATGCCGCCAATGTGTATGACCGCATGGCACAGCTGGACATCCGCTACCGTTTTGACGGCTTGTATGAGGACGGCAGGCTCTTCTGGCGGGATAACAGCCGTTCTATGCCCGACAATCTCTATTGCGATACGGCGGATCTAAAGGCGGTCTATGACGTGGAGGATTATGAGCCGCGCCCGCATGTTACGCTGTTTGACGAAGACAAAGCCTATGCAGGAGAAGATGTGCAGAGCCTGACGCTGAATTGGCTCGCCGTCATGTACCGCCCCACATACACCTACGACGCAGACAGCAAGCTTTGGCTGCGCTCGCATGACGGTGTGCCGCATACCGACGCCGCCACCGGCGAGCAGATCCGTGTGAAAAACGTGATCGTCCAGTATGCGAATTGCCGTGACTTAGGCGACTACTATGTGACCATGGACACCATCAACGAAAGCGGAAAAGCCCAGTTCTTCATAGAGGGCAAGATGATGGAGGGCACTTGGGAGCGCAAGGATGTGGATAGCCAGACCGTGTTCTATGACGCAGAAGGCGAAGAGTTTATATTCAAGCCGGGCAACACCTGGATCGCCGTGTACCCTTCCAACAGCGATCATGCGGAAATCACCATCAACTGACCAACCTTGACCGATCACAAAAACGGCGGGAACCCCCCGCCGTTTTGCATATAGAACGTATAAAATCCTTCTCTTGATAAAAACGACCGATGTCAAAAGGCCCTAAACCTTCCAACTGTTCCGCGCCTGCAAAACATCATTGCGGCCTATAAGCGCCGCGCCAGTTCTTCGCCCAAGGCAAACGCTTCGTTAAGCGCTTCTTCGTCCGGACACAGCTTCACGGAACAAACACCTATCACATCCAGACCCATGTTTTTCAGCCTTTGTGTGATATATTCCGTGGCTTCCCCGCTCCAGCCATATGACCCAAACACCGCAGCCGGCTTCTTTTTGCATTCAAACTGGCTCAACCCCACCAGAAAATGCCAAACCGGCGTCATGACATCCGCATTGACCGTAGGCGAACCCACAGCCACAACATCCGCACGCGAGCTCAGCGCAAACGCCTGTTCCAGCGTTTTCTCGGAAAAATCGACCACATCGGCCTGTAGGCCCTCCTTTTCACATCCGGCGGCGATCTCCTGTGCGATTCGTTTCGTATAGCCGTAGCAGGACACATAGCCTATAAACGCGCGCTTGACTTCATTGACTTCCAAGCTGACATGTGACCAATCGGCATAGCGTTTGACCGCTTTGTCGGCGCTCTTGCGCAGGATGGGCCCGTGTGTCGGGCAGATCACGCGGATTTTCAGATCCTCAAGCTTTTCGAGCAGTTCCAGCACACGGCTTCTGTACGGGTTCATCAGCACTTCGAAATAATACCTTTGCAGCTCGTCCAGCATGTCCAGCACCCAATCGTCGAATACATCTTCCGCATCGAAATGGCAGCCGAACACATCGCCCGAGAACAGCGTTTCCTCCTCCGGCAGGTAGGTGAGCATCATATCCGGCCAATGCAGGCCGGGCGCGGTGATGAATTGGAGTGTTTTGCCGCCCAAATCCAGCTCGTCTCCATCCTGCACGATCTTGTAATCGTATTCTTCATGGCAAATCGAACGCACCATCTCTGATGTTTGCTGTGTACACACAATCTGCGCGTCGGGGCAGATATCCATCAGTTCCGCCAAAACACCCGTGTGATCAGGCTCCGCGTGGCTTAATACGATATAATCGATTTCTTCCAAATCCGTTTGCGATTCGAGCTTGGACAAGTATTCCTCAAAGAAGCCTTCGCGCACAGTATCCACAAGCGCTGTCTTTTCCTTGCCGGCGACAAGATAAGCGTTATAGCTGGTGCCATATGTCGTATACATGACGACATCGAACTTACGCAGCTCAGGATCCCGCACGCCAACATAATAAAGATCTTTCGATATCTTCTTTGTTTTGCCCTTTTTTGCCATGTTTATTGCACCGGTTCAAATGAATCTTTGTCTACAAAACATACGGGGCATTCGTAATCGTCCGGCAAATCCTCAAAAGCGGTGCCGGGAGCGATGTTGTTGTCCGGCTCGCCCACGGCGGGGTCATACACATAATCACAAACTACACATACATATTTCTGCATTCTCATAGAACCTCCCAAATATTTTTTAACATGATATCAGGCGGGCAAATTTCTTTATCCGCCGCCTGTTCAGTTGCTATTGGATTGCCGTGTTGATCTTTTCCATCAAAGCATCGATGTCTACGCCATGCACTTCGCAAGCCTGCTCCAGCGTTTCGCCGGAGGCCATCGCGCAGCCCAGACAGCCCATGCCTGCTTCAAACAGCAGGGGCGCTATGGTATCGGCATCGACATCCAGTATGTCGGAAATAAGCATATCTTTTGTCACTTTTGCCATGCTTTCCATCACTCCTTCTTCATGTGAATTTACATGCATTGTACACTAAATAAAAACAAGCTTCAATATCTATCTGCACGAAATTTTTCCAACAGCGCCTAGTGCGCTTTCCGGCTGCAGCAAGACCCTGCACCATCCGTTTTCAACATGCAGACCTTCTTTCCCCAGCATGTATTCTTCGTCATAGTATACGACATTTCCCAAACCATATCCATCATATCCCTCATATTCCTGCGAAAGATCGAAACACACCTCTTTAGGCTGTGTGCTTCTGTTGATTGCCACAATCCCCAGCGCGTCGGCAGCGGGATTGCCAAACGCATCCTCCCCGCCGCGTATATAGCGTACCACCGCCAGCACATCGTCCTCCGCAGCGCACAAGAAAAAACGGCCCGTTTTAAACACCTGGTGCGCACGGATGCGCGCAGTGGCGCGCACAACCTGCAGCAGCTCCGTGTCCTCTTGCCCCCAAGGGTAGGTGCCCCGGTTAAACGGATCCGCCATGCCCTGCAACCCGGCTTCGTCGCCGTAGTAGATGCAAGGAGAGCCCGGCAGTGCATAGAGCAGAGCGAGCATCAGCCGAAACAGCCTTTTGCCCCGTTCAAGGCGTTCCCCTTCAAACAGCACCGATGCCTGCTGTTCCCGAGACAAGCTGTGGCGGTCGGGAGCGCCGCACAACTGTGTGAGCGCTCTGGGTACATCGTGTGAGGAAGTCAGATTCATGGCAGAATAGAAGAAGCTGCGCGGATAGTTTTCAGCCAGCGCATGGATGTGCTCCGCGAGTTTCGCTGATGTCATCCTTTGGCAAAGAAAACCGATCAGGCTTTCTCTGAGCGGATAATTCATCACGGAATCCAGCTCCTTGCCCATACAATATTGGCGCTGCTCCCCGTGTGAAAATTTGTTAGACGCATCCTCCCAGACTTCACCCAAAACAGCGCCCGCAGGATCCAACTTTTTAAGCTGCGCGCTCAGCGCCTGTATGAATGCGCCAGGCAGTTCGTCCGCCACATCCAGACGCCACAGCGTAACGCCGTACCGCGCCCACACGGTGAGCACGCTGTCCTCCCCTTCCATGACAAAACGCTGAAAGGAAGGCTCTTCTTCTTTCGTTTCAGGCAATGTCTTAAACCCCCACCAGCCCCGGTAGTCCTCCGGAAAATGATAGAAGGTATACCAGGCGTGATACGGCGACTGCTGCGAACGATAAGCACCGCCTTCGCCATAACGGCCTTCGCGGTTGAAATAGATGCTGTCGGAACCCGTATGCGAAAACACACCGTCCAGCATCACGCGCATGCCCAATTGAGCCGCCTTTTGGCAGAGCGTGCGCAGCGTTTGCGCGTCGCCCAGTATCGGGTCGATTTTTTTATAATCGGAAATGTTATAGCGATGGTTGGACGGCGACTCGAATACCGGATTCAAGTAGATCACGTCCGTCCCCAATGATTTGATGTAAGGCAGTTTGTCGATGATCCCTTGGAGATTGCCCCCATAGAAATCACAAGGATCATAATGTTGCCGGCCGGGCAGCGGAAGGTATTCCGGGCGTTCGTCCCAGTCCTCATGGATTCTGATCTGCCGTCCCATGCTTTTGTGGTAATCGATACCGGGCAGAACATCCGCCTTATTTGAACAATAAAAACGATCCGGAAATATCTGGTACATATTCACGCCCAGCAATGGATGCAGCGTGTTTTCTTCGTATGCTGTGAGCTGGAAGCCATGCGGCACATGCGCATAAACATGGCCCATCCCGCCGTTTTGTCCTGCGGGCGGCCCTATGAAAAAGCTTTCGTCATCCGCCCATACCTTGAAATAATAGTGATGCAGCCCCGGCCTGTCCACATAGAAATCGGCGCGCAGCATGCGCGCACCCTGGGCATTGGAGGGCGTGAACATATCAATACGCTCCCATCGCTCAAAAAACGGCCGGCGCAGCATCAGTTCGGCCCGGGCGGGCCCGCCTTTCAGTTCAAGCTGTATCATCTGGTGAGCACCGACCTTGTTTGCGCCTATGGGTGCACGGTATTTTGAATACCGGGAATGGTGTACCGCCTCAATAATAACCCCTTACCTCCATTGAATCTTGGATAGATGCCAGATTTTCCGGTTGTATTCCCCGATGGTCCTGTCGCTGGAGAAGTAGCCCGATTTCGCGATATTCACCAACGCCATGCCATTCCAGCGCGCCCGATCCTCATAAGCGTTTACGATATCCGCATGCACATCCCGATAACTGTCGAAATCCGCCAGCACCAGATACTGGTCCGCATCGTTGCTGATGACCAGCGAGCTGAACAAATCGTCGAATGTATGCACGAGCGAGCCGTCGATCAGCCGGTCCAGCACGGCCTTGATGGTCATATCCGATGTGTAGATGTCGCCCGCGCGATAGTGGTGGTTCAACTTATACTCCGCTTCCTGCGCACTTAGGCCGAATATGAATATGTTATCGCGGCCCACCTCGTCGTGTATCTCGACATTCGCGCCGTCCATAGTGCCGATGGTGATCGCGCCGTTCATCATGAATTTCATGTTGCCCGTGCCCGATGCCTCCTTGCCCGCCACGGAGAGCTGTTCGCTGATATCTGCGCCGGGTATCAAAATTTCGGCGGAGGACACGCCGTAATTCTCCAAAAATACGACCTTCAGCCGCCCCTTTACGTCCGGATCCTGATCCAGCATGGCGCCTACCGATGTGATCAGCTTGATGATCATCTTCGCACGGATATAGCCCGGCCATGCTTTCGCTCCGAATATAAACGTCTGCGGCGGAAAGTCAAGCTTCGGGTTTTCCTTGATGCAGTTATACAGGTAGATGACATGCAGTATGTTCAATAGCTGGCGCTTATATTCATGCAGCCGCTTGGCTTGTACGTCGAACAGTGTGGACGGATCTACTACCGCGCCCTGATGATCGTAAAGAAACTTCGCCAGCCTCTGTTTGTTTTGCTGTTTGATGATCTCTATCTGTTGCAAAAACGCAGCGTCGTCTTTATATTTCAACAGCTCTTGCAGCCGCTGCGGCTCTTTGATCCAAGCCGTGCCAATCGCTTCGTTGATCAGCTTATAAAGCGCACGGTTAGATTCAATGAGCCATCTGCGATGGGTGATGCCGTTGGTGATGCCATGGAATTTATGAGGCTCCAAGACATAGGATTCCCTGAAAATACCCCGTTTTAATATATCCGTGTGCAGCTGCGAAACGCCATTGACGGCATGCCCCATCAGCACACACAGGTTTGCCATGCGCACTTGCTCAACACCATTGTGATCTTCGGCGTTTCCGATGACAGCCATATGGCTGATGCGCTCCCACTGGCCGGGGTAGATCGCATTGAGTTTATCCAGATACTTATGGTGCAGGGATTTGATGATGGAGAAAACGCGCGGCAAAAGATCCCGCAAAAGAGGCACGGGCCAGGTCTCCAGCGCCTCGCTCATCACCGTATGGTTGGTATATGCGAATACACGGCGCGTAATGTCGAATGCGTCGTCCCAGCCGAAGCCTTCTTCGTCCATCAGTATGCGCATCAGCTCCGGCATAGCCAGCGCCGGATGTGTGTCGTTGATCTGCACCGCAACCTTATCCGGCAGCGTATTTAAGTCGTGATAATTCTTCTTATGCTCCTTCACGATATACTGCATGGTCGCGGAAGAAAAGAAGTAATGCTGCTTTAAGCGCAGGGATTTACCTTCATAATGGTCGTCTGCGGGATACAGCATTTTAGAGATCACTTCCGCCAACTCACGTTCTTCCATGGCGCGTATGTACTGCCCCTTCGAGAAGAACTCCATGTCGATCTGTTTGGGCGAGCGCGCGCTCCAAAGACGCAGCGTATTCACGGTGGGCGTATCGTATCCCACGATGGGCACGTCATACGGCACAGCCATCACCGTATGGTATCCCTCACGGTGGATATAAAGCTTGCCGTCCTCTCCCCATTCTTCGCGCATCGTGCCGCCAAACAACACAGGCATGCTTTCTTCCGTGCGCTCCACATCCCACACATAAGCCCCGTCTTCCAGCCAGACATCCGGGCTTTCCGTCTGTTCTCCGTCTACCACCGTCTGTTTAAACAACCCGTATTCATATCGAATGCCGCAGCCCACCGCCGGCAGTTCAAGCGATGCTAAGGAATCCAAAAAACATGCCGCCAGCCGGCCCAACCCCCCGTTGCCCAGGCCCGGATCTTGTTCCTCTTCGCGCAATTCATCCAGGGAAACGCCGATCCTCTCCAGCGCCTGCCGGTAGTCTTCATCCTGCAGCATGTTGACCATATTGTTGTAGAGCGCCCGCCCCATCAAAAATTCCACAGATAAATAATAGAGTTTTTTCAGCCCTTGCTGGTTGATCTGCATGTTTGATTGCGCCCACTGAGACATGATCCCTTCTCTTAAGGTTTTAGCGACCGCAATATACAATTGACGCTTACTCGCCTGTTCCCTTGTGATGCCGTATGTTGTCAGCAGTTTATGCTGTATGGTTTCAATGATCCGATCCTGTTGCACCTTCCCCATTTCAAACCTCCGTTATTCATTCTTCACTTGTTCTGCTCAAATATTATCACACACAAGCACAAAAAGCACCCTGATCGCCCGCTTTTTAAGCATGAGCAAGCGCGCGACGGCGGTATTTTCCCTTTGTTTGATCGAATATCGGTTTGCCTTTATTCGTTGCAGTCCGTGTCTTTAAGGTTTAAAAGCCGTATTTTTCTGTTACGCTGTTGCCTTAAAAAGTGTCCTGTTGCAAGCTTTCATAGAGCTTTTTATATTCTCTGGCAGACTTTCCCCATGTAAAATCGCTCGCCATCGCCTGCTTTTGAATCCGTTCCCACACCGGTTTTTCATGATAGAAGCGTTGTGCCAGCCAGATGCTCTGCAGCATATCATGGGAGTTGAACGGCCCAAAGGAAAAACCGTTCCCTTCTCCGGTATATTCATTATATGGCACGACCGTGTCCTTTAATCCGCCTGTCTCCCGCACGACGGGGATGGTGCCGTAGCGCATGGCCACCATCTGGCTAAGCCCGCAAGGCTCAAACTGCGAAGGCATGAGCAGCATATCGCTGCCCGCATAGAGCTGGTGAGCCAGCCATTCATTCATCTCGCAGCGCACTGCGCACATCCCGCTGTAGCGCCATTGCGCCCATTTGAAGAAATCCACATAGTGCGCGTCGCCCATACCCAGCACCGCCAGCTGCGCACCGGACTTCATGATCTCGTCCAGCGCATATTCCACCAGATCGATCCCCTTCTGCGGAGCTAGCCGGGTGATCATGGCGATCAGGGGGCCGTCCGTTTGGTATAAGCCCAGCTCGTCGCGCACCGACCGTTTGATCTTCTCTTTTGTGTGCAGGGTTGTTTCGTCGTAATGATGTGCTAAGAACCGGTCCGTTCTTGGGTCATATTCCTTCGTGTCGATTCCGTTTAGAATGCCCATGACCTGATCGCCCCTGTCCCGTATCACACCGTCTAGATGTTCTCCCATCCAGGGCGATTTGATTTCCTCTGCGTAAGTCGGGCTCACCGTGGTCAGATAATCGCCAAACCGTATGCCGCCCTTCATGAAATTGATGCAGCCGTAATATTCCAATTGGCCTACATCGAAATACTCATCCCCCACGCCCAGCATTTCAGAGATCCAACTCCAGGCGAACACACCCTGATACTGCAGGTTGTGTATGGTATAGACCGTCTTGATCTTTGCATATTGTGTCAGATATTGGTATTGGGTTTTCAAAAGCATGGGGATCATGCCGGTCTGCCAGTCGTTGCAGTGAAGAATATCGGGAATGCCTATGTGCGGCAAAGCCTCCAATACAGCCCGGCAAAAGAAGCCAAACCGCTCGCCTTCATCGTTTCCGTGTCCGTAGATGCTGTCCCTGCCGAAATAATACTCATTATCGATAAAAAAATAATGGATTCCGTCTAGTTCCATCATCTCTATGCCGCAATATTGCCGCCGCCACCCAAGGTTTACATACATATACATCACATGTTGTATTCGATCCTTGTATACTTGTGGTATGTCACGGTATAGCGGCATGATCACACTGACCTCCAAGCCTTCTTTTGCCAAAACCTGCGGCAGCGTACCCACCACATCCGCCAAGCCTCCCGTTTTCGCAAATGGCACACATTCCGAGGCCGCGAATAATACTTTCATCTTTAGAGCCTCCCCTCTTTTTTATGGATAACCGTTTCTTTAGCAGTCTTCATTCTCTGCTGCATTGATGCCTCCCTGACGGTCTGTTTTATATGATGGAGTTTTTCCTGATGATCACAGGAAAACCAGGTTGGCCTACCAGCCGCCGTTCCCGCTTGATGAGAACCGCTTTATCCAGTATGACATTTTCCAGCACGGCGTTGTCCTGGATTTCACACGCCTGCATGATGATGCTGTTTTTGATCTTGGCGCCCGGCGCCACCCGAACGCTTCTGAACAGTACGCTGTTCTCCACATCACCCTCTATGATACAGCCGTCCGCAATGATGCAGTTTTGTGTGTGGCCCGTGGAGCCATACAGAGCGGGCACCTCATCCTTGACCTTCGTATAGATAGGGTGATCTTTTGAAAAAAGGCTGTCTCGTGTTGATTTTTCCAACAGATCCATATTCAGCTTGTAATAGCCGCCCAGCGTATCGATCCTAGCGACATATCCTTCGTAAAGGCAGCCCATGATTTTTAAATCCTTGATCTGCGCCATCAGCACATCCCGTATGAGATCATACTTTGCGCGCGAAATGCATTCCTCCACCAAGTGCTCCAGCAGCGTCTTTTCCAGGATATATACATCCATGCTGACATTGCTGGTGGAGGGGCTGTAGGGGTTGATCTCCATGTCTACAATCCTGCCGCTCGCTTCCATCGAAAGGTACAGCCTTTCCACATAGGCCTCCTTCGGCTTTTCAGGCTCCACGTTGTATAAAATCGTGATATCGGCGCCCCTTTGCACATGCTGCTCCAGCGCATCGTTGAAAGTCATATTGTAGATGGTGTGGCTGCCCATAAAAATACAGTAGCGTTGTGAGCTGCGGCGGATAAAGCCCATACTCCCTTTCAGCGCGTCCACCGTACCGCTGTACACACCCGTATTCTCACGTGTCACATAGGGCGGCAGCATAAACAACCCGTCTCTTTTACGGCTTAAATCCCATTCCTTCCCCGATCCCAGGTGATCCATAATCGAGTGATAATTTTTCTGTGTGATCACACCCACATTACGGATCCCTGAATTGACAAGGTTGGACACCATGAAATCAATCGCACGGTATCGGCCGCCTACCGGCATGGCCGCAACAGAGCGTGAGTATGTCAGATCCTTTAAACTCATGGCGTTTTCGCCTGTGTAGATCACCCCGAACTTATTATCAATCATGTCCCCGTCTCCTTTTGCAGCTCCAATATTCCCGTGAAGGTATCCCCTCTCGTGACGCTCGTACCGTCCTCTAAGCTGATATCCCCCGCCACCACGGTAATCCCTTCGTTCTCCACCGCCTGCAGGCTCCCCCCCGCCAGCGGCACTTCCCCCACGATGCACCCTTCCCCGACCACCGTATTTTCACCGATGATCGCCCGCTTGATGATGCTGTTTTTCCCGATGACAACATTGGGCATGATCACAGAATCTTCGATGATCGCCCCTTCTCCAATGTGTACGTTATAGAACAGTACGCTGTGCGTGACCGTGCCGTAGACATTGCACCCTTCTGTCACCAGGCTGTTCACCGCGCGCGCGTTTTCGGAAATATAATGCGGGGGCATGATGGGGTTTCTTGAATAGATGCGCCATTTCGTGCTATACAGGTTAAACCGCGGCGGACTGGCGATCAAATCCATATTCGCTTCCCACAGGCTGTAGATCGTCCCTACATCTTTCCAGTAGCCTTCAAATGGAAAAGCGTATAGTTTTTTCTGCTTGTGCAGCATCAATGGGATGATATCCTTGCCGAAGTCATTGTGTGATTCCGGCTCTTTCGCGTCCTCATGCAGTATTTTGCGCAGCTCCTTCCAATCGAACACATACACACCCATGGAGGCTTTGTTGCTCTTTGCCTGCTTGGGCTTCTCTTCGAATTCGTAGATTTGATTGTCTTCCTGTGTGTTGAGTATGCCGAAGCGGCTTGTTTCATTCCACGGCACTTCAATCACAGCGATGGTTGCATCGGCTTTTTGTTCCTCATGAAACTGGAGCATCTTCGAGTAATTCATTTTATAAATATGATCCCCCGAAAGCACCAGCACATATTTTGGGTTGTATTGATCTAAAAACTCGATGTTTTGATAGATCGCATTGGCTGTCCCGCTGTACCATTCGCCTTTGGAGCCTGTCATGAAGGGGGGCAGCACATACACACCGCCTGAATTTCTATCCAGATCCCAGGACTGCCCATTGCCTATATACGAATTCAATTCTAAGGGTCTGTACTGGGTCATCACGCCCACCGTATCGATTTCAGAATTCACACAGTTGCTCAGCGCAAAATCGATAATCCGGTATTTCCCTCCAAACGGCACCGCCGGTTTGGCGACCTTTTCTGTCAACACACCTAGTCTGCTCCCCTGCCCGCCTGCGAGCAGCATGGCCACACATCTTTTCGCGGTCATATCGTATCACCTCTTCTTGCTGATTTTTCGTATGTTTGGTTTCAAGAACAGCGCCGTGTATGCAGGAAGCAGAAAACTGACGGACCATTCCTGCCCGTTTGCGCTTATCTTTTCCCCCTTGATCAGCTTGGCGTTATGACTCCCGTCTCCCCCGAATTCCAGGCCGTTGCTGTTGAAAATCTCCTTGTAATTCGCCTGTACGGGGACACCAAGCCTGTATGCGTTATGTGCTATGGGAGTGAAGTTGAAAACACACACCACGATGCTCCCTTCAAAATCCCTGCGCAAAAACGAAATAACAGAGTGCTCTGCATCCTCGTGATTGAGCCACTCGAATCCGTCCCATCCGCCATCCTGTTCATACAGCGCATTCGTGTTCTTATAGAAGTGGTTGAGCTTTCGGTTGAACACCTGCATCTGCCGGTGGCGGTCATACTCCAGCAGCATCCAATCGAGTTCCGCATCCACACGCCATTCAATAAACTGGCCGAATTCCGAGCCCATAAAGGTCAGTTTTTTGCCGGGGTGTGCATACTGATACGCATTAAGCAGCCGCAGCTGTGCAAATTTTTCATCATAGGTGCCCGGCATCTTATCCAGCATGGACTTTTTTCCGTGCACGACTTCATCGTGGGAAAAAGGCAGTATATAGTTTTCCGCAAAGGCGTACATCATCAGGAAGGTGAGCTTGTCATGATTCCATTTTCTGAAATATGAATCCATGCCCATGTATTCCAGCATGTCGTTCATAAAGCCCATATTCCATTTGAATGTAAAGCCCAGCCCCCCCTGTTCTACAGGGTGTGTCACATACGGCCAGGCCGTCGATTCCTCGGCGATCATCAATACATCCGGATGCTCCTCTTTGATATGCTGATTGAGTTTTTGGATGAAAGCGATGGCTTCCAGGTTCTCATTGCCCCCGTGTTCGTTGGCAACCCACTGGCCGTCATGCCTCCCGTAGTCGCGGTATAGCATGTGGGAGACCGCATCCACCCGCAGCCCGTCGATGTGATACTCCTCGATCCAAAAGACAGCGTTGGAGATCAAAAAGCTGATCACCTGATCGCGCCCATAGTTGAAAACACAAGTGCCCCACTCAGGGCTTTCCCCTTCCCGCGGATCCTCGTGCTCATATTCGGCGACACCGTCAAAACGGCGCAAGCCCGGTTCATCCTTGGGGAAATGCCCCGGCACCCAGTCCAGTATAACGCCTATGCCGTGCTGATGGCACAGATCGACAAAATACATAAAGTCATGCGGTGTGCCGTAGCGCGAAGTGGCCGCATAATATCCCATGACCTGGTATCCCCAGGACGCATCGAATGGATGCTCCGCCACCGGCATCACTTCCACATGGGTATACCCCATCTTTACAAGGTAAGGCACCAGCTCGTCGGCCACCTGCCGATAGTTCCAGGTACCGTCGCCTTTCCAGGAGCCCATATGCATTTCATAGATACACATGGGGGACTCATATATATTTTTATTCCCGCGTTCCTTCAGGTATGCTGCATCACACCAGCGATATCCCTTCATGTTGAAAACTCTGGATGCTGTACCCGGCCGTTTTTCGGCAAAGAAAGCGTATGGATCCGCGCGATAGACAACCTTATCGTCACTTGTCGTGATGGCGTATTTGTATAGGACACCTTTTCTAATCTTCTCAACTTCGCAATACCAAACGCCCGTATCTTTATAAAGCTGCATGGGATTCTTTTCAACATCCCATGCGTTGAAATTTCCCACCAGGCTCACGGCTTTTGCATTCGGCGCCCACACGGCAAACCGATAGCCATTCTTGATCTTATGACAGCCAAGGCACTCGTATGCCCGAAAATTCGCTCCGGTATTGAACAGGTAAACAGCAACGTCATCAAATATCGCTTTCATCTTCTTCTCCTTCGTCGTCTGTTTGTAAATATATATCCATACGGTCCGGCCTCTCTTAATATACTAATTCACCAAATCTATGCTGAAATCCTCTTTGGAATGCGATTCCTTTTGAATATTTTGTCTGCGTCCTTGAGCATCATATTTAGAGATCAGTCATACGGTATTCAATCCTGCTGCGCGGCTGCCGCCCATAAAATGTCATAATGTGCGCGAATACGCAATGAAATTGTTGTAAAAGAGCGGAAAATACTTTATGATAGTAATAATTATTTCAAAGAGTGGAATAATTCCGCTTAAATGATTATACTATATCAGGCGAACAGTTTCATAGTGCTTCCGGAAAAATATTGATATTTCTATCATTAATCATACAGATTTCAAGAGGGCCTATTGCGCATAGGCGGGAGGTAGAGACATGAAGATCACTTATCTTCGCAACAGTGGTTTTATCGTGGAAACCACGGAATGCATGCTCATATTCGATTATATTGCGGCGCCGGACGGCAGCGTGCTGACAGACGGCGTGTTAAAACCCAAGGACTTAAACCGGCCCAATGTCTATGTTTTTGTCTCGCACGGGCATAGCGATCACTTTAATCCCGCCATATTCGCATGGCGTGAAGTGAATCCCACCATCAAATACATACTGTTCAGGGATGCAAAGCGTCTGGTGCCCAAATCCAGCCAGATGAAATTTATGGACGAAGGCAGGCAGTATTCCGACAACAACCTGCACGTGCGCGCTTACGGAAGCACAGACGAAGGTATCTCCTTTCTGGTGCGCGTGGATGGCATCGACATTTTCCATGCGGGCGATTTAAACCTTTGGCATTGGAAAGAGGAATGCCCGGCGGAGGAATCCGAGATGTATGCGCTCATCTTCTACAACGAAATGGAGAAAATACTCGACGATCTGCACGCACCTGTCGACGTGGCCTTTTTCCCGTTTGACCCGCGGCTGGGAGCGGATTATTATGAAGGCGCGCTCTATTTTTCCAAAAAGGTGAAGCCGCGTTATATGGTGCCCATGCATTTTTCGGGCAATTTCAGCCTTGTGAATCAGGTGAAAGAAGATATCGAACGCTGTGGCGTTCAGTTTGTGCCGCTGCACGGATACGGCGATGTGCAGGTGCTGGATGTAGAGGAGCCCACCTGATTCTTTCGTAAAACGATAAAAAGCTTAAACGTTTATAGCGTTTAAGCTTTTTTATTGCGCGCATCCCCCGCATGCCTGCGTTTCCCCGGCTGAAAGCGGCGTCATGCGTCCTGCATCCGCACCGCCTGACGCGTATTGAAGAAATAGACATATTTTTCCTTAATGAAAAATCCTGCGTCTTCGAGCGCGCGCCCGTACAAAGCCAACTGCATACGGTGCTTTTGCGCGGCTTCCTCCGACGTCGTGAACACCGTATCCGTCTTGTAGTCCAGCAGCACATGGCCGTTTGGCTCATGAAAACAGCAGTCTACGATGCCTTGTATGATCACATCGCCTTCCATCTGTGCAAACAGTTCCTCTGCACGCACTTTAGCGTTAAAGGGCAACTCCTTATACACGCGCTTTGATGCAAGCAGCCGCTGCCCCAGCTCAGACGCAAAAAACGCGGCAATCGCCTTGGGATCGACCAAGGCGGCCTCCTCCTCCCGCAGCAATTCCTGTTCGACCATACGGCGTATGCACGCGCCGATGCCCGCTTCATCCGTATGGGCAAAGTCCACCTGCTGCATGACCATATGCCAGATGGTTCCGCGGCCGGCAGGGCTGATTTGCTGCTCCTTCATGAAGGCGGGATCTTCCAGCGCCGCAGGCATCGCCAGCGCTATATCGCCTTTCTCCATCGCCTCTTGCACTTTCGAGGCAGCCAGCTTGGAAGGACGCTTGGATGCATATGCGTATTGCCAGTCGAAGCGCGCGCGGACCAGATCCTCATATGCCGCGTGCTCATCGGCAGGCTGTTCAGCCTGCACAGGCGCATCGTCCGCCTGCTGCTCGCCCATCACCCGTATGCGCGGGGAATCCTGCAGGGCCGAAAGCACCCACTCCAGCATACTCTTCTTCTTGAGCAATGCGTCCGGCGCCCATGAAGGTGCGGCACCTTCATGTTTTTGCCAATCGATGGTGCCCAGCAGCGTCAGGCTTTTTTTAGCCCGCGTGAGTGCGACATACAGCACGCGCAACTCTTCGGATAAAGATTCGGAGAACACCGCATGCCCCAGCACCCGCATCACCGCACCCGTGCGCCGGGCACGCATGTGCACATCGATGTGCTGGAGCGCCACGCCCAGCTCCTTGTGGAGCACCACATCCCCCCGCGTATCCTGCATGTTGAATTTTTTGCCCAGCCCTGCCACGATCACGGCGGGAAACTCCAGCCCCTTGCTCTTGTGTATGGACAATATGCGCACCACATCTTCGTTTTCTCCTAATTCCTTGGCGGCCTCCGTATCGCCGCCGGTGTGCAGTATATGATCCGTGTATTGCAAAAATGAATACAGCCCGCTGTTCGCGGTTTTTTCAAATTCGCGCGCGCGCACCAGCAGAAGATCAAGGTTCGCCTGCCGCTGCGCACCGCCCGGCAATGCCGCGCAGAACTCATAGAGCTGTGTCTGTGTGTAGATCATGTGTATCAGCTGCTCCACCGTACACACAAGCGAGGCCAGCCGCAATTCCTCCAGCAGCCGCAAAAAATCCGCCGCTTTGCTCCCGATGGCGTCCTCCTGTTGCGCCGCCAAGCACACCGCATCGTAAAACTCGCCCTTGGGGCAGCGTATGCGCAGATCGGCAAGCTCGGTGTCCGTGAACCCGCCGATGCCCGAGCGCATCACAGAGAGCAGCGGAATGTCCCGCCTTCGGTTGTCGATCACTTTGAGCAGGTTCAGCACCCATTCCACTTCTTGGGATTCCAGATGCCCGGCTCCCACGTCTACAAACGTCGGTATGCCCTGCGCGGCCAGGTGTTCAGCCAATGGCTGCGCCACACCGCGCACGGAGCGCAGCAGTATGGCGATGTCGCGATAAGAAAACTTTTGTTCTCTTAATTCGCGAATCCGTTCCGCCAGCGCGTTTGCCTCGCCCTGCTCCGCGTCATAGCCTTCGCTTTTATTGTCCACCAGCAGGATTTGCACGTCTTCCCCCGCTTCGTCGCACCCGCAAAGCAGCTCCTGCCCCGCATAATCAATCCCCCCCAGCCGCTCGCTCATCAGCCTTGAAAACAGCAGGTTGATAAAATCGATGATAGGCCGTGCGCATCTGAAGTTGGTGTTCAGATTGACAAGCGTACCACCGCCGTCCTGCTCCTCATACTGCCGGTATTTCCCGAGAAATAGCTCAGGATCACCCATCCTGAAGCGGTAGATGCTCTGTTTGACATCCCCCACCATGAACAGATTGCCGCCGCTCACCCTTTGCAGTATTTCTTCCTGTATCTGGCTGATATCCTGATATTCATCCACCAGCACATAATCATATTTTTCCCTGTATTCCTGCGCCGCTTCCGTTTTGAGCACATCCAAAGCAAGATGCTGCAGATCGTCAAAATCCAGCACGCCCAGCTCGCTCTTATGCTGCGCATACCGCTCCTTAAACCGCAGCACCAACTCGAACAACCCCTGCAAAACCGGTTTGCTGCACGCCAGTTCCTCTTCGATCTCCGCCCTGCTCCTGACGGCCCCTCTTTTGCGCAAGGCATTCAGCACTTCCTTTGACTCATCGCGCAGCGCCACCACCTGCTCTTTTAAATGCTCGTCTACATCCTTTCGTGGCCAGCGCAAGGTTCCAAACCGCTCGTTTGACCATTCAGGCGCATCCTCTTTCAGCGCTTGCTGTATGTTATGCAGCACAGAAGCATCCTGCAGGATGGTTTGGCGCTGCTTTGTATACGCCGTGTCTTCGAGCAGCTCGGCACACTGCTTCAGAAGCCCTTGGGCATACGCAAGCTCGCCTTCGTTGATCCGCTGCAGCGCCTGATGATATGCAGCGGCATCGTCATACAAAGCACCCGCATGGCGGATAAAGTGTTCCACATCATGGCTGCTGCGCAAAAAATAATATACGGAGAACAACACCTGCACGATGCGCTCCTCGTTGGCGTCAAAATGATCGTTGAGGCGCTCAAAGCACGCGCCGCCGTCGGCATAAGCGTCCTCCAGCACCTCCTGCACAGCACGCAGGCGCAGCTGCGCGCATTCCGCCACATCCGCCACGCGAAAGAGCGGGTTCACGCCGGCCACAGCGAAATGCCTCTTTAGCACCTCCATGCAGAAGCGATGCAGCGTACAGATGCTCGCGCGGCTCATCATGTCCGCCTGTTCCCGTATAAACGCAGCGTCGCCGTCCTTCGTATCCTGCAAGCCCTGCAATATGCGCTGCCGCATCTCGGCCGCCGCCGCGTTGGTAAAGGTGACCACCAGCATCCGCTGCAAAGGCACGCCGCCGGCCACCAGCCGTACGATGCGCTCTTTGAGCACGGCCGTCTTCCCGCTGCCCGCACCGGCGCAAACGAGCATATTGCCCCGTGTGTTCTCTATGGCATATCGCTGTGCCTGGGTATATTCCATCATCAGCGCTCCTCCTTCATGCTTTGCGGCAATGCGTTGAGCCTTTCGAAGAATTCTTTTGCCGTTAAAGGTGCGACCTGCCTGTATGTATTCTTTCTTCGTCTGTCAAACCCGCAAACCGCGCGGTAATCACAGATGCTGCAAGCTGTAAAATTCTTCTTTCGCACGGGCAGTATTGAAATATCCCCGTTTCTGATCCGCTCCACCGCCTGCCTGCACAACGCCTCAGCATATGCGAGCATCGCTTCCAGCTCATGCGGATCCAGCATGCGGTCGTTCGAGCGTATGCTTCCGTCCTTGTTGCGTACGATATGCACAGCACCCTGCGCGCCATCCTCCTGCGCACTTAGATTCCTCACCACGCGCACATCCTTCAAAAAGACGCCGTCCAGCCCGAACTCCTTTTGCAGCAGCGCTTCCACCTCCTGTTGTATGTCGCTGTTTGTCTGCACCACAGGATCCTGCACCCGGAAATAGAACATGCCTGCGGGTTGTGCGCCCGATACCCCAGACTGCGCATGGCTCAGCAGCGCTTTCATATAGACGCCCAGCTGTAATTTCAGCCCGGCGTAGTAATCGCCGTAATCGAAGCCGGATTGCCCGCTCTTGTAGTCGATGACAGTCAAAAAGCGCTGCCGGTCGGTTTCACAGATGTCCACACGATCGATGCGCCCGCTCATCCTGACCACCGTACCGTCCGCCAGCTCGATCAGTATGGGGGGGATGCCCCCTTCGCCGAACACGATCTCCTGGTAAAGCGGCACAAAACCGCTGTGCTGCAGCTGCTTTGAAATGGCCCAGACACTGCGCGCGCCGATGCGCCGTATACGCCGCGCCAAGTTCCTGTATCGCGCGGAGCTGAACAATATGCCGTCGTTGTGCTGTTGCAAAATGGGGTCCAGCACCTTTTGAGTCCGCTGCATACACAGCTCCATGTCCGCATCGCTTTTGTCATCGCCGTATGCGTACACATATTCCTTCACCATGTCGTGATAGATCACGCCTAAGTCGATCTTTTCCACCGCGTATTCCCGATGCTGTACGGGCCTCAGGCCGTATTGCACAAAATGGCGGTACGGGCAGGCCATGTAGCTCTCCACACGCGACACGCTCAGCCGCCCCTTGCCAAACAGCCGGTCCGCCATTTCTTGAGGCACAGGCGGGCATGTGTTCCCGCCGCGCAAGGCATCCTCCACCAAAAGCAGCCTTTCTCGGTATTGCGCATCGCTTGCGTAGCGCTGGTATACGCTCTGCCACAACGGGTGCAGAAAGGACTCTTTCCCTTGCTCCCTTAGCGCACGGATCAGGTGGGCAAAGGTGCTCTTCTTGCTGCGTATGAGCGTTTCGGGCTGCACGCCTGTCTGTGCTTTTAGC
This sequence comes from Christensenellales bacterium, assembly GCA_050945835.1. Lineage (GTDB taxonomy): Bacteria > Bacillota > Clostridia > Christensenellales > JBMNTQ01 > JBMNTR01. The sequence continues at coordinate 94,582 of JBMNTR010000003.1, read as the reverse complement.
TTTGGAAATATTTTCCTGATTGCGCTGATCAGCAAAGAGGGCCGCAACGCGCGCCCCTGCACGTCGGACAGCGCATAGCTGACAGATAAAAGGCTTGTCTTGCTGAACATCCGGTAGAGCTTATGGTTTTGCGCCGACTGCTTATACAGCGCTGTCTGCCCCGCTTTAAGCCCGACGCTCTCCAGCTCGGACAAGTCCTGCTCGTTGAGCAGCCCGTCGGAGCCGCCATGAGGGATCAAGCCGTCGTTACAGCCCACCACGAACAAAGCCTTTACCTGATCCAGCCGGCTTCTGTCCGCATCTACGATGATGACCTCGTCTGAGCCTGTGGGCAGCAGGCCGAACTCCATGGACGCAAAACCCGATTCAATCAGCCGCGCCAACTCCAAGGGCTGTATCTTCTCGCCGCCCAATATTTCAAAGGCCTGATCCAGCAGATCGTTGATGCCCTTGTTCCACATCTGTGCATACTGCTCCGCGAGATCCAGCTCGCCTGATTCATACAGCCGGCTGACCAGTGTGTCCAGCCGTTCCTTCAGTTTGATGCCGGCAAGATATTGATAGAGCGCGCGCAGCATGCCCTTTAGATCGGCGGCCTGCTCCAGCTGCGTTTGCAGCGCGTTCAGCGGGCCGATCACCTTTTTGCGCACTTCTTCCAGCTTTTCATGCCCGGGCGTTTTGATCCTGTACATAAAGCGCGGGCCATCGATCCCCCTTTCGATCACATAGATCTCAAACAGCTCCGCCTCATCCTGACTCAATGCCGAAAATCCGGATTTCACCAGCGCCATCACGTCTCTTTTCTGGTAGCCGCGCGCGCAGGCATACAGGCTGGCCACGATGAGCGTCATCACAGGCTGGTTGTCGACAGAGCGCCGCGCATCTAAGAAAAACGGAATGTCATACCGCTCGAAAGCGGCAGACAATACCTGCTGATAGCTCTCCACATCGCACAGCACCGCCATATCCCCGAAGCGCATCGTTTGGGCGGCGTCTAGTATATCGCAGCAGAGCTTTTCCACTTCTGTGTAGGGGTTGTCCGCTTCAAGGAGCGTGATGCCTGTGGGGTCATGCTCATAGACCTCATAGGGCAGCGCAAAAAGGTTGCGTTCCATGTGCTTCAGCGCAGGCGGCGCATCGAATCCCGTTTGCTCCAGATAGACAAACCGTTCTTCATGCGCACCGTTGGTGGCCACCGTATGCAGCGCGTCATAGTTGAGCATCTCGTTGCGGAATAACCCTTGATCCCTGCACCCATTTGTGAGGTCCATACAGAAGGTGACGACCACCCGCTCGCAAACGTTCAGCATGGTTTCGAATATTTCGCCCATGCGCGCGTCAAAAGAGTCGATGCCGTCTATAAAGACGTGCGCGTTTTCCAATATTTCGCTTCTTTTAAGATCTTGTGCGAGTATGGCCATTCTGTCTGCAGCGTCCACATATTCACCGAATTTATATTTTTCCGTCTTTTCATAGATCAAACACAGCTCCAACAAGCGCTGCCTGAGCACACCCTGTGTTTTCAGTGCGGCCTCTTTCAGCTGTACAGCCCCTACGCCATAGCGCTTCAGCTCCAGAAACTGGTCCGCCAGCATCGTACAGAAGCTTTCCTGCTTGACGGACGAACTGTAATAGGTAAGCCCTTCGATATCCGCCAATACGCGGCGCATCAGCATGCTGTGCCCTTGCTTGTCCAGCATGGTTTGCGTCAATGGGCCTACCGTCTTTCGCACCTTTTCGGCCAGGCGCGACAAGCTTAAAATCTCCACCCCCACGATGCTGCTCTTATTCAGCTCATACAGCAGGTTTCGTTCCGTCTGCAACACGAACTGATCCGGAACGACTAAAAATACAGGCTTGTGTGCTTCCATCGCCTGCCTGATCTCATCATAAACCCATTTTGTCTTGCCGCTGCCCGCCCGGCCCGCAACATACGTAACGCTCACTCGTCTCCTCCTGTCAGCTGTTTCACGAATATGGGATGATAACGCAGCACGCCCTGATCCTGCCTGCTCTCCATCAGCGCGACGCGTTCGGCCACAAACGGAAATTCTTCTATGTGTTTTGCCAGCTCCCCCTGGTATTCCCTGCACAGCGTCACATGCGGTATGAAGCGTTCTTCCGCTTTCGCAAAGCCTTTTTCGCGCAGCTTTTGCTCCAGCTGTGCCTGCAGCACATAGAGCGTAGCGTCACCGCCGATCTGCGCATAGATCAATCTGCCCTTTTTAGAAGGTTTAAAACAGTTTATGCCTTTGCAGCGCAATGAAAACGGCCGGACATCGCAGGCTTTCTGCATCGCGTCACACACGCGTTCGACGTCCTGTGCATCCCCTTCGCCCAAAAACCGAAGGGTTAAATGCAGATTGTCCTTTAGCACCCGCCTGCCTGTGCCTGTCAGCTTTTCCTGCATCTCGGAAAAAACGTTTTGCGTATGCGCGTCAAACAACATCGCTATAAAAAGCCTCATATTGCAAAGCCTCCATCGTTCGTTTGTTCATTACTAAAATTATACATGAAGTCAAAATAAGATTCATCTGTTTTCCTGCGATTTGTGTATTTTAAAGCAGATCACCTATAGGCCGGCTGCTTTTCTCTCCTGGTCATCTATACAAGGGCAAAAAATGTCGATATCCATCGGACGCCGGCCTGAAAAACGCAGGACAGAAGGCTGCTTTGGGCTTGCGAAACCCTCATATTAATGATAAAATTTGCCTATATAATGAACATATTGAGCTTAGGGGGGAAACTATGACGTCAAGAGAAAGAATCGCATGTGCATTTTCGCATCAAGAGCCTGATCGGGTCCCTATGGATTTTGGCGGTTTGAGCTGCGGCACGATGCATGCCACCTGCATCTCACAGCTGCGCGACTATTACGGATTGGACAAACGCCCCGTGAAGGTGCTGGAGCCCTTCATCATGATCGGTGAAATCGAGGAGGATCTCAAAGCGGTGCTGGGCGTGGATGCGTGCGCCGTCATGGGGCCTGAAGATCTGTTCGGCAACAGGCGGGAGGATTGGAAGGAATGGCAGCTACCCGACGGCACGGAAGTGTTGGTGCCCGGCACTTTTACCGTCACAGACGACGGTAAAGGCGGCTATTATCTCCATCCGAAAGGGGACACCAGCGCGCGTCCCAGCGGGCATATGCCGCAAGGCGGCATGTATTTCGATCCTATTTCCCGGCAGGATGAAGATCTCGACATCGAGGATTTCGAAGCCAAGGATAACTATGCCGATTATCAGCCTTGGCCGCAGGAAACGCTGGATCATTTCGAGCGCGAAGCGCTGCGCTGCCGTGAAACCGGCCGCTTTGTGATCATCGAACCCGGCTTCGCCATGGGTGAGATCGCAGCCATCACAGGCCCGTCGCAGACGAACCCCAAGGGGCTTCGGAGTATGGAGGATTGGCTGATGGTCACTTCCATGCGTCCTGACTTTGTGAAGGAGATCTTCGAATATCAAACGGATATGGCCATTGAAAATCTCAAGAAGCTCTCCAAAGCGACCGTCGATGCGGTGGACGGCGTATATATCTGCGGCACGGACATGGGTATGCAGCACAACATATTCTACTCCTTGGATATTCTGGAAGATCTGTTCATGCCCTACTATAAAAAGCTAAATGCATGGATCCATCAGAATCTGGGCTGGAAGACCATCAAACACTCCTGCGGTGCGAATGAACCCATCATACCGCTGTTTATCGAAGCGGAGTTCGATTGCTTCAACCCGGTGCAATGTTCGGCTGCGGGCATGGACCCTCAGCACTTAAAGGACACCTACGGCAAAGACATCGTATTCTGGGGCGGCGGAATCGACACGCAGCAGGTATTGCCCTTTGGCACGCCCCGGGAAGTACGCGAGCAGGTACTGGAGCGCCTGAGCATTTTCTCGGTGGGCGGCGGGTATGTGTTCAACGCCATCCATAACGTACAGCCCCTGACCCCTATGGAGAACCTCATCGCTATGTTGGACGCGTTTAAGGAGTTCAACGGCGAAAAATAAACGCACACGGAGGGCATGGCGCACCATTTTTACATGCGGCGCAATTAAAAGCTAAAAGCAGGCTTTCGCCTCTTGAGCGCAAGCGCCGGCGCACAAAGCGATACACACAGGAGGATTCAAAATGGACGCAAGAACAGCCACCATCGAACGCACCACCCGGGAAACGAGCATCCGGCTCACACTGAATTTAGACGGAAGCGGCGTGTGTAAATGCGACACCGGCATCGGTTTTTTCGACCACATGATCGACGGTTTCTCCCGGCATGGGCTGTTTGACATCGAGCTCACCTGCGACGGGGATTTAGCTGTGGATACACACCACTCCATCGAGGATGTGGGTATCGTGCTGGGCAGCGCCATACAACAAGCTGCCGGCGACAAAAAAGGGATCAAGCGCTACGGACATTGCTGTTTGCCCATGGATGAGACGCTCGTGCTCTGCGCAGTCGATCTGTCGGGGCGCCCGCACTATGTGAGCGATGTGGTCTATTCAGCCGAGCGCATCGGCTCTCTTGAGACGGAGATGCTAGGCGAATTCTTCTATGCAATCTCCTATGCGGCCGCCATCAACCTGCATTTCAAGCAGTTGTATGGCAGCAATAACCACCATCTGGCCGAGGCAAGCTTTAAAGCTTTCGCCAAAGCGCTGGATATGGCCACCTCTTTTGACGAACGTATCACCGGCGTGTGGTCCACCAAGGGAACGCTGTAACCGCCCTTCCCCTTTGCATGAAAGAATCAAAAAAGCAAGCGCGCATCCATTGCGGATATGCCCTTGCTTTTTTCTATAACAGTCCAAGGCGGCGCAGATCATCCTTTTCATGCGGCTTTAGATAGCCTGAGCGCCTGAACGCAGGCAAGCCTTGTTCTAATCGTTTCATCATGGACGCGTATGGACGCTGGCAGCCTTCTATGCCGTTGGCTTGTATGGCTGTACACATGGCGAGCATGTAAGCGTGCAGCGAATAGGCGATGACGTCCGCGAGCTCGGGCGCGCGCCCCAGCAGAAATTGTGCGCGGGTGTCATACATGCGCATGTATTCGTCTAAAAGCTGCGGCGTTAAGCGTTTGGATTGGTTGAAAGCCGTCATATTGTCCCCGTGCCTGTTGAAATAATAGAACGGCTCGTTGTGCACAGCCACACGCTTTGCCCGTTCAAACGCCTTATAGACGACATGGATATCATCCACCAGCACGCCCTCAGGAAACATCAGTCCCTCCCACAGGCTGCGTTTAAACAGCTTGGCGGGCGGCGCAACATTGAACTGTTCGCGCAAAAGCAGCGCCCGCAAAGCGTCCAGCCTGCCCAGCGCATGCCGTTCAGTGCCTACATATTTAGGCTTATATTTCCCGCTGAAATCATAATAACTGCCGCAAATCGCAATATCCGCCTCATATTCCTGCGCCAATTCCCACAGAAAACCGATCATGGACGCTTCGCACCAGTCATCGTCATCCACCATGGCGATATACTCGCCGCGCGCCATGGAAAGCCCTGCGTTCCGCCCGTTAGACGCCCCCTTATTTTGCGCGATGCGCTGCAAACGGATGCGTGCATCCTTCCGGGCATACGCCTGGCAAATATCGGCGGTGCCGTCGGTGGAGCCGTTGTCTATCAGTATCAGCTCATAATCCGTAAACGATTGCGCCAAGATACAGTCGAGCATGCGCCTGAGCAGGCTTTGTCGGTTATAGGTGACCAGTATGATGCTGATGGGCGTTTGCATAGGCTTGCTCATGTATTTAGAAAATATCGGCAGTCGACCCATTCTTTTTGCGCGTACTGCCCTTGCAGGCTTTTGAATTCAGGCCACGCCGTTACCAACACGATGGCGTCGCTGTCGTCGCAAAGCTGGCGCGCCGACGCGCAATAGCGGATGTCGAAGCCGTAATGCCGGCTGAACGCATCGTTGGCTTGCGGGTCATAGGCGCTGATATTGCGATAACCGTCCTTGAGCAGCAGCCGGATGATCTTTCCGGCGCTGCTCTCGCGCACATCATCCGAACCCGGCTTAAAAGACAGTCCCAGTATGCCTATGCGCGCTTCCTTGGAGGCGGCGGCGCGCTTGATTCGTTCCACCATAAACCGCGGCATGTGATCGTTTGTCGTAATCACATTTTTCAATATTTCAGGCTCATAGCCGAAAAGCTTCGCCTGTGCAGCTAAGCCTTGTGTATCTTTCGGCAGACAGTAGCCGCCATAGCCGCAACCGGGATAAAAATACGATGTGATATCGGCGCCGCTCCAGCGCTTGTCCTCATGCAGTATGCGAAATGCGCGCCCCGTTTCGATACCCCCGATCGCATCCGCGATACACGACATCTCATTGGAATAGCTGATCAATGTGGCGAGCAGCGTGTTGGACAGATACTTGATGAATTCGCCTGTGTTGAGCGAAACGAAATGCACCGGCGCGCCAAACGGCTGATACAGCTCATAAAGCACGCTTTGGGAGCGTTCGTCCGCCACACCGCATACGATCCTGTCCGGCTGCATAAAATCCCCCCAGCATTTCCCTTCCCGCAGGAACTCGGGGTTGTTCGCCACCCCCACATCGCGCCCGGTCAACAGCCCTTTTGCATGTATATGGGGTATGACTTCCAGTTGCGTGGTGCCCGGCGGCACGGTGGATTTGATCACCAGCACGCGAAAGCGCCCGTCCTGCAACGTTGGCGTCAACGCATCCAGCGCGCCGTAAAGAGGGCGCAGATCCGCCCGCCCGTCCTCCCTGGATGGCGTACCCACGCAGAAGAAGACGGCGTCGCTGTCCTTCACCGCGTCTAGAGCCTGTTTTGCCACCGTGAAACGCCGCCCTAAATGCCTGTTTAACGCTTCGTCTAGCCCGGGCTCTAGAAAGGGGATCTCCCCATCAGCTATGCTGTTGCTGCGCTGTTCTTCGATATCATACCCCTGCACGTGATGTCCTTTTTCCGCCAGCCCCAGCGCTGTGGTCAGGCCGACAAACCCCAGCCCCATCACCGTTATATTCATACTCAATCTGCCCCCGTTCTTTGTGCTGCTTCGCGCAAATGCGAAAGGTAGCGGAAAACGCCCTGCTCGACATCCACTTTCGGCTCAAACCCAAGCGTTGCGCGCACTTTTGCCAGATCCGGGCAGCGGCGGCGTGGGTTGTCCGTGGTGTAGTGCGGGTCCTCGTGTGTTTTGAATACGATATCCCCCGAATAGCCAAAATGTGCCGCCCCTATTCTTTGATAAAGCCGGGCCAGCTCTAATACCGTCATCTCCGGGCCGTCGTTTCCAATGTTGAACACGTCCTGCCCAGCGTAGAGCGCGCATTTCAGCGAAGCGATGGTGCTGTCCGTCGCGTAGCAGAAGGTGCGCGTCGCCTGCCCGTCGCTGTATATGACGATGTCCTCGTTTTGCAGCACGTTCATGGCGAAATCCGCGACCACCCGCTTGTCGTTGCTGCGCAGCCCCGGGCCGAAGCTGTTGAACGGCCGTATCACCGTCACCGGGATGTTGTGCTGGTGATGAAAATTATAGCACAGTGTCTCTCCGAAGCGTTTGGATTCGTCATAGCAGGCGCGCGGGCCTACAGTATTGACATTCCCCCAATAGGATTCGGGCGTGGGCACGGCACCGGGCGCCGGATCGCCGTATATTTCGCTGGTGGAATAGAAAAGCAGCTTGTAAATCTCCTTGTCCTGATAGAAATCCAGCAGTCTGCGCAAGCCAATGACATCGGCGTCCATCGTTTGGATGGGATGCAGCCGGTAGTAGACCGGGGAAGCCAGCGACGCCATATGAAAGATGAGGTTTGCATCTTTGGCGAATGCATAGTCGAGCGAAACGACATCGCCCTGTGTGATATGAAAAAAGCCGCCTTTTAAGCCTTCAATCCATGCCGGCCTGCCAAAGACATAGTTATCGATCAAGTAAACTTTTTTCACTCCGAGTTCTTTCCCGTATGCTTTTAAGAATTGCACCAGCATATAGCCTAAAGAACCCGCAAACCCGGTGATGAGCACGCTGCACCCTCTTAGTTTTTCCTTTTCCTTTTGCGTCAGCCCCGCATAAATAGCATAAACATCCTGCTGCAATATACGCGTCATTCGTTTCCTCCCATATGCTTATAACTCGCCATTTTTCCAGCATTTCCAGGGAGCGTTCCCCGTTTGCCATAATTTTTCGAGCTCGTTTTTATCGCGCTGCGTGTCCATACACTGCCAGAAATCCGTGTGCTTATAGACGCCCAGCTCCCCGTTTATACTGAGCTGCTCCATGGGTTCGCGTTCCAAAACACACCCATCAGGCTGCAGATAGCCGAAAACCTCGGGCTCCATCACCATGAACCCCGCGTTGATCCAGGCGCCGTTCTCCCGCGCTTTTTCCCGAAACCCCTTCACCGAATTGCGCTCGTCGATATCCAGTACGCCAAACCGCCCCGCCGGCTGGATGGCGGACAGGGTGACCGTTTTACCGGATGCGTGGTGATGCGCGATCAGCGCATTCAGATCGATGTTGCTTACACCGTCGCCATAGGTCAGCAGAAAGCGGTGCTCCCCCACATAGGGCTGAATGCGCTTCACACGGCTGCCTGTGGGTGTCCGAAGACCGGTGTCTATGATGGTAACGATCCAGGGCTCCGCGATATTGTTGTGTATCACCATATTGTTGTTGCGGGAAAAATCAAATGTCACATCGGAGCGGTGCAGATAATAATCCGAAAAATACTCCTTGATGACATAGCTTTTATATCCGCAGCAGATGATAAATTCGTTGAATCCGAAATTAGAATAGTATTTCATGATGTGCCACAATATAGGCTGTCCACCGATTTCAATCATCGGCTTTGGCCTTAGGTGGCTTTCCTCGCTGATACGCGTACCCAAACCTCCGGCCAGCAAAACGACCTTCATAATAAACGGCTCCTCTAATGCTTGTTTTGTGCAGCCTCAGTTGTAAAGGCTAATTATATATCGGTATAATCCTAAAGAAACAATAGATTGATCCGAAAAAGAAGTATAGCATAAATCATAACGTTCAAAAAGGAGAGGCCTCATGAAGAATGCCTTCGAGCCGCTCAGCCGTATCTATAACGCTTTAGCGGATGACGAATCCAGATTTATATTCGGCCGGCGGCTGCTCTATTCACTCAATCCGGATCAAAAATATATCAGAGAGATCACGCATCAGAAATTTGATTTTTATGTCAGCCGGCTGCGCGCAAATCTGTGCGGCATGCCCTCCATAAAGGAATTAAAAGCGCAGCATGAGCTAAACCCCAGAAAGATCGTTTTTTATGGAACCGGTTTTGTCTGTGAAACGACCATACAGAGCGGTCTGTTGGAGTATTACGGCCTGCCGTTCCATTGTTTTTGCGATCAGAACCCTGATAAACAAAAACAGCCCTATCGCGGATGCGCAGTCATCTCCCCTGAGCGGTTGATACAGGATTTTCGGGATTCCTATGTCCTGATCAATCTCAATCTCAACGCCTCGCTGCAAGTGCATGCGTATCTTGTGCAAAATGGCTTTTCACCCGAGCAGTTGTTCATCGTCAACTGTATTTGGCTAAAGGCAGGGCACGACCAGTATTTCAGCCTGCCGGCTCTGTCTCCAGTCGAGAATGAGGTCTACATCGATTGCGGCTGCTACGATGAGCTCACCATTCGAAACTTTATCCGGTTTTGCAAAGGCAGGTATAAAAAGATCTATGGTTTAGAACCCAACCCGGAACAGTATGAATTGATCAAGCGCGGGTTGGCCGATATCAAAGAGCTTTATCTTCTGAAAAAAGGGGCGTGGAGCGACAGCACCGTGCTGCAATTCACAGAACAAGACATCTGCAGCCATATATCCGATGAAGGCAGCACACGGATTGAAACCGTCTCCATCGATGAGATCGCTGAAAATGACCGGGTTACGTTCATCAAAATGGACATCGAAGGCGCTGAATTGCAAGCGCTCAAAGGCGCGCGAAAAACCATCCAAAGGCATAAACCGCGGCTTGCGGTCTCAATCTACCATAAGCCTGAGGATATCATAGAAATCCCAAATTATATCCAAAGCCTGGTTCCGGAATATAGTTTTTATATAAGGCATCATCATTTTTTTCATGCGGAGACCGTGCTTTACGCGCTTTAACAGGGCTTTTTTAAGAATCGCTTGAAAGTGTTTATAACGGTTTGATATACTGAACAGCGGGTTTATTATCATCATAAGTTGAGGTGCCATGAGAAAAAAAGCTGTTTTTAGAATGTTGGCCTATAATGCCGAAAAATATCTGCCCGCTTCCATCGAGAGCATTTTGAACCAATCGGAGCCGGACTTCGCGTTCATGCTCATCAACAACGGCTCGACGGACGGCACGAAGGAGATCGTCGAACGATATGCGAAATCCGACAGCCGCATCCATGCCGTTCACCGCAGCGGTAATTTTACGAACACTGAAGAAGGGGAAAAAGCGGAACTCCTTCTGCACGAAACGCTGTTCGATCCTTGCTACGCCGAATACTTCGCCACGCTGGACGCCGACGACACCTACGATCCGCACTTTTTAAAGCAAGCCTATCAGGCCGCAAAACAGCACGGCGCCGATATGGTGGTCTGCGGCACGCAGATGACATTGGAAACGGATCCTTCAAAACAAAGCCTGCGCATACCGCCCGAGATGGTGCTAACCCGCCGCCAGGGCCTGACATCCGATCTTTTCATAGAGCTCTATGGCAGTCTGCGCCCCATGTGGGGGAAGCTGTTCGCGATGCATCTGGCGCATGCTTTCTTCTACGAAATGCCGCCCATCCATATGCGCAACGGCGTGGACACCTTCCGGGTGCTCAACATGATGCTGAAAAGCGACGTGGTAGCCACCCTGCCGCAAAAGCTCCATAATTATCTGATACGCAGAAAATCGCTTTATCACGGCATGCTGGATCCATCCCGCTATGGCGCGGGAGAGGTGCTGTTCAGCATGGGCTGCCGTGTGGCCCGCCAATATGATGTGGATACGCCCGAAACGACGGTGTTCTTGCATTCCGTCTATTATCAGCATGTGATGGATCTTTTTAAAATGGCCCTTGACTCTGCCCATCCGATTGAGGAGCGGCTCGGCTATATATTGCAGGCGTTCGATCAGGAGTTTTTTAGAAAAATTTATCGTATAGAGGCTTTCAAGAAGGGCATCGATCAAGTATTTTCAGCGGCTTTACATAAGCTGTTTCTGCCGCTGAGCCCTTTTGAGCAGTATAGTTCCATGACAGACTATGCCCTTCGATATTTAAAATCATTCGATGAATCGCTTTCGCCCGGGCAGCGAAAGGCGCTCGTGTATTCCGTGTATTTCGATCCCGCAAACCGGCATAAATGGGGTGAAACATCCCCTGTGCAGCAGGCATATCAGGCGATTGAGGAGACCGCCGAGCCCTCAGAAGATTATGCGGGACAAATCAACGCGGTCTTGAATGCGATAGACGGCGGCGAACTCGCGCTGGCACGCGATATCATGGCGCCTTTGCGCAGGAAAATGCCGCTGGATCGTTTTGTGCTCTATCTGGACATGGCACTGTACAGCCTGAATGCGCGCCATTACGAGGGCATTTTGTCCGCCGTGTATGCCGAATTGTTCTGGGCGCAGGATGATGAGCTGTACGCCGCCGCCCAAAGCATACTCCATCAGTTGAAGCAAAACGGGGAAAAGCCATGAAGCCATCCATGCTGTTCATAGGATTTGATACACAAAATGCCGATGTCATCGAACACTATGCCGCTCAAGGGTGCCCTGTTGTGTGTTATGCAGGCCCGCAGGAAAGCAGCACGCCCCGCATCGCGGGCCTGTGTTGCGATTCAGATCTCATAACGCTGGCGCGTGAAGCCGATATGCTGCATTTTAAAGCGGACAGCGCGCATATGTCTGCCTATCTGGATATGATCACGCCCTGTCTTGCGGACGGCGTCTATCGTGTCCTCTGCTTTTGGGGCCATCTTTCAGAGGTGGATATACAGGCTTATTTAAACCGGCAGGGCTTTATGGCCGGCCAATATTTCGGGCTTTGCTGTTTCCCCTCTTTCTACCGCCCGCAATCGCCCAGTAGTACACGCTTATATATCGGTACGTCCGACGCTTTTGCGTTTCATCGCATAAACGCGCTTCACGGCGGCGCGCTTGAACAGGTGGATTTCTTCTCCTGCCTGCGTATCAGCCCGTGTGCCCATCACAGCGCACAGCTGTGGGAAGAGCGTCTGGCGGCACTGTATCAGGCGGAACAGCAGCAGCGGCCTTTGGTGAGCTTCGTGATCACCGTCTATAATCTTGAAACCTACATCGGTCCGCTGCTGGACAGCATACTGTCCCAAAGAATCGATGATTTTGAGATCATGCTGGTGGACAACGCGTCCACCGACGGCAGCGCAGCCATCTGCACCCGTTATGCCGCCCAACACGGTTGCATCCGTTTCTATGGCCTGAAGGGCGCTTCCGTCAACGGGCGGGCGCATCGGTTGGGGGTGTTTTTGGCCCGGGGCGTCTATATCCACCTCATAGACGGCGACGATCTGCTCGTTTCGGGTTCCTACAGGCAGGTTTACGACTTGCTGAACACATTCAGGCCTGACCTGCTGGATATTCCGTTTGTATCCCTGGATGACGGCCAAGTGCGTCATAAGCTAAACGGGCGCGATACCGCCATGCTCAATCAGATGAGCAAGGACCAGATGATCGGTTATTTGATGGATCACCCGCCGTTTTTCCCGAACTACTGGAAGTATGTGGTAAAGCGTGAGCATATGGTGCGCGCGGCGGCTTCGTTTATCGAATGTCTGCATGCGGGGCAGGCGCATATCCTTGCGGATCGCTGGCTGGCCAACTACGGGGATGTGTTCCTCACCTGCCTGAACTATGCATTTTCAAATACCATCCGTTTTTCAGATGAGCCCGTATACATCTATCGCAGCCGCAAGCATTCCGAAAGCAGGGCCCACGCCGTGAAACACTGCGCCAACTGGTTCGTACTCGCGCTCGTGCTCCAGCGTGCCCTGCCCGCGCAAGGCCAGCCCATGGTTCGATTTATACTGCACAACTTTTTCAGAGCATTTGATATCTATTTCAGCTCGCTGGACGATTCTCAAATCGATGCGTTTGTGCAGCTCGTACAGCTCAAAATCGGTCCTTTACAGCCTTTAGCCGAAAGCGAATCCGGTTTCAGCCCCGTTTTTTTGGAGCTTGTTCACCAAAAGGGCCTTCACGCGGCAAGCAAGCAGTATGGCGACACACTCAAAGCGCGCATCATACGCCACCATGGGGCGCATGATGTCTATGTGGCGCCCGCGGGCAAGCTTGCGCCTTATCTCGTGCAGGCACTCCAATCTCTGGGCCTTACGGTTTCAGGATTGCTCGACAACGACGCGCAAAAACGCGGCCAACGCCTGCACGGGCTACCCGTATACCTTCCAGGCGATCTGAAAAGCCGGCACGCCGTCGTCTTCCTGGCAACGCATTACGACCAATTTGAAGCGTCCTTGCGCGCACAGCTGCTGGCGCTGGGCGTGCGCTCTGAAAACATCGTTTCGTTGTCCGAAAGCGCTGCTTCGCGTATACAGAGATAAAAGGAGAAAGCTATGAGATCACCCGCCGATATGCGCACGATTCAGATTGACATCACCAACGCCTGTATGAACACCTGTTCGAATTGCACCCGGATGTGCGGGCATCACAAAAAGCCTTTTTTTATGGAGGAGAAGGTCTTTCATCAGGCGGTTCATTCATTGCGGGATTTCACGGGGACAGTGGGCATGATTGGGCGGCGAACCCACCCTGCACCCGCAGTTTGCACAATTCGCCCGATACCTTCGCAAACACTATCCGCCCCGGCACGATATCAGGCCCTTGAGTATGCCCACTACGGATTTTTTGACATACATCTGGGATAAGAATTATTTCTGGGATGAAAGCATCAATCTTCGAAAAGGCCCGGGATTATGGACCGCCCTTTGCCCCAAGTATTATGATTATTTTGAAACCATTCAGGACTGCTTCAGCTACCAGCTCATCAATGACCACGACAACAACGCGCTGCACCAGCCGCTGCTAATTTCGCGCAAGGATATGGGCATAGAAGACGCAGAATGGATCCCCCTGCGCGATGCCTGCAGGATTCAAAACACATGGAGCGCAACCATCACGCCCAAAGGCGCGTTTTTCTGCGAAGTCGCAGGCGCGCTGGACATGCTGTTCGACGGGCCGGGCGGATGGCCCATTGAGCCCGGCTGGTGGAAACGCAAGCCGCAGGATTTCGGTGATCAGCTCGACTGGTGTGAAATCTGCGGCGCTGCGCTGTGCAACAAGGGCCGGCCGGCCTGTGAGAGTGTGGACGATGTATCCCCCGCGCTGTACAGCATGCTAAAGCGCGCCGGCAGCCCTAAACTCAAGCAGGGCAAGGTATGCGTCATCCGAAATGACGGCGGGTTCATAGGCCAGATTATGCCCGAGACAAGAAACCGTTATATTGCAGATTATCAGCAAAGGGTTTCCAAGTTCAACCGCGCGATTTATCCCAAGTCGCTCAGGCTCTATCTGGCGGAAAATGACGCCGCATCACACATCACACATCATCCTTGCATCGAAGAAAGCGTATGCGTGCAGGATTTAGACGCCCTAAGCGCACAAGAGATCCGCAGCGCCGAGGATTGGGTGCTGATCGCCCGCGATACACAGCACATTCACAAGGCGTTATTAACCCATTTTAAGGACACGGTGTTCAACCCGGGCGTGTTCTATTATGACGATCATCAAAACTGGCTCCTCAACGTGAAAGCGCACTCGCTCGCAGGCCACACGCAGTGTTCACTGAACGCTCTATTCGATCGGTGGCCTGTTCAAAAGAAGGTCAACATAACCCGGTTCGAGCGTGAAAACACCAATCCGGACATCGCTGAATGGGTGTGCTACGCAAAGGAGCATGGGCTGCACTCCGAGTTGCTGCACACAGCCCTGCATAAGATCGCGAAAGACCATCAGACGCATATCGATTTTTAAAAGGAATATGGCCCCTGTGACCCCTATAGATCTATCAAAGCAAAAGCGGCAGCCGGAATATGGAGCAATCCTGCATATAAAACTTCGTAAAGGTTTGCTCAGCCGGCGCCCCTAAGCAGCAAAAAAATGTTCTGCCTATGTCGGCGATTTTTTTGAAACGCTAAAAAACAGGGCGACCGAATTCGGCCGCCCCGCGCTTTTATAAGGCTTATTTAAACTTATTCTTCGTCGTCGATTTCAATGGGCGGGAAGAACTCGGAAAGCGATACGGTCGAATGCTGCACCGGCGGGATTTTCACCCTTTCCTCACGCTCATAACGCGGCTTGTCTTCTTGCGCAGGCTCATCTCTCCTGTTCTGCTCGGCCAGCACCGCCCTGCGGCTCAGGCTAATACGCCTTCTTTCCGTATCGACATTCAGCACTTTCACCGTTACCGCATCGCCAACGCTCAGCTCATCTTCCACTTTTTCAATGCGCCGGGGCGCGACCTGCGAAATGTGGATCAAGCCATCGATACCCGGCTCCAGCGCGACGAACGCGCCAAACGAACCGATGCGCACCACCTTGCCTTCAATATTGGTGCCCACCGTATAGCGCTCTGCGGCAGTCTCCCACGGATGCGGCAGCGTCTGCTTTAAGCCCAAGGAAACACGCTCTTTTTCCTTGTCCACCGCCAATATTTTTAAATCAAGCTCCTGCCCCACGCTGATGATATCGCTCGGATGGTTCACACGCGACCACGCAATGTCTGTGACATGCAGCAGGCCGTCAATACCCCCGATGTCTACAAATACACCGAAATCGGTGATGCGGCGCGCGATGCCATGTACGATGGTACCCGCCGTTATCTGTTCAAACAGCTCTTTTTTCTTTTGCTCCGCTTCTTCCATCAAAACCTTGCGGGCAGACGCGATCACGCGCTTTTTGCTCTTGTCGATTTCGATGATTGAAACACGAATCGGCTTCCCTTTTAAATCTTCGAGATTCTCAACATATTTGTTGGACGCATGGGATGCCGGGATAAATGTCTGGATTCCCTGGATATATGTGATGACACCGCCTTTGACCACATCCGTCACCGCGACATCAAACACCGTCTCGTTTTCAAAGTCTGCAACAATTTCATCCCACGCCTTGCGCGCGTCCACAGACTTCTTCGATAGAAGCACATTTCCTTCACCATCGTTCACCTTCAGCACGGCTACTTCGATTTCATCTCCTACTTTGACGACTTCCTCCGGGATCACGCCGGGATCGGAGCTGAATTCGGATTTCGTGATCAAACCATCGGATTTATATCCGATATTGACGGATACTTCCCCGTTGACAATCTGCACGACGGTCCCTTTGATGATCTGACCGTTGCGAATTCGGTTCATCGTCTTTTCAAAAGCATCCGCAAAGCTTTCCTGCGGTTCAGCCTCGGCCGGTTCGCTCTCCTGCTTGGCGCTTGAAGCCTCTTCTTGCTTCTCCTGTGATTCAGTTGGCTCAGCGTCTTCTTCCGTTTGCGCTGCCTGTTCCTCTTCTTCAGCAGGCGTTTCTTCTTTTACATCGGCATCCTCCGTCTGTGCGGCGGACTCGGATGTTTCCTCCTGCACTTCCTGTGCAGAAACAGTTTCCTGCTCTTGATTCGAGGAAATCTCTTCCTGCGCTGATTCAGGATTTTTGTTTTCGAACTCGGTCATTATGGCTTCTACCTCCCTAATTATCCTATCCGGCGTTGAAGCACCGGTTACAACACCCACTATTATATCATCAATTAAGCATTTTTCAAGTACAAGCTCATCAGGTTTTTCAATCATCACCACGTTTTCACAGTTTTTTTTGCAGATTTCATAAAGTTTTTTGGTGTTGGAGCTGTTTTTGCCGCCTATGACCACCATGAGATCCGCACACCGCGCTATGTCGGCAGCTTCGCGCTGGCGCTCCTGTGTCGTGCTGCAAATGGTGTTTTTGCAGACGAGCTCGTCAAAATGCCCTTCCAAAACTTGACAAACAGCGTCAAACGTGTCCGTGTTGATGGTCGTCTGAGCGACCACGCACGCATGCGGCTTTTGCACATCTTTGAGCAGCGCTTCAGCCTCGGCTGCGTCCTTGATCACCATCGCACCATGGCACCACCCCTGTATACCCACGACCTCCGGGTGATCGTGCTGACCGACGACGATCACTTCATAATCTTTCGCTTTATACTCGGATACGATTTCATGAATCCTTTTCACAAACGGACAGGTCGCATCCACCACACGGATGTTCTTTTGCGCACACGCTTCGTACACCTCCGGCGGTACGCCATGCGAGCGGATGACGAGCGTCGATTCTGCCGGCAGATCCAGATTCTCTACCGGCTTGATGCCGATGCTCTTAAGCTCGTCCACCACCACAGAGTTATGGATGATTTCGCCATAGGTGTATACATGCGGCTGCCCCGCACATTCCCGCGCGGCCTGTATCGCACGCTGCACCCCAAAGCAGAAGCCCGTGTTTTTTGCGACGATGCATTTCATATCAAGCCTCTTTCAGCGCTTTAACCGCATCAAACAGATGTTGTGTCAGTTCCGTAAGCAACACGGAATCCATCTTCTTTTCATAGAATTCCTGCATGTCGATGGGCTCGCCCATGAGGATATCCGGCCGTTTGAAAATGCCGTACGTCTTTTTGATGGCGACAGGCACGACCGGCACCTTTGAACGCAACGCCAGATACGCAACCCCTTTTTCAAAGGGAAGCATCACTCCGTTTTTGCTGCGTGTGCCTTCCGGAAAAATGCCCACCACTTTTCCTTGCTCCAGCAGTTTCAGCGACTGGCGCAGGGAAGCAATATCGCGCCCGTCACGCTGCACAGGCATGACCTTCATATGCGTAAAAAAGAAGTTTTTCCAGAATCCTTCAAACAATTGTTTTTTCGCGATAAAGTGTATGGATCTGCGCAGCAGGAAAAGCAGCATCACAGGATCATAGTTGGAAGTGTGGTTGCACAATACGATGACCCCGCCTTTTTTAGGCATATGCTTCCTGCCCGCAATATAAGGACACAAAAACGCAAAAAAAACCAATGGAAACGCTACGATTTTAACAAGCCAATAAAACATAAGCCCTCTATTTGTTTACCCGGCGCAATATGAACTGTATGACTTCGTCTATGCGCATGGATGTCGTATCCAGCAGCATCGCGTCGCAAGCTTGCTTTAAAGGCGCAAAGCTTCTGGATGAATCATTCTCATCCCGCGCAACGATTTCAGCCTCAATTTCATTCACCGGCCGGGTCTCGCCTTTTTCTTTTAATTCCAGATAGCGGCGTTTTGCGCGCTCGGCAGGTGTCGCCGTGATGAAGAATTTGTATTCGGCATCCGGCAGGACATATGTCCCGATGTCGCGCCCGTCCATCACGATGCTCTGCCCCTTTGCGATTTCGCGCTGCAATTCGACCAGCTTTAGGCGCACCTGCGGGATCACCGCCACCTGCGACGCCGCGTTGCTGACCTCCATGGTGCGGATTTGATCGGTGACATCCTCCTCGTTGAGAAAGATATGCTGCACACCCTCTTCATACGCAACACGCACATCCAATGCAGGCAACATAGCGCATACCGCATCATGATCATGGATGTCCACGCCGTTTTTCAGCATGCCCAGTCCGATCGTGCGATACATCGCGCCGGTATCCAGATAGAGTATCTGAAGCTGTTGGGCAACCGCCTTGGCCGCCGTGCTCTTTCCCGCGCCTGCGGGGCCGTCGATTGCAATGCTAAAATGTTTGGCCATCATCCGCTCCTCAAAACTACTGCTTATATATTCAGAACTTCTTTTTAAATGGAAACCTGTTTTTGAACTTCAGGCGTTTTCCCCCGCCGCATACCCGGTAGAAAACGCAATCTGAAGGTTGAACCCTCCGGTGAGTCCGTCGATATCCAGCACTTCTCCGGCAAAATAAAGGCCCTTTTGATGCTTCGATTCCATGGTGGAGGGATTCACTTCCCTGACATCCACGCCGCCGCGCGTCACCACCGCTTCCTCTACCGGCCTGAATGCCTTTACGGCCAGCGGCAGCTTTTTAAACAAGCCGGCCAGCACACTGCGCTGCACACGCGTTATTTGATGGATCTTCTGCTCGGGCGGTATTTCACACAGCCGGAGCAACTGCTGCGCCAGCGCCGCGGGTGTGAGCCTTTTCACGACGCTTTGCACCTCTTTGTTTCCGTCGTTCTCAAATTCTCGCAGTATGCGTTTGTCCAGCTGTTCCGGCGACAGCGCCGGCTTTAAGTCGATGCAGAGCTTTAGCTGCGTGCAGTCGCACCCGCGCACACGGCTGCTTAGAGACAGTACAAGCGGCCCGGATAAGCCAAAATGTGTAAACAGCACCTCCCCTTGCTCTTCAAACACACGCTCATCCTGCACAAAAGCACGCAACACTATGTTTTTAAGCGTCAGCCCGCTCAGCAGATGCGGCCATTCTTCCACCGTCTCCAGCGGCACGAGTGCGCCCGACGTGGGCTTGATGCCATGCCCGAACGAACCGGCAAACGCATAACCGTCCCCCGTTGAGCCTGTAGACGGATACGAAAGCCCGCCTGTGCAGATGATCACACTTTTTGACACATAGACTTCATCGTGTGCACACCCTACCGAAAACCCTGCCTCGTGCTCTGCGATCGACCGCACATGCGCGCGCAAGCGCACCTCGACACCGCCTTGCTCCATGTAGCGTGTCAGCGCCTTGCTCACATCGCTGGCCTTGTCGCTCACCGGAAACACACGGTTGCCGCGTTCCACTTTTGTCTTCAATCCATAGTCCGCCAGCAGCGCCAACAGCGCCTCGTTGTCCAACCGGCTGTATGCGCTGTATAAAAAGCGGGGATTCGATATGATATGGCTGAAAAAGCTCTCCCGGTCGCAGGCGTTGGTGATATTGCAGCGCCCTTTGCCTGTCAAATAGAGCTTTTTGCCCAGCTTTTCGTTCTTTTCCAGTAAGAGTGTCTTTTTGTGCAGCTCCCCTGCCCGCCCCGCTGCCAGCATACCGGCAGGGCCGCCCCCGATTACGATCACATCATACGTCATAGGTCGATCCCTCTATGTGGCAGGCGTCGTTCAGCAGTCTCAGCTTCGGGCTGTTGCCCATATAGTCGATCTCGCTGATGGACGTGTTGGTAACGGAAACGGCGTGCAGCCTATCAGGCCCCAAACCCAGGGCAGCGGTGATGATGGCCTTGCAGGTCAGCGCATGTCCTACCGCCAGTATGGTCTGTTGGTCATAGCGTTTCTTCATATCCTGCAAAAACATGCCGCACCGCTCCACAAAAGCGCACACAGGCTCCGCGCCGCAAAGCTTGAACAAGTGCGGCGAATCGGACCAGATTTGCATCTCCTGCGGATATCGGCACTGTATGGTGCTGTATGTCAGCCCCTCCCACACGCCAAAGCCAAACTCCTTCAGCCTTTCATCGGCGATCCCGGGCACGTTTAACGTCCGGGCAATGATTTCTCCTGTTTTGCGTGCCCTTTTTAAGGGGCTGTATATGACATGCTGCACACAATAACGCGCCTGTAACGCAGCCGCCAGCGCATGTGCCTGCGCAACGCCGTTTGCATTCAGCTCGATATCCGTCATCCCTTGGGTTCTATGCGCCACATTCCAGTCGGTTTCCCCGTGGCGCGTCAGAATAATGCGCATATCCTCTATTTATCCTTAAGCGAATATACGCTGTGCAAGCCCCACAAGTCCTCCAGCTTGGAGAAATAGTCGGTGGCTGTGTCCTTGCGCTGGTTGCCGGCGGCCACCAGCAACGCATTGATCACACTTAAAGGCGCCACCAGGGAATCCACAAAAGAAACCATATCGCTTTTGGCCAGCAATGTAAGATCCGCTATTTCAGCCAAAGGAGAATGGTTGCTGTCGGTAATCGCAACCACCGTCGCGTTTTGTTCCCGCGCGTAGCGCATCCCCTCTACCGTGCGCGCGGAATAGCGCGGAAAGCTGATCCCTATACATACATCGGATTTTGTCAGCCGGATCAGATGCTCGTAGATGTCGTTGAGACCCAGTGTCACCAGTTGCACATTTTCCACAATATAATTCAGGTAATGGACCATGAACTGCGCTAAAGGTTCGGCCGAGCGTACGCCGAGCACATACACGCGGTTCGCCTCTAAAATAGCCGTTACAACTTGATCAAACGCCTGCGCGTCGATCTCTTCGATGGTGTTTCGGATGTTGATCATATCGGATTTCAATACATTCCAGAGGATTTCATCCTGCGGCATATCGGAAGACATCTCAATGCGCTGCACACTGGTGAGCTTGTTGCGAATCATCTCCTGCAGAGATTTTTGCAGCTTGGGGTATCCGCTGTAACCCAAAAGATTGGCAAACCGCACCACCGTAGATTCACTCACTCCGGCTTTTTCCCCGAGTTTGTGGGCTGTCATAAATGCGGCTTTGTCATAGTTTTCCTGAATATACTGCGCGATCGCACGCTGACCCTTGCTCATGGACGCAAACTGATCTTGGATTCTCTTTATGATACTGATGTTTTCCATGTCTTCCTTCTCCCGGCCTTTTCACATTGCATATTCTTTTTTAAAATGCTCGTAACTTTCATAAGTTTAACATACAAAATCAAAAAGTGAAATACATCTTTGCATCTTACGGTCGTAATGATTGCATTTTTTTATGATTTTTGCTCAAAACAGAGCCTTATTTGAAATTTTCAGCGAGCGTTGCCAGCATTTTTTTGTCTGTTAAGTCATATTGTATGGGCGTCAGCGTTGCAAACCCGCGATGCAGCCAATAGACATCGCAGCCGATCGGTGAAGGCACTTCCCCTTCATCGCGCGGCGGAAAAAAGCTGGTTTGGCCATCTTCGCCGATTCGCTTTTGGTATAGGGTGGAATACTCCTGCAGCCCGATCACAGGAAATTTCAGCCCTTTTATTTCATGCGTTGCGCAAGCGGGCGTGTTCAGGTTGAACAAAACGCCTTGCGGCCGAAACGTCTCTATATACCGGGCCAGCCGCTGCGCGTAATGACACGCCGCCCCGAACTCATACTGCTCTGCGCGCATCACCGACACCGCCACCGCCGGAACGCCTAAGAACACAGCCTCCGCCGCTGCCGCCACCGTGCCTGAATAGATGACATCCACGCCCACGTTTTCACCGTGGTTTACACCCGAAAAGACCGCGTCCGGCATACCGAACTCGCTGTAGGCGATCTTAATGCAGTCGGCAGGCGTCCCGCTCAACGCAAACGCCGCCTTCGCGCCCGGCATATCCACTTCGCGCGCACGAATAGGCGTGCGCAGTGTGATGGCGTGGCTGATCGCGCTGCGCTCGCCGTCCGGCGCGCACACGAACACCTCATGCGATCGGCCCAAAGCACGCACCAGCGCCCCGATCCCCTGTGCGCCGATCCCGTCGTCGTTGGAAACGAATATCTTCATCTTTCCTCCCCTTGCCCGCTGATGTCAGCAACAGCATATCACAACACCGATCCGCGCTACAACTGCATCTTCTCCAACGTGCTTCGACCGGTTTGCCTTGCTGTAACGAGAGATGCGCCTGTCCTTGTCTCTTTGCGCACCCTCAAAGCGGCAAAAAACGCCCTGAAGGGCGTTTTTGAAACCTCAGCTTTAATCCATATACCCGACATGCCTGCATATCTCTTCCACAGCCTGCTCCTTGCGTTGGTTAAAAGCCTTTTTATTCTCTTCAAACAGGTTGTTCCCCTGCGTGTCAATAGAGATCACCAGCGGCCCGAACTCCTTCACCCGCATGACCCATATGGCCTCCGGCATGCCCAGCTCCGGCCAGAGCAGCGCTTCCACCTCCTCCACCTGATTCGCCGCCAGCACAGCGCACCCGCCGGGGAACACCGCATGCACGGCGCAATGCGTCTTACAGCCCTCGGCGGTTTTAGGCCCCATACCGCCCTTGCCCACGATCAGCTTTACGCCCGTTTGCTCGATAAATTCCTTTTCAAACCGCTCCATACGCATGCTGGTGGTGGGCCCGATGGATATGACCTGATATTTTCCATACTCATCTTCCTGCATGATGGGCCCCGCATGGAATATGGCCTTTCCCTTTAAGTCGATGGGCAGCTGCCTGTTTTGCACGATCAAACGGTGATGCACGTCGTCGCGCCCTGTGATCAGATAGCCGCTCAGATACACGATATCGCCAATGCGCAGCGATTGGATGTCTTGATCCTGGATTGGTGTTGTCAATATTTTCTTGCTCATAGCCGCGCTCCTTTGTGTGAAATCATTTCGTAATCCATCTTTTCATCCAGCCGGATTTGTGCGCGCCTGTGCGCCCAGCAGCCGGTGGACAGCCCGACGGCCAGCGTGGACGGATGCCGGCCGGCCTGTTCGATATGCACCCCCATCACGGAATATTTCCCGGTAACACCCCCCGGCCCGATCTGTATATCGTTCAGCCCTTTTTCAATGCGTTGTTCGAGATCCGCCGCGCGTGTGTTGGGGTTTCTGCTGCCGATCGGCCTTAGCAGAGCCTTTTTGGAAAGCTTCGCCGCCACTTCCACAGAACCGGCAAATCCGATGCCCACCAGCAGCGGCGGACAGGCGTTGATGCCGTAAGAGGTGAGCTGGTCAAAAATAAACTGTATCGCACCCTCATAGCCTTCCAACGGCATGAGCACCTTGGCCGTACCCGGCAGGCTGCAGCCGCCGCCCGCCATATACAGATAGATATTAACTTCGCTGCTGTTGGGCACGACTTCCCAGTCAATCCAGGGAATGCGGGTGCCTATATTATTTCCCGTGTTCTTTTCATCGAAAATTTCGACCACATTATGACGCAACGGCGCTTGTATCGTCGCCCTTTTCACCGCCTCTTTCAGGCACGCTTCTATATCGTCGATCAGCGGAAACTTCGAACCGACCTGCACAAAATACTGAATCACACCGGTATCCTGGCAGCAAGGCCTGTTCAGCGCGTCCGCCATTTCTAGATCATCAAACATGGCGTCGTAAAAAAGCTTCGCCATGGGTGATTCCTCCTGTTCGCGCAGCTCTTTCAGCTTGTTCAGCACATCGTCCGGAAGGCGGATGCCTCCATAAGCCGTGAATTTGGCCATTATTTCGATAAAACGCTCCCTTAAAGCCTCATGATTCATCATCCAAACCCCTCTTTATTTCATTTTAGTGATCACGCTATTCTGCGCATATACAGTTTTTCCCTCTCGCCTTCGCCATATACAGCCGGGCGTCCACACGCTGTATGATGGTTTTAGCCGTATCTCCCGTGCGATATTGCCCGACGCCGAAGCTGGCTGTGATATTCAATCCGGTTCTTTCAAAATGGCGTTCGATCATCTGCCGCAGCCGCTCGGCAATGTCCGCCGCCGTATTGAGTTGTGTGCAGGGCAGCAGTATGATGAATTCCTCCCCGCCCCATCTGGAGAATATATCGTCGCTGCGCAGATGCTTCGCCACCGTTTCTGCACATTCTACGAGCACCCGATCCCCTGTCAAGTGCCCCCGTTCATCGTTTATGTGTTTGAAGTCGTCTAAATCAAACAGCACGACTGAAAAGCATTCCCCTCCTATATCGGTTTTCTTGACCCATTGGGCAAAGGTTTTGTCGAACATCTGGCGGTTATAGATGTTGGTCAGATGGTCCGTACGGGAGAGCAGCTTCAGCTGGCGCTCCCGCGCATACTGCATTCTGCGGTGGACATTGAGCTTGTAGGAGAAAAACGCTGCCATCAGCAGCGCAAGTATAAAATAGGTGAATGCACCCAAATATTGATAGGGCTCTATCTGTAAATAGAGCGGCGACACGGTGAAAAACAGCACGATGATGCCTATGCCGTTGAGCAGACTGTACAGCCAGCGAATCGGGATCAGAAAACCTCCGAACATGATGATGATAAACGCCAGCGCCTGATCGACAAACGATATATTGTGGTTGATCAGCAGGATCAGTTGATACCCAATGACAGCCAGCGTACCATACAACGAAAAGGCGGCAGCGATCATACGGATGTTCTTTCCTTCTTTTGAGAACCATACCATGAAGCAAGAAAAGAGGAACATGACTCCCCGTATGATGAGATCGTATGGTATGGGATGATCCCTGTGGTCAAGCATCAGATCGAATACCGCAAATCCAACATATACAACCCCTATGACCGCAGCCAGAGCTGCCAATATATTTCGTGATGCATCGATATGTTTCAGAAAATAACGATCTTCCAGTGCCCGGTCCTTAAACTCGGCAATGCGATTGAATTGATCCTTGTCGTCGTGCTCCATTCCTCCCACTCCCGACTGATGTTTGTCTCATCATAGCACAAGATTTACCATATGACAAATATTTGTGCAATTGCACATGTTCAATTGCACGGGGCTGCTTAAAGCAGCCCCGCAAGCCCGGGAGTTGTCCGTATCTATACGCGCTCTACGCGCGCAGCCTGGCAGCGCAATCCTGCTGCAGCGATGCGAGTATTTTCTCCATGGGCGCTGCCACATCCTGATCCGTCAGCGTCTTTTCATCCGAACGGAACAGCAGCGAATAGGCCAGGCTCTTATGATCCGCACCCACCTGCGCACCCTCGTAGACATCGAACAGCCGAACGGATACCAACAGCTTCCCGCCCGCTCTTTGGATGCTTTTCAGCACTTGCGCATGGCTCACACCCTTTTCAACGATCACCGCCAGATCACGCTCCACCCCGGGGTATTTGGGCAGCGGAGCAAACGTGCGCTTTGTGTTTGCATAGGCAAAGAGCGTATCCAGATTGATTTCAGCCATACTGACCCGCTGCTCGATGCCATAGTTTGCAGCGGCTTTCATATCGATCTCGCCCATGATGCCCAGCGTGCTTCCATCCTGCAACGCGATGCGTGCGCGTTTCCCCGCATGGTAGTAGGGATGCGCCCGCATATCTTCCGCGCTGAAACACGCCCCGATGCCGAATTCCTGCAGCAAACATTCCACCATCCCTTTGATGGTGAAGAAATCCTCCTCCGCGCCAAACGCGCTTATACAGAGCATCTGGTCTTCCTGAGGCAGTGCAGCCTCTTCTTTTTTGAAGAATATCCGCCCTGTTTCAAAGAAACGCGCCTTTGTTGTCTTCATGTTGATATTCGTCTGCACGACTTTGAGCATGGCAGGCACCATGGTGCTGCGCATCAGCCGCTGATCCTCGCCAAACGGATTCATAATGGACACACAGTCGCGCCTTTCGTCCTCTTCTGCAAGCAGCAGCGCATCCAGCAGCGCACTCCCCATGAAGGAATAGGTGACCGCTTCGTAGGCGCCGCACGCGCAAAGCAGCTCCTTTAAGCGCCGCGTCATGCGCTGGGTATCAGAAAGCCTGCCCCGCATGGTCTCGCTGCTCCCCATCATGGTCATGGGGATGTTGTCGTAGCCGTATATGCGTCCGATTTCCTCGGCAATGTCGGCATCGCCCTCGATATCCATCCTGAAGACCGGCAGTTCGCAGGTCAGCACGCCGTTTTCATGCGTGGCCACGATGCCCGTTGTGCGTATGGCATCCACCATCTGCTGCGGCGACAGCTCAAGCCCCAGCAGCTTGTTGACACGCGCAGCCTCCGTCTGCACCACGCGCGGTTCGGTGGATTCAGACAGCACATCGATGCAGCCGCCCACCACATCGCCGGCGTCTAGCTCCCGCACCAACTGCAGCGCGCGCTTCAATGCCAGCTCCGGCCGGCAGATGTCAAGCCCCTTGCTGAAGCGCTGAGAGGATTCCGTCATGATGCCTAAGCGTTTGGACGTTTTGCGTATGCTGGGCGCGTAAAAGAGCGCGCTTTCAAACAGCACCGCCTTCGTGTTCTGTGTGATCTCGCTGTTTAAGCCGCCCATCACGCCGGCCAGCCCGATCACACGGCTGCTGTCCGCGATGGCCAGCATATCGCTTGTCAGCGTGTGTTCCTTGCCGTCCAGCGTGGTGAGCTGCTCGCCCTCCCTTGCACGGCGCACGATGATGCGCCCGCGGTTCAAAAAATCATAATCGAATGCGTGCATGGGCTGGCCATACTCCAGCATCACATAGTTGGTAATATCCACGATGTTGTTGATAGGCCGCACGCCCGCTGCATGCAGCCGTCTGCGCATCCACTCGGGCGAAGGCCCGATTCGAAGGTTGACAGCCAAACCTGCCATATAGCGCGGGCAGAGATCCGTGTCTATCACCTCTACGCCGGCATACGTCTGCACATCGCCGGACCCTTCTATGCGCTCAGGCAGTGCAGGGGCTTTCATCTCTTTTCCCAGCGCGATGGCCGTTTCACGCGCCAGCCCCAGTATGCTCATGCAGTCCGGCCTGTTCGCCGTGATCTCAAATTCATAGACCGTATCCGTCAAGTGCAGCGCCTGTCTGATGTCCTGCCCCAGCGGGTACTCTTCGCAAAGGATCATGATGCCGTCCACTTCGGCGCCTGGATAATCCCCGTCTTTCAACCCCAATTCTGCGCCCGAGCACAGCATACCCAAGGATTCCACGCCGCGCAGCTTGCCTTTTTTGATCTTCAGCCCGCCCTGCAAACACGCGCCCGCGAGCGCTACCGGCACCAGCGCGCCTTCGCAGACGTTTTGCGCGCCGGTCACCACCTGCACATGCGCCGCCTGTCCCACATCCAGCTGACAGACCAACAGCCGGTCGGCGTCCGGATGCTTTTCTATGGAGCGGATTCTGCCCACCACCACGCCGCTGATGGAATCATACAGCGTTTCGATGCCGTCCGATTCGAAGCCAAGCGCGATCATGCGCTTGACGTACTCCTCATCGCTGATATTCAATTCTACATATTCTTCCAGCCAATTCTTTGGTAATCTCATCATCGCCCTCCCATCAAAGCTGCGTTAAGAAGCGCAGATCGTTTTCATACAGCAGCCGGATATCCGTTATTCCGTATTTCATGTTCGTCACGCGGTCCAGGCCGAGCCCAAACGCAAACCCGCTGTAGATTTCCGGATCGATGCCGCTGTAGCGAAGCACGTTGGGATGCACCATGCCCGCGCCCAGTATCTCGATCCAGCCGTTTCCTTTACACACCCGGCACCCTTCCCCCTTGCACACGCTGCAGGAGATGTCCACCTCCACGCTGGGCTCCGTAAAGGGGAAATAGCTCGTGCGCAACCGTGTTTTTGTCTCTTCTCCGTATAATTCCTTGGCAAACACGTCCAACACGCCCTTTAAGTCGCCCATGGTGATGCCGCGGTCGATCACCAGCCCCTCGATCTGGTTGAATATAGGCGAATGGGTGGCGTCCACGCTGTCCGCGCGGTAAACCCTGCCCGCGCTCAGTATACGGATGGGCAGCGGCTTATGCAGCATGGTGCGCACCTGTACGGGGGATGTATGCGTGCGCAGCACGGTTTTTTCATCCACATAGAAGGTGTCGTGCATGTCGCGCGCCGGATGGTCTTCGGGGATATTGAGCATTTCAAAGTTGTAAAGATCCAGCTCCACCTCCGGGCCTTCCTCCACCGTAAACCCAAGGCCCAGAAAGATCTCTATGATCTCATCATATACCTTGGTCAGCGGATGCAGATTGCCCACCCCCATGGGCGCACCGGGCAGTGTCACGTCTATGCGCTCTGATTCAAGCCGGTCTTTCGCCTCCTGTTCGGCGAGCACGCTCCTTTTCTGTTCGATCGCCTGTTCGACGTGCGCGCGCGCATCATTCACCAACGCGCCTATGGCGGGCCTTTGCTGCGGGTCATAATCCTTGAGTGCACGCATGAGCAGCGTCAGCTCTCCCTTTTTGCCCAAAAGCTCTACGCGCGCCGCTTCCAAGTCGCTCAATGCAGCGGCGGCATGCGCCCTTTGCTGCGCCTTTTCGATCACTGCTTTCAATTTTTCCTTCATCGTCCATCCTCCAAATCAATAAAGCCGTCCTCCCGACAGGGACGACGGCCTAGCCTTTCGTGGTACCACCCATAGTTCAACCCAAACGCACCCGTTTGAGCCCTCATAGCGCCAGTAACGCAGCGAAACGTGCAAGCCTACTCCAATCGTTCAGCCTGCCGGCTCAAGGACGAACCTTCAAATGTGACACACAGGCGCGCTCACAGCTTTTAACGCACCCTCTCTTGAATGTGCCGTACCATTTTACTCTTTCCCGTCACAGCCTTTGATATCTGAATGGGATTATAACACAGCTTTTTTTTTTCGTCAAACCCTACTTTTCAGCATGCAGCGCCCGCGCGACGTCATAGAGCACGATGCCTGCGGCCACAGCGGCGTTCAGCGATTCCGCGCGCCCATAGACAGGCAGCCGGTACAGCGCGTCACAGCGACCTGTGCTCTCTTCACCCAAGCCGCTGCTCTCATTGCCGATCAATACAGCGCAGCGCTGCGGTATATGCGGCAGGCGCTCCTCCCCTTTTAAATGCGCCGCAAGCAGAAAAAAACCTCTTTCCTTCAGCGCATCCAGCGCCTCAGGCAACGCTATGCCGCCATAGATGGACAGATGGAAGGTGGAGCCCATCGCCGCACGCACCACTTTGGGCGCATACGCATCGGCGCAGCCCATGCCCAGCAGCACAGCCTCTGCGCCCGCGGCGTCGGCGCTGCGTATGATCGTGCCCACATTGCCCGGATCCTGCACAGCATCCAGTATCACGATCAGTCCGTTTTGCGGCAGGTCCTTGGGTGGCAACTCCGGCTCGACAGCGGCAACAGCCGCGATCCCCTGCGGCGTTTTCACATCACACACCGCGTCAAACACACGGCGGGGCAGCACATATGTCTCATATTCCGCGCACAGCGCCGCATACCGCCCGGCCGATTCCGGGGTCACGAGCAGCGCCTTTATAGGAGCGCCGCTGGCGACGGCTTCTTTCACCAGCTTTTCCCCTTCGATGAGATATTCGCCGTAAAGATCCCGTGCTTTTTTAGCCGTTAAGGATCGCCACCGCTTCACCTGCGGGTTGGATACGCTTTCAATCTGTTTCATGTATGCCTCTTTATCAAAAAAACCCCGTTTTGCGGGGCCTTTTTGTAAATCTTAATGTATCTTGCCTTATGCGCTCAACTGTTTCTTGGCCACATCCACCAGCGAAACGAACGCCGGCATATCGTTGACCGCGAGTTCCGCGAGCATCTTGCGGTTGATCTGGATACCGGCCAGTCTCAGCCCGTTCATAAAGCGGCTGTAGGACAAACCTTCCATTCTGGCTGCGGCATTGATGCGCGTGATCCAGAGCTTTCTGAAATCCCTTTTTTTCTGTTTGCGTCCAACGTATGCGTAGGACAACGACTTCATCACGGCCTGCGAAGCCGCCCTGTATTGTTTGCTCTTGGCGCCATAATAACCTTTGGCGAGCTTAAAAACTTTCCTGCGCTTCTTGGCGGCATTCACCGCTCTTTTGATCCTGGCCATTTGTTTTTCCTCCTATCGTCAGCACAAATAAAGGCTTATTTGTACGGAATTAGTTTTTTAATATTCTTTTCTTCAGCGGCTACCACAAAAGTCCCCTTGCGAAGATTGCGCTTGCGCTTCGGGCTTTTTTTATTGAGAATATGGCTCTTATAAGCCTTTGCTCTTTTAACTTTGCCTGTTTTGGTCAGGCTGAATCTCTTTGCGGCACCCCTATGGGTCTTCATTTTTGGCATGATGGTCCTCTCCTATCTTTCTTTCTTCGGTGATAGTATCATCGTCATACTGCGACCTTCCATCTTAGGGCTTCTATCCTGTACACAGTAATCCTCCACAAGTTTGTAGAAGTTTTTCAATACGTTCAGCCCCAGCTCGCTGTGCGTGATCTGCCTTCCCTTAAAGCGCAAAGATACCTTGACCTTGTCCCCCGCATTTAAAAATTTGATACAATTTTTCGCCTTCACCTGTATATCGTGTTCGTCGATGGTCGTGGAAAGGCGCACCTCCTTCAAGGTAACGATTTTTTGGTTTTTGCGGTTTTCCTTCTCCTTTTTCGACGCCTCAAAACGAAACTTTCCGTAGTCCATTATTTTACAGACAGGCGGCGACGAATTCGGCGCGATCTTGACTAAATCAAGCTCGGCTGCCTCGGCAAGGCTTTGTGCTTTTTCGATGGGCACAACCCCGATCATTTCATTGTTCTGGTCAATCAGCCGGACTTCCCTATCCCTGATGCCCTCATTGATCATATAGTCGACAGCGATGGCGTTTACACCTCCATTAATAAAAATACAGATGAACAGAGTCTGCTCACCTGTATAATAATCACAAGTATTATCTGCGTAACCTACCTGGGTATCCCGGCAGGTGAGAAGTGAGCTTCTTCTTTCAACCTATAAAGCATACCACATCAAAAGCGCGTTGTCAACGCTTTTGATGTATATACCGCCCTTTTGGTTCAATCGGCGTTTGTGTTCTGCTGGCCGCCGCCCGCGGCGCTTGAGTTGCCAATATCCAATATCATCTGTGATGAATCGCCGCTCAATACATTGGGCAGCTTTCCGTCCCATTTGCTCCATTTGATGTATTCAATATACTCGGGCGCTTTTGCCAGCGTATCCTGAATCATCTCGATGCTTTGAGCCTCCGCCCTGGCTTGCTCGACCTTCTGCCTGGCCTCAATTTCAATACGCGCTAAGTCCTGCTCCGCTTTCAGCGCCGCCTGCTGTGCGGTCTGTTTGGCCTCAACCGCTTTATTGAATTCCTCTGAAAAATCGAAATTCACGATGTTGAATACTTCTGATTTCAAGCCATACGGCGTGATCTTTTCGCTCATCGTGCTCTTGATCTGTTCGCTGACCTGCTGGCGCTTGGTGATCAGCTCTTCCGCCGTAAAGCCGGCAGTGACCGCCTTGATGCTTTCTTGTATGGCGGGCGCTATGATCACGTGTTCATAATCCCTGCCCACAAATTTGTAAAGCTGTGCAGACTGATCGTTCACGATCTTATAATTCAGCGCGACCACATACGTGATGATCTGCAAGTCCTTAGAGGACGCCGTGCCGTCCGCTTCTACCTTTTGCGTGCGGTTGTCCATTTGCACGATCGTTTGGGCAAAAGGCGCTTTTAAATGCATGCCCTCCTCCATGACCGTTTCACCCACTGCGCCGGTGGTCACCACCACACCGGTATGGCCGGCCTGCACAATCACCACCGATTCCAACGCCAGTATGACCACCGCCAGCGCAACCGCGCATAGTATGATGATCTTTCGAATCCTTTTCTTCTTCTCTTGCTCCATCCGCACACTCCTGTTTTTATTGCTTTATAACACAATACCTTGTTTCAGTAAAATTTTCAATAAAAATATCGTGTTGCTATTCAGAACGCTTAGGCCTCTACACATACGCTTCGCCGTCGTTGCGCAGCCACATAGTATAGCGCATGATCTGTTCGTGCGTGCGCAGCCCGGCGGGCACTGAGAGCGTCAGCTTACGGAGGATGCGCAAGGGGTTTGCGCTCAAACAGAATACGACATCCGCCAGATAAGCGATCTCATACGCATCATGCGTGATTAGAATCACCGGCCGTTTTTGCGATTCTGCAAGCACCAGCTGCATGATATGCTGCTTCAATTCTTCGTCCAGCCCCTTGAAAGGTTCGTCTAACAGAATCCATTCGCCGTCAAAGGCGAGTGCGCGCGCCAGCGCTGCACGCCGGCGCATACCGCCGCTCAGCTCATCCGGCAGCTTTTGTGCGTCTTGTGCCAAGCCCACCGCGTCTAGGTAGTGGAGCGCCGTATCCTGATCGCTGACCAGCTCAATATTTTGTAAAAGCGTGTTCCAGGGCAAAAGCCTATCCTCCTGAAACATGACGCTGAGCTTGTCACGCACATCATACACTTTGCCTGCGTCCGGTTGGAGCAGACCCGTGATCAGGCGCAGGATCGTCGTTTTGCCGCTCCCGGACGCACCAAACAGGCAGCTGATGCCTTCATCCCGGATCTGCAATGTGAAATTTTCCATCACCACGGTATCTTCAAACGATTTATAGATGCTGTTCAGGAGGATGCTCATTTGTTTTGCCCCCCCATCTTCAGCTTCATGGAGCGCATGCCGCGGTTCATCAGGAACACGAACAGCTTTTCGATGGTGATGCTCAAAAGAATGATCACCAGCGTCCACGCGAACAGATCGTTTGTTTCGATGTAGATCTTCGCGTTGTAGAGCTCGGTTCCGATGGAAGCCTGCGGCGTGCTGAGCACTTCCGCGGCGATGCCCGCTTTCCAGGCAAGCCCCAGCCCCGTGGTACAGCCCGCCATGAAAGCAGGCATCACACTGGGCAGGTAGATGTTCTTCAGTATCACAGAGCGTTTCAGCTGAAACACCTTCGCCATCTCCAGCAGCTTTACGTTCGTTCCCAATATCGCCTGGCTGACATTCGCCCACACGATGGGCAGCACCATCAGGAAGGCCGTGAAGGTTGGCACCATGCTTTTGCTCATCCAAACCAGCGCCAGTATGATAAAGGAAGCCACCGGCGTCGCTTTGATCACGCTGATGGCGGGATAGAAAAAGCTTCTGAGGAGGCGTATCGAGCAAGTGACCACAGCCAACAGGGTACCTGCGATCACACCCAGCAGATACCCTTCCATAACCCTGAGCAGAGAGTGAAGCGTCGCAGACCAAAACGCTTTGGTCACGACCAGCTCCGTCATACGCGAAAACACGTTTATCGGCGCGGCAAACAGCATCTCCTTGCCTACGACTAGATAGATCACCTGCCAAATGACGAGCCACAGCGCGATGATGACCGTCCATTTCACGATCCGTTTTAATGTGACTTTTTTACGCGCGCCTGATTTCAATTCCCCACCGCCAATTGTATGAATGCTATTTTTACGGATGAAATCATACTGCCCTTTCGTGTCTGGTTATTCGGAAAAATAAAAATCGTCGCCGGGCAGCGCCCCGCCAATGGATTTCGGATTCGCTTCAAACAGAACATTGAAATTCGCGATGGCAGTCTCTTTCATATCTTCCCCCGAAATGAAGGTGATGTTGCAGTTGGGGATCGCCTTTTGCGCCATCGCCGCACTGGGCATGATGCCAAAGCCCTCCACCAGCGCCGCCGACTCTTCCAGGTTGGAATTGACATAATCAACGGATTCTTCGTATTCCTTCATGAAATCCACCACCGCCTGCGGATGCGCCTCTGCAAACTCCTTACGCACGATGATGCAGCCCTGTGCGAGCGCTACGTCGTCATGAAGCTTCTGCCACTCCTCGGTCAGATCTAGGGCGATGCGCATATCTGGATTTTGCGTGAGCACTGCCGTCACATTCGGCTCGGGCAGCATGCACAGGTCTATCTCACCCGCCGCTGCCAGCGTCGCCAGCTCGGCATGCTCCGCTTTATACTCGATATCCACGGCATCCGAAAGGTTATTCCCGCTTAAAATATCGCCCAATATATACTCCGGCGTCGCGCCCTGTCCCGTTGCGTATAGTTTCTTGTCTTTTAAATCGCCTACGCTCTGCACGCTGTTCCCTTTTTCGAGTATGTAGAGCACACCTTTTGTGTTGATGGCCAGCAGCTGCACACCGCCCTCCATTTTGTTGTATAAAACGGAAGCGAGGTTGATCGGGCATGCTGCGATGGCAAATTCACCGCTGGAAATCCCTGCCGTGATCTCGTCGGGTGAACCGGCCAATACGATGTTGTAGCTGTTGCTCGTCTCGTTCTTTTCGTTTTTGTCCATCAATTGCACCATGCCGATGCCGGTGGGCCCTTTCAGCGCCGCTACGTTGATCTTAAGGCTTTCGGCGGTTGGGGCGGGTGTTTCTTCCGGCGGTGCCGGCGTTTGTGTCTGCTGCGGAGCTGCCGATTCCTCCGGCTGCGCCGGCTGTGACGCGGACGGCGCCGGCTGCTGCGTTGCACACGCAACGAAGGCAAATGCCAGCAACACCGCCAACAAGCATACGAGCATCTTTTTGATCATTTTATCTCTCTCCTTTATCGGAAATATCCAGATTGAGCACATATTTGTGCAGTACGGCGTGTGCACGGCAGCGCACACCCCTGCCTGCGACATGCATGTTTTAATGGGTGATTCCCTGCCTGCATGGGATCGCCCTTTTGGGCATAAACAGGACGAAGCATTGTCAAACTCTGCTGTGTTTTTAGTCTATCATTCTGCAAAATGAAAGTCAATAAATCGGATACGATGCCTACAAAGCAAAACAACGCCGCACAGGTGTGTGTGTCAGGCGTTGTTTGAAAAGAGATCCTGTGTTTTGTGTATGAGCCGCGCTTAGGCTTCGGCTTCCTGTCTGATAAAAGCCGCGATTGCTTCCAATGCATATTTCGATTCCTTGAAAGGATACATCTGAAAAACATGGCACATTCCTTTGTATTCCTGCAGCGTGCAGTCCACGCCCGCCTGCAGCATGCTGTCTGCCAGCCGGATGGAATCGTCCCGCAATATTTCGCTCCCGCCCACCTGCACCAACGTTCTTGGATAGCCGGTGTGATCGGCAAACAGGGGCGACAGCAAAGGCTGTTGCAGCGCTTCTTTGGGCGCATACAGCCGCGTACATCTTTTGAGCACATCCCCGTCCAGCGTCGCATCTATCTCCTGCAGCGCGCGAAACGATTCGCCGGAGCAGGTGAGATCTGTCCAGGGCGAAAGGCACACGATGGCGCCCGGCAGCTCCATGCCTCTGCTTTTAAGCCAGTGGCAAAGCGCAAGCACCAGATTCCCGCCCGCGGATTCACCCAGCAGTATGATATCGCGCGCTTCATGCCCCCGCAGCAGCATATGCCCGTAAATGCTCTGCGTGTCCTGCAATGCGGCGGGGTACGGGTGCTCCGGAGCTAGGCGGTATTCATACGTATACGTGTCCATGCCCGTCAATTCGCTGAGGCGGGAGGCCAGGATTTCACAATATTGCAGTGTACCCGCCACAAACGCACCGCCGTGGCAATGCAGAATTGTTTTTTTGCTGCCCGAATGGGCTTTGGGTATCATCCTGGATGTAAAGACGCCGTCCATATCAAAGCGCTCATAACGGACTTTTTTGGATGGCTTCACCAGTAGAATAAGATCATCCTGCATTTGGCGTTGGCTGTCTATATCATCTGTTGAAATCGCAGGACGCAATTTCTTTAATAATTTCAAAATCGCTCTGGCGCCGCCGCTCATTTTATAAGACATCTCTCATGCTCCCCAGCAGCAATAAAGGCTACTCTTCATCCGGAGCATATTCCAGCAAATCTCCGGGCTGGCAATTCAATTCCCGGCAAATCGCATTCAGCGTTGTAAAACGGATCGCTTTGCTCTTGTTGTTTTTCAGAATAGACAGATTGGCCAGCGTCAGTTCTACACGCGCGGACAGTTCAGACAGGCTCATCTTCCTCTTTGCAAGCATCACATCCAAATTAACGATAATGGCCACGGCATTTTTCCTCCAGATTCTTAATTGTAAAGTTTATTTTGAAAAATTTTGAATAATATTGGATCATATCTTAGGGTGTCAAACAAGTGGTTGGCTGCTCGTTTGAAGTGCGGCTTTTCCTTTTCTCTTGTTAAGGCTGCGGTCACGCTGCGCTTGGCATCGTAAGGCCGTTGCCTATGCCGAAGCGCACCCGCAGATTTCATTGCGAAGGCTTTTTTATAATCGTACTGCTGCTTTCGCAACGGTTTTGGCAGGCAATGACGATATTTGATAATATCTTATCTTGTTATAACCACTTTTACAACTGTTTCATGTGTTTTTAACAGAAAACGCATATTTATTTTTTTAAATATTGCATTGCGACTTTCCTGATAAAGCTCAAATGCAGGCTTCAGCCTGCATTTGAGGGCAACACCGCATGAACAGGGTGCTGCCCTTCGCTTTATATACACACCTATACGCTCATCACTTGCTTCTCTCGCGAATTTCAACGCGCCGGATCTTGCCGCTGATCGTCTTGGGCAGCTCGTCTACA
This sequence comes from Christensenellales bacterium, assembly GCA_050945835.1. Taxonomy (GTDB): domain Bacteria; phylum Bacillota; class Clostridia; order Christensenellales; family JBMNTQ01; genus JBMNTR01. Next base: position 57,714 of record JBMNTR010000003.1, on the reverse strand, counting down.
AACTCGATGATGCGCGGGTATTTGTAGGGCGCGGTCACCTTTTTAACATGATCCTGCAATTCCTTTGCCAACGCATCCGACGCCTCGTATCCCTTTGCGAGCACGATGGTCGCTTTCACCACCGCGCCGCGATCCGGATGCGGAACGCCGGTGATGGCCGTTTCCAGCACCGCCGGGTGCTCGATCAAAGCGCTTTCCACTTCGAAAGGCCCGATGCGGTAGCCGGAGGATTTGATCACATCATCCGCGCGGCCAACATACCAAAAATACCCTTGCTCATCCCGCCACGCCATATCGCCGGTATGATAGACATCATCATGCCAAACCTTGTTTGTCAGCTCCTCATCCCTGTAATAGCCCTTGAACATGCCGCAGGGCTTGCCTTCGTGCGTGCGTATGACAATCTCGCCGTATTCGCCGTCTTCACAGGAGCGGCCGTCCTCCGCAATGATATCGACGTCGTATCCCGGCGAAGGCTTGCCCATGGAACCCGGCCTGGGTTCCGTAACCGGGTATGTGCCGATGGACACCGTCGTTTCCGTCTGGCCGAATCCTTCGCGCATCTTGATGCCCGTCGCTTCCAGAAACTGGTTATACACTTCAGGGTTTAAAGGCTCCCCTGCGATCGTGCAGTAGTTCAGCTTTAAGTTATATTTCTTTAAATCCTCCTTGATGAAGAAACGGTAGATGGTGGGCGGCGCACAGAAGGTGGTCACCTCATGTTTTTCCATGATGTGCAAAAGCTGCTGTGCGTCGAATTTGTCGTAGTCATAGACGAATACACAGGATTCGGCAAACCACTGCCCATACAGCTTGCCCCATACCGCCTTGCCCCAGCCCGTATCGGCCACGGTGAGATGCAGCCCGTCCGGCTGTGCCTGGTGCCAGTAGACACCCGTCGCGATATGTCCCAGCGGATAAAGGAAATCATGCACCACCATCTTGGGCATCCCGGAGGTGCCCGACGTAAAATACAGCAGCATGAGATCGTCGTTCTGCGTGGCCTCGGCACCTGCAGGCCGTATAAATACCTCGCTCTGCTTTTCTAAATCCGCATCGAAATCATGCCAGCCCTCGCGGCTTGCGCCCACCAGCACTTTACACACCAGCTCGGGCGATTGTTCGCTGCTTTGATCCACATAATCCGCGATATCGCCCTGTGAGGTGCACACGATCATCTTGATGGAGGCGGAGTTGTTGCGATAGACGATATCCTTTACGGTGAGCAGATTCGTAGCCGGCACCACGATGGCACCCAGCTTGTGCAGCGCCAGTATGGCATACCAGAATTGGTAATGCCGCTTTAATATGATCATCACCGCATCGCCTTTGCGCACGCCCAGCGATTGGAAATAGTTTGCGGTCTGGTTGACTTTGCGCATCAGCTGCGAAAACGTAAACGTGCGCTCGTCACCCTTGTCATTCGTCCAGACCATGGCCACCTTGTCCGGTTGTTCGTTTGCCAGCGTGTCCATCACGTCATAGGCATAGTTGAAGTTTTCGGGAATCCGGATCCGGTAATTGTCCCTGAAATCCTCATAGCTCTCGAAGGTCGTTTTTCCCGCCATGTATTTTTCGTATATTCTCGCCATCATCTTCACCTCTATTTCATTACAACCGCTAGAAATTCTGCATCTTCGTCCACCGCCTGCATAGCGTGCGGGTAGGAGGAATCGTAGTAGATGGAATCCCCTTCGCAAAGGATATACTCCCGGCCCCCCACGCTCACCCGCAGCTTGCCTTTGAGCACATAATCAAACTCCTGCCCTTCATGGGTGTTGAGCTTGGGCAGCTTCTTCTCCGGATCATAGACAGCCGTCACCAAAAACGGCTCGCCTTTCTTGTCGCGGAACGTATAGGCCAGATGCTGGTACTTATACGCTTTGATGCGCTCGATGCTCACGCCTTCGCCTTTGCGAATCACCGTACACATGCTCAGCTTGGGCGAATCACCGCTCATGAGATCCATCACATCGATGCCCAATACATCAGCCGCGGTATAGAGAAAGCTGAAAGAGAAATCCAGTTCGCCGTTTTCATATTGCTGGTATTCCTTTAAGTCCATCTCCATGCGCTGCGCCATGTCCTGCTGCGTAATATCCAGCGCTTCACGCTGCGCCTGCATCCTTTGACCGATTACTCTAAGTTGCTCTGTCATCACAATTCCTCCATTTCTTGATAAACGCTTGTTCGTACAAATAAAAAAACCCTTCCTCCCATCATGGGACGAAGAGCCTACAGCTCGCCGCGGTACCACCCAATTTGACATTTCTGCCCGCTTCATTACAGGTTCCAACAAACCTTCCATACTATAACGGTATGACCCGTGCCGCCTTACTCCGTTTTTCAGGCCGCCTGCTCCGAAGCGATCGGTTCTGACGCTGCACCATCGGCTCACACCTGCCGCCGACTCTCTAAAGATGCGTTCGCGTCCACCCTCTTCATCAACGCTTTTATTAAGGGTATTCTATACAATCGCGCTGCGTTTGTCAACAGCCAATTTTGCATGCAAAGCATACGGCACTCATGCTTTACAATTTTAAGCCCCGCGTGATACCATATATAGAAACAAGTGCATCGAGGACGGCACCATGTCAAAGATCATCAGACGTTTTCGTTATGAAGAAAAATATGAATGCACGCATTCCACACTGCTTGAGCTCGCACACAGGCTCAGGCATATTCTGCAGCCTGATGCACATGCTTCGGATCACGGCATATACACGGTGAGAAGCCTGTATTTCGACGATATGCAGGATTCTGGCTGCCACAGCATCGATGCAGGCGCCAATATGCGGCGTAAATACCGTGTGCGTATGTATAATATGGATGCCGGTGCGCTGTTTCTTGAAAAGAAGGAAAAGAGGGATATGCTGAGCCACAAGACGATCACCCCCTTGTCCTTAGAACAATATGCGCAGCTTTTGCGCCCGGGCACAGACCGTCTTTTGTGGGAGACATCCAATGCGCTGATCCAAGAATTGTGCCGCAGAATCTGCATCGAGCTGCTGCGGCCCAAGTGTGTGGTGGAGTATCGCCGCCAGGCATTCTCAGATCCCTCCGGCAGCGTGCGCATCACCATGGACACCCGTGTACACGCCTCCTATCAGACCAGCTCTTTCCTAAAAAATTCGTTGCACACCTTCCCTGTGCTGGATGAAGGTTATCATATATTGGAAGTGAAGTATACGGAAGCGCTGCCTTGCTATATCAGGCAAGCCCTGCAAATCGCGCACATACACCCCGGCGCCCTGTCTAAATATCTGTTGGGCAGGCGGGCTATTTCTATGTTTGGGAGATGATGAAGCGGTGTTTAATCTGCAAGACTATTGGAACAACCTGAGTATGGGCTTTAACAACGAAGCCCTCCCCTCGCAGAATATATTGGCTGTGCTCTCCATGCTCACGCTGCTGAGCGTGTATGAATTCTTCATCTACCGTTTTGTTACCAAACGCAGCTACTATTCCAAGCAATTCAATATCGCCCTCGCCGTGCTGCCCTACTTTATCGCCACCATCATCATGACCATGGAATCCAATCTGATGATCACATTGGGCACGATCGGCGCGCTGGCCATCATCCGCTTCCGCACCGCCATACGGGAACCGATGGATATGATCTATCTGCTCTGGTCCATACACAATGGCGTCGTTTGCGGCTCCGGGCTGTATGGCGTGGGCATACTCACATCCGTGGTGGTGACGCTGGTCATGCTGCTCTTAAACGCGCTGCCCTTGACAAAGGCGCCTTTGCTGCTCATCGTCCACGCGCGGGCTGCTGAAACTGAAAACGAGATTCTTGGCGTGCTCTGTGGCTTATGCCGCTATTATAAGGTCCGCTCACGCAATATAAACGCCCAGGGGCTCGATCTTTTCATCGAGATCCGCACCAAATCGGAAAGCCTGCTCTTAGAGCAGTTGGCAAAGGTCGAGGGTGTTGCGAACATTTCGCTGTCCTCGTATGACGGTGAGCATATCGTATAGCGCGCATACCATCCGACAGGCATATACGGCTTAAAAGCTTGTCAAAACTGCTGAATTAGCGTATAATGATCGGGTTGAATATAAGGGTTTTCATGCGCCCTATCATCATACAGGAGGATATCTATGTTTGAATTTGAAAGTGTACAATCGGTGGATCCGGAAGTAGCAGACGCACTGCAGCTAGAGCTTAACAGGCAGAAAACGCACTTAGAGCTCATCGCATCGGAGAACTTCGTGAGCAAGGCGGTGCTGGAGGCTGTGGGCAGCCATCTGACCAACAAATACGCGGAAGGATATCCCGCAAAGCGTTACTATGGCGGCTGTGAATATGTCGATATCGTGGAGTCTTTGGCTATCGAGCGCGCGAAAAAGCTTTTTGGCGCGGAGCATGCCAACGTACAGCCCCATTGCGGCGCAAACGCAAATCTGGCCGTTTATTTCGCGACACTCACCCCGGGGGACACGGTGCTGGGCATGAGCCTGGCGCATGGCGGGCATCTAACGCACGGCAGCAAGGTGAACATCTCGGGCAAATACTATAATTTCGCTTCCTACGGTGTAGACGAAAAAACAGAGCGCATCGATTATAATGAAGTGCTCAGAATCGCCGAAGAATCCAAACCGAAGCTGCTCGTCGCGGGTGCGTCCGCATATCCGCGCAGCTATGATTTCAAGAAGCTTCGCGAGATCGCGGATGCGGTGGGCGCGCTGCTGATGGTGGACATGGCGCATGTCGCCGGGCTGGTCGCCACCGGCGAACATCCCAATCCGGTGCCGTATGCGCATTTTGTCACCACCACCACCCACAAAACGCTGCGCGGCCCGCGCGGCGGCATGATCCTCTGCACGGAAGAATACGCCCAAAAGATCGACAAGGCGATTTTCCCCGGCACACAGGGCGGCCCGCTGATGCATGTGATCGCGGGCAAGGCCGTGTGTTTCAAGGAAGCGATGAGCGATTCCTTCGCTGCGTATCAGAAGCAGACCGTGCTCAATGCCAAGGCGCTCGCAAAACAGCTCGGCGAAAGCGGGCTGCGCGTGGTGTCCGGCGGCACCGACAACCATCTTATGCTCATCGATTTAACACCCAAGGGCAAAACAGGCAAAGAAGTCGAAGCGTTGCTGGGCTTGGCCAACATCACCGTGAATAAAAACGCCATCCCCTTCGACCGCGAAAAACCCATGGTCACCAGCGGCATACGCATAGGCACGCCGGCAGTCACCACACGCGGTATGCAGGAGGCACAGATGAAGCAGATCGGCTCCTGCATTGCAAAGCTGATCGACGGCGGTGAAAGCGCGATTGAAGCCGTTCAGTCCGAAGTGCTCGGCATCTGTTCGCAGTTTCCGCTTTACGAATAAAAGAACGACCCTAATTGAAAACCCCCGCTGAAAACGAGTTGCTTTCGGCGGGGGTTTGTGTATAAGAATTCTCACATCAGAGCAGCCGCTTTCGCTTTGCTCTTCATACCATGCTTCACGCCGCTTTTTTGCGCGGGGTTGTTTTTAAGAACAACATCAGCAATATACTCACGCCGGCACAAGCCGCTGCGATGACGAAAGCAGGGAACATCAAAGAGATATCCTGCGCGGCGACATTTTTATAATACCCCGCGATATAGGAAGAAGCCACGGCGCCCACACCGAATCCCAAGAGCACCATCCCATAGTTGGTGGCCATGTGCTTGGGGCCAAAGAGGTCGGCTGTAAGCGCGGGGAACGTGCTCAAGAATCCTCCATAGAAGAACCCGATCAAGCCGATGATCACATAGATCAACAAGCCGTTTACACTGTTCACCAGCAAGGAAAGCACGCCCGAGCCGATGAGCAGGAACAAAATAGTCCTTTTGCGGCCCAGCTTATCCGATATCATGCCCCAGAACAAACGCCCCATGGAGTTGCACATGGATATGATCAACACGCCGATGGTGGCGGTGCTCTCCAAGCCTTTGGCGACGGCGATGGGCTTTGCAAAGCCAATCATCATAAGGCCGCCCATGCACGCGAGCAGCAGCGAGGATATGACGATGTAAAACCGTTTATCGCGCAGCACCTGCGACGGCGCAAGGCTGTCTGTTGCGGACGAAGCGGCGGCGGAAGCACTTTGCAGCGCGTCTTGGGGAGGGTTTTTCAGGAATAATCCGCCCACCGTACACACCACGAGGAAAATGCCGCTCAACACCATGAAGGTTTGGGGTTCGCCCACCTGGGGGCCTCCGAAGGTCTCGATCAGGCGCTCGATGATGGGCGTAAACACCACACCGCCAAACCCCAGCGCCGAAACAATGAGTCCGGTCACGAAGCCTTTCTTCTCAGGAAACCAGCTTTGAGAGCAGGCGATGGTGGTGGAATAGGTCAGCCCCATGCCCAGCCCCCCGATCACTCCGTAGCCCAGCCAAAGCATCCAGGGCGTAGCCGCAGTCACGAAGGACGCGAGCAGGAACCCTGCGCTCAACACAACGCCGCCTATGATGACGATCAGGCGTGTGGAGTACTTGGCAGCAAACTTTCCGCCGATGACGCTGCCAATGGTAAGCGCGCTGAGCAGCAGCGAGAAGGTCAGGCTGGCTGCCGCATTATCGCCTTGGAAAATGCTGTTGGCGATGCCGGTCTGGAAGACGCTCCAGATATAAGCGATGCCCAGGCAAAGCTGTATGGCGATAGACGCCGCGATGGTGCCGATTCTTTGTGCCGATTTCATAAAAAACCCTCCTTAATCTTATCAAAAAAGCCCTTACTGTTTTGCAGTAAGGGCTTTTGATGCCAAATCACGCGGGAGCGACTCTTACGACAAAACCAAATCAGACCTTATGCAGCGCAAAATAATGACGATCATAAGGCTAATGAGTTTGTCGATTATTGTAAACAGTTTGAACATAGGACAAGTCTCTCCGGCAGGAATAAATTTATGCAAGCGTATCATATGCCCATTCAAATGTCAACTGATTTTTGCCCGTCATAGGGATCATGCGGATTGCAAGATTCTTTCCCCTGTTTTTCAGACAGCGTGAAAACACCCCTGTTTGCCCATATGTAAACGAACAGGGGTGTTTTGAATCTTCATTAGAAATAATGATTTTACCAAAGCATCTCAATTCGTTCATCAATTATCTATCTTAATTGAAAGAAATTGTGCCAAGTATCTTGTCCAGCACATCTTTACTCTCTTCATAGTATTCGTCGGCGCAACTTAAATCGATACCATAAGACTGACCTTCGTGTATGAACATAAGTGTTGTCATATGCATGGGCATTTTTAGGCTCTCATCTTCAAGAAGGAATTCTATATAAAGCATTTTCTTTTCATTTAAAACTTTTATACCCTCACCCAGAAGCTGGAAAGTCTCGTTCTTTTCTTTTATTCCATCTATTTTTCCATCTATTAGGGTGTTTCGATATTCTCCAGAAATCAAGGCCTCATTTTCCAAATTAGTTTGTATCCCAGGAATTATAAAAACATCCCATTTGAAAATTGTTCCCATCCCATCCTTGGGTGCATCAAAGTAAGTTGCAGCAGTGTACGTATCCTTTATGTCTACCGTGCATTCACCCGGAACCTTAAGGGAGATAGCACCTACTTCAACTGTCTTCCATGGGAAGATATCAACTGGGGGTTCCGGCGTAGGTGTGGGCGTGGGCTCGGCCGTCGCTTCTGGCGTCGGCTGGGCGAGCGAGCCGCTCTGCGTACATCCGGCAAAAACCAGTATGATGCTCAACATACAACATAGTGCGATCCATTTTTTCATCGTTTTTCCCCCTTAAAAATTATTAACCACTTCAAAATTGCGGACGATACACGAATAAAACGCATAGTCTGCATCTATGAACTTTGCTTAAACGATATTTAAACCGAGAAAATAATATCTTAAAATATCAAAAATTGTAAAATGATACCTTTAGTATATATTTAAAGAATTTGGGAGTCAATAGTCTGTTTATTGTATTTTTTAATACCTATAGACTCTTTACGAGGTGATCATAATGGGTCAAATTGCAGAATTGACAGGCAAAAGAATTCGCGGATACAGGCATAAGGCGGGTATCAGTCAGGATGAGCTGGCTGAAAGGGCCGATTTACATCCGACTTATATAGGTCAATTAGAAAGAGGCGAAAAGAATGCAACGATTGAAACCATCGCAAAAATCGCCGTCAGTTTGGATATATCGTTGGAGCAGCTGCTGGAAAAGATGGTCATACCCAACGACCAAAAAGAAAAGAACCGCCTTCCTTTGCTGTGCTATGAATTGATCAGCCGGATGTCCACATCGGAGCAGGAAATGATCTATGAACTCATTAAAGGCATTATAAAATTTAAAGAAATTTAATAGAATCCAGGCATTTTTTTACGCCGCAAAGGTTGATTACATAAAAACACCCCTTTTTTCTTCGCATACACGAATCGAAAAAGAGGTGTTCTTTTTTGAGATTATGATTTCAGATCCACACCTGTTGAAATAGACCTTCTTCCATCCCTCAAGCTTTGTATTCGATCAGGCGTTCGCTCTGTCCATCACAGTTAAGCGTTGTCCACCTTGCTCATGTGGGCAATCAGATCTACCACCTTGCAGGAGTAGCCCCACTCGTTGTCGTACCAGGCGACCAGCTTTACAAAGTTCGCGTTCAGGGATATGCCCGCGCCTGCGTCAAATATGGAGGTACGCTTGTCTCCGATAAAATCGGAGGAAACCACCATATCTTCCGTATAACCGATGATGCCGTCATACTGTTCGCTTTCGGCAGCTTTCTTCATCGCCGCTTTGATTTCGTCATAGCTGGCACCTTTTTCCAAACGGCAGGTCAAATCCACCACGGATACGTCCGCCGTAGGCACTCTGAACGCCATACCGGTCAGCTTGCCGTCCAGCGCGGGAATCACCTTGCCCACAGCCTTGGCTGCGCCGGTGGAACTGGGAATGATGTTGTAAGCAGCGCCTCTGCCGCCGCGCCAATCCTTCTTTGAGGGGCCGTCCACAGTCTTCTGTGTCGCTGTGGTCGCATGCACAGTGGTCATCAATCCTTCGACGATGCCAAACTCGTCGTTGATCACATTGGCCAAAGGCGCCAGACAGTTGGTCGTGCAGGACGCATTGGAAACGACTTTCATGTCTTTCGTGTATACATCGCTGTTGACACCCATTACAAACATAGGCGCATCGCCCGAAGGCGCGGAGATCACAACTTTTTTCGCGCCGCCCGCAAAATGCGCGGAGGCTTTTTCGGTCGTGGTGAACACGCCTGTGGATTCCACTATATAATCAGCACCGCATTCACTCCACGGAATCTCCGACGGATTCATCTTGTCGTAAACCGCAATCTCTTTGCCATGGACGAAGAATTTGCCGTCTTTCTCTTCCGCTGTGCCTTTGAAACGGCCGTGCACCGTGTCATAGGTGAGCATATATACCATGTAGTTGGGATCGATGAACGGATCGTTGATGCCCACGACCTGCACATCGCTTCTTTCGGCGCACGCCCTAAATACAAGACGGCCAATGCGCCCGAAACCATTAATACCGATTTTTATCATATGTAACTAACCTCCTGAAATGTATTAACCTGAAATTGAGAGACAAATTTTTATAACTTATATTTTAATACAACCCTGCGCAAGTATCAAGCAAATTTTGCAATTATACCAACTATGCAATACTTTTGTTATGAAAATAACAATCTGTTTGCGGCAAGCGCCCTTTTAACAGCCCTCACCACGCTCATCTATCAGATTCTCAGGATTGAGCGCCTGAAGCTCTTGGGTTACGAAGCGGCCGTCCTTTCTGATCAGAACATCGTCGAAATAGATCTCGCCGCCTCCGAATTCCGGCGTTTGGATGAGCACAAGATCCCAGTGTATAGACGATTCGTTTCCGTTGGATGCTTCATCATAGCAAGAACCCGGTGTAAAGTGAATGGAGCCGGCTATTTTCTCATCGAACAGCGTATCCTTCATGGGCTTCGTGATATACGGGTTGACGCCCAGTGCGAATTCGCCTATATAGCGCGCACCTTCGTCCGTATCCAGATATTCATTGATGCGCTGCGTATCGTTGGCCGATGCCTGTATGATTTTACCGTCCTTAAATTCAAACCGGATGTTTTCATAGGTAAAGCCCTTCTCGATGGAGGGCGTGTTGTAGCTGATCACGCCGTTGATGCTGTCCCGCACGGGCGCCGTATAGATTTCGCCGTCCGGTATGTTGCGCAGGCCGCTGCACTTCTCGCAGGGAATCCCCTTGATGGAGAAGGTCAAGTCCGTTCCCGGGCCCAGTATGCGCACCTTATCCGTACGATCCAGCAGGGCGACCAGCGGATCCATGGCGCGGTCCATCTTTGAATAATCGAGATTGCACACATTGAAATAGAATGCCTCAAACGCTTCCGTGCTGGTGTTGGCCATCTGCGCCATGGAGGGCGTGGGATAGCGCAGCACACACCATTTGGTCTTCTTCACGCGCAGCTCATGATGTACACGCTGCGCATAGACTTTGCTGTACAACTCCAGCTTATCCTGCGGCACATCGGACAGCTCGCTCGCATTGGCACCGCCGCGTATGCTGATATAGGCCTGCATATTCTCCATGAGCAGCCCATCCACTTTTGTCATCAACTCGACATTCTGCTGTGAAAGCCCTTTTAACACGCTGCGCTTGACAGAAGCGTCATCCACGCGTGCGATGGGGTACGCTCCGCACGCATACGCCTCCCGCACCAGCTCGCGCACCAGCTCGCTTGCATCGCCGGATGCTTCTATGAGTATATTCTCTCCTTTTTGCAGTTTGCAGGAGTAATGGATCAAATTATGTGCCAGTTTTTTATTTCTCGGGTCTGTCATCGATAGAATCCTCACTAAAATTAATTTTTTGATAGAGCAGGTAATGCGGCCTGCCCTTTGCTTCGTCGAATATCCTGCCGATGTATGTGCCTATTATGCCCAACAGAAGCATGATTATGCCGGATAAACAGGCTAATACGGCAATTCCATACGCATAGCCGGGCATACGGTAAACACCGCACCACATCAGCACCAGCCACACGAGTATGAACAATAAAGACAACACGCAAGTGATCGCGCCCAGCGCTACGGACAAGCCCAGCGGTTTGACGGAAAAAGCCGTGATGCCGTCCCCCGCGAGCTTCAGCATCTTGGACAAGGGGTATTTTGTCTCCCCTGCCCATCTTGCGTCGCGATGGTACTCCACAGGCGTTTGTTTAAAGCCCACCCAGCTCACCATACCGCGCAGGAAGCGGTTGTGCTCCGGCATGGCGCACAGCGCGTCGCGCACTTTGCGGTCGATCAGCCGAAAATCGCCCGTGTCCAAGGGAATAGGCTGGCTGGACATGGATTGCAGCGTCCTGTAGAAGAGAAAGGCCGACAGCTTTTTAAACACGGACTCCCCTTCGCGCTTTTTGCGCTTGCCGTATACCACGTCATACCCTTCCCGCCATTTCTCCACCATCTGCACGATTACTTCCGGCGGATCCTGCAAATCGCAGTCGATGATCACGATGGCCTGCCCGGACGCATGATCCAGCCCGGCCGTTACGGCAATCTGATGGCCGAAGTTTCTGGAAAACTGCAGCACCTTTACATTTTGATCCGCACTTGACAGCTCCTGCAGGATTTTTTGCGTATCGTCGCGGCTGCCGTCATTCACAAAAAGCAGCTCATAGGGCTCGTTCAAGCCGTCCATGGTGCTTTTGAGCCGTTTGTAGGACTCATGCAGCACTTCCTGCTCGTTATAGGCCGGAACGATCACTGAAAACACCGGTTTCATTCTCTCTTCCTCCCGCGTAACATTCAATCCATTATACAACAAGTATTCCACTATTTTCAAATTGCTTAACCTTCGCTTTACACATAATAGACAAGATTCCATAGCAGAAGGGGTGTTTGTTGCGAAAATAACCATTTTCAAACGGGCAAATTTGAAGTATACTATTATGTAGGTTAAAATTAACATCGTTATTTAAATATTGGAGGAGCTGAAAATATGGCATTTGTAACATCAAAAGAATGGTTTAAGAAAGCTTATCACGGCGGATACGCCGTCGGTGCGTTCAACGCGACCAACCTGGAAAACGTCCAGGCGATCGCCGACGCTGCCAAAGAGGAGAATTCGCCCGTCATCATTCAGGTGTCCAGCGGCGCGCGCAAATACGCGAAACCCGCATACCTGCGCCACCTGATCGAAGCAGCTGTGGAGGATACGGATCTGGACATCGTATTCCATCTGGACCACGGCGATACGTTCGAGCTCTGCAAGGACTGCATCGACAACGGTTTCACCTCCGTCATGATCGACGGTTCGCATCACTCGTTTGACGAGAACATCGCGCTGACCAAAAAGGTCGTCGATTACGCGCATGACCGCGGCGTGGTCGTGGAAGCGGAATTAGGGCGCCTGGCAGGCATCGAGGATGCCGTCAACGTTTCGGAAGCGGACGCCGCGTTCACACGGCCCGAGGAAGTGCAGGAATTCGTGAGCCGCACAGGCGTGGATTCCCTGGCCATCGCCATCGGGACAAGCCACGGCGCATTTAAGTTCAAAGGCGAGCCCCAGCTTCGTTTCGACATCTTGGAAGAGATCAGCAAGCTCGTGCCCGAATTCCCCATCGTGCTGCACGGTGCATCCTCTGTTCCGCAGGAATTCGTCGCCATGATCAACCAGTATGGCGGCAATGTGGGCGGCGCGAAGGGCGTTCCGGAAGAGATGCTGAGAAAAGCGGCGTCCATGGCTGTTTGCAAGATCAACATCGATACCGACATACGCATGGCGATGACCGGTGTCATCCGCAAATACATGAGTGAAAATCCGAATCAGTTTGATCCGCGCACCTACATGGGAGAAGCGCGCATCGCCGCAAAGGAAATGATCAAGCACAAGATCCGCAACGTGTTGGGCAGCTCCAACAAGATCTAAACCCATATCATACGGCACAAAACAACACAGCTTTGCATGCAAGGCTGTGTTGTTCGTTGTCACAGTTTTTTGCTTATGAAATGGAGATCATTGCACCATGGTGCCGTTTTGGGTGTCGATCACCAGGAATATGTTTTCTTCGTATCCGTTTTCAGCGTTGATATACACGATAAACCGCCGGTCCTTATGGTATCCGCTGAATTCATAGCATAGTTTTTCCGTATTGTCCTCCTTAGGGATCAAAGCCAGCCGGCCTTCTTCTTCGGGTTCCAATGCGCCTGATATTTGTTCGCGGGCCTCTTCTTCACTCAGCATCACTTCAGGCAGCTCACGTTGTTTGTGCGCCATCAGATAATTTCTGAAATCAAAGCCCACCACATCCTTGCTCGTAATATCCACCCATACTTTGATCAGATCGGGATACAGTATGACATCCTCCTGCACGATGGCTAGGTTGACCACCGCAACGCCGCTGTAAAACTGCGAATAAGTCGGTTGAACAGCAAATCCCCTATCCTCTATATACTTCTTCGCGATCCTTGCGCATTCTTGAGCCTGTTCCTCATCCGGAAACTCGTCTGTCAGCGTGTTTTCATAGTTCATCCAGAAGGGATGCGCGCCTTGTTTGGTCATAGCCACCGAAACGTCCGTGCCGTTGGCCAGCGTGCCTTGAAACAGGTAAGCGGAGATCAAACCGCCCACCTCTCCGCTGTTTTCCAGCTGGGCGCCATTGCCTAAAAATTCTAAAGCGGCCTTGTAGGCTCTGTCTTGGCCCACCTCTTTGCCGGTGAGTCCTTCGGGCTCCTTGTTCATCGTACTTTCAGAAAAAGGGCCGTCGTAGATCAGCCGGGGGTAATCCGCACCTTCTTCGGAGAGCTTGTATAGCCGATTGTCCTCCTCCTTTGATATGGTTTCGATATAATCATCCTTTTGCATTTCCTGATAGGGCAGCATGCCCTCCTGTTCGATCGCAGCCAGATCCGCCGCAATGCCCGCACAGGCGTCCTCTATTGCGGCCAATTGCTCTCTGTCCTCATCCGTCATCTCTTCCCCGGCTGAGAGCTTTTGATTCAGCATATGGCAGAAGTCGCCTATACGGTTGATGAAGCCGCTCAAATCGTTGAGCAGTTCATGCGGAACGGGCAACTGCCCTAACAGCGATTGAACATGGTTCGTTTTGCTACATATTTGATTGTTGAGTGTGATCTGCTGCTGTGCAGAAGTGCATACGCCCAGCTTGCTGAGCATGACGTCTATGCTGGAAATATCGCTGGTCACCTCGTTAAACGACTTGTCGTAAACCCCATGTAACCGATTCTCAACATCGTTCGCGCGCACGATCTGTGTAGCCGCCACCACGATGGCCGCGATCAGCAGAACCGTTAAAATCAAGGGCAGCAGCCAGCGCCAAACTGATCTTTTCTCATATTCGATGTGCATGATTAAACCGCCTTTCTTTCTGCTACAGGCAGAAGCTGTGTCTGCCGATCGCCAGGTGTACCGGCCGCGAGAGCATCCATTTGTTGGTAGCCGTTCGGGGGTTATAGTAATACAAGCAGCCGTTGGTCGGATCCCAGCCGTTCATCGCATCACGCGCGGCACGCAGCGATGTTTCATCAGGCGCTAGGTTGATCTGGCCGTCCGCCACCACGTCAAACGCGCCCGGCTGATACGCTACGCCTGAGATGCTGTTGGGAAACTCGGGGCTGCGCACGCGATTCAATACCACAGCGCCCACCGCCACCTGCCCGACATACGGTTCACCCCGCGCCTCGCCGTAGATCACGCGGGCCAGCATATAGACATCGCCGTCTCCGCTGTTTGCCGAAGCGTTGGAATTGGATCCTTGCAGGCTGATTCCCATGGCCGTTGCCGTCTTAGGCCCTACGATGCCGTCCTGCGTCAGCCCGTTTTTTGCCTGAAAGCTGATCACCGCGGCTCTTGTCTGGGATCCGAATATACTGTCGACCTGTCCTTTGTAGTATCCCCAGTTCTTCAGCTTTGTCTGTATGGTTCTGACCACTTCGCCCCGATCCCCCTGGCGTACGCTCGCCGCCTGCACAGCACCGCCTTTAGAGAAAATAGAAATGCCCGCTATCAGATAGAGCGTAATGAGTAGGAGCATTGCATATCTTTTGAACACCACTTTCACCTCTTTATGATCATTTACTTTAGTATGGATAAAATATGGTATCTATATGCAAAATTCCTATATTTCGGCTGCAAAAAACAGACTGTCACGCATCCGTTTGCACAGACAGCCCGCCTTTTATTCGTTTGAAATGCCGAAAACATCCATACAGATCGGTTTCTATATGAAAAGCTTGTGAAAAGATAGGTTGAGGCTCAATTGTGCCGCGCATACAGCCTTGTTTAAGACCATCGGCACGGGCATACAAAAAAGCCAATCAATCATGTTTGGTCTATCGTTTGGCCAGCGTCAGCGCATTTACCTCTTTAGCACCCGCACGATACAGCGCATGTGCGCATTCATACAGCGTGCTGCCCGTGGTCACCACATCGTCTATCAGCAGCACGCTCTTGCCTTCCACCCGGCCATCGGCGCGAAACACACCCTTCACATTCTCCGCCCTTTGCCGCTCGTTTAGCTCCGTTTGGGAGACGGTTTCCTTCGTTTTGATCAAGCAGCCTTCCTCTGCCGCGATGCCGCACAGATTCCCCAGCGCTGCGCACAACAGCCAGCTCTGGTTATACCCCCTTTCGCGGCGCTTCTTTTCGTGCATAGGGACAGGCACCGCAATCTGTGCACGGGTGCACAAGCCGCCGTAGGCCTGCGAGAGAAAATAGGCCAGCGGCTTGGCCATATAGCGATTATTTTGCAGTTTAAAGGATAAGATGCATTCCCTGACGGGTTTTTTATACAGGAATACGCTGTAAACCTCAACGCCGCGTATGCAAGCGGCCTTGTGCAGATAGGGGAGTATGCGCCTGCATGACGCGCATGATTGCGTGTTTGCATCCAAAACGCTTTCCCGAGCGCAGAAAATACAGGCGTTGTTGGGAAACAGAAATTCCTGCAGCCTGTCTTTCAACCACATTCAAATCATCTCCCATCTGTCCGATTGCGCGCGAAAGCATTCGATCAGCCCGCTGTAGCGCTTGGTGATCCGGTTGTTATCCACCATATTATGGATGCAATGCTGACTGCCGATCAGAACAGCCATTTTTTTCGCGCGGGTGATGGCCGTATACAGCAAGTTGCGCACCATCAGCATGGGCGGCCCGCCTGATAACGGCAGCAATACGGCGTTAAACTCACTTCCCTGGCTCTTGTGGATGGAGATGCAGTATGCCAGATCGATCTCCTCAAACTGTGTAAACTCATACACAGCCTCCCGTTCGTCGTCGAAGAGTATGGTGAAGGTCTTTTCCTGCTCGTCGATGTCCATGATATATCCCATGTCGCCATTGAAAACGCCCAGCCCTGTTTCAAAGGTGTGCGGCGTATTCTTTTGCCATTCGAGCTTATAGTTGTTTTTCGTCTGCATCACCTTGTCGCCCACGCGGAACACACCGTCGCCAAACGCTTTTTCCGGCTTGTCCTCCCCCGGCGGATTGAGCGCCGATTGCAGGCGCTTGTTCAGATTGATCACGCCCAGCTCCCCTTTTTTCATGGGGGACAACACCTGAATGTCACACAAAGGATCAAACCCTGAAAACCCCTGTCTGCTCGCCTTTAACACCAGGGTGATGATCTTCTGCACATCGTCTTTGGCTACGAACTTGAAATCTTCATACGCGTCCAGCAGCGGATAACGCCCTTCGTTGATCCGGTGGGCGTTCACCACGATCCCGCTGCCCGCGCTCTGCCGGTGCACCTGCGTCAGCCTGCCCACCGGCAGCACGCCGCTGGCGATCACTTCTTTCAGCACATTGCCCGGGCCTACCGAGGGCAGCTGGTCCGCATCCCCCACCATGATCAGCCGCGTCTCTTCGCTGAGCGCGCTTAACAGGCTTTTAAACAGGAAGATGTCCACCATGGACATCTCGTCCACAATCACCACATCCGCCAGCAACGGGTCGTCTTCGTCTTTTAGAAAGCTTTCTCCGTATTGGTATTCCAGCAGCCGGTGGATGGTGCTGGCCTCCATGCCCGTCGCCTCGCTCATGCGCTTGGCGGCACGGCCTGTAGGCGCACAGAGCAGCACCGATTCGCCTACATGTTTAAAGTAGCGTATGATGCATTGTATGATGGTGGTCTTGCCGGTGCCCGGCCCGCCTGTGATCACGCACGCATGGTTTTGAACCGCCATGAGCACGGCGCTGTGCTGGTTTTCATTGAGTTGGATCTCTGAGAGCCGCTCCACCCGTTTCCCGATATCCTGCTCTGCAGGCATCTCATGCGTCAGGCGTTTCAGCTTTGCGGCGACAGCCGCCTCCGCCTGATAGGCAAAGGGCAGGTAGCAGGCCCTATACGCCTCTAATTCCCTGGTCACCAACCGCGCCGACGCCACTAAATCCCCGACCGTTTGCTCCGCCTGAGCGCTGCTGCATCCCAATATGTCCGAGGAGACCGATATGAGCTTCTGTTCGGGCAGGCAGGTATGGCCTTCCTGCATCGCCCATTGCAGCGTGTAGAGTATGCCCGCGGCAAGACGAAAAGGCGAATCCTGCTCCACACCCATATTCAGCGCAATGCGGTCCGCCGTTTTAAAACCGATGCCCTGTATGGCTTCAATCATGCTGTAGGGGTTCTCTTGCAGCCGATTGAGCGCTTCGTCGCCAAACGCCTTGTACAGCTTCAATGCCTGGTTGAGCGTCACACCGAAGCTCTGCAGCCCCATCATGACCTTTCGCATACCCTGCTGCTGTGCAAACCCTTCCGAGATCTGTGCGCATCTGGTCTTGCCGATGCCGTGTATTTCACGCAGACGCTCCGGCGCGAACTGCATCACTTCCAGCGTATGAACGCCAAACTTCTCCACGATCAGCTCTGCGGTGGCCGGCCCGATACCCTTTATGATGCCGCTGGACAAATAGCGTTTGATATCCGCCTCGTTGTCAGGCGCAACAACCTCATAGCTCTGCACCTTGAACTGCCTGCCGTATGTGCTGTGGTGGGTCCATTCTCCCGAGAGACAGACATGCTCGCCCTGTGCCAACAGCGGCATGACGCCCACCGCCGTATGCAGCTGATCCTGCTCGGATACTTCCAGCACCGTATAGCCGTTGTCCTCATTGCGGTAGATGATATGTTCAATAACCCCGTTGATCATGTAGCTCTGTCCTTTTTTGTTGTGTTCTGCTCTTTCCATTATAACGTATCCGCACGAATTAAAACAGACCGCGGGGATTTCCCGCGGTCTGATGATGGTTTTAACTATGCGTTTTTCTTCAACATTTCACTTAGGTCCAGGCTTTCCCATGGCAAATCCAGATCGGACCGGCCAAAATGTCCGTATGCCGCCGTCTGCCTGTAGATCGGCCGGCGCAATTGCAGGCTCTCCAGTATCGCGCCGGGGCGCAGATCGAAATGACGCTGGATCAGTTCAGACAGCGCTTCGTTTGAAATCATACCGGTGCCGAATGTGTTCACCGCCACGGAAGTGGGCTGCGCCACACCGATCGCGTAGGAAAGCGCCACCTCACATTTGCGCGCGAGTCCTGCCGCCACCACGTTTTTCGCGACATAGCGCGCGGCATACGCAGCGCTTCTGTCTACCTTTGTCGGATCCTTGCCCGAAAACGCGCCGCCGCCGTGGGGTGCGTAGCCGCCGTATGTATCCACTATGATTTTGCGGCCTGTCAACCCGCTGTCACCATTGGGCCCGCCTATCACAAAGCGCCCCGTGGGGTTGATGTATATGCGGGTGTTTTTGTCGATCAGATGGGCGGGAACTGTTTTTTGAATGACCTCGTCGTATAGTCCGGCGCGTACGTTCTCGATGGTGTAGTCGCCGCTGTGCTGCGCGGAAACGACGATGGCGTCCGCACGCACAGGCGTATCGCCGTCATACTCAATGGTCACCTGTGCCTTGCTGTCCGGCCGCAAAAAGGGCAGTGTTGCGGACTTTCGCGCCTGCGTGGTTTTTTTGCACAACTGATGCGCCAAGGAAATAGGCAGCGGCATCAATTCCGGTGTCTCATCGCAGGCGAAGCCAAACATCATACCCTGATCGCCCGCGCCGACATCCTTGCCGCCTGAAGCGCGCGTCTCTATCGCCGCATTGACGCCCATGGCGATATCCGACGACTGTTCGTCTATCGAGGTGAGCACAGCACAGGTGTTGCCGTCAAACCCGATGGATGAATCGTCGTAGCCGATGTCGAGCACCGTCTGACGCACCAGCTTGGGAATATCGACATAACAATTCGTGGTGATCTCCCCCATCACCAGCACGAGTCCCGTGGTGCAGGCTGTCTCGCATGCGACCCGCGCGTATGGATCCTGCGCCAAAATAGCATCCAGAACGCTGTCGGAAATCTGATCGCAAACTTTATCCGGATGTCCCTCGCTGACAGATTCCGAAGTAAACACTCTTTTCATCATCTATTCCTCCTGAAATTAAAAATCCCCCTTGCATTGACAAGGGGACTGGTTCTTTAAAGATTGCTACCCTCATCTTTCAAGCAAAAATTTGCCTGCGGGAATTGGCACCGGCCTGTAGCCGGTTGCCGGGTTTCACAGGGCCCGTCCCTCCACCTCTCTGGATAAGGCTCCGTTTGAATCAAACGGATTTATTAGAAGAGTTTATCGCATCGTGCATGTCTTGTCAAGACGTATGCGCTACAGCACGATCACATGCAGATAATAGGACAACACCACCATGATGGCGCCCGCCACCACGTTGCCAAAGAAGATGGGGGGCAGCGCATCCCTGATGCGCATGTTCAACACAGCGGCGATCAAGCTGCCTGTCCACGCACCGGTGCCGGGCAGCGGGATTGCAACGAATATAAACAGCCCAACTTTTAAAAACTTATGGCTTTCGACCTTGATCTTTTTCTTTTGGGCCTTTTGGTCGATCCAGGAGGCAAACCGTTTGCCGTATCTCGTATTCTTCAGGTAACCCAACACAGGCCGCACAAACTTGATGATCACAGGCACCACCACAGTCGAGCCCAGCACAGCAATTGCATAGCTGACCCAATAGTTCATGCCATTCAGCACACCCACCGGTATAGCGCCTCTCAGTTCGATGACCGGTACCATGGACAGCGCAAAGACCGTCAGATAGATTGTTATTGTTGGCATAGGCATTCCTTTCCTGCACTCATCAGCTAACATTGTATGTGATCGATTCCTGCTTGTCAACATGCATTTCCCCTGTGGGTATGCGGGCATTTCAGGCTTTTAAAGCGCTGGACAAATGGATATAAACCCTCTATACTGTTTCTTGTATCACCATTCGAATAGGTTGTGGAAGATTGAAGAAGACATTAGGATGCATCCGGCGTGCGGATGAGGATTGGGGCCTGTTTAAGCAGGGCGATCGTGTGGCTGTCGGCGTGTCCGGCGGCAAGGACAGCATGCTGCTGCTCTATGCGCTGCACTTATACCGCAAGTTCAAAAAGACGGATTTCAGCATCCATGCCATCACGCTGAAGCTCGGCTTCGAGCCGTTTGATATAAGCCCCATTCAGGCGCTGTGCCATGAGTTGGGCATCCCCTACACCTGCATAGACACCGACATCGCGGATGTCGTGTTTCACATACGCAAGGAAAAAAATCCCTGCTCGCTCTGTGCCAAAATGCGGCGCGGCGTGCTGCACGACGCGGCAAAAGCACAAGGCTGCAATGTGCTGGCTTTAGGGCATTCGTCCGACGATGTATTGGAGACATTTCTTTTGAGCATGTTTTTTGAAGCGCGGTTGAATACCTTTTCCCCCATCTCCTATTTAAGCCGCAAGGATCTGCTGCTTACAAGACCCTTTGCTTATCTGCCGGAAAAGCATATCATCAGCGCTGTACATAGGCTGCAATTGCCCGTCGTTCATAACCCCTGCCCGGCAAACGGCGCGAGCAAACGCCAGGATATGAAGCAATTGCTCACCTATATGTCGGAGGTCATACCGGGTGTGAAGGAGCGTATACTGCATGCGCTGATGCACGATGAGCATTACGCGCTTTGGAATAAACAAGCGTTGATTGGGCGGCTGGAGCTTCTCCCCCATGACACCCTGCATCGTGCGCACACAAACGCAAACCCACAAGAAAGAGAAGGCTGAATATCATGGATCAAAAAGAAATCAAACGCGCATATAAAAAAGTGCGGCGTCTGTCGGGGGAGGCGTTATCCGCTTATCTTGCGGAAATACTCCCCCGGCTCTCCCAGGAAGAGGCGTTTCCCTTCCTTCAATATTTAAAATCGGATATACTCTCTTCAATCGTGTATGAAGCGACCGGCGCACAGCTTGATCTTACAAAAGATTCCGTTGAAACATTGCAGGGGTTCTTGGATTATGTAAGGGGATATCTCGACGTTGACGCCGGTAAACTCTTGCCCTCTGCACCCGCTGTGTTGCAGGAATACTACCATCATTTCTACGAGGAAGCGCTGAAGCAGAATGCGCTGGCCGGCCGCGAACAGGTGTTTGATATCGTGGTGTACCGCTTTGCTTCGTTGATCGGTGCATACCTGGGAGAGCTCATCATCGCCAACACGCCGCGCTCCGTATGGCGTATCTTCAATGACGAGCATCTGTTCCACGGCGTTTACAACGGATATTTGAAGCTGAATGTCGATCATAAGGCTTATGCAAACCTGCTGCACGGGGATGAAGAAACCATCACCAAGCTCTATCAAATCGGTGTCACCGTGCTTTCCGGCTAAACGTTGCAAGGCTGAAAGCAAGCCGCTGCGTGCCTGCATAACGATCCGGCACGTCTTTACGGTGGTCACCCTATCGCCGAACGCAACTTCCCCCTTCTGCTTTGCGTATACCCATATATAAAGCGCAGGAGGGAATATCATGAATAAAACCGTTTCTTACATATCTCTGGGCGTCATCATCGCTTTGCTGGCGGTGCTCGCCTTCTTCACCTTCAACAACCACGCGCTGCTGCTCCAGCCTGCGGAATCGGGAAAATCCGCCTATGTCGAGCAAGGCACAGACAGCGGCATGCCCTCTGTTCAACAAGCCAACACCATCAAGGCGACCGGAACACACACGCTCTACGCCGCGCCCGACAAAGCGAGCTTTACGGTCAGCGTAGTCACACAGGACGCAGACGCCGCTAAAGCCCAGGAAAAGAACGCGCAGGCCATGGAGGCTTTGATGCAGGCGCTGAAGGACAGTGAACCGCAGAGCGCCTCAAAACCAAACGAATTCCAAACCAGCGGCTACAGCGTTTATCCGGAATATGACTACCGAACGGGCAACGTCATCACCGGCTACAGCGTGCAGAACGCGGTGCGTGTGACCATTTATGATCTGGATAGCCTAAGCGTCACATTGGATGCGGCGGCACAGAATGGCGCCAATCGTATCGACGGCATCACCTTCTTAATAGATGATGACCAGGCGCTATACCGTCAGGCGTTGCAGGAGGCTGTCCGCATCGCACAGGCCAATGCCGAAGCGTTGGCAAAGGGCGCAAATACCGGCCTGAAGGGGGTTCTGTCCGTGCAGGAGGGAGTCAATTACGAGGAACCGCGTTATTATGTGTCCATGGATAACGGGCTGCAGAAGGAAGCCGCCATGGACGGCGGCTACAGCATTCCGTTGGAGCATGGCAGCTTGCAGATCAGCGCGACCGTCACGCTCGTATATGAGATGAACTGAATGCAGCATGGGCAGCTTGTATTGCCTATATGGCGCAGAATTGTGATTTTCGCGGGATATAAGAAAATACCGGAAGGCTTTAGATCGCTTCCGGTATTTTTTAATGGCTTGATTTTTGATCCATGCATGCCTGCAAGGCTAGTTGCTTTCGATCAGAAAACGGATTACGGCCGGCCCGCCAGACGCTTTTCTATCAGTTTTACAAGCTTGTAGGCCTCCATCTCGATATTCCGTTTGTCCTTCCCTTCGATCATCACGCGCACCAGCGGTTCCGTGCCGGACGGGCGAATCAGCACCCGCCCTTCGGCTGCGAATTTCTCCTCCAACTCAGCGATATGACGCATGATCACCTCGTCTTTTAAGTAATCGTCGCCCTTTGCATGGCCGATCTGTGCGTTGACAAGCACCTGCGGATAGATCTTGATCTTGCGCGCAAGGCTTGAAAAGGGTTTGGGGCTGGCATGTACGATTTTTAAGAGCTGTATTCCTGTTAAGATTCCGTCGCCTGTGGCGTTGTAATCGAGGAATATGATATGGCCGGATTGTTCGCCGCCTAGGTTATAGCCATCCTTCAGCATCCGCTCCAGTACATAGCGATCCCCGACTTTTGTCTTTACCATCTCGCATCCGTTCGCTTTTAAGTCCATCTCCAGACCGATGTTGCTCATCACCGTACTCACCAGCGTATTCTTCTTCAGCAGACCGCGCTCTTTCATATAATATGCGCAAATCCCCATAATACGGTCGCCGTCCACCAGATTGCCCAGCTCATCCACCGCGATGAGCCGGTCGGCGTCTCCGTCGAAGGCAAGGCCCACGTCCGCATCTAGCTCCACCACCAGCTGTTGCAGCATCTGCGGATTGGTCGAGCCGCATTTCTCGTTGATATTCGTGCCGTCCGGCGAGTTGTGGTACGCGTATACCGTAGCGCCCAGGCTGCGAAACACTTGCGGCGCAATGGCGGAAGCCGCGCCGTTTGCACAATCGAGTACGACCTTCATCCCGTCTAAGCGTTCGCCTGTGGACAAGAGAAAGTCGATGTATTCCCGCGCCGCGTTCGCAATGATCACACTGTTGCCGACCAGATTGCCCTGCGGTAGCTGGATCACTTCGGGGTGATCGAGTATGATGGATTCGATCTGTTCTTCGATCTCGTCGCTCAGCTTATACCCCTGTTTTGAAAAGAACTTGATGCCATTATATTCCACCGAGTTGTGCGAAGCGCTGATCATGACGCCCGCGTCTACATCATATTGCTTGGTGAGCAGCGCGACAGCAGGCGTCGTAATCACGCCGGCGAGTATCGCCTGTGCGCCCACAGAGCAAATACCCGCCACCATGGAGGCTTCCAGCATGGACCCTGAGATACGGGTGTCGCGTCCGATGAGTATCTTTGCTTTGTGTACTTCGTTTGTCAATACATACGCGCCGGCCTGCCCCAGCTTATAGGCCAGATCGTTGCTCAAATCCGCATTTGCAATGCCCCTCACGCCATCCGTCCCAAATAATCTTCCCATATGAACCTCCGCTCTGTCAGCTTAAAGATAAAATATACTGCGCCGCCATGCTCGCTGCCAGCGCACCGTCCGCAGCCGCCGTGACCACCTGGCGCAATTGTTTTTTTCGGATATCGCCCGCCGCATAAACCCCCGGGATATATGTTTTCATCGTTTCATCTGTGAGCAGATATCCTTGCTCATCCTTCATCCGTGCATAGGGCAGCGCTTCCGTGTCGGGTATGCGCCCAATCGCGATGAACAACGCATCTGCGGGGATCTCCCGGCGTTTTGATGTGTTTTTGTCTTCCACGATGACTTTTTCTAAAAACTCGCCGCCCGCCAGATCCACCACCGTGCTGTTGAGCACCTGCTCAATCACGCCATTGGCAGACAGGAGCTGCTGCAATGTAGCCTGTGCCCGAAACTGATCGCGCCGATGGATAATATACACTTTTTTTGCCAAATTCGCTAAATAGAGCGCATCCTCCACCGCCGTATCCCCGCCGCCCGCCACCGCGACCGTCTTGTCACGGTACAGCGACCCGTCACAGGTTGCACAGTAGGAAAGACCCCTGCTGCTGAATTTTTGCTCGGCCAGAATCCCCAGACCGCGCGGGTATGCGCCCATACTCAGTATCACGGTTTTACCTTGATACGCTCTTTTCGCACCCTGTATGGTTTTTTCATTTCCCTCCAATGAAAAATCTGTAATCTGATCATAGATGATTTTCGCACCGGCTTTTTTTGCTTGTTCGCCCAGCTTAAAAGCAAAATTTGGCCCGTCGATGGGATCCAATCCGGGATAATTTTCCAATATCTTCGTGTTGGCGATCTGTCCGCCCGCGAATAGTCTCTCTACAATGAGCACATCCAACCCCGCCCGTGCGCCATAGATACCGGCGCTCAGGCCGGCCGGTCCAGCACCTGCGATTACGATGTCATGCATTTTCGTTACCCCTTTGCGCTTGATATAGCATCCTGACTTTGAATGATGGGCAGCACCCGGCAATAAAACGCTGACGGTTTTCATGCTGCACCCTACAAACGAGGGTGCGTTTTGCGGCGCCGCATCGCTAAAATCGGATACACATTCTATAGTATTATACCAGAAAAGTCTGCCGTTTAGTATACGAATCGTTTTTTGAGTTGTGGTGCGCGCGTTGTGCTGCGACTGTGCTTACACAAGTTTTATGAAGCATATGGCCGTCCGTTTTTAGGGAGGTACACAAAGGCAAAGCCCCCAAAGTTGTTTTGGGGGCTTTGCCTGCAGCAATAAAAGCAGATGGTGTCAGCTTTTATTAAACTGTTACTGGTTCCTGTGTTTTAATGTGTCGCTCAGCACTGCGAATATGATGACCAGACCGATGGCAATCTGCTGCCAGTAGGAAGAAACGCCCAGTATGTTAAGACCGTTTCTCAGCACGCTGATCAGCAGCGCACCTATGAGCGTTCCGAGTATGCTGCCTTCGCCGCCGGACATGCTGGTGCCGCCAATGACGGAGGCCGCGATGGCGTTCATCTCATATTCAAGACCGGCTGTGGGCGCTGCGGAGTTGAGCCGCCCTACCAGCATGACCGCCGCAATACCGCTGCATATGCCGGATAGGACATAGGTGTTCACAATCGTGCGGTTTACATTGATACCCGAAAGCTTCGCAGCTTCCATGTTACCGCCGGTCGCATAGGTGTTGCGTCCCTGTCTGGTGTATTTGAGCAGCCAGTACGCCACCACGTATACGATGACCATGATGATGATGGGTGTGTACACGCCCAGTATCTTCTCACCGCCGATGAAGCGAATCAACGGAGGGATGTCGCCAATGGGGCGCCCGTCACTCATGACCAGCGCGAGACCGCGACCGATGGTCATCATGCCCAGCGTTGCGATAAACGGCGGCAGCTTGCCTTTGGTGATCATCACGCCGTTGATGCTGCCGAGCAGCGCACCTATTACAAGCGCACCCAGTATGCCCAGTATGCCGCTCAAAGGATTTTCAGGCCCTAATACGTTTTTAACCAGCCCCATAAAGATACCGGCAACGGCGACTACGGAGCCGACCGAAAGGTCGATGCCACCGGTGATGATGACCATGGTCAGCCCGACGGCTATGACGCCGTTTATGGAAGCCTGAAGCAGTATGTTCATGATATTGTCGCCGGAGAAGAAAACCGGGGACAATATACCCAGGAAAGCGCTCAGCACCAACAAT
Organism: Christensenellales bacterium; assembly: GCA_050945835.1. Lineage (GTDB taxonomy): Bacteria > Bacillota > Clostridia > Christensenellales > JBMNTQ01 > JBMNTR01. The sequence continues at coordinate 31,355 of JBMNTR010000003.1, read as the reverse complement.
ACGATGAAAACGATATAATTGGAGGCTTTGAGTTTATCCTTGAATGTTTCTTTTTGCAGTTTAGTTTCTTCCATCTTTCGAATTCCCCCCTGTCGCATATTGTAGTATCTTCACCTGATCAGCTTCCTCCCGCATGAGTTCGCCCGTGATCTCGCCCTCGTGCATGACCATGATACGGTCGCTCATGCCTAGTATCTCAGGTAGTTCGGAAGATACCATGATGATTGCAGCGCCTTTGCGCGCAAGCTCGGTCATCAGCTTGTATATCTCGGTTTTCGCACCCACGTCGATGCCGCGCGTAGGCTCGTCGAATATCAGCACATCGCAGTCCATGAACAGCCATTTGGCAAGGACAACCTTCTGCTGATTGCCGCCTGAAAGGAATTTGACCTTCTGCCGAAGGTTCGGAGTTTTGATGTTGAGCGCATCGACCATTTCCTGACCGACTTCCCGCTCCTTTTTAAGATTTAGCTTGAAGCCGCCCTGCAAGATCTTATCCAATCCCGCGAGCGTAACGTTTGATTTGACATCGAATATCAACACGAGGCCCTGCCCTTTGCGATCTTCTGTGAGAAAACCGATGCGGTTCTTAACAGCGTCTCTGACGCTCTTGAGGGATATCTTCTCATCGTGCAGATAGATTTCTCCAGTCTCGCGCCTGTCTGCGCCGGTGATGGCCCGCATCAGCTCGGTACGGCCCGCGCCCATCAGCCCGGCAAAGCCGAGTATCTCCCCGCTGCGCACTTCAAACGAGCAGTTTTTAAGATGCGTAGCCTTTGTGGAAATATTCTCCACACGCAGCACGACATCGCCAATGGGAAGCTGTACTTTCGGATACTTATCCTTCAGATCGCGCCCGACCATCAGCTTGACGAGATAATCGAGATCGACGCCGTTTTCGAAGGATACGGTTTCGATCAATTTGCCGTCACGAAGCACAGTCGCCCTATCGCCCAGGCGTTTGAGTTCTTCAAGCCGGTGGGAGATATAGATGACTGAAACACCTTTTTTCTTTAAATCATCGATGATACCAAAGAGTTGATCGATCTCTTTTTCCGTGAGAGATGAGGTGGGTTCGTCCATAATCAGAACGTCCACGTTTCTTGAAATTGCTTTTGCAACTTCCACCATCTGCTGCTGCCCTACACCGAGCCCTTTGACCGGCTGCTTGGGGTTTAGATCCACACCTAGGTCGTCGAGTATCTTCTGTGTATCGCTGTACATTCTCTTCCAGTCTACATTGGCGCCGCGCATGGGTTGGCGCCCGATGAATATGTTTTCAGCGATCGAAAGATAAGGGATGAGGTTCAGTTCCTGATAAATGATGCTTATGCCCATTTCCTGAGCCTGATGTACGGTGGTAATGTCGACTTCCTTGCCTTTGTAAACGATCGTGCCCTTCGTTTTTTTATAGACTCCGGACAATATTTTCATCAGGGTCGATTTGCCGGCACCGTTCTCGCCGAGCAGCGCATGCACTTCGCCGCGCTTCAGTTCGAAACTGACATCGTCCAGAGCGAGAACACCGGGAAACTCGATTGTTATATTATTCATGCTCAGGATCATTTCGTTTTCCAAATATGCTCACCTCGCTCATTGTGTTCTTTGTTATCTCAAAACCTTAATGCTATGTGCGCTGCAGTGTAGCAGCGCACATAACGTAAGGTGTTGATTCATTTCAGCTCCGCATGTGGTATGCGGACTCGTCATATCCTGCGGCTTACAGCATATCCTTCGTCTTCAGCTCGACGGTGGTGTAGATGATGCCGGGGAATACGACCGAAGAACCGTCGATGATCTGCAGAGCGATGTCTACGGCAACCATAGCCATTTCGTCCGGATACTGGGCAACGGAACCATACATGGTGCCGTCCTGGATACATTCGATGCCGGTTTCGCTGGCGTCGAAGCCGATGACCAGTATGTCATCCTGCTTGTTGGCAGCAGCGATCGCCTGGATCGCGCCGGAAGCCATCATGTCGTTGGAGCCAAACACGCCTTTGATCTCGGGGTTAGCGGTGAGTATGTTCTGGAATACGTTGTAGCCTTTTTCCTGCTCCCAGTCAGCGGGCTGGGTGGCTACGATCTCACAGTTGGCATAGGCGGAGAGGCCTTCGGAGAAACCATTCTTGCGGTTCTCTGCGGTCTCGTGGCCAGCGATGCCTTCGAGCACTGCGATCTGCACGGGACCTTCTTCATCCTTGAAGTGTTCGCCCATGGCCTGGCCGGCGACGACACCGCCGTCAAAGTTGTTGGAGCCAATCCAAGTGGTTACGAACGCGCCTTCTTTTTCGAGCAGGTCATAGTCTACCTGAGAGTCGATGGTGATGACCGGTATGCCGGCTTCGTTTGCCTTTTTAACGGCGGGAACGATCGCCTGGGAGTCACTGGGTGTCACCAGAATGGCCTGTACCTTCTGAGTGACCGCATTTTCAAACATCTGAACCAGTTTTTCACTGTCTGTCTCTTTTTCAGGACCCTGATAGGAGTAGTTGATGGTGATGCCCTTTTCAGCATAAGCCGCTACAGCCTGCTTGAGGCCGTCTTCCATCTGAATGAAATAGGGGTTGTTCAGCGTCTTTACGATGAACGCGATGCTGTATTCTGTGCCCGCAGGTTCATAGGAGCCAATTTCGCCGTGCTCGGCTTTGAAATCAGCGATCTTAACGGACTCTGAAGAATCTCCGCCTGCTGCGGGGGGTGTTGCGGGTTCGTCCGTATCCGGCGCTTCGGATTCGTCAGCGGCGGGCGCTTCGGACTTGTCAGCGGCAGGCGCTTCGGACTTGTCAGCGGCAGGCGCTTCCCCCTGCTGGCAGCCGGCGGCAAATGCTAACAGCATGACAACGGCGAGAACCAAAGATAATACTTTAGTTAGTTTTTTCATTTTCTTCCTCCTAGTATTGTAATGATATTGTTTTTCATACTGCGTGTATGAAATTGGAAAACATGATCTTAATAACTACGAACTTGATTATGCGCACGGGTTGTCCGTATACAGCCGGTAAACGATCCTTGGGTCATAGGTTTCACGGCCTGTGCCACTTTTTGAGTTGCTCATATTGAAACAATTATGAAACAATACACCCTAATTCCCAGTGACTATGTCGTATTACCTCATACGTGTCATTATAATGCAACCCAAACTTTGTTGCAAGCTTTTAATATTTAAGTTTTTTTAATATATTGCGCAATAAATGTTCATAATTTTATTAAATAACAATATATTTTACTGAAACACTATGAAATAATGCTTGTTTACGTGTTTTCATTTGAAACTGTGCTTCATTTTTTTGACATTCATGCCAAATGATATATAATTGTTTCTAGGAGTTTTCTTCATTTGTCTTGAACGCGTGCATGCTGTGTATGCACCGTGTTTAAAACATATATTCAAAGGGTCGAGGTAATTGATGAATATCAGAACGATTGCATCCATCTGCGGGGTTTCGCCCGCCACAGTTTCCCGCGCTATAAACCATCCTGAAATGGTGCGTCCCGAGGTGCTTGACCGCATAAACGAAACTATGCGTGAGCATGGATATCGGCCTGCCGCCCGAACGCGGCAGCGCACGGCTCAGCAACCGTCGCGGACTCTGGCTGTTTTCATATATGATCTTGAAAACCCGTTCTATACGCGTATGCTGCGTTATCTCAACAGAATCGCATTCGACCACAACTACACACTGATCATCTGTGAAACACAGGGCGACGGCCAGCGCGATGTCACTTATGCAAAGTACATACGCGACATCCATGTCTCCGGCATCGTGCTCACCGACGGCATACTCAATCCGGAAACTGAGCGCATCATAGAATCCATCCCCGCCGTTTCCATCGACAGGCTGGTTTCTTCCATGGTCTCAGACGTACCCATCATCACCTCCAACCACCGGCAGGGCAGTTACTGCGCGGTGGACCATCTGGTGTCCTTGGGGCACAAGCGCATTGCGTTTGCCGGACTGTGCGATGTCTATTCCTCTATGAGCCGCTTTACCGCATATGCGGAACGGGTGTTGTATCATTCGCTGTCCGTAAACGCGCACTATAACTCAAGGTGTGAAAAGATGTCGCTGCAGGCAGGTTACGACGCGTTTGACCAGTTTGCGTCGCTTAAAGAACCGCCCACCGCCGTCGTCTGCGTCAACGATATACTGGCGTATGGCATCATCAAACGCGCAGGCGAGGCGGGCGTTTGTGTGCCCGAGCAACTGTCCATCGTGGGCTGTGACGGCGTATACGCCGATATCTTTTATCCTTCGCTCACCACCATCAAGCAGGATATCGAATTGATCACAAAGACCGCTGCCAATATGTTGTTCGAGATCATCGATGGAAACAAGGGCAACGGTGCCATCATCCCGGTCACGCTGATCGAGGGCAGCACCACAGCGCGCTGCAGTGAAACCCGGGGTTGGTCCGGGCGCACAGCGTCAGCGCAGAGCTAAAAACAGCGCCGTATTTGCGGCAGGCGGTTCAACCCTATGCATGCCCGGCATGACGATTTTTCTCATATGCTTATATCCATTCTGTTTTATATTCATAAGTGGCGCCCCTATATGGGCGTTTCGCGCAGACCGGCGAAGCGCTGCACAGCCTATGGATGTAAGCTTTCTGTTCAGCCTGTGTGACAGCAAATCCCCGTACCCGTGCGGCAAAATCCCCGTATACAGTGTACAAACACATAGTCCATGCACCCGGCCCGTCGTTCTCTTACGCTGCATTGCCGTGAATCACGAACATGGCAGCCGTCTTGATTGAGCGGCTGCCATGTTTTTTGTGATTCAGCCCGGGCAAATAATAAAGCCGGACTCCGATTCATTTTAAGCTTATGCGATAGGAGGACAACTCCCGGTCATGACCCGATTATTTTGAATTGGCCCATAGTTCGTCGCTGTCTACATTGTCAATTGTTCCAACTGTAGGCGCCAGGGAATTGTCGATTTTTGCATCCAGTGCAACTTCGCCCTTCAGGGCTTTGTCCAGCATGTCGATCGCCGACTCAGCCATTAGAATAGCCGGCTGTGCGCAAGTCGCGTCCAAATATTTGTCGCGGATCAACTCCAAAGAGGCAGGTGTTCCGTCCACCGCAGTGATGATAATATGGTTGTCATCTCCAATGGGATACAAACGATCTATCTGCTCCAGCGCATTGACCACCGCATCGCCCATGACGCCATCCGACGCCAAGAAGATCGCATTGATGTCCGGGTTGCCCTGGAGTGCGTCCAAAGCGGCGTTGTAGGCGGTGTCTGTTTCCCAGTAGGTGGGCAGGGAGGATACGATGTTCAGCCCCAGATCCTCAGCAGCCTGCTGGAAGCCTTTGGAACGATCCAAACCGGAAGTAGAGGACAAATCACCCTGCAGCTCCAATACTTTAAGATCCTTCACATCGAGATCCGCTTTCTCAGCGGCAGTTACAATTTCTTTTGCGCCTTGATAGCCGAATTCATAGTTGTCCGACTGACAAACTGCAACATAGTCGCCGCTCTCGATCGTTCTGTCTACCAACACCACCGGAATTTTGGCTTCGTTGATCTTTGCAACGGAATCCGACAGAGCAGACGCGTCGACCGGGCAGAGCATAATTGCATCTACACCCTGAGTGATCGCATCTTCAACGGCGGAAGCCTGCGCGGCGGCATCGTTCTTCGCATCTGAAAAGGTCGTGTTGTATCCCATATTTTGTGCGTAGGTTTCGGCTGCTTTGTAGACTGAGTAGATGAACTCGTCCGCAACGCTTTGCATCAAGATGGCAATGGTTTTATCGGAATCAACAGTACCGTTGTCACCATTGGCAGCCGGGCTTTCCGGCGCCGCCGAGGGGGAAGCAGCTGGGGTGTTGGTTGTCGAACAAGCCGCAAATAACAGCAACGCCACCAGCAACAAAGCAATTACTTGAATTAATTTTTTCAAAATCTTCTCCTCCATTTTTTCTTTATTCACACAACAATGTGTTATGTTACCAAATATATTATGTGCTAATCCGCAGAACTGATGCGTGTGCGCAATGCGTCAAACATGACGGCAATGAATATCACAGCGCCCCGGGCAACATCTTGCCAGTCTGCGCTGACGCCCATCAGGTTCAGAATATTGTTGATGACACCGATGATCAGCGTACCGATCAATGTGCCGAGTATCGAGCCCTGGCCGCCTGCCAGGCTGGTCCCGCCAATGACAACGCCCGCTATGACCATAAACTCCATCCCTTCGCCCATAGCGGCGTAATAGCTGCCCAGGCGCGCCATAGTCATGAAGCCGGCCAATCCGCTCACGATGCCCAGCAGCAAATACGTGCTCATGACAGTGGAGCGCACATTGATGCCGGAGACCCGCGCCGCGTTCGTGTTGCCCCCGATGGCCATCACCTTTCTGCCGTATACGGTTGAATGCATCAGGATATAGCCCAGTATAAACACGACGATTGGAATCCATACCATCATCGGAATTCCAAGAAACGACTGCTTGCCGACAAAGGTAAAGCTGTCGCCCAGGTTGCGATAGGATACCCCGCCTGTGAGCACTAGGGCAACGCCCCGGCCGATACACTGGGTAGCCAGCGTGACCAAAAAGGCCGGCATATTCAGATAAGCCACAGCCAAGCCGTTGATCAGGCCAATCAACGCCGCCACAACCAGCAATACCAACAAGCCAACGAATTCCGAAGCGCCCAGCATCTGTGTCGCCACCACATATGTGCTGGCACTGACAACCATGGTGGCGCCCACCGACACGTCAATGCCGCCTGTCATGATGACAAAGGTCATGCCCACACCCAGCACCGCATAGTTTGACACCTGTATCAGCACGTTCAGTGCATTGGGCAATGTCCTAAATTTGCTGTTTACCAGAGATAGAATCAAAACCAGGGCGACAAACAGAATATAAATTCCGTATTTAGACAGAATTTGCCCGGTCGTGTATTGTTGCTTTATTTTGCCACTCAATTGCTTTCCCCTGCTCATTTTAACCCCCCATTGCGGCTTTTAATAGTTCGATGCTTGTAATCTGTTCCGGCCCTGACAACACCGTCACCACAGAGCCCTCTTTTAATACAACCACTTGATCGCATAAGCCCATAATTTCCGGCAATTCAGAAGATACCATGATGATGCCCATCCCCTGCGCCAGCAGGTTGTCGATGATATTATAGATCTCCCGTTTCGCACCGATATCCACCCCCCGGGTGGGTTCATCCAGCAAAAGCAGATCCGGCGCCGTTTCCAGCCACTTCGCCAACACGACCTTCTGCTGGTTTCCACCGGACAGGTACTGCACACCCCGGGTGGTTGTAGGTGTTTTAATGCTGAGTTCGCCGATCCTTCTGCGGGCAATTTCCTGCTCCTTGGCCCTCTTCACCAGCAGTTTCCCTTTGATCGCCTTCAGGTTGGAAAGAACAAGATTAAACGCCACCGAACGCCCCAGCACCAAGCCCTCCTTACGCCGCTCTTCCGTCACCATCGCAATGTTCTTTTGAATCGCCTGCTTGGGATTTTTGATATCCAGCTTCTGCCCTTTATAATATATTTCCCCGCTGTCATACTTATCCAAACCAAATATGCTACGTAAAACTTCCGTCCTGCCGGATCCCATCAGCCCATACAGGCCGACCAGCTCTCCGCGCTGCACTTCAAACGAAATATGATTCAGCTTGTTCTTTCTGCTCAAATCGCTGACACGCAGCAAAAGTTCGCCTTTTTCGTGCTGCATGTGCTCGTACTGTTCCTTCACGTCCCGGCCCAGCATATTCTTGATGACATCCTCCCGCGAGATATCCTTAATGCCGGTCTTCAGGATTTTCTCCCCATCCCGCATGATCATCACGCTGTCGCAGATTTCAAATATCTCGTCCATCCGGTGGGTAATGAAGATAACGGCCACACCCTCCGACTGCAGATTTTTGACAATCTTGAACAGGATCTTGATTTCAGAATTGGTCAAAGACGATGTCGGTTCATCCAGAATCAAAATCTTGGTGTTCTGAGCCAACATACGGCCAATTTCCACCAGCTGCTGTTCGCCGATTTTTAGTTCGCCGGCCCGCTGCTCCGGCCTGCAATGCTTCAGCCCTACTCTGTCCAGAATTGCACGGGCATCCTTCATCAGCTTACGCTTGTTCAATCTGCCGAATCTTTTGGGCAGGTTCTGAATATAGATGTTTGTAGCCAGATCCAAATTTCTAAACAGCGATAATTCTTGGTGGATAAAAGAAATTCCTAAGTTTTCCGCCATTTTTGTATTTCGGATATTCACTTCCTTGCCATCGAGAAAAATCTGCCCTGCATCACTTGAATATACGCCCCCCAGCACGTTCATCAATGTGGATTTTCCGGCACCGTTCTCGCCCAGAATCCCGCAGACTTCTCCTGCTTTGAGCTCAAAATCCAGATTCTGCAATGCATGTACACCTGGAAAGCTCTTGTCGATTCCCTTCATGCTCAATATCGGGTTGGTCTCCATGTTAATAGCAATCACCCTCCATCACATCAAACTTTTTCCTTTATTAAGGATGGATAAACAACGACCTTCATCGCATCACCCCTGCGCAGCATTTCGATCCCTTCGGGCAGCTCTTCCAACGACACCTTATGGGTCAACAGCGACTCAACTTCTAAAACATTGTTGGACAGCATATTTATCACATACGGAAAAGAAAGGTGTGTGGCATAGCTGGAATAAAGCGTCAATTCTTTTCTGGTAATCTCATATTGCTTTATTGTCTGAAAAAGCTGATCGTTGATGCCAAACAAAAGAATTTTACCTTCATACGCCGCATACTGAATCGCGGAGTTTACCAGTGTGCCCACTGTATCGACTACGATATCCACGCCGCTTCTCCCGGTGAGCTTGGCAATTATTTCGCCGGGATCTTCCGTATTGCCGTCTATCACGCGATCCACTCCCGCATGCTCGCGGGCGAAGTCAATTCGCTTGGATACCATCTCGCTGATCAACACATGACTGGCACCCGCCGCTTTGAACAGCTTCGCGAAAAGAAGCCCGATCGGCCCCGCGCCCATGATCAGCACGCTCTGCCCCGGCAAGAAGCCCAGCCGCTTGAAGCCATTCATCGCGCAGGCCAGCGGCTCCGCAAAAATCGCCGTATCCAGACGCACATGTTCATTTAAATGATATAATAGACTGCGCTTCACTACAATGTATTCTGCAAATACACCGTCGCAATCCTCGCCGATCGATTTCACCCGGGCGCAAATATTCACCTGCCCCAGCTTGCATTGCGGGCAGTCGCCGCAAGGAACCATGGGATTCAGCAAAACCCGCTCCCCAATGGTGAACTCTTCGTTCTCTTCCCCCATATCCACAATCCGCGCCACGCATTCATGTCCCAGCGTGACGCCCGGGGTTGCAAAATGCTTCTGCGGGACAGCTGTAATACCCAAATCGCTTCCGCACACGCTGGCCGCCAGAACCTCCAACAGAACATCGTCCGGCGCGTTTATCCGGGGCATGGGCTTTTCTACGCATTTTACAACGCCTTCGGATTCAAAGATGACCGCTTTCATATCTGCTCCCCCTATCTCAATTTATATTTTAAAACACATCAAGAATACACGGAAAAAAGCACGCTGTTTTCCGAAAACACTTTTAATTATACAATAGTAAGCCATCTATCTAAATTTGTCAATTGACATCAGCCTTTATCAGTCAGTTAAAATATTCCTTTTAAACCGTCGCTTGCTCAAATCAGCCTGCTGAATGCGTAACCCGCGCCGTTTGGCTGGGCAATATGCATCATATCATAAGCACGATTGTCTTTTTATAATGCATATGGCTCCAACAGTAAAAAAGCCTGTATCCATGCGGTTTCCCGCGCGAATACAGGCTTTTTGTTTCTTGTTGTGAATGGTGATTAACGTTTGGAGAACTGCGGTGCACGGCGGGCTGCCTTCAAGCCGTACTTCTTCCTCTCCTTCATCCTCGGATCACGCGTTAAATATCCGGCCTTTTTCAAAACCGGACGCAAATCCGCTTCCGCCTTGATCAGCGCACGGGAAATGCCATGACGAATCGCACCGGCCTGGCCTGTGAACCCGCCGCCGTATACGTTGACCAGCACATCATACTTCGCGTTGGTGTTGGTGGTCACAAACGGCGCACGCACCTGCATTTTCAGCGTTTCCAGCCCAAAGTATTCCTCTATGTCACGCTTGTTGATCTTGATCTCGCCGCTGCCCGGCATTAAGTAAACACGCGCAACCGCTTTTTTTCTTCTGCCTGTTCCTAAGAATTGCTCTTTAGCCATTTTTTCTCGCCTCCCCTTGCTTCAATACCAGTTGCTGGGGGCACTGTGCCTGATGGTTATGCTCGGCGCCTTTATACACCCTGAGCTTCTTCATCATATTGCGTCCCAAACTATTCTTGGGCATCATGCCGCGAACTGCTTCGTATACGACGAACTCAGGCTTTTTTTCCATGAGCCGTCTGTATTTCGTTTCTTTCATGCCACCGACATAACCGGAGTGGCGCTTGTATACCTTCTGATCCAGCTTGTTGCCTGTCAGAACGATTTTATCGCAATTGATTATAATAACATGGTCGCCCGTATCGACATGGGGCGTGAAAATCGGCTTGTTTTTGCCACGTAAAACCGTAGCCACCTGTGAAGCCAAACGACCCAGCACCATGCCGTCTGCGTCCACAACGAACCATTTTCTGTCAATGGTTTCATTCTTGGCCATAAACGTTTTCATTGGGTTCCTCCTAAATTGTAAAAGCTTAGCCTTTGCTGTGTGCATGGCTTCATAACGGGGCTGAAATGAAATCACGCACAGTAAATTTTATATAATCCTGAGCACCATGTCAAGCTTTATTTAGTAAAAACATGGTGTTTGTTAAAAAAGCATCTTTTCATACCTCATCCAGCGTGATCACGTCGCCGGCCATGATCCTTTGTACGCCGGGCAGCTTCCTGCGTAAAATCCCGCAAGCGGCATCCCCGGTGCAATGGCAGGTGAAAATCCCCTCCAGCTCAAAGGGCTGTATTTGTTTCGCGATGCTTTGCACCAGCGCCTCCTTCGCGTTGGACAGGTGAAAGCCGCCGATGAGATACCGTATGCTGCCGTTTAGCGTGTCCTTCGCCGATCTCAGCATGTTGTAAACGCCGCTGTGGCTGCAGCCTGTAAACAGCGCAAACCCACTCTCCTGCACCGCCAGCGCCATCATCATCTCATGAAAAAAGCGATCCGGCTTTCTGCGCCAGATTTTCCCCGTCCAGAATCTGCGGTTCCAAGCGCCTATAGGCTCATGCAGCGTGATATCGGGCAGCAGCGTACAGCCTGGGAACAACTGCACTATTTTTCTAAAATACGTGATCCTGTGCTCATATCGTTTAAACACCTTACGGGGCACGCCGATGGACCTCAACCCGTGGTAATAACGTTTCTTCGCCTCATGCTTCATATAGACCTGCGCCTTGTGATTCAGCGCCAGAAAAGCCGCCAATCCGCCGGCATGGTCATAGTGCGCGTGGGAAATCACGCAATAATCCACCTTCCGAAGGTCGATACCCATCTTTTGTGCGTTGTACAGCAAAGCCTTGCTCGCACCCGTGTCAAAGAGTATGCGCTTGTCCTGATATTCAATATAGAGTGCAAGGCCATGCTCGTGTAGCAGCCCCTCCCTGCACGAATTATCCATCAATACATGTATGTTCAGAGTTTTTTCCCTCCCCTCCTGCCTGAAAGGGTGATTTTTCACCATAATCCAGCCGCAGCAGTGTCAACCCTTTCGCCTTGGCCGTATATCCCGCATATTCACGCCGGTTCCCATGCAATAAAGAGGCCACATGCTCCGGACGCATCTTTCCCAATCCGACGCAGAGCAGCGTGCCCGCCATGATACGCACCATGTTATACAAAAATCCATTGGCGGCAACCTCAAAATAGATCATGTCCTCCTGCTTATAGACACAAGACTCATAAACCCTGCGCACCGTGCTCTTCACCGGCGAGCCTTGAGCCATAAACGCATTGAAGTCGTGCGCCCCTAAAAAAGCCTGCGCCGCTTGCTGCATATGTTCTACATCCAGCGCTTTGGGTACATGTGCACAATACTGCCTGCCCACAGCCCTGCCCGACGCTGAGTTGCAGACGGCATAGCGGTAGGTCTTGCCCATCGCGTCAAACCGGGCATGGAAATCCTCTTTGGCAGCCACAGAGCAAATCACCCTGATATCCTCCGGCAACACCGTGTTGACAGCCAATGAAAACTTGTGCGGCGGAATACGGCTTTGGGTGTCGAAGTGCACGACCTGCCCCAGGGCATGTACGCCCGCATCGGTGCGCCCCGAAGCATGGGTAAGTGTCCTTTCTCCGGTGAGTTTTTCGATCGCTTCCTCCAGCACCTGCTGTATGGCCAGGCCGTTGTTCTGCCGCTGCCACCCGGCATAGTTGGTTCCGTCATATTCCAGCAGCAAAGCCATGCGCACGTTCAAATCCCCCATAGCAAAATCAGTACATACAGCGCCGCCACCACCAGCACAGCCCATAGATCACGCAGCCCATAACGCAGCACGCTCATGCGGGTGCGGCCCTCGCCGCCGCGGTAACACCGCGATTCCATAGCCAGCGCCAGCTCGTCCGCCCGCCGGAACGCGCTTAAAAACAACGGCACCAGCAGCGGGATCAGGCTCTTCGCCCGTTTGATCAGTCCGCCCGTATCAAAATCGGCGCCGCGCGCTTTTTGGGCGTTCATGATCTTATTCGCTTCTTCCATCAATGTGGGTATGAAGCGCAGCGCGATGGACATCATCATGGCGATTTCATGCGCCGGAAAACGGATCACTTTGAGCGGGGACAGCAGGCGTTCGATGCCGTCCGTCAATTTGAGCGGAGAGGTCGTCAGCGTCAGCAGCGAGGTGGATACCACCAGCAGCACCAGCCGAACCGCCATAAACACGGCCGTCTTCAGGCCGTCGTCCGTGATCTTGATCACCCACCATTCCAAGAGGATCTCACCCTTTGCATAGAAGAATATGTTGATGGTGAATGTCAGCGCCAGCACGAACAGCATGGGCTTCAAGCCTTTGAGCAAATATACCACAGGGACGCGCGCGACCAGCGTAGTCGCGACAATATAGAGGAAGAAGAACGCAAATCCATACAGGGATTGGATCAAAAACACCAGCACCAACTGAGCGACGGCCAACAGTATCTTGATCCGCGGATCCAGCCTGTGGATGACGGAATCCCCCGGCAAGAACTGACCGATGGTGATTTCTTTCAACATGGCTTCACCTGCTTCGCCAGCCAGTCCGCCGCTTCCTCCATGGTATAGCAAGGCGGTATGGCGACACCCCGCCTGTTCAAGGCGTCGCACAGCAACACGCTGCTTGGCGCTTTCAAGCCCATCTCCCTAAGATAGTGCACATCCGCGAATATCTCGCACATACTGCCGACCCTGTGCAGCCGCCCTTCCTTCATGACGGCAATCCGGTCCGCCCTGCCGGAGAGCGCGTCCATGCTGTGGCTCACCATCACGATGGTCTTACCCTGCGCATGCAGCTTGTCCGACAGCCGCAGTATGCTCTTGCGCCCCTGCGGGTCCAATCCTGCCATGGGTTCGTCCAGGATCAGCGTTTTGGGCGACATGGCGATCACACCCGCCAGCGCAACTCTGCGTTTTTGGCCGCCGCTCAACTCGAGGGGGGATTTGCTGCGCAAGCCATCCTCCAGCTCGACGGTTTCCATCGCTTCCGCTACGAGCTGCGGGATCCTCTCCGGCTCGATGCCCAGTTGTTTAGGCCCAAACGCGATATCCTTTTCCACCGTATCCTCAAACAGCTGGTATTCCGGATATTGAAACACGATGCCCACCTGGCGCCTGATCGCCCTTAAATCCACCTTTTTTGCGCCCAGATCGGTGCCATATACGAGTATACGGCCGCTTGTGGGTTTCAACAGCCCGTTGATATGCTGTATCAGCGTGGTCTTTCCGCTGCCGGTATGTCCGATCACGCCCAGATATTCGCCGTCTTCGATGGTGAGCGTGATGTCTTTTAAAGCCACCTCTTCATTCTGTGTGCCCTGCATGTAGACATGGCTGAGGTTCTCTATAACAATCGGCATAATTCATCCGCCATTTCTTCCGTGCTAAATAAGCTTCCGTCCAGCTGTATACCCCGATGCTTCAAGAGGTATGCCAATTCGGTCATAGGGGGTACATCCAGCCCGGCCGACTGGATCTGCTCCACCTCCGCGAAGACCTCTTGGGGCGTACCCTGCATACAGACCGTCCCCTCGTTCATCACAGCGATGCGATCCGCTAAAGCCGCTTCTTCCATGTCGTGTGTGATGTTCACGATGGTAATCCCTTTCTCTTGGTTCAGCATGCACATGATGTCCAGCACCTCATCCCGGCCCACGGGATCGAGCATGGCCGTCGCTTCGTCGAATATGATGACAGCCGGCCGCATCGCCAGTATGCCCGCAATGGCGACGCGCTGCTTCTGCCCGCCGCTGAGCATGTGCGGGCCCTTTTTGGCGTACTGCTCCATATGCACCTGTGCAAGCGCTGTGTCCACCCGTCTTCGGATTTCGTCCGGCGCAATGCCCAGATTTTCAGGGCCAAACGCCACATCTTCCTCCACAACGCCGGCCACCAGCTGGTTGTCCGGATTCTGAAACACCATCCCGCAGCACTGCCTGATCTCCCAGGTAAGTGCATCCTGCCTGGTATCCATGCCGTCTACGATCACAACACCTTCATCCGGCAGCAACAGCACGTTCATCATCTTGGCCAGCGTACTTTTGCCTGAACCGTTATGCCCGACCACAGCGATAAACTCCCCGCGCTGCACCTGCAAAGAAGCCTCTTTTAGCGCGGCATACGGCAGTTCATCCGCCACGGGATAGCAATAGGATATGTTTTGTATATCGATCATCATATCATCTCTTTGGGCCTGCCGCGGCAAAACCCATCTCTTCCCTCCGCAAGCAATTCCATCGCTCATGTGTGCATACGAAAAAGGTTAGAGGCATACAAACGATCCCTCTAACCCAAAAGCTGCGGTTGTCAGCCGCTAGACCAGCTCCAATGCCACCATTTCGGCGGAATCACCGCGGCGGGGCCCCAGCTTCAATATGCGCGTGTAACCGCCCCTGCCCACTTCCTGAGCGCGTTTGTCGTATTTAGGCGCGAGATCGGAAAAAATCTTCTCGACCACAGGATGCTTAATATTCTTTGTGCGCATGTAGTAATCATGCTTGGATTCTTTTTCGCGGCGGGACATAGGTGTCTCATACAGATACGCCATCATCATGCGCCGGGCTTGCAGTTTGGAAGGTGCATCGTTTTTGATTTCCTTTTCAACGACTGTCTTCTCACCCTTGTCGTCAAACTCTGCAATGCTCTTATTTACGGTTACGGTATTGTTATATTCGTTAATCGCTAATGTGATAAACTTTTCGGCAATTTTGCGGACTTCCTTGGCACGCGCTTCAGTCGTCACAATTTTACCGTTCCAAAGCAAGGCAGTGGTCAGGTTGCGCAATATCGCTCTGCGCTGATCACCAGGTCTGCCTAGTTTACGGTTGGCTGCCATATCATTTCCTCCAATTCTAGCAAATATAATCGCTTGATGTCTGCATCAATCGTCATTAGGCCTTAAGGACAGCCCAAGCCCATCGAGTTTTTGTTTGACTTCCTCCAGCGATTTACGCCCGAGGTTTCTCACTTTCATCATATCCTCCTCGTTGCGCTGCACCAACTCTTCCACCGTGTTGATACCGGCGCGCTTGAGGCAATTATAAGAACGCACAGAAAGATCAAGCTCCTCAATGGTCATCTCCAAGATCTTTTCTTTTTTGTCCTCTTCCTTTTCAACCATAATCTCAACGTCCGCAACATGCTCCGTTAAGTTGATAAACTGCTGCAAATGCTCGCTCAAAATTTTCGCACCCAGACTCACAGCCTCCTCAGGCTTGATGCTGCCGTTTGTCCATACTTCCAGCGTGAGCTTGTCGTAGTCGGTGATCTGGCCGACACGCGCGTTTTCAACTGTAAAGTTCACCTTGCGGATCGGTGTGAAGATTGAATCCACCGGAATCACGCCAATGGGCTGGTTTTCTTCTTTATTCTTATCGGAGCCCACATAACCGCGTCCTTTTTGGACGGTCATCTCCATAGCCAGCGAAGCGTTTTTATCCAGTGTCGCAAGAACCAATTCAGGGTTTTGTATTTCGATTTCCGAATCCGCGATGATGTCCTTTGCTGTCACCACACAAGGACCCTTCGCGTTGATCGCTATGGTCTTCGGCTCGTCAGAAAACATCTTGATAGAAAGGTCTTTGATGTTGAGAATGATCTCCGATACATCCTCACGAATCCCTTCAATCGTCGAAAACTCATGCAGCACACCGTCGATCTTAATGCTGCTTACAGCCGCTCCGGGCAGCGATGACAACAGAATCCGCCTCAGCGAGTTGCCCAGCGTAATTCCGAATCCCCTTTCGAGCGGAACAACAACAAACTTACCATAGTTTAATTCGTCGGAATGGATGCATTCAATTTTTGGTTTTTCAATTTCTATCACGCATTTCCCTCCTTATATATTCTTGCGATCCATGAGGGTATCTACCATATATTCCATTCACTATCTGGAGTAAAGCTCGACAATCAGGTGCTCTTCGATGGTGAGATCGATGTCATCCCTTGTCGGCAGCGCAACCACTGTCCCAGTCAGCGCCTCCGGATCCGCTTGAAGCCAACCGGGAACCAATTTGCCTTCCGATTCCTTGACAGCCTTGAAAAGATCTCTGTCCTGGCTTGTGTTCTTTACGGTGATCATATCTCCCACTTTCAGAATGACGGAAGGAATATCGACCTTTTTGCCGTTGATCCTGAAATGCCCATGCGTGATCAGCTGGCGCGACTGTGCGCGGGAAGCTGCCAAGCCAAGCCTGTAGACGATGTTGTCAAACCGCGTCTCCAATAAGCGCAGCAAGTTTTCGCCTGTAACACCCTTTTGCTTTTCGGCAATTTTGAAATACTTGCGGAATTGCGCTTCCTGCAGGCCATATGCGCGCTTTGCCTTTTGCTTTTCACGAAGCTGAAGGCCATATTCCGAGACTTTCTTTCTGCTCTGCCCGTGCTGTCCCGGCGGCTTGCCGCGTGACATACCGCATTTGGACGAATAGCAGCGGTCTCCCTTTAAAAACAGTTTTGTTCCCTCTCTGCGGCAGAGACGGCAAACCGAACCTGTATACCTCGCCATAATTATTTGCCTCCCTTATTTAAACTCTTCTGCGTTTGGGCGGACGGCAACCATTATGCGGAATAGGGGTAACATCCTTGATAAGGCTTACCTCCAGACCTGCCGCCTGTAATGCCCTGATCGCTGCTTCACGGCCGGAACCCGGGCCCTTTACGAACACTTCGATTCGCCTCAGACCGTGTTCCATCGCAGCTTTAGCAGCAGTTTCCGCAGCTATCTGCGCCGCAAACGGAGTGGATTTTCTGGAACCTCTGAATCCCATACCGCCGGAGCTCGCCCATGAAAGGGCATTGCCCGCCGTATCCGTTATGGTAACGATCGTATTATTGAACGACGACTTGATGTGCGCTGCGCCACTTTCAATATTTTTTCTTTCACGACGCTTTCTGGTCGTGCCTTTTCTCGTTTTTGGCTTTGCCATTTTCTATCCTCCCCCGCTTACTTCTTCTTGCCACCGACAGTCTTCTTGGGGCCTTTGCGCGTGCGCGCGTTCTGCTTTGTGCTTTGCCCCCTAACAGGCAGTCCACGACGGTGACGGATACCGCGATAGCAGCCGATCTCCATCAAACGCTTTATGTTCATGGCGGTATCTCTTCTGAGATCGCCTTCAACTTTCAGGTTTCTATCGATATACTCCCTGAGTTTACTGACATCCGTCTCTGAAAGATCCCGGACCCGAAGATCAGGATCTACGCCGGTTGTTGAAAGAATCTGCTTTGCTGTTGTATGGTTGATGCCATAAATATAGGTCAATCCTATTTCCACCCGCTTATCTCTGGGTAAGTCCACGCCTGCAATACGTGCCATTAGCAGTTACACCTCCACTATGTATTGAAAAATATATATCACGATTATACAGCCATAGGTGAACTATGCAGCCGCGCCATATAAACGGATTATTGCCAATTGTTACCATAATAAACCCGTTATAAACCTGTATGGCTGTCCATACATGGTTGTCAACAAAAAAATTTAACCGTCAGCCCTGCTTTTGCTTATGTTTAGGGTTGCTGCAGATTACCATAACCTTGCCGTCCCTTTTGATGATCTTACATTTTTCGCAGATCGGCTTCACAGATGGTTTCACTTTCATGGAAACATCCTCCTTCTTTGGTCATTCAAGCTTTCCCACGCCATGTGATGCGCCCGCGCGTCAAATCATAGGGGGACAACTCAATCGTAACTTTATCTCCGGGCAGTATCCTGATAAAATGCATCCGTAATTTTCCGGATATATGCGCCAGCACCTTATGGCCATTGGCCAGCTCAACCTGGAATACCGCATTCGGAAACGCTTCTGTAACTATGCCTTCAACTTCTATTAGATCCTGTTTGGACAAGCTAACCCTCCTTTTTCACCGCATCCGCGATGAATTTGCGGATGTCGCTGTCCGATAGACTGCCTTTTTCCATTCTTTCCTCTACACCTTCCATAAAAAACGGCTTGGGGTATACATGCTTCAGTTTTTTCTTTTTCGGTCTGGCGATCTTTCTTAGGTCGCCATCACACATGTATATATATTCACCTTCGCGGGAGATTACAACCATCAAACGGTTGCGGTCTCTTCCTGCCCGCGAAAGCACCACACTGCCTGCGCTTACCATGTCCTGCGTGATCTTCATGTATACACCTTACGCATCCCTGACAGTGTCAACACCTGCGGACCGTCCTTGGTAATCGCGACGGTATGTTCAAAATGTGCCGAAGGCTTTAGATCCGCTGTGCGCACCGTCCAACCGTCTGCACCGAAGGTGACCTCCTCTGTGCCCTGGTTGATCATGGGCTCAATCGCAATGGTCATGCCCTCTTTCAGCCGAATGCCCCTATTGGGAGGGCCGAAGTTCGGGACATCGGGCGGCTCGTGCATGCTTTGCCCGATCCCATGCCCAATAAGATCCCTCACCACCGAAAACCCCGCTGCTTCGGCTGTCGTTTGCACAGCCGAGCTGATATCGCCCATACGGTTTCCCGCAACAGCCTGTGCAATACCGTTGCACAGACATTCTTGTGTCACTTCCAGCAGCCGCACGACTTCCGGTGCAACCGCACCCACCTGGTAGGTGTACGCATTGTCGCCATGATAGCCGCCATATTCGACACCCACATCAATACTGATGATATCCCCCTTTTGCAGCTTGATCTTGCGCGAGGGGATTCCATGGACCACAACTTCATTCACCGAAGCACAGATGCTTGCGGGATAGCCCTTATAGCCTTTGAAGGAAGGTCTCCCACCCTGTTTCATGATGAAATCATATGCGATTTCATCCAATTCATGCGTGGATATTCCGGGGCTGATCGCTGCGCCCAGTATTTGCAGCACCTCAGCCGCCATTGCGCCGGCATCCCGCATTTTTTCGATCTCAACAGGAGATTTTAGAATAATCATATCGCCTGTACTTCTCCAACACTTTGCAAATGTCTGAAAAGAGCGCTTCGACAGCTTGGTCGCCCTGCACGGTGCGCAGCTTACCCATCGCTTCGTAATAAGCCAATACGGGTAACGTCTGCTGTGTGTAGACCTCCAGCCGACGCTGCACAGTCTCCACCTTATCGTCTTCGCGCTGAGCCAGCTCTTCACCGCACTTGATGCAGATGTCCGATTTGAGCGCGTTGGCATGGTACACCGCTTTACAGTTGCTGCACACACGCCGGCCGGTCAAACGGTCGATGAGCTTATCATGCGCAACTTCGATGCTTACCACCAGGTCGATGTCCACCACCGCATTCAAATTCTTTGCCTGCTCTAATGTGCGCGGATATCCATCCAGCAAAAAACCGTTTTGACAGTCCTTTTGCTTGACACGTTTATTGACCAGCCGAACCATCAGCTCGTCAGGCACCAACAGTCCTTCTTCCACAAGCCCTTTCGCATCTTTCCCCAGTTCGCTGCCCGAATCGATCTCGCTGCGCAGTATTTCTCCGGTGGAGATATGGGGGATAAAGTACTTCTTGCTGACGCTGGAAGCTTGTGTCCCTTTACCTGCCCCTGGGGGGCCTAAAAAAATCAGATTCATAATGTTCTCCCCTACTTGAGGAATCCCTTGTAATGACGCATCAGCATCTGGGATTCAAGTTGTTTGGACGTTTCCAGCGCAACGCTGACCGCGATCATAACGCTTGTCGGCGCAAACGCACCCATCTGCATGAACCCAGTGATCAGTGAAGGAATCGTTGCCAGCACCGCTAAAAACAGTGCGCCAAACAAGGTCAGCCGACGGGAGATCCGTCCTAAGTAATCCGATGTCGGCTTGCCAGGCCTGATGCCCGGGATAAAGCCGCCCTGCTGCTGAATGTTCTTGGAAATTTCAACCGGGTTGAAAGACACCGATGTATAGAAATATGTAAAGAACACGATCAGCAACGCATAAATCAACATATAAGGCCATGTCCCCGCTCCCAGGTTGGTCTCCCAGAAGGTCGAGAAGCCGCTGTTGGGCCAGAACTGTGCGATCATCGAAGGCAGCGATAGCAATGTCGATGCAAAGATGATAGGCAGCACGCCGGAGGAGTTCACCTTGACAGGGATATGCGAGCTCTGCCCGCCATACATCTTCCTGCCCACCACGCGTTTTGCATACTGCACAGGTATGCGGCGTTCGCCGGTGTCCACATAGACCACGCCCACAACCACCACCAACAGGAACACGATGGCAGCGGGAATCACCCACGCACCGATCACGCCGCTGAGTACATTGTCTCCCAGGTCGAGCACCGACTGCGGCAAACGGGAAACGATGCTCACAAAGATCAGCAGTGATATGCCGTTGCCCACACCTTTTTCTGTGATCCGTTCGCCCAGCCACATGGCAAACATGGTGCCTGCGGTCACGGTAAGCCCAATGACGATATAGTTCCAAATCGTGGGATTTCCGTCCATAAAGACGGTGTTGCCCAGCCCCATTACAATACCGATCGACTGCACAAAAGCCAGCGCGATGGTCAGATAACGGGTGATCTTCGCGATCTTTTTCTGCCCGTCTTCGCCTTCTTTCGCCATACGCTCAAGAGCGGGTATAGCGATGGATAAGAGGTTCATGATGATGGACGCGTTGATATACGGGGTAATCCCCATCGCAAAAATCGTAAAGTTTGCCAGCCCGCCGGAAAACATATTCAGGTATCCCAGGATTGAATACTGGTCCACCATTTCTGTCATCACAGCCGTGTTGATGCCGGCAACAGGAATCGCACACCCCAGCCTGTAAATAAACAGCAGCAACAGGGTATACAATATTTTTTTCTTTAATTCAGGTATTTTCCATGCATTCTTATAAACCGAAAACATTAGGAAATCACCTCGACTTTACCCCCGACAGCTTCAATTTTTTCCTGCGCGGTCTTGCTGACTTTCGCAGCTTTCACATTCAGCTTCTTGGTCAGCTCGCCTTTGCCTAATACCTTCAATCCGTCGTTTAACTTTTTGATGATCTTCTTCTCTTTAAGAAGCTCCGCCGTAATCTCGGTATCGTGATCAAATATTTCCAAGGCTTCCACGTTGATGATGGCATATTCCTTGGCAAATATGTTTGTAAAGCCGCGTTTGGGCAAACGCCTTGAAAGAGGCATCTGGCCGCCCTCAAAGCCAGGACGCACGCCGCCGCCGCTTCTCGATTTCTGACCCTTGTGTCCGCGCCCTGATGTTTTGCCAAGGCCGGAACCCACGCCTCTACCGACACGCTTGGGAGCTGTGCGCGCCCCTTCGGCCGGCTGCAACTCATGCAATTTCATGATAGGCCCACCTCCTTCTTATGACTGGATTTCTTCCACAGCCACTAAATGTTTTACCGTAAAGATCATACCGTCTATGCAGGGGTTCGACTCCTTGATAACCGCACTGCCTATCCGTTTCAAGCCAAGCGCTTCCACTGTCGCCTTCTGGTTCTTCTTGCAACTGTTGGTGCTCTTGACAAGCGTAATTTTAACTTTGCTCATAAGAGTCTCCTCCCTAGCCCAGCAACTCTTCTACGGTCTTCCCGCGAAGTTTTGCCACATCTTCGACAGTCTTGAGGTTTTTCAAACCTTCCAGTGTCGCTTTTACACAGTTGATCGGGTTGTTGGATCCGTAGGACTTCGTGCGGATATCCTTGATGCCTGCCGCCTCCAGAACCGCACGTGCAGGTCCGCCCGCGATCACGCCGGTGCCTTTAGGAGCGGGCAGCAGCAATACCCTGCCTCTGCCGAATACACCGATGATTTCATGCGGTATGCTCGTGCCCACGATGGATATCTTTGTCATATTCCGTTTCGCTTCCTCGGTGCCTTTGCGGATTGCTTCCGGTATTTCGGCCGCTTTCCCCATTCCGACTCCAACGTGACCGTTTTCATCGCCCACCACCATGAGCGCGCTGAACCGGAAATTACGACCGCCCTTTACAACTTTAGCAACCCGGTTTATCGAAACGAGTTTTTCTTTTAAATCTAAAGTGCTTGCATCGATGCGCTGCATCTGTCTTCCTCCTTATTAAAAGTCCAGTCCGGCTTCTCTTGCTCCCGCCGCTACTTCTGCGACGCGCCCTGTATAAAGGTAGCCTCCGCGGTCAAAAACAACCTTTTTGATGCCCTTTTCCAACGCGCGTTTGCCAGCCAGCTCACCCACCACTTTGGATGCTTCTTTTTTAGACATTGTGGCTGTTTTTTCCTTATGGCCCTTTTCCAGGGTAGAAGCGCTGACCAGCGTTCTTCCTGCATCATCATCAATGATCTGCACATAGATGTTGTTCAGGCTGCGGTATACATTCAAGCGCGGACGATCGGCTGTGCCGTGAAGCGTATGGCGTATACGCCTGTGCCGCTTGGAACGTATTGCATTTTTATCTATTCCTTTAATCATGCTAATTGCTCCCTCTCACATTACTTGCCGGTCTTGCCTTCTTTACGGCGGACATACTCGCCTTCGTAGCGCACGCCCTTGCCCTTATAAGGCTCCGGCTTACGCTTTGCGCGAATATCAGCCGCGATTGCGCCAACCAGCTGTTTGTCGATACCGCTGACCGTGATCTTCGTCGGTGTGGGCACATCAAACGCAATGCCCGCAGGCGGCTCGATTTCGACAGGATGAGAGTACCCAAGCGTCAACACGAGCTTTTCGCCCTGTTTTTGCGCACGATACCCTACGCCCATAATTTCAAGCTTTTTCTCGAAGCCGGCCGAAACGCCGACCACCATATTGTTGATGAGGGTACGGATCAGCCCGTGCAGCGCGACAAAGCGCTTCTGTTCCGACGGGCGCTTGACCGTCAGCACATTTCCCTCAATCTCAATGATCATATTTTCATCAAATTTCCCGCTCAGTTCCCCTTTTGGGCCCTTCACCTTCACGGCATTGCCTTCGGCAACCGTCACGGTTACGGAAGAGGGGATCTCAACCGGGAGTTTACCTATCCTCGACATCTTAACACCTCCGCAAACCCGTGTTACCAGACATAGGCCAGCACTTCGCCGCCCACACCCAGTTTCCTGGCTTCTTTATCTGTCATGATTCCACGCGATGTGGATATAATTGCAATGCCCAGCCCGTTTAAGACTCTGGGCAGCTTATCCTTGCCTGCATAAACACGCAGTCCGGGCTTGCTGATCCGCCTAAGGCCGGTGATGACCCTCTGCCTGTTGGGGCCATATTTTAAGATAATGCGGATCGTCTTCTGCGGCCCGCTTTCGATCAGGTCAAACTTCTTGATAAAGCCTTCATCCAGCAGAATATTCGCGATAGCCACCTTCATGTTTGAGGCGGGGACATCCAGCATATTGTGCTTGGCAACCAAGGAGTTGCGTATACGTGTCAACATATCGGCAATGGGATCCGTTACAACCATTTACCTTTCCTCCTCTCGTTAATTTACCAGCTTGCTTTTCGAACGCCTGGTATCTGGCCCTTGTATGCAAGCTCTCTGAAACATATACGGCAAATACCGTATTTCCTAAGTACGGAGTGCGGCCGTCCGCAAATCCGGCAGCGCGTGTATGCGCGCGTACTGTACTTTGGCGGTCTTTGCTGTTTGAGTTTCATGCTCTTTTTTGCCATTTACAAATTACCTCCGAATTAATGTGCGAACGGCATGCCCACCAACGAGAGAAGCTCTTTTGCCTCTTCATCGGTTCCGGCAGTCGTTACAAAAATGATGTCCATACCGCGAATCTGATCCACGTTATCATAATTGATCTCGGGGAAGATCAGCTGTTCCTTGATGCCCATGGCGTAGTTGCCGCGGCCGTCAAACGATTTAGGCGAAAGTCCGCGAAAGTCACGAACACGGGGAAGGTCGATGGAGAACAACTTATCTACAAATTCATACATTCTCGTGCTGCGCAGTGTCACCTTCGCACCCACATTCATCCCATCCCTGAGCTTGAAATTCGCAACGGATTTCTTCGCTTTGGTCACTACGGGCTTCTGCCCGGAGATGACCATAATATCGTCCAGCGCAGATTCAAGCGCTTTCGGGTTATCTTTCACGTCGCCCATGCCCATATTCAGTACAACCTTCACAAGCTTGGGGACTTCGTTGACATTTTTGTATCCGAATTTCTTAATAAGAGCAGGCACAACGTCGCTCGTGTATTTATCTTTGAGTCTCGGCACTTTCCTTTCCTCCTTTGGATATCGTTACTTATCGATTACAGCGCCGCATTTTTTGCATACGCGCACTTTTGATCCATCGTCAAGGAACGTCTTGCCGATCCGTGTCGCGCTTTTGCACTTCGTGCAAATAAGCATGACATTCGATGCCGCAATCGGCGCCTCCTGATTGATCCGGCCACCGGGCTCGCCGGCCCTTCTCGCTTTTTTATGTTTGACAACGATGTTCTTGCCTTCGACAACGACCTTGCTTTTATCGGGAATGACCATCAAAATCTTTCCCTTTTCGCCCTTTTCCTTGCCGGAGATAATGACGACCTCGTCGCCTTTTTTAACATGAACTTTTTTAGGCATAAAGGCTACCTCCTTAGAGTACTTCGGGGGCCAGCGAAACGATCTTCATGTAATCGTTTTCTCTGAGCTCCCTGGCCACAGGCCCGAATATACGGGTCCCACGC
Source organism: Christensenellales bacterium (assembly GCA_050945835.1). GTDB lineage: Bacteria > Bacillota > Clostridia > Christensenellales > JBMNTQ01 > JBMNTR01. The sequence goes on along the minus strand of JBMNTR010000003.1, from coordinate 6,084 downwards.
GGCTGCTTCTGATCGTTGATGATGACGGCTGCGTTGTCGTCGAAGCAAATCTTGGTGCCATCCCTACGTTGCAAGCCCTTTGCAGTACGCACGATAACCGCCCTGACGATATCCTTCTTTTTCACAACACCGCCGGGTGTTGCACTTTTAACAGAAGCGATGATAATATCGCCAATATTGGCGCTGCGCCTATGGGAACCACCGGGTATGCGGATGCACATAATTTCTTTTGCTCCGGTATTATCAGCCACTTTTAAACGTGATTGGGGCTGAATCATAGCTTAAACCCTCCTTTGCGCGAAAAAAGTTTACCGCGCTCTTTCTATAATATCGACCACGCGCCAGTTTTTGTCTTTGCTTATAGGGCGTGTTTCCATGATCCTGACTGTGTCTCCTATGTTGCAGTCGTTCTGCTCGTCATGGACCTTAAATTTCCTTGTCGTTTTAATGATCTTCCCATACAGCGGATGCTTCGTCCTGCTCTTGACGGCAACCACGACGGTCTTATCCATTTTATCACTGACAACCATTCCGGTCTTCGATTTACGATATCCTCTATCAGCCATTAAAATGTCCTCCTTTCATGCGCACGTCACTTCGCAGCGGCTTGCAGTTCTCGTTCCCTGAGTATGGTGTTCACTCTTGCGATATTCTTCCTGCATTCTTTAATGGCCATGGGATTCTGCAACTGCCCCGTTGCCATTTGAAAGCGCAGGTTGAACAACTCGCTCTTGAATTCCTTTAACTGGTTGCCGAGTTCCTGATCTGACATTTCACGGAATTTGCTAGCTTTCATCGGCTTCACCACCCGTTACATTTTCTTGTCCCAGCTTCTTTATGAATTTGCATTTCATAGGAAGCTTGTGCATGGCCAGGCGCAGCGCCTCACGTGCGACTTCCTCGGGAATGCCCGCAATTTCAAACATGACACGCCCCGGCTTCACAACGGCCACCCAATATTCCGGGGAGCCCTTGCCGCTGCCCATACGCGTTTCCGCAGGCTTCTCGGTGACAGGCTTGTCTGGGAAAATCTTGATCCAAACTTTACCGCCCCTCTTGATATAACGCGTCATCGCAATACGCGCAGCCTCTATCTGGTTGCTTGTAATCCAAGCAGGTTCTAAAGCCTGCAATCCATATTCGCCGTAAGTCACGGCGTTGCCGCGGGTAGCCATGCCCCTCATGCGTCCACGAAACACCCTGCGGCGCTTAACTCTTTTCGGCATTAGCATTAGTTTTCGCCTCCTTGTGCGGTTTTGGGAGCGCGCTTTGCCCTGGGCAGTTCCTCTCCCGTATAGATCCAGACCTTCACGCCAATGCGGCCATATGTCGTATGGGCTTCCGCAAAACCGTAATCGATCTTCGCCCGCAGCGTTTGCAGCGGAATGGAGCCTTCGTGGTAATCCTCGTCACGCGCGATTTCCGCACCGCCCAACCGACCGGAGCACTTGGTCTTGATCCCTTTAGCGCCTGCACGCATGCAACGGCCGATGGTCTGCTTCATCGCACGGCGGAAAGAAATCCTCTTTTCCAGCTGTGCTGCAATGCTCTCGGCTACCAACTGTGCGTCTAAGTCCTGATTCTTAACTTCCACGATGTTGATGACCACAGCCTTGCCGTCCGTCAGTTTTTCAACATCTTTTTTGATGATCTCAACGCCCGCACCGCCGCGGCCGATGAGCACACCAGGACGGCCCGTAAAGATGTTGACCGTCACGCGGTTGGAAGCGCGTTCAATCTCAATCTTAGAGATGCCTGCCTGATAATACTTTTTCTTAACGAATTCACGGATATTATAATCCTCAACTAGGTAATCGGCAAAATCTTTTTTGCTGGCATACCAACGCGTATTCCACTTTTTGATGACACCTACCCTGAATCCATTGGGATTAACCTTTTGACCCATCGTTTCTCCTCCTTAGCTCGCCTGATCCAGTATGATGGTGATATGGCTGGTGCGTTTCAATATTTTGAAAGCCCTGCCCTGCGCCCTGGGCCTGTACCGTTTCAATGAGGGGCCCTGGTTGGCATAGGCAGCCGCCACATACAGGCTGTCCCTGTCCGCGTCCTGCGTATATTCCGCATTCGCAACCGCAGAATTGAGCACTTTGCTGATGATCTCAGACGCAGCCTTGGGTGTATACATCAAAATAGCCTGCGCTTCGGGTATGCTCTTACCCCTTATCAGGTCGAGAACGATCTTCACCTTGCGGCAGGAAATACGAACGTACTTCGCGGTCGCCTTAGGCCTTCTATCCTGCTCGGTTTTACGCTTTGCAGCCTTTTCCCTTGTGTTTGTCGCCATACTATTCCCTCCTTGATCGCTTATCTCACAGAAGACGACTTCTCGGAGCCTGCGTGCCCGCGATAAGTACGGGTAGGCGCAAATTCACCCAGCTTATGACCTACCATATCTTCCGTTATATATACGGGAACATGTTTGCGCCCGTCATGAATGCCGATTGTATGCCCCACCATGTCGGGGAATATCGTAGACGCCCTTGACCATGACTTAAGGACTTTCTTTTCGCCGCTCTCGTTCATCTGGTGAATACGCGCAAGCAGCTTTTCATTAACATACGGCCCTTTTTTAATTGACCTGCTCATTTAGAAGCGTGCCTCCTTCCTTATACTGAAGCAACAATACCGTTACTTGGAGTTCTTACGCCGAACAATAAACTTGTTGGACAGTTTTTTGGGATCTCTGGTTCTGCGCCCCAGCGTAGGAATGCCCCACGGGGTAACCGGACCCGGCTTGCCTATGGGAGATTTTCCCTCGCCGCCGCCGTGCGGGTGGTCGTTTGGGTTCATGGCGGAGCCGCGCACCGTGGGCCTAAAGCCCATATGGCGTTTTCTTCCCGCTTTGCCCAGCGAGATGTTCTCGTGCTCCGTGTTGCCAACCTGACCGATGGTCGCCTTCGCCTTGATGGGGATCATACGCACTTCCGAAGAAGGCAGTCTCACCTGTGCATACTTACCTTCCTTCGCCATCAGCTGGGCAGCGTTGCCCGCGCTGCGGCAGAGTTGCGCGCCTTTCCCCGGCAGCATTTCGATATTATGAATCATGGTGCCCAACGGGATGTTCTGTATGGGCAGCGCATTGCCGGGCTTGATATCCGCATCCGGACCCGACATGATCATGTCACCCACTTTGATGCCAAGAGGTGCGATGATGTAACGCTTCTCGCCGTCTGCGTAATGCAGCAGCGCGATGTTTGCCGAGCGGTTCGGATCGTATTCGATGGTCGCAACCTTTGCGGGGATACCGTCTTTGTTGCGCTTGAAATCGATGATCCTGTACTTACGCTTGGCACCGCCGCCTCTGTGGCGTATGGTAATGCGGCCTTTTTGATTTCGGCCGGCCGTCTTTTTAATGTCTGTAAGCAAGGACTTTTCCGGCTTATTGGTGGTGATTTCCTCAAAGGTGGAAACCGTCATGAACCGTCTGGCCGGGGAAGTCGGATTATATTTCTTGATTGCCATGTCAAATTACCTCCAAACTACAGCTACTGGGCCAAACCATCAAACGCTTCAATGCCCTTGCTGTCGGGTTTCAGCGTCACATACGCCTTCTTCACGCTCGGACGCCTGCCCTGTGTCTGCCCGCGGCGTTTAATCTTACCCAACTGCGAGACCGTGTTGACCTTCTGGACTTTCACACCAAACGCTTCTTCCACAGCCTGCCTGATCTCTGTTTTGTTCGCATTGGGATGCACGACAAACGCATATCGTTTCGTACCCAGCATATCATATGTTTTTTCGCTTAAAATGGGGCGAAGTATGACGTCGTAAGGGCTTTTCATCATGCATACACCTCCTCGATGGTTTTCAGCGCATCCTGTGTTACGATGAATTTATCGTATTTCAAGATGTCATAGACATTGATCATATTCGCGGCCACCGTATCCACACCTTGGATATTCCGGCTCGCACGCACAACATCCTTCTTGTCCGGCGTGATGACGATCAACGCTTTTCTGGCATCCAGATTTCCCAGAACCTTGACCATCTCTTTCGTCTTGGCATCCGAAAGCGCCAACTCGTCCAGTACGATGATCTCCTCGTCGTTCACCTTGCTGGTCAGTGCGCTCTTGATGGCCAGCCTTTTGACTTTCTTGTTGACCTGAATCGTATAGTCGCGCGGCTTCGGGGCAAATACAACGCCGCCCTTCCGGAACTGCGGTGCACGCGTGGTGCCCTGACGGGCGCGCCCTGTGCCCTTCTGGCGGTATGGTTTCGCGCCGCCGCCGCGAACCTCTGAGCGCATCAGCGCCGACTGCGTGCCTTGACGTTTTGCCGCCAGGTGGGCTCTGACAACCTGATACATCGCGTCTTTATTCACTTCAACGCCGAATACAGCATCGCTTAATTCAATTTCACCCACTGTCTTGCCCTGTGTATTATATAAAGCAACTGTTGGCATGACATTTCCTCCTTAAAACATTGCCTGCGTTCAGGCGTTCTTAACCGTTTCCTTAATCGTAAGCAACGTGCCCCTTGCGCCGGGCACCGAGCCCTTGATGGCGATATAATTCTTATCCGCATTCACATCGACCACCTCCAGGTTCTGTTTTGTGACCTTCACAAAACCCATGTGTCCGGGCAGCCCTTTGCCCTTGAATACTCTAGCAGGCGAGGCGCAGCCGCTCATAGCGCCAGGACCCCTATGGTAATGCGAACCATGGGACATAGGTCCTCTGGCTTGATTGTGCCGCTTAATCGCACCGGCAAAGCCTTTTCCTTTGGAGATTCCTGTCACGTCTATCTTGTCTCCTATGGAGAATACATCCGCTTTGATCGCCTGGCCGATTTCATACTGCTGTGCATCGCTCAGCTTGAGCTCACGCAAATACCGCATAGGCGTTATATCCGCCTTTGCGAAATGACCCTTCATCGGTTTGTTGAAAAGGCGTTCCCGTTTTTCGCCAAAGCCGATCTGCACCGCATTATAGCCATCGCGCTCCATCGTTTTTTTCTGCACGACCAAACACGGCCCCGCTTCCACAACTGTAACCGGAACGACCGTGCCGTCTTCTTTGAAGATCTGTGTCATCCCAAGTTTTTTACCTAAAATTGCTTTCTTCATCTGCTGCCACCTCCGAATTTAAAGCTTGATCTCGATATCGACGCCGGCAGGCAAATCAAGTCTCATCAACGCATCCACCGTTTTAGAAGTAGGACTCAAAATATCGACAAGCCGTTTGTGCGTTTTCATTTCAAACTGTTCGCGTGAATCCTTATACTTGTGCGGCGCACGAAGTATGGTAACGATTTCCTTTTCTGTGGGCAGCGGTATGGGCCCACACACCTTCGCGCCTGTTCTTGTGGCTGTATCCACAATACGTTCTGCTGACTGATCAATCAGGTCGTGATCATACGCTTTCAGTTTAATCCTGATTTTCTGACTGGCCATAAAATCCTCCTTTACATCATTCCCAAGTACACTCTGCCGTGTGTATCGCGATTATATGGATACACGACAGTACTTGTGACTGTCGCCCGATTAACGCGGACTCGGTCCACGGAAATTACCCGCCCATCGGCGGCAACCTCCCGCTTCATCCCGTTTGACGCAACTATTGTAGTATACTTGATTCCATTTTGTAAATCAAGCCCTTTTTTTAAATTTTTCAACTTTTTTTCGTTTTGCGATTTTCTGCCTGCCGAATTCTGCCAAATATGCCCTTTTATCAGCGTTTTGCCCCTTAAAAGCCGTGCGCCGGCGATCGATGTTTTTCATGTGATCTGCCAAAAAGAAGGAGCCCGCCATGTTCACATCACGCTGCGGGCTCCCACTCTTCCCTATTACACCAACACTGTCTGCTCGTTTTAGTCTGCCAGTATGCCGGTTACCACGCCCGCGCCCACTGTGCGCCCGCCTTCGCGTATCGCGAAGCGCAATCCTTCTTCTATCGCGATGGGGGTGATCAGTTGGATCTCCATCTGGATATTGTCACCGGGCATCACCATCTCCACGCCTTCCGGCAGCTGGATCACACCCGTCACGTCTGTCGTGCGAAAGTAAAACTGCGGTCTGTATCCGTTGAAAAACGGTGTGTGCCTGCCGCCCTCTTCCTTCGTCAG
>JBMNTR010000002.1:0-244225 GCA_050945835.1 Christensenellales bacterium | reverse complement strand
CAACAAAAACCTCATCGGGGCCGCATTTTATAACATCAAGGTCAAAATATTGATGGAATGTCTTTTCCATGATTCTAGAAAGGCTAACCATGCTGAAGGTAAGCCAATTTTCTATGATGCCAAAAAGGGTTCTCTTGGATCGGTAGTCGCAAAGTCTGGTGTAAAGCCATAGGAGGTCTTCGTGGTGTTCCTTCAATGCTTTTGAACGGTTTTCAATCAATTCATACACGCCTTTTTCAGGGTCTATTTTTCCCCAATAATTAAAGGTGTTGTAATAATGCAGAATCCTTTCGTAGTTCAGATTGTTGAAAGACCGACTATTTTCCAGGTTTCTTTTCATGCAATTCTCTATATTATCTATACTCGCAGTTGCGATATAATTAATATACTCAGAGAACATCTTATCAACAGAATATTTAACCTGTTCACTGTTATTTGAAGTGTTGAGAATAGACATCAGATGGTGTTCCTTTCTATGTCGCATTACCATATGGATAGATTATTATATGCATTAAAATTACAATATGCTAATAGTTGGAGCAGCTTAATGACTTCTTCGGGAGTTTTGCCACGCTCTTCTAAAACCCTAATTGATTCGATTATCAAGTAGTGGATCACTGTTCGCAAGAAGTGGTGGAAGAACGCATGAAAAAATCCCCGAGCATACCAAAACGGCAAGCCGGGGGAGCCCAAAATACACTTAATTTGGGGGTGCGCTGACGAAGCTTTGACGGAACATGATTGACTTATTTGAATTTAATGTGAATTGATAAGATGAAAAAACCCGCACCACTAAGCCCAAATTGCTTTTGTGGTGCAGATTCTTTTGGCACCATGGGTGAAAATAGATGTAGGCAGTCCCAGCGAGCCCTATGGCGAGCCGCCGCGAGTGCGGCGTCAAATTCGCAGCGCAGCGGAGAATTTCCGCAGGGCGGCTTTGCCGCCCGAGGATGTTACCCCCCTAGGGGTGGAAGCGACTAAAGGAAGCGGAATCCAAATAGAACGGCCAGCCCGAAGGCTAGCCGTTCTATTTGGTGCGAAGGACGGGACTTGAACCCGTACGGTCTCCCACACGCCCCTCAAACGTGCGCGTCTGCCAGTTCCGCCACCCTCGCAGGCCTTAGAAGTTGGAAGCTCAACATACCTTCCAACAGTGTGAAATTATACACCAATATGCCGATAAAAGCAAGCGCATTGTGAACAAAATTGAAAAAGGCGTGAATTTTTGAAAGATGCGCACAAAGGGTTCACATTCATTTCCGACACTTGAAAATCCAATGCGCGAAGTTTATAATGGATGCAATAAAGGACAGCAGCTTGCTGTTTGATGGGAGACGCCATTGGATAGATCGAATGGTAAACATATAGATCCGTTAGAGGAACGCGCCCAAGAGTTGATGTGGGAAGGGGAAGCCGGACAAGAGCAGCTTCCCGCCGCTGAGGAGATTCTGATCAGCCCGCCCGAGAAAAAAAGCGCGTTTTTGAGGAAATATCATGCGGCAAAAAGATTTTTTGACCGCAAATTGATGCGCCTGCTCATCGGGTTTTTGCGGGTTGTCATCATCGCTGTATGCAGCGTTGGACTGATTGCCTATGGGGTTGATACGCTCTATCATTATGTGGAAGAAGAATACATATCGCCTATAGACGCCCAAAGCGATGCGTTTTATGAGATCGTCATACCGAGCGGCTCCTCCGTTTCAAAAATCGGGCGTATTTTGGAGGATAATAACATCATCAGGAGTAAAGCGACTTTTAAGCTTTCCGCGGATATCAATGAGGTAGCGGGCAAGCTGCGGGCCGGCACCTACTATTTATCCCCCAGCATGTCCATCGAAACCATACTAGATATACTCACCATCGGCACAGCACCGGATAAAACGGCGAAGGTCGTCATTGTGGAGGGCAGAACGGCAAAAGACATCGCACAAATATTGGTGGATGCCGGCATTCTTTCTAATACGGCCACTTTTTTGAAGCTGTGCAATGATCCGGAGCCGTTTGACAAATATGGTTTTATCAATGACATGATCCAAAAAGGAACACAGGACCGGCGCTATGTATTGGAAGGCTATCTGTTTCCGGACACGTATGAGTTCTATATGAACGCCACAGAGGAGAGTATCATACAAAAACTGCTCGCGCGCACGGATGAAATATTCAATGAAGAATACCGCCTGCGTGCGCAGGAAATGGGCTACACGATGGATGAAATCCTGACACTCGCGTCTATCATTGAGAAGGAAGCGATCGAACAGGATTTCGTGAAAGTGTCGGCTGTCTTTCACAACAGGCTGAACAGCTCCTACCCGCGGCTGGAATGCTGTTCCACCGTGCAGTACATCTCCGACAAGAACAATCTTGTGCTCACACAGGAACAATTGAACATGGATTCGCCCTACAACACGTATCGCGTGTCGGGGTTGCCGGAAGGTCCGATTTGCAACCCGGGGAAAGCGGCCATTGAAGCCGCGCTCTACCCGGATGAAACGATGATAGAGGAAGGTTATCTCTTCTTCTGCCTGACCGATCCCCAAAAGGGAGAGCTGGTGTTTGCAAAAACACTGGAGGAGCACAACGCAAACAAAGTGGAATGGCAGCCTTTGTGGGAAGAACACGATCAGGGGATGGGTGAATAGTTGTGCAGTCGAAACATCGCTACACAAAGCTTTTTGCAAAATCAAAGAATCATGGGCGTGCATGGGGTATTCAGGGATGTCTGGATATCCCGTTGTTTATGCGCCAATATTTTATATCGAGGTATCGCCATGAACGAACATATTCAGTGTGAACTGCTCGCGCCGGCGGGGGACCCGGAAAAACTGAAGGCCGCCATTACATTTGGAGCGGATGCGGTCTACTTAGGATACAAAAAGCTGAATTTGCGCGCGTTTTCGGGGAATTTCACGTTGGAAGAGATCGAACAGGCTGCGGCGTATGTGCACGCGCGCGGCAAAAAAATCTACATAACGCTGAACGCCATTCCGCATAACGATGATCTATATGAGCTGGAAGAATGCCTGCGGGGCATGGCGGAAGCGGGCGCGGATGCGCTCATCGTGAGCGACCCAGGGGTTATATCCAGCGCCAAAAAGGTCATACCGCACATGCCCCTGCACCTGAGCACGCAAGCGAACTGCACCAACTACCTGTCGGCATCGTTTTATCATTCGATCGGCATCACGCGCATCATACTCTCGCGCGAGCTTGGTCTGCAGGAGATTCGCAAGATACGCGAAGAAACGCCCGAGTCGCTGGAGCTGGAAACGTTTGTGCATGGCGCCATGTGCATGTCGTATTCCGGCAGATGCCACTTAAGCCATATGATGACGGGGCGCGACGCCAACCGCGGCTCCTGCGCACAGCCGTGCCGCTGGCAGTATGCGCTGGTGGAGGAAAAACGCCCCGGCGTCTATTATCCCATCGTGCAGGATGAGCGGGGCAGCTATGTGCTGAGTGCGCAGGATCTGTGCATGATTGAGCATCTGCATGAATTAGCGCAGGCAGGAGTAGGTTCTTTTAAGATTGAAGGCCGCATGAAGACGATGTATTATGTGGCGAATGTCGTGAATGCATATAGAAGGGCATTGGGTGGCGGATCTATAGACGAATTGCTTGCAGAGCTCTATAAATCAAGCCATCGCCCTTACGGCACAGGCTTTTTCTTCGGCAGACCGGAAAGCGCTTGGGATGTGGGTGCGTATTTACAGGATTATGATTTTGTCGCTGTCGTAAGAAATTATGATAAAAGCGCCGGCCGGGTGACGGTGGAGATGCGCAACGCTTTTAAAGAGGGCGATGTGCTGGAAGTGTTGTCCCCGAACGAATATTTTAACCGGCACTTTGAAGTGAAAGAGATGCTGGACGACGAGCACAACAGCCTCCAAAAAGCCGATCTGCCGCAACAGATCGTGAGTTTCCATTCCCCTTATGCGCTGAAGCCTATGGATATTCTGCGCAGAAAAAAGAAATAACTTAGAGTGGACAGACACCAAAACAGCATTTGGCGCATATGATATTCTACGTAATTTTGGAGGTGGCTATATCGTGCTGGATGCTCTATCTTTGCTTAAAGAACTTCTTTTTTTTGTATCCTACATATCCAACAGCTCGTTTCCCGAGCCATTGACACAGGAGGAGGAGAAAAAATATCTGCAAGAGTATTTAACAGGCAGTGAAGAAGCCAAGAACAAGCTGATTGAACATAATATGCGGTTGGTGGCGCATATTGCAAAAAAATATACCAACATCGGTATCAGCAATGAAGACGTCATCAGCATTGGCATGATCGGGCTGATCAAAGGCGTATCCACCTATAATGGCGAAAAGGGGAAACTGGCCACCTATATCGCAAGATGTGCCGAGAATGAGATACTGATGCAGATCAGATCCAACAAGAAGCTGAAGAATGAAGTCATGCTGGACGATCCGATCGGCCTGGATAAGGAAGGGAATTTTATCAGACTCTACGACATACTGGGCACCAAGAGCACGCTGGTCAGTGATGAAGTGGAAACACGCCTGCAATTGGAAAAGCTGACGCACCTGATCTATGATTCGCTGACGGATCGGGAGCGTTTTGTGGTCGAGCTGCGTTACGGGTTAAAGGGCGGGCGCAGCGTAACGCAGCGTGAAATAGCCAAGATGCTGGGGATTTCCAGATCTTATGTATCGAGGATTGAGAAAAAAGCGCTCAGCAAACTGAACAAAAAACTGTTTAACGGATGATGAGCCATGTTTGCCGCTGTGATGAGGGCGGCGAATAAGCTCTTTTATGAAGTGATTTGCTGAAAGATAAGCACAAAACTATATTTTAATTCTGCCGCGGTTGTGTATAATAGCTATATTGACACTTGGAAAGGCCGGGGGATGATGAAAATTGTAGTGGTTGGAGATGGCAAGGTAGGGCATATGCTTGTCCAGCAGCTGTCGCAGGAAAATCATGACGTCGTAGTGATCGACAACAATGCCAACGCGCTTAAAAAGGCGACGGATCAATATGATGTGATGGGCGTGCTGGGCAATGGCGCGACTTATTCGGTGCAGTTGGAAGCGGGCGTGGACAAGGCGGACATGCTCATCGCCGCCACTTCGCTGGACGAGCGCAACATACTCTGCTGTATTGTTGCCAAAAAGCTTGGTGTGAAGTATACGGTGGCGCGCGTGCGCAACCCGGAGTATTCCGAACAAATGCGCTATATCGAAAATGAGTTGAGCCTGGCTATGCACATCAACCCGGAGCTGGCGGCAGCGGAGGAGATCAGCCGGGTTCTCAGGTATCCGGCGGCCACCAAGATCAGTCCGTTTGCGCGGGATCGGGTGGAAATGGCCGAGTTCATACTGACCGGCGACAGTCCGCTGAATGGGATGGCGCTCTATGAGTTTAAGAATAGATATCAGTTGAAAATCCTTGTCTGCGCTGTGCAGCGGGGGAACGATGTGATCATACCTGCCGGTGATTTTGTGTTGCAGGCGCATGATCGGATCACCATCGTTTCGTCGGCAAAGGATATCAACACATTCTTTGAAAAAGTCATACGCGCGAAATATAAGGTCAAGAATGTCATGATCGTAGGCGGCAGCAGGATCGCCTATTATCTGACCCGCCAACTGCTGGATATGGGCATCAGGGTAAAGATCATAGACAAGGAAGAATCCCGATGCAGGGAACTGTGTGAACTGCTTCCCAATGTGCGCACCATACACGGAGACGCCAGAAGCAAGGAACTCTTGCAGGAAGAGGGCATTGAGAATACGGACGCATTTGTGACGCTGACAGGGTTTGATGAGGAGAACATCATACTTTCGATGTACGCCATGGCGTGTAAGGTGCCGAAGGTCATCTCAAAGGTGAATGATTTTAACCTTCCGGATATTATGGACAAGATCGGCCTCGATATCATCATTTCACCCAAAATGATCGTATCGGATCAGATTGTCGGATATGTGCGCGCCATGCAGAATTCCGAAGGCAACCCTATGGAGACGCTGTACAAGCTGTTAGACGGCAAATTAGAGGCGCTTGGCTTTCAGGTGCGCGGTGATTATCCGTTTTTAGGGGTGCCGCTGAAGGACTTAAAGCTCAGGCCGCAGACGCTGGTCGCCTGCGTTGTGCGTCATGGCAGGACGATCATAGCGGACGGGGGCACCACCATCGAAAAAAATGATCACGTTGTGATTGTGACATTGAGCGAAAAGATTAAAGATATACGGGATATCATGGTATAAAGCATGAGTTACAGAACCATTCTCAATGTGTTTGGCCGGATATTGTTGATAGAGGCTTGTCTGCTGCTGCCTGCGATGGTGGTGGCTGCCCTGCACGGTGAGCCGCTGGAGCCGTTCTATTTGACGATGGCGGCCTTGTTGGTCATTGGAAGTGCATGCCTGGCTGTCAAAAAGAAGAAGCAAACTATATATGCCCGGGAAGGGTTCATCATCGTGGCCCTGAGTTGGGTGGGCATGTCGGTGATGGGTGCGCTGCCTTTTATGCTCTCGGGGCATATTCCGTCCTTCATTGACGCGCTGTTCGAGACGATCAGCGGCTTTACCACCACCGGGGCGAGCATACTGACGAATGTGGAAGCGCTGCCTTACGGGCTGCTGTTTTGGCGCAGCTTTACACATTGGGTGGGCGGCATGGGTGTGCTGGTGTTTATGCTGGCGGTCTTACCTCTAGCGAATGTTCGCAGCGTACACATCATGCGCGCTGAAGTCCCGGGGCCGACCAAGGGCAAGCTGGTTCCTAAAATGCGTTCCACCGCCATGATTCTATATGGGATCTACATCATCATGACGGTGATCGAAGTGATCCTGCTGGTGGGCGGCGGAATGTCTTTGTTCGATGCACTGCTGCATTCGTTCGGCACGGCCGGAACAGGCGGTTTTGGCATCAAGAACACCAGTGTTGGTTATTACAATTCTGCGTATTTTGATGTGGTGATCGGGATATTCATGATGTTGTTCGGCATCAACTTCAACCTCTATTACCTGCTGTTGCTTAGGAATATCAAGGGGATATTCAGAAGCGAAGAATTCAGGCTGTATATTGCGATTATAGTAGTATGCACCGCTATCATAACAGTAGACATCCTGTCAATGTTCGGGACCGTTGCCGAATCATTGCGATATGCTTTTTTCCAGGTGAGCTCCATCACCACCACCACCGGCTATTCCACGACGGATTTCAACCTGTGGCCAAGCTTGTCCAAGACTATACTCGCCATATTGATGCTCATTGGCGCTTGCGCCGGTTCAACGGCGGGCGGCTTAAAAGTGTCGCGTGTGCTGATTCTCTGTAAATCATCGCTCCGGGAAATACGCAGGCTGCTGAACCCCAATTCCGTGAGCGTTGTGAAGCTGGATCGCAATACGCTGGATGAAACGACCATCCATGGCTCGATCATCTATTTTGGCATGTATATGATCATATTGTTCATTTCCATTCTGTTGGTGAGCGTCGACGGTTTCAACTTTGAAACCTCTTCAACAGCGGTGTTCTCCTGTCTGGGTAATATTGGTCCAGGGTTAGGCGATGTAGGCCCGGCTGCGAGCTTTGCCGGATTTTCGGTGTTTTCCAAGCTGGTGCTCAGCTTGAATATGCTGCTGGGCAGGCTGGAAATCTATCCGATTCTGCTGCTCTTTTCACCGGCAACATGGAGACGCAAGTGAGCCGTCGTTCAAATAGAATGTAAAAGGAGGGATGTCTATGAAAATACTCATATTGGAAGCCAGCACGACATCCGCAAAAGCGATGGTGTACGACACGAAGCGAGGGGCGCTTGCCATTGAAAACGTACCCTACCCGGAAGATGTGAGCGATGTCGTTTCGCATGACGCGGAAAAAGAATACGATATACTGATGCACACCGGACGGCAGGCTGCAAAGGGCCACTCGATCGACATGATCGCGCTGGTGGGTGTGCTGCACAGCTTCATGCTGGCCGGCCGTGACTTTGAGCCCCTAACGCGTATATTGACCTGGGCGAATGTCGAGTGCGCCCAAACGACGGCTAATATGCGCCAAGACAAGGATTTAACCTATCGGCAATACCACAACACCGGCTGTATGGTGAACGCTATCTATCCGGCTTACAAGCTGATCCACATGAACCGCACGGATACGCTGATCAAGGACGCACGCATCTGCGCGCCGGGGGATTACTTCTTCTACAGAATGACGGGCGACTGGAAACTGACCAAGACGATCTCCTCGGGTTCGGGGCTTTTGAATATCCATTCGCTCTTTTATGACACGCAGACGCTTGCGCTGGCCAATATCCACGAATCCCAGCTGCCCGAGCTGTGTGAATACGACCATACCGCGCCTTTGCAGAAACAATCAGCGCGGCTGCTCGGCGTAAAGAGCGGGATTCCGGTGGTGGTTGCCAATTCGGATGCGTCTATGAATCAGGTAGGCGCAGGCGGGCTGAAGGAGGGCGTGATGACCTTATCTGTGGGCACGAGCAGCGCGCTGCGCATGACATTTGACACGCCTGTGATCCCAAGAGAACCGTCTACCTGGTGTTATTACGCACCCACCAAATGGATGAGCGGCGCTGCGACCAACAGCGCGACCAACTGTGTGGATTGGTTCGTGAAGGATCTGCTGAGCAACAGCATGACGTTTGACGAACTGGAAGCGCGTATGCCCAAGGGCGAGGCGTCATACCCCACGTTCCTGCCGTTTTTGTTCGGCGAACGGTGTCCCGGGTGGAACGATGAACGCACATCGTCGTTTTGCGGTATCAAAGGGAGCGAGACGGTGGGTCATTTATACCGCGCTCTGCTGGAAGGCGTGGTGTTCAACATCTACCACTGCTACCGCATACTGACGCAGGTCGGCGGTGTGCCGGAAATCGTGTATGTATCCGGCGGGATACTGCATTCCGAATTCTGGACACAGATGCTTGCGGACATACTGCAAAGGGAGATCCAGTGCCCCGACATCAAACAGGCTTCCATGACGGGTGCTACCGCCGTGGCCATGCACGTCGCGGGCGAGTTGGACGACTTGTCTGCATTCCAACCGCCGCCGGGCAGACGCGTTGCACCAAACCCGAACATGGCCGAATTTTACGGACAGCGGTTTCAAAAGTATTTGCATTTTTATGAGACTGTGATTTAATAGAATAAAGAAGTATACATCATCAAAGGAGGACTCAACATGTATTATAGCGTTTGTATAACGAATTCCGCACCGGATGGATATCCGGCACCTTTACGCGGTGAGAAAACGACAGAGGATATACTGCTCGCGAAGCAGATCGGCTTTCCCGCCGTGCAGATCCATTGTGCATGGCCGTGGGATCTGGATTGGGAAGAGATCGCCGCATTTTTAAAAAAAGAGAATATGGGCATTGATTGCATCGGCACAGGCTTGTCGGCAGGTCGGCACAATGCCAACTTCTGCTCGGAGGACCCATACATCGCAAAGAAGAGCATGGAGGTCATAAGAGCGTTTATCGACGCAGGGAAAACGACGGGCGCAACGGTGATCATCGGCTCCATGAAGGGCAACCAACTGCCGGGGCGCAGCATCAAACAGACGCTGGATCATGTGTATGAGCGTTTGATGCCTGTGGTAGAATATGCGGAGCAGCAGAAGGTTGATATGGTGCTGGAAGCGATCAACCGCTATGAAACGAAGCTGCTCAATACGGCGGCGGATACGCTGGAGATGGTCAATCGGGTCAATTCAGACAGGCTGAAAGTTCATCTGGACACCTTCCACATGAACATCGAAGAACCGGACATGTGTGGGGCGATCAGGATGTGCGGAGACAAGCTTGGACATATACATTTTGCAGACAGCGACCGCTGGTATCCGGGGCATGGGCATATCGACTTTGGGGCGGTCATTGATACGCTGTATGAAATCGGCTATGAAGGCGGCATTGGATTTGAGCACCTGCCGCATCCGCAAGGCTTTGAAGCCGCAAAAAAAGGATATGAGAACACCATCGGCTATCTTCGTTAGAACGCATATCATATGATATGAAGATCCCTCCGTCGCAGCTTGTGTGTGCCGCGCCGGAGGGATTTTTTCATACTTTTTCTATAGGGCTTGGATCAGGCCAGCCGTTCTTACCTTAACAGTTCGCTGGCTTCGCCCACCGTGGTCTTGTGCTCCACCATGCGCAGGAGATTTAAGGATTTATCTGTGTCGTTATACAACAGCCCGCCCATAAGCCTGCCGTTTTTAAACACGAGCTTCTTGTAAATATCTCTTTGATCGTTTTTATAGATCATGGCTGTGGTCGTCTCATCCTCTCTGATCAGCCCGGCAGAAAAGATCTTCACACCCATCCCTTCGAATACGGTGGCGGGAATATTGTGCGCAAGAATCTGCATATCGCCCGCCATGTTGGCACCGGCGACCTTGCCCTGCTCTACAGCGGAACTCCAAAGCGCGACGATGCTGCCCTGCATCTCGGCACAGTCGCCGGCGGCATAGATGCCGTCTACGCTGGTAGCCATCATGGAATCGACCAGAATGCCCCGGTTACAGGCGATGCCCGCGTCTGTGGCGAGCTGTATGTTGGCACGCGTGCCGCAGGAAAACACGATGAAATCAGGCTTTAATTCCTTGCCGTTGGACAGCGTAACGACTCCGTCCTGCACAGCGGTGACAGAACAGCCGGTGTAGATATCCATGCCCGCCGCCAACACCTTTTGACGCAGAAGCTCAGAGGCAAAGGCGTCCAGCTGTACGCCCATGAGGCAGGGTGCAAACTCGACAATGGTCACAGAAAGACCGTTTGCCAAAAGTGCGTCGGCCGCTTCCAGCCCCAGAATGCCCCCGCCGACTACCAGAGCGGATTCTGATTCTTGAGCCGCCTGCAGAAGCGCGTCGGCGTCGTCAATCGTGCGCAGCACATAAGTGTTCGGCTGACTCAAAGCATCTTTAACCGGCACAAACGGTGTGGAGCCGGTGGCCAGCAGGAGTTTGTCGTAAGGGATGGTTTGCCCGGAAACGGTGTGCACAGCCCCGGTGGCGGTATCGATCGAATCGGCGGTATCATCCAGCATGAGCGCGATGCCGTTCTGCTCATACCATGCAAGGCTCTCTATGAACAGGGCGTCGAATGTCGCCTCTTTGGCCACAACATCGGAAAGCGCCGGACGGTTGTAGGGCAGCACGGCTTCCGTGCTGATCAGTGTGATGCGCGCCGCTTTGTTGCGCAGACGGATGCTCTTCGCCGCTTCCAGCGCAGCAGCACCGCCTCCAATCAGCACATAGTGTTCCTGTGAGCTGCTTTGAAAGCTTGCTTCCTCGCGTTTGACCTTCTCAAACTGCTCGGCGGGCGCACCGCAGACAGGGCATACGGCGGGCGGCTGTTCGCCTTCAAACACCTGTGCACAGACGAGACACTTCCATTGAAAGGACTCCTGCTCAACGTCTTTCGAGTCGGCTGCGCTCATTTGCGGCGCGAAGTTCTCGCCGGTCAGTATTGCGTTGGCGAAATCGACGCCATATTGATGCGCTTCCTCCAACTGCTCCTGTGAAGGCTTGAGCTTAACAGTCAACCCTTCCAGCGGGATGTTCAGTTTCAACTGCTGCATCCTCGTGAGCAGGTTGCGCACGGCTTCGCCGCTCCAGGCAAACGAGCCGAAAGCGCCTGCGTATTTCCCTTTATGTATGATGGGGTTCAGACCGATGAGCATCTCATACACCGGAGGCAGCGCGTCTCCCACCAGCGTAGCGGAACCCAGCAAAAACCCTGTTGACTGCGCGATGGCCGCTTTCGCTGCGGTTTTATCGCCGGTGACCAGATCATACAGCGTTACATCCGGGATGCCGGCGTCTTTAATCCCTTCTGCGATCTGCTCTGCCAACTGGCCCGTGTAGCCATAGGCTGAAGCGTAACAGATGGCGATGGAAGGCTTGCTGGGCGTTTGCGGCTGGCTCCACTGGCGATACAGGTCGAAATATTTCTGGATATCCTTACGCAGCACCGGTCCGTGTCCGTTGCCCACGAATTCAATATCCAGATCTTTTATTTTATCCAGCGCCTTGAGCATATGCGGGTTCTTGTAGGGGCCCATGATGTTATCGAAATAGTATTTATACGCGTCGTAAAAATCACCCTTTATCAGGTCGTTGAACACCTGCTCGTCGCTGTAATGGCAGCCGAAGGCATCGCAGGTGAACAGCGCCTTCGCTTCAGGTATATAGGTAAACATGGAATCCGGCCAGTGCAGCATGGGCACAGACAGGAATTTCAGCGTCATGCCTCCGATGTCGATCTCGTCTTTTTCTGTCACAGCACGGCTTTTAAAGGGTTGATTTAAAATGTCCTTGAGTATGTTGATGCCCGAGGGGGAGGCCACGACCGTCATGTCCGGCGAAAGCTCCAACAGCCGTTTTAATGAGCCGGAATGATCGGGTTCCGTGTGATTGAGCACGATGTAATCGATGTTTGACACATCACAAACGCCGCTCAAGCGCTCGTAGTATTCGTCGAAAAACGGCTCCTTCACCGCTTCGAAGAGCACTGTTTTTTCTGCTTTCACACAATAGGCGTTGTAGGTGGTGCCGTAATCGGTCCACATGATAATATCGAAAATACGGATATCCGGGTCCAGCGCGCCCACCCAATAGATATTGTCGTGTGCTAATAGTGCTTGATGAGTAGACATAAAAACCTCCTTTATATTCAGCGTGTTGATCGATGCAAAATCAATATTCAAATTGCATCAATTATACATCATAATGACTAAAAATGGGAGTGGCGCAGACAAATATGTTTTAGCAATAAAACAAGAATTATATTTGCTTTTTTGCCATGCTTCTATTAAGATAGTACCGTCATAGAAATACGAAATCGATGCACATTGCACACAGGAGGGGCATGAATGACGAACAGGCAGGAAAACATCCGAAATTTCTGCATTATTGCGCATATAGACCACGGAAAGTCTACATTGGCGGACAGGATGCTCGAAATAACAAACACAGTGAGCCAGCGGGATATGGCGGATCAGCTGCTGGATACCATGGAACTGGAAAGAGAGCGGGGTATCACCATTAAAGCGCAGCCGGTTCATATGAATTATCATTATGAAGGTGTTGATTATGAATTGAATTTAATCGACACACCGGGACATGTTGACTTTACATATGAAGTTTCGAGAAGCCTGGCGGCCTGTGAAGGCGCGATTCTGGTGGTGGACGCCACGCAGGGAATCGAGGCGCAGACGCTTGCCAACGTATACTTGGCGCTGGAGCACGATCTGGAGATCATACCCGTGATCAACAAGATCGATCTGCCCAGCGCAAACCCGGAGGAAGTGAAGCGGGAGATCGAAGACGTGATCGGCCTGGACGCAAGCACAGCGCCGCTGATCTCGGCAAAACAGGGGACCGGCGTTGAAGAGGTGCTCAAGAAGGTGATCGAATTGATACCCGCGCCCCGAGGCGAGGAGGAAGCACCTTTAAAGGCGCTCATCTTCGATTCGATCTACGACAATTATAAAGGCGCACTTTGCTATATACGCGTCAAGCAGGGCATGGTCAAGCCGGGCATGAAGGTCATGTTCATGGCCACCGGAACACAGGTGGAGGTGACGGAAACCAGCGTGTTTGCGCCGGAGCCTAAGGTGGTAAACGGCTTATACGCGGGCGATGTGGGGTGTATCGCCGCCAGCATTAAGGAGATTGGGGACACGAGGGTGGGCGACACCATCACAGGCGCAGAGGATCCGGCCGCTGAACCGCTGCCGGGCTATAAAAAAGTCAATCCAATGGTTTTTTGCGGGATATTCCCGGCGGACGGCGCGCATTACGGCGATTTGCGGGATGCTTTGGAAAAACTGAAGCTGAACGATGCATCCATCAGCTATGAGCCGGAAACATCCGTCGCGTTGGGATTTGGATTCCGATGCGGATTTTTGGGCCTGCTGCACATGGAGATCACCCAGATGCGCCTGGAACGGGAATACGATCTCGATCTGATCACCACGGCGCCCAGCGTCATCTATCATGTGGTCAAGACAAACGGCGAACACATGACGATAGACAACCCCTCCAATCTGCCCTCTGTTGTGGAGATTGATTACATGGAGGAGCCCATCGTGGATGTGAAGGTGTACGCCCCTTCGGAGTATGTGGGCGCGATTATGGAGCTTGCCCAGGAGAAGCGGGGTACATTTATCAATATGACGTATATCGACCCGGTGCGGGTGGAATTGCTGTACACCATGCCGCTCAATGAGATCATCTATGATTTCTTCGATCAACTCAAATCCCGCACGCGCGGCTATGCTTCGCTGGATTATGAACTTAAGGATTACGCACGCAGCGATCTTGTGAAACTGGATGTGCTGCTCAATGGGGAGATATGCGATGCGCTGAGCATCATCGTGCACCGCGACAAGGCGTATTCAAAGGGCAGGAGCATTGCGGAAAAGCTCAAGGAAGTGATCCCCAGGCAACAGTTTGAAGTACCCATTCAAGCGGCCATAGGCGGCAAGATCATCGCGCGGGAGACGGTTAAAGCGGTGCGCAAGGATGTGCTGGCCAAGTGTTACGGCGGTGATATCACACGCAAAAAGAAGCTGCTGGAAAAACAGAAGGAAGGCAAAAAACGGATGCGGCAGATCGGCTCGGTGGAGGTTCCGTCGGAGGCCTTTATGTCCGTGCTGAAGATGGATTAAAGCGTGATGAAGAGCTTGGGTGTCTATATACACATACCGTTCTGCACACAAAAGTGCGGGTACTGTGATTTTTTATCGTTTCCCGCGGGTGAAGCGGATATGGACGCGTACCGCGATGCGCTGTGCCGTGAATTGGCGCTTTGGGACAAGGATGTACAGGGCTATGCGGTGGATACGGTATTCATCGGTGGGGGTACGCCCACCTTTTTTTCTGCTTCGTCCATCGCGCAGATCCTCAAGGCTTGCAGGGCGCATCTGCATTTTTGCGCGCACGCGGAGATAACCATCGAAGCCAACCCCGGTACCATCGATCAAAGGAAAGCGTTTGCGCTGCAGGCATCGGGGATCAACCGTGTGAGCGTGGGTCTGCAAAGCGCACACGACGATATACTCAAAGCGCTGGGGCGTGTGCATGATTATGCGCAATTCGTACAGGGGATGGCGTATTTAGAGCGGGCGGGCATTGAAAATATCAATGTGGATCTGATGTACGGCCTGCCCCGTCAGCGTGAAAACCATTTTTCAGACGCCGTTCAAAAGGCGCATGACGCGGGCGCGCGGCATATTTCGGCCTATGAATTAATATTGGAAGAGGGTACGCCTTTTGAGATGCGGCACAGGCAAAAAGAGCTCGTGCTGCCCGATGAGGATGCGGTTGCCCAAATGGAAGAAGCCGGACAACGCTTGCTGGGCAAGCTTGGATATGCGCGCTATGAGGTTTCGAACTATGCGCAAAAAGGCTATGAATGCCGTCACAATCTGAAATACTGGGAGCTGAACGAATACATAGGCTTTGGCTTGGGCGCGCACTCCTGCCTAAAAACCTCTGCAGGCTGGGTGCGCCACGCAAACGAAAGAACGCTGCGGGCATACCAAGAAAAGATAGCTGTCGGCATAAAGCCCGTGGCGCAAGCGCAGGTGATATCCGAGCAAGAGCAGATGTTTGAATGCTTCATGCTGGGATTGCGCAAAACAGCGGGTGTTGAACTACGGGCGTTTCGCACAAGGTTTGGGGTGGATGCTTTTGATGTGTACGGCGATGTGTTCGACAAGCTTCAGCAAGAAGGGCTGCTGCTAGCGGATGAGTACACGGTGCGGCTTACCAAAACCGGTATGAATATCATGAACCGCATATTGCTGCAATTCATGTAAACACTGAATATGGGCATTATTTTTATAGAAGTATATTGACATTCGCGGAAGTTAGTGGTAAGTTATACTCAGATGTTAGCACTCGACATGACAGAGTGCTAACAACACGCTGGAGGTGAAAACGGTGGAGCTTGACGGCCGCAAACTAAAAATATTGCAAGCGATCATAGATGATTATATCGCTACGGCCGTGCCTATCGGATCTCGTACGATATCGAAAAAGCATGACATCGGGTTTTCTTCCGCGACCATACGCAACGAGATGTCCGATCTGGAGGAGCGCGGTTTTTTGGATCAGCCGCATACATCCGCCGGGCGAATTCCGTCCAACAAAGCTTACAGGCTTTATGTGGACAACATGATCAAGAGCATGCCGCTTTCCAGAAAGGAAATCGAAACGATCCAAAGCTATTTCAACGTGCGCATGGGTGAAGTGGAAACCATCGTTCAGAACGCGGCGAAAGCGTTGTCGGATCTGACGAACTATACGTCTATGGCGTTAGCGCCCAAGCACGAAACCATCGTATTCAAGCATATACAGCTCATTCCCATTGTGGATGGGAAAGTGCTGATGATCGCTGTGACAAATGTGGGCGTGCTGAAGGATATCGTGTTGCGTGTCCCTTCGGATATTACACCGGATGTGCTGGAAAGCATCTCCCGTATGCTGACAATTGCCATGAAGGAGCGCAGTTGGGGCGAATTGAAAAGCGTTCTCTATGATCAGCTTAAAGGCAATATATCGGAGCATCGCGCATTTATGGATGAAATTTTGTCCAGCTTGGAATACTCCCTGCGGGGGGATCAACAGCCGGATGTTTTATTGGCGGGAACACGTAATATATTCAACCACCCTGAATACAGTGATATACAGAAGGCGCGCACATTTTTCGAGCTGATCGAAGAAAAGGATGCCATTGTGAGTGTGTTGACGAAAGCTTCCGACATTGGGTTCTCAGTCAGGATCGGGGAAGAAAACGAGATAAAAGAATTGAAGGATTGCAGCGTGATTACGGCGGTGTATAGAATAGGGGATGAAAGCATTGGCACGCTGGGTGTTATTGGGCCGACAAGGATGAATTACCAACGGGTTATTTCTGTGTTACAATACATAGGCAACAGCTTAAGTTTTATACTGCGGGATTTGTAACACAGCACCCGAATGAACACAATACGAAAGGACCAAAGCAATAAGAACGATGATGGATAACGACACGAATCATGTAAACGACCAGCCGATAGAAGAGCAGGAAACGCAAAAGAAAAAGGCTGAGGAAAAGAAGTCCGGTTCATCGAAGGAGCCGAAGATGAGCGCACAGCAAAAGGTGATCGACGAGTTGTGTGCGGAAAAGGACAGATATCTTAATCTTGCGCAGCGCTTGCAAGCTGATTTTGAAAACTATAAAAAGCGAAACGCCAATGCGCGCGGAGAGGGCTTCGAGAGCGGAAAAAAAGACACGCTATGTGCCATTTTACCCGTTGTTGACAACCTGGAGCGCGCGATTTGCGCCTGTGATGAGGAAAACGCTCTGTTGGCGGGGATCCAGATGATCTACAAGCAGCTGATGGAAGCGCTTCTAGGCTTGGGCGTGCAGGAGATCGAGGCGAAGGGCGCGGCATTTAACCCGGATTTCCACCATGCGGTCATGCAGGAGGAAGTATGCGGTGTGGAAAGCGGCACTGTGATCGAGGTGCTTCAAAAAGGGTATCTCATAAACCAATCGGTGCTGCGTTATGCGATGGTAAAAGTTGCAGAGTAGCGTTCATTAAAAATAGAATATTCATATAGAATTTGAAAGGAGAATTGCAAATGGGAAAAGTCATCGGGATTGACCTCGGGACCACAAATTCATGCGTAGCGGTGATGGAAGGCGGGGAACCGGTTGTTATAGCGAATGCGGAAGGCGCGCGCACCACATCCTCCGTGGTGGCATTTACGAAAGAAGGGGAGCGCTTGGTCGGCCAAGTGGCAAAACGGCAGGCGATCACCAATCCGGACAGGACGGTTATGTCTGTTAAGAGGGATATGGGCTCCTCCAAAAAGGTGAAGATAGACGATAAAGAATATACACCGCAGGAGATTTCAGCCATGATCCTGCAAAAGTTGAAGACGGATGCCGAGGCATATCTGGGGACATCGGTCACACAGGCGGTCATCACTGTGCCTGCCTATTTCAGCGACAGCCAGCGTCAGGCCACCAAGGACGCGGGCAAGATCGCAGGGCTGGAGGTGCTGCGCATCATCAACGAACCGACGGCTGCGTCGCTTGCGTATGGCGTTGATAAGGACGCGAGCAACCACAAGATACTGGTCTATGACCTAGGCGGCGGTACGTTCGACGTGTCCATTCTCGAGATTGGAGACGGCGTGTTTGAAGTGCTTGCCACCAACGGCAACAACCGCCTGGGCGGCGATGATTTTGATGATCGTCTGATGAATTACATAGCTGACGAATTCAGGAAATCCGATGGGATTGACCTGAGAAAAGACCGTATAGCAGCGCAGCGCTTGAAAGAAGCGGCCGAGAAAGCGAAAATTGAGCTTTCGGGCGTGATGAGCTCCAACATCAACCTTCCGTTTATCTCAGCGGACGCTTCAGGCCCCAAGCATCTCGATCTCACCATATCCCGAGCAAAGTTCAACGAACTGACCTCCGATTTGGTTGACAAGACTGTACAGCCCATGAAACAGGCCATGGCGGACGCGGGGTTAACAGCCGACGATATCAGCAAGGTCATACTGGTCGGCGGATCTACGAGAATTCCGTCGGTGCAGGAAGCGGTGCAGAGGGTGACAGGCAAGGAGCCGTATAAGGGCATCAACCCGGATGAGTGCGTAGCCATAGGCGCGGCCATACAGGCGGGTGTTTTAGGCGGCGAAGTGAAGGATATCCTGTTGCTGGATGTCACGCCGTTGTCTTTGGGCATCGAAACGCTGGGCGGCGTATTCACAAAGCTGATCGAGCGCAACACCACCATACCCACCAAGAAGAGCCAGGTGTTCTCCACCGCGGCGGACGGGCAGACCAGCGTGGAAGTGCATGTGCTGCAGGGTGAGCGCGAGATGGCATCTTACAACAAGACGCTGGGCAAATTCGTTCTTTCGGGCATTGCGCCGGCACCGCGCGGCGTGCCGCAGATCGAGGTCACGTTTGATATCGACGCGAACGGTATCGTGAATGTTTCCGCAAAAGATATGGCCACAGGCAATGAACAGAAGGTGACCATTACGGCGTCCACCAACCTGAGTGACTCCGACATCGACAAGGCCGTGAAGGAAGCGGAGCAGTTTGCGCAAGAGGATCTGGAGCGCAAAAATGAAGTGGAAACGAGGAACAATGCGGACCAGACGGTATATACTATAGAGAAGACACTCAAGGAGATGGGTGATAAAATCTCCCCTGAGGAGAAGAGCAGCATTGAAACGGAAGTCTCCGCTGTGCGCAGCGCGCTAAACGGGACGGACACCGAAGCGATCAAAACCGCTACCGAGAAGCTGACCAATGTCTCCTATGAGATTTTCGGTAAAATCTATCAGCAGCAGCAGGCAGATCCGAATGCGTCACCGGGTGCCGACGCTGCGGGAACGACTGCCGCGCCTGACGACAATGTTGTGGATGCCGACTACGAAGTTGTGGATAACGACGAGAACAAGTAATGCGGCAGCAGTCGAGTATATTTGAAATGCATAAGCTGGGTCAGAGCGCTTGCTTTGACCCTAGCTGTTGCAATGTGCAGAAAATAGATTGGTGGAGGCTCATCTGAATGGCCAAACGGGACTATTATGAGGTGCTGGAGATTTCGAAAGACGCATCGGACGATGAGATCAAGCGCGCGTATCGTGTGCTGGCGAAGAAATATCATCCCGATGTAAATCCAGACGACAAGGAAGCGGAAGCAAAATTTAAAGAGGTCAGTGAAGCGTATGGCATTTTGTCCGATCAGGACAAGCGCGCAAAATATGACGCATATGGCCATGATGCGTTTGACGGTACAGGCAACGCGCGGCCGGACGATCCGTTTAGCGGATTCGGCGTAGAGGACATATTCGATACGTTTTTCGGCGGCGGTATATTTGGTAATCGCGGGCGCAGGAACTCCAACGCACCGCAAAAAGGTGCCGATCTGCAATATGAAGTGACCGTTTCTTTTGAAGATGCGGCATTCGGCGTTACGAAGACGGTGGAGATCAGGCGGAACGAAAATTGCAGCGAATGCGGCGGTACGGGTGCCGAGGCTGGCACGAAGGCGGAGTTTTGCCCGACCTGCGGAGGGACCGGGCAGGTGCAGACAGCGCAGGATACGCCGTTTGGGCGGTTTGTCAATACGCAGACCTGTGTGAACTGCAAGGGAACGGGTAAGATCATTGAGAATCCTTGCAACGTTTGTAAAGGGAAGGGCACGGTCTACACCATTCGCAAACTGAATGTGAAAATACCGGCGGGCATTGACGACGGTCAGGCCATTACACTGAGCGGCGAAGGTGAGGCCGGCAAAAACGGGGGGCCGAAAGGCGATCTTTATATCGTTGTGCGTGTTAGGCCGCATAAAATTTTCAAGCGCAACCGCTATGATTTGTTGTGCGACCTGCCTATCACATTTGCGCAGGCGGCGCTGGGTGCTGATTTGGAAGTACCCACGCTGGACGGAAAGGTGCGCTATAAGATTGAACCGGGCACACAGACGGGCACGCGGTTCCGCTTGCGCGGCAAAGGGATCAAGTATTTGCGCGGCAACGGGCATGGCGATCTCTATGTGACAGTGAATATCCAAGTGCCTAAGAAGCTCACGGAGCGTCAAAAGCAGCTTCTGTTGGAGTTTGACGGTCATACAACGGTAAAAGCGCCCGAAAAGAAGGGCAGAAAAAAAGGTTTGTTTGAAAAATAGATTTAAGCTCTGGTGACGCATTATAGAGCACATATTTCTGAAGCTGTCCTGTGGGCAGCTTTTTGCTTTGCGGTGATCTTCAGTGGGTGCTGCAACAGATGAAGAAATGATAGAATTGCCAGTTTTCAGCGCAAAATCCATAAATATTTCGTTTTGGTTGTGGGAAACTATTATAAAATCACACAAAAGGAGAAGCACTATGAAGGATCAAAACGACCTGCGTTCCATATTGCCTATGCAAACACTTTCGGATATTCCCACGCCGAATGAAAACGCACAGCAAATCATCGCGTTGGTGAAGGAAAGCGGACGCATAACCGGCTACCAGCTCTCGGACGGTAGAATCGTAAATAAGGCTGAAGGTGTCCAGCTTGCAAAACAAGGAGAAATACGGGGCGTTGGTGTGGCAACACGCTATGGACACGAGTATCTTAAATCCCTGCCCGACGGATCTGAAAACAACAATTTAGGAAATCTTCCTTCCATCACACAGCAATAATCAGCTTCTAAACGGAAATGAAGCAGGCATCCCACTATTGCTGTATGGATCGACAAAGCCTTGAAGCCTTTTTTGGATATTAAGGCTTTGTCCGTATGTATGAATACAGAGACTTAGGATGACGATCCAGCAAGAAAGAGAATTGACATATACCCCCCATGGGTATATACTCATATTGGAAGCGGGGTGGTTAAAATGTCTGAAAAAGAAATAAGGACGGGTTGTTTACATCGAACAAAAGAACGCTCTGAAAAAGAATACCAAGGTTTAATCCACCGGCTGAATCGTATCGAAGGACAAGTACGCGGTATCCGAAGCATGGTAGAGCGCAATGCATATTGCACGGATATTTTGATTCAGACTGCCGCAGCAACTGCCGCCATCAACGCGTTTAACAAAATGTTGCTTGCCAACCATATCAGATCATGTGTAGTACGGGATATTCAGGAAGGCAAGGAAGAGGTTATCGATGAATTGGTTGAAATAACACAAAAATTAATGAAGTAGCAATTATAAAACGGATAGGACTATTCGTAACGACAGCAAAAAGCAGACGAAGGAAAAAGAAGGACCAACAAAAACAAGAGCCGTCTTTTAACTGAAAGGCGGCCTGTTATATCACATAAGAAAAAGGAGCAACGAACGACATGGGAAAAACAGCAATTATCACAGGCGGTTCCAGGGGTATTGGGAGCGCGATGACACGCAAACTAGGCGAATTGGGCTATGATGTGGTGATCAACTACAGAAGCGAAAGCTCCAAGGCGCTTTCCGATAATCTTGCCAAGGAACTGAACAGCTCGTATGGTGTACAAACGCTGGTGGTGCGCGCAAACGTCAGCCAATACGAAGACTGTGAAACGCTTGTTTCGGCGGCTGTGGATAAATTCGGCAACAAGATTGACGTGCTCGTCAATAATGCAGGCATCACAAACAACTGCAGTTTTATCGACATTACCAAAGAACAGTACACCAACGTGATCGAAACCAATCTTTTGAGCATGATGCATATGTGTCACCTGGCACTGCCCTATATGGTGGATCGCGATTCCAGCATCATCAATGTGTCCTCCGTAGGCGGGCTGGTGGGCGTGATAAACCAGGCGGACTATTGCGCGTCGAAGAGCGGCATCATTGGCTTGACCCGCGCTCTTGCGCTGGAATTCGCGTCCCGCAAGGTTCGCGTAAATGTGATCGCGCCCGGCATGATCATGACGGATATGCTGGCCGGTGTCAATCAAGACGAGCTCAACGCCCTTGCGGGCGCCATTCCGCAAGGCTTTATCGGTGATGTTTCGGATATCGCGGGCTGCATGGAATATCTGCTGAGCGCACCGTATATGACAGGGCAGACGATCTCCCCCAACGGCGGATTTGTCATGCCGTAATACGTACGCATTATTTGGCTGCCGCCCTGCGGGGATGTGTTGCGTGATTCGCGGGTGGCTATGGAATGAAAAGAAGGCGGGCTGAATGAGGGCCTGCCTTCTTTTGTTCTGGCGCATAAAATTTGAAACATGGCGCCTTTTATGAAGCAAAACCATCACCCGATTGGTTTCATGACATGATCATAGCGCACCTTGGATTGTTGCTGCGCCTCTCTTCGGATTTCATTCATCGTTTCCAGATTATCCAGCAGTATGGAGACCACATATGGGCAAATCGAGTTGTCTTTCACCAGATCACTCAATATAGAGACAACCCTTTCTGTCGTCATGCCTTTTCGATAGGGGCGGTCTTCGCTGATGGCGGTGAAGATATCGGCCACAGCCATGATCCGCGAGCCTAAGGGGATATTGTCGCTATTTAAATGAAAAGGATAGCCTGTACCATTCAATTTTTCATGATGCAAAGAAGCCCATTTGTTGATTGTTTCAAATCCCTCAATCGCCTGCAACAGACGGAAGGTGTAGAAGGTATGGCTTCGTATGATGCTTTGCTCGTCTGCCTCCAGCATGCCTGGTTTATCTAAAATATCTCTGCTGACAGCCAGCTTCCCCAAATCATGCAGATTGCCCGCGACCAGCATCATCTTGCATTCGTTTTTAGAAAAGCCTGCCAGTTTCGCCAGCTTTTTCGCCGTATTTGCGACGCCGGCCGTGTGGTTGGCGGTGAAGGGATTTCTAAAATCTATAATACCGGCGAACAGATTCGTCAGATCAATTATTTCGCCAAGATTCAACTCTATCGTGTCAAACAGCACGATATTCGGAAGTATATAGAGCAGCGGCTTATAGGTCATATCGAGCCAGATATATTCGATATCACTGATTTCCACAAAAGCATCTACCAGCTCGGGGACAAAAATGCTGCCCTTGCGCCGGAGAATTTTTTGGCGTATATTTGCGGATTGATCGAGCACATTGATATCCTTTTCGATGGAGACCGCGATGCGGTCCGCCAAATGGAGGATGTGGCTCAACTGTGACACCTCCATGTCCTGAAACATGCGGCCCGCGCCGTACTCCCAGGGAACATGGTGGTGCCGGATGATGCTGGACGCCTCCGCAAGCGGAGCAAAGCCTTCGATCAGGCGGGCGCCTCGAAAAGCATGGTCGTTTACGTTTGGCGGTTCGTTTTCAATCAAGGACAACCGCTCATTGAGTGAGAAGGCACCCATATCGTGCAGCAATCCGGCGAGCATCAGGTTCTTTTTTTGCTCCAAGGGCAGATTCAGCCGTTCTCCAATTCTAAACGCCAAATATGCAACGCGCTGATGATGATCTGCAACTTCATGGCTGATGATGTCCTCAGCGTTGGTCAGACAGACGAGCAGATCATACATGCTGATCTTGGTTTTATCTATTCTCGGCATAAAACAATCTCTTTCTTATGGATATTAAAAACATACATGTCATTATACACCTTGTGTTGGACAGCGGATGCTCTTGTGAAAACTTTTATATATTTTTAATGCCTGAGAGTAAAAACAAGAATGGTTCGATCCATTTCACGAATGGAAACGATCATCTGCTGTGCGCACGATCACAAGCGTGCAGAAGCCTCTGCGCATACTGTTCAATCCATATACGAGAAAGGGAGAGGTTTTTACCTCTCCCTTTCTGTCTTGTTGAATGGATTTTTAAAACGGCTTATTTGTATTCAGCCACATTGGAGGCGTCGATCATCCACAGATCGGTGTAGATCAGGTTTTCAGACGCGTCGTCATAGGTGATTTCTTCGCCATTCAGATGTTGCAGGAACACCTCAACAGATCCGCTGCCCATTCCATATGGGTCTTGCGCGACTGTTCCGAGTATCTCACCTGCTTCGATGGGCTCAAATACGTTTGTCTGCGCATCATAGCCGATCACATAGACATCCTCACCGGGGGTGAGCCCTGCGTCCGCGATGGCTTGGGATGCGGCGATGGCCATTGGGTCGTTGCTGCAGAATACGATCCTGACATCAGGGTTTGCTGTGAGGATATCCTGCATACAGGAGTAGGCCACATCGGGTTCACTGTCTCCGGAAAGCTGTGCTGCAACCGTCCAGCCGTTTTCTGTCATCACGTCATGGAAACCATCGCTTCTGACGATGTTGGTATTCGACGGATTAACCGTGATACAAGCAAACTTCTTCGACTCTTCCTTGCCTTTGAGCGCTTCGAGGGCATAATCTGCCGCGAGAACGCCGCCGTCATAGTTGTCAGTTTTGAGAACTGCCAAATAGCCCGATTCTTCGGTCTGGATATCTGCCAGCACAACCGGTATCTCTTTTTCGGCCGCGAGCTTGTAGATGCTGCCCACCGCCTCAGGCTTGCATGGTGTCAGCACAAGACACGCGATGCCCTGGTTGAGCATGTCTGTGCAACCCTGCAGCATAATGCTCTGATCGCTCTGTTGATCATGCTCAACGTAATCATAGCCCGCAGCGGTTGCAGCGTCTTCAACGCCTTTGGAAAGTGTCACATAGTATTCCCAGCTCATGTTGTATGCGGAAAATGCGATGATGCCTTTGGAATCACCGCCTGCATCCGGTTTGTCGGTTGCGGCTGTGCCGGTATCCGCTGTATCGCTCGGTGTTGAAGCACATGCACCCAAGGAAAGGATCATCAATACAGCCAATGCCAATGTAATTAGTTTTTTCATATTTTCTCTCTCTTTCGTTTTTTATTGGTCAAATCATTCGAAGCACTATGTCTATGCGGACTGTGCCGCTTTTCTGCGGGATTTATCCCGCGCTTTTTTAAGCCCGCTCTGCATGAAATCAAATGAGAAGGCCAGAAGTAATATGGCCCCCATGCACACCCTTTGCCACTGAGCGTCTACATGGTACAAGCTAAGACTGTTTGCAACACTGGCGTACAGCACGGATGCAATCAGCGTGTTGAATATACTGCCTTCACCGCCGCTTAGCTTTGTACCGCCCAGCACCACGATGGTGATGGCATCGAAGTGGAAATTAAGGGCTACATCCGGGCTGGCGGATGCCTGTCTGCCCGTGATGATGATGGAGGATATGGCTGTACAGAAGCCGATCGCCATAAAGGCAAGCGTTTTAACAAGCTTTGTATTGATGCCGCTGATGTTGCTGGCTTTGATAGAGTTGCCCAATGCCCTTATATTCCTGCCGAACACCGTTCTGTTCAATACCACCGCTGCAACCACCGAGAGTATGAGCATGATCAGGAAGGGTATCGGAATCCCAAGCACACTCCCATTTCCGATCTCCAACAAGGCGGTGTTTTTAACCATGATTGTTTTGGCGTCATTATAGATGTATGCCAATGCCCGGAAGCTGTAATATGTGCCTAAAGTGGTTATAAAGGCGGGCACATTGCAATAGGAAATGATGACACCGTTGATCAATCCGCATAGAGCGCCGCAGATACACACGAGTATCAGCGACGGAATAAGCCCCAGGGTTTCAACCGTGCTGGCCAGCACCATTCCAAGCAGAGCGAGCATAGAACCGATAGAGAGATCGAAATCGCTCATGATGATGATAAAGGTCATGCCCAGCGCCGCGATACCGGTTGTGGAAGCTTCTCTGAGTATGCTTGCGAAGTTATCCGCTGTTCTGAAACCGCTATTCAGCGTAAACATGATGATCCAGAACACAGCAAGAATCACGACGACGATATGCTTTTTATAATGAATTCTCTTCATGACTTTATCCCTCCCTCTTGATCAGCTTTGCTTCACGCATTGTCTTGATGCCATTGAAGATCAGGGCAAATATCAAGATCACGCCAATCGCTAGATCCTGATAATATGAATTGACATTGTTGATATTGAGCCCGTTTTTGATGACCGCTATGAGTATTGCAGAGATCAGCGTGCCCGTCAGGCTGCCATAACCGCCGGTTATGGATGTGCCGCCCAATATGACCACGGTCATGACTGTCAGCGGGAAATCCTCGCCTATGGTGGATTTTCCAAACATGACCTGTGCTGTTCGGATGAAGCTGGATATGACAGTGGTCACCGCTGTCATAATAAATGCGACGATGATCACCTTATCAACTTTGATGCCCGAAATTTTGGATGCTTCTGCATTGGAGCCTACACTCCTTATCTTCATGCCGAGGGCCGTCTTATAATAGATGAAATAGGATATGGCGAACACAAGGATCATCAATATGATGGGGAAGGGGATGCCGAGTATAGTGCCGGAAGAGATGAATTTCACTGCAGTGTAGGAATAAAGTGAAATATCCGCCCCGTCCGCAATCAGTATCGCAATCCCTCTGATCAGTATCATGGTGACCAGAGTGGCGGCAAATGCCTGGATCTTAAGCTTGGTGACGATCAGGCCGTTGATAATGCCCACGATCACACCGATGATCAATGAAACGATGATCGCGGGGAACAGCCCGTAGAGTGTGACCATCTTCGCGACAATGATGCTGATCAATGCGAGCACTGAACCAATCGACATGTCGAATACACCGGCTGTGTACGCGAAGGTCATCCCCGCACCTGCTATTGCCGTAAGCGAAACCTGCACAAGGATGTTTTTCACATTGAAGATCGTCATCATATTTGGTTGTAAGAGCGTAAAAACGATAAACAGGCCAATGATCACGGCAACCAAACTGATGTTCTGGCTTTGTCTGGCTAATTTCTTTTTCACCATACCTCTCCTATTCTGTTTTTCCGGCAGCATAGGATAAAATGCGTTCTTTGTCGAACTGATCGCGTGTTAAACTGCCGGTAACCTTCCCATCCCAAAATACAATGATTCTATCGCATACCCGAATGAGCTCGTTCATATCTGAGAACACCGCGATGATAGACATGCCTTTCTTGGCCAGCTCATACAGTAGGTTATATATCTCTTCCTTTGCGCCGACATCGATGCCTCTCGTAGGTTCGAGCATGATGAATATTTTATTATCCAGCAGCAAATCTCTGCCCAGCAGGACTTTCTGTTGGTTTCCGCCGCTCAGATAAGATATCTTCTGATCCGGCCTTGCATATTTGATATCCATGTAGTCGGTCATTTTTTTAAGCTCGGCCGATTCATCCTTGGGATCGATATAGAATCCGAATTTCTTCTTCAGATTTCTGATAGACATGATGGTCAGGTTTTCCTCAACAGACATCAACGGCAGCAGACCTTCGTCTTTTCTATCGTCTGTTAGGAAACAAATACCATTTTTGATGGCGTCTCTAGGTTTGGTGAGACGGGATTCCTTGCCATCGAGCAACACAGTTCCGCTGTCAAATTTAAAAAGGCCGTATATAGAGGAAAGAACTTCTTCTCTGCCACAGCCCATAAGCCCCGCTACACCGAGGATCTCGCCTTCATATAGTTTAAAGGATACGTTTTCAAATACACCTTTTAGATTCAGATCTTTGACTTCAAGCAGCACCCTGTCCGTCGCGTATGACGGACGCAGTGCGCTGTTGTCGATCTCGTGTCCGACCATCATCTTGATGATGTCGGTTTCCGTCAGTTCGCTGGTTGCTGCTGTGCCCACATATTCGCCGTTTCGAAGAACCGTAACCGTATCCGTCATATCGAACACTTCTTTTAAGCGGTGGGAGATATACAGGATCGTCTTGCCGTCCTGTTTGAGCTTTAAGACGATCTCCTCAAGTTTTTTGACTTCGTCTTCATTCAGTGCGGCTGTGGGCTCATCCATGATGAAGATGTTTGCGTTTTTGGACAATGCTTTGGCGATTTCCACCATCTGTTTTTCGGAAACTGAAAGATCCTTGACATAGTCGTCAGGATCTACTTTGATCTCCAACTCATTGAGCAGTTTTCGCGCGTTTTCTGAGCGTCTTTTTTTCTCGACTATTCCTAAAAATGTCTTTCTGGGGACATCTGATATGAAAATATTTTCGGCTACTGTCAGCTCGGGAATCAGATTGAACTCCTGATAAATCACGCTGATTCCGCATGCGGAAGCGTCGTCTACGTTGTTAATGCGCCTTTCTTTTCCGTCTATGAAGATTTTACCGCTGTCTGACAGGTAGACGCCGCCGAGTATCTTCATCAGCGTACTTTTGCCAGCGCCGTTTTCGCCCATTATAGCGTGCACACTGCCTTTTTCCACCTTCAAATTAACGTTTTTAAGTGCATATACGCCATAAAACTGTTTGGAAATATCACGCAACTCTATATAGCTACTCAAGCCATCCCCACCTTTTCAAATGGATATTATTAGAAAATAAATTCTTTTCCGTGCCCGTTGTTTCGCATTTATACTTGGCGTGTAACATGTTCAACTGTCAAACGATTCCGTTGCTAAAGTTAATTTAGATTATCATGCATGCAAAAATATGTCAATCACAGAACGAGGTTAATTATCAAAATAAATCCCATAACTAAAAATGTGATGAAAACATTGCGATCGATCAATCATATGATATCATCGCCTCTACGAAAAGAATTACGGGCAATCCTGAGCATCTTCACTATTTAAACAACGCTCATTTCGGGCAAAAAATATCGCACACCGTCACAAGACAGTGCGCGATTTGGGTGCGGCGACTCGCCGCTGTAAAGGCTTGACTATTTAGACGACGGGGAAAAGCGGCTTTATACAGGGGCTTACGATACCCCAAACGCTGCCGCCCAAGCGTCAATCATGGCGTGTAGTTTTTCATGCACACCATGCCCGATGACGTTCTCCTCAAATCGTTCGAACTGCTCGAACATAGCGGCCTGCTCCTGTTCGCTGATCACATTATCCGCCATCGGGAAAAGGATGTTATTCTCCTTTTCGATATGGCTTCGCAATAGATCACGGTACTGCTCAGCGGCATGATGAAACCCATCTATGTCTTTCTTTTCATGGGAGAGGCCCATACGGGCGATGAGATCCCTGCCCTGCGCATGCTCCTGCAACATCACGCCCACAGGGCCGCCTTCATCAGGGACGCCCTTGCGCACCAGTTCTTTGAACAGATAGTTTTCTTCCTTGCCATGGTGGCACTTATCTGCAAATATTTTCAAAAAGTATACCACCTCATCATAATAAGACAGCAGCGCTTGTTCGTCCGTATCCGACAGCATCATTTGATCCAATATCCGCAGTACATAGAGGATAGCCTCATGTTCCTTTCGCAGATCCTGTGTTGCTTTACCCATGTGTATTCCTCCTTTTCATTCTCTTGCAGGCTGGTAGATTTCTCAAGCAACCAAGCATTAAGCTGTAGATGTCTCTAAGACGACTGGTGCGCACGGCCGATCCGGAGTCTTTTGCAGAGCATGGTCATACATACGAGGACTAGACAAGCATGCTCTCTTTAGCATTTTATTTCCTTACATATGGATATTATCATATTCCGTGATACTATGCACCCCGTGAATTTTCGTATCATTTTTGAAGTCTGCGCGGCCAAATGATTCCGCTGGGAAACATATGAATCCCTGCCTGATACTCTTGATATGGCTGCACATGCCGTTTATATTAGGAAAACAAACTGCCTGTAAAATTGCGGTTCTTCTAAACCGCATTTGAGTGGGTATTGAGCTTGATGTATTCCGTTACTCTGCGGTACTCATTGGCAAACTTCAAACTAACGCTGATACTGCCATTTTCAAATACCTTGATGTGGTCTACAAGCTCAATCAAAACCTCTCTTGTCAGCTTGTCGATGTTTTCATACTTCCGAAAGGTTGCTAAAAACGG
Source organism: Christensenellales bacterium (assembly GCA_050945835.1). Taxonomy (GTDB): domain Bacteria; phylum Bacillota; class Clostridia; order Christensenellales; family JBMNTQ01; genus JBMNTR01. The sequence goes on along the minus strand of JBMNTR010000002.1, from coordinate 213,938 downwards.
GTTTTCCGTATCAATCCCATTTTCAAGCTCTGCCTTTTCTTCGTTTAAGTTCCTTATAACCTCGTTGATGGATTCCATTTGCCGCTCGTAATCTTCCTGCATATGGCGGTAATCCTTGTGGGTAATCTCTCCGTCTTTCCAATCCTGATAAATGCTCTGCTTATAACGCATAATCTTGGAAAGCTCTTTTTCCTTTGCCGCTATCAGGTCGTTTAGCCGTATAGACTGGCTTTTCTGCAATGGAGCGGTGTTAATCTTTGAAACCATTTCGGAAAATTCTGCCGCAAGAAAAACCGTTTTTTCTATGACATGGAATACACCTTGCTCCAGATGATTGTGCCTGATTGTGTGTTTGGTACAAGCTGTCTTGGATTGGTCTTTATAGGTACGGCAATAGTAATAGACATTTCCTCTGACTTTGCTTCGTGTCATGGCCTTGCCGCAATCGGCACAACGGAGAAAACCGCTGAACAGGTATAGGCCCTTTTGCTGTGGTGCAGTGCGGGTATCCTTTTTTGAAAGCTCCTGCACCTTGTTGAAATCCTCGCGGCTGATAATAGCTTCGTGGGTATTCTCAACAATAAACCATTCATCTTCCGGGACGGCTTCCTGCACATGGATTTTATAGCTCTTAATACGGTAACGCCCCTGTACCATGTCTCCAACATAAATGCGGTTTTTCAAAATGTTGTTGATACTCATAGCACCCCATAGGGGATTGCTGCCCGTTGCATTAGGATTTTGGTATTTCATGCCCTTGCTTTTCTTATAAAGCGATGGGCATAAAACGCCGCTGTCGTTGAGCTTGCGTACAATGGCATTTTTGCTCATACCCTCTAAAAACCAAGCAAAAATGCTTTTAACATGCTCCGCTGCTTCTTCGTCTACGATAAGTGCATTTTTATCTTCCGGGTCTTTCAGATAACCGTAGGCCGCAAAGGAGCCGATATGTAGGCCTTTCTCCCGCTTCTTGTCAAAGGTTCTTCGGACGCTTTCCGATGTACCCCTTGCGTGTTCCTCATTCAAAACGCCCTGAACAGGTACAGCGATATTTTGAGCGTTTTGCGGGTCTTTGTAAGTATCAATAGGTTGCTGGTACAGAGAGATAAACCATACATTGTTTCGGGGAAACCAGTCCCCAAGGTAATAACTCTGATCGCCGTTGTTACGGAAACTCCGGGCAAGGTTCTTGACGATAACACAGTTGATTTTCCCCTTGTGTATATCGGAAAGTAACCTTTGGAAGTTTTCGCGTTCCTCGTCCGTTGTGCCGCTCACGCCATCGTCAACATATTCGTCAACAAAAACGTATTCGTCACCATCTTCCTGCTGTTCGAGAAAATCCGTCAGGATAAGCCTTTGGTTGGTAATGCTTTCCGACTCGTCTTTTCCCCGTTTGTCCTCTCGTGATAAGCGGATGTAGAATGCTACTAACCATACCTTGTTTTTGGGTACTACTTTGACAATATTTTGCCTGTTGGCCACTCGTGCCATGTGTCCTCCCTTCCTCACATTACACCTATATTATACCATTCTGGCGTAATGCGAACAATGTTGTCGAGGGCACAAAGCCGCATTATAAGCCGCTTTTCTTGCGTATAAGAAAGTTGGTGAGTACCTCTTGAATCGGCGGCGCATTGTCGTCAAATTCAAGCTTGATTCCCATTTCCCCATAACGAAAGCAAAAGGGGTTTTTCAACTCTTTTAGAACATAATCCATCCGTTTTTCTTTGGGGAGGGAGTTATCCAGCTTCAATGTGCTTATATCCGCCAGCGTTCCCACATCTACTGTATTCATATTTACGCTCATAAAATCATCTATCATTTCCAGCGTAAGCATAATCATGCACCTCCTTTTTCTGCATGATCTAATATATGAGTTTCCCGGATTGTCCTATGAGGAAACACAAAACACCACCACTTTTACGGTCAAAGTGATGGCGTTTAATCTTTCCACATACTTCGGGCCAACTTGGCCCGAAGTCAATAAGGGCTGTTCTGATAGTGTTGTTCGGCTTCTTCTATGCCGCATATATCAAAAACATAGTGAAGCTCCGATACCACACGCTTTATATCGTCCGGGCTGAAATCACAGTTTTCCATAGCCCGAATGACATAGCCACGGCAAGCGCCGTTGCTCCATTGCTGAAACAGCAGTGACTGTAATTCCTTTTCCATAGTAAATCTCCATTCATCAATCGGGAGTGTGCTATACCGTTATACGTTGACCTGTCATAAGACAGAAAGGAACGGTACGGCACTCCCTTTATATAAAAGCGCTAGCCCGGACGGGCGGCGGCAACCACCCTCATAGGAATCTCACCTCACCCCATGCTGATGGCGTGGCGGTCAATGCTGTGAAGCGTTCAAACCGCAAGTATCAATATACCAATCAAAAGATTATCGCCGGGCGGCTTGCCATATCCACCCTGCCACAGTCGGTATTATTCGCTCACGCTCCGCTGGGCCTTTCCCCCTTTCACACGGGCGGTCTCGGCGTACTCTGCGGCTTGGCTCCCTCCTGATTGAACGTATCCGGGCCAACAGTATTTAGTTTTCAAAGTGCAACAAGGGAAGAAGTTTGTCCCTCTACTTATTAGGACTGGAAAAGGTGTTTTGCCTATGCCGATATTTGAAAAACTGCATAGAAAAACGCCCGGCAGTTTTATACTGCAAGGCGTTCTCTATTGTTTGGGTTTATTCAATTTCCGGCGGCAAATTCCTAAACAAATCGCAATCGTAAAAATCTATAATACACAAATCCAATCCGTCACACAGTTTCTTTACCGTAACGGCGCTCACATCCCTGCGCTCCGGTTGCAGCATACTATATACGGTGGAGGGCGTTACCCCTGCCAGCCGAGCAAGCTCGGTATAGGAAATGCCCCGCTCTGTGCAGAGCTGCCGGAAGCGTTCCGCAATCGCATCTTTGATTTTTATGCCCTCACCACCTTTCAAAAGGTTGTAATCAGCATAACAATCTGTACGCTTCGTCGTGTACGCACTTGCGTATTATATGGTTTTTTGTTAAACTATTTTCAAATGGGAACGGCCCTGCCAAAAGACAGGGCCGCCCGGTAAGTATTTGTTATTCAGTAAGGAGCTTGTAAAGCCGGTTTAGGGCACGTTTAATGGAGTGACCTACCGCCGCTTGATTCACGCCCTCAATCTCTGCAATCTGGCGGTGTGTCAGGTTGTTTACAAAATACAAGGTCAATCTTCTGCGCTGTATCTCGGAAAGCTGATTGATTGCAGTATAAAGCTGCTTATAGCTTTCCACCCTAATCACAAGATCGGCAATATCTTCCTGTGGGTTCATCATAGTCGTGTCGGCCAAACCGTCTATAAAATCCACATAATCAAGATGTCGCCTGTCTTGCCGCCTTTGGGAGCGGATTTGTCGATCGGACTGTTCCAGCAGTTCCTTAACCGAAGTTGAAACCTCAACACAAATCTCGTTCCCATTGGCGGTTTTATATTTTATCGTTACTAATGGCTTGTCCATTATTTTTCCTCCATTCATCATGTTTTGGGTTTGCGAATGATGAATGGAGAGGGCGGGGAGCGGCAACCAGGGGCGCTATGCTTTGGCGGCCCGGCCCGGACTTCGGGCCAACCTGGCCCGAAGTGGAAGGCTTTGTCCTGTAAAACCGTCTTAAAGGGTTCACGCACGGTCAAAAAAAGACGCAAAAAAACACCTTTACGGAAAAACGGCCGAAAGGTGTCGAATGAAAAATGAGCGCAAAGCACGCTCATAATTTTCTGTAATTTATTAAAATTGTTTAGGATGTATGCTTCGGCTACATCCAGCCGTCACGGTAGCGTGGCGGCTTTCTATAAATAGAAAACAATGGTTTGCGGTACATAAGGGCCTCCTATCCCAAGCCGCCGTTATAAAATAGAGGGCGGCTTTGAATTTCATTCCAAAACCGCCCTTGAACGGACATATAAACACGTTGCCGTAAAAGCAACAGTTTCGAATGCATCGCAAAATATTATAAGTGTGGTGTCAATCAGCATAGAAAAGAGCCGATAATTGTGAGAAGTCTCACATCTTATCGGCTCTGCGTCTTAGCGTCTGGCTCTTTGATAACTGACATATTCAGTTGTTTTACATTGATTAGAGTTTCCTGTTTGCACTTGGGACAAAATAGCGGAAAGTTTTCAAGCACCGTATCATCGCGTATCTTTATCCTTGTTTTATTGCTGCAAAGCGGACACAATATCCATTCGTTTCTACACACGGCACCATCCCTGACTTCTATTTATTGATATATGGTTTTTGCTTTTCTTTCTTTCAAATTCTCCACAACAAGAGCTGTCTAACCATAGAGAATACGCACCACTTCGGGCCAACTTGGCCCGAAGTATGGCCCCATCCAAACGGCTGGCATCAAGCTGCTTCATGCCGGGAATAGGAGCGTATTGCAAGAATAAAGAATACAACAATCTCTATTCCTGCCGCCACAGGGATGATATACGGTGTCCAGACACTAATTGACCCCAGCGGTAAAAAGTTAAATTCGGTCAGTTCAAAGAAAAAACTGTTTCTAAGTCCAACCCCTCCCGATGGTAAGCACAGCCTAATCCAATTTTCAATACTGGTGCCGCTTCCAGCGAAAGATAGAATTGTGGGCAGCAAGCAGCCACCAAGAGCAAGCCCCAAAACGGTAATCGGGTTTTTGCATTTTGTTGAAAGGAAAAGCGTAAAGCATACCGTTGCAAGGAAAGTAAGCAAACCGGAAAAAACGACCAGCGTATTGGCTTCCCCTACGGTAAGCGGAACAAAGGAAATCGAGGAAAATGCCAGTTGCAGTGTTGCTTTCAGACTTACCCAACCGAATGCGGCGTATGAAATCAATATAAAAGTCGATATGCAGACTGCAAAAATCGCAGTAGTAAGCAGAAGGGCAGACAAGAGCTTTACCACCGCCAAACGCCGTCGTCCATGCTTGGTGCAACGCAATATATCATCTGCGCCACTTTGATAATCAGCGGAGAAGATAGGTGCGGCAATGACGGTGCATAGCATAACCAACAGGAAAATGCACATGGTAAGATACTCCGATGTATCGCTGTCCCCAACGCCATATACATAATAAAATGGTGCCTCTACTTTCTCATTGATGGCAAGAGCCTGTTGTACAGCAGCGGGAGAATCTTTATACTCCTGTGATAAATAGCCCTCAAGCCGCTTGGTGCGCTGTTCGTAAAAATTGGCCGCTTCCTCTGGTGAAATCTCATAGAGCGGTATAGGAATACACGTAGAGCTATCAACATAGACCTCACGAACACTATTCAGAATCGCATTGATTGGCGAAATTTTTTGATAATATACATCCTTCGGTATATCCTCTATTTTTGCTCCGTAGGTTTCGTATACCTCATGGTAGGTTTCAAAGACAGTGCGAATTTTTTCAGGTGTTAGCTCTCCCTCATAGGGTTTCAGCATTTCCTGATTGGCCTGTATCGCATCCCTGCCGGTAAGCCTTACTTCTGTACCGCTTTCATCGAGATTCCAATGGCGTGCAAAGGAGATAACCAAAAGAGCCATTATAATTGACAGCAGTAATGCTCCCGCCGCCAGTATCCATGTAGAACGGGTTTTTGCCACACGTTTAAGTTCCAAAGCAATCATGCGCTTCATACTACATCCTCCTTTACGGCTTCCTCGCCACGAAACAGCCAGAGATACAAGTCCTCAAGGCGTGGAGCGGCGGCCTGTGAATCCGGCAAACATGGATTTTCTGATATATATCGTAACGATACGTTTCCACCGTCCTCATTACGAACGCTCACAACCCGGACGGTGCGCTCATAATGATGAAGCTGTTCCGCAGGAATCGTTCCTTGCCATACCTTGCCGTCCATCATTTTTACAAGCTCGTCTGTGGTATCAACTGCGATAATTTGTCCGTCTTTCATAATCGCATTGCGGTTTGCGATATACTCAACATCAGACACGATGTGGGTAGAAATCAGTACAATCCTCTGTTGTGCAAATTCTGATAAAATATTCCGGAAGCGTATGCGCTCACCGGGGTCAAGGCCGCTTGTAGGCTCGTCCAGAATCAAAATATCCGGGTCGTTCAAAAGTGCCTGTGCAATTCCTACTCTGCGCTGCATCCCGCCGGACAGCTTGCGAATATGCTTGTTCCGAATGTCCGCAAGGGTTAGTTGATGAAGCAGCTCGTCTATTTTCAAGTTGGTATCCTTTTTGGGCAAGCCTTTCAGCGAAGCCATATATTGCAGATAGTCCGTCACCGTAAATTCCGGGTAAAAACCAAAGTTTTGCGGCAGATACCCAAAGACATCCCGATAGGCTTCGCCCAATACCATAATTTCAATACCGTCGTACTGTACTTTGCCGGAGGTCGGTGTTAATATACCGGCTATCATTCGCATTAAGGTTGTTTTTCCCGCGCCGTTTGCACCGAGAAGCCCCCATACGCCGGGGGTAAGTGTCAGGCTCACATTGTTCACGGCGGTTTTATCCTTGTACCGTTTCGTAAGCCCTTGAATTGTAAGCTCCATGTGTGTACTCCTTTTCTTTTTTATATCCCATTCGGGGATAGGTCGAGGGATGCGGCCTTATCCATCAGACGCCAAATCCCTATTATTAAAATTACAGCACATACCGCACATAACACTCCCCAAACGGGAGTGGATGCCTGATCGTAAACCATTGGTGCAGCCTTATACAAAACAAAAAGTAGTGCGGTTAAAGAGAAGCAAAAGGCTGTGCTGACAAAGCCCTGATACCCTTTATTTGCGTAGGCTTGAATAAATAGGCAGCCGCAACAGGCAACCAAATAGGGAACCAACAGGTATAAAGCGACACTTCCAGCTCCAAATTCCGCTTTCTTACTTGCAAAAAGAAAGGATACTGCAAGCAACAGCACATTGCTAATACCGATAATGGAAATCCGGGCCAGCAATAGTTTGGGGATTGAAATCCGTGTGGCCATTTCTGTTTCAAGCATTCTATACCGCACCGAGCGCCCGATAAAAGGAATGCTGGTCATGGCAATAAAGACCGCAAAACATCCGAGCAATACCGGCAAATGGCGCGGAGCCAAGTTAGAAACAGTGCCTATATCCGCAAATCCAAACAACCAGAATGCACATAGCAAAAGAAGGCCCTGCAATAGCCAAATCGGTGCGCCTACAAACCGTATCTGTCGTAACAAAAAAACTGAATATCGTATACGTTCTCTCTGTCTGCGATTTTGGTATGCCATGCGAGTTTGCCGCATGGTTTGTATTAAATGTTCCTCCGATATTTTCAGGTCGGGCTGGTCTTTAAGCGCGGCCTGTAATTTTGAACGCATATTTTTGTTCAATTATTTTCCCTCCTTATCGAAGTCTTTTTCTAACCGTTTGAGTGCGCTTCGCAACCGGGATTGTACTGTGCGCATGGGTGCTCCGATTATCTCTGCAATTTCACGAACTTTCAGCTCATGGACAAATCGCAACAGGACAACTTCCCGCTGTTCGTTAGGCAAGCCGCGCACCAGCCACAGAAAACTTGAATCCGATTCTATCTGCTCCAACTGGCTGTCGTATTCCTGTAAATCATCGGGCAACTGTTCCATCACCTTTTTGCGACTATAATCAATGCACACATTGGTGGCAATTTTGTAAAGGTACGCCCTGAATTTACCTCGATGGATATAAGCATCCAGATGTCGAATGGCTTTCAAAAAAGTATCCTGTGTTGCGTCCTCCGCTGTTTGCCTGTTCGGCGTATGCCATATACAATAGCGAAGAATGTCAGGATAGTAGAAAGCAACAAGCTTATCCAGACTGGCGTTGTCGCCATCTCTTATTTTTTGTAGTAATTCATCTTCATGTATCAAGGCTAATCCTCCGGAAGATCCCCTCGTAATATAGAACGTTTTACAGTGTCTAAAATGATTGAGGCATCATAATTTTTAATGAACATTCCGGCATATGAATAGAATGTCCCATATAGTATACAACGTTTGACAATAATCAAAATGATTGAGCTTTTTGAAATTTTAATTCTTACAAGATAAACACGCAGAGGACAAACACGGGCGAAACGCTAAACGGCAAGCAGGGCAAGTGTATTGACACTTGCACATTTTTGAGATTTTCCCTTGCGGGGAAACTCAAAAATTGCTTGTTGGGGAGTGCCTTCCCCAAACCCTGCGACTTCGGGCCAACTTGGCCCGAAGTCGGGGCCTTGCCCCTTGTGTGTTGCGTCATGTCGCTATCGCTCCATTTCCTTATTTTTCTGCCCGTCCGTTAAGCCGAGCAAATGGTCTATATTGCTTTTTACCGTTATGATTTCCTGCATACCCTTTTTGGCTTCCCGGTACTCCCGGTAAGCCTTTTTCTTTTCAGAAGCCAACCGCTGAAACTCCGCTTTGAGCGTATCCATTTTAGGGAGCTTACCACCGTTTAGAAGTCTATCCATTGTGGCTCTTGCCGCCCGGTAGGTAGCTATATCCGCTTCATGCTCCGCAAGGTATTTCCTGCTGTACTTCGCCGCCTTGTACCCCTCGAAAACAGGCCGGGTCTTGGCATAGTCCACAGCCGCCGCCTTTAATTCTGTATTGATACGCATGGCAGTTTCGGTAGATTTTATACCGTCCGAAAGCGTATGAAAACGGTCTGCCGCCTGTGTTGCCTTTTGCTCCAAATCGGCATAATCCATCAAGCCGCTTTCCTGCAAATACTGTAACGCTGCCGCCATCTGTTTTAGGTTATAAACCTTAGCCCATTGCTCATAGGCAGGGCCTTTTCCGGCCCTCATGCGGGATTGAATATCCACAATGAGGTTGACCTTGCGCCGCTCCACAGGAGTGGCCCGGCCCTCGATTGCCGCCAGTATATTCTCCAAGCCGTAACCCTTACCAAGCGTAGCGGCCCGAAGCTGCGTAAAGCGTTCCTGCCCCTCGGCTCGAAAGCTGATACCGCCGCCCCGCCTGTGCTTGACCTCAAAGCCAGCCGCCATCATATCCTGTAAAAAGGTATCCATATCGGGCGGCTTTTCAGCAAGGCAAATATCAATCTGCGCCTTTAGGCGTTCCCTAAAGGTAGGCGGCTTGTTGCCACCGAGCCATTGCCCGTAATGCCTGTATTTTCCCTTGCTTTTCAGCTTGGGATTGGCGATATAAGAAAGGCCGTTCTCAAGGCAGATACGGTCAGACAGCCGCCGAATCGCACGAGCTGAGCCGAGAAAGTCCCGAAACTTCCTTGTGCAATCGAGGGTAGTTGAATTGTAGTAGATATGAACATGAGGGTGAGGGCGGTCAACATGGGAAACCACAAAAAAGGCGTGTTTTCCTTTTGTCCAACGCATAGCAAAATCATAGCCGATTTCAAGCGCCTTTTCAGCGTCCACTTCGCCCCGGACAAAGGATTGCCGTATCTGATAGCACAAAACATCCTCGTCCTTTTTTTGTTCCCGCCCGGTGATGGCCTTGTACTTCGCCTTGCTCAATAAAAACTCTGCGTCAGCGGTTTTCGGGTCGCACTCATAGGCGGCAATCAAATCGCCGTCTTGGGTTTTGTCGGGGTTCTGCCCGTAGTCAAAGCGCTCTTTCATGGACTGCGCTATGGTTTCGCCCTTGCTGATGTGGTGGGGCTTAAAATAGGTTGTCGCCATGTATGGCCCTCCTTTCCGAAAAAATAACCTCGGGTCAATTTGGCCCGAGGTTATGGGGCGGCAGTCCTGCCCGGTATTCAGCTTGCAATAAAAGAGCGGAGCGAGTAGTTTAGGCTTCTTAACCTATCCGCCAACCAATCCCCGATGGCGGGAATACCAAAAGGGGAAAGCGAGAACGACAGAGCGAGGAACACAACGCAGCCGAGCTTTTCACCGGTCAGCAGGAGTGCGATACTAAGCAGGACACCAATCCCCGAAACAATGTTCATAAACACAGCGGCATAGCAAAACAGGAAAACAAATATAGGCGTTCCAACCGTCAGCGCAATCATAAAAGGCAACGCAATCATCTTGAATATTAGCTTGATAAATCCCATGAAATTTCTCCTTTCCAAACTCGGTATATAGGCCAAATGATAGCTTCTATCTATATTTTACCATGTGCAAAAGAGGACAACAATGTTGTCGAGGCCGCACCGATCTCGTCCTAAGACTTCGGGCCAACTCGTCCCGAAGTTACTCCTGTTCCTCTGAATGGGGTGGAACAAGGGAGAGCGGCACATCGTCCGCTTCAATGAATATTTCCTCTGCTTTCTGTTGGGCGCAAATGATATGCTGCGCCGCTTGTTGATTAAGCTCCAGCGCCTTGTTTGCGGCCCTCATTATCGTTAAATACATTCCTTTATAATCTGGCATGGTAGCCCCTCCTTATCCAATATTGCTTACAGTATGGGGCATCCAGATAATGAGCACAATGTTGTCGAAGCCGCACCGATCTTGTCCTAAGACTGCGGGGGGACTTAGCTTGAAGCGGTTAAATTCCTTGTTAATTAGTTTGATAAGATGTATAATTTACATAAAAATAAATTAGCTTTCCTTAAAACTAGCAGCAAATGAATCCAAGAAGAGTAGTTTGTAATATCGGATCATGTTAGAAGGAGAAATCGCATGTTTTTTTCTGAATACTTTGAAGTTGAACCTATTTCGCTGCACGAATATGGGGCCGTTGATATTTCTTTGGTATGCGATATGCCACTTTTTATCGATCCAATGTTAATCTTCAACAGCGAAAAAGCTGAATATAGTCACCTACACGAAAGTATTATCAAGTATTTTCACTTCCTTGCCACAAAAGCAAGCGGGGGGTTGCAAAAAAATGAGATAAGAGCATGGTTTAAATTTAGTGAAGTTAAGAATAATTGGCTTGGTTATTCATTGGTTGGCAATGGCGGTTCAGCTTTGGGTGATGATTATGCACATTTTTTGTATGATAATATTGGATTTGCGATTTCTACAAATGATATATCCAGAAGCACTCATATAGAAAAGATCATGCTACTTTATAAAGGTAGCGGAAAAGATAAGATTAGTGATCTAACCGTAAATCTTATCAAAGAGTTTTTGCTCGAATATACTCAAGCTTTTGCGGCACAGTATATAAAAAATGAGCTGAAAAAGACGTTATATGTTGACAGAGCATATTTCAACTATGATACAGAAAGTTTCGTTAGCAAAGAATACATACTCCCATATTTTGTGAATAACAAAGGGGAAGAAGAATATGTGTTATTGACTCCACTTGATATTTTGCGAGAAGATGAGCCATCCATTAACAGACGGGATTTCTATAATAGTCAAGAACGTATCAGAGCCTCAATAGATAATGACGTTTTGCGAGCATATGTTAATAATTATATTTTCACGGCAGTACGAAGATATGAGGAAAACCAAAAGCGCAACAAGCGTCCAGTGCGTGAGCAATCAATTTCAAAAATCGAAAAAGATGCTTTTGCTGAGTTAACACATGAATACCCGGAGCTTTATGATTACTATATTAGATTGCGTGAATTAGATACGGACGAAATCCGATCGATAAGTTCATTAGAAGTAAATGCTCAGCTAGAGAAGTTTTTTGTTAACACAAATGCTTTAATAAATTCAGTAATTTTGAATGGTTATAAAATTGATGAATCTCTCTCGGCACGAGAAGAAGCCATAAAACGGTTGAGATTTTTTAAACATGTTATTGAGGATTGTGATTGTTACAAAAATTTTTATTATGGTGGGCAGCGTATTTCCAGCGAAGATGATATACGCAGAATGTTTAGACTGGTTTGGTATGGAACCACATTTAAAGTAGACTTCGATACCAACAATGGTCGCGGTGAGCTTGATGTGAACGTTTCTAAAGGCCAGTACAACCAAAATATTATTGAGTTTAAGTTAGCCAGCAATTCATCTCTACCGAATGTTTTTGCGCAAGTAAAAGTTTATGAGGCTGCGAATTGTGCTGATGGTAGTTTGATTGCAATTTTTTATTTCTCTGAAAGCGAATTTGAAACGGCAAAACGTGTTGTAATAAATGCAGGTCATGGCGAACAACTGGATAAAGCTATTTTCTTAATAGATTGCAGAGAAGACAATAAGCCATCTGCATCAAATACAAAATGAGTAAGAAGTAGGGAACGGTGATTTACCGTTCCCTACTTCTTCACATGACAGTTACCTCCGCAAGCTGTTTGAGAACATCGGAAACCCGCTCCCACAGCTCGGCATAATCTTTTTGCAGGGCGGCTATCTCTTGTGGATACACCCCGTAGGTATTGGCATGAATGGCAATCTGATTGAGGTTATTGGCACACCTACGTTGCAGGGAAACCAGTTCTCGAACAGGCGAGAGGTCAACATTCAATACATACCCATTGAGCGCCATTTTTCGGATATAGGCGCTTAGATTTTGCGTTCCCGCTTCTGCCATGCGTTCCCCGATGGCGGCGTGTTCTTCCTCACTCACCCAAACATAGAGAGGAACGCCCCGCCTGCGCTTGGCTCGGCTCACCTGTCCTCCCGTTCCCGGCTGCGCCGTTTTGCCGGCGGCTCCTTTACCCGGTCTTTCGGTTTTTCCTCCGGGCGGGCCTGTGAAACAGGCAGAGGGGCGTTGTTGGGAATGCCATCAATCATGTTATAATTCTGCTCGGTGGAAAGCTCAGCGTTTTTTAGATAGTTTTCTTTTTCGTTCATAATGTAACTCCTTTCAAAATCTGTTATACTGTTCTGGAAAATAAAGTTTGTTAAAGGAGAGTATGCATTGTATATGGAAACCCGCGACGAAGAAGTCGTGTTCATAAAAAAACTGATTGGTGGGGAAGAAACCCTATGCCCTAAATGTAAAAATGCCTATTTAGAACATTTCCACAAGAAAGCCAAGAAAAGCGATACAGACTATATTTGTCCGTCCTGTAATGAACGGTACAGAGTTATCAAAATGATAGACGCAATAAATTGACTTCGGGCCAACTTGGCCCGAAGTTTTGTTATCTGTCCTTTTCCGTATTTTTGGAAGGAACAGAGCGGGCGGCATTGTCCTTTGCCGCCTGTTCCATACCCTCGGAAAGCCGGGCGGCGATAGATTTTCGATCCGTTTGATTCTGCGCCTGCGCCCGCATAGCAACTTTTCTGTCGGGATTACTGGGAGCGGCCCGAAGCTCATAATCGCCCATCTGCTTTTCTGTCAAGGGCGCATCATACACAAGAAAGCTCCATGCCTGAAACTGCCCTTGCTCCACACTTTCCCTTTTATCAAAGTTCACAAGGTATAGGGGGCCATTCTCTGTTTTGGGGAACATGCCAATATCCACAGGTCTTTGGGTGGAATAATACCTGTAAGCAGATTTCTCCGACACGCCATATTCATGCTGATACTCCGAAACACGGTTCTCATAATCCCTTGTAGCAGCGGCGCTATTGGTGGTATAGTGGCCCCAATAATAATCACGCTTGCCGTTTTCCTCTGTAAACTGCCATGTGGCAAAGGGCTGAACCGCTTTTGGGTTTTCCCCAAGGGCAAAGCCCCGGTCATTTTCAAAGAGGATGAAACGCTTGATTTCATAGTTTTGTACGTTATCGCTCATGTTTACCTCCATTCTCATAACATAAAATGTTAGCTTTTTCCGGGGTGGGTGATACAAAGGTATTGCCCGCCCCGGTTTCGGGTCTGCAAAGCCCCATTACATGTGGGTTTTCAAGGCCCTAAAAGCTAACAGTTGGCTCGTTTTTTCTGCATATATCCTCGCTGGCGTATGCGCCGAGCGATACCGGCACAGGCCGGGGAACAATACGCTTGCTTGCCTTTTGGCACAAAGAGCCTGCCGCAAACGGCGCAAGTATCCATTTCGGGGGCGGCCTTGCCCAACAAAGTTGCTTCCAGCTTTGGGTCAAGGGGAAGAACGGCATTTTGAAAATACTTGCAGTATGCACCAGTCCAGCATTTATCCAGCATATAACAGCCGCCATAGTCAAGAGGCACACAGCCGTATTCGCTGTCGTAATTGGCGCACATACCAGTGACCAGTTTTCGGATTGCCGCCCGTTCCCCACGGGTCAGCTCCCGGCTATCCATGATTTTGCCCTCCTTGCAACTTCGGGCCAACTTGACCTGAAGTTCTGGAAAGGGTTAAATCCCGGTAGCATACGCCGACACAGGCCATGCCTCGCCAGTAGGAGCAGCCATAACAGGGAGAACCGGGCGGCAGTTTTTTCGGGGGAACTGGGCGCATGGGCCGGGGCTTCTGCTTCATCATTCGCTCAAAGGGGTTGTCGGTGAAGTTCATTCGTCCCCGTCCTCACTGTCTGCCCCGGCTTCGTCCTCGTCCTCATACCACGGCGGCCCATCGTCCTCCTGATCTGCGTAGGGGTCGTCCTCATATTCATTGTAATCTTCCTCGGCATTGTCGGTATGTTCCTGCTTCGGACGGTAAATCTTGAAGTAATACCCGGCCCCGCCGCCAGCCAGCAACACCAGGACAACAACAATCATCATGCCGTTACCCCCATTTTCCGGTTCGGGAGCGGGTTCCGGTATCGGCTCCGGTGTAACAGAGGTTACAGGTGTTGCAGGCTCGGCAGGTTCCTCGGCTTCCCCCAGCTTTTCAGCAAGAGCCAGCAGGTCTTTTTCTGTTACAGCATTGAGGAAGTACACATTTTCCTGCTCCTGCTGCTTGTCGATAATCAGGTAAAACACGTTTTCACTTGGGGTCATAATGGTGTAAAACTCTTTTCCGTCCTCGTCGGTGGCGTTGTCAATGACGGTTCCCGTACCCGCGGGGGTGAATGGATTGGGAGAGGCTACCGGCTCCGGGGCCGGGGTTTCCGTCACTTCCTCCGGGATTTCCTCACCGCCGCCAGCATAGGCGGTCAAAGGAAAAGCCGCCATGCAGAGCATAGCGGCGGCAATCAGGGGCAGTATGCGCTTTTTAGGCTTATTCTTCATCTTCGTTTTCCTCCGTTATTTCTGTGTTGGCGGGAGCTTCTAACTTCGGGCCAACCTGGCCCGAAGTGGCGCCGCCTGATTTTGCCGCTTTCAGCAGGGTGGCAAGGTCGGTCAGGGAAATGTCCATGCCCCTCACAGCGCCCACGATTTCAGTATTTTCAAGCTCGGTTTTCTGTTTTTCCAGTTCCCGCAGCTTCGCTTGAAACTCGAATATTTTTTCCTTTGCTTTTTGTATATCCTTACTTACACGCTCAATTTTTGCGTTCAAATAAAACCCTCCTTTTTGCTTATGGTAGCCGTCCGAAACCGTAAAAGTGGTTTTGCCAGTAGTTTGTTGTCAGATCGGCATAGCCGATTGGATTTCCTGCATGGAGCATCATCCCGTCCCCAACATAAATGGCAACATGGGATACACCGGGGGTATCATAGGTTCCGGTGAAGAACACCAAATCCCCGGGTCTCACCTGAGGAGCGGATACAGGTGTACAGATATTGCATAGGCCCTGTGCCCCAAGCCGTCCCACGCCCCAGCCGCTATGATTGTTTACCCAGCTTACAAAGCCGGAGCAATCGAAGGAGGTCGCCGGGCAGTAACCGCCCCAAACGTAGGGATAACCAAGGTATTTTTCTGCTTCCTCTATTATGGCGGCAAAGGTTTCGTCGGACAGGTATTCTTCGGGAATATCATAGTCCATATAGGTCTTGACAGTACCGCCAAACAAATCCGGCCTGTTTCCAAGCGTAGCCGTGTAGAGGGCATACCGGGATACCTGCGCCTCGCTCATGATGTAGATGGGCAGATGAGAAAGGTTGAAGTTTTCCAATGCCACGGTGCAAACATAATAGTTGTACGGGACTTGATAAGTGTCGGTGTGAGTGGTGGTTTCACCTGTTTCGGGGTCTGTTTCCGTCCAAGTATCCGTTTCCGTCCGATAGCGCACTTCAACCTCCACGGTTTCAGTGAGAATATATTGGCGTTCAAATAACATGGCGAGGTTGTCCTGCACCTCATCCAGCGTCCATGCCCCTTCATGCAGAGCACTCAAAATAGAAATCAGCGCATAGGGGTCGTGCCAAATTTCGTCAAGGTCATAATGATACTCGTCGTAATCGTGGGTGCTTTCGTAATGATTCATATAGTTCTGCAAATCCGCTTCCATGCCGGAATAGATTGTTTCCGCAGCCAACATATCCGAATCCTCGGAAGGATAAGTAGCGGCCCCAACTGCACCGACAAGGCCGTTGCCAATGGTGGTAAGCGCCCCCATGCAGGATTGCAGAACCACAATCAACAGAAACGCACAGGCCAAAATCAATACAACTTTGGGATTGCTCCGAACAACCCCCCATGTGGTCCCGGCGATATTTTTCACTGTGACCGCCGTTTTCTTTGCCGCCTTTGCGCCTGTTTTAGCGGCCTCTTTCGCCTGTTTGCGGTACTGCTTTTTTAGCTGTCGCTTTTGCCATAGCCGGGAAAGCGGATTGCTTTTCAGCCTCGGATTTTCCTGCACCAACTGGCGGTAGGCATAATCGGCCTTTGCGCTGATGGCTTTTCGTTCCCACTTACGAACCTGCCGGGCCGGGCGGGTGCGGATACGTTTTTTAATAAAGCGAGTACCGCCCCGGATAAGGTGTTCCCCGGCAAGCTCGGTTTTGTGGGCCGCTTCAATACCTGCGTTTTCCCGTTCCACCTGATGAATTTTTCCATGCACATACCGCCAAGTCTGATGTTTTGCGGCCCGGCCTACGGTCTTGATGGGACCGGGTTTCTTGGGCGATTTCTGATTTGCCAGCTTTTCACGGGCGGTATTCAGCTTTTCTCCGCTCTTTTCCATGCGCTTACCGTCTTTTGCCGCCTTTTTGTCGGACGGGCCATCACGGGGAGCGGCCCCGCTATCGGCGGCTTCGCCGCCGGGTGGGGTTTCGTCCTCATGCCGCAAGCGTTCAGAGAGCCGGGGCGTCTCGCTGTCTTGGCGTAGCCTTCCAGACTTCGGGCCATGTTGGCCCGAAGTGGCATTTGATGGAATAGAAAAAGCCGGTTGCTCGGGATTGACTTCATCCCTTACAAACCGGCTGGTATTGTTATTCAGTTGTTTTCGCTTCATATGCACCTCCTGTGAAGCGGAGACCGCCATGATGAGTGGGCAATAAAATCTATTATGTGCTTTGCCTCCTAGCCTTAAATTCCGTAAACTTTTCATTGAATGAGAAGATGTAATCAATAATCGCATTTGTAAAATCTAAAACATCATTTGCGTCCTCTTTTGACACCTCCGCATTTATATCATGAGCAGCCTCGTTACCCACCAATCTTAACATATCGGCCCATTCAAATAGACGCTCATCAATTTCCCCTTCGGACTTCATCTTTGCCAGAGAGCCGACAAGATTTCGCTCTTTGATGCCATGATGCTCACAAATGCTTTCTATTGTTTTTCTACTTAATATCGCGGTGGCAATATAGGCATGTGCTTTAAAGCAACGGCAGGCTTCTTCAAAAATCACACGTACTTGCTTTGGTGCATTTGGATTAGTATGAAAATCTTCGGTAGGATAAATCTTAACCGGGGTGTCCCAGATATCACCCTCGGCCATGTTTCCCACGTTATCTTGTCTTATTAATAACGGACCATCACACTTTTTACATTTTAGAAAAACATATCTTCCAGACGGCGTATTGCCTTTTCTCAAATACTCAAATCCACCCATAGTTTCAGTTTCCACAAATGCCGCACATGAATCACATTCAATAATCACTGTTATCACCCCCTTAAAGTGTAGTATATCATGCCTTTTTTTCTAAAGATAGAAATAGATCTGAAATCATTGGCTGATGCCCTTTGCCATGTCCTCCGGGCGGGTAGTCAGCAGATTGTATATCTCACCACGGGGAAAGCGGTCTACAAAAGGAATGGTTGTACTGCCGAAGAACAAAAGCCCTTCGCCGGGGTTACTGTGAGCGATATAGGATAGCTGATGTTCCGATATGCCAAGCTGTTTGGCTAAAATGGCCCGGTCGGCCTGCGCCTGTGCCAGCAATATCATAAAGTCGCTGTTGTCAAAAATGTTTTCTACCTCACGGCTGGCAAGCAGATCTTTCACATTTTGGGTCAAAGCTGACGGCACACAGCCCTTTTTACGGAGCATTTTCCAAACACGGACAAAATAGCTTGCGGAAAGTGCGTCCTGCAATAAAATGTGAAACTCATCGTAATAGCACCATGTTGCAAGGCCAGCCGAAAAGTTCTCGTCAACCGCCTGTGTCACAAGCTCGTTAGTGATGTGCATGGCGATTTTGCGCAGGTTTTCGCCCATGCTTTTCAGCACGATACAAACAATCCGCTTGTCGGTATGTACGTTGGTGGCAAAGTTGAACATATTCAGGGAGCCGGTGCAGTAAAGCTCCAGAGCGGTTGCAACCCGTTTGGCTTCGGGTTCGGGTTGCTGGCACAGGGTTTCGTACAGGTCTTGCAAAAGAGGCATTTTCCCGTCCCCGATACCAAGGGCAAGCTCCCGGTACACCAGCCGCACACAACGGTCAATGACCGTTTTTTCTATGGGCTGTAAACCCTCCTTGCCGCCCAGTATCAATTCACAGAGGGACAATAAAAAATCCGCTTTCATGGAAAGCGGGCTGTCCTCGGCGGTCATATTGAGCTTTAAGTCCATTGGGTTGATGTGATGGGGGCTTTCAGGGGATATATCGATTACTTCACCGCCAAGCCGTTTTACCAATGGGGCATATTCGCCCATCGGGTCTACAATGATAATTCTATCGTTAGTGGCAAGGAATACATTGATTAGTTCACGCTTTGCGGAAAAGCTCTTGCCCGAACCTGTACTGCCAAGATACAGGCCGTTTGCGGATTTCAGCTTTTTGCGGTTTGCCATGATAACATTGTGGGAAAGGGCGTTCATGCCATAGTAAAGAGCTTGCCCGTCCATGCGTAGCTCCTGTGTCATGAACGGCACAAAAATAGCGGTGCTTGATGTTGTCATGCCCCGCTGTATCTCGATACCGTTATACCCAAGAGGGAGAGAGGACATAAAACCCTGCTCCTGCTGAAAGTCCAGCCGTTTGAGAAAGCAGTTGTACTTTTGCGTAATGCCCGATACTGTGAAAATGTCATTTTCCAACTGCTGGCGGGTGGGAGCGGTATTCACCACAAGGAAGGTAAGCAGGAACATTCGCTCATTGCGGCTTTGCAGATCGGCAAGCAGGGCCGCCGCGTCCCTACTGTACGTCAGCAAATCCGGGGGCAAAATGTCAATGTCATACCCGGCCCTTGCCGCTTTTTTCTGCTCGTCCATCTTCATTTTGTCTATGTCGGTCAGCTTGGCCTTGACGGTTTTCACGGCCTTTGTCTGGTCTACCGTCTGAATGTGCATCGTGATGGTCATTTCGGCATCCATTTCCAGAAGCTCCGCAAGTAGCTTGTCGGAAAGCTCCGACGCCATAATCTGCATATGGGTCGCCGCTCCCCATGTTGTGCCGACACGGAACAAGCGGCTTTGCCGAAAGTCAAAGCTGGTCGGAGCGATAAAGTCCTTTGTTCCCATGCCGGTTTTTGGTATCATATCCCATGAGAACCGGAACGGCTCCCGCCCTCCGGGGTGTAGCTGGCTATGAAGGACTTCCAGACGCTCCCGCCCAGAGAGTGGAGCCGACTGTATGCCGAGTTTTTTGAAGTTGCCCATAATGTCCGCTTCGATACGCTCCAAGCGGGGCCGGGCTATACCGATTCCGTCCGCTTGGATTCCGAACGTAATGTATTTGGAGCGAACAATGCCGTTGTTGCTTCTGGCAATCTGGCCTTTCAGCATGTCGGTAAACTCATGACGAATCTCATTACAATCATCATCTTGTGGAGGAATATTCACGCTGTACCGATTTTCCGGCCGGGAACGGTGGTTGATAAAGGAAAGCTGAAAGGGCAAGGCGCTGTCAAAGTAGTTGAGAAATCCGCAGTACCCATCAAAAATGGTGCTTTGGTCATCCGTTGAAGCCACGGCATAGTTAATATCCTCATAGGAAAGGGTCTTTGTGTAGTAGCCCTCCCGTACCTTGCAGATACCGTCTTTCAGCATTTCCTTGTAGGGAATGGTCTGTTGTGCGGTCTGCGGCCCACGCTTTTTAGGCTTTGCGCTTCTTGGGAGAACGGGCGGGCGTTTTGCTGTTTTTGCCAATCTGCTGTACCTCCTTTCCGGGGCTGCCCAAATAGGCGTAGAAGTTTTGGGTTCGGTATGGCCTTGTAGTGGGCCACAGGAATTTAGAGCGGACAATATTCCGTACTACCTTTTCAAAGGGAAGTCCGTCACGCTCATACATGGCGAAGAAAAAACAGGGGAGCATAAAGGCAATCATCAGGAGCATTGCCCCGGTATTGCCAATGGCGGTACGGGTAAACAGATAGGCCGGGATACCGATTACCGCCGCAGCTCCGAAGCATATTAACTGGCGTTTGGTAAGATTAAACGCCAGCTTGGTCTTTATTTTCGATAAATCATTGGGTACGCTTACATATGCCAATGGTGAAAATCCTCCTTTCGTACTTCGGGCCAAGTTGGTCCGAAGTGTCAACGTTCGGCGCTGTGGGGAGAAACAGTCTGCCGGGTCGGGGTCTTTTCAAGCCCGGCCTGCCGTATACGCCAATAGTCCGGGTTGTACTCCCGGATAGATTTGTTGATGTTTTCCTCAAAAGCGGCCTTGTCCTTGATACGTTCAGGAACGGCCCACAGCTTTTTATCCAAAAGCTCCCGCAGGGCAACACTTTCTTGGCAATCCTCCTCAAAGCAAAGAAAGCCGCTGTGACGAAAACCGCATTTCCGGGCGGCAGGAGAGAGGGCCGCCGCCATATCCTTAGAAAACATTGTGCCGCCATGACTTGCGGTGCTTACAAGAAACACGCCGGGGCAAAGGGTTTCGCAATGCTGAACCTTGCCCCACGGTGATTTTTCGGGCTGTTGATACATAAAAACTCCTTTCCACTTCGGGCCAAGTTGGCTCGAAGTCCTCAATGTGCGCCAAAGATTGATTTGGCCACGCTGCCTGTTTTGAACATGGTAAAGCAAAGCAGAACCGTATAGCCGATTACCGTCCATATTGCTCCGATGGGGTCGCCGCCAATGGCGATACCTTGCACCAGCTTTGCGTAAATTGCCACACATACTAAAATTAGCAAGCCTTGAAAGCCTACGGCGCACAGGGATTTTAGATAGTTCTGGCCCATACCCCCGATTTCACGGTTTACCATTGTCGCCATTGGCACAGGGGCAATACTGGTGAGTAAATATATTTCCACCATTCTGCCGTACACAATGACGAAAACCACGATATTGATTGCCACAACCACCAGCTTTACGATGAAAGATTGCAGCCACAGGCCAAGCAAAGGGCCAATGTCCATTGCCATGAGGTCGTCACGAAAGGCGTCCAGCATACCGGGGGAAATGGCGGTATCCCCGGCAATCAGCCCCCCGGCGTTGTTGATCACACTTTGAGAAACATCAAAAACTGCCATGACAATGTTCCATGTGTTTGATAGGATTAGCACTGCTGCCGCCGTTTTGAATATCCACTTAAAGAAAATCCATGTGTCTATGTCGTGTAAATTGTTGCGGTCAATGATAAGCTGTATCAGCTCGTAGGTGGCAACAAAGGTCAGCACAAGTCCGGCAATGGGCAAAACAACCGTTTCAGATAGGTTGCGAATAAGGGAGAGCACTCCGGGGTTCCATGCTCCCGGAGTGGTTCCCACCTGCGCCGCAATCTCCCCGATCTGGCTGTTCACATTCTCAAAAAGGCCGCCGAGGTTTCCCATGATACCATCAACCAACAGGCCCTTTATCCATTCATTTATCCAGTCGGTGAGAAAATCCATAGGCTAACCTCTTAAAACAGACCGGAGAGCAGAGGAACAAGCGTTGTCCCTAAAAGGATAATCCCGCCGCCGGCCATAAGCTGTTTCATGCCCTGTGATTTTGCGCCCGGATTGTCCGACCCGTAACCTTCCAAAAGGTTGATAACGCCCCATACAGCAAGGCCCGCGCCAAGTGCTACAACAAGGGTTTGAAGGGTGCTAACTGCACTCGTAAAAAATCCCATAATCTATTTACCTCCGTTTTTCGTTTTGTTTTCGGGTACAAAAAAACCGCCATTTCTGGCGGCTGTCACATCGGGCCAAGTTGGCCCGATGTTTGATATTCCGTTTCGACAGGGGTAAGGGGGGCCGCGAGCCATAAAAACACCTCGTTTCTCGTTGTTTTGTGGGGAATTTTGGTATATAATGAAAACAACCACTTGCGCAAAACAAGTGGTTGTAAAATAATATATAGATTTTTACTCCGATGAAAAAGCAAATATTAAAAATTGATAGATGATCTATCTTTTATGTGTATGAACGAGCAGTGAGGTGGTGGAAAGAATGTGTGCTTATAAATCAGAGCAATTTAATGCTTTTAATGTTGTATCGATCGATGAGAAAACATCTTTCTTGCACGTCAATTTGTCAGACGATTTCTCATTTTACATGAACTTATTTGATTATTTTTTTGATGAAACTCGTCTGCTTAAGTATGCGGAAAACAAAACCAGTCTAACATTTTCCCCATGCAAAAAGAATTATGTCACTCTTTTTAAATTTCTTGGTCATTACATTGATGATTATAATCAAAAACTATTGCCTTCAGACATAGAAACCGAAATGCTCCGTATATTATCTGAAGAATATGAGTTAAATGATGACGGATGTGGAAAGCTTACAGTTCGTCTTGATAAAATCGGAAAAATTGGCGAATATATTTTTTGTAATCTTTTATCTGAGTATTATGGATTTGATTGCATAATTCCCAAAGTTCATTTAACAACCGATTACAACATGAGTGTTTACGGAATTGATGCTCTTTTTTATTCGTCAGAAAAGGATATGATTCTTTTTGGGGAATCGAAGCTTAGTAAGTCACTTGCAAATGGCGTAGGGTTAATCAACAAATCGTTAAAAACGTATGAAAACCAAATTAGAGATGAATTTACATTGATGCTAAGCAATCGTTTCTTAAAAAACAACACAGGACTATTTGGACATAAATACGCTGATAAAATAGAATTAAGTCTGAGTGTTGATGATTTTATCTCCAATGCGGGAATAAAACATATCGCAGTTCCCGTATTTATTGCTCATGGGACGGATGTTAAGCCTGAAAAAATATTTAAACAGCTTTGTTCAATTAAGCAATCTACAATCCTAGGATTAAAAACACAATATATCGTTATTTCGCTACCCATTTTTGATAAATCAAAGATGATTAGTGCATTCACGCAAGCAATAGCGGAAAGGAGGACATTCTATGAGCAGGCAGCAGCAAGTGAATGACCCTCAATTCCTAAGAGAACGTTATATCAAATCTTTGGAAGCAGCAAAAAACCCAACTCAAAAAGCACGGGAATTAGCAGATGATCTTTTTTCCTTAGATTTGACAGTATATTCCTCTAATTTTACATTTGATTCTCTAATTTATTCTGCCTTGGCCAGATCAACATTGGATGAAAATATTGCATTACATCCAGAACAAATCCAAATTATTAATGAGATACAAACAAATGATGCCTTAATAGTAAGCGCTCCAACAAGTTTTGGAAAAACATTTTGTGTGTTTGAGTACATAGCACAATGTCATCCTACAAATGTGGTGCTTATTGTCCCGACTCTGGCATTGGTGGATGAATATGTAAAACGGGTTATAAAAAAATATCAGTCTTTTTTCTCGCAGTATAAAATCCATACGCATATAGATGAAGCAAAAATATATGATTTTAACCGTAAAAATATATTTATACTCACTCATGATCGTGTTGTTCAAGAAAGTGCTTATGCAATGATTGAAGAAATTGACTTTTTAGTCATTGATGAAGTATATAAACTGGAAACTGATATTAACAATGATCGTGTGCTGGTGTTAAATATGGCATACTACTATTTAGCAAGAAAATCATCAAAATATGTTCTTCTAGCTCCCTTTATTAACTCAATAGAAGACATTGAGCAACTGGAAAAGAGACCCGTATTCTATAACACCTTATACTCCCCAGTAGTCAATGAGGTTATTACAGTAGATATACTTCGCCATGAAGATAGATATCCAGAATGTCAGAGGTTGATTTCTACTTTCAACCCCCAAGATAAAACACTAATATACTTTCCGACTGTAACTGGTATATATAAATATGTAAATGAGTATATCGTTGATGAGCCACTCCTTGAAGAATTAGAGAGTTCTGTACAGTATTTCTTGGCATGGGCGAGAGAAGAAATACATGAAGATTGGTGCGTAATTAAAGCAATGGAACGAGGATATCTAATTCATAACGGGCAAATCCCTATGGGGACAAGGATGTTCCAACTTGACTATTATGAAGCGACTGGAGTTTTCAACAAACTGTTATGTACTTCAACATTGCTTGAAGGAGTTAATACTACTGCAAAGAGCATTATTATTACAAAGCCCTCAAGACTGTCTGATAGAAATGATAATCGGGACGATTTTTCGGCCTTTGATTTTTACAATCTTGTTGGACGTACTGGTCGTCTTAATCAGCATTTTGTCGGGAATGCATATTATCTTAAAACACCAACTGACCCGCAATATAGCCGAATTGATGCTGTAAGAAGTATTAAATTTGAAATTACAGACGACAGTAAAGATATTGATATTCAAAAGGGCAACATTGATAGATACCCAGATGTACTGGCATTTTTGTCTGAACTTGGAATTACCATTGAAGAGTACCATACCCGTATTGGAAGTCGTCCGCGATTTGAAAACGTCAAAGCCATACACACTCGGTATGATGCAAGTCGCCAAAAACTTATAGATGAACTTCAGAAATTTATTGATAATCCCAAGCATGGAAGACTTGATCTTGTAAAACTATTATATGAAATTACTGAAGGGAGAGCAGATGCATTTAAATCAAATATAATTAATAACCTTCTTAACAGGCAGCGGTTGAAAATTAAAACCGTAGTTGACGAAGTTCGCAAGTATTTTTCAAGCCGAGGAATCGATAATATTATTTCTGCTACTATAAGCATGAAATCAAGTTATATTGAACATCAATTTTACCCCAAGGTAATGCTTGTGCGCTATTTCCTTGAGCTTTCCAATACTAACTCAAAGCTACTAAATATACTGGATTCTAAAATAATTGGTGCAATTGAATATCTTTATTTTTCCACATCCAAGCAAAAGAAAATGCTCGTTGATATAGGTATTTATGAGCGTGATGTTGATACCATCATAAAGGTAATCGGGGAAGATTACGAAGATGCTTTTGAATTAAAGCGTCTTTTGCAATTGTCGTGGGATAAGCTGCAAGGAATAAGTTTTATTTCTAAATATGTAATACAGTCCTTGATGTAGTATTTTATAATCCGCCACCATTTTTTAACTGGTGGCGGATTACTACTTCGGGCCAACTTGGCCCGAGGTTTCGCTTTATGCAAACGCTTCCGGGTCGTCCACATCATCATAGTTGAGAATGTCCTCGTTCTCGTCCATGTCGGCGGCTTCCTCGTCGGCGCTTACTTCATAAACGGTATACTGCTCATTGGGATTGAGCCTTTTCATGCGGCGGTTTACCAGCTTGGAAACGTCAAAAGTATTTTTCTTGTCGGCTTCGGCTGTACATCTGTAATTGGGGTGCTTTTTCAAATCATATTTCGGGGAAAGGAAAGGCCGCAATCCTCGTAATTGCAGGATACACTTGTTTCCGTCCATTGTGGTCAGTTCGTCCATTGTCATAAGCTCTTTGCCAAGTCGCTGCATATTCTGTCCGTAGCTTTCCGACTGGCCCCGTGTGCGGCTTTCCGTCTGCATGGAAATGGTTTCTTTCCCCAAAACCTCCGAAAGCTCCTTAATGGTGGAATGTTCCCGCCCACCAAGAAAAATCACGCTGTCCATATTCCCCATGATGGTTTCAGCGTGATCCTTGTATAAGGCTTTAAGTTGGCTCTGTGCCTGCAAAAACAGGCACAGACTGATTTCACGGGAACGAATAACGGCAACCAGTTTTTCCAGTTGCGGAACCTGTCCTGTGTTAGCGGCTTCATCCCACAATACCCGCACATGGTGAGGAAGTCGGCCGCCATGCACATTGTCGGCCCGCTCACAAAGCAGATTAAACATCTGCGAAAAGGCAAGGGCAACAATGAAGTTGTAGGTCGTGTCGGTGTCGCTGATGATGAAGAATGTAGCGGTTTTTCTGTCACCCGTGCGGTCAAGCTCCATTTCGTCATAGCTTGTAATCTCCCGAAGCTCACCAATATCAAAGGGGGCCAATCTGGCCCCGCAAGAAATGAGTATGCTTTTTGTAGTCTTGCCGCTGGCTAATTTGAACTTTTTATACTGTCTTACGGCGAAGTGGCGGGGGTTGCGCTTTTCCAAGCCCATAAACATATAGTCCACGGCGTTCTTGAAATTTTCATCATCTTCCCTCGTTTCCATGCTGTTAATCATATCGACAAGGGTGTTGATATTGCGTTCTTCCTCCGGCCCCTCAAAGACGATATACCCGATTAAAGCGCAATACAGAAGGGTTTCGCTTTTCGTCCAGAACGGGTCGCCCTCCTTGCCGTCCCCCTTGGTATTTTCAATCAAAGCATTTACAAACTTCAAAATGTCGCTCTCTGTTTTGATATACGACAAGGGGTTGTAGTGCATACTTCGGGAAAAATCTATACTGTTGAACACCTTGATTTTATAGCCACGCTTTTGCAGGAATGTACCCACCTGCCCTAAAATCCCGCCCTTGGGGTCTACCACTACAAAGGACGAATGAGCTTGAAGCAGGTTCGGGGTCAGCCAGAAGCGGGTTTTACCGCTTCCGCTGGAGCCTATCACGCAACAATTCAGATTCCGGACGTTGGCGGGATTGGCAGGCCGAGTGTTCATGGTAAGAAACTCTGTGCCGGTAAGTATCACGTTGTTGCTGAATTTGAGGTCGATAAATGGTTTTATGTCCTTTTGCGTTCCCCACCGGGCCGAGCCATATTCCACATCCCTCCTGAACTTTTTTGCGTTTTTTACCTTATACCATACCACCATCCGAAGAATCACGGCCCCGGAAAAGCCAACAAGCCAATCGGACAGCACTAGGCCCGGCGCTATGGTTTCAAACACTGGGCCTATGGTGTTCATTATGCCAATCAGCTTATTGCCGAAGTCTGCGCCGGCGGCTATTCGGTAGGCTGTGCCGATCTTCAGGCAGAACCACAGCACGAACAGATAGGGGATATTTGGCAACAAATACTTTTTGATTTTATCGTTCATTCCGCACCGCCTCCCGTTTTCTTTCACGCTGTCGGGGCTTTGTGCGCTCCCGGTCTGCAAAGGTTTTAAGCTGTTCCAGAATAGAGGGGCGGCGGTTCTTGCCCGGTTCAGTACCAGTTTGCTATATTCGCCAAAACAGGCGGTAATAGCGTCTGCCTGTCCTGCCTTGAAAAACAGCAGATATTTATTCGGCCCGGTCTTATGAAAAGCATAGTCTACATTGTATTTCCGGGCCACACGGTCAAAGAGTTTGCTATCCCCGGACAGGTCAATGCTTTTGGTGGAAACACCGTGATTCATCAGCTTTTTCACGCTTTGTCTGCCCTGTGGGATCTGCCCGTTGCGATAATCCTTTTGAATCTTCCGTACAACCGCTGCCAAAATTTTTGCCAATCCCTTGCGGACAGACTGGCTGTTGCATCGTGCAGCAGCAAAACCTCCGGCTGTGCGATGAGCATCCGCGCGATGGACACAAGCTTTGTTTCGAGCGATGAAAGCTGGGCCGGCCGCGCACCCGCAACATACGTCAGCCCCAATGTTTTAAGCTGCTCCTTGGCCGCTTTTTCCCTTTTCGCGAACGATACGCCGCGAATCATGAGCGGCAGCGCCACGTTTTCCAGCACGGTCAGGCCGCCCATAAACGCGGCGTCCTTAGACAGCAGCCCAATATGCCGGTTACGAAAGGCTGCCAATCTATCCGCATCCATCTCATGCACGGCCTTACCAAGCACCATCACCCTGCCGCTGCTGGGACGCTCCATACCCGCAAGCAACCGCATCAACGTGGTTTTGCCGCTGCCCGACGCACCGCAAATCACCACGCATTCTCCTTTACGAACACACAGATTGATACCGTTCACCGCGCGCCTGCCGTCTTCATACATCTTTATGACGTTTTCCAGCTTGATCATTTCTTGCATTTTCTTTCTCTCTCGTAATTGATCCAACAAGCTTGAAAGCGTTGCCTTCAAGTTTGCCGCCCACGGGATATGGCCTTAAAGACATTTTTCGTGTCTTTTGCTTCTTTTCTTCAAGAAAAGAAGCGGGTGCTCGAGGGCAGCGCCCTCGTAAAGGTTCTTTTCGCTTGACTGTCATCGCACCACCGTCAAAACACCTGCATCCATCTCGCAGACGGTATCGCACAGCTCCTCAATATCCATCTGGTTATGGCTGGCGAGCAGTATGGTCTTGCCCTGTTCGCGCAGTCCTTTTATCAGTTCACGCATATGTTTCACCCCGCTTTTATCCAAGCCGTTCAGCGGTTCATCGAGTATCAGTATAGAAGGATTCTCCATGATGGCCTGCGCAATGCCGAGGCGCTGCCGCATACCGAGTGAATATTTGCCCACCGGCTTTTTCATATCGGGGTCAAGCCCCACACGTCGGACGGTTTCTCGGATAACAGCTTTGTCTATCTTTTTGTTCAAAGAAGCCAGTATCTCAAGGTTCTTCATGCCGGAAAGGTTGGGCAGGAAGCCCGGCGTCTCTATAATGATGCCGATGTCGTCCGGGAAGTCCATATCCTTGCCCACCTGTTTGTATCGAACCAGCACTTTCCCCTTCGTTGGCAGCAGAAAGCCGCAGATGCACTTCATAAGCACCGTTTTGCCCGAGCCGTTGTTGCCCACGATACCGTGGATTTTACCTTCCTCGAAGTCGTGTGACACGGCGTGGAGCACCTCTTCTTGTCCAAAAGATTTTGATACTTGCTGAACACGAATGGCTATATCCATACTCAGCCCTCCGTTCCTGTGAAATTAAAGTTGTACCAGCGCACTGCACGCAGCGCCAGCCAAAAACACAGCGCGATCAGCCCGCCGAAAAGCGCGTAGGTTTGCCATAGCCGCGGCAGCAGGTCGTAACCAAAGTTATGCATATGGTAGGTAGCATGATTCAACGGCGAAATCCAGCCCATCGCAACATTGGCCTTATACATCAGTTGATCCGGGAGCTTAAAGACTGCCTTGAGCAGCTGCGGATTGAGCAGAAACCCAAACAGACTGAATGCGAATACGCTGATTACGCCGGCCAGCTGCCCTTTTCGGAGGTGGACGGTGAGCATGATAAAGGTCATAAGCAGCGTATAGAGCAGCATCAATAAGAATATCGTCGCCATGCACGCATAAGGCGTACTCATCTCCAATGTCTTAACGAGGGCGGGCAGCGCCACGGCTTCACCCGCTCCGGAGTAGCCGAGTATCGCAGCCGTTTCGCTCCACATGTTGCCAATGAAGCTCTGCCGCATGCAAACCGCTACGGTGGACACGAGGATGAACACCATATAGATACCTGTCGCCAACACGACGTAGAGCGCCTGCCCAAGCAGCCAGGTCTTGCGGTCGATGCGCACCAGGTAGAGCGGCGTTCCGTTTGTGACAAAGGGCATGTCTGCGAACAAAAGAACCAGCAACATAGACGAGAGCAGAATGGAGTTGGCGTCGCCGAACGTCCAGACGAAAGCTTCCACAATCTGCATGGTCGTTTCGTATTCTTGCGCGAACTTGACGGCCTTGTCCGACAGCAGAAAGCAAAGGATAAATGCCAGCGCAAAGGTCATGAAGATGCGAGGATTTCTTCGCCATTGGCGAAAGTTATACACGGCCACACTGCCAATCTGCCTAAACTTAAACATGATCCAGCCTCCTTTGCGCGGTAATGGCGAAGACAGAGCATACTATGGCTGTCAGCTCCGCCAGCAGCAGGATGACACCCCAAGCCCCTAGCACCCAGGCATCCGAAGGGAACAGCCATTCCTTGGGGTACAGCACATACAGACTTGGGAAGTAGCGTTCATGCAGGATGATGAGCACATAATAGAGAATGAACGGCGAGGCGTAGGCCATGTATTTATTCATTGTGAGTGCCGAAAAAGTGAGGCCCGCCAGCGACCAGAACACGCCCGAAAAAAACAGCATACCAGCTTGGCTCAATAGCTGTGCAAGATAGGGCTGCGCGGTTTCCCCTTCAACAAGGGCCAGTTCCATAGGTGTGAAGATGAGCATAGACAGACCGTAGGTCAACAATGTGCCCAACATTAGCGCCAGCCCGCCCGATAATCCGCAGGCGATGAGTTTGCCTTTCATATAGGTTGTCCGGCCAGATCGAGGCAGGTATTGTTTGATAAAGCCGCTTTTGATGTCATCCACAAACGAGTTGGTAAAGGGCAATGCGCATAGGATGGGCAGCGCCAGCGTGACCCAATCGGAGGAAAGCGCGTCCATAATCCATTGCGCATGATGCCCATTCGTTAGAGCCTGCGGTTCTTGCACCAGCTTGATAAATCCCTCCACACCCGACAGCGTGATGACCAGCGCCATTCCCAACACGCCAACAAGAAAGCCCTTTCCCCCAAGCGCGCGTTTGATATCTGATTGTATGGATGAACTTCCGCCCAACACTCTGCCTCCGTTTATGTGCTTTTTTATCTGTTTGGCACAAGGCCGTTTCGTACCCAGATTTGCATCTTAAGCTTCTTTTGTCCGAAAAAGGGTAAAAGAAAAGCAGGCATGGCATTTTCCATGTGTTTCATGCCTGCTGTTGCACGAAAATTTATTATCTAATAACCAAAGCCCCTGTCAATTATGCTGCCGTCTATCGCATTGATGGTCAGGAGGCTATCCACATCGGCAAATGCAGCCGATCTTCTTTCGGCAGGGTTTGGCGCCCCTTGGATATCCTGCGTAAATTGGATATCCTGCGTAAAATCTCCGAAGAAGTCCCACACAGGCACCAGCATATACTCGTCCGGAGCATCCTTAGAGGCTACCCGCGTATATCCCAATGTCACCCGGGTAATGTATACGTCAGCCGAATTTACCGTGTAAACTTCGTTCGTCTCATCAACGAACGAGTATTGTGTTACGATCATCCTTCTAAAAATATCCCGCACCTGTTCGAAGGGAAGTATCTCGACATTCTGTGTCAGCGTTTCTTTCACTTGCATAGGAGAGTTCCAATTCACCCGTGTGATGCCGCTATCGTCAACCAGAACTTCGATACGCTCATAAGTCAGCGGATTGGTTGTAGTATCCTCCATACTCGTCAGGTTGTTACAATCTATCGACGTGTAGGTCGCGGGCAGGCCGCCTACGGCACGCAGATATTCAAACGCATACGCTTTAGGTGCGGTGTTTATATCCACAGTTTGCTCGCTGTCTTGACTGATATCGCTATCGTCCCGCCAGACCAGCGCGTGATACGAAAGCGCTAAGTCTCCTTCAGGATAAACAGCCGCCACAAAATCGTCGGCTAATGAACGTGCGTCCTCCAAGGATATGTTCAGTGAATTCTGCACCTGCTGCGGATTCAACAATGCCGGCATGTAATTGGATGCCGAGCCGCTGGAGAAATCTGCCTGGCTGCGATCATTCATAATGTACATGTATATCCATGCGTTGTTTTCATGTCCCAAGTCGCAGGATACCTCAATGCCGGACGCTTGCTTCACGTCATCCCAGCCCAAATCACTCAAAATTGTGGATGGTTCTGAAGTATCAACGGTATCGGGCGCGCTCTGAAGCTGTTCTTTATAGAAGTCGATATCCGATTGCAGCGACTGTATTACGCTCTGAATATCGGCATCTGTTACAATATCAGGCTCAAGACCTACCTCAAGTAACACCTGCTGGCCTTCCTCTGTAGCTGGATCGCAGGCATTAAGCCTTGCAAGCAGCGCACCAACCGATAGGATGGCATCTTGCAGCTCCAGTTTTGTCATGTCGCGATTCGTGCGCGTGGGCAACAGGGGTTTACCCTGGAATAATGCTTCCACCATCGCATCTGCATCCTGCTGTGTGAAGTTGCGGGGCGTAATTTTCAATACCGGCAGCGCATTTGTTTGAGGAACCTCTACCGGAGCATCCGCATGAATCGTTAGTTTTCCCGATGTGTTCTGAAACTCCTCCGAATATTTTTCGGGTGCTCCAAAGTCTAATATCGTTCCGGAAGGCGCAGCTGACGCACTTGCGATATCCTTTTCCAAATCGCTTTTGCCTTGAACCACATTTTCCTCCGGCGTAGGCTGACAGGCTGTCGTGAAGCAAGTGAGCAGCATAATCGCCGTCAGTAAAATAGCCGTTGCCCGTACACGCTTACCTGTTTTTTGTCGCATAAATACTCCTCTAATCCTTCTTTCAGCCTCTTTTTTGGTGTTTCCCTGCACCATACCCAGCACCAGATTGCCGTATTGTTTTTTGGAAAACAGGGAGAGAATAATGGCAGCATAGGTGCTTTTCTCATCTTTACTAAAATACCGGACGACATCACCATCGCAGGCAATTTCCATATCCGAACGAATCTGCTTACATGCAATCCAAACGATGGGATTAAACCAATATACTGCATTCAAAATGGATAGCAACAAGCCCAGGATATGGTCTTGGCGCTTAAAATGCATCAGCTCATGACGCAGTACATATTTTACTTCATCGTCACGCATGGATACCAACGTGTTGATTGGCATAAGCACCGTATTAGGGAACAGCACTGCGGGTGTTCCATATTCGCATTGACCAATAATCCGAACGTTCTTTTGGATATTCAATTCGGCCTTGACCTCATCGAACAATTCCAGCAATCGGCTTGACGGCGGCTGCGCATTGACGCGGATTCGCCTGCGTAAAATGATGTAGAGTATCGTCAAATACAGCAATCCAACGCCCGCTCCAGCGAGCCACACGGATAGCAGAATTTGCTCCAGTGAAAGGGTGGTCTGCCTTTGAGCCGCGGCAGCTGTTTGCGTCTCTGTGGAGGGCGCTGCCGCATTTGTCATCTGCTGCCCCGCGCTTGTCTGTTGCTGGGCTTGATTTGCGCCGGACGCATTGTTGCTCAGCGTGGGATCCATGCCTATGGCGGGCACTTGTACATGCTGCGTTGCTTCGTCGCTGATCCCGGCAGGGATCACAACCAAATGGACGGAGCTTTCCAGTGTCACGGGGATCAGCAGCCGTGCGAGAAGCAGTCCCCATATCGCAAGATGCAGAAAGGGCGACATCCGGTTCTTAAAGCACGTTTTTAGCAGCATAATGGCGCAAAATAGCACAGCGGAATAGATGGTGATTTCCAGCAAAATATTAATCGCCTTCATATTCGCCCTCCTTGTTGGTGCCGCTGCTCAATCGCATAATCAATTCTTGCAGCTCAGCCCTATCCGTATCTGAAAGGCCGCTCTGTTGAATCATGCTAGCCAAAAGCAGGCGCTTACTGTCCTCAGTCATTTTAGAAAGGATATGGCTCGTTTCCGTTTCAATGCAATCCTCACGAAGCACCAACGGCGAATAGCAACGATTGCCGCTGATGGTCTTGTATGTCAGCAAGCCTTTATCGGTCATACGCTTAAGGTAGGTTGAATAGCTGCTGCTGTTCCAATCTACAGAGGACTTTGTCGCCTCCATAATCTCCGAGAGAAACATAGGGCTTCTGCTCCACAATGCCTCCATTAATATCCATTCATTTCTTGATAACGTTTCTTTCATATTGCGCCTCTCCATACTCCAGTAGTTATGTTGTCTACTATTGTAGAGGTTACGGCGGAAGATGTCAACCTGTTTTTTAGACTATACGAAAATTGGCATCACATTTGCCTCAATACCCTAATTCCCTGTCAATGATGCTGCCATCAATGGCGTTGATGGTGATGAATGAGGCAAACGTATAGAATTCATCATCACTCTCCATCGTTACGCCTTCTTTTTTCATTGTCAGCGTTCCAAAGAAATCCCACACAGGGATGAGCAGCCCGCTGTCACCTACATTCTTTTCGGTGATGCGCATCAATCCCAAATGAACCTCCGTCACGTTCATCTCATAGGAATACCGTTCGTCGCTATCCATATGATCGTGTTTGATGGGCATCATCCTGCCTAAGATATCTTGAATATCCGAAAATGGCAGCATGGATGACGCATTCGATACGATTTCTTCCACGATATAAGGGGAGCTCCAGCTTAGAAAAAACACGCCCGCATCGTCAACAAAAATGTGTATTTGTTCATACATCCAGGGCTCTGTGTAAGATCGATGCACGGTGGTATCCCCGCGATCCTTCGTATAGGTGATGGGCACGTTGTTGATCGTGCGTGTAAACATAAACTCGTATAGGCTTCTGTTATTTTCCGCGCCGCTAGGGCCGAAGGTAAACATCTTATTATAAGCAGCGTCTGTCGAACTCAACTGTTTTGCTGTGCAGACAAAGTCGATAAGCCCCAGCTTAACGAGCATATCCTGGGCGACTTTTTGCGCATCATCCTGTGATATCGCAGGGGTGCCGGCCTGCTTCCCCGCATTGTCTCCGTATTTATTGCGAATAAATTGCGCATATAAACCTGTCCCGTAGAAACCATCCTGCATCACCAAAATTTCCGATATGATTTTATCGTCCGGCGTAAAGCATATCTGCGCATAGGGGCCAAGGTGTTTCAGTTGTTCATCCTGGCTGGTTTTGAAGGAGAAGTCCGGTTCCGCCTCTTCGTAATGATCGGTGGCGGTGGCTGCTTGCCGCTGCAACTCTTGAATATAAGCCTCAACTTCTTCTTTAGATCCAAATTTGTCACCATAATTTCCGGACACCATCATCTGTTCTAATTCCTGCATCTGCTCCAAATAATAGGTGCTAAGACTTGCTGAATCCCGGCGTATGGATTTGGCACCGTTATTGAGGGTGTTGTAGAGGGTTTCCACATCGTTTTCATTGAACTGCTCCATGCCTACTCTAGCCACCGGCATACTTGCAGCGTCTGGAATCATGACATCCGCATCAATATGAACCACCAAATTGCCCTTCGCGCCCTTCGTCGTAAGCGTCAATCTTTCAGGCGCCATAAGCAGGGTGCGCAGGTCTTCGCCGGAATCCGCCGCGGCGGCCACAGGGCTTTCCACCGCCTTATCAATCATATTGTCAATATCTTTCCCAATCACAATGGGGCTATCTGGCGTTTTATGGCAACCGGAAAAAACATTTACCGCCATAGCAAGCATGAGAAGTAATGAAAGGGTTTTTTTCATCGATATAAGACCGCCTTTTGCTTTGATGCTTCCATTATGCCTAAAGCGCCAACATAAAATCTTTCATCAAGATGTAATGATTATGTAATCTCAAATACAACCCGGATCGCTGTACCTTCCCCCGGTATACTCTCGATCATAAGTTTTGCAGCATGCGCGTCGGCAATTTTTTTCACCAAAGCAAGCCCAAGTCCACTGCCACTGTTTTTCTTACTTCGGGATTGATCCACCATATAAAATGGTTCCAATACTCGCTTCAACGCATCCTGCGGAATTCCGCGACCGTTATCTTTTACCTCTATTACATGGTCGGATGCTGATAAATAGACCTTCCGGCCCTTGCTGCCCGCATCATATGCTTTTGACGCATTGTCCACGAGGTTGACGAGAAGTGAGTGCATCAGGTCGCTATTCATCGGCAAGGAATCCGTTTTACAATGAATTTCAAGAACGGCACCTCGATGTGTAAGCGTCTGCTGTGTGCTCTGCCGCACTCGCTCGAGCAATTCGGCCACCGATGTATCTTGAATTTCTATGCGCTGTTCCAGTGATATGAGCTTTAAGAGCGCTTGCACCATTCGTTCCAGCCATTCGCATTGTGTTTCGATGTGTTCGAGGGAATTGTCCTTTTCCTCGTCCGTCATGTTGGCACGCCGGAGCATACGGGCGTGCAGCAAAAGAGAAGTGAGCGGTGTTTTGAATTCATGCGTTACCCCGCCGATAAACAGCCGCTGCCGCTCGGCAGTTTCCGTCAATTCGTCAATGTGCGCTTCAACGGCGTCGGCCATTCGGTTAAAATCTCCCGACAACATGCCAATTTCATCGTTTGTGTTTACATCGGAGCGTATCGCATATTCTCCATGCGCAATGCGCCGGGAAACTCCGGCCAGCGCCATAAGCGGCTTGGTGCTGCGGTGCATCAGAAATGCAATCAGCACCGCGCCAATCAGTATTCCAGTGACGCTGACCATCACGAATAACCATAGCATGTCCACGATGCTGTTATACACTGTAGAAATATCCTCTACCACATAAACGCCGTATTCACTTCCATGTATCTGAACAGGGCTGCCCACAATCAATATGTTTCTGCCTTCGAGCATTCCTTCGTAGAACTCTTGTTCAAAGAACTCTTTATCGAGCAAAAGGAATTCCTCCGGGGCGATGCTTATGCCGGAAAACAGTGTTTCATTGCCACGAACCAACACAGAGGATGCATCCGCAAATCTTGTAAAGCAATAGTGGACGAGCGAGCTTTTAAGCGTATCGGAATCCGTGTCCGTTATATAGTAGTTTGCCATTTCCAAAAAAGACGCCGCCAAATTTTGTTGCTTTATCTGAACCTGCTGATATGTTAGATCTAAAATGGCGTTCTTTGAGCGGATGAGCAAACTCGTTGAACACGCCGAAACAATCATGACCAGCACCGAAATACAGATCAAGGAGGTTTTTTGCCATAGCTTCATATCAACGTTCCTCCAATCGATACCCCAGCTTGGGGATGGACTTTATTTGCTCCCCAAGATCAAGCTTTTTTCTAAGACCGAATATTTTGACATCCACAACGCGGGTTTCACCTACAAAATCATATCCCCATATTTCAGCCAGCAATCGTTCGCGGGAAACCGTCATATTCTTGTTTTTTAAGAGCATCAGCAGCACATCCAGTTCCATCGGCTGGAGATCGATCAGCTCACCCGCCTTTTTTACCGTGCGGTTTTCACTGTTAACCTCTATGTCCTTAATGCGGTACACGGTGTTCAGCTTGCCCGTGCGCCGGAGTACCTTCTCGATGCGTACCATCAGGGTTACAGTTTCAAAAGGCTTTACGATGTAATCTTCCGCGCCGTCGCGCAAGCCTTTGATTTCAGATGCGGAATCGGTCTTTGCCGTCATATAGATTACAGGGATACTATATTTCTCCATATGACCGAAAAGTTCAAAGCCATCGATTCCGGGCAGCATGATATCTAAAAGCGCAAGGTCAAAAGCGTGATCCTCAAAGAGATAATCAGCTGCTTGCCTGCCATCCGAAAAAATCATGTAGTCGTATCCCACAAACTGCATATTCAACGCAAGTGCATCGGAAATTCCTTTATCATCTTCCACAATCATAATTCTGTTCGCTATCATATATATCACCTCCAAGGCTATAGGCACTGTTTAATATTTTATCATGGATTTTAGGGAAAGTTGTTATCGCAATGTTACCTTTACCGATTTTAGTCCGCCACGTCTGCATTAAGCTGCCCTATGACCAAGTTCTTACCCGTCGCGCTGCACGAATAGCGAAACGGGCAGCACAGGTGATCAGCGCGACGGACTTGCCGTCTAACGCGGAAGTTTCAAGGTTGGCATAACCTTCAAACGCCCGCGCTTGCATTTATATAATTATTACAACAGCAACCCATTGTTAAAGCATCGTCATTTAGAAAATAATAAAATAGTTTTTGATGTGTTCTTGAAGCAGTAGAGCATGGTCAAGAGGGCGAAAAAACCGAAGAGATTATTAAAATCCTTGCAATGCCAAAGGGTCATACAATAGCGGCTGTTAGAGGTATCCGCTTTCATGTAAAACGCGGGTGAAGTTTTTGGGTTTTTAGGGCCCAATGGAGCGGGAAAAAGCACAACCATCAGCATGCTCACAACGCAACGTAAGGCAACAGGCGGTGAGATTTTGCTGGATGGTGAATCGCTGATCAAAAACCGGCCCGTGCAAAGATGATGATAAAAATACACTGCAAGGGTGTGTAAAGTCTGAAACTGTGAAAGAATACAGCCGATCCCAAACAGCATGGCGTAGGTGGCTCCGGTGGCGTTGTTGGTACGGATGCCGGGGTGGCGGTCAGGTTAACGATGCGCGGATCTTCAACATAGTTCTTCTCTCCCTTTGAATTAAAGTTGAATACAAAAAGACGGCCCCGCTCATAAATAGGTAGTCCTCAGGATGATAATTGTGTTATGCAGTCATGATAAAAAGCATTGTTTTTCGACAAAGTCTTTTTCGCTGGACAGCTAATGTGATATAATATATTGATATATCATAACAATTTGGGGCATTTGGCAAGGAGTATTGATATGACAAAAAATCATTACAATGCCAAACCATATCAAGCATCAATGAGTTGGCGGCTGACCTATCTGTTTCTATGAAATTGAAACGTTTCTCGAACGGCTATCATTTAAACCCGCCGATTGAGATGGCACGATTCCGATCGTTCGCAACAGTGGACTTAGGCGAACAATGGATAATTAGGTTATGAATATGGCAAGGAGGAACACTATGCCCAGCTCCCCAAACCAAAGAATGAAGCTTCTATATGTGATGAAAATCCTGCTGGAGCGAACGGATGCGGATAACATGCTGACGATGCAGGAGCTGATTGCGGCTTTGTCTGAATACGGCATCAAAGCGGAGCGCAAGTCTCTCTATTCCGACATGGAGCTGCTGCGTCACTTCGGGCTTGACATTGAATCGCACAAATCCAAAAGCGTTGGATACTACATAGATGCCCGCGATTTTGAGCTGCCGGAGCTCAAGCTCTTGGTGGACGCCGTTCAAAGCTCACGCTTCATTACATCGAAAAAGAGTACGAAGCTGATCAAGAAGCTCTCGGCCTTGGCCAGCCAACCTCAAGCAAAGCAATTAAAGCGTCAGGTCATTGTTGCCGATCGCCCAAAGCCCGTGAACGAGAGTATTTATTACAACATTGATGCCATCCATGCCGCCATCAACCAGGGCTGCAAAATCAGTTTTCAATATTTCGACTACAACATTGACAAGAAGCGTGTCTACCGTAAAAACGGCGAGATGTATTGCTATACACCGATGGCTTTGTGCTGGAATGATGATAAATATTATCTCATCTGCTACACTCCCAAATATGAGGACTTCACCCACTACCGAGTGGATCGTATGAGTAACGTTGAAGTCTGTGATGAAAAAGCGGACAAGCCGGATAAAGAGCACTTTAATCTGGCCCGGCATACCAAACGCTTCTTTGGCATGTTCACCGGTGAGCTGGTTGCCGCTACACTCTGGTTTGACAACAGACTTGTTAACCCAGTGCTGGATAGATTCGGCAGCGATGCAATCCTCCGAAAAAGGGAAGACGGGTTTGAGATTCGCGCAGAGGTTTCCGAAAGCCCGGTGTTTCTTAGCTGGGTATTCCAGTTTGGAAACAAAGCCGAAATTCTTGAGCCTGAGTCTCTGCGCCAGTCCATGGCGAAGCTGATCTCACAGCATGCAGAAAAGTACATATATAAATCATAGTCCGTACTGTCGGACACCTCATTTGCTATACTGAGTATACAGGGAGGTGTTCTTCATGTTTGAGAACGAATTTTACATCACAGTCACGGGGCTCGGTTTTTACTATGACATGAAGCCCTTCAAAATTGGCACATTGCTCACGCTTAAGAAGGAGCCGGACAATATCCATGATGACGAGGCGATCGAGGTTCTTGCCCCGCTGTTGGGGCGGGTCGGCTATGTGGCAAACAGCCCTCGCACTACCGCCGGAGGCACCATGAGTGCCGGGCGTATCTACGATGAGCTTCCCGGCGAGTGTGCTGCCGTGGTACGATTTATGACGCAAACCAAGGTGATTGCACGCGTCCTGCCGGACAAGAAGCTAAATGTTAAAATAGATGTTACCCTTGAAGACCAAGACAAGTCCGACACCTTTTCACAGGTTTCCGTAGACTCTATTACAGAGTCGGTCTAGAACTGATATCGTTAAAGAAAGGACACCACTATGATTCGATCCGCTTATCCCGACAACATAGGCGGCCTGTAGGGAACCCATTCCCCGACACTCCCTGCAGGCTGCCCGATTGTCGAGGAGCTGATGCAATTGAACAGAGATCG
Source organism: Christensenellales bacterium (assembly GCA_050945835.1). Taxonomy (GTDB): domain Bacteria; phylum Bacillota; class Clostridia; order Christensenellales; family JBMNTQ01; genus JBMNTR01. The sequence goes on along the minus strand of JBMNTR010000002.1, from coordinate 173,834 downwards.
TGCTTACTATCGAAAGCAGCGCAAACGCGTTATCCGCAATCAGTCGCGCTTGCTCAAGCATCTGGGTGGTGGTGATTTGTATGAAGGATGGACAAGAGGCTATCCCGGCAGATTGGCTAAGAGCAAAATCCATTGTTCCTGCTTGATGTGCCGCACCAAGTCATATGATTATCCTTCCCACAGGGATTTGAGACAAAAACTGGACGCCAAACAGCAAAAGGAAGGATATTTAAAAAAGGAGGACTGAAGATAGAGGGTTTATTTGGAGATTTGTTTGATTTTAATTGCGACGGAGAGCTTGACAGCTTCGAGCGGGCGGCGGAGTGCATGTTTCTGGACAAGTTGCTTTCTGACGAAGACGAGGAAGAGGATGACTTTTAAGTCTATACACACAAATGCCGGATCTGTACAGAGGGAACAGATATATTTTTTTGTCACAAAGGTGTCCATAGAGAAACCCACCTGAGATGTTCGGAATCCTATGTGGGTTTCATTTTTGGCTATTCGGTTTTGGCCTCTGGTACAGTATCCGCTGGATTCTACATCAGCAACTGAAACACCTGCTTGCTCATCTCATTATCTCGGTAGGTCGGGCTGTAGCGCAAAACCTTCGCCGCACTCTGCATGAAAACATGTGAGATGCCGGTAATTTGAAAGCTCGATCGGATGAACAACAAGATTCCAGATAAGATAGAGGCAACCTAATGGAACAAGGCTATGCAGCAAATAAAAACTGGAATTAGAGCTTCAAAAGTTGATTTTTCACATTTTTACACATCGATTTTTGTGTTTTCCGATTTTTCAGTTCTGGAATTCGCTCTAAAACACTTCTGCTATAAACCTCAATAAAAGAGGGCGGCTATCTGAACGATTCCAACTTCAGATGTTCAGATTTTCTACCCCCGCTCAAGAATGCGCTTCAGCTTGATATTACAAATTGATATTACAAAAAATACCTCATAAATACAAGAAGTATTGAGTGGGGTTATACTATAATGGCAACAGGTGACCAAAAAACCCACCCAAAGGAGTCGATTGCTATGAAAACACCAAAGGAGACATTGATCGCCACACTGAGACATGAAAAAACAGATTCAATTGCATGGGTTCCCTTTGCAGGCGTTCATGCTGGAAAACTGACCGGCAAAGACGCGACTGAGATTCTGACACAGGAAGATACTCTTTTTGATGCACTCATCGAGGTCAACAAGCTGTACAAGCCCCACGGTCAGCCCATCATGTTCGACCTGCAAATCGAGGCCGAAATTCTGGGCTGTGAGCTGATGTGGGCAAAGGATTCCCCCCCTTCCGTCAAAACCCATCCGTTGGAGGACACCGCAACCGTACCCTGCATATGCACGGTGCCCAAGGCAGAAGACGGCCGGCTGCCCATGGTGCTCAATGTCATGCGCCGGATGAAGGAAGCTGTCGGCGATACCACCGCGCTGTACGGCTTGATTTGTGGTCCCTTTACCTTGGCATCCCATTTGCGCGGCAATGAAATCTTCATGGATATGTATGATGAGGAGGAATATGTAGCAGACCTGCTCAACTACTGTATGGAGGTCGGCAAGGCCGTAGCCGACATGTACATCGATGCCGGTATGGACGTCATCGCGGTGGTGGATCCGTTGGTGTCCCAGATTTCCTCGGATCACTTTGAGGACTTTCTGACCAAGCCTTACGTCGCCTTCTTCGATCATTTCCGCGAGCGCGGCGTGTTCTCCTCCTTCTTTGTCTGCGGCGATGCCACCCGCAATATCGAGGTGATGTGCCACACCAATCCGGACTCGATTTCGGTTGATGAGAACGTGGATTTGGTGGCTGCCAAGCGGATTACCGACAAGTACAACATCGTCATGGGCGGTAACATCCCCCTGACCACCGTTATGCTCCACGGTACCCAGCAGGATAATATGAAGTGCACCATCGACTTGATCGACAGTGTGGACGACACTCGTAACCTGCTGATTGCACCGGGCTGCGACATGCCCTATGATGTGCCGGTGGAAAATGCCATCGGTGTGGCCCAAGCAGTGCTGGAGCCGGATAAGGTGCGGGAGATCTTGAAGAACTACGTGGCTGTTGACGATGACATTGAGGTGGAGCTGCCCGATTACGCCGCCCTGGAAAAACCCTTTGTGGAGGTATTCACTCTGGACAGCGCCACCTGTGCCGCCTGCACCTACATGATGGGCGCAGCCGATGCGGCCAAGGAGCGCTTTGGAGATAAGATCGATGTGGTGGAGTACAAGTTCACCGTGAAGGAAAACATTGCCCGCTGCAAAAAGATGGGCGTCAAGAATCTGCCCAGCATCTACATCAATGGGGAGCTGAAGTTTTCATCCATCATTCCCAACAACGATGAGCTCGACGCGGCGATCAACGCAGCGATGTAAGGATGGGATCTCATTGATTGATTTTTATTTGATTACCGGATTTCTGGGAGCAGGGAAGACCACCTTTTTAAAAAACTTTGTCCGACTGCTCGCGCCCAAAAAAATGCGCATTGTCGTCAATGAGTTTGGCCGCGTAGGGGTGGACAGCCAGCTGCTGACGGAGGTGGGCGCAGCGTTGGATGAAATCAACAACGGTTCCATCTTTTGCACATGCCGTCTGGACAAGTTTGAGGAGGTGCTGGAGGATATCCTACATGATCCGCCTGAGGTTGTGGTGGTAGAGGCCTCCGGTCTCTCGGATCCCACTTCCATCCGAAAGGTTCTTGAGGCCAAAAGATTCTCGGCGTATTCTTACAAAGGCGCCATCTGCCTGGTGGACGCGCTTCGCTTCCATAAAGTGCTGCACACGGCCCGGGTTTGTGCCAAGCAGCTGTCGGTAAGCGATCTGGTGCTGGTCAATAAGACCGATCTTGCGACGGCGGATCAGATCGACGAGACGGTTCAGAGCATTCGGGACCGGTATCCCGATGCCGTGATCCAATTGACGCAGCATGGAAATCTGGAGCCGAGCTGGTTGGAGAGCCTTGGCCGCAACCGGACTGAACCGGAGGATACCCGCAGCAAGGACCTGACCCTGCAGGACTACACGGTTTCCATCGGTGAAGAGATGACACCCAAGCAGTTGGAGCACTTTATCGGGATGTTTATCGAGGACACTTATCGGGTGAAGGGTTTTGTCCGGCTGGGCGGAGAGCTTTATCTGGTGGATTGCGTTGGGGCACAAGTCAATGTGCTGCCCTGGGCCGGAAAAGCACCGGATTCTGTGGGCACCATCGTGGTGCTGGCCGGCAAGGGGATGAATCCTCGCCGGAGCATCCGCAAGGCGGCGGAACTGTATCCCGGCTTGGTGGGAAAAGCAGGATAGACAGAAACCCGGCGCTCCTTGCCGATCAAACCCATTTCCTCCCTTTTTGAGCAAGGAATCACAAAACTGCCGCAGCAGATGCAGATTGCCGCGGCAGTTTTTCTGTGTCGCGGGGATGTCTGTCATCCGTTTATTGCACGCCAAACAAACTTGTTTCTTTCCAAAAAGCAACCGATTTGTACAAGAATCGAACTCCCATTCGCCTTATAATAAATTCAAATAGTAGACCTGCTCTACTAGAGATGTTCAAGTATGGGGGAGAATGAGACGATGAGAAAGAAATTTGCCCGTGGAATGGCAGTATGTGCCGCGACTGTCCTATTGCTTGCAGGATGCGGTTCTGCTGCACCTGCCTCAAAAAATCCCGCACCTGCTCCAAAGATCAGCTCTGCATCCGGGGAGGCTGTGGCAACGCTCAGAGTGGGCATGGCAGGCAAGGATATCAAGACGGCTTGTATTATTCTGGCAAAGGAGCTGGGCTATTACGAGGAGGAGGGCATTGAGGTTGCCTTTGAAACCATCTCCAATCTGAGCGAGGGTATGACCGCCGTTGATATGGGCAAGCTGGATGTGCTCCCTTTTGGAGTCATTCCCTCCGCTACCTTTGTTTCTCAGGGATCGGATGTGGTGGTGTTTGGCGGAACCATTGCCGAGGGCAGCGAGATCGTTGTGCTGCCGGAAAACGCCGGTTCCGTCCACACACTGGAGGATTTTCGCGGCAAGCGGGTGGGCTGTTACCGCATGGAGACCGGTCATATGGTGACCAAGGGACTTCTGCGCCAAGCGGGCTTTGATCTGGAAGAGGATGTGGAGTTTGTCCTGCTGGACTCCCAGCAGACCATTATCGAGGCTGTCCGAAAGGGCGAGGTGGATATGGGATTTCTCAACAGCGGACAGGGCTATGTGGCCATGCAGGCCGGGCTGGTGGTGGAAAAGCGGGTCGGCGAGCTGGCCCCCAACTTCCCCTGCTGCCGCCAAACCACTTCCCGCAAGGTGCTGGACACCCGCAGGGATGATCTGGTCAAGTTCCAGATTGCCAACCTGCGGGCCTATGACGTCTATCTGAATGACAAGCAAACCGCCATCGCCAAGCTGGCGGCGTACAGCGGACAGCACGAAACCTACGCGGAAGCGGTTCTCTACGGCTTGGATGGAACCTATGAAAACGCGATGATCGTCTCGTTGGCCCCGGAGAAGGAGAAGGTGGTCGAGTTCTACCAGACCATGGAGGCCAACGGGGACATCGCTACAGGCAAGGACATGGCCGAGCACGTTGATACGGAGGTTTACGCCCAGGCCCTGCACACTATAGCGGAGCGGGAGCCGGACAATCAAACCTATCAGACACTCCTTCAAGAGCTGGAAGAATAGGGGGAACGCTTGATGTCCAGTATCCAGATTGAGGGGCTTTCTGTCTCTTATCCCAGCCATTCCGGGCCGGTATTGCAGGAGTTGAACCTGGAAATCAAAAGCGGTGAGTTTGTCTGTATCGTGGGGAGGTCGGGATGCGGCAAAACTACCCTTTTGCATACTCTGGCGGGTCTGCTGCAAGCCTCCCACGGGCGAATTCTCATCGACGGCCGGCCTGTGGAAGGGCCGGACACCCGCCGGGCAGTGGTGTTCCAGAACGACTCCCTCTTTCCGTGGATGACCGCCCTGCAAAATGTTGCGTTTGGGATACGGCAGGCAAAGCGCGGTATGGGGCGAAAGGAGGCCCGACGGCAATCCCTATCCCTTTTGGAGAGGGTGGGCATGGCAGATGACACCCACAAATATCCCAGCCAGTTGTCCGGCGGAATGCAGCAGCGAACGGCCCTTGCCCGGGCCCTGGGAATGGACGCTGAGGTCTTGCTGCTGGATGAGGCGTTTGGAGCTTTGGATGCCGGAACCCGTATGGAGCTGCAACAGCTTCTGGTGGGCCTGTGGCAGGGAGAAAGCCGCCTGCAAACCGTGGTGTTCATCACCCACGACGTGGACGAAGCCTTGCTTCTGGCCGACCGTGTGATCTGCATGGGAATGGGCGGCGTGCGGGAGGAAGTTCCGGTTTTGCTGCCACGCCCGCGCCGGATAGAGGCCTTGCAGTGCGTTGAGTCCTACCAAGAGCTGCGCAGGACCTTGCTGGATTGGCTGGACCGGGAGCAGCCGGCATCGATGCCAACTCGGAAAGGAGCGTAGGGCCGCTATGAGACATCGTTGGACTGGTGTTTTCTCCATCGTTCTGCCGCTCATGCTGATTGCGTTGATTCTGGCTCCCGGGGAGAAGGCGGTGGAATCCCCCGCTGCATTTCTGGCGGTTGTTTTGCTTATCATGGCGTTCGGGCTGCTGATGTGGCGGTTTCGCCGCGTCTGGAACAGCGATTTGCTGTGTTTGGTGTGGACACTGCTTCTGGTATGGGAGTTGTGCACCACCAAGCTGAATGTCATGCATCCGGTGCTGGTTCCCGCGCCGGAGGATGTGTTCCATGTGTACATCACGCAATATCCCCTCCTGCTGCGGGGGATCGTCTCCTCGTTGCAGCTGCTTCTGGTGGGCGGCGTGCTCGGCGTTTGCCTCGGGGTACTGCTGGGTCTGCTGGTGGGCTGGACAGAGCGCCTTCGCGCACTGTTCTTTCCGATTGCTCAGGTGATGGCCCCCATTTCCCCCATTATCTATGCCCCCTACCTGATCGCGCTGATGCCGTCCTTTCGCAGCGCTTCCATGCTGATTATCTTTTTGGGGGTATTTCTCCCCATGTTTTTGAACACCATTATCCGGGTTGGAGCGGTGGAGCAGCGAATTTTGGATTCGGCCAGAGCGTTGTGCGTCAGCGATGCCGCAATGATCTTTCGCATCCTGCTGCCGTCCCTTCTTCCGGGAATCATTGGCGGGCTCAAGGTGACGCTCGCCACCTCTTTTATGCTGTTGACCTTTGCAGAAATGATGGGGGCGACCAGCGGCATGGGTTACTACATCATCAACTACGCCCACTACGCGAATTACACCAATGTGATCGCGGGCATCTTTTTAATGGGTATGGTGATTATTCTGCTCAACAAGCTGCTTGAGCGTTTACAGGCCATTATGATCCCTTGGAAATGAAGGAGGAACAACCGTGAAATCCACAAAGCAAGCTCCCAGAACCTGCGCTTGTCTGGGCAAAAATCTGGATCGCTTTATCCAGCCCATCATTTTATCCATACTGTTGCGGCAGACGTGCACAGGCTACGCAATTATCAAGCAGATGCGGGACTACGAGACTTTTTTCTCGGTTGGACCGGACCCTGCCGGGATTTACCGATACTTAAAAACCATGGAGCAAAAGGGCTTAATTACCCGCGAGACCTCCACGGGAGAAGATGCCGTCCCTTACCGGATTACGGAGGAGGGAAGGGATTGTCTGACCAATTGGGTGCAGACCTTGGGGGAGTATACACAAACCCTGCATGTATTGATCGAACAGTTGGGGGAGCTCGGAGGTGCAGCCATGAAGATGCCGTCAATGGAGCCGTTTTATCCGGTGATTACAGCCATGTGTCTGGATCAGTTTCAAAAGCAGGAAACGCTGGAACTTTTGCCGCTGGCAGAGGCTCTGATGCAGATAGAAGGGCTGCCGATTCACTGCCCCGCTCACCACTACATTGTTCCGGCGTCTCTATTAACCGTTTGCCGGAAGGAAAGGAAGGAGAGTGTCCAGCAGCTGGAGCAGGATCTTTCCGCCGCGTTGGAGCGGGCCAGAAATGTTCTCCCTGGCTTTTGCGGCTTTTATGGTGCCTGTGGGGCCGCGGTGGGAATGGGAATCTTTTGGAGCATCATGACCGAGTGTACGCCCTATGCCAAGGAGAGCTGGAGTGCGGTAAACCGGGCGACCGGAGAGACGCTGCTGGAAATTTCAAAGCATCCGGGGCCGCGCTGCTGCAAACGCACGACCTTTGCCGCGTTGGAATCTGCCGCAAAACAGATTCAAACGAATTTGGCTCTGGGTTTGGATCTTCCCGCCATCCACTGCGCCTATTCCGAGAAGAATCCCAGTTGTATCCGGGAATCCTGCTGCTATTTCCCCTCCAAGAGCTCTCAAGGCACGGAAAATGTCTATGGGGCTGTTCAGCTGGTATAAAAGACACTCCGCGTCATAGCGTATCAGGGTCACTGTTGAGAATTGCGAAGGGATAGTCTAATCCCTTTTCCACCCTTTTGGCATGGGGAAAAGGGGCATGCGCTGGTAATGCCCAACATACCCGCTTGTTCATAAATGCAGTATTTTGTTTTTTGCGCACAGGCGCGCCTTGGCATGATTTACGCAGATTACGGGAACTGGAATACCGAACAGCTTGATGTAGTACGCAGCAAAAACATCAGGCTGGAATAACCTGATCATATAAATTACGCTTATATAATGGGTATGGACTTGCGAAATATAAATCGAATTTTTGGCAGTGATCCCTAAAACAAGATGTATTTTCTGCTGAATTTCGCAGGCCGCCTTGAACAAAAATGCCGACCCATGGTATATAGCGGAAGCCAACTGCTTGTCCACCAAGCTGGAGAGCGGAACATTGTCCTCCTCCAGCCGCTCCAGCGATACATGGTGAGTGTGTTGCAGACTGTTCATTGCACAGTATCATCTTCGCTTCAAGAAAACCCGATATCATTATTTCTCATAATGCTTTTGGCCTGATAGGATACAGGCGCACCATCAGATTAGACTGTGTATTGCTTCGTGTATTTTCCGGGCGATGTATGGGTTGTTCATGGTATAAAGATGAATCCCATCAACACCCTGCGCGATCAAATCGACAATCTGATCTATCGCATAGGCAATACCCGCGTCCCGCATGGCAATCGGGTTGTGTTCGTAGCGCTCCATCATTGCGATGTACTTTTTCGGCATAGTCGCTCCGCACAACGAAGACATCCGTTCTATCTGCTTCTTATTCACAACCGGCATAATGCCCGCTTGAATCGGAACATGGATGCCCGCCAACTGGCAGCGCTCGGCAAAAGAATAGAAATAGTCATTATCAAAGAAAAGCTGTGTAATCAGATGATCGACTCCCGCGTCTACCTTGATTTTAAGGTTTCGAATGTCCTCCACCTTGTTTGTTGCTTCAATATGTCCCTCGGGGTAGCAGGCCGCTATGATATTGAAATCGCCCTGCGTTTTGATAAAAGCAATGAGATCGGAAGCGTATTTGAAATCTCCCTGAACATAATTATTGTTTGGGATATCGCCGCGCAGAGCCAGAATATTTTTCGCGCCGATACCCTTGGTTTTCGAAAGCTTTTCCAACACCTCCGCTTTGGTTAGCCCGATACACGGGAGATGCACTGCGCTATCAATACCACATTCCTTAATGACCGAAGCGATTTTGAACGTTTCGCCATTGTTGCTGCCACCGCCCGCGCCGTAAGTGACGCTGATGAAATCGGGCGATATATCTTTTAATCCGTCAAGCGTCTCATAAATCGTATTGACCGAAGATGTCGGCTTAGGCGGGAACACTTCGCAAGAGAATATCGTCTTTTTTGAAAACAGCTCAGCGATTTTCATTTCGCAATTCCTTCGCTGCCGTTACGAGATTTTCAAGGCTTGCGATCGTTTCGGCAACGCCTCTCGTTTTCAGTCCACAGTCGGGATTCACCCACAACTTTTCCCCATCGATCTTTTCGAGCATTTTATACAGTGCGGATTTAATTTCCTGCGCGGAGGGCACTCTTGGAGAATGGATGTCGTAAACGCCGGGGCCCACCGCGGTCTTGAAATTATTTTCTTTCAAAGAATCCAGTATCAACAAGTCGGAACGGGAAGCCTCAAAAGTAATGACATCGGCATCCATTTCATCAATCGCCCGAATGATATCGCTAATTTCACTGTAGCACATATGCGTATGGATTTGCGTTTGCGCCTTTACCCCGCTGTGAACAAGGCGAAACGCCGGTATCGCCCAGTCCAGATATTCGCTGTACCAGTCGCTTTTTCTGAGCGGAAGCTTCTCACGGAGCGCCGCTTCGTCCACTTGAATTACGCGAATGCCGTTCGCTTCCAGATCCAGCACCTCCTCGCGGATCGCCAAAGCAATCTGATAGGTGCTTTCCTTCACCGAGATATCCTCGCGGGGAAAAGACCAGTTCAAAATGGTAACGGGGCCGGTCAACATGCCTTTCATCGGTTTTTCGGTCAGGCTCTGTGCATAGGCAGACCACGCGATCGTCATGGGTTTTTTTCTGGAAACATCACCCCAAATCAGCGGAGGCTTGACGCAGCGGGTGCCATACGATTGCACCCACGCTTTTTCGGTAAACAGATAACCGTTCAGCTGCTCCCCAAAATACTCGACCATGTCGTTTCGTTCAAACTCGCCGTGCACCAGCACATCGATCCCGGTTTCTTCCTGCAGGCTTACACATTCGGCAATCTTTCTGCGGTTGAATTCCAGATACTCTTCTTCGTTGATATCGCCTTTTTTGAAAGCGGTGCGGGCGGCCTTCACATCCGCTGTCTGAGGGAAAGAGCCGATGGTCGTGGTTGGGAAGGCAGGTAATTGGAATTCCTTTTTTTGAATGGCCTCTCTCTTTGAGAATTCCGGAAGCCTTGTGAAATCGGTGTCCACAATGTTTGCAACGTTTTCCTGCACAGCGGGATCGTCGCAATCCGGCCGACTTTCAAAAAGATTGGTGTTGGCTTGGAACGCACTATGTTCGCGGTAATCGCATGCCGACAAGGTTTTCAATGCGGCAAGCTCTGCAAGCTTTTCCTCGGCAAAGGCAAAATGCTCGGTGTATTTCTGGGGCAGCATGCGTTCGTTTTTCAGCGTATACGGAACGTGGAGCAGTGAGCAGGAGGCACTGACCACCGTATCAATGCGCTTTTCCTTCAATGCATCAAGTATGGTCAGCGTGTTTCTGTAATTGTTCCGCCAGATGTTTTTTCCGTTCACAACACCCGCAAAGAGCAGCTTATTGCTTGCAAAGCCGTTCTTATTCACAAGCTCGAGCGTTTCCTTTCCTTCCACGAAATCCAGCCCAATACCATCAAAGTCAAGGGCCAAGAGGTTGCTATAGCAATCGCGTGCATCTCCAAAATAGGTCTGGAGCAAAACCTTCGCCTCTTTTTTGGAGGAAAGGATGCCGCTGTATAGCTTTTCAAAAAGGGCAATGTCTTTCTCCGTCAGATCGTATACCAAATAAGGCTCGTCAAACTGCACCCACTCCGCTCCAAGGCCGTTAAACCTTGAAAGAAGTTCGGAATATGCGTTCATTGCCGCTTCGGCGTAATCCTCGGCTTTTTTTCCGCCGGTATATCTCAGCATTTTAAGGAGGGTAAATGCGCCGATTACAACAGGCTTTGTCTGGATGCCGATGGCCTTTGCTTCTGCAAATTCATCAAAGGGCTTTGTGCCGACAAGCTTCAGCATGGTGCCGTCGTCAATCTCGGGCACCATGTAGTGATAGTTGGTGTTGAACCATTTTTTCATGGCAAGCGCCTTTACATCACCGGCTTCGCCCTGGTAGCCCCTTGCCATTGCAAAATAGGTATCGAGTGGGGACAATCCCAAGGAAGTATAGCGGCCCGGAACGATGTTGAATAGCATTGCCGTATCCAGCATAGCATCATAAAACGAAAAATCGTTGGACGGTATAAAATTCAATCCTGTATTCTTTTGTATGCGCCATTGGCTCATTCGGATTTCCTTCACCGCGGCTTGCAGCTCGTCCGCGGAAGCTTCTTTTCTAAAATATTTTTCCGTGGCAAACTTGAGCTCTCTATTTGTGCCAACTCTCGGGTATCCTATAATGGAAGTACGCATAAACCAATCTCCCTTAGCATGAAGTTTGTTGATAAGCAAAAAAAGCTTCCCCGTGTATATTGTAAACAGTGTAACATGGGGAAGCTGGTATGCGTTAATACCTCTTTTTCATAGAGATTCATAGCTATAAGCTATGACGTATAATCGGCGATATACTTGCGCAGATGTTCCAAATAGCGTTCGCTAACGGTGCTCAGCGGTCTGCCTGTCGGCGCGATATAGCCTATGTCCATCATTTCTTCGCTTTCAAGAGGAATTGCCACAATATTCGTACCGTTTAAATCGCTGCTTAAAATACCGGATGAGATGGTATATCCGCTAAGACCGATCACGAGGTTGAACAGAGTTGCGCGATCGGCAACCATGATGCTTTTCGGGCTTTCCTCGGTGCTATGCAGTTCCTCGGAATAATAGAAAGAATTGTTGATGCCCTGTTCGTAGGTTAGTCTTGGAAATGCTTTCAAATCGTCAAGCGTTACAAGCTTCTTTTTTGCGAGGGGATTTTTACGGCTAACAAAAACATGCGGCTTTGCAGTAAACAGCGAAGTGAATTTTAGGTCGTCCGTTTGTACAATTCGAAGAATCACCTCGCGGTTAAAATTACTTAGGAATATGACCCCAAGCTCACTGCGAAAAGTTCGTACGTCTTCAATAATATTGTGTGTTCTTGATTCCCTCAGGGTAAACTCGTATTTATCCTGAGCGTATTCTTTGACCAATGCGACAAAGGCGTTCACAACAAATGAATAATGTTGTGCGGAAATGGAAAAAACGTGGCGTATCGTTTCTTTCTGCTTGTATTGCTGCTCTAAAAGCTCTGCCTGCTCTATGACCTGCCTGGCATACGAGAGGAACTTAGAGCCTTCTTCCGACAAACATACGCCTCTGTTATTGCGGTAGAATATGGTTATTTCCATTTCTTTCTCCAATTCAGAAACCGCCTTTGAGAGGCTGGGCTGCGCTACAAGCAGTTTTTGTGCTGCAGAGGTAATGGACCCGCACTCCGCGATGGCAATGATGTATTTTAATTGCTGTAAAGTCATCGAAGCTTTTCTCCTTTGATTCGTTATTGATATTATAACGCTTCTTCATGTTTTTTTCAGTTTCCTATTAACAAAATCTTAAACTGCGTAATAAAAGAGTTTAACGCGCGACAACGGCGGTATTGGGCGTTTTCATAATGTCACCACGATGGTCAATAAGTTAGTCGAGCAATTCGCGTTTATGAAGGTCGATTCTGTGTAAAAAACAGAATACTGGAACGACTTTCACAGCCCGTAACCATATAATAAGAACAACCCATAATTGGACAAAAGTGGTTCTAGTGGGCCCTGCCGTCGGGCAACGGGCTAGTAGTCACCGGCTGCGACGAATTTGACTACGCGAGGTGGGCCGTGCAGCTCGACGCCTTCTCGAATATATCCTAAAACCGATAAACGAGGAGGCGCTCAGGGAAACGCTGCTGCACGCCAAAAATCGAATCTTGAACCGCGAGAGCTTGGAGAACAAGGTCAGCCAGATGGAACTGCAACTCGAAAAACGATACCTGACGCGTTCGGGCGCTTTGTTAAGAATTGCATGAACGGTAAGTATTCGGACACAGATGCGGATGCCTTAGCCGTCATCGGTTTTCATAATGAAAGTCGATGACGACCCATATTGATGATTATCATTTAAGTGAGGCGGTGAATGCCCGGGGACGCCCGTGGCATATAAGGATTAGCAGACACGTGTCCAAATGCTGTTTTGCATCTTTGGTGAAGCGGTTTTTGAAAACTGGCCTTTAAGTACGAAAAAGGCCCGCAACCGCGGGCTTTTTAGGCTCTGACATCTATTTAGTCAAAACGTTATGCCTTGTGCTGCCAATAAAGATGCAACGCCTCGGCGTGGGTAAAAAAATATCGCACACCGTCAAAAGACAGTGTGCGAATTGGCTGTGGCGACTCGCCGATGTAATGCTTTGACTATTTTGATGACGCTGATTTCGGGCAAAAAAATTCGCAAACCACCGAAGCAGCTTGCGAATTTGAGTCTAGCGTCACGCTGGTGTTTAACGTTGACAAAATAGATGCCGTTCCGTTTTGTTGCTATAGTCGTTTACCAAAAACGATATCGGGCTTACCGACGCCGTTTGCATCAGGCATAACACCGATGATCTTATATCCGAGCTTCATGTAAAAGCCCGATTGGTGTGTGCCCGGATTAAAGGTCTCAATCCGTTTCGGTAGATTCTCATACAAATCTACATTAGCAAATGATGTTTCCCCCTCTTCTTTTTCATCATCTGCCCCAAGATAGATTGTTAATCCGCCTTGTTGCTTCGCCGCATCTTCCAGAGCAATCACAATGGCTCTGCCGATACCTTGTTTACGCCTATCGCTACGGACTGCTAATGGATGAAGTTCAAAAACATTGCCATTGTATACCGGGGAGAGTATCCCACCCCATCCAAGCACAGTATCCTCCTCAACGGCAGCGAGTATAGTATTTTCAGGTATTAATCGTTCTTGAATCTCATCCAATGCATCCTTAAGCGTAGCCCATCCGATCGGAATGCTGTCCGTAAGGATTTGTGCGGCTTGAGTTATCTGAGCTTGATTCAATTGAGTCATATTAATAATTTGCATTTTGTACCCTCCAAATTTAATAATTAATAAAAAATCATTTTATATGGAGGACTTCGAGCCTTGGCTCTAACAAAGGCTTAACAGGGATACCTGATATGAAGCACAGTTTTCACCTCGATTCAATATTCATTATACCATAAGAAGAGAAAAAAGCCGATCATCAGTAATCGGCTTCTTCCGAAAAAGTATTCTTGGCGGAGACGGAGAGATTCGAACTCTCGCACGCGTTAACGCCTACTCCCTTAGCAGGGGAGCCCCTTATAGCCTCTTGGGTACGTCTCCGTATTTGATTATTTCACCAACTGCTCTTTGCCACAGAGAGATTGCAGCGGGCATTTGTTACAGACATATAGGCATTTGTCAAAAGACTTACAGACACCTATGTATATGAAAGCCTTCAACAGCACAGTCGCCTTCGAGCGGAACTATTTGGTGAGCCATCTTTAAGTGCCTGCTATGAGCAGACATTTCAATCCACGCCCATATTGGACATCCTTTTGACCGCACGAGATTCAAAAAGCTGGCGGAGAGTCAGGGATTCGAACCCTGGGTCGGCAGGGCCGACACTGATTTTCAAGACCAGCTCCTTCAACCGCTCGGACAACTCTCCATGTCAATTCGGCACATTGTGTGGCTTGGCAGAACATGACGCCCGGCAAAGGATGTGTTGAACAGCCATCACGACATACTCAAACACACTAAAATATCATAGCACTCGGTGTTTTTATTGTCAAGGTGCATTTTATTGAAGAAGGAGATGCTTGTCCGAGAAGAGATGCACGCATTTGCTTGCAGTGCCTGCGTGTTGATGCACACACTTGCTCTTTTGCGAGCCGTAATTTTTCGCATTGCAGTTTATAATGCGCGGCAAATATGAATATGCTTGAAAAGTGCCTTTTATAGGTGTCCATAAAAAGAGCGGGTGCATATTATTCTATAGGGCAAAGCTGGGTTTTTATATCTTTAAGAGAACGAGGGGCATGATATGAAACGGAAGAGATTTTTAAAACAATGCGCGATCAATGCCGTGATCATACTCATTATACTGGTCGTCTATTTTGTGTCTACCCACCCGCTGGCAGCGCAGGTGGCGGGCGAAATTGCGGGCTTGCCCAGCTATAAGGGCAGCCAAAATATCGCCCTATGCTTCAAGGTGGAACAAACGATTCCGCAGCGCATATTACGGACACTGGACGAATTAGGGGTGCCCGCGACCTTTTTTGTTTCGCAGCAAGCCGGCAAAGATACACGGCTGATGAAGCAACTCAATGACGCAGGGCACGAGATTGGCGTGCTGGGCGGTATATCCAGCCAGGAGGTGCAAGAAACGACACAAAAACTGGAAAGATCATTCCATCAAGCCGGGCTTAAGCTTTCGAATTACTATATGCCCGCTGATCACATCAGGATGGCCGACGCGCATACATCCGCTGCGTTTGGATACCAGATGGTCATCTGCGGCCTGCAAGTCTTTAAAGCGGAGCTGTCTAAACAGAATGCAGCGGCGTTTATACGGCATACTCTTTACGAAGGAGCGTATATTCTCATACCGACGGCGGAGGAAGCGGATTCAATCCTAAAAAAGATCATACAAAATGCAAAAGAGAAAGGGTTTATTTTTTCCACACTTAGTGATACTAAATAAAAAGAAAAATAATTTGCCCTTATTCCAGTATTTAGGTAGAATTGAATAAAATGGATTGAAGGGTATACGGAGATGAGAATGATACACAAGAAGACTTTGGACAATGGGTTTCGAGTTGTTGCGGAGCAGTTGCCGCATTTTCGTTCGGTGACGGTGGGCATCTGGGCCGGCGTAGGCTCCGCAAAGGAGACGCCGGAGGAAAACGGTTTGTCACATTTTATCGAGCATATGATCTTTAAAGGAACCGATGAGCGCAGCGCAAAACAGATTGCGGCAGAGATGGATGCGATCGGCGGCCAGATGAACGCTTTTACATCGAAGGAAAGCACTTGCTATTATGCCAAGGTGATGGATAACAGAATCAAAAATGCCATCGATATACTGAGTGATATCTATCTGCACAGCGTGATGGACCCGAAAGAGATCGAGAAGGAGAAGAAGGTGGTGCTGGAGGAAATCGCCATGGTGGAGGACACGCCGGACGATTTGATCCATGATCTGTTGAGCGGCGTGGTGTTCAAGGGGCATCCGTTGAGCAAGACGATATTGGGCCCAAAGGAGAATGTGGCGGCGTTCCAAAGGGATGATCTGAAGAGTTACATGGATCGATACTACAGCAGCGAGAACACGGTCATTTCTGCGGCAGGCAATTTAGATCCAAAAGAGCTGTTTGATATTGTGGAGGAGTATTTTGGCGGCAAAAAGAGGGACACGCATGCGCCGTTTAAATTGCCTGAAGCACACGCGAAAAAGGGTGAAGTTTTCCGCGAGAAAGAGATTGAACAGATCCATCTGTGTTACGGGTTGCCCGGTTTTGCGTGGAACACGCAAGAAAGCTACGCTTTAAACATCATAAACAACGTGTTTGGGGGCAGCATGAGTTCGCGGCTGTTTCAGAGCATCCGTGAGGAACGCGGGCTTGCCTATTCTGTATATTCCTATCCGTCGGCATACAGCCAGACAGGTATGTTTACCATCTATCTGGGTACGATGCCCAAAAATGTGAAGTTGGCAGAGGAGATCGTCTGTGAACAGATTGAACTGCTGAAAAAGGAAGGCATTACGCAGCAAGAGATGGCACAGGGTAAGGAACAGTTGCGCTCAAGCTACCTGCTGGGGCAGGAAAGCACCTCAAGCCGTATGTTATCGCTGGGCAAAGGCGAAGTGCTGATGGGCAGGATACTCAGTGAAGAGGAGATCGTGCAACAGATTGAGGGTGTCACCATGCAGGATATCGAAGAGGTCATTCCTTTTGTGTTTGATGAAGCGGCGATATCCAAGGCGATGGTGGGCAAAGTGTCGGCAATCAAATAATTGAAAAACGGAGGGGAGACTGTGCAGGATAAGCTGGAAGTGATCTTTCAAATGCAGCACCAGTTTGATACGGAGCTGATCCAAAAGAGGGGGCTGGCGCATATCAGCCGGGAGGAGTGGATACAGAAGGAAACGCTGGCCATGATATCGGAGCTTTCCGAACTGATCGACGAGGTCAACTTCAAATGGTGGAAGAATCCAAAAACGGTGGACGAAACGAAGGTCAAAGAAGAACTGGTGGACATACTGCACTTTTTTGTGAGCATGTGTTTGAAGATGGGCATGAGCGCGGATGAGCTCTACCGTATGTATTTAGATAAAAACAAAGAAAATTTCGACAGGCAGCATGGGGCGTCCAGCAAGAAGGGTTATGAAGCAACCTGATGAACCCTATTTAAACGGGCTGTTGTGTATAATCTTGTAATAATGCGCTGCGGGCGGGAATAGAATGCATTAAACGATACACGCGCCGTGTTAGGAGGATATGCGTATGGATTCCCGCAATGTCGTGACTTTATCCGGGATTGTCGCCTCAAATCCGAAGTTTTCCCATAGTCTGTTTCATGACAAGTTTTATACTTTCACATTGGCATCTAAACGTTTGAGCAATTATCAGGATTTGCTCCCGGTCACTATTTCGGAATCCATGTGCTGCTGCGGCCTTCAAGAAGGGGACAGCGTGTATATCAACGGGCAGCTTCGCTCTTATAATAAATTCTTGGAAGGCTCCAGCAGGCTTATTTTAACCGTGTTTGCGCGCGAGATGGAGAAGATGCAATGTGAGCCTGAAAACAACATCATGCTGACAGGTTATATCTGCAAACCGGTTGTTTTTCGAACCACGCCGTTTAATCGTGAGATTGCGGATATTTTGCTGGCTGTAAACCGGCAATATAACAAATCGGATTATATCCCTTGCATCGCCTGGGGGAAGAATGCGCGTTTTGCCAGCATGCTGGAAACGGGGCAGCGTGTGAACATCCAGGGGAGAGTGCAGAGTAGGGAATATGAAAAGAAGCTGGATAATGGGTGTGTGGTCAGGCGTACAGCGTATGAGGTTTCTATTGCGAGCCTGAAGGAATTGTAGTGTATTAAAAAACTGATGCGGCGGCGGTGCTGTTGTGTTATAATCAATACGATACATGCGAGTCGGAAGGAGGAGGACGCGGATGTCGCACTCAAAGCTGAAAAACGAGCGGTTGGACAAGCTCTTAGGGGCTATATTGAAGCTGGAGACGCTGGATGAATGCTATGCTTTTTTCGAGGACATCTGCACCATCAACGAGCTGAATGCCATCGCCCAGAGGCTGGAGGTCGCGTTTTTGCTGAACGGCGGTGTCACCTACAACGAAATCGTTGAAAAGACAGGCGCCAGCACGGCGACCATCAGCAGGGTCAACCGCTGCCTGCACTACGGCACCGGCGGGTATCGCATAATAATTGATAAAACGGAGCCTGAACAATAGAGTGGGATTGGGGGGATGGGTATGGACTTAACACAATTGAATCCGATGCAGCTTGAAGCGGTGCTTACGCAAAAAGGACCGCTTTTAATATTGGCGGGCGCGGGCTCGGGCAAGACGCGCACGGTGACATATCGCATTGCAAAGCTGATCGAAGATGGGGTTTCGCCTTATGGGATACTGGCGCTTACGTTTACCAACAAGGCGGCGCGTGAGATGGCAGAGCGGGTGGAGGAGCTGGTGGGAGACCAGGGCGTTTGGGTTTCGACCTTCCATTCAGCCTGTGTGCGCATACTGCGGCAGCATATCGAGCGGATCGGCTATTCAAAAACGTTTACCATCTACGATGACTCTGACCAACTGGCGCTGGTGGGCATCTGTTTGGAGGAACTGCACATAGACGACGAATCGCTGACGAAGAGAAAAGCGCTTTCTTTGATCAGTGAAGCTAAGAACAGGAGCCAAGAACCCGAAAAATACCTCAAGGAGCGCGCGGCGGTTCAGCAGGGGATTTGCGGCATTGAGGAGATCTATGCGCAATACCAGCAGCGCTTGAAGAACAACAATGCGCTGGATTTTGACGATTTGCTGCTTTTAACCATACGGTTGTTTGAAGAATGTCCCGAAGTGCTGGATATCTACCGCCGGCGTTTTGAATACATCCATGTGGATGAATATCAGGATACCAACATCGCACAATATGAACTGGTGAAGATGCTTTCTTCCCTTCATGGCAATATCTGTGTGGTGGGGGATGACGACCAGGGTATCTATTCCTGGCGGGGAGCGGATATAAGGAACATACTCGAGTTTGAGAAGGACTTCCCTAACACCAAGGTGGTGCGCCTGGAACAGAATTATCGCTCTACCGGCTATATACTGGACGCGGCAAACGCGCTCATCAGCAGGAATCAGTCGCGCAAGGAAAAGGCGCTCTTTACAGACCGGGGCAAGGGGGAGAAGATCGTTTGCCATACGGCATTTGATCAGCATGAAGAAGCGCGTTTTATCTGTGAAACCATCGAAAAGGAGTGTGCGAACGGGTTCTCCTATGCGGACTGTGCCGTGTTGTACAGGCTCAATTCGCAGTCGCGTGTTTTGGAGGAAATGCTGCGCTACTACAACATCCCCTATAAGGTGTATGGCGGCGTGGGGTTCTATCAGCGCAAGGAGGTCAAGGACCTGATTGCGTATTTGCGTGTGCTGAACAATCCGGCCGACGATGTAAGCTTGCTGCGCATCATCAATACGCCCAAACGCGGCATCGGGGATGCGGCGGTGGCTGCGATCGAACAGGCGGCGCGCAGCCGGATGGTGCCTATGTTTGGCGTTGTGCTCAACGCGCAAGAGATGCTGGAAAACAGCCGATCGAAAGCGAAGGTGTTGGCGTTTGGAGAGATCATACGGTTGCTTTTGGCACAAAAATCGACCCTCGAACTAAGTGATTTTGTGCAGAAGGTGATTGAAACGACGGGCTATGCCGAACAATATGAAAAGATGAACAACGAGGAAGGCCGGGCGCGGCTGGAAAACATACAGGAGTTCTTAGGCGCTGTCTATGAATTCGAGCAGTCGGGTTTGGGAGGATTGGCCGAGTTTTTGGAAAGCGTTGCGCTGGTTTCCGATATCGACGGGCTAGAGGAGGATGCCGGCGCGATTTCGCTGATGACCATGCACAGCGCAAAAGGACTAGAGTTTCCCATGGTGGTGGTCGCGGGGTTGGAGGAAGGCATTTTTCCGCATGCGCGCTCTTTCTTGCATCAGGAATCCTTAGAGGAGGAACGGAGGCTTTGTTATGTGGCCATCACGCGTGCCAAGAGGCGCCTTTACATGTGTAATTGCCTGCAGCGAACCTTGTTCGGCAAGACGACAGCCGGGCTGCCCTCCCGTTTTTTGAGTGAACTGCCCAAGGATTGTGTGATTCTGAGCGGCAAAAAGCGTATGCGTGTGCAGCAGGTGGATTCGTATGCCGATCCCATGCGTGATTCCGGCGGCAGTTCTTTTGTGAAACCCCGCGTGTCCTACACGCCGGCGCAGATCAAGCCGAAGGAAAACGCGGAGGAGTTTGTGGTGGGGACGCGCGTACGGCATAAGAAGTTTGGCGACGGCAAGATCGTAAGTTTGAGCGGCCAGGGCGCGGGCAAGACGATCTGCGTGTGCTTTGACGGGCATGGCGAAAAGAAGCTTTCGCTTTCGTTTGCGCCTGTCGAGATCATATAGGAGGCATTTTTTCATGGAGGAAATGAAAGGCCTGATCAAGCGGTTGAATGAATACTGCTATCAATACTATGTGCTGGACGCACCCACCGTCAGCGACGCGGAGTTTGACGCGCTGTATGATCGGCTGCTTGCGCTTGAAAAAGAAACGGGCACTACCCTGCCCGATTCGCCGAGCTTGCGTATAGGCGGGGAGCCGGTGGCTGCATTTGGCGTGGTGACGCACCGCGCACAGCTTTGGAGTCTGGACAAGGCGAAATCGGCGGAGCAGATCAAAGCGTGGCAAACACGAGTGGAAAGGCTGGCCGGCGAAAAGCTCCAGTATGGGCTTGAATACAAGTTTGACGGGCTGACCATCAACCTCACCTACGACGGCGGCAAGCTCGTGGATGCGGCGACGAGAGGCAACGGCACCACAGGGGAACGGATACTGGAACAGGTGAAAACCATCCGCACGCTGCCGCTGTCCATTCCGTTTAAGGGGCTGATGGAAGTGCAGGGCGAAGGCGTTATGCGCCTTTCGGCTTTGGATGCTTACAACGAACGGGCAGCAGAACCGTTAAAGAACGCACGAAACGCAGCGGCGGGTGCTTTGCGCAATTTAGACCCGAAGATAACCGCCTCGCGCCGGCTGGATGCGTTTTTCTATCAGGTCGGATATATCGAGGGGAAGACGTTTGATGCTCAGCGTGATATGGCATCCTTTTTGAAGGAGAACCGGTTTCCTATCAGCCCGTATTTTGAGCTGTACGACGATATGGATACACTGCTGCGCGCCATCGAGGAGACAGCGGCACATAGGGCTGCGCTCGATTTTTTGATCGACGGTATGGTGATCAAGGTGAACGGCATCGCCGCGCGTGAAAAACTGGGCTATACGGACAAGTTCCCGCGCTGGGCGATTGCGTATAAGTTTGAAGCGGAGGAGACGATCACTACCATCGAAAGCGTGATCTGGGACGTGGGGCGCTCCGGCCGTGTGTCGCCTACCGCGCTGCTGACGCCGGTGGCGCTCAGCGGTGTGACGGTGCAGCGGGCGACATTGAACAACTACGGCGATATACAGCGCAAAAAGCTCAAGCTGGGTGCGCGCGTGTGGGTGCGGCGCTCCAATGATGTGATTCCCGAGATCACGGGAGTCGCGCAAGAAACAAAGACCGCGGTGGATATCGAAAAACCGACGCATTGCCCTTCCTGCCATACAGTGCTGGAGGAAGTGGGCGCGCATCTGTTCTGCCCCAACGCGTTGTCCTGCAAGCCGCAGTTGATCGCGCGGCTGGTGCATTACGCGTCCAGAGACGCCATGGACATCGAGAGTTTCAGCGACAAAACCGCGAAGCAGCTGTTTGAGAAGCTGGATATCCGCGAAGTATCTGATCTTTATTATTTGAAGGAAGAACAGTTGCTGCAACTGGAGGGCTTTAAGGAAAAAAAGACACGAAAACTTCTAGATGAAATTCAAAGGAGCAAGTCCTGCGAGCTTGCGAACTTTCTTTATGCGCTGGGCATTCCCAATGTCGGCCGTAAGACAGCGAATGATCTCGCAAAGCAATATCGAACGCTAAAAAACGTGCAAAATGCCGATATGGAGAGTCTGACGGCCATTCCGGACGTGGGGGAAGTGGTGGCGCAATCCATCCTCACCTTTTTTCATGACGAGGTGATCGCGTCTTCCTTGCAACGATTGCTGCAGGCGGGTGTCGAACCGCGGGAATACAGCGAAAAACAGGGCGTGTTTATGGGGGAGACCATGGTGTTTACGGGCAGCTTAGCCAACTTCACGCGCAGCGAGGCGCAAGTGCTGGCTCAGGAGAACGGCGGGGTGGTCGTGTCCGGTGTCGGCCGTAAGACGACGCTGATCGTTGCAGGAGAGAAGGCCGGCTCCAAGCTGGAAAAAGCGCGGGCACTGGGCATTCGGATCATCGACGAAGAGACGTTTGCAAACATGCTTGCGGGCAGAGCATAGCTTAAAAGGGGGAGAGCCGGATGACGGAGTCGATGTATGGTGTGCGTATCGGTGTGGAAGCGCATGTGACCTTGAATACAAAAGAAAAGCTTTTTTGCACCTGTGTGAACACAAAGGGAGAAGCACCCAATTCGTCGTGCTGTGCGGTATGCAAAAAAGAGGACATGGCGGACATGCAGGTGAATCGGGAGGCGGTTGCGCAGTTTTTAAAAGCGGCGAAGCTGCTCCATTGCACCTTGGGCGATGTGTTGACTTTTACGCGCCGTTATTACGATGGGCCGGACATGGCGGGGGGATACCAGCTGACCCAGCAGACACCCGTCTGCGTCGGCGGATGGCTGGACTTGCATCACACGCGCTATGGGATTCAAAAGATACTGTTGGAGGAGGATTCCGCCAAGGTTTTTTTTCGCGATGGCCAGCTTTTATACGACTACAATCGCTGCGGCGTACCCTTGATAGAGGTGGTGAGCGAGCCTGTGTTTGAGTCGGGCGAAGAGGCGGTGGCTTTTTTGCGGGCGCTTCGTGCGTTGCTCATGGGAAACGCTCTGACGCGCGGCCGTATGGAATGGGGGGAATACCGCAGCGATGTGAACCTTTCGCTGCTGTATCAGGGTGTGCAGTGCGGGGAGATCATCGAGATTAAGAATGTCAATTCTTTTCGCGACATACAACGCGCCGTTCAATACGAGACAGAACAGTTGATTCATTGCCACAAAGAGGGTATAGAAATACAGAAACGCGTGATGCGTTATGATCAGAAAAACAAAAAGACATGCTTTCTGCGCGGGCTGTCCCACAACAGATTTCAACAAGAGCCTGGCATACAACCCATCCGTATTCGAGACATGCAAGATGTCTGAAAGCATGCTGTCCTGTGCGGGTTGACGGTTTTTTGGGCTTACGACACGATACAAGACGATTCGACAACTAAGCAAGATTATGCATAGAAAGTTCTTTATATAAAGGTATGATATGTGGTATAATATGATACTGTGGCAGAGGAGTTGAAAAAATTGTACAGTATGACAGGCTATGGCCGTGCATATTTTACGGAAGAGGGCCGGGAGTTTACCGTTGAAGTAAAATCTGTAAACCACCGCTATCTCGACTTGAATATGCGTATGGGCAGAAATTTATCTTTTTTAGAAGATGATGTGCGCAGGATTATCAAAATGCGTATGAGCCGCGGGCATGTGGATGTCTATCTGACTTACCGCAACACGCGGGAGGATTCTAAAGATGTACAGCTGGACAAACCGTTGCTCGGCTCCTATATCAAAGCTTTTCGCGAAGCAGAGTATTGCGGTTTGAACAATGACCTTACGCTGAGTTCGGCACTGCGCTTTGGCGATGTGCTCACCATACAGGAAGCCGAAGACGATCAGCAGGCCATCAAGGATCTGCTCGAACAGGGTCTCAATGCTGCGCTGGATATGCTGTTGAGCATGCGGCTGCAGGAAGGGCAGAAGCTGGGCAAGGATATCCGCTTTAGGATAGAGGCTATGGGGGGTATGCTGTCGGAAATTGAAGCGAAGGCGCCTGAAGTGGTGGAGGTATACCGGGAAAAGCTCAACAAAAGAATTGCGGAATTGATGCAGGGTTCTGAGCTGGATGAGAGCCGTTTAAGTATGGAAGTCGCCCTTTTTGCCGATAAATGTAATATAGATGAAGAGATCGTGCGCTTGAAGAGCCATATGGATCAGTTTTTAAACGCGCTGCAAAGCACGGAGCCTACGGGCAGAAAGCTGGATTTCATTGTGCAGGAGATGAACCGCGAAGTGAACACCATTGGCAGTAAGGCTTCCGATGTTGGGATTGTGAACAATGTTTTATCATTGAAAACTGAGATAGAGAAGATAAGAGAGCAAGTGCAGAATATAGAATAGCTTTGGGGGATTGTGATATTAAGATGGCCATTAAATTGATTAATATTGGTTTTGGAAATATCGTATCGGCGAACAGAATCATTGCGATTGTCAGCCCTGAATCCGCGCCGATCAAACGTTTGATACAGGATGCCAAGGATCGCGGCGTATGCATTGACGCGACTTATGGCCGCAGAACACGCGCCGTTGTCATCACGGACAGCGACCATGTGTTGTTGTCTGCGGTGCAGCCGGAAACGGTTGCAAACAGGCTGGACAGCAAGGGAATCGAAAACGATGAGGAATAGACAGATGGATGGCATAACAGATCTCTATAACATGGATGGGCTGCTCATCGTGCTTTCGGGGCCGTCTGGCGTGGGTAAGGGCACCATCTGCAAGGAACTGATACGGGTTTGTCCGGATTTAAAAATGTCTGTGTCCGTTACGACGCGCCCGCCGCGGCAGGGTGAAGTGGAGGGAATCCATTACCTGTTCCGCACGGAGGAGGAGTTTAAGGAGCTCATCGAAAAGGAGCAGCTTCTTGAATATGCGCATGTGTTTGAAAGCGCATATTACGGCACGCCTAAGAACTATGTATTCAACATGCTGCAGCAAGGTCATGATGTGCTGCTTGAAATCGATGTTGTGGGCGCAAAACAGGTGCGGGGGAATTTTCCGCGCGCCATCTCTATCTTCGTGGTGCCGCCATCGTTGTATGAGCTGGAGCGCAGGCTGCGCGAAAGGGGTACGGAAAAATGCTGCGATATGGAAAGCCGCCTGGAAACTGCGCGCAAAGAGTTGGAGTATATACGCGATTACGACTATATCGTGGTCAATGACGATGTTGAAAAAGCGACAGAACAGATCAAAACGATCATCACAACAGAAAAGTGCAGGGTAGAGAACAACCGAGAGATGATATTACACCTGACGAGGAGGGCATAAGAACAGATGCTGCACCCAGCTGAAAAAAAGATAATGGAAACAACGGATTGCCGCTACGGCTTTGTAGTCGCGGTGGCGAAGCGTGCGCGCCAACTGGTGGACAATGCGCGGCCGTTGCTTGATAATCCTTCCAGCAATCCGGTTACCAATGCGATGGAAGAAATCTTTGAAGGAAAGATCTCCATCATCGATTGCGAGGAATAGCATATGAGCGGCCAAAGATGCGTGGCGCTGGGCGTGAGCGGATCGATTGCGGCGTACAAGGCGGCTGAGCTTGCGAGTGCGCTGGTGAAACAGGAAATCGCGGTGGATATTGTGATGACGGATAACGCCGCCCGTTTTATAACACCGCTTACTTTCGAATCGATCACCAACAGGCCGGTGACCTACAGCATGTGGCAGGACAAAGCGCAGTTTGAAGTCGAACATATTTCAATCGCAAAACGAGCGGACTTATTCTTGATTGTTCCGGCGACAGCGAATGTGATCGGCAAGTACGCGCACGGTGTTGCGGACGATATGCTCACCACAACGCTGTTGGCCACACGGGCGCCCGTTTTGATCGCGCCCGCGATGAACACGAACATGTATCTGCATGAAGCCGTGCAGTTGAATATGCAAACCCTGCGTGAGCGGGGTGTTTTGTTTGTGGAACCGAAGGTGGGCAGGCTCGCCTGCGGTGATGAGGGCATCGGAAAACTGGCGGATGTGGAGACCATTCTTGAAGCAGCTTTAGGCATACTGTATCCCAAAAAAGACTTGGCAGGCCGGCGTGTGCTCATCACAGCGGGGCCGACCCGCGAAGCGATCGATCCGGTGCGCTATATCTCCAATCGCTCCTCCGGGAAGATGGGCTTTGCCTTGGCGCGTGCCGCGCAAATGCGCGGGGCGCAGGTCGTGTTGGTGTCGGGTCCTGTGAACCTGAAGCCGCCCTATGGTGTGGAACTTGTGCGCATAGAGTCTGTGCAGCAGATGTATGATGCCGTGTTGTCACGGTTTGATGATTGTGATATGGTGATCAAAGCGGCAGCACCCGCCGACTTCACCCCTTTGTCCGTCCAAACGGAAAAGATCAAGAAGAAAGACGGCTGCCGGACGCTGCAATTGCAGGATACGCCGGATATCTTAAAGAGTCTGGGCGCTAAAAAGCAAGCGCAGGTGCTGATAGGCTTTGCGGCCGAAACCCAAAATGTGGAAGGCTATGCGCAGCAAAAGCTTACGGACAAGCGGCTGGATATGATCGTGGCAAATGATGTCACGAAAGAAGGCGCGGGCTTTGATACGGATACGAACATCGCGTCCGTCATCACCAAACAGGGCATACGGCACTTCGAGCGCATGCCCAAAGAAGAGCTTGCGCATCGCATACTGGACATCGTTACAGAGCTTTTCTAATTTTCATATAAAGGGCCGGTTCTAAACATGTATGGATCAGGCTTTCTTTGTTTGCTCATTGACCGATATGCAGACCGATCAAATCTGGGGGTTTTTTGTGGAAACGTATGCGCGTATTATTGTAGATATTAGAAATTCAAACGTGGATCAGGTTTTTGATTACCGGATTCCCGAAGGTATGGAAATCCGCGAGGGAACACGGGTGATCGTGCCGTTTGGCAGGGGTGTCGGGCGAGCCACGGAAGGATTTGTGGTGGGCACGGCCTCCCATAGCGATGTCCCGCCGGAGCGCATTAAGCCGATCACGCGAAGGCTGGCTGAGGACGAAAGCCTTTTGCCTGCTCAAGTGGCGCTGGCTTTTCGGTTGGTTAAAAAGTATCATTGTATGCTGTGCGACGCTTTGCGGCTGATGATTCCCGCCCAGATGCGCAAGGGGAAGGTTTCTCCTAAAATGGTGCGGGTTGTGATGTGTCGGCTGGATGCCGCACAGGCAGAGGAGGCGCTGGCGCAAATACCCAAAAGGGCGAAGGTGCAAAGGGCGGTTTTGGAATTGATGACGGATGCCCGGAGCATGCTGCTATCCGATTTAGTACAGCTCTATCCGAGCGCTGCGGGTGCGGCGAAGGTGCTTGAGGCAAAGGGCTTGCTGGCGATTGAAGCGGTGGAACTGAACCGTGCGCCCTATCGAGGCCTGCAGCCTGTGCAGCAAGCGCCCTTTTTGCTGAGTGACGAACAGAGCCGGGCGGTGGATACGATATGCAAATCGCTCCAAGGCGAAAGCGGTCGCTACCTTCTGCACGGTGTGACAGGCAGCGGAAAAACGGAGGTGTATCTGCAAACGATCGCCCGGTGTGTCGAAAGGGGCAAATCGGCCATCGTGCTTGTCCCTGAGATATCGCTTACGCCCCAGACACTGCAGCGTTTCCGGGAGCGCTTTGAGCAGGTCGCCGTATTGCACAGCCGCCTGGGCGCAGGAGAACGCTACGATGAATGGCGGCGCATCCGCTCGGGAACCGTGCAGGTGGTGATAGGCGCGCGCTCGGCGATTTTCGCGCCTTTGGAAAACCTGGGCTTGATCATCATAGACGAGGAGCATGAGCAGTCGTATCGCTCGGAGAGTACGCCGCGGTATTGTGCCATCGAAGTGGCACACATGCGCTGTGAGATGGAGCGGGCAACATTGGTGCTGGGCAGCGCCACGCCCTCCATCGAAACATATTACAGCATGAAGCAAGGGGATTATGTCTTGCTTCGGCTACACGAGCGTGTCAATAAAGAAGCGATGCCGCCCGTTCAACTAATAGATATGCGCCAGGAACTGAGGAAGGGAAACCGGTCGATTTTCAGTGGAGAGCTTTATGAATGCATGAAGCACGCCATTGAGGAGGGCGAGCAGGTGATCCTTTTTATCAACAGGCGGGGATATTCCAGCTTTATGATGTGCCGGGGCTGCGGTCTTGTATTTAAATGCAACGACTGCGATGTGTCGCTCACCTACCACAAGGCGAAAAATGTCCTGGTTTGCCACTACTGCCAGCGGGAATGGCGAATACCCGAAAAATGCCCATCCTGTTCCAAGCCGTATCTCAAGCATTTCGGCGTGGCTACAGAAAAGGTGGAGGAGCAGTGCAAAGAGCTGTTCCCCGGCGTAAACGTGCTGCGCATGGATTACGATACCACCCGCACGAAGGACGCGCATCTGACGATTCTTGAAAAGTTCCGCGATAAGAAAGCGCAAATTTTAGTGGGCACGCAGATGATCGCCAAAGGCTTGGATTTTCCGATGGTAACGCTGGTGGGGGTGGTGGCGGCGGACGCCACGCTGTTTCTGCCGGGATACCGCAGCGTTGAACGTGCGTTCCAACTGGTGATGCAGGTGGCGGGGCGTGCCGGGCGTGCCGCGCATGAGGGGATGGTGGTGGCGCAGACGTTTTCACCATCGCATCCAGCTTTGCAGTTTGCGGTGAGACACGATTATGAGGGCTTTTATGAATACGAGATTGCAAACAGGGAGAAATCCGACTTCCCACCTTTCGGCGTATTTGTGCGTTATTTACTCACAGGCCTGCTGTGGGAAGACGTGATGGCGGCGGGCAAACGGCTGTATGAAAGCGTGCAAGCGCAGTTGAGGCGTCTGCTGGGTGAGCGGTATGATCGATATGTCGTTCACTTGTATGCAAACGCAGCACCCATCTCCAGGATCAAAGGGAGGGTCCGTTATCAGGTGTTGCTCAAGATGCGGCGGTTTGCGCAGGATGAGCAGGTGATTGAAAGCTTGATGCAATTATCGCCCCAGGCGGCCGGAGAGGTTTACTGCACTTTCGAGGTCAACCCTTTGAATATGTTCTGACAATGTTGACAAAATGGTGATAAAAGCGTATTTTTTACACGAGGTGATTGAATTTGGCAAGCAGAAAGATTATTGAAGAACCAAACGCCGCGCTCAGGAAGAAGAGCAGGCCTGTGACGAATATCACGGACAGAACGCGCCAGTTGCTGGACGATATGGCGGAAACGCTTTACGAAAACGATGGCGTGGGGCTGGCGGCACCGCAGGTGGGGATATTGCGCAGGGTGGTGGTCATCGACATAGGCGAAGGGCTGATCGAACTGATCAACCCGGAAATCGTGAGCTACTGTGAATCGCAGGTCGGCCTGGAGGGGTGTTTGAGCGTGCCCGGAGTCAACGATTATATCGAGCGTCCGAACAAGATCGTGGTGCGTGCGCAGAATCGTGCGGGCGAACGAATCGAGCTGAGCGGGGAGGGCTTGTTGGCGCGCGCGCTGTGCCATGAAATCGACCATCTCGACGGCAAGCTGTTCATCGATCTGCCGAGGGCCGAGCCGCCACAGGAAACCCGCGCTGAGGAGGCAAAAGATTGAGAATCTGTTTTATGGGTACGCCGGATTTTGCCATACCCTGCCTGCACATGCTGTTAAACGAGCGGCGCTACGAGATCGTGGGTGTTTTCACACAGCCCGACCGGCCGAAAAACCGGGGAAAACAGTTCATGGCCCCGCCTGTAAAGGCGCTCGCCGTCAAACGAGGGCTTGCGGTCTACCAATATGACCGGGTTTCGAAAGAGGGTGTGGATACGCTGCGGTCGCTGGATATGGACGTGATGGTGACGGTGGCCTACGGGCAGATCCTTTCCAAAGAAGTTTTAAACATCCCGCGCTATGGGTGCATCAATGTGCACGCTTCCCTTTTGCCGAAGTATAGAGGTGCTGCGCCCATACAGTGGGCGATCATCAATGGCGAGCGCAATACGGGCGTGACCAC
The DNA here is from genome assembly GCA_050945835.1 of Christensenellales bacterium. Classification (GTDB taxonomy): domain Bacteria; phylum Bacillota; class Clostridia; order Christensenellales; family JBMNTQ01; genus JBMNTR01. The sequence goes on along the minus strand of JBMNTR010000002.1, from coordinate 143,999 downwards.
CATGTATACGGACATAGGCGTGGACACCGGCGATATTCTACTGAAACAAGAAACGCCCATCGGTGCAGATGAAACGGCGGGCGAATTGTTTGAACGGCTGAGTGTGCTGGGTGCGCAGGTGTTGAAAGAAACGCTGCAGCGTGTTGAAGAAGGCACGATCACACGCACGCCGCAGGATGAGACGCAAGCGACGCATTATCCCATGCTCAAAAAGGAACACGGGCGGATCGATTTTCATAAGACCCCGGCCGAAATTCACAATCTGGTGCGCGGCGTTTCGCCTTGGCCGGGCGCGTATGCGGCGATGGGGGATGCGGTATATAAAATCTGGCGTGTCGCGCCGATGGCAGGCGCAGAAGGGTGCGCGCCGGGCACGGTGCTGTGCGCCGATGATCAAAAAGGCTTGGTGGTGCAGTGCGCAGGAGGCGCTGTTGAAGTTTTGCAAATACAGGCACCCGGCGGCAAGCGTATGGACGCCCGCGCGTTTTTGCGGGGAAAGAAACTGCCCAAGGAGCGTTTTAATGAATAAGAGCGCGCGAAAAACGGCATATGACGCGCTGTGTGATATACTGGATGAGGGCAAGTATTCCAATCTGGCGCTCAAGGAACGCCTAAACGCAGCAAGGCTGTCCAGGCGGGATAAATCTTTTGCCACACGGCTGGTCTATGGTGTGCTGGATGAATATTTAAAGCTGGAATATTATATCGGCGAACTCACCAAAGGGCAGCGGGTGCATAAAAAGATACGCAAAATTCTGTTGCTGGGCTTTTATGAGATCAGCGTGCTGGAAAATGCCTATGGCGCCACCAACGAGTATGTCAGCCTGGCTAAAGCAATCGGTAAGCCCATGCTGGCGGGCTTTGTCAACGGCGTGCTGCGCAGGTTTTGCGAACGGAAGGATGACATTGAGCTGCCGCGGAGTACGGCGTGGGAAGCGTTGAGTTATGAATACAGCTGGCCTCTTTGGATTTTAGAATATTGGGGCCGTTATTATGATGAGCAGAGCATAAAGAATATGTTGGAAGGTTTTCGCACAAAGAAACACGGGGTGCACATCCGGCCGAACCTGCTCAATATGGATACGGAAGCGTTTAAAGCGTATCTGAACGACAGGGGCATTGCCTGGAAAGAAACGGCTTCACCCTACTGCTTTGAGACGACGTTTCATGATTTTGAGGATGCGGACTTTCAATGCGGTGTGTTCAGCGTGCAAAACGCCGGTTCTTGTCTGGCCGCTTGCGCTGTGACGCCCGAAGCGGGGCAGCGGATACTGGATGTTTGCGCAGCACCGGGGGGCAAAAGCGCTATGATCGCTGAGCTGATGCGCAACGAAGGGCAGATCATCGCGTGTGAACTGCACAGCCATCGCACAGAGCTCATCCGGCGCAATATGCAACGGCTGGGCATCCGCATTGTAGACGCGCAAACGCGCGACATGCGCGAGCGTATACCCTCCTTTACGAGCCGGTTTGATGCCGTGCTGCTGGACGCGCCCTGCTCCGGATTAGGGGTGATGGGCAAGAGCGATATCCGCTATAAATTGTCCATGGGGGAGATCGAATCCCTTCAGGCGCTGCAGCAACAGCTGCTTCGATCCGCCGCGCAGTATGTAAGCCCGGGCGGCATACTCGTCTATTCGACATGTACCGTCAGCCCGCTGGAAAACGAAGAAGTGCTTGATGCGTTCCTGCGTGAGCAGGGCGGGTTGTTTCAGACGGATGATACATATGAGCTGCATGCAGGCCATCGCGGCGTTTTGCAGATGATGCCGCATACACACGGAGAAGGTTTTTTTATCGCGAGAATGAGGAGGACATCATGATATTGGCTTCTCATACGCCGGAAGAATTATCGGCCTATATGGTGTCGCTGGGCGAAAAGCCTTTTCGCGCGATGCAGGTATTTGAATGGATCTATAAAGGTGCCGCATTTGCCGGGATGGAAAACATCCCCAAGAGTCTGCGTGAAAAGCTGACAGAGCATGCGTTGGAGACGGGCGTGGGCATTCATAAGAAATGGGTGTCGCAGCTTGACGGCACGGTGAAATATCTCTTTAAGCTGCACGACGGGCATATGGTGGAAGGGGTGCTCATGCGCTATTCCTACGGGAATACGCTGTGTGTGTCCAGCCAGGTGGGCTGCCGCATGGGCTGCCGGTTTTGTGCGTCCACACTGGAAGGGCTGGCGCGCAACCTGCAAGCGGGCGAGATGGCCGGGCAGGTCATCAGCGCGGGGGACGATATCGGAAGAGGTGCGCAGCGGCGCGCTGTGACCAATGTCGTGATCATGGGCAGCGGAGAACCTCTGGAAAACTACGACGAAACCATCCGTTTTATCAGGCTGATCGGCCATGAAAAAGGGCTGGGCATCAGCCCGCGCAATATTTCGCTGTCTACATGCGGCTTAACAGAAGGCATACGCCGGCTGAGCAAGGAAGGCCTGCCCATCACGCTTTCCATATCGCTGCATGCGCCGAACGACCGGTTGCGTGAACAGATCATGCCGGTGGCGCGTACATACAGCGTTCGCGAAGTGATGGACGCGGCGCGGGAATATGTTTTGAATACAAAGCGCCGCATTGTCATCGAATATGCTTTAATAGACGGTTTAAACGACAGCGTAGAGTGCGCGCAAGAGCTTGCGGGGCTGCTGAGATCGCTGCAATGCCATGTCAACCTCATCCCTCTGAACGCTGTGGAGGCGTGCGGTTTCAGAGCGAGCGGCGATCAAGCTGTCAAGCGGTTTCTGGCCGAGCTGGAGGGGCTGCATATTTCGGCCACGGTGCGCAGGCGCATGGGTGCTGATATCGAGGGGGCTTGTGGCCAACTGAGGAGAAGGCATCTAAACGACGGGCTTTAGGGAAAAGCGCAAAGAAACGACTGATTTTGATGGAGGACTCAAGTGATATTTGCTGCGAAAACACATGTGGGCATGCGGCGAGCCAACAATGAAGATAGTTTTTATATCCCCGGATCGGCGAAGCTGCCCTTTATGGTGGTAGCGGATGGAATGGGCGGGCATAACAGCGGCGAGGTTGCTTCTGCGGAAGCGATCCGTTTTGTGGTGGAGTATGTGCACGGTGTCGAACCGAAGGTGATCGAACAAACGCCTTTGCGTGTGATCCATAATGCGATAGACGCGGCCAACCTGTATATTTACAGGATGGGGGGCGCCAAAGAAGGCATGCAGGGCATGGGTACGACTTTTACGGCCGCGATGTTTTTAGGTGATAAAGCGTATATCGGGCATGTAGGGGACTCACGCGCCTATCACATCACAGGCGGCCGGCTGTATTGCGTAACGGAGGATCATTCCGTGGTACAGGAGCTGCTCAGCCAGGGTGCGATCACCCCCAAGCAAGCGAAAGTGCACCCGCACCGGAATATGATTACGCGCGCACTGGGCACGCAGCGCAAGCTTACAGTGGATCTGTTTGAGGTGAACTGGCGTGCGCAGGAGGTGCTTTTAATCTGTTCAGACGGACTGACCAACTATCTTTCGGATGACGAACTGGAGAATATCATATTGAGCCGTCTGCGCAAAAAAAATTCTGTGCAGCAGGAAACGCTGGATATGATCTGTGAACAGCTGATCGGCTATGCGCTGGCACGCGGCGGCAGTGATAACATTTCCGTGGCCATTGCATTGAATGACGGCGGGAGGGATTGAAGATGATAGAAGAGTTGTCTGCCCGCTTTGACATCATAGAGGAGATCGGCAGCGGGGGTATGTCGGTGGTCTACAAGGCCGTCAATAAAAAGACAAAGCAGACCATCGCCCTGAAAGTCTTAAAGAAGGAGCTTTTAGCGGATAAAGCGCACATACGGCGTTTTGAAAAGGAAGCGCGCGCGTTGTCCGGGTTTTCGCATAAGAACATCGTAAATGTCCTGTCTGCAGGCGTTGCGGGGAATGTGCCGTATATCGAGATGGAGCTGGTCGAAGGCATCACGCTGAAGGATTATATACAAAAGAACGGCGCGCTGGACTACCGGCAGGCCATTGACATCGCTCTGCAGCTTTGCAAGGGGCTGGATCACGCGCACGCAAAGCGCATCATCCACCGCGACATTAAATCGCAGAACATCATGATACTGCCGGATGGCAATGTAAAGGTTGCCGACTTTGGCATTGCGCTGGATGTCAGCGCGTCTACCGTAACCTTTGAAGGCAAGCATGTCATGGGTTCTGTGCATTATTTTTCGCCGGAGCAGGCGAGCGGGGGCGTCGTAAACGAACAGAGCGACATCTATTCGTTGGGGATTGTCATCTATGAAATGCTCACCGGCACCGTCCCTTTTACAGGCGAGAATTCAGTGGCTGTCGCGCTTAAGCATATCAACGAAGAGATGACACCGCCCAAAGCGCTTCAACCGGATATTCCGCAATCTATGAACAATCTCGTATGTAAAGCCACAGCCAAGACCTTAGAGCATCGTTACCGCAGCATGAAGGAGCTGGGCGGCGATCTGGCGAGGATACTGTGCGACCCGTGCGACGTGATAGACGCAGGCGAAAACGTAGTGGTGCTCAAGGTGGATGAAACGGATCAGCCGAAAGAAAGAATAGCGGGGCGGATATTCAGGGTCGTGCTGCTTGCGCTGATCGTGATCGCATTGTTTACGGTGATGCTGCTCATAGGCAACGCCTTGTTATCGAGCATCAACAAGGAAGGACAAGCCGGCGTACCGGATTTCAGGAACAGGCCGTTGGCGGAAGCAGAGCTTCTCGCACAGAAGTATGAGCTGACGCTCATGCCGGAGTATGTGCAGAGTGAGGAGGATGCGGACGCCGTTGTATCGCAAAATCCTCTGCCGGACACCCCCTTGCCGGGAAACGGCCGGGTGGTGGTTTTTGTGAGCGATGGCCTTCCTTTCAGGGATATGCCTAAATTGGAGGGAATGACGCTGGACCAAGCGCTTTTAGAGCTGGAAAGCATGGGCTTTGGGGAACCTGTTGTGAAATTTGAAGAGCAGGAAGGCCCGAAGGGCATGGTGCTGGCGCAATCGCCCGCGCCCAACACAGAGGTGGTCTCATCGGACACCATTGTGGAATTATGGGTGAGCGATGAGACACAAATGAGCGATACCGTTCCGGATGTACGCGAATACGAGGTGCAAACCGCGCAAAACCGGCTGGAACAGCTTGGGCTTAAGGTGGGTCTGGTCACCATGGTGCAGAATGCAGAGCATAAGCCCGGCACCGTATTGGAAACAAGCCCGGCGGCGGGTGAAAAATCCAACCGTTACGGCACAGTCGAGCTGATGATCGCCGCGTTTGAAGAAGATTACGCACTTGAATTGCCGGTTGAGCTGGAGTTTGCGGAGCCGAACAGCGTGGTGGTGGCGACGATTGAAGAATATGAAGGGATTGAGATTATACAACACAACCAAGTCATACAACAGGCAGGGAGACAGAAAGTGGAGCTTTTATTGAATTCAAGCAGCGAAAAGGCGAAACGGCTGCGTGTGTATATCAACGGAAAAGAGATGTTCACCAGGAGCGTGTCCTTCCAAAGGATGCAGGAGGATATGCAGCACTGATGAAGGGTATGATCTATAAAAGTCTTTCGGGGTTTTACTATATCAAGTCAAAAGGGCGTGATTATGTTTGCAGGGGCGCAGGTAAGCTCAGGCTGGAACAGTCGCCCATGGTGGGTGATCTTGTTGAATTCTCCATGGAACATGACCCGGGCGTTGTAGAGAAGATATATCCGCGAAAAAACGCGCTTACACGGCCCAGTGTGGCCAATGTGGACCGCATTGCGATCGTGTTGTCCGTTTCCCCGAAGCCCGATTATTTACTGTGCGACAAGCTTTTGATACAGGCGGCCACAGCACAGGTGGAGCCCATCTTATTTGCAAACAAAATGGATTTAACGGATGAAGAGGACATATTGGAGCCTTATTACGCTACGGGCTATCGTTTGATCAGAGGTTCGGCCGTCATGAAGCATGGGCTGGATGAGCTGATGCAGGCGCTTGATGGCGGCATCAACTGCATGGCGGGGCAATCCGGTGTGGGCAAGAGTTCGATATTGAACAGCATGCTGCCGGGGCTGGAGCTGTCCACCGGCCGCATCAGCAAAAAAACATCGCGCGGCACACATACGACAAGGCATGTGGAGCTCATTTTACTGCCTGATGGCGGTTATATAGCGGACACGCCGGGGTTTAGTGCGTTGAATATGGAGCTGCTGGAGCCCGCGACGCTGGCAAGGATGTATCCGGAGTGGCAAAAAGAGGCCGCGCAATGCAAATATACGGATTGCCTGCACATAGCAGGAAGTCAGGGCTGCGCCGTTAAAAAGGCTTTGCAGGAAGGAAGGATTCATCCCACACGATATGACAATTATGTTATGATTATAGATGAAATAATGGAGCGTAGGAGGAAGCAATATGATTAAAATTGCGCCATCGATATTATCCGCGGACTGTGCCTGTATGGGCGAAGCGGTGAGAATGCTGGAGGCGAACGGTGCCGATTATATCCATGTAGATGTGATGGACGGCCATTTCGTACCCAATATCACATTTGGACAGGATATGGTTCGTGCGTTGCGGCGCAACACGAAGCTGCCTTTGGACGTCCACCTGATGATCGAGACGCCTGAAAGATATATCGATGAGTTTATCGACGCGGGTGCGGATATTTTAACCATACACCAAGAAGCGACACCGCACCTGTACCGTGCGATACAGATGATCAAAAAAAGAGGGATCAAAGCGGGCGTTTCCCTCAACCCTGCCACACCGGTGGAGATGCTCAAGAGCGTTTTGAGCGAGTTGGATTTGATTTTGATCATGACGGTCAACCCCGGCTTTGGCGGGCAGAAATTCATCTATCCGATGCTGAAAAAAATTGAAAAACTGCAGGCGATCAAGGATCATTTCGGCTGTTACGAGTTCGATATCGAGGTGGACGGCGGAATCAACGCAGAGACCGCGCCGCTGGTTGTGGATATGGGCGCCAATATTCTGGTCGCGGGGAGCAGTGTTTTCTCGGCAAAAGATCCGGGGCTGATGATCCGCACGCTCAGAGGAGAACAGGCATGAAACGAGCAGTGATCCTGCTGAATGGAACACCCCCTCAAAAAGAACTGGCAGTTCGCTATACGCGGGATACCGCCGTCTATTGTTGTGACGGCGCCGCGAAGTGGGCGCAGGAATATGGAATTGAGATCGCATACCTGATAGGCGATATGGATTCTCTAGACAGCCGAATATTAGACCATTACATCGCGTGCGGCGTGCATATACGCAAGCTCCAAGAGGAGAAGGACGAAACGGATGCGCAAATCGCCCTGCAAATGGCCATGGAGGATGGCGCAATGCAGATCACCCTGCTAGGGGCGACAGGCAAACGGCTCGATCATATGATGGGCAACCTGATGCTGCTGAAAAAAGCGTATGACGCGGGCTGCGAAGCCTATATCGTAGACGAATACAGCAGGGTGTATGTCCAGAATGGAGCATTTGAAATACAAGGCAGGGCGGGGCAACTGGTGTCTGTGCTGCCCATGGGGGAGAATGTGCGCTGTGTGGCCACAAAAGGCTTGTATTACCCTTGCAGCGACAAGCTTCTGCGCAATGACGAGCCTTTGTTTTTGAGCAACTACATGACACAGGAACGCGCGTATATTCATTTGGACGGGTATGCGTGGGTGGTGCTCAGCGAAGAATTAAAGTAGAGGTGTACAGGCATTTAAACGAACCATACCGCGTATACTGGTTATAACACTTTTCTGGATTAAAAGCATGGTTATGCTCTTAATCAGCAGGCAATACGCCTGTTTCTTGCGGCTGTTGTGCTGCAAGCAGATGGTATAAATCGTGGCGCGGGGTGGTCTTATGTCTTTACGCAAGCGTGTTCGGCTGAAAATGTTTGGTGTGGTGCTGATTGGGCTTGGGGTCTTTATTATGCTGATCATGCTGCCGTTTTGGATGTGGGCGATGATTGCCGGTGCCTTGCTGATTCTATGCGGCTTGATTCTGTTCAAAGACAACAGGTGCTAGGAGGGGTGCGGATGAAATTGTACTGTTTTAAGGCGCCGCGGTTTTTGCGCGGCGTTCTCAGATGGCTTTACTCAAAAAAGAGCGTTTGAAGTCGGAATAACGGGCTGGAAATCCGGAAGTTGCCAAAAGGTGATTTCCGGATTCGATCGTTTTTCATAAGGTGATCGGCTGCTATGATAAGTCTTGTAATCCGGCTCGAAGCTGTGCACCGGATGGATGCAGCATAAACCGGCGGCATATATGCACAGCGCACCCAAAAGCATGCGCTCTTGGGTGCGCTGTTTGGCAAACGGCTCTTATATTACGCGCCGCATCCTTCGAAAAAAGCCTGTAAATTGGCATCCGTCGCTTTAGGAGACAGATCACAGCCGGTGGAAAGCCGCCAGTTTTCATTTTTCTCATATTGTGCACAAAGGGCGCGGGCAGATGCGCAAAGCCTATCTGTGTTGGCTTCCAGAAAAAGATTTGGATCAAGGTTGCCCATGATCAGCGTGTTGGGTTTTGATTTTTCAAAAGCCAGGCTTAAATCCACTTCGCTGCCAAAATGGAACGCATCGGAATTTAGCATCATAATCGTGTCCATATGCTTGTTGATGGCACCGCAATTGTGATAGATCAAAGAGAAATTTTCATCCTGCACCGCGTCGACGATTGCAGTTATATAGGGATTGGAAAATTCGGCTGTCATGTCCGGAGAGATCATGCTGATGGAAGGTTCGGCCAGCATGATTGCATTTGCGCCCGCTTTCTTATATTCCAATGCGTAGCCCGTCAAAAAAACCGTAAGCGTCTTTAAAAAGTCATGTGCTGCATCGGGATCCAACATGCAGTTCATCATGAAGTCGCTCGAGCCGTTCAGAACGGACGCCAGGGTATAAGGGCCCGTAATGCCGACGATTAAGGGAATTTTCATATCCGGAGCAGCCAGACGCACCGCTTCGATCAGCGGTGTGAGGATTGCATTGTCAACAGAAGGCACAGCGACCTCGCTCAACTCCTCGGCATCGGTGACAATAGGCTCTTTCAGCCTGGGGAAATCATCGTCTAAGAGTGTGCACTGCATACCAAATGCAGCCGCTTCACACCAAAGCTCCGTCATGCGGACGACGGCGCCCACCGGGTATTGATCCGCAATTCTCAGCAATGCCTGTCGATGCTGTTCATGATCTGTTAAAAGCTCTTTTACCGTGATGCCCATCTTTCTCGCTTGTGGATAAAAATAGCACGGTATGGAATGACGGGTGTCTTGCAGCAGGTTCATAATTGCACTCATGCATGTGTCCTCCTCTATACTGGACATGATCTCATACTCAACATTATAATGGATTCTATGGGGAATGACAAAGGCAAATAATCTGTGATCTTAAAGATGATAGAGCCAAAGAACGCCCCGGCCATTTTAAAACAAAAAATAGTTGCACAGCATCCACAACTATGCTATAATTACCAATTGAAATACGCACTTTTGCGCTGTAAGGAAGTCGTGCCCCGCGCTAAGGGGTTTTTCCTTATGAAACCGCAGAAGGTGGAATAAACGAGGAGGTAAATGAACATGGGCGTTATTTCTATGAAACAGCTTTTGGAAGCTGGTGTACACTTCGGCCACCAGACACGCAGGTGGAACCCTAAGATGAAGGAGTATATTTTTACCGAACGAAACGGTATCTATATCATCGACCTTCAGAAAACTGTCAAGAAAATTGACGAAGCATATTACTTTGTCCGTGATGTAGTCGCAGAAGGCAAGTCCATCTTATTCGTAGGCACGAAAAAACAGGCACAGGAATCGATTGAAACGGAAGCAAAACGCTGCTCTATGTTTTATGTCAGCCAGCGTTGGCTGGGTGGCATGCTGACCAACTTTAAAACCATCCGCTTAAGGATCAACAGGCTGAACAAAATCGACAAGATGGAAGAAGACGGCGATTTTGAACGCTTGCCCAAAAAAGAAGTCATCAAGCTGTGTGCGGAGCGGGAAAAATTGCAGCGCAATCTGGGCGGCATCCGTGAAATGAAGGATTTACCGGGTGCGTTGTTCATCGTGGATCCGCGCAAGGAACACATTGCGATTCAGGAAGCGCGGAACTTAGGTATTCCAATCGTTGCGATTGTGGATACCAATTGCGATCCGGATGAAGTGGATTATATCATTCCGGGCAATGACGATGCGATTCGCGCGGTCAAGCTGATCTCATCGAAAATGGCGGATGCGGTGATCGAAGCGCGCCAGGGTGAAGAGATGGGCGAGGAAATAGAAGAATACGACGAATACAGCGCTGCAAACGAGGCTTAGGCAAACACCTTGTCAAGCACATACAGCTGTGAGTATTTCGGTGTGAAGAGGAGAATGAAAAATGATTACATCTCAAATGGTTAAAGAGCTGCGCGAAAGAAGCGGCGCGGGCATGATGGATTGCAAAAAAGCGCTGGTAGAAGTGGGCGGCGATATTGAAAAGGCGATTGAGTATCTTCGCGAAAAGGGCTTGGCGGCAGCCGCGAAAAAAGCAGGACGCATCGCGAGTGAAGGCGTGGTAGACGCTTACATCCACCTGGGCGGCCGGATTGGCGTTTTGCTGGAAGTCAACTGCGAGACGGATTTTGTCGCTAAAAGTGATGAATTCAAGACGTTTGTCAAGGATGTGGCTATGCAGATCGCTGCTATGAATCCGTTGTATATCAGTCGTGAGGAAGTGCCTGCGGAGGATATCGAGAAAGAAAAAGAGATCCTGCGCGAACAGGCACGCAACGAAGGAAAGCCGGAGAAGATTATCGATAAGATGGTGGAAGGCCGTATCGAAAAATATTATAAAAAGGAATGCCTGCTGGAGCAGGAATTCGTAAAGGACGGCGATAAGACCATCAACGATCTGATCAACGGCATGATCTCGACGATTGGCGAGAAGATAGCGATCCGCAGGTTTGTCCGCTACGAAATGGGCGAAGGCCTCCAGAAAAAAGAGGACAATTTTGTGGAAGAGGTTATGAGCCAGATGAAGTAAAAGGATGGATGATCTCATCTATTCAGACAACCTAAGAAGCGATACTGAGTTTGCGCAATTAAGCGCGCAAGCTCAGTATTTTTATATACGGTTTACGCCGAACGGAAAGGCGGCGGGATGCCGCCGCCCGGCCTGCGCCGCCCTCATATGAACAGCGTGCTGTTTTTGGTTGATGAAAGGATAAGGCTTTGATATAATAACCGTGGATTCCGAACGGATGTATGAGAACAGGGTATCTAAAGTATGCAGGCGCAGCGACGCATGCTGCATGATGGAGCCGGATTCCCGTTCGGCGCAATATGAGTTTGCAGCACATGCCTTGCGTGGGTGTGTCTGCATGAAAACAAGGAGATCATAATATGAAATACAGGCGTGTAATCATCAAGGTCAGCGGAGAGGCGCTGGCGGGTTCTTTAGGCTATGGAATTGACTTCGACATGCTGGATAAGGTCGCGCAGGATATTGTAGAAATCGTTCGTATGGGCATAGAAGTCGGGCTGGTGGTGGGCGGCGGCAATATATGGCGCGGGCGAAGCGGCGTGGGCATGGACCGCACCACAGCGGATCACATGGGCATGCTGGCCACCGTCATCAACTCACTGGCATTGCAGGACGCGCTGGAAAAGAAGAATATACTCACACGCGTGCAGACGGCGATTGAGATGCGCGCCATTGCGGAGCCTTATATCCGCAGAAGGGCGATACGCCACTTTGAAAAGGGGCGCGTCGTGATTTTCGCCTGCGGCACGGGCAACCCCTATTTTACGACGGATACGACGGCGGCATTGCGGGCGGCGGAAATAGAAGCGGATGCGATCCTGCTGGCAAAAAATGTTGACGGTGTGTATGATTCGGATCCGGCTGTCAACCCCGATGCCAAAAAACTCGACCGGCTGGCATACCTCGAGCTGATCAACAGCAATCTGCGCGTGATGGATCATACCGCCGTGACTATGTGCATGGAGAACAACATCCCCATCGTCGTATTTGCGCTGGGCGAGCCCGACGGCATCAAAAGGGCTGTGTTGGGCGAGCGGATTGGTACTGTGATCGAATAGTCTTGCCATAATTGTTCACATTTTTCACCGGTTCGTTGTGAAATTTGGTATTATTATGTATAATAATTGTAATACTCATGATAGCGGAAGGAGAATGACCTATGGCCGACATTATGGACATCGTTGAAGTCTCTGAGGAAAGGATGGAAAAAACAAAATCCGTCCTGAAAAAGGAACTGGGCGGGCTGCGTGCCGGCCGTGCGAACCCACAGCTTCTTGATAGGATTATGGTGGATTATTACGGAACCCCCACGCCGATCAACCAGTTGGGGAACATCTCATCCCCCGAACCAAGATTGCTGGTCATATCGGTTTGGGATCAAAAGGCCATACCCGATGTTGAAAAAGCGATTCAAAAATCGGATCTGGGCATCAATCCGGCGAACGACGGCAAGCTGATCAGGCTTGTATTTCCCGAATTGACGGAGGAGCGACGCAAAGAGCTGGTGAAAGTGGTGCGCAAAAAGAGCGAGGAAGCGAAAGTGTCCGCACGCGCGATCAGGCGCGATGCCAACGAACAGATTAAAAAGGCAAAAAAAGATGTACTGATCACGGAGGACGACCAAAAATTGCTTGAAAACGAGATCCAGGAATTGACGGACAAGAAGATCAAGGAAATCGACGTCATCATGGAGGAAAAAGAAAAGGATATCATGGAATTATAATGGATCTGGATGTTTTGGCTTGGGAACTGGATGCAGCGGAGGAAAAACTGAAGGCACAAGGGTATGATGTAAAGACGATGCCGACCAGCAGTCTGCGAGGGGTGGAAGGCGCAAACAGTCGCCGGGTGATTCGCCAGCAGACAGACGAACAGACAAAGACTATACGCCTAGTCTATTCGGATTTCAAGACGGTCTTATAGCGATACGAGCAAGATATGAGCCTGAGAACACCCTGGTTCGCCCGGGTGTTCGCTTTATAGGATAAGAGGTGAATGTTACGGCTAAACAAAAGCTGCCCACAATAGAAAAGAGCACGCTGCCGCGTCATGTGGCCATCATCATGGACGGAAATGGGCGCTGGGCGAAAAAACGGGGCTTGCCCCGCGCGTTTGGACATCGTGCGGGCATGGAGCGTGTGGTGAAGTGTACGCGTTTTTGCTCGGACATAGGCATCGAGGTGTTGTCGCTCTATGCGTTCTCCACTGAAAACTGGCGCCGCCCCAAAGAAGAGGTGGGCACGCTGATGAACCTGCTGGTGGAGTTTTTAAAGCGGGAGCTGGAGGAGTTGCACCGCAACAGGGTGAAGCTGCGCATGATGGGGAGCTGGGAGCTGCTGCCCGGTGCTGTGGTAGAGGCTGTGCAGGAAGCGATTGAAAAGACGGCTTCGAACGGGGGCATGGTGCTCAACATCGCGTTGAATTACGGAAGCAGGCATGAAATCCTGCGCGCCGTACAGCGCGTTGCCCGGGATGTTGCAGATGGAAAGCTGGCTGCTCAGGAGATCGACGAACAAGGGTTTTCCGACTATTTGTTTTCAGAGGGGCTGGTGGATCCGGATGTTGTGATCCGCACGAGCGGCGAGCTGCGGCTGAGCAATTTTATGCTCTATCAGGCGGCTTATTCCGAGCTGTATTTTACAGACACGTATTGGCCGGATTTTGACGATCACGCTTTATTGCAGGCGCTGGATGACTACCAGAAAAGAAAGAGACGTTTTGGTGGCCTGGCTTAAAGAAGGCTTGCACCAGCTCGCGGGTGACGGCTGTTTGTTTGACGGGCGCGGGAGAAAGAGATGAGGCGGATATGATGAAGGTACGGGTAGTGGTGGGCATATTGGCGGCGGCTGTGGTGCTGGTGTCGATATGGATCCATGCGTGGGTGTTTACGGGCCTGATCGTGCTGTGCTCCTTTGTCGCGCTGTATGAAATGCGCCAGGTACTCGCCAAGCAGGATATACGGCTCATCTGGATTCCGTTGGCCGTGTATGCGGCGCTGATGACACCCGCCTATTATTTCCTGAATTTTCAGGGCTTATTGGCATTGCTGCTGCTGTGCGGGCTGCTGTGCATGGCGTCGGTGGTGGCAAGCAAACGGGTGCGCATACCGGACGTCTTCTTTACAGGCGGCACGCTGCTCTATCCGCTTCTGCCCATCAGCATCTGCCTGGCCGCCTCGCTCATACAGCCGGACGGCCTGCGGTACTATATACTCATACAGGCGCTCGCCTGCACCTACCTTGCGGATACATTCGCTTTGTTTACGGGCATGCTGCTGGGCAAACACAAGCTTTGTGAACGCTTAAGCCCGAAGAAGACGGTAGAGGGCCTCTTAGGCGGCACGGCGGGCAGTATGCTGGGCGGGCTTTTGTGCCATTTTCTGCTGAGTGAATTATGGAATGTTTCGTTCCATCTGATTCACGCGCTGGTCATCGGGGCGGCCTGTGCATTGCTGGGCGTGGCGGGGGATCTGTCGGCCTCCGCCATCAAAAGGTATGCTAAGGTCAAGGATTTTGGCAGCCTGTTCCCCGGACACGGCGGTATGCTGGACCGCATCGACAGCCTGCTGTTTGCATTGCCGTTTGTTTTCATCTATTACCAAGTGATCATTTAAAGGGGGAGCGTATTGAGGAAAAGACTGGCCATACTGGGCAGCACGGGATCGATCGGAACACAGGCGCTGGACATTGTGCGCAATCATCCGGATCTGTTTGAAGTCGTTGCGCTGAGCGCCAACCGAAACACGGCTCTATTGCAGCGGCAGATGGAGGAATTCAAACCTTCCTATGCCTGTGTGTGCGACCAACAAGCCGCACGTGAGCTGGAACCGGCAGACGGCCTGCATGTATTGACCGGCCCTGACGCGCTGCAGGAGATCTGTGCGCTTCAAGAAGTGGACCTGATACTGCTCTGCGTGGTTGGGATCAGCGGCCTGCGCGCGTTGATGCATGCCATTCAATGCGGCAAAAAAGTGGCGCTGGCCAATAAAGAGTCGATGGTATGCGGGGGCACGCTGGTGCAAAAAGCTTTAGCCCGACACCCAAAAGCCGAGATCATACCGGTGGACAGCGAGCATTGCGCAATTTATCAGTGCTTGTGCGGCGAGCAGAAGCGCGATGTCAAACGGCTGATTCTCACAGGCTCCGGCGGGCCTTTCAGGACATGGGAGCCCGAAAGAATCGCGCAGGCATCGAAAGAGATGGCCCTGAAACATCCGGTTTGGTCGATGGGCCAAAAGATCACCATCGATTCCGCGTCCATGATGAACAAGGGGCTGGAGGTGATCGAAGCGAAATTTCTCTTCGATATTTCCGAGCAGCAGATTGATGTGCTCATACATCCGCAAACCACTATACACTCCATGGTTGAATTTCAGGACGGTGTGGTGATGGCGCAGATGGGTATTGCCGATATGCGTGTTCCTATTCAGTATGCGCTCCATCATCCGAAGGGCAGGCTGGCGTTTTCCGAGCGTTTGAATTTTCTGTCCCTCCAGCCGCTGACATTTGAAGAGGTGGATGAAAACAAGTTTCCGTGTTTTGCTTTGTGCAGGGAAGCGTTGCGTAAGGGCGGCAGCGCGCCGGTGGCCATAAACGCCGCGAATGAAGCGGCTGTGGCATTATTCTTAGAGGACAGAATTCGTTTTAGCGGGATTACAAAAGCGGTTGAGGCTGCGTTAAATCGTTTTGGAAGCATAAAAGACCCGGATTTAGAACACATATTTGATATAGATGCCGAATCAAGGGCATATACTAATGAGATGCTTGCAAAATAGGCTTGGATGGTGAAAGAAATGACGACTATATTATCTATAATAGGTGCGCTGCTTGTCATTACGGCGTTGATTGTGATCCATGAATTGGGCCATTTTTTGTCGGGCAGGCGGCTGGGTTTCGCAATAGAAGAGTTTTCCGTCGGTTTCGGGCCAAAGCTCTTCCAACAGAACAGAAACGGGATTCTCTATTCCATCAGGGCGTTTCCCATAGGCGGATATGTTCGCTTCTTGGGAGAAGACGAGGAACTGGTGGATCTGGGCGCTTTCAACAACCAAAAGATATGGAAGCGCTTCGTAACGCTTATCAGCGGTCCGTTGGCGAATATACTCACAGCGATTCTGCTTGCTGTGATCACGATATTTGCCTTTGGGGACTATGCGCCCAGCGTGTCGGCCATCACACAAGGCTCGCCGGCAGAAGCGGCGGGGCTGCAGGAAGGCGATATACTCACCGGCGTAAACGACGTGGATATACTGTTTTATCAGGAAGCGGCGGACGAAGTGGCGAAAGCCGCGCAAAGCGGAAAACAAGTGGTCTTGACCGTGGAGCGGGGTGGCGAAGAGCTGACGCTCGTGAGCGAATTTATGTATAGCGAAGCGCTGGAGCGTGACATCATCGGCGTGACCTTCGGCAGTGTACGCGTTCATTTTAGTCTGCTTGAATCCGTCGCCATCTCTTTCAAGTGGATGTGGTATCTGTTGAAGGAAATGATCGGTGTGGTGGTGGGCCTGTTTACATTCAGGCAGGATCTGGCTGAACTGGCAGGTACGGTGGGCATTATCGATATTCTGAGCCGGGCGGTGCGCTCGGGCGGCGAAGTGGTGCTGCGTATGGCCACGCTGATCTCATTGAATCTCGGCGTGATCAACCTGATTCCGTTTCCCGCGCTGGACGGCGGCAGGATATTGTTTATCGCGATAGAAAAGGTGATCAAACGGCCTGTCCCCCGCAAGGTGGAAAGCGCCATCAACATGGTGGGGTTGATCGGCCTGTTTGCATTGATTGGGGTGCTGACATTCCAGGATATCAGCCGATTGATAGGGGCGTAAATTGAAAAAGATAAAGAAATGTGTCGGCGTGGGGCGTGTTATGATAGGCGGCGGCCATGCCGTGTGCATACAGTCCATGACGAATACGGATACGGCGGACATAGAAGCGACATGCCGCCAGATGACGGCGCTTCAAGAGGCGGGCTGCGAGATCGTGCGCGCTTCGGTCTATAATCAAGCCTGCGCGCGTGCGTTCAAGCAGATCAAGCAAAGAATCCGCATGCCGCTGGTGGCGGATGTGCATTTTGACCACCGCCTGGCTATTGCTGCGGTGGAGAACGGCGCGGACAAGCTGCGCATCAACCCGGGCAACATCGGAGGGCAGGATCGTGTGTGTGCCCTCGCGCAATGCTGCAAAAGCCATGGCGTGCCTATACGCATAGGCGTCAACGCCGGATCGCTGCAAAAGGAGCTGCTCGCCCAATATGGCGTGAGCGCGGAGGCGATGGTGCGCAGTGCCCTGCAGCATATAAGCCAGCTGGAGCGGGAAGGCTTCGATGACATTGTGGTTTCGCTCAAGGCTTCCAGCGTTTCATTGACAGTAGAGGCATACAGGCGGCTGCATGTGCTGGTGGACTACCCGCTACACCTAGGCGTGACGGAAGCGGGAACGGAGCGCATGGCGCTCATTAAATCCGCGGCCGGGATCGGCGCTTTACTGCTGGACGGCATAGGGGATACTTTTCGTGTGTCTATCACCGGCGATCCGGTGAAAGAAGTGAAAGCGGGCCTTGACATACTGCGCGCATTGCGGCTGCGTGAAGGCCTGGACATCATCTCCTGTCCCACGTGCGGGCGGTGTGCGATGGATGTGGAAGGGATCGTGGAGGAACTGGAGCGCCGGCTGGAAGGGAAGACATGCGCGCTGCGCATCGCGGTGATGGGCTGCGCTGTGAACGGCCCGGGCGAGGCGAAAGAAGCGGATGTGGGCATCGCTTGCACACACACGGGCGGCCTATTGTTCAAAAAGGGTGTGGCCATTCGAAACGTTGCTAAAGAGGACATGGTGGATGCGCTGCTGGGGGAAATAGAAGCATTTTAGGTTATTATTGGGGAGGATCATGGCTGCACCGTTGAAGCTCAAGGACGAATTGCATAGAAACGGCCTGGACACAGGCTTGACAGAACATATCCAAAGCGCGCAGGCCGAGGTGGATTTAAGCCGCTCGCATATAGAGATCCTGTATGAGCTGTCCCATCTAGCAGACACAGAAAAAATAAACATGCTGAAGGCGGCCACGGTTGCGGCTTTTAAAAGCTTTCGGTCGGTTAAAATGCGCATCCGTTATCACACGCTGCAAAAGGACTTTACACAGCAATTTGTGCGTTTCATCCCCTGGATCAAGGAGCATATGTCGCAGCGCCTGCCTTTGTGCACCGCTTTTTTAGGAGAGGATTCCGACTGGGCGCTGGAAGAGGATACATTGACCCTCCCGGTTGCTCATGAGGGTATTGAATTCATGCAGCAGGAAGGTGTAACACTCTTGCGCACACTGTTGCTGGATTCTTTTAATCTGACGCTCAGCATCCAAATCAAGCCGGTGGAAGCGCTGAAGCGTACTGAGCCTGCGGCTGTGCCCTCGGCTTCGGGCGGGCGGAAACGGGCGCTGGGGCGCGAAAGAAAGACGGATAAGCCAAGCAAGGAAAAAGGCCAGAAGAGGGTGTTGACAGGCAAATCAATCGCCAAAGCGTCGGATCGTATCATCGATCTGGATCTGGATTCGGCGCTGGTCGCGATTGAAGGCGATTTGATGAAGGCGCTGCTGAGAGAACCGAGAACGGGCGGGAAATACTATGTGCTGGCCTTCGATATAACGGACTACACCTCCTCCGTGACCTGCAAAATGTTTCCGCAGGCGGAGGATGCTGAAAAACTAAGAGGGGCGCTGTTTAATAAGGGCAAAGCGAAGGCGGGGCTTCGGCTGCGCGTGCGCGGGCATTGTCAGATCGACCGCTACAGCAACGAGCTGGTCGTGTTAGCGAAGGATATAAACATCCTACCCGCAGAAACAGCCCTGGACGACGCGCCGCACAAGCGTGTGGAGCTGCATTTGCATACGCAGATGAGCACGCTGGACGCCACCACGCCCGTGAACCGGCTGTTTGAAACGGCCGCACAGATGGGGCATGCGGCGGTGGGTATTACGGATCATGGCGTGGTGCAGGCGTTTCCCGACGCTTATATGGCTTCCAAACGCACGGGTGTGAAGGCGTTGTTTGGGCTGGAAGCCTACCTGATCGGCGATGGTTTGAGCGTGGGTACGGATTCCACGTTCGTGGTGTTTGATATTGAAACGACCGGACTGATGCCGCAAAAGGACGCGATCACGGAGATCGGGGCTGTCAAGATCGTGGGCGGTGATGTGATCGATACGTTTGCTTCGTTTGTCAATCCCATGCGCCCGATCCCCCAGCAGATCACCAAGCTGACCGGCATTACCGACGAAATGGTGCAGGATGCGCCGGAAACGAAGCAGGTGCTCAAAGAGTTCCTTGCGTTTTCAAAAGGTTGTGTGCTCATGGCGCACAATGCGCCTTTTGACATGGGGTTCATCAATGTATTTGCAAAGCGCGCGGGCCTTGAATTGGACAATCCGGTGGTGGACACGCTGGAGTTGTCCCGCAAATTGTTCAGTGAGCTGAAAAGCCATAAGCTGAACATACTTGCAAAGCATCTGGGTATCGATATGGGCAGCCATCACCGCGCAGTAGACGATGCGCGCACCACCGGGCAAATCTGGGTGGCGTGTGCGAAGCGCCTACAGGAGCAAGGCAGCCAGACGGTCTGGGCGCGCGGCTCCAAGACGCTGATTGGCGGCAAGGAAGCGCTCTACCATATCATTCTCTACGCAAAGAATGAAGAAGGCCTGAAGAATCTCTACCGGCTGGTCAGCTATTCTCATCTGGAGAATTTTTATTACCGGCCGCGCATCACACGTGCGGTGCTCAATGCGCACCGCGAAGGGCTGATCGTAGGCAGCGCGTGCGAGAGCGGTGAACTATACCGGGCTATATTGAGCGGCGCGCATGAGCAGGAGCTGATGAATATCGCTGCATACTACGATTATTTGGAGATCCAGCCGCTGGGCAATAACGCGTTTTTGGTGCGCGAGGGCATGCTGCAGGATGAAAAGGCTCTACAGGAGATCAACCGGCATATCGTGCGCCTGGGGGAGGCGTTGGACAAGCCGGTGATCGCCACAGGGGATGTCCATTTTCTGAAGAAAGAGGACGAGTATTTCCGCCGCATATTGATGGCGGGCCAAAAATTCTCGGATGCAGATGAGCAGCCTCCGCTCTATTACCGCACCACACAGGAAATGCTCGAGGAATTCCAATATCTGGGGGCAGAAAAAGCGAAAGAGGTCGTCATCGACAACCCGCACCGCATAGCCGAGAGCATTGCGCAGTTAAAGCCCTTTCCGGATGAAACATCGCCGCCGAAGATTGAAGGCGCAGAACAGGAAGTCGAAGAGATGTCTACAGCGCGTGCGCATGCGGTATACGGAACGCCGCTGCCCGAGATCGTGCAAAAGCGGCTGGACAAAGAGCTCCATTCAATCATTACGCACGGCTTTGCCGTGTTGTATTTGATCGCACACAAGCTGGTGAAAAAGTCTTTGAGCGACGGGTATTTGGTGGGCTCGCGGGGATCGGTGGGCTCTTCGTTTGTCGCGTGGCTGATGGATATTACGGAGGTCAACCCATTGGAGCCGCATTACGTATGCCCGGGTTGCCGCTATTGTGACTTTGATGTGCAGTCCGCGTGCGGCATCGATTTGCCGGACAGGGATTGCCCCTCTTGCGGCACGCGGCTGTTGAAGACGGGCTATGACATTCCGTTTGAGGTGTTCTTGGGATTTGAAGGCGATAAAGTGCCGGATATCGATCTGAATTTTTCGGGAGAATACCAGTCTAGTGCCCACAAGTATGTGGAGGAGCTGTTTGGCGAAGGATTTGTGTTTCGTGCGGGAACGATTGCCACACTGGGGGATAAGAACGCATACGGCTATGTGATGAAGTATATGGAATCCAAGAATATGCACCCTTCGCGCGCGGAGGTGGACAGGCTGGTCGCAGGCTGCAGCAACACCAAGCGCACCACAGGCCAGCACCCGGGGGGTATCATCGTGGTGCCGCGGGATCGGGATATCCACGAGTTTACGCCCTTGCAGCGCCCGGCAGACAAACGGGATTCCGATGTGACCACAACCCACTTTGACTTCAACTCCCTGCACGATCGGCTGATCAAGCTGGATATCTTAGGGCATGATGATCCGACCTCGCTGAGGATGCTGCAGGACATCACGCATATCGACCCGCAATCGATCCCGCAGGACGATGCGGCCACCTTGTCCATCTTCTCTTCGCCGGAAGCTTTGGGCGTTACCAAAGAAGCGATCAATTGTGAGGTGGGCGCGCTGGGCATACCCGAATTCGGCACACAGTTTGTACGCCAGATGTTGATGGACACACGCCCCACCACCATGGCGGAGCTGATCCGGATCAGCGGCCTATCCCATGGCACGGATGTGTGGCTGAACAATGCGCAGGATCTGATCAGGAGCCGCACGGCAACGCTGTCTGAAGTCATTTGCACGCGGGACGACATCATGAACTACCTGATCTCTAAGGATGTTCAGCCGAAGGATGCGTTTAATATCATGGAGAATGTCCGCAAGGGAAAAGGGCTGACGAATGAGATGGAAGACGCCATGCGGGCCTGTGATGTGGCGGAATGGTTTATTGAGTCCTGCAAGAAGATCAAATACATGTTCCCGAAGGCGCATGCCGCGGCGTATGTGATGATGGCTTTCAGAGTTGCATATTACAAAGTGCACCACAAAGAAGCGTATTATGCCGTTTATTTTACCGTACGCGCCGACGCGTTCGATGCGTCCGTCATGCTGGACGGCAAAGAAAAAACAATGGAGCTGATCCTTGAGATTTCCAAAAAAGGGAACGAGGCGAGCCAGAAAGAAAAGAACATGCTGACGGTTTTAGAGGTGATCCACGAGATGCATGCGCGGGGGCTGTCTTTTTTGCCTGTGGATATCTACCGCTCGCATGCCACACGCTTCCTGATCGAAGAAGACGGGCTGCGCCCTCCTCTTTGCGCCATGCCGGGCTTGGGGCTATCGGTCGCGGAGAAAATTGTGGATGCGCGCGAAAAACAAAAATTTCTATCCAGAGAGGATCTTCGGGAACGCGGCAGTGTATCTAAAACGATCATGGAGCTGCTCTCGGCGGGCGGCTGCTTAGGAGATCTTCCTGAAACCAACCAGCTTTCATTGCTGTAGAGCCGATTAAATGCCTGTAATCGGCATAAACAGGTGTTTTTATGCATAAGTCGGCATGTTGCGTGGTATATTTACGTAAAGGTATTGAAAAATCTGGATGCATATGCTATATTGATCAAGTAGCTTAGGGGGATTTTGCAAAGAGTGGGGTTTTCCCACTCTTTGCTTATGAAACTCACGGCGAGCGGCTTTGGCTTAGGAGGAAGGACATTGTCCAAAACAACAGACGAAATCACACAAATCATCAGGAAGCCCATAGAGGATCTGGGATATTATCTGGTGGATGTGGAATATAAAAAAGAAGCGTCCACAGGCTGGGTGCTTACGCTGATCATCGACAAGGACGGCGGCGTAGACCTAGACGACTGTGAGCGTGTCAGCCGTGCTGCGGAACCCTATCTGGACGAGGCGGATCCAATTCCCGGCGCTTATTGCTTGAGCGTATCTTCGCCGGGGCTGGACAGGCCGCTCAAGACGGATGCGGACTTCAAACGCAAGCTGCATTCGAAGGTGGTCGTGAATCTATACGCGCCGTATCAGGGGAAAAAGAAATACACAGGCGAGTTATCTGCTTTTGACGCCGAATCCATCACGGTGACGGAGTGCGGCGAAATCAGGATTCTCCGTAAGGATATCGCGGTTGTAAAGCCTTATATTGAGTTTTAATACAGGTGGAGGTTGTCGGAATGGGTAATGAGCTTTTTGAAGCGTTATATGAGATTGGGCATCAGCGCGGCATCAAAATGGAAGTGCTGATAGAAGCGATTGAAACGGCGCTGATATCGGCGTATAAAAGAAATTACGGCACATCCGGGAATGCACGGGTTGAAATTGACAATGAAACCAGTGAATTCAAGGTTTATGCCGCTAAGACGATTGTCAAAGAAGTTGAAAACGAGAATACTGAAATATCGCTGGAAGATGCGCGCATGATCAATAAGGCTTATGAAGAGGGAGACATGCTCGAAGTGGAGGTAACGCCCAAATCCTTCGGCAGGATCGCCGCACAGACAGCCAAACAGGTTGTGGTGCAGCGGATCCATGAAGCGGAACGCGATGTCATTTTCGACGAATATGTGGAAAAAGAAAACGAGATTTTAACCGGTATTGTGCAGCGGTTTGAGCGCAACGGGGTGATTCTGGAGCTGGGCCGCACAGAAGGGCTGATGCTCAATCACGAGATGGTGCCTACGGAAACATACCAGCAGAACGAGCGCTTAAAAGTGTATGTGCTGGAAGTGAAAAACGCGAACAAGGGCCCGCAGATTCTCGTGTCACGCACCCATCCAAGCCTAGTGAAACGGCTGTTTGAAATTGAAGTGCCTGAAATACAGGACGGCATCGTGCAGATCGAAAGCATCGCGCGCGAAGCAGGACAGCGGACGAAGATCGCTGTGAGTTCTTATGACGCGCAGGTTGATCCGATGGGCGCTTGCGTGGGGCACAAGGGCACGCGTGTGGACGCAATCGTGACGGAGCTGCGCGGCGAGAAGGTGGATGTCATCAAATGGAGCAACAACCCTGAGGAATACATCGCAAATGCACTCAGCCCAGCAAAGGTGATCTTCGTGCATATCAACGAGGAGATGAAGGCGGCGAAGGTCATTGTGCCGGACAACCAGCTTTCCCTTGCAATCGGAAAAGAAGGGCAGAATGCAAGGCTTGCAGCAAAGCTGACAGGCTGGAAGATAGACATCAAAAGCCAGTCACAGGCGGAAGAACTGCTGGACGACTAGGAGGGATGCCGTTTGAAGCAAAGGAAGATACCTATGCGTATGTGCGTGGGCTGCCGGGAGATGAAACCCAAGCGCGAACTGATCCGTATTGTGCGCACCGAAGACGGAAGTGCGCGTCTCGACCGGACATCTAAGTTGCCAGGGCGCGGCGCTTATATCTGCCCACAAGCCGCGTGTGTGGAAAAAGCGGTCAAGATCAAGGCGTTGGAGCGTGCGCTGGAACGGCCTCTGCCGTCGGAGACGGTCGAACAGATCAAGAAGGAGCTGCAGCTGCGTGAGTGCTGAGAAGGTCTATGCATTGATTGGATTTGCATACAAGGCGTCCAAGTGTGTGGCGGGAAGCTGCGCCGTACTCAATGCGTGTAAACGAAAAAAAGCGAAGCTGGTTATCACCGATGGGTGTTCAGAGAATACAGTAAAAAAAGTGAGCCGATATTCGATTGGAATACTGGCATTGGATGGGAACAGACTAGGAGATGCGTTGGGAAACGACGTAAGGATTGCGGCAATTACGGATCGCGCATTTAAAGAAGCGATCACGAGAGCATATATGGCTCAAACGGAGTAAACGGGGGTAAAGAGGCGAATGGCAAAAGCAAATGACATCATGAAAATCGCAAGGGAAACCAATAATCAATCGTTGGGTTTGCTGGAGCGTATCAAGAGATCGCAGGAGGATGTAAACGATAAGGTCGTTTCATTGCGTAAATCGGAAGCGGAGTATGCAAGGGCGGTGGACAACATGCGCCGCAAGCAGGCTGCCGAGGAAAGAGCGCGCTTAGAGGCGGAGCGAAAGGAAGCGGAGCGCAAAGAAGCCGAATTAAAGGCCGCTGCTGAAGCTCAGAAGCTGCAGGAGCTCAAACCGGTTGAACCAGACACCATCGCCGGGAAGGAAGAGGCTTCTGCGGCCGTACAGACCGGCGGCTCGACACCTGAACCACCCGTTGAAAAAGTTGAAGCAACAAAAGCAAAGGCTGCAAGCGGCGATCAAACTCCTCGTGCAGAGAAAACGAAGCCCGAGAGCAAAGCCGCTGAAACGCAGAATACGCCGCAGCCGCGCCGGGACGCAGCGCCCGGCCATTATGCAAACCGCAAGCCTGCAAGGCCCGCTGCCGATCGTGGGCGTGAAGTACGTCCGGCGGCTTCAAGGCCGGCAAGGCCTGCGGATCACGCAAGACCGGCTGGCCAGAGCGGTGCCGGCGCGCCCGTAAAGCCGCGCAAGCCGGCTGAACGCACAACACCGGCTCCCGCAGCAGCCGGAAAAGAACGGGTCAGCAACTACGATCCAAACCGTTCGGGTTATGCACGTAATTACGAGGCCGAGAAGAAAGCCAAGAGCAGACGTACACTGATGAAAGAAAACATGGCGGCTTCGGGCGGGCTGGATGATGATCGCAGGTATCGCCGCAAGCCTAAAAGGCCGGCTGCACCTAAGAAGATGCATATTGAGCCGATTAAGATTGAGCATGCTGTGGTCACAGGGGACAGCGTGATGATCAAGGAGCTGGCTGAAAAGATTGGCCGTCCGGCGGCTGAGATCATCAAGAAGCTGCTATTGGTATTGGGAACATTTGCAACGATCAACCAGGAGATCGATTTCGATACCGCATCTTTAATCGCCGCTGACTTTGGCGTGACACTGGAGCAGCGGTTTGAAAAGACATACGAAGAAGCGCTGATTGAAGAGGATACAAAGGACGCACCGGAAGATTTGAGCGAACGTCCGCCGGTGGTGACCATCATGGGCCATGTGGACCACGGCAAGACATCGCTGTTAGACAGCATCCGCCACACGCGTGTGACCGCCGGAGAGGCCGGTGGGATCACCCAGCATATTGGCGCGTATATGATCGATGTCAACGGAAAACCGATTACATTCCTAGATACACCGGGGCATGAAGCGTTTACCAGCATGCGGGCACGGGGTGCGCAGGTTACGGATATCGCCATATTGGTGGTCGCAGCGGATGACGGCATCATGCCGCAGACGGTGGAGGCGATCAGCCACGCCAAGGCGGCGGGAGTGCCCATTGTGGTTGCCATCAATAAGATTGACAAAGAGAGCGCCAATGTGGATCGTGTGATGCAGGCGCTGACAGAACATGAACTTCTGCCGGAAGAATGGGGCGGCGATACCATCGTAGTGCCTGTTTCCGCGCATACGCAGGAAGGCGTACAGAAGCTGCTTGAGATGGTGCTGCTGCTGGCGGAGATGCAGGAATTAAAAGCGAATCCCAACAGACACGCCAAAGGCACGATCATTGAAACACAGCTGGACAAAGGGCGCGGGCCGGTTGCTACCGTACTCGTACAGAACGGCACGCTGCGCGTGGGCGACACGGTGGTCGCGGGGATGACCTATGGGCGTGTGCGTGCGCTGATGAACGACAGGGGCGAGCGTGTGCAGCAGGCGGGACCTTCTGAACCGGTGGAAATGCTGGGGCTGTCCGATGTGCCTATGGCAGGCGATATGCTGAATGTCGTGCAGGAAGACAAATTATCCAGACAGGTGGCGGACGAACGGCGTGATAAGCTTAAAGCGGAGCAAAACAAAGGACTGAGCCGCGTTTCGCTGGACGATCTTTTCTCGCGGATCGAGCAGGGCGAAGTGAAAGATCTGAACATCATTATAAAATGCGACGTGCAGGGCTCGATGGAGGCGCTGCGTTCAGCGCTGCTCAAGTTGAGCAACGACGAGGTGCGTGTGAATGTGATACACGCGGGCGTGGGCGCTATCAGCGAGTCCGACGTGATGCTGGCGGCCACAGCGAATGCGATCATCATCGGATTCAACATCAGACCCGACACGAAAGCGCGTGCCACTGCCGAAGCTGAAAAGATCGACGTGCGGCTGTATACCGTGATTTACAGCGCCATTGAGGATGTACAAACGGCCATGAAAGGTATGCTGGCGCCGGTGTTTGAGGAGAAGATCATCGGGCAGGTGGATGTCAGAACCATATTCAAGGCGTCCGGCATCGGCACGATTGCAGGATGCTATGTGACCGATGGCAAGGTGTTGCGCAATGCGCACATCAGGCTGTATCGGGACGATGTGATGATTCACGACGGAAAGATCGCTTCGCTGAAGCGTTTCAAGAACGACGCGAGAGAAGTGGCCAGCGGATATGAATGCGGAATCAGTCTGGAAAATTTCCACGACATCAAAGAGGGCGACAAATTCGAGGTCTACATTAACGAGCAGGTGGATCCCTCCTAAACAGGGAGCAGATCTTGCTGAAAGGATAATACGATGCCCAGAATCCGTATGGAAAGAATCAACGAAGAA
Organism: Christensenellales bacterium; assembly: GCA_050945835.1. GTDB lineage: Bacteria > Bacillota > Clostridia > Christensenellales > JBMNTQ01 > JBMNTR01. The sequence goes on along the minus strand of JBMNTR010000002.1, from coordinate 116,838 downwards.
GTAAAAAAAGCGGTGAGCGATATCATACTGATGGAGATAAAGGATCCGCAGGTATCCTCTATCTGTTCCGTGACCTCCTGCGAGGTCACCAACGATTTAAAACACGCGAAGATTTTTGTCAGCGTTTTAGATGACGAGAAAAAACGTCAGCGAAGCATAGACGCCCTCAACCGCGCAGCGGGGTTTATCACGAGGGAGTTGGGCAAACGTGTCAAGCTGCGCGCATTGCCCAGGCTTTCTTTCCGGTTGGACACGAATATTGAATACGGCATACATATGTCTAAAATGATCGATGCCGTAACGGGGAATCAGGATGAAGAAGACAGCTGAACTGCTCATGCAGCATGATAAAATCGCGCTGATCGCGCACATAGCGCCGGACGGTGATGCGGTGGGAGCGACCGCCGCGCTGTATTACGCACTCAAAGGGGTTGGCAAGCAGGTCAGCCTTTTTTGTGATGATGCCGTACCGGCATTGTATGAAATCATCATCGATCCAAAGCTGTATTCCGCGAAGCTGCCCCAGCAAGCATTTGAAGTGGCGGTGGCGGTGGATTGCGCCGACATCAAGCGTGTGGGCCGCTGCTATTCCATCATGGAGCAGGCGCAGGTCACGCTGAACATCGATCATCATTTCAGCAATCCCGGATTTGCACAGCATAATGTGATCCGCGATCAGGCTTCGTCCACCAGTGAGGTGGTGGTGGAACTGCTGGAGACGATGGGTATTGCGCTCACACAGCAAACGGCCTGTTGTCTGTATGCAGGCATCGCCTACGATACGGGCAACTTCTCCTACAGCAATACATCTTCACAAGCGCTGTTAACAGCATCGGCGCTGGTCGCGCAGGGCGTGGATGTATCCGCCATCGTAGATCAGCTTTTCAGAAGCAGGACCACAGCGAATTTTCTGCTCACCGGCCGTGCGATCCAAAGAACGGTGTTCGACGGTGGCTTGGCCCACACCTATATCACGCTGAATGACTTAAAAGAGCTGGATGCAAAACCCTCAGATTGCGACAACATCGTTGAGCTGCTGCGGGATGTCAAGTGTGTGGAGGTCGCGCTGTTCTTGCGTGAGACGGCAGAAGAAAAATACAAGGCGAGCCTGCGTGCAAAAAGCTATGCGGATGTTTCGCGCGTTGCACAACAGTTTGGCGGAGGCGGGCATATCCGTGCGGCGGGCTGTATGTTACTGGGCAGCCTTGAAGAAACGACTGCAACGATGGTGGATGCTTTAAGAGCGGAGCTGAAGTGATGAACGGTATCATCAATGTGTTAAAGCCGGGCGGCATGACATCCAGCAATGTGGTGTCTGCTTTGCGCCGTATCACAAGGATCAAGCGCATCGGGCACACCGGCACGCTGGATCCGGGCGCCGCGGGTGTTCTGCCTGTGTGTATTGGGAAAGCGACGAAGCTGTCGGACTACTTGATGGACAAGGATAAACAGTATATTGCGGAGCTCAGGCTGGGGTGGACGACGGACACGCAGGATTCCTACGGAACCGTGCTGCAGGAGCACGCGATCAAAGACGTGGAGGAAAACGCGTTTTGTGCTGTTTTGGAACGGTTTAAAGGCGATATCAGGCAGACTGTTCCCCTCTACTCCGCGGTGAAAGTAAATGGTCAAAAACTGTATAAAATGGCCTACAAGGGTGTTGCAGTGGAGCCGCCGCAAAAGGAAGTGGTGATCCACGACATAGCGTGTCTGGGCAAAATAGACAGAGGCACTTTCCGTATACGCGTGGACTGTTCCAAAGGAACCTATGTCCGGACGCTGTGCACAGACATCGCAAAAGCACTGGGTACGGACGCTTACATGACGTTTTTGCTGCGCACGCGGTCCGGGGCGTTCGATATTGCCGATGCTCATACGATCGAAGAGATCGAGGCACTGTTTGATGAAGGAAGGCTGCCTTTGCTGGAGCCGGATTATCCGCTGCAAGGGATCAGGGCGGTGGAAGTAGCCAAAAGATATGAGCGATTCTTGCAAAACGGCAATCCGGTTCCGCGATCGGCTGAACTGGGTGTGTGGACGAAGCACGAGAAGGTGCGTGTCTATTGCGGAGGTTTGTTCTATGGGATTGGATGCGTCGGCTCAAAGGAAATCAGGATCAAAACCTTATTAATATCGAATGAGCAGGTGAGTGGCTGTGAAAGTTTTAAAGAACGAAAACACCCGAATTGAAGAAGGCAGAAAAACGGCGGTCGCGCTGGGCATGTTTGACGGTCTGCATATCGGGCATATGGCGTTGATTGAAAAGGTGAAGGAGCTGGCAAAAGAGCATAACTGGCTGTCGGCTGTATACTCGTTCCATAATCATCCCTATACGGTGCTGAACCCTGCGCAGGCGCCCGCACAGTTGTTGACACCCGAAGAAAAACTGCGCTGCTTTTCCCATACACAAATCGATTACCTGCTATGGGTGCCCTTTAGCTTCCAACTTTCGGGTGAGGATCCTGAAGATTTTATCAAAGGTATGGTCGAACGTTATGACATCGCCGCGATTGTGGCCGGATTTAATTATAAATTTGGGAGCGGCAGCAGCGGAGATGCGGATATGATTCGCAAAATATGCAAACAATGTGGAGTAGAGGCATATATCATCGAGCCTGTTTGTTTTAAAGGTTTGCCCGTAAGCAGCACACGTATACGGCGGTGTCTGGCGGAAGGCGAATTAGAGGATGCAAACGCCATGCTGGGCAGACCATACAGCGTATGCGGCAAAATTGTGCGCGGAAAACAGCTGGGCAGAACCATCGGTTTTCCAACAGCCAATATAGAAGCGCCGGTGAAAACGCTGCCCAGGTTCGGTGTCTATGCGACGGAAGCATCGATTTACGGCAAAAAACACCACGCGATCACGAACATCGGGAAGAATCCGACTGTTTCCGACCAAGAAGGGAAAGTGTTCATAGAAACGTCTATCAATAATTACGACCAAGATATCTATGGGAGCACATTGAAAATTGAATTTAGAAAGTTCTTGCGGGAAGAAAAGAAATTCGGATCGGTGGAAGATCTCAAACAACAGATCACAAAAGATATAGATCAAATGCTGCAGCATTTTCAGGAACAGGATCAAAACGACGCCACGCTCGGGCAGCTATAGCAAAAAAGCGGCCAATACGCTATTTACAGGCGCGGCTGCCTGTGTTACAATTATTATTATGACTATCCGTCACAAGGTTTGACGCTTCTCCAACGTTTTACTTTGTGGCAGGAGATATTAGCATTTTAGGAGGAAAAAAATGGATAAAAACAAAAAGACTGCGATCATCGAGCAATACAAGCTTCATGAGAGCGACACAGGATCGCCTGAAGTTCAGATTGCAATCCTGACAGAGAGAATCAATCATTTAAACGAGCATCTTAAGATCAACAAAAAAGACCACCATTCGAGAAGAGGCCTGCTGAAAATGGTCGGGCAGCGTCGTGGGTTGCTCAATTATCTAAAGAAGAAGGATATTGAGCGATACAGGACTGTGATTGCCAGCCTCAACCTCAGAAAATAACAAAAGAGCGGGCAACCGCTCTTCTTTTCGGTGGGGTATTTTTCAAGCGTATACTTTTAAGGAGGAATTTATGGACAAAAGCTTTGAAATGGAATTAGCCGGCAGAAAGGTGATCATAGAGACCGGCAAATACGCAGAGCAGGCGGATGGCGCCTGTATGGTACGTTGCGGCGAGACGGCGCTGCTCGTTTGCGCTACCATGTCCGACACGCCGCGTGAGGGAATTGATTTCTTCCCGCTCAGCGTGGATTATGAAGAAAAATTGTATTCAGTTGGCAAAATTCCCGGAGGGTTTATCAAGAGGGAAGGACGCCCGACAGAAAAGGCAATCTTAACATCTAGGCTGATCGATCGTCCGATCAGGCCATTGTTTCCGAAAGGCTTTTTCAACGATGTGCAGGTGATCGCGACCGTGTTGTCGGTAGACAGCGATGTTTCGCCGGACATACTCGCTATGATCGGTTCTTCTGTTGCGCTGTCTATTTCGAAAATCCCCTTTATGGGGCCGACAGGCGCGGTGACGATCGGGCTGGTGGACGATGAATTTGTTATCAATCCAGACTTCGGCCAGCGCGCGGAAAGCAAGCTAAACCTGGTCGTCTCCGGCACGAAGGACGCCATTATGATGGTGGAAGCGGGAGCGGATGAGGTGAGCGAGGATCAGATGGTGGAGGCGATCCTGCTGGCGCATGAGGAGATCAAAAAGATCGTTGCATTCCAGGAGGAGATCGTCGCACAGATTGGCGTTCCTAAAATCGAGCCCGACATCTATCAGATCCCCGAGGATATGGAGACGATGGTGCGCGCGTTTGCCACGGACAAATTGAAATGGAGTCTGGATACGTTTGACCGCACAGAACGCGAACAGCGCAACAAGCAGGTCAAAGAAGAGACATGGGCGCATTTCATGGAGGAACATCCGGATTCCAAGAAAGATGTGGACAATACGCTGTATAACATCAACAAGGAACTGATACGCAAAAGGATACTGGAAGAAGGCGTTCGCCCGGATGGCCGTTCAACCACACAGGTACGCCCCATTTGGTGCGAAGCGGGCATGCTGGAGCGTCCGCATGGTTCGGCTGTGTTTACCAGAGGCCAGACGCAGGTGATGACCATCACGACGCTGGGCGCCATGGGGGATGTGCAGATACTGGACGGGCTGGGCGACGAGGAATTTAAGCGCTATATGCACCAGTACAACATGCCGCCGTACAGCGTAGGGGAGACGAGGATGATGCGTGGGCCGGGCCGCAGGGAAATTGGCCACGGCGCGTTGGCGGAGCGTTCGCTGGAGCCTATGATTCCGCTGGAGGAAGATTTTCCGTATGCGATCCGCCTGGTTTCGGAAGTGCTGAGCTCCAATGGCTCTACATCCATGGGCAGTGTTTGCGCGAGCACATTATCGCTGATGGATGCCGGCGTTCCCATCAAAGCGCCTGTATCGGGCATAGCGATGGGACTCATAAAGGATGAACAAAGCGGCCAGATTGTGATCTTAACAGACATACAAGGGCTGGAAGATTTCCTGGGCGATATGGACTTCAAGGTGGCGGGTACGAAAAACGGTATTACGGCCATTCAAATGGATATTAAAATCAAAGGCATTGGCGAAGAGATTCTCAGAGATGCGCTGGCGCAGGCAAAAGCCGGAAGATTCCATATCATGGATAAGATGATGGAAACGCTGTCGCAGCCGAGAGCACAGCTTTCCAAGTATGCGCCTAAGATCATCCGCTTTATGATCAACCCCGAAAAGATCAGAGAGGTCATTGGGCCCGGCGGCAAGATGATCAACAAGATCATCGCGGATACAGGTGTCAAGATCGACATCGAGGATGATGGGCGTGTGTTCATTGCAACGCCGGACGAAGCGGCCGCGGCGAAAGCCAAACGCATCATCGAAGGCATCGCAAAGGATATCGAAGTAGGTGAAATCTACTTAGGCAAGGTGATGCGCATTCTGCCGTTTGGCGCGTTTGTCGAGCTGACACCCGGCAAAGAGGGCATGGTGCATATATCCAAGCTGGCGAACAAGCGGATCGAAAAGGTGGAGGATTTCTGCAATATTGGCGATGAATTGCTCGTGAAAGTCCATGAAATCGACAAACAAGGCCGGGTAAATCTGACCCATAAGGGTATTACAGAGGAAGAAAAAAAGAACTTTAACCTGTCCTGACGGACAGCATCTAAAGCATATAAAGAAGCTGGTTTTTTACACCAGCTTCTTGCTGATTAATACGGTTTTGTTGACACCGGGAATTGAATGATATATGATAAATTCATAAAAATGAAACATATTACATCACATTTTAACAGTCCGCATGCGGCACAAAAAAAGACAATTTAGCATGTGATTAGATGGTATGCAACGAAAAAACGTAAACAACGTATGATCATGAAAATTTATTCATTTTAAGGAGGGAACAGGCTATTATGAAATGCTATGTGCTAGACGGTACCTTCGCACCAAAGGAAGACTACCAGCTGAGCGAAAGGGAAAAAAAGGACAAGCGCGCTTTTAGGAGCAATTTCATTTGGAAGGATTTGACCGAAGGGATTGTCGAACGCCCTATCCCAAAGATCAAGCCCAATCAGGTGCTGATCAAGGTGGGCGCATGCGGTGTGTGCGGCAGCGACATGCACGCCGGGCATATGGACGCGCAAAACTATACGGAGTATTCCGCACATTTACGTCTGCCCGTTATACTGGGGCATGAGTTTTCGGGGGAAATTGTGGAAGCAGGCAGCGAGGTCAGAGATTATAAGGTGGGGGATCTCATCGCGGTGGAGCAGATCCGTTGGTGTGGCGAGTGCCCTGCTTGCCGCAAGTGCAAGTTCAACAGCTGCTACTTCTTAGAGGAAGCGGGGCTTTCTCTGGATGGAGGATTTTGCGAATATGCTGCGATCGACGAGAAGTATTGCTGCAATCTCAACGACGTGGCCGACAAGCTGGGAGATAAGATGGCCGCGCTGGAAGCCGGCGCCCTAGCGGAGCCGGTGAGCGTTTCCTATGCGGGCATGGTCATCAATGCGGGCGGCGTGCAGCCCGGCGCGCATGTGGCGGTGTTTGGAGCGGGGCCCATTGGGCTGGCTGCCATTGGGGTGGCGCGTGCTGCCGGTGCGGCGAAGATTTTCGCGTTTGATACGGTGCCTGAAAAGCTAACGCTCGCGAAGAATATTGGCGCGGATGAGGCTTACAACTCCATCGAACTCTATCAAAAAGGGACAACTCCGGCAGCGGTGGTGATGGAAGCGACCAAGGGCATTGGCTGTTCCATGGTGGTGGAATGCACGGGCGCGCACAGCAAAGTCTATCCGGACATCGTAAATCTGATGGCCATCGGCGGGAAAGTCGTGCAGCTGGGCATCTCCTCAAACATGGCCAACTTTGACCTTACACCTTTTCAGCTGAAAGGTGCTTCCATCGTAGGCTCTCTTGGACATGCCGGAAATGACATCTTCCCGTCTGTGATCAGAATGATGGCGCAAGGTGCTCTGGACATGCGGGGCATCGTAACAGCCAGATTTTCGCTGGATGACTGCAAAAAGGCTTTGGATGAAGCAAAGACCGGCAAACATGGTAAGGTGTTGGTGAGCCAGCATTACAAATAAGGAGGCGGACAATGAAATATCCGGACTTAGCAGACAAAACCGTAATGATCGTGGGTGCGGCACAAGGCATCGGAAGAGGCACTGCGGAAGTCTTCGCGCAAAACGATGTCAAGCTCTTTCTATGCGATAAAAACGTTGAAAAAATGCAACAGACCGCGAAAGAAATCATGGCGAACAGCAAGGCCTCTGTTTTTGTGCATGAAGTGGATATAACCGATGCGGCATCCATACAGGCGGCGGTGGACGCGGGTGCAGCCGAATATGGAAGCATCGATGTACTGGTGAATTGTGCGGGATTATGCATCGCATCCAAAGTGATCGATCTGGAAGAGGAGCTTTGGGATCTGCATATGAATGTCAACCTAAAGGGGCATTACCTCTTAAGCAAGGCGGTTGCCAGGCACATGATTGAAAAGGGCGTAAAAGGAAAGATACTCACCATCTCCTCGCAGGCTTCGAAGGCGGCGGAGTATGGGAATGTTTCCTACTGCTGCTCAAAGGCGGCCATCAACATGTTTACGCAGGTGCTGGCGCTGGAGTTGGCCGAGCATGGGATCACCGTCAACTGTGTTTGCCCGGGTTATGTCAACACGGATATCATGCAGCGTGTGTTCATTGAGCGCGGGCCGCTGGAAGGTATGACACCTGAAGAATACGAAAAGAAGCTTTGCTCGGCTGTTCCGCTCAACCGCATGGCGGAGCCGCGGGAAATCGGCGAATTCTTAGCGTTTTTAGCCTCCGCACAGGCGGACTATATTACGGGATCGGCGCTGGGGATCACCGGTGGGAACACTTTAATCTAGCTTATGGACGATTGCTAGAAGGAAAAAGCCTTTGGAACGCATTGCTTCCAAAGGCTTTTTGGCTAAAACGATGACATCGTCCATTATTTCCCGAACAATTTTGCGGCTCTGTCCATGTTGGACATGATGGGGACATCGAAAGGACACTTTTCCTCACAGCTGCCGCAAAGGATACAGGCGGATGCGTACGCGTTCAGCGAAAGATAATGCTGCTGAATGCTAGGCGGAATCCCTTCGGGCGCCGCGCTGGCTATGTCAAGATATTTATTGACATTTGCTATGTCGATATCCGCGGGGCAGGGCTGGCAATGGCTGCAATAGACACAGCGCCCTGTAAGGCTGCCCTGTATGCTCTGTATGACACCGGTATAATCCTTTTGCCGTTCATCAAGCGAGAAATAGCCCACCGCTTCCTGTACTTGCTCGGCCGAGGCACAGCCCATCAAAGCACTGGCCACGCCGGGACGCGTCAATGCGTAATGGATGCATTGCGCCACGGACATGGGCCGCTCGAAAGGCGAATGATGCTCTGACAAGAGCCTGCCGCCGCCCAGCGTCTTCATGACGGTGATGCCTACGCCTTTTTGTGCACACAACTTATACAATTGTTCACGCGCGGGATCCATTTGAACATATTGCTGCTCTGAAAAATGCTCACCATCGAATATCTCCATGACATCCTGATGGGTGGGGGTCATATCAAAGGCCGGATTGATGCTGAACATCAACAGATCGATCATCCCCTCTTCCACCATTTTGCGCGCAATGGCCGGATTGTGTGAGCTTGCGCCGATGAAGCGGATGACGCCCTGCTGCTTGAGTGCATGCACATAATCTAGAATACCGTTTTGATGCACGAGGGAGAGGGCTTTATCTGAATCCATAAAGAACAGCATGCCGAAATCGATATAATCGGTACCCAAACAAGAGAGCAGGTTTTCAAAATACCGTTTGCAAACGGACAGGTCCCGGCTGATATCGTATTGCTGTTTCAGATCAACAGAGCCGATATGCCCTTGTATAAACATGCGGCTGCGCTGTTTGCCCAGCGCCTTGCCGATATTAGAACGGATTTCTTCGCCCGGCATGAATACATCCATGATATTGATGCCGTTTTCAAGCGCCGCATGAATCGTTTGCTCCACAGTTTCATATGGCTTGCCGTCCAGATGCTCGGCACCCAGCCCCACCGCGCTCACGGATATGCCCGTGTTGCCTAACTCCCGGTATTTCATAGGGAAACTCCTCCTTTTGTGACGTATAGTCTTTTTATTCTAACACACTTGCCGGCTGTATAGAAGCGTAAGCATATAGGACGCTGCACATACAGCCCGCAGCGTATTGCAATGCAGATGTTTTTGGGATAAGATATACATCGGAAGTTATTGATTCATAAACAAAGCGACGCCATGATACACATGGCCCTCGTATGCGGCTATCAAAGCGTGCGCCGGCGAAAAAGTACGCTTATTTTTATTGGAGTGCTGTCCATGCGAACCTTACGATACGCACAATTAACGGGCATGGTTTATGATGCTTTGCTCAACTACGCGCAAATGTTTGTGGCGATGTTTTTGAGCGAGGTATTGGTCGAAACGCCTGTGTTCGGTGGCGCTCTTTATGTGGCCGGCCAGTTCTGGGTGATTTACGGCCGTTTTTACAACAAGAAAACGACCGGACGGCTGCCCACCAGCATTCAAGCCAAAGGCTTCGTGCTGTTCATCGTTTCCGTATTACTCAACGCGCTGCTGGTAGTGGTCTACCCTTGGGTCATGACACGCAACAACAGCCTGTTGCTGCTGGCGATGGTGTTATTGCTACTCATACGGCAGATGCTGACAGAACGTTTGGCTGCGTGTCGGTTTGAAAAGAAGAGCTATCGCATACTCCTGCTGGCTGTTGTGCAGCTCGTGTGCATCGGGCTTAGCATGCTGGCCTTCAGCGGGTCGGGGAATACGGATGTGTATATCCCTGTTTTGATGTGTCTGCTGGTCACAGGGATGCTGGTGGCGGCTAAACGGGTATTTGTTGCGCCGCTGGAAGAGAAAGACGACCCGCAAGGGATTACACCGGACGCTATGATGCGGGTTTCATCCTATCGGATCTACAACCGCATGCTGGTGAACTGCCTGATCGCCTTTAACCTGAGCATTACGATGTATATCTGCTACCTCCGGTATTTGCCGTATAAAGGGTTTTTCAGCAGCTTCATAGGTCTGCTCGTTTGGATCGGTTTTGTTTTTGCTGTGATGGCGCTTTTTCTCTATACGTTTCAGCGGCGTATTCGATGGCGGTATGACAAACCTATGCTGTTTGTGATTGGGGCGGCTGTATGGACGATGACTACCGTGCTGATCTACAACGGCATATTGACTTTAAGCGGATACCAGCTCTATGCGGCAGGCGCTCTCTATGGGTTTGGGTTGTCCTGCATGTTGTCCATCATCATCTCGATGGGCATCGAAATGAAAACGGTGATTGAAATTGGTGTGGGCAAGATGGAAAAGGGCGCTTACCGGCGCAATACGATGGTGATGATCGACTGGTCGTTGTTGTTGTCCTGTCTGCTGATCCTATGCATGCTGACGCTGGCCAGCTTTATCATGGACGGCAGAATATTTTTAATAGACGAAGTGATTGAGCTGCCGCGGGAGATACAGTTGATCTCTTTTCTGATACCGATGGTCTGTGTGGTCGCGGCGCTGATCTATCTGGTGATACAGCCTCTAGACCGGCAATACGCACAAAAGCTCAAGGAATACAGACGACAGCATGCGATTGGAGAGCTGAACAGCACGCTGGAAAAAAGGCTGAGAAAGGTGTTGACGGCGAGCGGACCGAAGCGGGTGGGCATTCGGTTGATCAAGCTGCTGGCGCGTCCTTTTGTGCCTATGAAAATCCTAGGCAGGGAGCATATGTCGGGTGTTGCGCTGCCTGTGGTATTCGTATGCAACCATTATGAGATCTATGGGCCGGTTGCGGCGGTGGTTCGGATACCCTATTATTTCAGGCCCTGGATTGTGCAGGATATGCTCGATGAGACCATCATTATGGACGCCATGAAGCCGGGGGTAGACAATGTGTTCCGGCTGCTCCCGCAGCCGGCAAGGGCATGGCTGTGCAAACGTGTGACGCCGCTGATTCTGTGGATTGTCAATTCATTAGATCCGATCCCCGTCAACCGGGGCGCCGGCAGGGAAATCCTGCATACGATCAGGCTGTCCGTCGAGACGCTGGAGTTTGGCGACAACATACTGCTGTTTCCGGAAAATCCTGCGAGCGAGGAATCGGGACGATATGCAAGCGAGGGCGTATCGGAATTCTATACAGGGTTTTCAAGCATTGGCCGTGTCTACTATCAGAGGACAGGCAAACGGCTGCCGTTTATTCCTGTCTACATCGACAAAGCAAAGCATACGCTGCAATTTGGCCAACAGGTTCAATACGACCCCGACAACAGCCGGGTGGCTGAGAAACAAAGGATCGCCAAGGAGTTGTATGAGCGGATGAGCGAGCTGGCTAAACGAGAATAGCAAGGTATATAGCTTGCCTAAGAGATCGCTGCATTTGATGTGCGCGACATCGCTTTTTTTGCAGTTGTGCCCATATATCGATAGATTTTTCGATGGCGACTACACATGGTTTTTTTCGCGTGTTCATATTTTCGTGCTCACGAATAATTTTTGAGCAAATTTGACTTTTTCAGACTATATCATTAAGATGTTGTTAGTAATCAGAGAAGGATGGGGTCTGCATGGCTGTCACTATCAAGGAGATCGCAAAAATGGCCGAGGTATCCCGCGGAACGGTGGACCGCGTACTGAACAACCGCGGCAAGGTTCGGGAAGAAGTCCGCCAGCGCATCCTGGAGATCGCGCGGCAGCATAACTATATGCCGAATACGATTGCCAAATCTTTAAAAGCGAAAAGCCGCACCATCAACATCGGTATTATCATGCCGGCGCCCAGCCAACCTTTCTATAAGCAGATCAAAGAGGGTACGGATGATGCCAGAAAAGAATATGAGCAGAACTTCGGCATTATCATCAAGCCTGAATATACGACTTATCTGAATGTGGAGGAGCAGCTCAGCGCGCTAAAACGCCTGGTTGCAGACGGCATCGACGCGCTCGCGATCGCGCCCATTGATACGGAGGAAGTCAACAGGGCGGTGCAGGAACTGCTGGATGAACAGATACCGGTCGTGACATTCAACACGGATTTATCCACTGCCGAGCGGCTGTGCTTCATCGGCCAGAATCACCGCCTGTCCGGGCGTGTCGCCGGCGAATTGATGGGGAAGCTGTTTCATCGCCCTGCAAGGATACTGGTGGTCAGCGGGCTGGAAACCGTGCTGGCCCACAGCCAGCGTGCATCCTCTTTCAGCCAGTTGCTTCAGGAACGCTACCCGCATCTGCAAGTAGTCAAAACCTTATATACGCTTGACGACGACAGCAGGGCTTTTCAGGTTGTACGGGACTATGTGCAGAAAATGCCGGATATCGATGGCGTTTTTATCTGTGCCGGCGGCTATTTGGGCGGAATCCAGGCACTCATCCATGCCGGCATCATCGATAAGCTGCGCATTATCTGCTATGACTTTCTGCCTGATATGATATCCTTTGCGCAACAAGGGCTGGTTGACTTCATAATCGGCCAAGAACCGTATATGCAGGGGTTTCTGCCTATTCGTGTACTGGCGGACTATCTGATCCTTGATAAAAAGCCGGAGGATGAATTCATCCATACGGCGATCGATGTACGGGTCAGGGACAATATCGCGGTAACCTCAAACAGCTTATATCACTACCTCTAGGCAAAAGATAATTGTACATATTGAAACAAAATATCACAAACAGGATAATATTTTACCAAATTAAATAGGATTTTTACATAAAATTAAAAAACAATCGGTTATTATACACATACGAAGTATGAAATGATAAAAATTTTCCTAAAGAGCAGTTAGAATTTAAATAAGAGCCAAGAACGATTTATATTTTATATCAAAAATGTGTTCGAGCACACAATGTGAAACAGAACACCAACCAGCAAGAGAAGCATTCAAACGACTTTCAAGAAAACTTAGAGGAAATGACATGTATAAACCGAAGCAATTAAACATATATTTTAAAATATTCATATAGATGTGCTCGAGCATATTCATGAGGAGGAACCAAGATTATGAAAACATCCAGAAAACGTCTCGATCTGACCATCAACCACAAAGACCCGGGGGAAGTCGTGTTGGACTTCGGCGCAACTGCCATCACCGGTATCAATGCGATCGCTTTGGATAAGCTGAGGGATGCTTATGGACTGCCCAAACAGATGATCAAGGTGCATGAGCCGTTTCAGCTGTTGGGCATGGTCGAGGAAGATCTCAGGCAAACACTGGGCGTGGATGTGGTCGAGATCAACGACGGATACAATATGTTTGGCTTCAAGAACGACAATTGGAAGCCCTGGTGGATGACAAAGGATCTGCAAGTGCTGGTACCCCGTGATTTCAACGTCACGGTGGACGAAAATGATGGAACGACTTATATCTATCCGCAAGGGGATATGTCGGCGCCGCCTTCCGGCAAGCTGCCTAAAGACGGATATTATTTTGATAACTGCTTCAGAACCTACAAGGAGTACGACGAAGACACTTCCAACGGCGCTGAGGATTACCGTGACGATTTCAGTGTATTCACGGATGAGAAGCTGCGGCACATCGAAAACACATGCAACCACTATTACAACAACACGGATTACGGCATCGTCGCGGGCGGATGCATCTGCAGCTTGGGGGATTTTGCGGTCATACCGGGCCCGGGGGTGAAATATCCTAAAGGCATACGGTTCTTAGAGGACTGGATCTGTGCGCCATACGAAGCGCCGGATTATGTGCATGAGGTGTTTTCATATCAAACGGAGATCGCGCTTAAAAACTGCGAACTGTTCAGGCAGGCCTGCGGAGATAAAATCCAGGTGATCGAGGTAAGCGGCTATGACCTTGGAACACAGCGCGGGCCCTATATCATGACGGATACCTATCGGGAATTCTACTACCCCTACTTGAAAAAGGTGAACGATTGGGTTCACAAAAACACCAACTGGAAGACCTTTTACCATACTTGCGGCTCCATCGTTGAGTTTCTGCCTATTCTGCATGAGATGGGTGTGGATATACTCAATCCTGTGCAATGTTCAGCCGAAGGCATGGATCCTAAATTCCTAAAGGAGACCTGGGGCGACAAATTCACATTCTGGGGCGCCGGTGTGGATACGCAAAAAACGCTGCCCTTCTCCACGCCGGAGGAAGTCTATGAAGAGGTCATGCAAAGGCTTGAGGTGTTTGCTCCGGGCGGCGGGTTTGTATTCAATGCGATTCACAACGTACAGGGACCTACGACTGCCAAAAACCTTATGAGCATGTTCAATGCCATCAAGGATTATAATGCAAAGATAAATTTGAGGGGGTCAGAAGATGCAGAATAACTTGACGTCGTACCAAATCCCAAAACGGTCGCTCTTTAAAAGGATTACCTCGCGGTCTGAGTTCAGCGTATTCGTTGCGCTGGTGGTGTTGATCGTGGTGATGAGCATCGCAAGCCCGGTGTTCATGACGACGAAGAATATCTTCAATGTGCTCAACCAGATCTCACGTTACGGCATCATCGCCGCGGGCATGGCGCTGATCATCATCGCCGGCGGCATCGATCTGTCGGTAGGCTATGCGGTTGGGTTCACAGCCTGCTATTGCGCCTACTTCAGCTCTGCGGAGGTCGGGATGCCCTGGCCGCTGGTATTGATCGTGACGATGGGCATGGGCGCTTTGATCGGGATTATCAACGGCCTGTTGGTAACGCGTGTGAAAATCGTTCCGTTTATCGTAACATTGGCCATGGGCAAGATTCTTTCCGGCTTAACGCTGCTCTTAACGCGGGGAAGGCCCATATTCTTTTCGTCCGGCCTGAGTGTTCTGGGATGGGGCTACTTAGGACCTGTTCCCATACCGGTCATCATCATGTTCGTGTGTATTGTGGCGGGCAGCATATTCACCGCCAAAACATTGACAGGCAGGAATATTTACGCCATTGGAAACAACGAACGCGCGGCGTCTTTATCCGGCATCAACGTGAAGCGGCTCAAAGTCATGACCTACATCATCACCAGTATGCTGTGCGCGCTGTGCGGCATCATCGTAGCTGGAAACCTTGAGAGTGCGGATGCAAATCTGGGCACCAACTATGAAACAGACGTGATCGCGGCGGTGGTCATCGGCGGCGTGGCCATGAGCGGCGGCGAAGGCACTGTGTGGGGGTCTCTGATCGGTGCGGCGATCATGGGTATCTTGAAGAACGCTTTTGTATTGCTTGGCGTCTCTGCGTACTGGCAAACCATCGTGATCGGCATCGTGATCATTGGGGCTGTGACCATCGACAGCGTACGTACTGCGCGGCAAAGCAAGGTGCATAAAGAACGCGCCGATAAGCACGCGAGTGATGCGCTGAAGCAATCTCAAACAGAAGAAGACACGAAATAGAAAACATGAATACAATGTCAGTTTGACTTGTAGATAAAAATCAAGGAGGCATTAAGATGAAGAAAGTATTGGTACTACTGCTGGCGCTCTTGCTCACATTTGCATTTACAGCATGCAGGGCACCCGGAACAGCCGAACCCGACGATTCACCCGCGCAACAGAGCGCTGAAGCTCCCGAAAAGTCCGAAGAGCCCGCCAAAGAACCCGAAAAGACCGACGACGGCGGCGACGAACCGGCTCCCGAAGGCGAGCTGAACCTGTCGCCTGAGCTGCAGGCAATTTATGACAAGCTCGAGTACAAACCTGTACCGAACACCACAGGCGAAGAGTTCACGATTGCGGTGCTCTGTGTCATGAACAACTCCTTCTGGTATGATGTTGTAGACGGCATCGACGAAATCACAAAACTTTTAGCGGACCCGGTATTCAACACCAAGGTGGAGATGATCACCATCGAAGCGCACGAAGGCCAGCTGTTTGCTGAAGCCATCGACAACTGCGTGACAAAGGGTTACGATGCCATCTCTACGGTGGGTACGTCCGAGGCCATTATTCCTGCGGTCAACCGCGCTGTAGATGAAGGCATCCCTGTATACACCTTCAACTCGGATGTCATTGAATCCAAGCGCACCGCGTTTGTCGGCCAGAATCTGTATGATGCGGGCGTGTTGGCAGGCGAAACGATGGCGCAGCTGATCGGCGGCGAAGGTCAGGTAGCGGTGATCACCGGCTACTTTACAGTGCCTGCGCATGAAGACAGAAGGCTGGGCGCTCTCGAGTCTTTCGATAAATATCCGGACATCGAGATCGTTTCAGAGGTGGAAAACCATGACTCCAACGACGAAGGCTATTCCTACACCAAAGACTTCCTGACAGCCTATCCGGATCTTAAGGGCATCTATATCACAGCCGGCGGACAGCAGGGCGTGACCAAGGCTCTGTCTGAGTATGACGGTGAGATCAAGGTCGTGATGTTCGACTTCATGGAAGAAGTAATCGACGCGATCTATGCGGGCGATGTGGACGCGACCATCGGCCAGGACCCCTACGCACAGGGCGCGAACCCGGTTGTGTTCGCATACAATGAGCAGGTGACAGGCACACCTGAATTTACGGGCAACGTTTGGACACAGATGGATATAGTCACACCTGACAACGTGGAGGAATATTTCCCGCGCTAAACCTAACGAACATCGAAACTATTTAAAACAAAGCCGTATATGCCGCGCCGGCCCGCCGGGCCGGCGCGGACAACCGGCAAAGCACACGAGGCTTCATATCAGCGAATGGAGGATGCACTCATGAATGACGACATCAAGATTTGCAGCATCAAGAACATCTGCAAGGACTTCCCCGGCGTAAAGGCGCTGAATAGTGTCTGCTTCGACATTGAAAAGGGCGAAATCCATGCATTGGTGGGCGAAAACGGTGCAGGAAAATCGACTCTTTTAAACATTATGTCCGGGGTTTATCAACCGTCCGCAGGGCATATTGAATACGATGGCAAGCGTGTAAATCTTACGAATCCCAAAGAGGCGATCGACCTGGGGATTGCTATGATCCACCAGGAACTATCCTTATCCGGTGCGCTCAGCATTGCCGAGAACATCTTCCAAGCGCGGTTGCCCAAGAAGAAGTCGGGGTTTCTCGACAAAAAGAAGCTGATAGCAGACAGCATGTATTATCTGGAACAAGTCGGCTTAGGCGACATGGATCCTTTTATGCTGGTGCGCGACATCAATGTGTCACAGCAGCAGCAGGTGGAAATCGCGAAAGCGCTCTCCCTGAACGCAAATATACTGATATTGGATGAACCCACCTCCTCGCTGACCACCGGCGAAGCGAAACGGTTGCTTAACATCATGCGTGCGTTGAAGCAACAGGGAATCACCATGATCAATGTGACGCACAAACTGGATGAAGTGATGGAGATCAGCGACCGCATCACCGTGCTGCGCGACGGCGAGCTGATCGGGACGCTGACCACAAAAGAAACCACCATCGAAGAACTGATCTCCATGATGGTGGGCAGGCAATACAGCCAACAGTTCAAGCGTGAACGTTATATGACCTCCTATGAGAACGCAAAGCCCATTTTAGAGGTCGAGGGCTTACGCGTCGGCACCAAAGTGAAGGATGTTTCATTTAAGCTTTACGAAGGCGAGATACTGGGCATTACAGGCTTGGTCGGCGCCGGGCGCAGCGAGGTGCTGCAGTCGGTGTTCGGAGCCGATAAAAGAGAGGCCGGCACGATTAAAATCGACGGAAAAACCGTGCGCATTGAATCAGCCTTAGACGCCATAAAAAACGGCATAGGCCTTGTGCCTGAGGGGCGCAAGCAACAGGGGATTTTATCAAAGTTGTCGGTGAAGTCCAATATTTCCGTGGTGAATCTGCGCACGATGCGCTCCAAGCTTCGTTTGCTCAGCGGGCGGCAAGAAGAACAGAAGGTTATGGATTTCGTGAATAAGCTGAGCATCAAGACACCCACGTTGGAACAAAAGATATCCAATCTCTCGGGCGGCAACCAGCAAAAATCGATCATTGCGCGCTGGCTGATGAATGAGCCGCGCATACTGTTTCTAGACGAACCGACACAAGGGATCGATGTGGGAACGAAAGCGGAAATCTATAAGCTGATCGATATCTTTGCCAGCATGGGCATGAGCATCATCATCGTATCTTCGGAGATGGTGGAGAACCTGTCCCTGTGTGATCGCATATTAGTCATGTATGAGGGTGTCATCACCGGCGAGCTGCTTCATGCAGAAGCGACGGAAGACCGCATCATGGCTCTTGCATCGAATCAGCCCATTTCTTCTAATGCAGCACAGGCTTAATAAAAGCTGGGTATGTGACGATTAATAATATAGGAGGTGTATCATATGAAGAGTTACTTTGAAAATGTCCCGACTATACAATATGAAGGAAAACACAGTAAGAACCCTTTTGCCTTTAAATTCTACAACCCGGATGAAGTTGTACTGGGGAAAACCATGAAGGAGACGTTGAAATTCGCCATGTCGTATTGGCACACCATGTGCGGCCTGGGGCTTGACATGTTTGGTTCGTCCACCATCGACCGAACCTACTCCCAGAAAGAGCCCATGGCAATCGCCAAGGCCAGGGCGGATGCGGCGTTTGAGTTCATGACAAAGCTTGGCATTGAGTATTTTTGTTTCCACGATGTGGACATAGCGCCGGAAGGGGAATCCATAAAGGAGTTTCGTGACAACCTTCAGGAAATGACCGCATACATACAAGGGCTGATGCAAAAAACCAACATCAAGCTGCTCTGGGGCACCGCAAATCTCACAGCCAACCCGCGCTATATGCACGGCGCAGCCACTTCTCCCAACGCGGACAGCTTTGCCTGTGCTGCAACGCAGGTCAAGAACACGCTGGATGCGACCATCGCATTGCAGGGGAGCGGCTATGTGTTCTGGGGGGGCCGCGAGGGCTATGAGACGCTGCTCAATACGGACATGGCTCTTGAGCAGGACAACATGGCACGGCTGTTCCGTATGGCGGTGGAATACGGCAGGAAAAAAGGATTCGAGGGTGATTTCTATGTCGAGCCCAAGCCGAAAGAACCCACCAAACACCAGTACGATTTCGATACGGCTACGGTGATCGGCTTTTTGCGTAAATACGGGCTGGAAAAAGAATTCAAGATGAATATTGAAGCAAACCACGCAACGCTGGCCATGCACACCTTCCAGCATGAGCTGCGTGTCGCGCGTACCAATGGTATGTTTGGCTCCATCGACGCAAACCAAGGGGATTATCTGCTGGGATGGGATACCGATCAGTTCTCATCCAACGTTTATGAAACGGCGCTGTGCATGTATGAAGTGCTTAAAGCAGGCGGCTTTACCAACGGCGGCCTGAATTTTGATGCCAAGGTGCGCCGCGGGTCGTTTACATTCGACGATATCGCATACGGCTATATCTCGGGCATGGATGCATTCGCTCTGGGCCTTAAGATTGCAGCCCGGCTGATCGAAGACGGCCGCATAGACGATTTCGTAGACAAGCGTTATGCGAGCTATAAGACCGGCATCGGTGCAAAGATCGTATCGGGTGAAGCGGATCTTGAATCGTTGGAGCAGTATGCGTTAGGGTTGAAGGAAGTCAGCATGCAGAGCGGCAGGCAGGAATATCTTGAATGTGTCTTTAACGAGTTGATGTTCACCAGCGTGTGAATATAATCGATGAGCTTATCAGCTTGTTAAATGAGACTGAACACAAAGCATCTACAGGAGTCTGCGGCATGGGTTTAAATGCCGCAGACTCTTTTCGTGCGGCGGGAATACAGGCAACACATTGACAACCCTGCGCCATAACTTTATAATAACAAAAGGCGATGCGTGGATCCTTTTTCTGCGTATTGCCCTTTTTGAATGGGCGTTGCAAATTATAATAGAAGAAGGGTGTTTTGTGATGAAAATAGGATGGATCGGAATCGGCAATATGGGCGGCAGGATGGCGAAGAGACTGATGGACGCCGGTTATGAGCTGTTGCTGTATGATATAGAGGAAATGCAAATGTCTGTGCTGCGGCAAAGCGGCGCTGAAGTCATGGAATCGCCCAAGCATCTGGCTCAACAGGCGGACTATATCTTTTCGACAATTCCGAACTCCGATTCACTCAGAGCGATCACCTATGGCGAAAGAGGGATATTAAAAGGCATGCAGCCCGGCACGATCGTCGCTGATTTCAGCACGGTAGACGCGGATACATCCTGTGAAACAGCCGCGGCGATCGAAGGTGCAAGCGGACGCTGCCTTCGCTGTCCGGTGTCCGGAAGTACCGCGCAGGCGGAAAAAGGCTCGCTGGTCATGATGGTGTCAGGAGACGCATCCACCTATCAGGAAGCGCTGCCCATATTGAAGCAGCTTTGCGAAAAGAGCTATTATATGGGATCCGGCGAACAGGCGCGCCATATGAAGCTGGTGGTCAATTTGATGATAGGCGCCTACTTTCAATCCTACGCGGAGGCTTTGGTGCTGGGAGAACGGGCGGGGCTGGATTGGCACATGATGATCGATATATTGGCACAAAGCTCGGTATCCTCCGTAAACATGCGAAACAAAGCCGAAAATTTCAAAAAGCGTGATTTTTCACCCATGTTTACAGTGCGCAATCAACTGAAGGATATCAACCTCATTCTGGATCTGGCGCGTAAGCTGAATGTTTCAGCGCCTGTTACCTCTGTTGCCGCGCAGTATTATCATGCGATGGTCGCTACGGGCAGGGGCGAGCTCGATTATTCCTCCGTATTGCTGGTCAATGAGGAGAACAATGGAATCAAGTGGGACGACGCTGATGAAGCGCTTCGGATTTGAGGGAAAGAAATGCGTACAGCCCGGCGGACATAAATGCGAATTGATCAAAATACTATGTTCGTATATACTATCAGTAGGAGGGCTTGTATAAAGCCATATAAAGCACGCTTACAGGAGTGTGGAGCATGAACGAATACACGGAGCTGGCAAAGGTATATGACTGCCTAGCGTATGATTATGATTATCGCGCGTGGGGCGATTGGTATGGCCGGCTGTTCGAACGGTTCAAAGTTCCGGCCGGCGGGTATGTGCTGGACGCCGCATGCGGTACGGGGAACATGACCATAGAGCTTCTAAAGGCCGGCTATGAGGTGGTGGGTATGGACAAGAGCGACGATATGCTGCGCGCAGCTTTCCAACGCCTGCAGAAGCTGGGGTTTCGTCCGCCGTTGGTGCGGCGGGATATACAGGACATCGCATTGCACCGTAAAGCGGATGCGATCGTATGCGCGTGTGACGGTGTGAATTATCTGACACAAACAGAGCAGATGCGCCGATTTTTTCAATCGGCCTATGCCAATTTAAAGGAAGGCGGCGTATTCATTTTCGATATAAGCTCCGCTTATAAGCTGCAGCAGGTGCTGGGGGATGAGCTCTATGCGCAGGAAGAGGATGATTTGGCTTATATCTGGAAAAACACCTATGATCCCGAGCGCAAACTCTGCTGCATGGATATCTCTTTGTTCATAAAGGAGGAAGACGAATTATTCCGGCGTGCCTGCGAAACGCATGTACAGCGCGCCTACGGCGAAGAGGAGCTATCCGCTGAATTAGCAGAGGCCGGGTTTGAGCTTGCGGGCATATACGGCGGGCTGGATGACGCGCCCGTAGATGAAAAAGCGCTGCGGCTCCATTTTGTGGCTTATAAGCCGGGCGGAAAAGAAACAATCGTGATGGGGTAATGTATGAAAAAAGATAGCATCGTTAAAATGATGATCCAAGGAGGAGAAGCCTACGCAACCGCCATTTGCAGCACGGAACTTGTGAACGAAGCAAAGCGCATCCACAAGCTGTCCCGCGTTTGCACGGCGGCGCTGGGGCGCACGTTGAGTGTGGCGGGCATGATGGCGTCGGAATTCAAACATACACAGGATCGTTTGACCATACTGATCAAAGGCGATGGGCCGATGGGCGGACTGGTTGTCTGTGCGGACGGCACGCTGGCGCTTAAAGGATATGTCTATCATCCGCAGGTAGAGCCGCCCTTGAAGAAAAACGGAAAACTGGATGTGGGAGGAACGATCGGTCAAGGCACACTAACCGTCATCAAGGACTTGGGCCTAAAGGAACCGTATTCCGGCCAGACAGAACTGGTTTCAGGGGAGATCGCGGAGGATTTTGCGCATTATTTTGTTGTTTCTGAGCAGCATCCGTGTGTGGTATCCTGCGGCGTGCTGGTGAACGACGAGAGGGTCATCTCATCCGGCGGTATGATTGTGAAACCTTTACCGGGTTGTTCCGAGCAGACGCTGCAAGCGATTGAAGACAGGCTGGATGTGATTGCAGCTTACAACAGAATACTGGAGCGTACAGGGGATCCATTTGCCGCGGCACAGGAGATTTTTGAAGGCCTGCAGCTGGAATTGACACAGACCAGCTATCCCGCATATGATTGTACATGCTCTAAAGCGCGCATTGAACAAGCGCTCATCAGCATGGGGGCGGATGAACTTAAAAAAATGATCGAAGAGGATGAAAAAGCGGAAGTGGGCTGCCAGTTTTGCAACACGCAGTATGTGTTTTCAAAGGATGAGCTGAGCGCTCTTCTTTCGGAAGCGACAGGCAAATCGATAGAAAGGGTTAACTGATTTGACTGAAAAAGAACTAAAAAAAAGGAAAACATTCAAAGGAAAGCTGCTGTCTTTTGACCAGGCCGCATCTTTCTATTTCAAGCGTGCAGAGCGCTATGCCGACCAAAATCACTATTATGATGCGCTGGCATTCTACAGAAAGGCATACGAAAAAGAATCGAAAAACAGTGACTATGCGCTGGCCTATGCCTCCATGCTCACGGAAATGGGCTGTTTTGACGAATCGAATCTGGTCATATTTGATATGCTCTTAAACGACCAGGTGGAAAGCGAATGCTTTTACGGTCTAGGTTGCAATTTTCTGGGCTTACAGGAGCTGGAGCGCTCGGAGGAATGCTTGCAGAAATACATGCAGATGGATCCGGACGGCGAGTTTATTGAGGATGTGGAAGAGATGCTGTTCATGTTCAAAGCGAGCAAATGGCTGCCGGACAGTATAGGGGATCTCAATTCAATTTTCAGCAGCGAAGGCATGGAGGAGGCCGAAAAAGGCAAGCATGCCCTAGACATGGGAGAATATAAAAAAGCGATCTTCTTTTTGAGCAAGGCTGTCAACCGCAATCCGGAGCTGACATTTGCAAAGAACAATCTATCCATCGCTTATTATTGCAGCAACAATCTGGAGCAGGCGATCAAAATCACCGCCAGCATACTGGAAAACGAACCGGACAATGTACACGCATGCTGCAACATGGCGATCTATTGCGGCGAAAAGAAGGATGAAGAAGGGCTTCACTCCGCGGTGGCGCATATTCTGGAATTGGATTACGACAACGCAGACGATCTTCAAAAAGCTGCCGTTACGCTTTGTGAATTGGGTATGCACCCGCAGGCGGAAGCCATGCTGACAGAGCTGATCGAATACAAACCCTATGATAAAAAGCTGTTGCATTATCTTGCGGTGTCAAAATTCAATCAGGGTGCATATATGACGGCGGAGCTATATTGGGCGAACATATTGAAGATGGATCCGAAAAATGCCATCGCGCCCTACTATATTGCATTATCCCGTGAATACAGGGCGAAGCCGGGCGATCAGCCGCGTATATTGAGCTATTATTTTCAGGTGCCTTACGACGAAACGCTCAAAAGGCTGCGGATGATGGGCCAATACTATGAACAGGATGGTCCCAGCGAAATCGTAAAAGAGGAACAGCTTTCGCTGTTGATGTGGGGCTTAGAGCTCAACGATATGGATATGAAGCGTCGAATCCTGACGCTGATCGCAGGAATGGGAACGCGCAGCGCGCAAAGAGCGCTCAGGCAATTCATCATGAAACGCAATGAGTCGGATGTCTTAAAAAAAGAAGTATTCGTGCTGTTGCGTGCCATGGGGGCGAAGGAACCCTATATCGCATATATAGACAATAAGCTGTCTGAGATCAATATCAATGTGATGAACAACGCCGGCGGCACGGTGCGAAGCGCCATCGTTTCATTGATCACAGCCATGATGGAAAAGGACGACGCTAAAAAGCTGGAGCTGACGCTGCAGGTTTGGGAGACATTTACACAAGCGAATCCGCACACGAAGCTCAACAACCCTGAAGCCTGGGGGGCTGCTTTGGAATACTACACCAGCAATAAATACGGAGGCCGCATGCTCAAAAAAACGGTCTGCAAGAAATACGGTGTCTCACTGTCTGCCCTGAACAGACGTCTGGATATTTTGAGATCAGGGCTGGAGGCAAAGAAGTAAAATCAATATCAAGGAGCGGCTCATGAATATGTTGGCAACATCGGCGTTTGGGTTGGAAGCGCTGGTAGCGGAAGAACTGAAAGCTTTAGGGATTCAGAATACGCGCACAATGGATGCGCGTGTATTCTTTGAAGGAGATATGAAAGCGCTTTATGAAGCGAACCTCTGGCTACGCTGTGCAGACAGGGTGTTCGTGATCGTGGGCAGCTTTCCTGCCGCTTCCTTTAACGATCTGTTTGAAGGGGTTAAATCTCTTCCTTGGGAGCAGTATTTGCCGCACAATGCGCACTTTCCGGTCAAAGGGAAGTCTGCCCTGTCGAAGCTGCACAGCGTCTCTGATTGTCAGGCGGTCACAAAAAAGGCCATCGTGGAGCGCCTAAGGGAAAAACACCGCGTACAACACCTGGATGAATCAGGCCCGGAAGTGATCGTCGAGGTTGCAATGCTGAAAGACACCGCCACACTCTGCCTGGACGCGAGCGGAGCCGGTTTAAACAGGCGCGGCTACCGTGGCAGGCAGGCGGAAGCGCCCATAAGAGAGACGCTGGCCGCCGCACTCGTGAAGCTGGCGCGCTACCGGCCGGGGCGCATGATGTGGGATCCTTTCTGCGGAAGCGGCACCATAGCCATTGAAGCCGCGATGCTCGCGCAAAATATTGCTCCCGGCATGATGCGTTCGTTTGCGTGTGAGCAGTGGCCCTTTATGCCAAACGGCATCATTCGAGAAGCACGGGAGAAGGCCATATCTTTAAGAAGAGAAACCGGCATGGACATCATGGCCACGGATATAGACGAAAGAGCCGTGAAAATCGCCAGGCAAAACGCACAACGCGCAGGGGTATTGGATGCAATGCACATACAGCGCATGGATGTGTCCGACATACGCACAAAAGTGAAGAATGGTGTGTTTATATGCAATCCGCCCTATGGGCGAAGGATGCTCGAACAAAAGAGTGCGCGCACTCTTTATGCAGCCGCCGGGCGTGTGATGCGCTCGTTGGATGGCTGGCAGAGCTTCATCATCACCAGCGATGAGGAGTTTGAACGCTATTTCGGCAAACGCGCAGACAAAAAAAGAAAGCTCTATAATGGAAGCACCCAATGTACGTTTTATCAATACTATAAAAGGTAAACTGATTTTACGGAGGATGCTTTCGTGAAACAATTGCTTTTATTCAGACGCATGAACTGCCCGCGCTGTCGCAGCGTTATGCGGTATTTGGATGAATTGATGTGGCAGTACCCAATATACAAGACGATCCAGATCCGCATAATCGATGAAGCGATAGAAAGCGATCTTGCGGCGCAACATGACTATTCAGACGTGCCCAGCTTCTTCTACAACGGACAAATGCTGCATGAAGGAAAAGCTGACAGGCAAATGACCAAGCGAATACTGGACACGGTATTGCGTGCATGAGCTGTAGTCGGCCGTATGCTGCTTACATGCCCCCCCAGCCGCAGGCTCGGGGGGTTTAGTCAAGGCGAGGACTCCCGGCCGCTGACCTTGTGCCCCCAGCCGCAGGCTCGGGGGGTTTAGACATGTTGTATTTTTATTCAGTTGTGATATAGTATCTATTGATTGCACAAACGGACGCTATGCATAGTTATCATATTCTGAAGGCTGCCGGCATATGCCCCGAAGGAGACGGTTCACAGAGCCCAGCGAGTTTCAAGCAAAATAATAAACAGGAGTTAAGAAAAAATGGTGGATAAGCGCAAGGCGAAAATCTATTTCTTCACAGGTGTTCTATACTTTGCAACTATGAGCATGTGTATGTCCAACAACCTCATAGGGCCGCTGCTGGGCGATATCATGCAGCATTATTCGATCAACCTGGACAGCGGGGGATTGATATCTTTTTTTCAAAATATAGGCGGTGCAACCGCAATCATCATATTGGCGTTCGTCATGGACAAGCTCAATAAACCAATCGCTTATATGGTGCCGTTGTTCTTGCTGGGAGCTGCGATGGTGCTGATCGGTTTTGTACCGCCTTATGTGCTGTTCATGCTGCTCTTTTTGATCATGGGCATTTCA
The DNA here is from genome assembly GCA_050945835.1 of Christensenellales bacterium. Classification (GTDB taxonomy): domain Bacteria; phylum Bacillota; class Clostridia; order Christensenellales; family JBMNTQ01; genus JBMNTR01. The sequence goes on along the minus strand of JBMNTR010000002.1, from coordinate 90,468 downwards.
ATCAGCACAATAGACATGATCGGGAATGCGATCATTCCGGACATACATCAAGAAAAACGAAATGCGGCGCTCAGTTTGCTGCATGGCGTTGCGCCTGTGGGGGCGCTGGTGGTACCTTTAATCGCGGGCGCAATCGTACAGGCAGGCATCCCCTGGCAGACGGTCTACACGCTGGTAGGCAGTCTTGTGTTGGCATTATGCGTGCTCTATAGCTTTTCGTTCTTGTCTGCACGGAATGCTTTGCGCACACATAGCATACAGCGTTCTGTCAGCCGCCCCAAGGGATTTTTGAAGAAATTCTTTACAGACAAACGCGTTTGGGCGGCCATGGGCACAAACTTCTTTTTCGCAGCATTTCAGAATGGAATTGTCGTGTGGGTGGCACAATCCTTTAAAGGCATGTTTGGCTCGGAGACACTCGCCGCCGGACTGGGTTTGACGGCGTATTGGCTCAGTACCGGTATTTTCCGTGTTCTGTTCGGCGTATTAAAGCCTCTGAAAAAGCTGCAAAGCCGCCCGGTGATCATCTATGGAGGCATGCTGGCCGGTATCGCATTGGCGGTGGGTGTTGTAAGCGGAAACTATTACGTTATGCTCGCAGGCGTATTTGTAGCGGGCGCTATGAATGCGCCGGTGCTCCCGCTTACGGTCGGCTTGATCAGCGGATGGTATAAAGAGTATTCGGCGTTGGCTTCCAGCGCTGTGTTCACCGCCATGTATGTTGCGTTTGCGTTTTTCCCGCTACTGATGGGTGCGGTTGCCTATGCGTTCGGCATGCAGGCCATGATGTTTATTCCTGCTGTCAGCACCTTCTTATCCGGCGTGGTGGCAATCTTCTTACCCAAGGAAAAGGCCGCGCTGCAATAGTGATTATTACAAAAAGAAGGAAGGATATTTTGATTGTGTTTCAAATATGGATTTGTTATGATAAACAAAAAATGAGCTGGGGAGGAAACCCATGAAAGACTATCGTATTGAAACCAAATGCTTGCAGGCCGGCTATCAGCCGGAAAACGGAGAGCCGAGAGCTCTGCCCATCATACAGAGCACGACCTTCCGATATGACTCATCTGAGTTTATGGGCAAGCTGTTCGACTTAGAAGCAGAAGGCTACTTCTACACGCGCCTGGCGAATCCGACGACCGGCCATGTCGAGGATAAGATCGCCGCGCTGGAAGGCGGCGTGGCTGCCATGATCACCTCTTCCGGGCAGGCGGCGACATTTATCGCTTTAATGAACATCTGCAAGGCGGGAGACCATGTGGTATCCGTCAGCACGCTATACGGCGGCACGTTCAATCTGTTTTCAGTGACCATGAAGCAGATGGGTGTCGATTTCACCTTTGTAAATCCAAATGCAACCGAGGATGAGCTGACGGCTGCATTTCAACCCAATACCAAAGCTGTGTTTGCCGAAACGTTGGCCAATCCGGCTCTGGTCGTTTTAGATATTGAAAAGTTCGCGCGCGTCGCGCATGCGCAGGGTGTCCCGCTCATTGTGGACAACACGTTCCCCACACCCATCAACTGCCGTCCGTTTGAATTTGGCGCGGATATCGTGCTTCATTCCACTACAAAGTATATGGACGGGCATGGCGTGTCGTTGGGCGGTGTGATCGTGGACAGCGGCAACTTCGACTGGGGCAACGGCAAGTTTGAACAACTGACCACGCCGGATGCTTCCTATCACGGATGTATATACACGGAGCAGTTTGGCAAAGCGGCCTATATCGTAAAGGCGCGCGTGCATCTTATGCGTGATCTGGGCTGTATGATTTCGCCGCAGAATTCCTTTTTGCTGAACCTGGGCTTGGAAACGCTGCATTTGCGTATGGAGCGTCATTGTTACAACGCACAAAAGGTTGCCGAATTCGTAGAACAGCACGAAAAAATCGAATGGGTTCGTTACCCCGGGCTAAAGAATGACGAGTACTACGCGCTGGGGCAGAAATATTTGCCCAAGGGAAGCTGCGGCGTGGTAACCTTTGGTGTAAAGGGCGGCCGTGAAGCGGCGGTGCGCTTTATAGATTCGTTGAAGCTGGCTTCTATCGTCACGCATGTGGCGGACTCCAGAACCTGCACGCTGCACCCTGCCAGCTCTACACACAGGCAGCTTTCCGACCAACAGCTGCTGGATGCGGGCATATCGCCGAATCTCGTACGCTTTTCAGTCGGGATTGAATCGGCAGAGGATATCATAGAGGACCTGGAACGGGCCTTGCACAACGTATGACCGGTAAAAAAGGAGACAGACAAGAGCTGCCCTTTGATAAAAAGGACTGCTCTTCGTTTTCTGTCTGGGAAAAGAGGATAGATATTTGAACAAGAATATGATCGAAGAACGGCACAGCCTGATGATCAACCAGCCTATTGTGCGCGTGATATTGAAAGTGGCGGTGCCCTCTATCATCAGCATGTTGGTGGCGTCTATCTATAATCTCGTGGACACGATGTTCGTATCCATGCTGAGCACACAGGCCTCGGCTGCCGCGGGCATCGTTTTTCCGCTGATGTCTATCATGCAGGCCTGCGGGCTGACATTTGGAATTGGTGCGGCGAGCTATATTTCAAGGCTCCTGGGCCAAAAGAAAACCGAACAGGCCAACCGCGTGGTGGGCACGGCTTTCTTTACCTCCGTTTTTTTCGGGATCATTATCATGATTCTGTGCTTCGCCTATTTGGATCCGATTTTGATACTGTTTGGATCGACACAAACCATACTGCCCTACGCACACGAGTATGCGTTCTATATACTGTTTGGCTCGCCCATCATGGCGGGCTCGATGGTGCTGGATGCCACACTGCGCTCCGAAGGAAGCGCACTGCGCGCGCTGGTGGGCATTTCAAGCGGCGCGGTGCTCAACATCATATTGGACCCCATATTCATATTCACACTGAATATGGGTGTGGGCGGCGCAGCGCTTGCGACCACGATCAGTCAGCTGGTGGGCTTGGGGGTTCTTGCAAGCAATTATATACGCAAGGCGACACTCTTGTCGTTGTCTGTTAGATTCTTCACTTTTTCAAAAAAGATCTATTCAGAACTTTTTCGGATTGGTTTCCCTGCGTTTATACGTGTGGCGCTGCAGAGCGTTGCTGTGGTCATGTTGAACAATGCGGCAAATCCATACGGCGACTCCGCCATCGCCGCAATTTCCATCGTGGGGCGTATCATCTGGTTGTTTGTTTCAGCGCTGATCGGATTTGGGCAGGGCTATCAGCCGGTGGCCGGCTTCAATTACGGGGCAGGGCGTATGGATCGGGTCTGGAAATCATATCGGTTCGCATTGACTGCAGGCATTTCCTTTATGGTGTTTTGTGCGGGCATAACAGCTCTTTTTGCACCGCACATCATGCATATTTTCCGTCCGGATGACGCGGAAGCGATCCGCATTGGAACCCAGGTGTTGTATGCGCAATGTGTCTCGATGCCGCTGATTGGATTGATCATCATCAGCAACATGCTGTTTCAGGCGATGGGGGCAGGGCTGTCGGCCGCTATTCTAGCTGTGTCACGTCAGGGGTTATTCTTCATACCGATCATATTGATCGTGCCTATATTTTTGAAACTGGACGGTGTGATCATTTCTCAGATGCTGGCGGATATCTGTTCATTCATATTGGCGATCATACTGGTGACTCGTTTTGCATTGAAAAACAAGAAAAAAGCACCGGCAGCTATACGCGAAGCGGCGGAACATATTTGATCCGTTCAATATAAGAATATTGACATCTTTTTCCCATACCCTTAGTGAACATGCTCAAAAAAGCGCAACATGCTTGACAAAACCCTTGGCTGTGATATTCTGAATATGTTAAGTGTTGCCAGATATGGTCAAAGCACAAGCATGATAATCAAGGACGACACACGTTTATCCTATGTGTCCTAGAAAATACAAATCTTAAATATTACGGGAGGGTTATTCAATGAAAAAAAACACCATTGCGATTTTTGGCGCGGGCCGAATTGGCAGACTGCATGCAGAAAACATTGCGCGGCACATTCCTGAAGCGAAGATTAAATATATCGTGGATGCGTTCTTGACGCCGGAGATGGAAGCGTGGGGGAAAGGCCTTGGGGTGCCCAATATGCTGAAAGAATCGGACGCTGTTTTTGCCGATCCGGAAGTGGATTGCATTTTGATCGGCTCGCCGACACCCACACACGCTGAACTGATCCTGAAAGCCTGCGAAAGCAAAAAGGATGTACTCTGTGAGAAACCCTTGGATCTGGATGTGCAGCGCATTAAAGAAACCCTGAAGGCGGTAGAGGAAGCCGGTATCAAGCTTATGATGGGTTTTGTGCGCCGCTTTGACCATAACCACGCAGCTGTACGGCAGGCTGTTGTGGATGGAAAAATTGGCAAGCCGGAGCTGATCACCATCACTTCCCGCGATCCGGAGCCGCCGCCGGAACAGTATATCGCATCGAGCGGCGGGCTTTTTGTCGATATGATGATCCACGATTTTGATATGATCCGCTTTTTGGCCGGGGACGAAGTGGACGAGGTATACGCGGCGGGCGCTTGCCTGATCGATCCGGTATTTGCCAAATATGACGATGTCGACACAGCCATCGTAACGCTGAAATTCAAAAGCGGCACGATTGGCGTCATCGACAACAGCCGCCGTGCCAACTTCTACGACCAGCGCACCGAGGTCATGGGCAATCTGGGCGTTGCAACCGCGCATAACGATGTGGAGAATACGGTCACAGTCACCACCATCGATCATGTGACGAGCATCCGGCCGCCGTGGTTCTTCCTGGCGCGCTACAACGATGCGTTTATCGAGGAGCAAAAGCAGTTCTTCAAGGCGATCAATGGTGAGATCGAGCTGCCCACAAACGGAAACGACGGCTTGCAGTCCGTGTTGATCGCGGAAGCGGCGAAGCTCTCATTGAAGGAAAATCGTCCTGTTAAGCTGAGCGAAGTGGAATAAGCCGGTTTGCCTTTCAAGCAGACATTTAAAACATACAACGACGACCGTCATGCGCAAAAAGAGCTCGTGGCGGTCGTTTGCACGAGAAGGCCAAAAGAAAAAACGTAACCGGCATTTAATCACACCGGCTACGTATGGCAAAGGCTGAACGATATCAGATGGTGGTTTCTTTGGAACTGATGGTTGCGACTTGCCGAAACTTTCCAGGCGAGACACCGGTTGTCTTTTTAAACAGAATGTTAAAATAATTGGCGTTTTCATAGCCGACTTGCTTCGCGATCTTGGCGACCGACATATTGGTCTGTAAAAGCAGCGACTGCGCTTCGCCGATTCTGCGGTTGATGATATACTGCACCGGAGAGAAGCCGACTTCCTTTTTGAATACATGCGCCAGATAATAGGGGCTGATGTAGAGGTTATCGGAGATATCCTTTAGTTTGATATCCTTTGTATAGTTGTCATCAATAAATTGTTTGATTCGGTAACCCAGGGTTTTTGTCTCAACGCTGTCGAAATCGTTGTGGGATGCGACCAGCTGAACGACGATGGACAATATGGTGCAAAGCAAAAATTGACAGGTTTGCTCCGCATGCGGCTGTCCGGACAAAGCTTCGGAAATCATGAATTCAAACAAACTTTCCACAAGATGGAAATAGTTATCGCTTTTCAACACAGGGGACACATTGGGGGGGAGGAGCATATTTGGCTCCATGTCCTTTATGAATAGGTTTGTCATCCCGCAGGTATAGGCTTTCAAGGGGTAATCAGGGTTTGATTTCTCGTCGTGTAATACTCCTCGATTATAGATAAGGATATTTCCTTTTTTTACATTATAGGATTTATTGCCAATGATAAAGTCACCACTCCCTTCGCTTACGAACAGAAGCTCTGTAACATCATTGTGCATATGTAACGGCCGATGCCATGTGCTCACACCTTGGTTATCGCAAACATGCACGAGCGTGGGAAGCTTATCATCTTGAAATATTCGTTTGTAATCTTGGTTTAAAAAATGTTGCATCATGGGCCGCACCTCCTCTATAAGTATGACAATATTATATAACTTATTATAATAAAAGTAAAGTATTATTTGTCATCTTGCTGCCAAGAAAATAATAGAAAATATGTTTTATAAGCATAAAATTTGCAAATTAACGCTTTAAATATTATAATACAGCAAGAAATTTGATAGCGGTAAAGACACAAAGTATAATATGATAAGTATGCAGACTGTTTTGCATTCGGTTTGCCGAAGTAACTCGTTACATCAAAGGCTTTGAGTAGGCTATACTCATCAATATTGCAACATAATTTTAAGGAGGAAACACGATGAAATCCAAAACCGCTTTTATGTATGGACCGCATGACTTAAGAATCGAAGAAGTGGAAGTCCCGGCATTGGCGCCCGATCAGATTTTAATACAAGTTGGCGCTTGCGGCATTTGCCAATCAGACGTTGAATGTCTGGAAGGTGAATCCAATGAAGGCAGATACGACATCGCTCCCTACACCCCCGGCCACGAATGGGGCGGCAAAATTGTCGATATGGGCAAAGACGTAAAGGGCTTCAAAGTAGGCGATAAAGTAACAGGCGACTGCGTGATGGGATGCGGCTATTGCCGTAACTGCAAGGATGGCTTAATGCCGTCTGCTTGCTTGAACTTCCGCGAAATCGGCTTCAGACCGGATTCACCCGGCGGTATGGGCGAATACATGGTAGTCGAGCAGAAATACGTTCACAAAATTCCGGATGATTGGACTTATGAAGATGGTGCTTGGGTTGAAACATTCTCCATCGGATACTTTGGCATCTGGGGCAATGGCGGCTACATCGACGCTTCCGACGTGGCGCTGATCACCGGCGTAGGCCCGGTGGGATTGTCCGCTACCATGACGGCCGCTACTTCCGGTGCGATCGTAATCGTTTCCGATCCGATCGAATCCCGCCGTCAAAAAGCATTGCAATATGGCGCAACCCATGTCGTAGATCCGACACAGCCCGACTGGATCGAAAAGGTTTGGGAACTGTCCGACGGCAGAGGCCCGAGCGTAATCTCCGAATGCTCAGGCAACCATAAAGCGATTGCAGAGTTGTTTGATGTGGGCGGTCACAGCGCAAGGATTAAGCTGGTTGGCCACTCGATCGGGCATAAGCTCCCCATCGAAATCGGCAAAACCATCTGGAAAACATTCAATATTTCCGGTGCTGGCGGAACGAAAAACTTCGGTCAGAGGACAATCCGCTTCATGAGCCGTATCCGCGACAAATACGATTTCGCAGCCTTAAACACACACTACTATCCGTTTGAAAAGCTTCACGAGGCATTCAAAATGGCGGCTGAAAACAAGATCGACGCCATGAAAGTGATGCTGAAGTTCGACATCGACTAAGATTTTTAATTCCGGGATCGATTAAAGTAAAGCCGTTGCACATGCAGCGGCTTTGTTTTTGTTGTATCTAAAATTATACCCGATTTTGTTTAGTATGAAGAGCCGGATTTTTGTGCTATAATACTCATTGCGTTAGAAAGGTAAGCACAAAAACATGCAGTTGAATTGGAAGAAAAACACGGCCGTTTTTATGACCAGCCAGGCGATCTCCATATTTGGGTCGTCGTTGGTGCAATATGCGATCACCTGGTATATCACATTGATGACCCAGTCGGGCATCTATGCGACGCTGTCCATCATATGCGGTTTTTTGCCCACATTTTTTCTGGCGCCGTTTGCCGGCGTATGGGCGGACAGGTACAACCGTAAATATCTGATCATCATTGCGGATGCCTGTATCGCGCTCTGCACATTGCTGCTGGCCATCGTCTATTTGGTTGGCTTCAAGGCGATCTGGCTTCTTTTTGTGGCATCCGGTATACGTGCGCTGGGGTCTGCCGTTCAATCACCGTGTGTCGGCGCAATGCTGCCGGACATCGTGCCCGAGGATCGATTGACTCGTGTCAACGGCATCAACGGCACACTCCAGTCTGCCATTACGCTGGCGTCGCCCATGCTGAGCGGCGTGCTGCTGGGGATGTCTTCTATTGAAGTGATCTTTTTCATCGATGTTGCAACGGCGGCGCTGGCAATTTTGGTGCTGCTGCTGTTCTTTCGTTATGAATACCAACCAAAAGAAAAAGATGGACAGGCGTGCGCCTATCTGGGCGAGTTTAAGCAAGGGTTGTCCTATATCTTAAAACATAGGTATTTGCGAGATTTTTTCATATTCAGCGCACTCTTCTTCTTTGTCGCCGCACCGGTCGCATTCTTAACGCCGCTGCAGGTTGCACGCAATTACGGAGGAGAGGTCTGGCACCTGTCGGCCATCGAGGTTGCGTTTTCCGTGGGCATGATCGCGGGCGGCATACTGGTGTCCGCCTGGGGCGGCTTTAAAAACCGTATTCACACCATGGCGCTGGCTGGCGTGCTTATGGCCGGATGCACGATCGTATTAGGAACACCCATCGTATTTTGGATATACCTAGCGATGATGACGCTCTTTGGGGTGGCTTTGCCCATATTTCATACACCGGCTATGGTGCTGTTGCAGGAACAGGTCGAATCGGCCTACATGGGGCGTGTGTTTGGCATCATGACCATGATCAGCAGCAGTGTCATGCCCATGGGCATGCTGCTGTTTGGCCCGATTGCGGATGTGATCGCCATCGAATGGCTGCTGCTGATCACGGGCGGCGTGTTGCTGCTGATCACGTTTACGCTGATAGCGGACAAGCCGCTGGTGCGAGCCGGTATGAAAACCCCGCAAGAGTAAGCCCGGGAAACGATCGGGCGACTGGAGGCAAGCATGAAATTCGCAATCAGTTACAGTTTCGGCAAAGACAGCGCATTGGCATTATACCGCATGGTGCAAGCAGGGCATCAGCCGGTGGCGCTGCTCACCACCGTGAATCCCATGCAGAATCGAAGCTGGATACACGGCATACAGCTTGAGCTGATGCAGGCAGCCGCACAAAGCCTTGGGCTGCCGCTGATTTTGGCTGCGTGCAGCCCGGACAGTTATGACCGTGGCTTGGAGGACGGCCTGTTCAGGGCGAAGACTTTGGGCGCTGAGGCATGTGTGTTTGGTGATATCGATATAGAAGGTCACGCAGACTACGACCGTGCGCGCTGTAAAGCGGCGGGGCTCTGCTGTGAGCTGCCCTTGTGGCAGGAAAACCGGGAAGCGCTGCTTACGGAGTGTTTAGCCTCGGGATTTAGACCCATGATCAAAACAATACAATCGGATATATTGCCCGAAGCCTATCTGGGGCAAACCCTCACCCTGCAGCTCGCCCGGCAGATAGAAAGGGCAGGGGCGGATATCTGCGGTGAAAACGGTGAATACCATACGTTCGTGTATGACGGGCCGACATTTGGATATCCGCTGCCTGTGAAAAAGCATGATGTTGTGGATCTGGGTCTGCATAAGGCGGCGGACATACGGCTGATACAGCCCGCATGATCCCGCGGCATTTTCGCGGTGTATATGCGTTGCGCGGGACCTTGCATTCCTTGACACAGAGGGTACGTTATGCTATATTTCCAAAGGCAAATCAGACATTATTATTAAAATAGGGAAAACTTTTACTCCCTTTCACATATGTTGTAAACAGCGCAAATATGGCTTGAAAGGACGGATGATATGTGCGGCATCGTAGGGTATACAGGAATCAAAGATTGTAAAAGCATATTGATGGACGGGTTGGAAAAGCTTGCGTATCGGGGTTATGATTCGGCGGGCATCGCTGTATATTCGGGCGGGGAAATCGTGCTGCGCAAAGCGGAAGGAAAGCTGGAGGAGCTGAAAAAAGTGCTGAAGCAGACGCCTGTTGAAAGCGCTTTTACCGGCATTGGACATACACGTTGGGCGACACATGGGGAACCCTCCTATGTGAACTCCCATCCGCACACGGCTGCGAAAAACGAAATCGCGTTGGTGCACAACGGTATTATTGAAAACTATTACAACCTGCGTGAAAAACTCGTGCTCAAAGGGCATGTATTCACCTCCCAGACGGACACAGAGGTGATCGCACAGCTGTTGGACTACTACTACGAAGGTGACATGCTGCATGCGATCGACTCTGTGCTGGGCGCGATCGAAGGATCGTTTGCGGTGGCCATCCTATGTAAGAATGAGCCGGATACGATCTATTGCATCTGCAAAGACAGCCCTTTGGTGATCGGACATGACGGCCATGCGGGATATATCGCTTCGGATGTCCCGGCCTTGCTGGAACATACGCGGGATGTCTATTTTATGGATAACTACCAAACGGCGAAGGTGACGCCCCTTGGCATAGCTTTTTACGACCGCATGGGCAACGCCGCCGAAAAGCAGATCACACATATCGAATGGGATGTAGAAGCGGCGAAAAAAGGCAATTACGCGCACTTTATGCTCAAAGAGATCTTCGAGCAGCCGGATGTGCTGAAAAAAACGCTGGATCAGTACATAGACCGCAGCAAAGGCGAGATCAAACAGCACATGATGCCCTTTACCAAAGAAGAAGCCAACGCGCTGGCGTGTATACGGGCGATAGGCTGCGGAACGGCATACCATGCCGGCATTATCTGCAAATATGTGATCGAAAAGCTCGTGCGCATACCTGTGGATGTGGATATCGCTTCCGAATTCCGCTACCGCGACCCTATGATCCGCGCAGGAGAAACCTTCCTGTTGATCAGCCAGTCGGGAGAGACAGCGGACACCATCGCGTCGTTGCAGCTTGCCAAGAGCAAGCAGGGAAAGACGCTCGCTATTTGCAATACGGTGGGCAGCAAAATTGCGCGTGAATCGGACTTCGTTTTGTATACCTATGCCGGACCTGAGATTGCTGTTGCGTCTACCAAGGCGTATCTCACACAGATTGCAGTTGTCTATGTGCTGGCGTTTGACATCGCGTATAAACGCGGCCGTATCACGAAGCAGGAGCTGCAGAAACAGATCGAAGCGCTTTATGAAAAACCGGATCAAATAAGGCATATTTTAAGCGATGTGAAGGCCATACAATATTTCGCGAGCAGAGAGTTCGACAGCAAGCATGTGTTCTTTATCGGGCGCGGGCTGGATTACGCGCTGGCTATGGAAGCGGCGCTTAAGCTGAAGGAGATCTCCTATATTCATTCAGAGGCCTATGCGGCAGGGGAATTGAAACACGGCACCATTGCGCTGATCGAGGAAGGTTCGTTGGTGGTGGCGATCGCAACACAGCCGGAATTGTATGATAAAATGGCCAGCAACATGGAAGAGCTGCGTGTTCGGGGGGCGCATGTACTGGCGCTGACCGGAGAAGACGAAGAGGTCATCCGAGTGCATTGCGACCGGCTCTGGAAGCTGCCGCACACACTTGGGCTGTTGGCGCCGTTGACGTCTATCGTGCCTATGCAGTTGTTTGCATATTACATGGCGGTGCAAAAGGGCCGCGATGTGGACCGCCCGAGAAACCTTGCAAAAAGTGTTACGGTCGAGTAAACTAAAAAATGAATGTTAAAGATAAAGCCGGCGGCATATTCTTATTGTGTTTACGGCGGACATGCTATATAATGGATACTGTTTAAAAACACGATATCGGTGAAGTTGAATGGTTGACCAACCATTGGATTGGAGTTTATGAACGAATGATAAAAAAGCTGCGTTTTGTGATCACGTGGGTATTGATGATCGCTATGTTGGGCATGCTGGGCGCATGCGGAAATGACAACGCGAAGGAGTCGGCAGCGCCGCCGGAAAGCTTGACGCAGCCGCCCGCGAACAGCGCCGAAGAAGAGCCTTCAGCAGCGCCGTCAGAAACACAAGAGGAACCGTCCTTGCAGCAGCCGGAAGCGCCCTCTGTGGAACCGACGCGCCCATCTGATGTTCCGTTTGGCACGGTGCCTGAGGAGATGCCCGAAAGCCTGGATACCTATTTTGACGACGCGGCGATTATCGGCGACTCCGTCACATTAAAATTGAGAAACTATGCCGTGGAAAACGAATTATTGGGCGATGTGAAATTCCTGTGCTCCGGCGATTTTGGCGTGGGGCATGCGGTGAACTATACGCTGAACGTGACTTTCCGCGGCGAAGAAGTCAAGCTGGAAGACGCCCTGCGCGATCTGTCCTGCAAGAAAGTATTCATCATGCTGGGCATGAACGATCTGGTGATCTACGGCATAGACGGCGCGATGGAGCTTTGGGGCAAGCTGATCGAAAATATCCGCACACAGTCGCCGGATATCCAGATCTTCATACAATCCATGACGCCCATCTATACGGCAGGCCAATTGAAGATTTTGAACAACGAGAATATCGACAACTACAATCTGGCGCTGGAGCAGCTCGCGCAGGACAATGACTGCACCTTCATGAATCTTGCGCCGTATTTTAAGGATCAGGACGGGGGACTGATTCCCGAATACTGTTCTGATGAATATGTGCACTTTACGGACCGCGCCTGCAAGGTTTGGATCGACCTGTTGCGCGCGGAAGCGCAACGGCAGACGCAATAGCTGTTTAGAAAGGACTTGAATGATGAGAAGAACAAATCTGATCTGCTTATTGATTGCTATATTGATGGTCGCTGTATTGTCGGGCTGCGGAGAGAATGCGGGATCAAGCGGCGCTAAGTTGGATATGCAAGCGCTTTATCAGGAGATTGAGGCAGGCGTTGCGCTGCAACCCATGGCCAAGCTTGAAGGCGACAGAATGTATGATTATTGTGGAATCAATCCGGATAATTGCGTGCAAAGCGAAGTTTATATCTGCAAAGACGGGCTCATCACGGACGAAATCTGGCTTTTGGAAGCGAAGGATGACGCTGCGCTCAAAGAATTACAGGCAGCGGCCGACAACCGCCTGAAGGCAAAAGCCGCGGAGAGCGAATCCTATTCGCCCGTGCAGTATCAGGTTGTGCAGAAAGCCGAAGTGCTGACAAACGGGAATTACTTCGTGATGTTTGTTTCTCCCGATGTGAGCAAGATGGTGGATATTTACAACGCAGCCATTTCATAACCATACAAGGGCGTGTGTAAACGTTGTATGCGCGTTTACTGCGCCCAAAAGATTTCAGCAAGAACGACAATTTTGTCGCCCTGCATCGTAAGGTGCAGGTTTTGCTTGTATAAATCAGGAAACGGGAGGAAGAAGGCCCTTGGTATTTTCCAGCAATATTTTTCTCTTTTTCTATCTGCCTTGTGTGCTGCTGATGTATTATGCGGTGCCCAGGCGGTTTCACAACTTGGTTCTCTTCATCGTGAATCTGGTTTTTTACGGATGGGGCGAGCCGCTTTATTTAGGCATTATGCTGCTGGCAATTCTCTTGAACTACGCAGGCGGCTATCTGATCGACCGCAACAGGATATCGCCAAAGAAAACAAAGCGGATTTTGGTGTATACGATCGTATTGAATCTTTTGATTCTGGGCTTTTTCAAGTATGCATCCTTCTTTGTTGAGACTTTGCAGGCCATGTTGCCCTTTATGAAGGATGTGGCGGTGCCTGATATTCCATTGCCCATCGGTATTTCCTTCTATATTTTCCAGACCATGAGCTACACCATCGACGTGTACCGCAAGGATACGGCGATGCAAAAGAATATCATCTCCTTTGGCACCTATGTGGCGCTGTTCCCCCAGTTGATAGCGGGTCCGATCGTGCGCTACAAAGATGTCGCTGAGCAGATCGACCACAGGAAAGAAACGGTCTCGCAATTTGCGAACGGTGTGATGCTATTCATCGTTGGCCTGGCTAAGAAGGTGCTCATCGCCAATCAGATGGGCCAGCTGTGGGAACTCTTACAGGGCGATGGGGGAGCGGTGGCCAGCTGGGTGGGCATCATTGCTTATGCGTTTCAAATCTACTTCGATTTTTCGGGCTATTCGGATATGGCGCGGGGGTTGGGGAATATGTTTGGATTTGAATTTTTGATCAACTTCAACTATCCCTATATCTCCAAGAGTATCACGGAGTTCTGGCGCAGATGGCATATGTCGCTATCCGAGTGGTTCAGAGACTATGTGTATATCCCTTTAGGCGGAAACCGGCAGGGCATCGCCCGGCAAATTTTAAACATCGCCATCGTATGGAGCTTGACAGGGCTTTGGCATGGAGCGAACTGGAATTTTGTGCTGTGGGGCGCGTATTTTGCCATACTGCTCATCGTTGAAAAGCTGTTTCTGCTCAAAACACTGGAGAAAACGCCGCCTTTTGTGCGGCATATCTACGCACTGTTCTTCATCGTGTTGGGCTGGGTGTTGTTCTACTTTGAGGATATGGGGGCGATGGGTGCGTTTGTGGGTTCGTTGTTTGCAGGCAGTGCGCTCAGCGTGCAGGCAGGCAACATCATATGGGAGTATTTACCATTGCTGATCGTAGCGGCCTTTGCCAGCACGCCGCTTGCTCGAAAGCTCTATGAGCAAGCCTGTGACAGATCCATCGTGCGTTATGGCGGCATTGTGGTGATGGGATGCCTATTGGTCATCTGTGTGGCGTCGCTGGTCAGCCAGAGCTATAACCCGTTCATTTACTTTAGATTTTAAAAAGAGGAGACAACATGAAGTCCAGACTGCATGAGAAGATAATCTGCATAGCCTTTTGTATGTTTCTGTTTTGTATGCTCGCTCTGTTCGTCTTTTTGCCCAAAGAGACGTTTTCCGATACGGAGAAGCGCTATCTTGAAGAGCCGCCGAGTCTTAGCTGGGATGAGCTGATCTCGGGTAAATTTGCGTCCAGTGCGGAATCTTACGCAGCAGATCACATCGCCGGCCGGGATTTTTTCGTAGGGCTCAACGCATATTATGATTATTATTCCAACAGACAGGTCACTAAAGATATCTATGTGTCAAGCAGCGGTCGCTTGGTTGAGCGTCCTGTTGTGTTTGATACGGATGCGATCGATAAGAATATGCGCTATATCAACCAGTTTTCCGAACAAATCGGGCAGCCGGTGGAGTTCATGATCGTTCCTTCAGCCGGATATATATACAGCGATGAGCTGCAAGGGCTGTATGACCCGTACTTGGACGATGAGATCATACAGTACGCTTACGCACAGACCTCAGCCGGTATCCAAACGATCGATGCCGCCGGGGCATTCCTGCAGGACGCCGGCAAGCAAGATCTTTACTATCATACGGACCACCATTGGACGAGCAGCGGTGCATATGCGGCCTATTCGGCTTATATGCGCAGCATCGGCAGAGAGCCGCTGGACAAAGACGCATTTGACATTGAAACACACGATGGTTTTTACGGCACCACCTATTCGAGAAGCGCATTGTGGCTAGACGAACCGGACGCCATCGAGCTTTATCGTACGGATACGCATTTTACTGTGAGCAATGCGGATAATGACGAAGTGAATGACGGCGTTTTCTATCCGAATCGCTTATCGGATCCGGACATGTATACAGCATTTCTAGACGGAAACCATTCGCTGGTGCGTATACAAAATCATGATGAAAATGCGCAGGGGAAGCTGCTGATCATACGAGATTCCTATGCGAACTGTTTTGGCAGCATCGTGGCCAATGATTATGAAGAGGTGGTTTTGATCGATTTGCGCTACTATAAACAGGGCGTTGCCGAGTTGTGCGCGGCGGAATCGTTTGATCAGATACTCATACAGTACTGCATCGGGAATTTCATGACGGATGCAAATTTTGTCTGGTTGCAGCGTTCCGACGCTTAAAAATAAATTAAAAATTTAGCTTGTATATTTATCATGGATATTATATAATGCTTAGGTGCGCATAAGCGCACAGATGATTTGTGAATCGGGGCGTGGCGCAGCTTGGTAGCGCGCTTGCTTCGGGAGCAAGAGGCCGCAGGTTCAAATCCTGTCGCCCCGACCAATTCATAATCACTGCAAGAATCTGCAAGCTGGATCACAACCGGATCATCAAAACCAGGCGGAGCATCGAGTCAGCCAAAAGGCGGGGTTTGATGATGCCATGGGAATTATATGTACGCCTGGCTCGGGGCGTATTTTTTTATCAGCGTACGGAGTAGACTTATTTAAACGGCGATCTGCCGTGGAATGCCTTATTTAAATGATTGAATGAGGCAAACGCAAGGGGTGGTATGATGGACGGTGTAAAAGAAAAATTTAACAGAGCGCTTTCCGGGGAATATAAGCATATATCTGAAATACTGTTCAAACTAAACACCTACCGAAGCGATCGAACGATTCGGTATTTCTGCATTGTAGAAGGCAAAACAGACGAATTGTTTTATTCCTGCATTCTTCCTGCGAAGCTGAAAAGAGCCAAAACGGTGTATCTGTACAACGCAAATGCGGGGGGTAAGGAAAAAGTCATGCGGACTTTTTTGTTTTGCCGGAAAAAACTGCCCAAAGAAATGAAAAAATACCTCTTCATAGTCGATCATGATTACGACGGTATGGATGCCGGCCGTTATGGGCTTAGCGAACAGGATACGGAACACATTACCATGACGCCCTGCTATTCCATCGAAAACTATTATCTGATGTATGACAATCCGCGTATGATCTTTCGCGAACTGGGTTTAAACCCAACACAGCGCGACCTGGATGATTTCAACCGTGCCGCCTATGAATTCACACGCGAAATCGGTGAGTACAGCGCCTATAAACGGACGGCTATGCTGTTGAGGAGGGCGCCCGAGGCCAAATACAAGGAGTCCCAGATGTTTAACGGCAGCACCCCGGGATATATCGACCGAAAAAAGCTGAAAGCACAGGTGAAGATTTTAAAAGAGTTCTTTCACACGGAAGAGGACAAAGAGATCTATTTCGAATCCTATCGGATGCTGCGCAACCAACCACACTACATGAAGGGCAAACTCCTGTTCAATTTTTTGCGCAACTACCTTTACTGGCAGCATCAAGCCGTATTCAATATAGAGCCGGACAAATTATATAAAAGAATCACCTCTAAGCTGCAGGTGGAGCTAGATATACGTTTTGGCGCGTAAAAGTGTTTTGTTATTTTAGATGCCTGTTTGATCCGTCGTCTTATGGCCCTTCGGGGCTTTTTATGATTTACAAAAATTACTAAGAAAAAGGATTCATATTCTTTTTGAAATCGAGCAAGCTAAATCAGCTTCGATTCTTTAAAACGCTCACATAATTTAACTTTTTAAAATACTAATTAAATCAAGAGCAACATGGCATACTAAAAATACAGCAGGCGATGCATGGATGAAAGGAGGATATTAAGATGAAAGGTTTTGTAACAGGTGTGTTGGCAGGCAGTCTGATTGGCGTGGCGACCGTCGCGACATTGATGGCGGCCAATCCGGAATGGCAGCCGCGTCCCGTAAAAAGGATCATGCGCAACGGACGGCGATTGGTCCGGCATTACATCTAGCTTTAGGAGGTATTGTCGAATGAAAACAACCAATTCACACACAATACCGATCACAAAAATGATAACCCGGCTTGTAATAGCAGTCGGGTTCATTTTGTTAATTTACTTTTTGCGCGCGTCTATCATGGCCACATTGATACCGGTCATCGTGGCCGGTGTGATCGCGCTGCTGCTCAGCCCGCTGATCTCTTTTTTAAACAAGCATATCCGAATACGAAAAGAAAATATTAAAAACTTGATCAGCATTTTGCTTGCATACCTTCTGTTTGCTGCGGTGATGACGGCCATCGTATTATTCCTTATTCCGATCCTGTCGGACAGCTTTGAAAGGATCAACAGATCTTTACCCGATATTTTTCGCGGCTTGTCAGAGAAATTCAAAGAATTTGAGGCGGGTTTGCACGCTATAGGCATCAGCGGCAATATATCGGAATCGTTTGGCAACATGGTGAATAATCTGCCTGCTGTTTTGAATGGTGCCATGGACAATATCGCGCCCATACTGAACGATACACTCACCAGCCTATTGGCCATTCTGCTGGGCGTCTATTTTTCTTTTTACTTCATTAAAGACGGCGAACAAATGATGGCAAGCTTCTTTAAAATCATACCTTCGTCAAAACGCACCTGTGTCAGGGAGAGCCTGCATCAGGTTTATACGCAGCTCAAGGGATTCATGAGAGGGCAGCTGCTCATTGCATTGATCTCCATGGCAGGCAGCATCGCAGGATATTTGATCATCGGGCTGGAATTTGCATTGCCCTTAGGGGTGATCATGGGCGCTTTTTGTCTGATTCCTTATCTGGGTCCATTTATAGGCGCGGTGCCTGCGCTGCTCATCGCGCTGCTGTATGCACAAACTTTTTTGCTTGTGTTGCTCGTGATTCTGCTTGTACAGGTGATCGTGGCGGTGTTGGCGCCGCGTATCATGGGGGATAAGCTGGGCTTTCACCCGGTTGGGATCATGTTGGGTATGCTGTTTTTTGGGAACTGGCTTGGTTTTTTCGGCATGCTCTTTTCCATCCCCATATTGATCATCATACGCGGGATCATACAACTGTGTATCCAACTGAGAAGGAGTTATAAAGCGGAGCAATTAAATTATCAGTAAATTAAAAAGGAGGGTACAAATTTGATATAATATGCTATGATAGTTAAAAAGGAGGGGTGGCTGATGAATGATACCGTAAAATTCTCACTGGAAAAGGAACAGATCAAAACACCCAAGCAGGCGATTATGGCTGTTTATCAAGCGATGAAGGAAAAAGGCTATAATCCGATCAATCAGCTTGTGGGCTATATTGTCTCAGGCGATCCAACCTATATCACCAGCCATCAAAACGCACGCGCGTTGATCCATCGTTTTGAACGTGATGAGCTGTTGGAAGAGTTGATCGGTTTCTATCTTGAAAAAAATGATTCTGATCTGGCGTGAAGGAGGGTTGCTGCTTGCGCATAATGGGGATTGACTACGGCGAAAAGCGAATCGGCATAGCCTGCAGTGACGCTTTGCGCATCACGGCGCAGGGCATTGAAACCTATGCACGCAAAACGGAACAGGAAGATATAGAATATCTGTTGCAGCTTGCCGGCACGATGGACGTTGAAAAAATCGTATTCGGTATGCCGAGAAATATGAACGGCACATATGGGCCGGCCGCCGAAAAGGTAAAAGAATTTGCCGGCAGGTTGTCCCAAAAAACGGATGTTCCGGTCGTATACTGGGACGAGAGGCTGTCTACGGTGTCTGCACATAAAACCATGTTGGAAGCGAATGTAAGCAGAAAAAAACGCAAGCTGGCTGTGGACAAGCTGGCAGCTGTGATGTTTCTGCAAAACTATCTGGACGCCACAGGATCATATTGAAGAGGAGCATGCATTATGAAAGAAGATGGAACGATCATCGAATTAAAAGATGAAGAAGATGTTTTATATCGCTTTGACCATGTGATGACATTCGAACACGGCGGCGAGCATTTTATCGCCTTGCTGCCCATTGACGAGGTCGAGGGGGTGGGAGACGATGAAGTGATGATCATGCATATCGAATCCAAAGACGGGGAGGATACCTACCTTCCGGTGGAGGACGACAAGAAGCTGCAAGCCGCCTTCCAGACCTTTTTGGAAATCCTGGAAGAGGAAGAAGACGAGCTGGACGAAGAGGAGCTTGACGAAGATTAGCCCAATTGAAACCAAAATTACCCTATGGCATTAGGCGAACAAGAAGAAACAAATATATATAAATAGGTTTTTTTAAAGTCAACAGGATAGTGATACTTTTATTCACATGACACACGTTACTTACGCGGTGAATGATATTGCTTACAGTTATTCATTTTGTTATAATATAGTCAATGCAGGTGTTTTAATCTCTAGTTTTTCAGAAGGAAAACATCATACAAAAAGCGGCGCTGCAACAGAATTATGAGGGCAAAATAATTTAGTTTTACACAGGGATCAATAGTAAATCCAACCAATACTATCTTTATATTTATTTCTTAAGGAGGAAATCAACATGAGTGGCAAAATGACAGGCGTTACGTTACTAGCGGATTGGGAACCGCGTCCGGATTTTGTTTTAGGGCCCAAGGACGAAGAAGGTAAAAAAACATACCTGGGCAGCAAGGTTTGGAGAAACCCCAGAATGGAAATGATGGAGTTCGATATTCCGGAACCCGGCCCGGATGAAGTGTTGATCCAAGTGAAGGTTTGCGGCATCTGCGGCAGTGACGTTCACCTTGCACAGCCGGATGATGATGGCTATATGCTGTATCCCGGTCTGTCTGGCGTACCCAGCATATTAGGGCATGAGCTGTCCGGTGTTGTGGTTAAAGCCGGCGAAAAAGCGTTTGACAAGCGCACCAACAAGCCGTTTAAAGGCGGCGAAAGGGTTTGTGCGGAAGAAATGCTCTGGTGTGGCATGTGTAAGCCTTGTGCGGATGGATATCCGAACCACTGCGAGCGCCTGGATGAGATTGGCTTCAACGTACACGGAGCATTTGCGCCTTATATCGTGTTGCCGTCCAGAGTTCTGTGGAGCATTGAGCCGCTGGCAAAAATGTACGACAATGAATTAGATATGTTTGTTGCGGGCAGCATGATCGAGCCTACCTGCGTTGCATACAATGCTGTGATCGAAAGAGGCGGCGGAATCCGCCCCGGCGATAAAGTCGTGATCTGCGGCGGTGGCCCGATTGGTGCTACGGCATGCGCGATTCTGAAGAGACAGGGTGCTTCCGTGGTGATCATCTCCGAGCCTGCTGAAGACAGAGCGAAGCTGTGCCTGGGCATGGGCGCTGACAAATGGGTCAATCCTGCGAAAGAAGATTTCACCGAGAAGGTTCTGGAATACACCGATGGCATGGGTGCTGATCTGTATCTGGAAGCGACCGGACTGCCCACAGTCGTATATCCGGGCATCGAGGATGCGATCTGGAATGGCCGCACACTGAACGCGACGGTGGTGGTAGTGGCTCGTGCAGATGCGAAGATCCAGGTATCGGGTGAAGTCTATCAGGTTCGCCGCGCCAGCATCGTGGGCGCACAGGGACACTCCGGACACGGCACGTTCCCGCGCGTAATCGAATGTATTGCAGACGGGATGGATATCCTGAGCCTGAATACAAAGCGCATTAAGCTGGATGAAGTAATCGAAAACATCATCGATATGCGCACAAACAAGAGCGACTGCAAAGTCTCTTGCATCGTGGACGAAAGCTTGCTGAAGTAAAAGAATCTTTTCTTAACTTACAATCCCCTAGCGGATCTTCCGCCGGGGGATTGTTGTTTTAGGTGAAGCAGCATAAAATACCGTATGTTGGGCATTGTGAAAGGAATGGCGGCCGTGTGAATGTGCTAAAACGGTCATACAGCAAGAATAGTGCTTGCAAAACATAAACATATCCGGTATTATAACATATACATGGTGTCGGCTGAGTTCTTTGAAGGGCTGGCTCATGGCATGCATAGATCCATCAACAGAATATTTGCGGGGGGACACTTTTTAAGTGTTGAGAAGGTAAAACCTGACCCTTTGAACCTGACGGTTAAGACCGGCGTAGGGAAGCAACTCATATTGACGAATATACGGTGCTTTTCGATCAGGGAAGCACCGTTTTGCTTGTCTTGGCGCCGAGAATTCAAATGAAGCTTCCCGTATAAGGCTGGGGGCGGGTGACAGAGCAGCTCATTGTGTGTGGTGCGGCGGCATGAAGAATTACAAACAGAGGAGGATTACGAATGAAAAAGGTATTGAGCATTGCCGGCTCCGATTGCAGCGGGGGTGCAGGTATTCAGGCTGATCTGAAGACGTTTTCTGCGCATGGCGTATTCGGTATGACGGCCATCGTATCGGTGGTGGCTGAAAACACATTTCGTGTGATCGAATATCAGGATGTACGCCCGGATATGATCGAAAAACAGATCGATGCTGTATTTGAGGATATCCCACCGGATGCTGTTAAGGTTGGCATGCTCTCCGGCAGAGAGAGTATGCTGGCGGTGGCAAAAAAACTCAGGGAATGGAAGCCTGCCAACGTGGTGATCGATCCGGTGATGTATGCAAAGAATGGCTGTGCGCTGATGGATCCGGATTCTATTGATACGCTCATCGCAGAGATCCTACCGCTGGCGGATGTGCTCACACCCAATATCCCGGAAGCCGAAAGAATCGTGCAGATGAAGATCAAGCATGACGCGGATATGGAGGAGGCGGCGCGGCGTATTCATGCGATGGGCTGTCGTGCGGCGTTGGTGAAGGGCGGGCATAGTGAGGGCGATGCCACAGATATCCTTTTTGACGGCAGCGAGTTTTACCGCTATACAAGCCCGCGCATCGATACGAAGAACACCCACGGCACCGGGTGCACCTTTTCCTCGGCGATCGCGTCGAATCTGGCTTTGGGAATGCCGGTGGATCAGGCTGTTCGGCATGCCAAGGCATATGTCACCACCGCCATCACGCATGCACTGGAACTAGGCCGGGGCAACGGCCCCACCCATCATTTTTACGATCTGTATAAGTATGGTTTGAAAGGGGCGGTGGAATGAAGGGAGAATTCGCGAAACTGGTGGAGCAGGTGCGTGTGCAAAGCCCGTTGGTCCATCATATCACCAACTATGTGACGGTGAACGACTGTGCCAACATCACGCTGGCCATCGGTGCGTCTCCCATCATGGCGGATGCACCGGAGGAAGCTGCGGATATCGCGGGCATCGCTTCGTCGGTGGTGTTGAACATGGGGACGCTGAATGCGCGTACGGTCTCATCCATGCTTGCGGCCGGCAAAGCGGCGAACAGTGCAGGCATTCCCGTTGTTTTTGATCCGGTAGGCGCAGGCGCTTCACCTTTTCGCAATGAGACAGCGACTCACATACTCCAACAGATGCGGGTGGACATACTGCGCGGCAACATCTCTGAAATCCGTTTTTTAGCCGGTTTGCGTTCGGAAACAAAAGGTGTGGATGCTTCAGACAGCGATCTTCTAAACACGCAGAACGCGCAAGACATCGCCCGGGCGCTGGGCAGCCAACTGGGCTGTGTGGTGGCCATCACCGGCAAGGTGGATGTGGTTTCAAACGGGGATACGGCCCTTTTGATTGAGAACGGCCACGCCATGCTGTCCCGCCTGACCGGCACAGGCTGCATGTGCTCGTCGTTGATCGGATCCTTCTGCGGTGCCGCCCCGAAACAGCCGCTAGAAGCAACGGCCGCGGCACTTTTGGCCATGGGTATTGCGGGGGAGATGGCCTACGAACGCGCGGGTGAGCGTGGCAACGGGAGCTTCCGCGTGGCGCTGCACGATGTGATGAGCCATATGGATGCACAAACGCTGGAAAAAAGGGCGAAATATCATGAAACCTGATATAGACTACACACTGTATCTCATCACCGACCGCACGCTCATGTGCTCCGCCACCATCGAAGAATCGGTTGAAGAGGCCGTCAAGGGCGGCTGTACGCTGGTACAGCTGCGCGAAAAAGAGGCCTCCTCCAAAGAGTTCTTCAACACCGCCGTGAAGGTGCATGCGGTCACCGCGCGCTTGGGTGTACCGCTCATCATCAACGACCGCATCGACATCGCGCTGGCGGTGGGTGCCGAAGGCGTTCATGTCGGACAGGACGATATGCCCGCGCAACATGCACGCCGCATCATCGGAAAAGATAAAATTTTGGGTGTATCGGCCAGTAATCTGTCCGAAGCGATGGCGGCAGTATCTGCTGGTGCGGATTACCTTGGAGTGGGCGCTATGTATGCCACCGGCACGAAGAGCGAAGCGCAGGTGACCACCATGGAAGAACTTAAACGCATACGGGAGCGGGTCAATCTGCCCATCGTGGTCATAGGGGGGATCAACCAACAGACCATACCGCATTTTTACGGAACGGGCATCGATGGGCTGGCGGTTGTATCGTCGATCGTTGCCCAGCCGGACGTGGCAAAAGCAGCGCGCGTGTTGAAGGAGTTGTTTCTTAAAGGGGGCAGCAGGGCGTGAAAGCGTATGTGTTTGATCTGGACGGCACGCTGCTCGACTCCATGGGCGTATGGGCGCAAATCGATGTAGATTTCTTGTTCAAACGCGGATTTGAAGTGCCGCCTGATTATATCGATACCATATTTGCGTACAGTTTTCAGGAAGCAGCCCAGTATACCATAGAACGGTTTGGTCTTACCGAAAGCGTGGAGGAGTTGCTCCGTGAGTGGTATGACATGGCCATATATGCATACGGACATACCGTCACGCTCAAACCCTATGCCTTAGAATACCTTACAGCACTCAAAGAACACGGTGTGAAGCTGGGTATAGCAACCAGCCTGCCTGCCGTGCTCTACCAGCCTGCGCTGCGCAACCATCATATGGAAGGGCTGTTCGATGCGATTGCCTGTACAGACGAGGTGGCCCACGGAAAGACACATCCGGATGTCTTTTATCATGCAGCCGATAAGCTCTTTGTTCGACCATGTGAATGCATGATGTTTGAGGATGCGCTTGAGGCGGTGAAGGGCGCTAAAACAGCGGGCATGACGGTCTGCGGTGTGTATGATGAATCGTCTAAAGCCCAATGGGAGGAGATCAAAAAGCTGGCCGATTGTGTACTCTATCATTTTAAAGATGCGCCGTTACCGGCGTAAAGGAGGAAGTAAATGTCGTTTTCAAGAGGATTAAAAGAAAAAGCAATTGAGGTTTGGGAGGAGGGTTATCAGCATCCATTCGTACAGGAGATCGGAAAAGGCACGCTCGCCGAGGATAAATTCCAATTCTATCTGCTGCAGGATTACCAGTATCTGTTGCAGTATGCCAAGGTGTTTGCGCTGGCTGTGGTGAAAGCCTACGACGAAGCGACTATGACGCGGCTGACGAATACACAGCATTATTTGCTTGCCGTAGAGATGGATGTGCACCGTCAATATATGGCGGGTTTCGGCGTGAGCCAAGAACAGATGCTTTTGACAAAGCCTTCACTCTACAACCGTACGTATACCGCGAACATGCTGGCCGTTGGGCAAACGGGTGACTTAATAGAAATACTGGCGGCTGTCTTTCCATGCGCATGGACCTACAGCGATTATGCAAAACGGCTGAAGGCGCAATATGCCGATCGGCTGGAAAAGAATTTTTACCGCACATGGATCGAAACCTATGCCGGGGATGCGTTTTCCGAGTCCTTCGAATGGTTCTTCGATGCGATGGATGAAATGGTGGCCAATATGACGGATGCACAGCGCGAACGGATTGTAGAGATCTTTGTATCCAGCGTAGAATTTGAATATCTGTTCTGGGATATGGCCTACAAACAGGAGATGTCGTATCGGCTATAATATAGAAAAAAGACTGGCTGCCCTGAAGGGCGGCACAAAATAAAGCCAACGGCTGTGTTTCATGCAGCCGTTGGCTTCTTTTCATGGCTTATACGGTTAGACTTCCATCGTTAGCTGAAGCAATACGCCTTGCTGCTCGGCTTGTTGGATCAAGTCCTGTGTCAGCACGGTGTCTTTCGCGATGACAAATGAGCCGTCTTCGCTCTTAACATCGGATTTCACTCGTTTGTCCAGCAAATAAGTGATGGTCGATTCATCCAGCGTATTGTCTGCGCTGTTCGCGTTTTTGTCCGTGTCTACCATAGCAAATTTTGCCGACAAAGTGATTAAGCTGGCGCCGTTGATCTCCTGCGCGTTCTGCAAAAACAACTTTTCGATGCGGCCTGTCTTTTCATCAATGGCGTAATCGGAAATGGTATCCAGAATATCGCCTGTAAAATTCAGGACTTGTGTCCCCAGCAACAACAGACTTTCTTCCGCTGCTGCGATTAAAGGCTTGCTGTCATAAACTTTTTTGATACACTCGGCAGACTGTACGACGATATAATCCTGACCGATGCCCAATATATCCTTAAAAGAGATCAGGGAAGGAATGATGGTGTTGTCCTCGTGCTCAACGCTTAAGTACTCCACCTTTTTGGATGTTGAGCTCACCAGAAGGTTCTTTACGAATGCAATCTGCTCCCCTTCCTTTACGCCTACGACAGGCAGCTTTACAACTGTGCTGGCAGTTTTCATGTTTTTCCTCCTTACAAATTATCAAGCAGCGTCTTACTGCTTTAAAATTACTATAATACGCTGTTCCCCGCGGAAGCGGGAAGCGGCGCTATTATCTATTTCATGCGGGCGGCTTCACCCGTACCGATATACACGAGCGCCGGGCGGGCCTGATAAACATCATGGGAGAGCAGCTCCCTGTTCTGGAGTTCTCCGTCGAAGTAAAGCTCCCGATAGACATTCACTTCATAGCCGGGCTGTGCATGACGCACGACACTGCGCACGCCGATTGGCAAAAGGGGCGTGTAGTTTGTCTGCTGACCTTGCGCAGCAGGGAACTCGCTGATCACTTCAGACACGATTTCGATCTGCTCACCTTCCTTGAGCGGCTGGCCAAAAAGCTGTATGGTGAGCGTTTCGGATGCTTTGTCCAGTTGTGCGCGCACATAAAGCGTATAGTCGGAAGTGTTTTGGAGCTTTAAGTCCGCGCCATGCAGGTCTACGGCTGCATCCTGCCCAACCGGCAGGTAAGGCACGGCATATACGCTGCTTGTACGCTCCACGACCCCCATTCCTACCTGCAGAGCCGCATGATAAAATGTCCCCGACAACCGGGAGAGCGCGTCGTTCTGCGTGTCTGTTGTGTGTATGCCCGGCGCATCCAAACCAAGACCAGCTTCATTTGCAGCATGAGCACGGACACACGCTTGAACAGAAAGCGTATCACCGGGAGGAACTGCGCAGCCGTTGAGCGCGTCACAATATGCCTGGAGCGCGTCTATATAGAGTGCATCCGCTTCGACTGCGGTGTCAGACGCCCCGATGAGCATCGTATTTTCCCGCAAAACGGACTGAGGAACAGCAACAGGCAGGATGTCATACGGTACGATGAGGACTTGCTGCGGGTCGCAGGACTTGCCAAACGCCGCGATTATGGATTCTACAGTCTCTTCAAGCGCTGCTGTCCTTCCGGGCACACCGTCGGTATAGGAGAAGGTTGCGGTATCCGGATCGAAAACAGCTTGTGCGTCCACCGCAGGGCGCTCATAGGGGCGCAGTGCTTTTTTCAATGCTGCAGCGATGGCTTTTTGATCGAACACAAGGCTTGTCTGTGCATGTAAAGAAGGTTTGGGCTGAAAAACAGCCCCCAAACCGCTTAAAAACGAAGAGGAGGTTTCGCCGACGGAATATGCCATCGTTTCCAGCACAGCTTCTGCATCATAAGCAAAACCAAGCGCCTCGGCAGACAGGTGAATGGATTCCCCCGCATATGAAAGCGTGATCTGCATACGCTCCAACCGCATTTGGCAATCCGCTTCGACCAATGTTTTTCCAGTCTCGAAAGACAAGCCGCCTATATCGACGCCGTTTATGATGGTGCCTGCGGGGAAGAGCCCGCTGGACAACAGGCTACTGCCCGCCATGCCTGCGCTGCCGATAAAGCAGACGCACATCACGACAAATATGAGCAGTATATTGATCCATATAAGGCGAGGCCGCTTTGGCTTCGGTTCTTTTGTTGTTTTCGTATGATTCAATTCCCGTTTATTCACCGGCATGTCTATTCAAACCCATCCTGATTCGCCGCTCTTTATGAAATGATCTCATCAAAGCATAGCCCTGTCATCGTATACTTTGATAAACACCCTTATAAATTTCATAGTAGCTCGTAATACGTTCAACGTGTGCTTTGGTTTCTTCGTATGGAATGACGGATAAATTTTCGCCGTCTGTGGAATACCGATCGTCCGCAAGCCATTCCTGAACCCTGCGCGGCCCGGCATTATATGCGGCGGACGCGGTCTTCTCATTGCCATCGAACAGATCCAGAAGATAAGATAAATACCAGCAGCCCATCTGAACATTGATGTCCGGGTCGAGCAGCATCTCGATCTTATAATCCTCAATACCGATCTTACCGGCGATCCACATGCCTGTAGACGGCATGATCTGCATCAGACCAATAGCGCCGGCATAGGATTCGACCGACGGGCGGAAAGAGCTCTCAACAAATATGGTAGCCGCCACAAACGCAGGATCAAGGCCATATGCATGTGCGTATTGATCGATGATATCCTGGTATTGAATGAGCTGACGCCCGTCAAATGTCGATGAGGAGCCGGCTGCGTTTACATAACCGGGGCGGTGGGCCACATAGTCTTGCAGGACCTCCACATTAACAGTTAGATAGATGTTGACTGTTGCCGCCCCGTCCATGGTATGCTCCAGATTGAAAATGGGTTGTTCCTGAGAGAACATGATACCGTCCGCCGATGAAACTGCGGGAAACTCGGCTGTTGAAACCGCAGTCTGCAAAGCGGACTCTATGTGATCTTTATCAAAGATGGCGCAAGTATCGATGACCTGGCCCTGTTTGGGACGAAGTATGGCAAAGACACCCCCGTTGGCCGATGCTGCATCCGCACCGGAATAGCAGACATTGCGCAACAATTGCTCCACACATTCTACGATGCCCAGCTCGTTTGCATCCAACTCGATGGAATGGCCGTTATAATGGATGCGCACATGCAAGTCTTCAATGTTTTGGCGGTTTGTATCCAGCACCAGTGTCAGGCCTTCTTCATAAGTCATGCCGCCGATATCACAATGGTTGACGACTGTCCCCTGAGGAAAAACCTGCCGATTGATCAGCGTATTGCCCGCGGCGTAAACACATAAGAACAAAGAAAGCGCTGTCAACAGTATGACAACAGACAGGCTTGCCAATAACCGGGCATGATGCACCCGTGCTTCTTTGCCGCTCGGCTTGCAGGATTTTGCGCCTGGTGCAAGTGTGCGGTTTATGTTGTTGGCATGATGATAGAACATAAGCAATCGAAACCTTTGATCAATTATAATAGTTTCAACAGCACCTGCATCTTTTCAGCCCCAGCTTCATCCAAACGTTCGGACAAAGCACTGGCAAGATGTTTTGCATCCTCTGTGCGCCGAAGGGAGATATAGCAGTCCAGCAGCAAGGTGAGCGCTTCGAGCTCACTCTCTTCATCTGCGGGGTCGGCAATATATTTTTCTAGTAAGCCGGCAGCCAATCCGGCAGCCCCGCCAGCTTTGACCTGGACAGCCTTATGCAGCGTGCGCATTTTTTCATCCCGGATCGCGGTGCGCTGTGCTTCCTCAGCCAGCCTAGCTTCTTCAGCCAGCCGCGCTTCCTCAGCCAGCCGCGCTTCCTCAGCCAGCCTAGCTTCTTCAGCAAGCCGCGCTTCCTCGGCCAGCCGTGCTTCCTCAGCCAGCCTAGCTTCCTCGGCAAGCCGCGCTTCTTCGGCGATGCGCGCTTCCTCGGCCAGCCCCAGCCGCGCTTCTTCGAGCTCAACGCTCTCATCCTTTGCTGAGATACTCTCCATATCTTCTGAAACGAAATGCACCTTTTCAGCAATACGCACATGCTGGCTGAAACTGGGTTTGCTTGCCATCCGCACACCGGATGCGGCCTCAGCTTGCTGAATGGGATTCAATAATTTAGACATAGCAGGCGTTTTTTCAGAAGGCTCCGCTGTTTTTTTCCTGCGGGCAGGCGTATGTCCGGCGATGGAGCGTTGTATGATGCCTGAAACGAACCAAACGATCAGAAATGTCAGGATGGGCACACATGTGAGCAAGAGGAGCTGCGGCGTTAAATTGTAAATACTGACTCCTTCCGCCAGAGGAACGAACAGCTGATAGCCGAGCACACATGCGGAAATGATCGCGCAAATACCGCTCAAGCTATTCCCAAAAGAACGTCCGTTTATGAAATAAACGGAAACAATACCAACAATCCCTATCACCCCAAGAATGATCAGCAGCGTTCCATGCATCCTTCAACCACCTCAACTATATTAACGGCAGAAATCCATGTCATGTAAAGGTTATATCAAACAAAAACCCTAAGAGTGTGTTTATGGTGTATTGCTTGGCATACAACGGGCATCCACCACGACATGGAGATCAGGCGCGTCCTGAAAAAAATGATGACATTACGAGCCCCAACGCTTTTCGATCCTTTTTTCGACATAAAATGTTATAAACGCATATACACATATGTATAATTTTGTAAATTATACCATGTCATTTGTCTATAGACAAGCAAAACCCGCGATAAATCGACAAAAGAACGTGTATACACCAGCAAACGGACTGTATAGAGCGTATAAATATGAAAGGCATACATCTAAAAAGGATCAGGCAGCCTGAATGCAGCACCCATATATCTGAAACCGGGGCACATGAAACAGATAAAAACGTCTGTTAAAGCATTTTTCAAGGAAGAAACGGGCATGAAATGAACGTCTGTGTGCGCAAACAAAAGATCCGCCAAGCGCACACAAGCTGATGACAACGCAAACGCTTTGCCATCAGCCTATATCGGTCTTTTTGCGGAACAGGAGGCTACTCCGCTTCGTGTGCGCCATATTTATCCCAGGCATAAGTGGGGTTGAGTGTTGCGCTCCAGCCCGCCGTCACCTCGATGGTGGTGGCCGTCATATAGCTGGCGGCGCTACTCGCTAAGAACACGATGGGACGCGCCTGTTCGCTGGGATCCGCCATGCGGTGCAGCAGATTTTGCTGTTTTAGCTTTTGCGCCTGCTTTGCGCCGATTTCCTGCTCCGTCATATCGGTCCCGGTAAGCCCCGGCATGATGCCGGTGACACGTACATTATGTGCGCAGTATTCACCGGCGAACATGTTGGTAAGGTTGTTGATGGCAGATTTCAGCGGCCCGTACAGCGTGCTTCGACCGACACTCGCACAGCGCGCAGCCAACGAGCTCACGTTCACGATGGCGCCGCCGGTGTTTTGCATATAACGAAATGCAGCCTGGCAGCCGTAGATGATGGCTTTGAAGTTGATACCCACCATGAAATCGATCTCTTCTTCGTCGTATTCAACCCCTTTTTTATAGCCGACCGCGCCTGCGTTGTTGACCCAGCAATCCAGCGCGCCGAAATGATCGAATACATTCTTCGCAAACGCGTAAACCTGCCCGGCGTCAGACAGGTCCACCGATTCATAATAGACATCGCCCAACTCAGACAACGCTTCAGCAGCGCTCTTCAAGGCTTGTTCACCCCGCGCGCAGATGGCGACCTTAGCACCCTCCAGCAGAAACTGTTGCGCGGCCGCATAGCCGATGCCCCGGCTGCCGCCTGTGACGACGGCTACTCTTCCCTTTAAACCTAAATCCAAATCACAGCCCGCCTTTCGCATGATACCGTATGGTCATTATTCGGCCCAATACACTTGGCTCCGCCACAGCATAAAACAGGCACGAGACCGATGTCGATTATAACATATTTATATTTAGCAGGGCATCCTTTAAAAAAGATTAACAAATTTAAGCACTCCCGGACAGGTTTCCATATCAAAACCGCAAGAAACAGGACAATTCTCTTGCTTTGTTTTCAGCGCGCCTATTTCATATAATGGACATATCAATCATACGGATAAAGACATACGCGTGTGCGGAGTTGTCCTTATCTGTACAAAAGCGAGCCATGCATTGAAGCGAAAGAATAAAACAGACATGAACGAACAGCTGGCCAGCGGCAAGATCAAACCCTTGCTCATCAGGATGGCCATTCCCTTTACGATCGGCCAGCTGGTCAACGCCTTATACAGCATTGTAGACAGGATGTACATCGGCCAAATGCCGAACGTAGGGACAGCAGCACTCAGCGGGCTTGGGCTGACTTTCCCCATCATCATGATGGTGTTGGCCTTTGCGGTGTTGATAGGCTTAGGCGGCGCGCCCCTTTCCTCCATCAAGGCGGGTGCCGGAGATGACGAGAGCGCCCGGCGGTATTTGGGAAACGCGGTTACGCTGCTCATTCTGAGCGGCATCGTGCTTACGGTGGTGTTTTTAATCTTTTTAGACCCGCTGCTCATCGCGTTCGGCGCCAGCGAGAATACATTGCCGTATGCGCGGGATTATCTGGGCATCTACCTGTGGGGGACTGTGTTCGTTCAGCTGGCCACAGGGCTGAACGCATTCATCAATTCGCAAGGCTATGCGACCACCGGCACCATCACGCTGGTGGTGGGCGCTGTGCTCAACGTCGTGCTCGACCCGATCTTCATCTACACGTTGGGCATGGGGATCAAGGGCGCGGCAGTCGCGACGGTGATTGCACAGGCGGTATCTGCGGCGTGGGTGGTTGGATTCCTATGTTCCAAACACTCATATTTACGCATTCAAGCGCAGTATCTGAGACTGAAATGGCAGGTGGTAAAGACAACCTGCATGCTCGGATTTTCCAACTTTATATTCCAGGTGAATGAATCAATCGTGGTCATCGTCATCAACCGCCTGCTGCGCCATTACGGCGGGGTGTTGGGCGACCTGCACATCGCGTCTATGGCGATATTGGCGAGCGTCAGTCAAATATTCTTCATGCCGCTTAAAGGCATCATGCATGCCACACAACCCTTGGTCAGCTACAATACGGGGGCAAAGAATCATACGCGCATACGTGAAGCCATTCGCTATTCACGCTATTACAGCGTGGGCAGCGCTGCGGTGATGTGGGCGTTGATGATGTTGATTCCGCGCACCATCTCGATGGCTTTCACGCCGGACCCGGAGTTGATCGCGTTGACAGAAAGAACAATGCGGCTGATGTTTTGCACGGTGTTTCTCATCGGTATGCAGATGGTCAACCAGAATGCGTTCATTGCGATGGGCAACACGGGATATTCTTTCTTGTTCGGCATCATGCGAAAAGTGCTGCTGCTCATACCGCTGGCCTTCACGCTGCCCCTTTGGATGGGTATAGACGGCGTTTATCTGGCGGAAGCCGTTTCGAATGTGCTGACTGTCATCGTGACCTACATCGTGTTTGAACGCTATATGAACAGATTAAAGCACTCGTTTTCACAATCGATGTAGAATGGTTGCATGCGCCTGCCGGATGCGTCATACACGGCGAACCTCCTGCATAGGTATGGTACAAGTCATACATAAAAGGAGGAAACGCCATGCGAAGATGGAACCCTGCGCTGGCTTTGGCGGGCATATGCTGCGCACTTGCTTTGCTGATGATCACGGCGCTGATTGCCGACGCGCCCATACAGGGGATTGCGGCGTCGGTGCTGGGCATACAGGAGGAACGGGTGGTGCGCAGCGTGCATACCAGCAAGGTCGCGGCCGTTTTGACGTTTGACATCACAAAAGAAACGGATGGCGTGCCGCGCGCGCTGGAGATATTAGACCGATACGCCGTCAAGGGTGTTTTTTTTACGGATTACGAGTGGCTGGAGCTAAACCCGCTCCAGGCGGCGTCCATCCATGAAAAGGGACATGACATGGGTATCTATGGGCCTACGGGCAATGTCAAAACGGCGCAAGACGCATTGAAGGAAATAAGGCTGTGCAAGGAGAAGATAGACGCGATCACAGGCGAAGAAACCATGCTCTACCGTCCGGCATGGGGGCAAGAAACGGGCGAGCTGCTCAAAGAAATCAAAGAGCTTGGCCTCATCCCGTTTGCCTGCAGCGCGGATGCATCCGAATGGAGGCAGCAGGGCGCAGGCACCGTCATTAAACAGATGGCGGCGCGCCTGAATAAGGGCGCTGTTCTGCACTGTTATGCCGACAGCAAGGAGCTGGAATTGTACCTGCCCTTTTTGATTGAGCAGGCTGCGGATAAAGGCTATACGTTTGTGCTGTTGAATGAATCCATCCCCCGAGGCGCATACACCATAGACTTCCAGGGGATTCTGCGGGAGAGCCCGTAGGTTTTGATTGCGGTGAAAGGGGTATAATACACAATAAATGCCGCAAAGGGGGAGAGGTGTATGCGCAAAGGCAAGCTGAAGTATGATGCATTGGCCGTCATCGCCGGATTTGCAAACGGTTTCTTTGGCGGCGGAGGCGGTGTGGTGGCGCTGATCGTCTTGAAGGGCATGCCGCAAGTCGAGGCAAAGAACGCGCATGCGACCAGCGTGGCCATGATGCTGCCGGTGAGTGTACTGAGCACGGTGATCTATCTGCTCAAAGAAGCCCTGCCGCCGTGGGACATCGTGCTCATCACCATGGCAGGGACGCTGGCGGGTGGATTCGTCGGGGCCAGGCTTCTTAAAAAGATACGAACCATCTGGCTGACCAGAGCGTTTGCTGTGTTCGTCGTGTTTTCTTCCATAAGAATGATTTTTTTCTAACAGGTGATCCATGTTTATTTTAATTGGGCTGGTCACAGGCGTGCTGAGCGCGATGGGGGTCGGCGGCGGCTCGCTGCTCATCCCTTTGGCGGGTCTGTTTTCAACCCTGAACCAACAGGCGCTGCAGGGCTTAAACCTGATCTCTTTTATACCGTCGGCCTCTGCGGCGACGGTGCTCTATGCCAAAGAAAAACGCTTTGATGTCAGAATGGTGCTTCGATTTGCTGCCGCCGCGCTGCTGGGCGCAGGGGGCGGCTCTCTGCTGGCGCTGGCGGTGGATTCAGAAGTATTAAGACGCATATTCGGCGCTTTTTTGCTGATATTGGGGCTTTGGCAATGGATAATCGGGGAAAAACGGCACAGAAAACAAAAGCAAGAAGAAGCGGCCGGCTGAAGGGTGCTGTCCTTGCCGGCGCTGTATAGGCCAGTTCACATCCATGACACATTACTGACATTTTTGAGTGGTATGATCGCAAAAGATTTTATGAGGATGGGTGCACAGGAATGGTGCAAGAAGTATTTTCCAGCGGGCTTGCGAAATTAATGGTTGAAACATCTGCGTATTTTCACTATGATAAGGTAAGTACAGCTAAATTTCCAAAAAAAAGAGGTTTTGATGCAGCGTGAATTCATACTGGCGTCCGCTTCGCCGCGGCGCAAAGAAATATTCGAAAAATTGTGTATCCCATTTCACATTGCAACGGCGGATGTGGATGAAAACATATGGTGTGCACCGGCTGATATGGTGCGCATGCTGTCGGAACGCAAGGCAAGAGCCGCCCATGCCCAAAAAGGCAAGGAGAGCGTATATATAGGAGCGGACACCATCGTCGTGCTGCACGGCGAAACGCTGGGCAAGCCGGCAAACGAGCAGGAAGCGGCCCGTATGCTGCGCTCCCTCTCAGGCAGACAACATATCGTATTGACAGGCGTGTTCGTGCTGGATGCGGCATCAGGGGCGCATAGGTGTTCTCATGAGGAAACCAAAGTTTTTTTCAGCGAGCTGAATGAAGCGGAGATCAGCAGTTATATCGAAAGTCAAGAGCCGATGGATAAGGCAGGCGCCTATGGCATACAGGGCTTGGGCGCTAGATTTATTGAACGTATTGAAGGGTGTTTTTATAACGTCATGGGTCTGCCCATCAACAGGCTCTGGCGCATGTTGAAGGAGCTGCGGCTGGTGTAATCCGGCCAGAACGATTTTATTGTATTGTAAGGAGGGCGCTCGGCCCATGAGGAGGTTCATTAAAAACAGGCCATTGCTGATCGCTATGGTGATCATATTGATACTCATCATACTGGTCGTCGTGTCACTCAACAGGCCAAAGCCTACCGGCCCGGAAGGGGTGGTGGGCAGCGTGCTGTCTGCGGTGGAAGGTGCGTTCTATAGCGCGACCAACGCGGTCGGAGACTTTTTCGGCAACATTTTTGGCAGCCGGGATATCGATCAGGAAAATGCCGAGCTAAAGAGCCGTGTGGCCGAGTTGGAGCAGCAGCTGCTGACACAAAACGAAATCAAGGACGAAAACAGCCGGCTCAAGGAGCTGCTGCAGTTTGGCGAACAGAGCGAAGGCTTTACCTATGTCGGTGCACGCGTAACGGCCAAGGAGCCGGGCTATTGGTATGAAACGTTTACCATTAACGCAGGGCGCAACCATGGCATCGAGGAAGGCATGGCGGTGGTCGTAGGTGCGGGGCTGGTGGGCCGGATCATGGAAACGAGCGGCAGCTACAGCAAAGTGCTGACCATCATTGACGCAAGAAGCTCATTCAGCGTGATGATGGAGCGCACCAGGTTCAGCGGCATTCTCAAAGGACAGCTGCAGACGCCGGACGGCGACGCCTCTTGTGTGTTGAGCTACCTGAGCAGCGATACGGAATATGTAAACGGAGACAGGATCATCACATCCGGCGTTGGAGAAGAGATGCCCAAGGGGATCTACATAGGCGATATCGTGGACATACAGAAAGAGGACGGCGCGGCGCAGAAAACGATCGAGGTTCGGCCCGCTGTTGATTTTTCCAATATCGAGGAAGTACTGGTCATCGTGGGAGAGAAAGAGGAATAACGGCTTATGAAGGTGCTTTGTATGGCGGGGATCGTGCTCTTGAGCGTCATGCTGGAGACGGCCGTACTGCCAAACATGACGATACTGGGCGTAGCGCCCGACTTTTTGCTGTGCATCGTGGTGTCCTTTGCGCTGCTCGACGGCAGCCTTTTTGGTGCGCTGACGGGTGCCGCCGCCGGGCTGCTCATCGATATCGCGTGTGGCAGTATTTTAGGGTTTTATGCGCTGCAATATGTCATCGTCGGCTATCTGGCCGGGATTCCCTACAAAAGGATGCAGGTGGGCAGATTCTTTTTGCCGCCGATCATGGCGGCGGTTCTCTATGCCGTTAAAACAGCGCTGTTATCCATACTGCTGTTCGTCACCGGATCGGGTGTCCACATCGCCGCGATGTGGCTGTATTATGTCGCGCTGGGCACATTGCTTACCACGATCCTCATGCTGCCTGTGCATTTATTGAATGCGCGGCTGCATATGACACGGCTGTTTAGAACAAGGAAAAATCGGGATGTGGGCGCATATTTTTAAGCGCCTAAGGTGAAATATGGAACGAGCAAAACGTAGAATGTTGGTGGTGGGCATCGTGATCGTCGTCATTTTAGCGATGATCTTGCTTCAGTTGCGCGCGCTGGTTTCGGCCGGCTCTGTCAACACGCCTAAAATCAGCCAATTCGGCAAGAGTGAGATCATACAGACAGGGCAGCGCGGCACGATCTATGACCGCAACGGCGTCCCGCTTGCGTATGATGAGACAAGCTATAATGTACAGTTCAGCAGAGACTACAACAAAGCGACTGCTCAGGACCGCGCGCATTACACACAAATCCTGATGAAGACGATCGAGCTCATAGAACGCAACGGAGGCGAAACGATCGATACTTTTGTGATCCGCAGGAATGACGATTTGGAATATTCCTTTGAATTTGGGATCACGGATGAGGAAGCGATCAAGAAACGCGAAGAAAATTGGCGCGCCAACATGTATATATCAGACCGGCATGAAACGCCTGAACAGATCTATAATTATCTGCGCCAGCTCTATCAAATTCCCAACTCCATCGGATATGAAGACGCCATCAAGCTGCTCTCCATCTGGCAGGAAGTCCAATTGAATGCATACCGGGCCTCCATACCGATTGTGATCGCTTCCAATGTGGGCATAAATGTCGTGACGGAGATTGAAGAGCGCAGCTTGGAGCTGGAAGGTATGAATATTCAGGAAAGCTCGGCCCGCATATATCCCAAGCATGAGCTTGCGGCGCATACCATCGGCTATCTGGGTGTGCAGAGCAGCCCGGAGCTGTTGGAAGAACTGGTAAAACAGGGGTATGATCCCGGCGATCTGGTGGGCATGAGCGGCATTGAAAAGACCCTTGAAGACGCATTAACCTCAAACACAAGCGAACGCAGAGGGAAAATTGTCAATGAGGTGGATACGAAAGGTACGGTGATCCGCGAGCTGGAAACCGTCGAGCCTCAAAATGGTAACAATGTAGTGCTGACACTGGATGCGGAGCTTCAGAAGCTGGTAGAAGATGCGCTGATGAAGAACATAGAAGACATCCGGACAGAACAGATGCAGATGATCGAGGAGAACAAAGAAGAATACTTGAAAAAAGTATCCGATTTGAGCAAAATCCGCCTTGCGGAGTACGGGGCGGCTGTGGTGATGGATGTCAACACAGGCGATGTTTTGGCGAAAGTGAGCGTGCCGTCGTATGATTTGAATCTTTTTTCAGGTGGTATCAGCGTGGATGATTACGACGCACTAAAAGAGGATACCGCCCTTCCGCTGTTTGATAAAACGATCTCCTCCAAGGCGATGCCGGGCTCTATCTTCAAGATGGTGACGGCTGTTGCAGGCCTGATGGAGGGCGAGATCACGGTGGATACCATCATCGAGGACGAAGGCGCTTATACGAAATATTTAAGGGAGTCGCAAAACGTACAGAACGCGCCGCAATGCTGGATTTATAATATGCATAGGATCACCCACGGAGAAGAAAACTTGGAATCGGCCATCAAGGATTCCTGCAACTACTACTTCTACGAGGTGGCGGACCGGGTGAAGATCGACCGCTTAGCCTATTGGGGCGAACAGCTTGGGTTGTCCACCAAGACCAACATCGAAGTGCCGGGCGAAATCGCCGGGCAGATCGGCGGCCAGGATATCCTATACGACAACAGCAAGCCGCTGCGGGAACAAAACACCTCACTACCCTTATTGGTCATGGGCAGCTTAAAGACCTTCTTAAAGGGCTGCTGCGAGGACCGGGGGATCGAGGTGACGGATGAACAGCTTGAAAAAGCTGCGACCCGTATTGTGGAGCTGGTAGGAGTTGGGAATATACAAGGACGTGACATCCGTGTGATCATGCGCGAGGAGTTGGGCATCCCCGAGACGATCTCATATTACCGTCGTTGGCATGCGGATGTGATGAGCTATCTCAACGAGATCACCTGGAACGCCGACTTAACACTGCGTACAGGCATGGGGCAGAGCGTGGTCAGCGTAACACCTATGGCGGTTGCCCGTTATGTTTCCGCGTTGGTAAACGGCGGTGTGGTCTATGACGCGCATATTGTGGATAAAGTTCTGGATCATGAAGGAAATCTTGTGCAGGAGATCACTCCCACCATACACAGCCAGATAGACTTGCAGCCGAGGCATATACAGGCGATCAAAGAAGGCATGAAAGGCGTTGTGGACGAGGGCGGCACAGCGGGGTCCGTGTTCAGGGATTATAAATATGTCGATGATATAGGCGGAAAAACGGGCACGGCACAGGTATCCACTTCGAGCCGTAACATATCGGTGGAAAATACGTCCTGGTTTGTAGCGTTTGCGCCGTTTGACGAGCCGGAGATCGCGATCGTCATCTATGTGCCTTTCGGGATCGGAGGCAGCTCCACCTCCTATACAGCGCAGCAGATCATCAGCTACTATCTGGACAATAAATATCAGCATGAGGAAAATGTCCGCGCAGGGAACATGCAGATTCCCGCCGAAAATACCGCCATCATGCCCAACGCTTCCCAGCCGCTGGAGCCGCAGGCATCACAAGAACCGGAAAACGGGGATGAACAAGCGAACGCCCCGGATACAGACACGGCGAACGGCGAACCACAGGATACGGTGCTTCCAGGGGATGATCCCGGTTCGACGGACACATAGCAGTTGGCTTGTATGCGGGCGGATGAAACAAGCCAAAGAAAAGATTCTGTTTACAGGGATGCATACGATATATTATAATGGATCTAATATGCATGGGATATAGTATAAAATGGGGCGGACAACAGATGAAAGAGGAGATTATCCAGTTTAAGGGTAAAGGAGAAGGCCTCCAGTTGATTCTGCATGAGCGTTATCAGTACGCGCAGATCAAAGAGGAACTCCTTCGTATGATGCAGAGTAGCAGGAATTTTTTCAATAAAGATAATATTCGCATTATGGTATCGGGGAAAAAGCTTGAAGAAGACGAACAGCAGGATCTGAGCGAAACACTGAACAGCGTTTTAAAAACGGAGTATATCGATTTTGAAACCGTTCTTGAGGCGCAAAAGAAGGCAGAAGAACAGAAAAACCCCAAAGAAATGCTTCTGTACTTAGAAAAAGAAGCTGCTGATGCAGAGCTTTTTGCGCGCCGTCAACCGGAGGCTGTCTCGGCTCCCATCAAGGACAAGCCTTTAGGGGAAGCGGATTCTGTGTTCGTATGCCATACGGTACGCAGCGGGCAGCGCATACAATCCGAAGGGGATGTGGTGGTCATAGGCGATGTGAACCCGGGCGCCGAACTGGTGGCGGGAGGGAACATTGCAGTGATGGGTA
Organism: Christensenellales bacterium; assembly: GCA_050945835.1. Lineage (GTDB taxonomy): Bacteria > Bacillota > Clostridia > Christensenellales > JBMNTQ01 > JBMNTR01. Next base: position 50,615 of record JBMNTR010000002.1, on the reverse strand, counting down.
CTTTGCGTGGCATGGCGCAGGCCGGTTGTTTTGGTGATGAACAGGCGGTGGTGGCCGCAAACCAGTTGATGCCCACGCAGCTGAGGATTGCCAAGAAGATCGCTATACCGCCGGAAGGTGAGCATTACGCACCTACAAGACCGGAGATTGCGCGTATCAGAGACGGCGCGATCGTAATCGAAGAGGTGGAGTATGGAAAAGCGAAATAGTGATTCGGGATTGATATAGAGAAAGCTTAAGGGGGATTAATGATGGGCGTTGTAATCGTCATCACATCGGGCAAGGGGGGCGTTGGAAAAACGACTACCACAGCGAATATCGGAACCGGACTAGCCTTGCTGGGAAAGCGGGTTGCTCTGGTGGATACCGACATTGGGCTTCGCAACCTGGATGTAGTCATGGGCCTGGAAAATAGAATCGTTTACGATGTGGTGGATGTGTGTGAAGGTACATGTAAAATCAGGCAGGCGCTCATCAAGGACAAGCGCTACGATGGGCTTTTCCTGATGCCGGCTGCACAAACACGCGATAAAGACGCTGTAACCTCAGAACAGATGAAAGCTTTGATGGCACGGCTGAAAGAGGAATTCGATTATGTGCTGATCGATTGCCCGGCAGGTATCGAACAAGGTTTTAAGAATGCGATTGCGGGCGCCGACCGCGCCATCGTGGTCACGATTCCCGAGGTATCGGCTGTCAGGGACGCGGACCGTATCATCGGCATGCTGATGGCCAACGAAATAGAGGAGACCAGCCTGTTGATCAACCGCTTCCGCGTGGATATGGCGAAACGCGGCGATATGATGAGTGTTGAGGACACATTGGATATACTGGGCATCGATCTGATTGGCGTTGTGCCGGAGGATGAGATGATCCTTCGCTCTACAAACCTGGGCGAACCGATTGTCACAGACAAGAACAATCCGGCGGGGCAAGCGTACAGCAACATCATCAAACGGATCACAGGGGAAAATGTGCCTTTTATGTCCTTTGAAGACGGTGAAGGATTTTTCACCAAGTTCAAAAAATTATTTTCCAAGAAATAAGCTAGATAGGCGGGATGAATGAAATGGCGTTTTTCAATCGAAAAAAAAAGACGACCAGCAAGGATGTGGCGAAGGACCGTTTGACAATGGTGCTGGTTCATGATCGTGTAAACAGCTCGCCTCAGTATTTGGAATTACTGAAGAACGATATGCTGGAAGCGGTCTCGAAGTATGTGGCGATCTATGAAGACGAAATCGACATCAAGATTACCAAAGTGGAAAAAGGAAATCAGATGAGCACAAAACTGGTGGCCAATATCCCAATCAGAAGTATGAAAGGGCGTGCAAGGTAGAGCATATCCGATGCCCTCAGGGGCTGTGTGTGGGTTGACTGACTCAGCCCGGGTTATTAATATATGAAATTACTCGAAAAAAGAATGTTTCGTAAATTCGACTATTTTTCCATGGCGATTGTGCTTGCAATCTTTCTTTTTGGATTGCTTACACTCATGAATGCGACTGCACAACCGTTTTCGGGAGATGAGTATGGATGGGGCGAAATTGTTGAAAAATTAGATTTGCACACAGTGCTGCTGCAGTTCATGTGGTTTCTGGTGGGCGTTGCAGGGATGGGCGCATTGATCATATTGGATTACAGCACCTATGGTGAACTATACAAAATCATTTACTGGGGGGGCGTTGCCCTGCTGCTGGCCGTGCTCTTTTTGGGCAGGGTTATTCGCGGTACACAAGGATGGTTTCAGATTGGCTCGAGAGGGTTCCAGCCGGCGGAATTTGTGAAGATCGCATTGATCATCGTATTAGCGAAGGTCGCGGCAAACCGTTCCGATCCGGCGCGGGGGATCACGACATTTAGGGAGGCGTTGCCTATACTGGGCTATTTGATTCTGCCGGTGGCGCTGGTCATGAGCCAGCCTGATTGGGGGACAGCGTTTGTCTATATCGTGATCTGTGCGGGTATTTTGCTGGCGGCACGCATCTCCTTGAAGATGGTGGGCATCCTCTTGGCTATTGCGATACCGGTCGCATTGCTGCTCTATTTCTTCCTGATGGCCGACTGGCAGTTCAGCCGCATACTCTCTTTTCTGAATCCGGAAGCGGATGCGCTGGGTGCCGGAATGCAGGTGATGCGTTCCAAAGAAGTGATCGCGTCAGGCGGGCTGACGGGCAAAGGTCTGTTCGCGGAAAGTACGCTCAGCCAGCTGGGCTATCTGCCGGACCATCAAACGGATTTTATATTTGCTGTTGTTGTGGAAACCTTCGGCTGGACAGGCGGGTTGTGCTTGATACTGTTGTATGCGGCGCTGCTCATCCGTTTGATCACACTTTCCTTCAGCGCGAATGACCGGTTTGGCTCTTTTATCATCATCGGCGTGATGTCTATGTATGCGTTTCACATCATCGAAAACATTGGAATGGTATGCGGCGTGCTGCCAGTGACGGGCATTCCGCTGCCATTTGTGAGCTATGGGGGATCCAGCATGCTGACCAATATGCTGGCGCTTGGACTGGTGCAAAACGTGGCGATGAGGCGAATGCCGAGACAGAAGCGCAGATTTTATGTCGATCCATCCGAACGGGCGGCTGACATGGCAACATGATACTTCGAGCGTTCCTGTAAAGCGAACGCTCATTATTTTTCATCCCGTAAAAGCGGTTTGACACATGAACTGCAAGCATATACAATGCCATATAAGCATGGATCAGCTTCAGAAGAGAGGTGAGCAACCTGGACAGCCAGCTATTCAATATCGCATCTAATATCATGAAATATATATTTATACTATTGATACTCATCATTTTTTACAGAACATTGAAAGATGTCATCGCGGAATACCGTGAGACGAAGCGCTCCAAAAAGAATACGTATTTCGCGCCTATCGGGTATATGGAAATCATGCAATGCGAAGAAGAGCGTCTGGTGGGAGAGATCTATCCCATCAAGCGGGAATGCTATATAGGTAAGAGCTCGTTTTGTGACATACGCTTAAAGCTGCCGGGTTTTTCAAATACGGAATGTTACCTGTATGCAAAGGGAAGCTTCGTTTTTATTCGCAATATGGGAAGCGAATACGGCGTATTTGTAGACGGCGTAGAGTTGACGGAGGATTTGCCGGTGCGCAATGGGACGCTTCTGTCCTTTATCGGGGTGGAGGCGCGTGTACAGCTAAAGGAGGTGGAGTCCGGTGCGTATTAGAAGTGCCGCGTCGTTGTTATTCGTCATCATAATTTTTGAAGTACTCGCCTTCGGGCTGATCGCCTTCCAAAATGAATCCTTCGATTTAACGGCGCTGATCATCGCGGCCATCATGGTCTTTTTGCTGGTATTCCAATATCTGCTGCTGACGCGTTTCTTCAGAAAGATGGATCGCTACATACTCATCATCGCGAACTTGTTTTCAGCGGTGGGGGTGATTATGCTCTACCGGCTCAATCCCGAAACAGCGCTGCGGCAGGTATTGTTCATCGCCGTAGGCATGGCGATGATGGTGCTGGTGATGGTGATCGTAAAAAACTGGAAGACATTGAGCCAACACATCTATTGGTATATGGGCGCGGGTCTGCTGCTGCTCGCGAGCACCATGGTGCTCGGACGTACCTCCGGCGGAGCGACCAATTGGATCAACATCGCGGGCATCGGGTTTCAGCCCTCCGAATTCGTGAAGCTGATCCTGGTGGTGGTGTTGTCCGGCCTGCTGAGTGGCAAAGCGTCTTTCGGGCGCATCTGTATGGCCGGCGGGTTTACGCTGCTGTGCATGGGGCTGTTGATGGTACAGCGCGATCTGGGTGCGGCGCTGTTGTATTTCGGCGTGTTCGTGGTGCTGCTCTATGTCGCTACCAGCAAAATCGGGCTGACTGCGCTGTCGCTGGGCGCGGGTGCGGGTGCTGCCGTGGCGAGCTACCACCTTTTCCCGCATGTACAGATTCGTGTGGCGGTTTGGCAGAACCCGTGGCTGACCTATGAAACACAGGGCTATCAGATCGTGCAGGGTCTTATGGCCATCGCGAGCGGCGGCTTTTTTGGCATGGGTTTGGGGCTAGGCAGCCCCAAGGCGATCCCGGCCTACCAGACGGACTATATCTTTGCTGTGATCTGTGAGGAGTTCGGCATCATCTTTGGGCTGGTGCTCGTGGCGTTCTATCTGATATTCATCGTGCGCGGCGCGCTCATCGCCATGGCTTGCCGTGAGAAGTTCTATGCGCTGCTGGCGTTTGGCTGCACAGCGCTGATCACGCTGCAAAGCTTCATCATCATCGCGGGCATCATCAAGCTGATTCCATTGACAGGCATCACATTGCCTTTCATCAGCGCGGGCGGAACATCCATGCTGACCTGCTTTATGCTGGTGGGCATATTGGAGGGGATCTCCATCATGAACGGAGAAGATGATGAACGTGAGCTGCAACAGGAGGTGCACGCATGAAGCAGACGGACGTAACGAAATCCCGCAGGAACATGGGAAAGGTGCTGCTGCTGTTCAGCGTTGCCTTCATCTTTTTAATCAGTTATTTTGTCTATTCGGTGACGACATACGGCCAGCAATGGTTTTCCGACGCACACAACCCGCGTCTTTCCAGCCAGCGCGCGAATGTGAACACAGGCGACATACTGGACAGAAACGGCGTAAAACTCGCTCACTCGGACGGCGAGAACAGGCTGTATCACGAGAGTGCGAATGTGCGTCGTGCATGCGCGCATGTTGTGGGCGACAACTACGGCATGACCACGGGCGCCGAGTCGCTGTATGCGCAGTATCTGCTTGGCTTCAATACCAACATTCTCCAGCGTGTATATCAGACGGTTTCGGGTGAACCGGAACGGGGGGATGATGTGGTGCTGACCATAGACGCGCAGTTGAGCGCATACGCCTACCAGCTCTTAGGCGGAAATTCAGGCTCCATCATCGTGACGAATTATCGCACAGGCGAAATACTGTGTGAAGTCAGCTCCCCCAACTTCGACCCGAATCAAATGGAGCAGGCGATCGAGCAGGCTGAAGCGGCTGAGACCGATTCGGACTCGCCCGGCGGTATGTTCGTAAACCGTGCGACCATGGGAAAATATCCGCCCGGCTCCGTGTTTAAGATCGTAACGGCGCTATCAGCCATACGTTACCGGCCCGAGCTTTTGGAGAAGAGCTACCACTGCACACACGAGCCTTATGTGGTCAACGGCGTGCAGATGAACTGCTATAACAAGCAAAGCCACGGCGAAGTTGGCTTTGAACGCGCTTTTGCGCTGTCCTGCAATAAATATTTTGCGCAGTTGGCTGTGGAACTGGGCAACGGCGCGCTCACCCAAACGGCGCAAAGCCTCGGCTTCAACGACCAAACGCTGCTGGATGATTTCGTGCTGTATAGCAGCAACTACTCTGCGGGCACAAGCGACAGCGACCTCGCGTTCTCTGCGATCGGCCAGTTTGAGGACATCGTGACACCCATGCATGTCAATATGATCACCATGGGCATCGCGAATGGGGGCGCGATCATGGAGCCAAGACTGCTGCTGGAAGCGACGGACGGACGGACACAATCCTATCAAATGAAGATCAAAGAGCTTGAACGCCCGCTCTCTGACTATGAAGCGGACACGCTTGCCTCCATGATGATCGCCTGCGTTGAAAACGGCACGGGCGCCGCGGCAGGCGTTGCGGGGTTCAGCGTGGGCGGCAAGACGGGTACGGCGGAGGTGTCTACGGATAAGAGCAAGGATCCGCATTCGTGGTTTACGGGCTTTGTGCAGGATGAAGGGCATCCCATCGCCATTACGGTGGTGGTGGAGAACGCCGGCGCGGGCAGTGCGCGGGCCACGCCGCTGGCCGGGCAAGTGCTTGCAAGGGCGATTGAACTCGGCTATTGAACAAGGGATAAAATGGTATGAGCGATTCCATTAAGCAGATATTAAACGGTTTGCCGGATGAACCCGGTGTGTATATCATGAAAGACGCGGACGGCGTCGTCATCTATGTGGGCAAAGCGGTGTCCTTGAAGAACAGGGTACGGCAATATTTCATGGCCTCTAAAAACAAGGGCGCGAAGGTCGAGGCCATGGTGGCTAAAGTGCGCGATATCGACTACATTCGCACGGGCAACGAAGTCGAGGCGCTGATACTGGAATGCAACCTTATAAAGGAACACAGGCCCAGATATAACATTCTGCTCAAAGATGACAAAAACTTCCCCTATATTCGCGTCGATCTGCGCGAGGCGTATCCGCGCATACGGATTGTGCGCAGAATTGCAAACGACGGCGCGAAGTATATAGGCCCTTATCTGGCCGTGCATATCATACGCGATGCGCTGGAGATCGCTTACCGGATCTATGGGCTGCACAACTGCAAAAAGGATATCCCGGCTGCAATCAGAAGAGGCGAAAGGCCGTGCTTAAACTATCAGATCGGCAGATGCTGCGGCCCCTGTACGGGTCTTGTTTCGCCGGAAGAATACCGCGCGAAGGTCGATGCCGCGCTCGACTTCTTAAACGGTAAAAAAACAGGGCTTGTGAAACAACTCAAGCAAGAGATGGAAGCAGCAGCTGGTGCGCTTGATTTTGAGCGCGCCGCCACACTGCGCGATTGCCTGCTGGCTGTCGAGCGCATGCAGGAAAGCCAGCGTGCTGCGTCTACCAACCAGGCGGATCGGGATGTATTCGCGCTGCTGGTACAGCAAGACGAAACACTCATACAGGGCGTGTTCGTGCGCAATGGCAAGGTGATCGGCTCGCAAGGCTTTTCTATGCGCCAGCAGGATGAGGAAGAGGCGAGCATACTGTCCTCCTTTTTGATGCAGTTCTACTCCTCGGCACAGATTCCAAAAGAAGTGCTGCTCCCGTGTGCACCGGAGGATACCGAAGCGATCGCGGCATACCTTTCGGAGCGAAGGGGCAATGCTGTGCGCATACTCATTCCGCAGCGCGGAGAGAAGAGACAGCTCGTACTGCTGGCGGAACAGAACGCGCTTCAATCGCTGGAGCGCATACGCGCAAAAAAGAAATGGGAATGGGAGCGCCACGAAGGCGCTTTGCATACTCTGCAGAAAGAACTGGGGCTGCCAACACTGCCCAGGCGCATCGAGGCGTTTGATATCTCCAATATACAAGGGCGGGATTCTGTGGGCTCGATGGTGGTGTTCATCGATGGCAAGGCCTCCAAAAAGCATTATCGGCGTTTCCGTATCAAGACGGTGCAAGGGGCGGACGATTTCGCTTCCATGCAGGAAGTGGTCTACAGGCGCTTGAAACGCACGCTCGAAGAACGCGCGCAAAATGAAACCGGCGCGCATCAGTTCGGTGAATTTCCAGATGTGATGCTCATCGACGGCGGAAAGGGCCAGTTGAACGCCGCGCTGAAAGCCATGGAACAAGCAGGCATCACACTGCCTGTATTTGGCTTAGCAAAAAAACAGGAAGAGATATTTTTGCCGGGGCAAGGGAAGCCTGTTATACTGAAAAGAGGTGACGGCGCGTTGCATCTGGTGCAGCGTGTACGGGATGAGGCGCACCGCTTTGCCGTTTCCTATCACAGGACGCTGCGTGCGCAGCGCCTGTTACAATCGGAATTAGACAACATAGATGGCATCGGCAAGAAGCGCAAACAAGCGCTCATCAAGGCGTTTGCAACGCTGAAAGACATACAAAACGCCGATCTGGAAGCGCTGGCGGCCGTAGAAGGCATGACCCAAAAAGCGGCCGGCTCGGTTTATGATTATTTTCATTCGAATGAGGAGGGGGAACATTGAACTACAAACTGATTGCATATGATATTGACGATACGCTGTTGAAAAGTGATTTGTCTGTGAGCTGCCGGACGCTAGACGCGATCGCACGGGCAAATGAAAAGGGCGTTTTAAACTGCGTGGCCACAGGACGGATGTACCGTGCGACGGAGAAAATCAGAGGATACGGCCTGTTTGGGCCGGCTGTCTGCTTCGGAGGCGCACAGATCATAGACCCTAAAAGCGGCGAAGTCATTTTTGAACGCTGTATCGAAAACGATTTAGCCCAGCGTATCGTACAATTCGCGCGCGAACATGATTTATATGTGATGGCATATGACGATAAGACCTATTACTATGAATACCCTTGTGAATACAGCGAATTCTATGAACGCTTGAGCGGGTTTGCAGGCGTGCAGGCCAATCTTGAGGATTTAACGCTGCATACGCCTAAAATGCTGCTCATCGGCGACGCACAGCGTATTGAGCAAACCATGCCGCATGCCAGGCAGGCATTCGGGGATGAACTCTACATCAGCAAATCGCGCGCGACTTTTATGGAGCTTGTGGATAAAACGGTGTCCAAAGGATTGGCGCTGGAACAGATTGGAAAGCTCTATAAAATCCCCAAAGAACAGATGATCGCGCTGGGCGACGGGCTGATCGATGTGAGCATGGTGGATTATGCGGGCCTTGGCATTGCCATGGAGAACGCCGTAGATGAAGTCAAGGCGGTTGCGGATTATATCACGGCATCCAACGATGAGGATGGCGTGGCGCTGGCGATTGAAAAGTTTGTATTGAAAGACTGATGCGTAAAGGCGGAGGGCATGATGATGCGGGTGGGCGTTGATATAGGGGGCACGAATATCCATGTTGGCCTTGTGGATGATCACGGTTCGATCGTTCAAAAAGGGGTGATGCTTACCGACGTACAAGGCGGTGCCGAGAAGATCATGTGTGACGCGGCCGGATTGGTGGGAAAACTATGCGCGAAAGCGGGCATAGGTGTGCAGGATCTGGTCAGTGTGGGCATAGGGGTTCCCGGGCCTACACATGGCTCTGTGGCCATCAGGTGTGTAAACCTTTTTTGGGATCATGAGGATGTCGGCGGTATGCTCAGCAGCTTTTTGAACAAACGCACCTATCTGGGCAATGACGGCGACTGTGCAATTGTAGCGGAATGGAAATTCGGCGCACTGACGGGCACACACAACGCTGCCATGCTCACGCTGGGCACAGGGCTGGGCGGCGGATTTCTGATAGACAAGCGCTTGCTGCACGGTGCCACCGGATGCGCTGCTGAGATTGGGCATGTCATACTCAGACAAGGGGGGATTCCCTGCAATTGCGGGTTGTACGGTTGTGCCGAGCAGTATTGCGCTGCGATCGGGCTCATACGCGCGGCATGCGAAGAAGCTCGAAAGTGCCCGGAAAGCCTGCTTCACCAAGCCGGGATAACGGCGAAATATGTGTCGGACTGCGTGGCGGCCGGGGATATCGCCGCAACAAATGCGCGCGATCAATACGCGGAAAACCTGTCGGATGTGCTTGCAGGGGTCACCAATCTGTTTGATCCGCAGCGTGTTGCGCTGGGCGGCGGTGTTGCGAAATGCCATGGTCTGTTAAAGGAGATACGGGACAGGCTCAAGAAAAAACGTGTGTTTGCGCTCAACACTGTGGACGTCGTGCTGGCAAAGCTCGGGCCGGACGCAGGAATTATAGGTGCTGCGGTGCTGGACATGATGGAGGCATAATCAAAAGAACGGAGCAATAAATATAGGAGTAACAGGCGGAGGTGTGTCATGAAACGCTTAAAACCGGTTACTCTTATTTTTATAGCGATCAGCTTAGTTTTCGTGCTGTGTCTGCCTGCGTTATGGCGATCTTTGCAACAGGAAAACAAGTACCATACATGGATGCACGGCGAAGAACCTGCTTGGCAGGGCATACTGAATCTTTGGCATGTCGCTGAATGGAAAACAGGCAAAGGAAGCGGTGTGAATTACTTAAAAAGCGTTGCGATGGAATATGAGCGGAGCACGCCGGGTATATTCATAGAAGTGCAGGGTCTGACGGCAAAAGAAGCGACAGAAAAGATGAAGGCGGGGGAAATGCCGGATTTGCTCTCATTCCCCCTTGGATTTGACGTATTGTCCGAGCTTGAAACGATGGCGGTGCCCGCCAACATGAAGCAGGCACTGGCGTCCTCAGCGCTCTTAAACGGACGCTGCTGCGCCCTTCCCTATATGATGGGCGGGTACCTGCTGATGGCGAACAGAGATTTGCTCTATGAAAGCCAGATCGAGCTCCCGCTGGACGGCATATGGGAGGCCGATGCGCTGCGTGAAGCCATAGCCGCCGGCACACACACAGGCGCAGACGGCGAAGGGGATGTCTATGGGCTTGCCTGTGCAAACGAACGCTATACGTTTTCCCAGGCGGCGATCTTGCTCTATCAGCAGCAGCGCGTTGCAGGGCGTGCGCAGGAGATACTGCATGAGGACGCGTATGAGGCGTTTGCACAGGGGAAGGCTGCGCTGCTTCTAGGCAGCCACTACGCTTACGAGGCGGCGATCAAGGCGTCTACGGAAGGGATGCTGGATTTCGAAATGTATACGCTCAACAACTATACGGATATGGTGCAGTATATTGGAATTCCCGCGGGCGAAAACGAAGCGAAGCAGGCGTCGTGTCATGCGTTTGCAGCCTATCTTTTGAGCGAAAAATGGCAGAGACGTTTGGAATCACTGGGGGTCTTTCCGGTGTTGAACATGAGTGTTTACGAAAGCACGCTGTATGAATTGGAAGACATGCTGGCCGAGGCGCTGGTGCCGAACACGTTTAGCTGGGCCGGTCAGCGCGAAGCGATGCTCAAGGAGTCGAGCAGCTGTCTTTACGACGATGAATCGGCTCAAAGAATACTCAATAGCTTGTATAAAGTGTTGTCACGGTAGCACGGAAGATGATATGATGATACCATAGAAGGAATAAAAATATGACGGCAAAACAGGAATTGATCAGGCGGCTGACCGAAGTGGTGGCGCCGCAAAGGATATTGGCCGATGAACCAATGGCAAAACATACGACCTTTCGCATCGGCGGGCCTGCCGATGTGATGGTGCTGCCTTGCGGCGAAGCGGAGCTGCGCGCCGTGTTGGAGGCCGTTGAAATATGCGGTTTGCCATGTTTTGTCATGGGAAATGGGAGCAATCTACTGGTTTCAGATGCGGGTATCCGCGGGCTGGTCATAAAGATTGATCAGCCGATGGCGAAGGTCACCATAGACGCTGCGTTTGCATATGCGCAAGCGGGCGCGGGCTTGGGGTATCTGGCGAGGCGCTGCGCGCAGCAGGGGCTAAGAGGCCTTGTGTTTGCCTGCGGCATACCGGGCAGTGTGGGCGGCGCTGTAGTGATGAATGCGGGCGCGTATGGCGGCGAGATCAAGGATGTGCTGCACAGCGTGACGGTGTTGTCCGACGGCTGTGTGAAAGAATGGCCGGCAGACCAACTAAAACTGGGCTACCGGACGAGCATTTTCAAGGCATCAAAGGATATCATACTGGGCGCCCGGTTTCAGCTTTGCACAGATTGTGAAACAGATATCAGCGAAGAGATGGCTGAATTGATGTGCCAGCGCAATGAAAAGCAACCGGTGCAATTGCCTAGCGCGGGCAGCACCTTCAAACGCCCGCAGGAAGGCTATGCTTCTGCCATGATTGACGGCGCCGGATTAAAAGGCCTGAGTGTAGGCGGTGCGCAGGTGTCCGCGAAGCACGCGGGCTTCATCGTGAACACCGGGGGTGCTACTGCCCGGGATGTGCTTTCATTGATGCGCATGGTGCAGGCGCGTGTAAAAAGCGCCTACGGTGTGCAGCTGGAACCCGAAGTGAAGCTGGTGGGCGAAGGGATGCAAGGCCAAATCGATTGAGGACACGGGAAACGGCATACTTATGAAGCTGATTGACGATTATCATATACACACATATTACAGCGACGGCACACAGAGCGTGCAGCAGATGGTGCAGGCGTGTGTAGACGCACATCTGCGCTGCATTGCGCTGACCGACCACGGAAGCGGACATATTGCGCATGGTGTGCGCAGAACCGCAAAAAAGGCGCTCTTTGCGGATATTGAAGCTGCGCGTGAAAGGTATGGCGGGCGTATCACCATACTGCGCGGCATCGAAGCGAACTTGATGGGTACAGACGGGCGTATCGACTTAAAAGAGGATGAGCTAAAGGAATATGACATCATATTGCTGGGCTTCCACAAGACAGCCGTAACCTTTAAAAGCGCACTGCATTTTCATGTGCGCAGCAAGCTGCCGTTATCGTCTGAATACGCAAAAGAACTGACCACAAAAGCCTACATCAAGGCGATGCAGCGTTATCCGATCGACATCATCGTGCATCCGAATTACGCGGTGAAGGTGGATGTGGCGGCTTTGGCCGTGCAGGCTGCGAAAAGCCATGTCGCGCTGGAAATCAACGGCCATATCAATCGGATGTCGAAAGAAGAGCTTATTGCGGCAAAAGAAGCGGGCGCTTTTTTTACAATTAACAGCGACGCACACAAAACGGCGCATATCGGGCGCACAGATCGAGCGATCGAAGATGCGCTGGCTGCAGGGATTGGCGGGGATCTTGTGGCCAACACAAGCTGCGGGCCGCGATTGAAGTGTTTTGAGCGCTTAGAACGAAAGGGATAAACATGGAGGTCTTACTGGTAACAGGCTTATCGGGCGCGGGGAAAACCCAGGTCATCCGGCAGTTGGAGGACATGGGCTATTTTTGCGTGGATAACTTGCCGCCCAAGCTGCTGCCGGATATCGTATCCATCTTTTCGGAAAATGCCAACTCGACCATTTCTCTGGAGATATCACGCATTGCGGTGACCATCGATATTCGTGTGGGTGATTACCTGAAAAATGTGGAAGGTGTGCTCCAAAAAGTGATGGAAGCCGACGATGAGACCAGGATCAGCGTGTTGTTTCTGGACGCGAGTGACGATGTGCTCATCAAGCGCTTCAAAGAAACGCGCAGGAAGCATCCGCTGGAAAAGAACCGGTCGCTGCTGCAGGCCATAGCGCTGGAACGCATCCGCCTCAATCCATTGAAGGATATCGCCACCTACATTGTGGACACATCGAGCTACACGGTCAAGCAGCTGCGGCATGTGCTTTTTAAAATGCTTAGAGATACGGAACCCGAGATGGCGGTAACTGTAGCTGTCACTTCATTTGGGTTTAAGCATGGCATCCCGGCGGACGCGGACATCGTGTTCGATGTGCGTTTTTTGCCCAATCCGTTTTACAATGAGAAGATGCGGGATTTAACCGGAATCGATTGTGTGGTTAAGGATTATATATTCTCTTTTGAACAAACCAAAGTGTTTTTGGACAAGCTGGAAGATATGATGACCTACCTGCTTCCCTACTACATGCAGGAAGATAAGCGCCATCTGGTGATTGCGATCGGCTGCACGGGAGGGCAACACCGCTCTGTGGCTATTTCAGAAGAGCTGTCTAGGCGGCTGCGCCAGCGTTCTATGAATGTGTACCTTGAACATCGCCATATCTCCAAACGCTGAGTAAAAGGACGGGGGTGTTGAAATGGTGTCGTTTTCGGAGCGTGTTAAAAACGAGCTCTTAAAAGTCAACGACCGCTATGCCGACAGTAAATACTACGAGCTGACGGCACTGCTGCGTATCTGCGGCGCTGTTTCGCCGTTAAACGGCGTCAAGCTCACAATACATACGGAGCACGAGGGCATCGCGCGACGGATCGCGGCGCTGTGTGAGGAGTTGTATGAGGCGGGGGCGGAGGTGCGCGTAAAAGAAGGCAAACGGCTGCAGAAGCGTGCTCTCTATACGCTGATCATACAGGGAGAATCTGCGCTCAACATACTGAAAAACACGAAGATTTTGAGCATGGATGATCCCATACAGCTTTTGCCGTTTGATGGAGCGCCCATGAAAAGGAAAAGCTGCCGCGCGGCCTTTTTACGCGGCTGCTATTTAGGATGCGGCTCGTTGTCCGACCCGAATAAAGCGTATCATCTGGAATTTGTGCCTCAGAATGATGATTTGGCGCAGAGCATATGCGATGCCGCCAATACGTTTGATCTGAACGCCCGGCTGACCTTGCGTAAGGGGTTGTCCGTAGTCTATATCAAAGACGCCGAGAGCATTGCGGTGTTCTTGAACGTGGTGGGCGCGACAGAAGCGCTGTTTGCCTTTGAGGATGTGCGTGTGGTCAAGGATGTGCGCAACAACGTCAACCGGGTGGTCAACTGCGAGGTGGCCAATATCAAAAAATCTACAAAAGCGGCTTTAAGACAGTTAGAGCATATTCAAACCATACAAAAGGCGGGCAGATTTGATTTTTTGCCGCAGCATCTGCGTGACCTTGCGGAAGCGAGATTAAACCATCCGGACGCGACATTGAGTGATTTAGCGCAGCTGTTGGATGTTGGGCGGTCGGGGGTCAACCACCGGTTTAAAAAAATTGAGGATATTGCGCAAGAATTGCAATTCAGGGGGGAAGGATAGATGCTTAAAAAAGTGGTCGTCACAAATGCTGCGCTCGATGAAGAGAATTCCAAAGCGGTGGCTGCTGTGTGTGCAAAATTTCGCTCACGCACCATGATCGAAACAGGAAAGCGGACGGTCAAGGGTACGGACGCTCCGGCTTTAGCCAAATGCGGTGTCGCTCAAAATGAAAGAGTGCGCCTGATCATAGAAGGCGAGGATGAAAAAGCTGCATGGGAAGCGTTGAAGGATTTGATGAACACATTATAGATAACGGGGGTTCTACATTGGCATTTACGCACTTACATGTACACAGCGAATACAGCCTGTTAGACGGCGCTGCCCGTATACAGGATTTGGTAACACGCGCAAAAGAACTGGGTATGGACAGCCTGGCCATTACGGATCATGGCGCGATGTATGGGGTTGTGCAGTTCTACGAACAGGCGAAGCAAGCCGGTATCAAGCCCATCATCGGGTGTGAACTCTATGTTGCGCCGCGCTCTATGGAGGACAGGGAGGGCAAGGCGGACAAAGAGTATGCGCATCTGTTGTTGCTGGCTAAAAACCAAACGGGCTACCGCAACCTGATGCAGTTGTCGTCCTTAGGGTATACCAAGGGGTTTTACTACAAGCCCCGCATCGATTATGACCTGCTGGCCCAGCATAGCGAGGGCCTGATTTGCTTGTCCGCGTGTTTAGCGGGCGATATTCCGCAGCTGCTGGAAGCAGGGGACTATGACGGCGCCAAGGCGTTGACGCTGCGGTTGAAGAACATGTTCGAAAGTGGGGATTTTTATCTTGAGCTGCAGGATCATGGCATACTGCTCCAAAAACAGCTCAACCCTCTATTGATACAGCTCTCAAAGGAGACAGGTGTCCCGCTGGCAGCGACCAACGACGTCCATTATGTGTTGAAGGAGGATGCGGAGGTGCAGGATGTACTGCTCTGCATTCAAACGAAACGCTGTCTAGATGAAGACGACCGTATGCGGTTTGAAACGGATGAATTCTATTTAAAAAGCGAAGAGGAGATGCGCCTGCTGTTTGCGGCGTGCCCCGAGGCCATCGAAAACACGGCGAAAATTGCACAGCGCTGCGAAGTCGAATTTGATTTCGATACAATCCATCTCCCTTCCTATGATGTGCCCGAAGGTTACACACACGAAGAATACTTAAAAGAGCAATGCGCAGCGGGGCTTCAAGAGCGAAACCATGCGGGCGAAGCGGAATACGAAGAGCGGCTTGCCATGGAGCTGAATGTGATCAACCAGATGGGTTATGCGGATTATTTCCTGATCGTGTGGGACTTTATCCGCTATGCGCGCCAGAATGGAATCGCGGTAGGCCCGGGCAGGGGGAGCGGCGCGGGCAGTTTAGCCGCTTACTGCTTAGGCATTACAGACATCGACCCCATCGTGTATAACCTGATCTTTGAACGGTTCTTAAACCCGGAGCGCATCAATATGCCGGATTTCGACATCGACTTCTGCTTTGAACGCCGGCATGAGGTGAAAGAATATATCGTGCGCAAGTATGGGGAGGAGCGGGTTGCGCAGATCATCACGTTTTCCCGGCTGGCGGCGCGTGCCGCGGTGCGGGACGTAGGGCGCGTGATGCGTATACCGTATGGCGACGTGGATAAAATAGCCAAGGCCATCCCTTTTGATTTGAATATGACGATTGAGCGTGCCATGAAGGAAAATCCGGTCTTTCTGGAAATCTATCAGCAGAACGAGGATGCCAAAAGGCTGATCGATATCGCGCAAAAACTGGAAGGCTTGCCGCGCACAGCATCCACACATGCGGCGGGCGTCGTGATAGGTAAGCTGCCTGTTACGGAGTATGTGCCCCTCCAAAAAAACGATGAAGCGGTGACCACCCAGTTTGAAAAAGATGATTTAGAGCATTTGGGCCTTTTAAAGATGGATCTATTGGGCTTACGCACGCTCACCGTCATTCGGGACGCGCTCAGCTTGATCGAAAGCGGGCGGGGGGTGCGCATCCGTTTTGAAGAGATGGAGATGGACGACCCCGCGGTGTATGACATGCTGGCTCAGGGCGATACCGACGGTGTGTTCCAGCTGGAAAGCGCAGGCATGCGGCGGCTGATGCGCGATTCCGTGCCTGCCACCTTCGAGGATATCGTGGCGGGTATCTCCCTCTACAGGCCGGGCCCTGCAAAGTTCATCGATAAATATACGCGGGGCAAGCGCAATCCCTCTACTGTGACATATACCGACCCGAAGTTGAAGCCCATACTCGATGTTACATACGGCTGCATGCTCTATCAGGAACAGGTGATGCAGATCGTAAGGGATTTAGCGGGCTATTCTTTGGGGCAAAGCGATTTAGTGCGCCGCGCGATGTCTAAGAAGAAGCCGGAGGTGATGGAGAAGGAACGCCACAAGTTCATTTACGGCGATGAACAGCAAGGCATTGTGGGCGCTGTTCGCAACGGTGTGAGCGAAGTGGCGGCCAATCGCATATTCGATGACATGGCGGATTTTGCAGGCTATGCGTTTAACAAATCGCATGCGGCGGGGTATGCTGTGCTGGCTTATCGCACAGCATATTTGAAATACCATTATCCGGCTGAGTTCATGGCCTCCATCATGAACGCCTATATGGACGATACGGATAAAGTGGCGGGCTACATCTACTATTGCCGGCATCATAGCATCGATGTGCTTTCACCGGATATAAACAAAAGCTCCCACAGCTTTACCGTCGAAGGCGGCGTCATCCGCTTTGCGCTGGCTGCGGTGCGTCATGCCGGGCGGGAGGCGTCCAAGGAGATTATTCGCGAGCGCGAAACCGGAGGGCCTTACCGCGATTTTTTCGATTTCATCCACCGAACAGGTGTGTTGACCAATAAACGCATGATCGAATGCCTGATCAAAAGCGGGTGTTTTGATTCCATGGGCTATAAACGCTCGGTGCTGTTAAATCATTACGAGCCGATTCTCAGCGGCATCGCGGACGACAGAAAACGCAATATAGCCGGGCAGATATCCTTGTTTGGCCTGCTTGAAGAAGAGGAGCCCACGATTGAATTAAAGGATGCGCCCGAATTGGAAAAGAACATACTGCTCGCGATGGAGAAGGAGATGACGGGTGTCTATATCAGCGGACATCCTTTGGACGCGTATGAGAAGGAGCTGAGTGCGCTGCGCTATGATTCGCGTGCGATCGAATCCGCAGGCCGGGAAGACGCATCTGTGCGCGACAACGATTATGTCCAGCTGGGCGGAATACTGACCTCTGTGCGCACGAGAGCGACGAAGAGCAACAGCATGATGGCCTATGCGCGGCTGGAGGATCTATACGGGAATGCGGATTTGCTGATCTTTCCCGCGGTGCTCAAAAGATGCGATTACCTCATCAAAAACGATGCGGCTGTGTGTGTATATGCCAGGGTAAACGTGAAGGAGAACGATGAAACATCCCTCATCGTGGAGGACATCAGGCCCTTGAAGGAACTGCGAAAAAGGGATATGAACACCTATGACATCTATCTCGATTCCACAGACGAGATGAAAAATCCGTTGTTTATGCGGATACTGAAGTCTTATGAAGGGACCAAGTCTGTGGTCATACATGTAAAGAACCAAAAGTTTGCGCCTGCAAAAAGCGTGTTGGTGGACGGAAGCGACGCGTTGAGCGAAGATCTTAGGGATGCTTTTGGCGAAAAATGTGTTCGTTAAGATTTTATTGCCAACAGCATACCGCCTGATGCCAGCCTGTGGTATAATAAATAGAATACAAAAAGACGGCTGGTGATCCTCAGGCATACGAAATATCCAGAGCGGGATCACACCGAGCAACCGGCAGGGAAACGGGGCGGCACACCGTTCCTTTTACACTGCGTGAATAAAGATGAGGAGTGAAAATATGCGCGAAAATGTCTGTTCGTTAAAAGTCAGGTATGATGAAGTGGGTGTCTACGATATGGCACACCATTCTAATTTTATCAAATGGTTTGACGTAGCGTTATCGGCGCTGTTAGAGGAAGTCGGGCTCAATTTAAAATGGCTGGAGGATAAGCAGATCTATGTCCCGATGTATGAAATAAACTGCAAATATCATATGCCTGTCTACAAAGATGATGTGCTCACCATCAAGACGACTGTTGCGGAGATGGGGCCTGTCAAGATCGTTCTGCGCTATCGCTTTTATAAAGGCGAGGCTTTGGTTGCGGAAGCGACCGGGGCGCATATATTTGTCAAATCGTCTATGCGGCCGATCAGTATGAAAAAAGTGATGCCGGATCTCTATGAAAGCTTTAAGCGGTATCTGGAGCAATAAATGGCCTGTCCTGTACAAAAAAACGACGAAATAACCGTTCGAATCAGAGATGTGGGCAATGAAGGGCAGGGCATTGGCCGGTATGAAAACTATACCCTTTTTGTGGACGGCGCTCTACCCGAAGAGTGGGTGCGGGTACGCGTTTTAAAAACAAAAAAACAGTATGGCTTTGCAAAACTGATGGAGATCGTAAAGCCGTCTGCTTTTCGTGTTCATCCGCCATGCCCGTATTACGGCCAGTGCGGCGGCTGCTCTTTGCAGCACATGGCTTATGAAGAACAACTGCGCATCAAAAGGCAACAGGCGCAATCATGCATACAGCGTATTGGCAGGATATTCGACACACATGTTCTGCCTGTCATGGGCATGCAGGGCGATCCTTACCGCTACAGGAACAAAGGCGCTTTTCCGGCTGCGAACGGCCCAAACGGGTTACAGCTGGGGCTGTATGCGCCGCACAGCCACAGGCTGATTCCGATTGAAGATTGCATCATCCAGCAGCAGCCGGTGGCAGCGGTGTTGAAAGGCGTTCGGGAGTGGGCGGACGAGCATCATGTCCTTGCATACGATGAAACGACCCACACGGGCACGCTGCGGCATGTGATGGTACGCTGCGCGCAGGATGGGGGCGTTCAGTGTGTGCTGGTTGCCAATGCCGACACGTTGCCCGCACAAAACAGCCTGACAGAACGCCTGTCGGCGATCGAGGGCTTGCGGTCGTTGGTTTTAAACACCAACCGCGAAAAGACGAATGTCATACTCGGTAAAAAGAACCGTGTGCTGAGCCAAGAGAAATATCTGACGGATCGAATCGGTGATCTGCAATTTCGCCTTTCGCCGCATGCTTTCTTTCAGGTCAATCCGCAGCAGACGGTCTGTTTATATCAAAAAGTGCTGGAATTTCTTGCGCTTTCAAAAACAGAACGTGTGCTGGATTTATACTGCGGAGTTGGAACGATCACCTCGCTGCTCTCACAGCACTGTGCAGAGGCCATAGGTGTGGAGGAAGTGCAGGAAGCCATCGAGGATGCACAGTTCAATGCTTCTCTGAACGGCATATCGAACGTGTCCTTCATCGCAGCGGACGCAAAAGACGCATTGCGTGTGCTGCAAAAAACCCATACGTTTGACGCAATCGTGCTGGATCCGCCCCGAAAGGGCTGCGAGGCAGAAGTTTTAAGCGCGGTTGTGGGGCTGAGCCCGAAAAGAATCGTCTACGTATCTTGTAATCTGGCCACGTTCGCACGAGATGCGGCACGGCTGCTGGCGGAAGGGTATGCGTTGCGGCAGATGCAGCCTGTGGACATGTTTCCGCAGACTATGAATATAGAGTGTTGTGCGTTGTTTATCCTGAAAAACGGCTGACGCTGCGGACGAATAATCCCAAAGGCCGCCTAAAGACAGGAGGAATTATGGAACTGCATCCATATATCAGAAGAGTACAGTTTTACGAAACGGATCAGATGGGCGTGATCCATCATGCCAACTACATTCGTTGGTTTGAAGAGGCGCGGGTGGACTTCACGGAGCAACTTGGCTACGGATACCGGCATGTGGAGGAGCAGGGCATATCCTTTGCTGTTTTAGGCGTCTGTTGTGATTATCATTCGATTGTTCGATTTGGGGAGTCGGTCGCGATATGGTGCAGCATGCCTGCCTTCAGCGCAACCCGCATGACCATCGCTTACAGAATCACGGACGCAGAGAGCGGACAACTGCGTGCAAGCGGTGAAACGCGGCACTGCTACCTCAACCGTGAAAACCGGCCTGTGTCCTTAAAAAGGGCGATACCGGAGCTGTATGAGCTGTTCATGGGACTTGTTGCCAAGCCGGAGAGTAATCCTTAGTTTGCGGATCTATAACAGCATATATACGATAAAATACGGGCGATTTGCCCGTATTTTAAAATATCATCAAAATGACATTCGTATGTATCTTCGCCAAAGGATTGAATCGCTTGCTCTACCGGATTTGACCATCGCCATACACGATATATTTTTGCGTGGTGAGCGCATGCAGCCCCATGGGGCCGCGCGCGTGCAGTTTTTGTGTGCTGATGCCGATTTCGGCACCGAATCCAAACTCAAACCCGTCTGTAAAGCGCGTAGAAGTATTGACATAAACTGCAGCAGAATCCACACGTTGCAGGAACTGTTGTGAAGCGGCGTAATCATTGGTGACGATGGCGTCGGAATGATGTGTGCCATAGCGGTTGATATGCTGGATGGCCGCATCGAGCGAATCGACGACCTTCACAGCGATGGTAAGCCGCAGGAACTCTTCGAAGTAGTCCTGCTCAACAGCAGGAAGAACATCCGGACAAAGAGCTAAAGTCTGCACACAGCCCCGCACTTGTACACCGGCCTGCTGCAGCGCCTTGACACAGCCCGGCAGGAAAGCTTGCGCGATATCCCGATGCACGAGCAGGCTTTCCGCCGCATTGCATACGGAAGGGCGGGATGTTTTCGCATTGATTACGATCGCCTGTGCCATCGCGTGATCCGCAAAAGCATCCACATAGACATGACAATTACCTGTACCCGTTTCAATGATGGGTACGGTGGCATTCTGTATGACATTCTGTATGAGCCCTGCGCCGCCACGGGGGATCAATACGTCTATGATGCCATTCAACCGCATCAATTCCTGCGCGCTGCTGCGGTCCGTATCACGGATCAATTGGATTGCGCCTTCCGGAAGACCGTTGGCGTAAGCGGCTTTTTGCATGACATCCGCGATGGCCATGTTGGATTGTATGGCATCGGAACCGCCGCGCAGCACCACCGCATTGGAGGTTTTGATACATAAGCCGATTGCGTCCGCCGTCACATTGGGGCGCGCTTCATAGATGATGGCGACCACGCCGAGGGGCACACGCACACGCCCGATGTTTAAGCCGTTGGGCCTGCGCCACATCTCAAGCGTTTCGCCGATAGGATCGTTGAGTTGGGCTACATCGCGCAATCCATTCGCCATATCGGCGATCCGCCGCTCATTGAGCAGCAGACGGTCGAGCATGGACTGCTCCATACCATTGCCGCGAGCGGTTTCAATATCGAGGGCGTTTTTTTCAAGTATGAAGGATGTGTTTTCTTCCAGAGCGGATGCCATGGCGCACAACACATCGTTTTTCTGGGTTTGGCCCAATGTGGCCAAGCGCACACTGGCTTCTTTTGCCGCAAGGGCGGCGTCACGTATGCTCATCATATACTCTCTCCTTGATCGCTTTGTCGTTTACAGCTATTGTATATGATTTCATAGGGAGAGCGCAAGGTTTTGCACGCATGATGATACGCAATCCTAGGCGAACCGGTTAGCGCAGCGGGCATGCGGGATTTCTCTTCTTTAAAAACTGCTCATAACGCTGCTCCACGACATCCCAGTTGATCAAACGGAAGAAGTTTTCAATATAATCTTCCCGCATGTTCTGATAGTCAAGGTAATAGGCGTGCTCCCACACATCGATGACGAGCAGCGGCGCTTGGCGGTCAAGCGGCACTACGTCTTGATTTTTCGTTTGGACCACACACAGCTTGCCGGACAGATCGGCCACCAGCCAAGCGTAACCCGATCCGAATACGTCCAATGCATTTTCCTTGAAAACGCGCTTAAAATCTATGAAGGATCCAAAGGCTGCATATAAATCCTGCGCCAAGCGTCCGTAGGGGAAAGGGATGGTTTTTGGGGCCATATTGAAGAAATATAGCTGATGGTTATAAACGCCGCCTGCGTTGTTCATCACGCCGGTTCTGATGCCGGGAGGCAATAGCTGCAGATTGAGTAGCAGTGTGGGCAGCGTGCAGGTATGGAAGCGGTCATGCTCCTCCAGCAAGCGATTGAGCTTATTGACGTATGTTCGATACAAGCGGTCATGATGAATGCATAGGGTCTTTTCGCCCAGCTGCGGCTCAAGGGCATCATAATCGTAGGGCAATGGCAGCACTTTAAACGGGTAGGTTTGTTCCATTCTGATCAGCATCCTTTCCCAATATGATATCTTATATGCACATCATATTAGTGCGGGGTATGCGGTGTGCGTGTTAAAAAAGATATGCGCGCTCGGCGTGTTCAAAGGACTATGGCAAGCTAAAAAGCCGACGCTTATTCAGCGTCGGCAAACAATTTCAAAAGATACATTATTTTAGGAAATGTGCAGTGTATGGGTTTACGCTTCGCCGTCAGGCAAGAGCGCATTGTGGTATACATTCTGCACATCGTCATTATCCTCCAGCATCTCAAGCAGCGTTTCGATCTTGGGGATGTCCGCATGATTCGGCGTGACATCGTTTTGCGGAATCCGTTCGATACCGGCCGACACGAAGGCATAGCCCGCTTCTTCCAGAGACTCGCGCAGTGAGGAAAACTGTGCCATCTCACAGATGATTTCAAAAGCGCCCCCCGCATTTTCAAAATCCTCGGCGCCTGCGTCCAGAGCCTGCATCATGAGCTCCTCTTCGTCGATGCCATCGCTTTCTTCGATGATCAACACGCCTTTTGTATCGAACATCCAGCCCACACACCCGGATGTTCCCAAGGAACCGCCGTATTTGTCGAACAAATGACGCATTTCACCCGCCGTGCGGTTGCGGTTGTCCGTCAGCGTTTCGACAATTACAGCCACGCCGCCCGGCGCATAGCCCTCATAGACGATCTCTTCATAATGCACATTATCGCCTTCGCCCGCGGCTTTTTTGATGGAACGCTGAATGTTGTCGTTGGGCATATTGGCAACCTTTGCCTTCGCAATGACATCGCGAAGCTTGGAGTTGTTATTTGGGTCGCTCCCGCCGCCTTCTTTAACGGCAACCGCGATTTCGCGGCCGATCTTTGTAAACACGCGTGCGCGTTGTGCATCTGTTTTGCCTTTTTTATGTTTGATGTTAGACCATTTAGAATGTCCAGCCATAGAGTTCTCCCCTCAATTGAATGATAGATCGCATATGATACATTCTATCCGATATGATGCCTGAATTCAACCTTTGTTTTGAACGCGGAAGGATGAATGATATGATCTCAAAAAAATTGGTTGCCAAATGTCAATCATGGTGGTAAAATGAATATGTTTTGAAGCTGGATGCCTGAGGGAGGTGTAAGATATGGCAAGAAGTTGCGCGGTTTGCAATAAAGGTGTTGCGTCTGGGAACAAGGTCAGCCATTCCAATCGCAAGACAAGACGTACGTGGGCACCAAACCTGCAGCGTGTACGCGTGCTGTTGAGCGGCTCGCCGAAGACGATCAACGTATGCACACGGTGTTTGCGGTCTGGAAAAGTGCAGAGACATATTTAAATTTCAAATGAACGGCGTAAAGCCGTTTTTTTGATTACAAGAAAAAAGCAGGCGCGCCGCCTGCCTTTTTTACACCGCACATCTTAAGAAAAATGATGGCTATTCGTCAAAACCATTTGGATAGATGATGACACGGGAGGCCTTCTTGGCCTTTGCCAATTCGACGCCCTGAACGATATCTTTCAATTCCAATCTATGGCTTACGATCTTTTCTGCGCCAAACCCATCCGTGGTGATTATCTTGATCGCGCTGGGGAAGGTAAATTTCGTGATGTAGGAACCGATGATTTGCAGCTCGTTGACCACGATGTCTGCCGTATGAATGGTGGATATGGCGTTGCTGTTCTGCCCGAATATGATATGCTTGCCTCCGCTTTGCAGCAGTGGGATGCTTTGCTCAAGAATGGGGCTTGCGCCGACAGCATCGACAATGACGGTGGCCTTTTCCCCCCACAAGCTCAGCATATATTCCATCAAATCCACCTTAGACGGATCCACAATAGCGGTTGCGCCGCATTGCTTCGCATATTCCTGCCGCTCTGGTGCCATTTCACATACGATGATGTTTTTTACGCCATACGCAATAAAGCAACGCAAATACAAAAGACCGATCGGGCCTGCGCCAAACAGTATGATGTTATCCAGCGGGCTGGGGTTCGCTTTTTTGATGCCGTTCATCACACATGCGAGCGGCTCGGTCTGCCCGCCGATTGCGCCGGAAACGCGGAAGGGGAATTTGTAGAGCTGCTTTGATCTTACCACGACATAAGGCGCAAAACCGCCGTTTAGGGTTTGCCCGTAAATTTCCTTAACGGATAATTCACACATATTCGGCATGCCGTGTTTACAGTAATCGCATGTACCGCACTTCATGTTTGGGTCCACTGTCACGAAGTTGCCAACTTCGATACCCTCGGCTTTCGGACCGGCCTCTATGACTTCGCCGTAAATCTCGTGGCCCATGATCACATCGACATCGGCATGCTGCCCCGGCGGAACATGCAGGATATGCAAATCCGAACCGCAGATCCCCGCTGAAATCACCTTCAGGAGCACTTCGTCGGGCGTTTGGATTTTAGGAACAGGGCGCTGCTCCAACGCCAGCACACCGTTTCCCTTGAATACCGCTGATAACATGGTTTCCATACACTACACCTCTCTTAATAAAACTAAATGAATAGGAATATCTGCATATAATGCTACCATATTCATAAACGGATTGTCTATTGTGAAATCAGCACATAAAATAGGTCAAACAGGAAAAATTGAAACAGGAAATCGAGATAGCGTGTTTACATTGAGCGGTATTTATATTAAAATGATGTGTATGCGACTACACGCACATGAAAGGGCTTATTAAATGGTTTCACGCAAAAAAGGCAGCAAGAAGAATAAAAAGAGAATAGATGCGCAGAAATTGACAGTAGCGGTCGTGGCGGCGGTGGTCATCGTGGTTGCGGCTGTTTTATTGATATTTTCCGGCGGAGGAAGCAACCTTGGCGATGACGAAGAGATACTGGCGGACACGACCACCAAAATTACAGAGAATGTGTTTATAAACTCTGTGGATGTCGGCGGTATGACCATACCGGAAGCGCAGAAAGCGCTGCAGGACAGCGAAAACGAAAAGATATCCGCATATCAGCTCACATTCAAAGCGGATCAAGAAACGCACATCCTTACATCCAAAGACTTCATGGTGAAGTCTGATCTGGAGGATGTGCTGTGTGAAGCGATGAGACTGGGGCGTGATGAACAGGGCCAGGATATACCCGCAGAGATCGAGAAGATCGCGCTGAACGCCGTAAGGCTTGAGACTCAACTCATGCCCGATGAAAACACATTACAGCAGGCGCTTGTGCAGCTGGGCACCGATAAGCTGGATATAGAAGCGGCGGACGCCACTTTTGAATTGCGCCCCGATCCAAATATCCGTTTTGGCTATACGCCCGAAACGAATGGCCGCAGGCTGGACGCACCCGCTGCGGCGCAAAAAGCGCTGGCAAACGCCGAGAAGGGTGATCATACGCCTGTTGAGCTTCAATTTGAAGAGATTATTCCGCAATACACGATGGCTTATTTCGAAGAACACCATCGGATGATTGGAAGCCATACGACGACTCTGAACTATGGCCAAAATGACGCGGAGCGGGTTTTTAACATCACCAAAGCGGCGCAGGGAATTGACGGATCCGAGATCAAACCGGAGGCGCTGTTCTCCACATTAAAAGCGGTGGGGATGGCCAAAGGGGAGTACAAACCCTCCGAATGGAAACAGGCACCCGGATATGAGAGCGGAAAGGTGACGCTGCAATACGGAGGCGGTATCTGTCAGGTATCCAGCACGTTGTTTGTGGCGGCCTTAAGGGCGGATCTCTCCTTCACCGAACGCAGGCCGCACACCATGAAAGTTTCCTATATGGATTATGGGCTGGACGCGGCCATTGATGCCGGCGGAATCGATCTGGTGTTGAAAAACAAGAAGGAGACCTCTGTATTCATCTTTGCAAGGGTGGACGAGGCCAACCGCACGCTGACGGTGGCGATCTATGGCACGCCTCTTGAGGGCGGCAATACCATAACGATCCAATCCAAGCATGTTTCCGATATACCGCAGCCGGAACCGAAGACTACAACGGATGAAAAAATGGATTACAATACGCGCTTTGTGGAAGAAAAAGGGCGTCAGGGTTCCGTTTGGGACGCTTATAAAATCGTGAAGGATGCCAATGGGAATGAGCTGGAAAACCGTAAGATCTTCTCCTCAACCTACATGGCGTTTCCGGATAAATATGTCGAAGGGCCGGCAGACCCTGATAATCCAAACGGTGAAAAACGTTTGGTTACAGAAGCGAACCGTTATGAAAAAATAGAGCCTGAGGAATCGCAGGAACCCACGGATCCCACGCCGTCGCCTGATGCTACGCCTGAACCCGAGCAGCCGACACCTGATCCAGGGAAACCGGAAGAGCCGGAGCCGCCCGAAAAACCAGACGAAGAAAACGACGGGGAATAGCACAGGATGCGCAAGGGAAAAACTATGAATAAGAGAAGGAGGAACCGGGAATGAACAGGCTTTCAGCGGAGATTATCGATATATTGCAGGAGGATGCGCGCAAAACACCCGGTGAAATCGCCCATTTGCTGGGAGAAGACGAGGAAAAGGTAGCCCGGCAAATCAGGCAATTGGAAGATGAAAAGGTCATTTTGAAATATCGCCCGGTGATCA
This sequence comes from Christensenellales bacterium, assembly GCA_050945835.1. Classification (GTDB taxonomy): domain Bacteria; phylum Bacillota; class Clostridia; order Christensenellales; family JBMNTQ01; genus JBMNTR01. Next base: position 23,536 of record JBMNTR010000002.1, on the reverse strand, counting down.
ACATGGAAAAGATCGACAGTGACCGTGTGCAGGCGCTGATCGAGGTCAGGGTCACACCGCAGCGGGATCATGGATTTGATGCCATTGCCGAACGGATCTATAAATTCGAGGAAGTGCGCTCTGTCTATCTGATGTCCGGTGCCTATGATCTGCTGGTCATTGTGGAGGGGAAATCCATGAAGCATGTGGCGCTGTTTGTGGCGCAGCGCTTGTCTGTGCTGGAGGGTGTGCTCAGCACCGCTACGCATTTTATGCTGCGCAAATATAAGGATGACGGCGTGATCATCGGCGGCGATGAAAAAGATTCCAGGCTGGTCGTATCGCCATGAGACCCTCTGATTATATTGCAAAGCACGTGCGCGATGTTCCGCCGTCCGGTATTCGGAAGTTTTTTGATATCGCGAGCGAGATGAAAGACGCCATCTCCTTAGGCGTGGGCGAGCCGGATTTTGTCACACCTTGGAATGTCCGTGAATCCGCCATCTATTCGGTGGAAAAAGGGCAAACACACTATACGTCCAATCGCGGGCATACACACCTGCGTGAAGAGATTTGCACCTATCTTGCGGGCCGGTTTGATGTGCACTATGAGCTCAACGAGGTATTGGTAACGGTGGGCGCCAGCGAAGCGATCGATCTGGCATGCCGTGCTGTGTTGAATCCGGGCGAGGAAGTGCTTGTGCCCGCTCCGTCGTATGTGGCCTATATGCCTTCCGTGATGTTTGCGGGCGGTGTGCCTGTGGGTGTGGTGACCAAAGCGGAGAACGGCTTTGTGATGAAGCCGGAAGTCGTGGAAGCTGCGATCACCGAAAAGACAAAAGCGATCATCCTCCCATATCCAAACAACCCGACAGGCGGTATCATGCAGAAAGAGCATATCGAAGCGCTGCTGCCTGTCATCCAAAAGCATGACCTGCTGGTGATCACGGACGAGATCTATGCGGAGCTGACCTATGGAAGAAGGCATGTGAGCATCGCATCCTATCCGGGAATGAAGGATCGCTGCATACTCATCAACGGGTTCTCCAAAGCGTTTGCCATGACAGGCTGGCGCTTGGGATATATGGCCGCACCCAAAGAGCTGCTCGACGGGATGGTCAAGATCCATCAGTACGCCATCATGTGCGCGCCCACCATGAGCCAGGCGGCAGGCATTGAAGCGCTGCGCAGCGGGCGGGAGAACGACTACGAGCATGTGGAATATATGCGCCGTCAATATGACAGAAGACGCAAATACCTTCTTCGGGAGTTTAGGCGAATGGGGCTCGATTGTTTTGAGCCGTTGGGCGCATTCTATGTGTTCCCTTGTATTCAAAAGACAGGATTATCTTCCGAGGAATTTTGCAACCGCCTGATTCAGGAAAAGAAGGTCGCGGTTGTTCCCGGCACGGCATTCGGAGAATGCGGCGAAGGTTTTGTCCGCTGTTCTTATGCCTCGTCAATGGAGAATTTGCAGGAAGCGGCACACAGGATCGATGCATTTGTCAAAAGCATATAGCAACACGATGCGGATATAAAACAAAAGGTGATCGCCGTTGTATGATGGGGTTGCCTTTTTCTTTATGAGGAGGCGGATATGCAGAAGGTGTCAATCGTGCGCTGTGACAGCTATGAGCTGAAGAAGCTTTATGCCGCGATCGGGGAGGCGATTCGGCTGGCCGGCGGGTTGGGAGTCGTCAAAGGTATGCGCATCGTGCTGAAAGTGAATGCGGTGTCCAGAAAAGCTCCCGAAAGACATGCGACAACACATCCTCGTGTGATTGAAGCGGTGGCGCGCTATCTCGTGGAGCGCGGAGCCTGTGTGGTCATAGGCGACAGCCCGGGCGGATTTTACAACGAACGGGTGTTGCAAGCACTTTATCAAACATGCGGCATTGAACAGGCAGCCCTGAACGCAGGCGCGGCATTGAACTATGATACGTCAGCGGTTTCTGTGTCCATACCTAAAGGGGTGCGCTTAAAGACGATCGATGTTTGCAAATATTTGTTGGAGGCGGACGCGATCATCTCCCTGGGCAAGCTCAAAACCCACTGTATGACAGGGTTCTCCGGTGTGGTTAAGAACATGTTCGGGGCTATCCCCGGCACACTGAAGCTTGATTATCATTATAAATCGCCGCATCTGGATGATTTTGCCGACTGTCTGCTGGACATTGCGGAATGTGTGAAGCCTGCCTTTTCTATATTGGACGGCATCATCGGTATGGAAGGAGACGGCCCGACGGCTGGCGTACCGCGTGAGGTGGGTGTATTGATCGCAGGCAGGGATGCGCATGCTGTGGACATAGCGGGCATACGTGTGGCGGGCATGGAGCCGGACTCTGTCTGCACCGTGCGCAGCGCCATGCGGCGGGGGCTGTGTCCGCCTGACGCGGGGATCGAAGTGGCGGGGGAGCGCATTGAGGACGTTGCCGTATCGAATTACCGCCGCGCCACGCCGCACTCCATCGATATTCTGGAGATGAAGATGCCCGCATGGCTGGCGCGCATGCTGCGCAGGCTGGTTACGACGAGGCCTGTGCCCAGCAGGAAGAAATGCGTGGGGTGCGGTGTATGCGGCGAATATTGCCCGGCTCAGGCCATATGCATGGTGAAGGGGCTGCCCCACATCGATCAATCACGCTGCATCAAATGCTATTGCTGTCAGGAATTATGCCCGAAAGAGGCTATGTTGGCGAAAAAACCGTTGCTTTTGCGGCTTACGAATGGACGGAGGTGATCGAATGAACTTAAACATCGTGCTTGTCGAGCCGGAAATCCCTCAGAATGCGGGAAATGTGGTCCGAACATGCGCAGCCATTGGCGCACAGCTGCATTTGGTGAAGCCTTTGGGGTTTTCGATGGAGGATAAATACTTAAAGCGCGCGGGGCTTGATTATTGGATGTATGCAGATATCCAGCTCCATGAGTCGCTTCGCGACCTGATGCGCATCGTGGGTGATACGCCATACTTTCTCTTTACAACAAAGGCAGACAGGATGTATACCGAGCCATCCTATCCGCCGGATGTTTTTTTGCTGTTTGGTAAAGAGACGGCCGGGCTGCCCGATTCTTTGCTTGAACAAAAGCGGAATCATTGTGTGCGTTTGCCTATGCAAAACGGTCTACGCTCATTGAATTTGTCCAATTCCGTGGCTGTTGCCGCTTATGAAGTGCTGCGGCAAAATGGTTTTGAAGGCTTGAAGTGAGGCTAGTGCAGCCGGAGTATTTTTTTATGGATGGGAAACCGTTGGGTTAGCTTTTTAAAGAACATGAGCATCGGGTAGGCCAGTGCGGATATGATGATCAGCAGCGGCAGCAGATCGATATCGTATACGTTGATAGAAAAGAGATCTCCGAAGAATAAAAATGCGGCGGTCATAGTGAGGGTGACGACACTCAGCAGAATGGTGCGCAACAGGTTTAAAGGCATGCAAATCTGGAAAAGCACGATCATACAGATGACGGCAGTGGAAAACAGCGTGAGTGTCGAGGTGTTGAGCATATCCAATCCCGCAAGGCGCGCCACAAGGTGCACGAGCAGCACGTTGGCAACCACCGTGAGCGCCGCGGGGAACGCCCGGTCGAACACATTGACCAAAAAACGCCCTTTGACCCTGGATTTATCCGGCTCCAACGCGAGCACGAAAGAAGGAAGCCCCACGACCAGTGTGCTGATCAAGGAAAGCTGTATCGGTGTAAACGGGTAGACCGAGGGCAGAAACAGGAATATGAGAGATAATAAAAACGAATAGATTGTTTTGATTAAGAAGAGCGAAGCTGTGCGCTGGATGTTGTTGATTACGCGCCGCCCCTCCATGACGACCGCAGGCATTGCGCTGAAATTTGAATCGAGCAGCACGATGTGCGAGACCGCACGCGCGGCGTCGCTGCCGGACGCCATGGCGATGCTGCAATCCGCATCCCGCAGGGAGAGTATGTCGTTTACGCCGTCACCTGTCATCGCGACTGTGTGGCCTTCTTTTTGTAATGAACGAATGAGTGTGCGCTTTTGCTGTGGTGTCACCCGGCCGAACACGGTATAGTCACCGGCTGATTGCACAAGCTCTTCCTCAGACAGCGCAGATGTGTCGATATAGCGGTGGGCGTGCGCAAGTCCCGCGCGCCGTGCTACTTCGGAAGCGGTGATGGGGTGATCCCCGGAGATAACCTTCAGCTCGACATCCTGCTCTTGAAAAAACGCGAGCGTGTCGAATGCGTCCTCCCTGATCTTATCCACGAGGAGTATCAGGGCGAGCGGACGGATCTCACCGGATACCGCCTTGTCATCCGGGCTTAAGGGCTGATGGCTATGGCCAAGCAATAGCACCCGCAAGCCCTGCTCTGCGTAAGCATTTGCTTTCTCAAGCAGCGGCCGGTCATCGGGCAGTATAAATTCACATGCACCGAGTATGTAAGTACCGTTTTCAAACGTGACGGCGCTGTATTTGCGCTCGGAGGAGAAGGGCAGAACGGTTTTTGCCGCAGCGCTGGATTCATGATGCGAGAAATAATCAGTCAACGCTAGAAAAGTCGGACTTTCATCCGCAACCGCGCGGACGTAAGCGGACATCACCTCTTGTATGCCGCTGGGGCTTTGCGATTCAAGCGGAACGAAATCGACCACCTGCATATCGCCCTGCGTGATGGTTCCGGTTTTATCCAGACACAGCACATCCACCCTCGCCAGCGTCTCAATGCAGTAGATGTCCTGCACGAGCGTACGCTTCTGGGCAAGCCGAATGACGCCCACCGCCAACGCCACGCTGGTGAGCAGCATGAGTCCCTCGGGGATCATACCAATCAGTGCGCCTACCGTGCTCACTACGCTCATATACAAGGAATGCCGGGCGAGAAAATAGCTTTTACAGAACAGCAATATGCCTACGGGGAAGATGATCACGCTGACAAACCGTATGATCTTCTGCAAAGCGCTCATAAGCTCGGAGCGCTGCTTTTCTTGCCGGCTGGCTTCCTGTTTGAGTTGATAAGAATAGTTCTGTTCACCGACATGCTCCACGCGTGCCCTCACATGCCCGGAAACGATGAAGCTGCCCGAAAGCAGCAAATCGCCCGGTTGTTTGCGCACGGCATTGGACTCTCCTGTCAGGAGAGACTCGTCAACCTCGGCGAAGCCTTCTAAAACGATCGCATCGGCACAGACCTGCTTGCCTGTGCCGATGAGCAGAACATCATCCAGCACGATGTCTGTCAGCGCTATGTTAGAGGGGGTGGCGTCGCGCAGTACGGTGGCTGTCGGTGCATTCATAATAGAGAGTTTGTCCACCGTGATTTTGGAACGGATTTCCTGCACGGTCGCGATGATGGTGTTGCTAAGCACGATCACCATAAACAGCATGTTGTGATAAGAGCCTACCAGCAGCACACAGATGGCGAGTGCGAGGTTTAGCCCATTGAACAGCGTGAACGTATTTTCAAGCACGATGCGGCCGAAGCTCTTGGTCAGACGCGTCGGCTGTGCATTGGTTAAGCCCTGTTCCTTTCGTTTTGCGGCTTGCTCTTGTGTGAGGCCGTGGTGCGGGTCGGTATAGAACCGCTCTGGATGCGGTCGTGCAGTGTCTGCGTGGTGTTCCTGCTCCATAAAAATTCCCTTCAGGCATAAATGCTATTCTGTGTCGGATTCTGTGGGCTCTTCCCTGTAAACGTGTATGAGAAGATGCATCACCCGCTGGTCTTCCACCTGTGTAACGGTGATGTCGAGATTTTCATAAGCGAAAGACTCATTGTTCTCAGGAATACGGCCCAGTTTTTCCATCGCCCAGCCGCCGATGGTATTCATATCGGTTTCCTGGTCATCCACAAAGCCAACAAACTCAAAAACATCATCGATGTTGGAATCGGCCTGTATGGAGTAAAGATCTTTCTCAAGCTCAACCACGGGTTTGATGATCTCATCGTCCTCGTCCCAAATCTCTCCCACGAGCTCCTCCAGTATATCTTCCATGGTGACGATGCCTACGGTGCCGCCGTATTGGTCTGTGACCACCGCCATATGGGATTTGATTTTTTGCAGCTGCGCCAACAGATCCGCAATTTTCTTTTGCGGAGGAATATAGAGGACAGGCTGCATGAACGAACGGATATCGATATCTGTTTTATGCAGATAAGCCGTGAAAAAGTCTTTTACATGCAAAACACCGATGATATCATCGATCTTCTTGTTGAATACGGGAAGCCGCGAATAGCGCTCCAGCAGAAATTTATGCTTAATGGTTTGCGGGTCGTCATCGATGTCCACACCTACCACATCCACACGCGGCGTTAAAACTTCTGAGGCGATGATCTCGTTAAAATCAAGTGCGGATTGGATCAGATCACTTTCCTGTTCGTCGAATATGCCTTCGCTTTCGATTTCCTCCACGATGTATTTCAGCTCCTCCTCCGTTACGATGGAGGTCGATTTGTTGAGATGAAAGAGTTTTGAAATAATTCTTTTAATAAAAACGAAAAAGAAAACGACAGGCTTTAGTATGATGATGGCCACATACAGAATACCGGAAACCGCTAGGGCGAAGCGCTCGGGGGTTTCTTTCGCGAAGGCTTTGGGCAGTATTTCGCCGAATATGAGCACGATGACGGTTATGACGATGGTCGACCATGCAGCACCGGCCGGGCCCATCAGATTTGTAAACAGGAGTGTGCCCAGCGTTGCGGCAGCGATGTTGACGATGTTGTTACCCACGAGTACGGTAGACAGCGTGTTGTCAAAATCATTCGCGATTTTCAATGTTCTTTCCGCGCGCTTATCCCCGTCATCTTTATATTTTTTCAGCCGGATTCGGTTGATGCTCGAAAAGGCCATTTCACTGGCTGAAAAGAACGCAGAAAGACAGAGTAATACGGCAATTGCAATCACATATGGTAAGTAGTCGTCCAAAGCCAACACCCTTCATAATTTTTAGTGTATTCTACCAGTTATTGACACTTTAAGCAACCGGATATTTTGAAAGTTGGGCAAATGATGCATTAATAGTATACAATGTGTTTGCTTTCAGAAAGCTTAAAGGCTGTTATGCGGCAAACACAAACGTTGTTTGCGTTCTTTAGCAGTATGCACAGAGTTTAACATTGACATGCTCATCGTTGGTTTGCTAAAATTGAAAGAATATACGAGAGAGGATGGATGCCATATGGAGAGAAGAATAAAAGAAGGATTAACATTCGATGATGTTTTACTGATTCCGCAAAGATCAGAAGTAGTACCCAGCCAGATTTGCCTCTCAACACAACTGACAAAAAAAATCAAGCTCAACATACCGCTGCTTAGCGCAGCGATGGATACCGTGACCGACGCCCGCCTTGCGATTGCCATGGCGCGTGAAGGCGGTATGGGGATTATCCATAAGAGTATGTCCATCGACGAACAAGCCATACATGTGGATCGCGTGAAACGCTCGGAGCATGGGGTCATTGTCGATCCTTTCTTCCTTTCGCCGGATCATCGTGTGTCGGATGCGAACGCGCTGATGGAGCGCTACAGGATTTCAGGTGTGCCCATCACGGTTCATGGAAAATTGGTGGGCATCATCACCAACCGTGACCTGCGCTTTGAAACGGATTTCACGCAGAAGATCAGCGAGGTGATGACGAGTGAAAATCTCATCACCGCGCCGGAGGGCACCACGCTGAAACAGGCGCAGGAGATACTGCGCAAGCATAAGATTGAAAAATTGCCCATTGTGGATGCGGATTTCATGCTCAAAGGGCTTATCACCATAAAAGATATTGAAAAGACGATTAAGTTTCCAAATTCCGCAAAAGACAGCGGCGGCCGGCTGATAGTGGGCGCTGCGGTCAGCGTGGCAAACGATGTGATGGATCGTGTGGCGGCGCTGGTGGCGGCGAAAGTGGATGTTTTGGCGGTGGATACGGCTCACGGCCATTCCAAAAATGTGATCGAACTGGTTCAGCTGATCAAGAAGAGCTACCCGAATGTGGAAGTCATTGCCGGCAATGTGGCCACAGCCCAAGGCACCAAAGCGCTGATCGATGCCGGAGCCGATTGCGTAAAGGTGGGCATTGGACCGGGCTCGATCTGCACCACACGCGTAGTAGCCGGTATCGGTATGCCGCAGCTGACAGCGGTGATTGATTGCGCTGAAGAGGCGGGCAAATATGGTGTGAAGGTGATCGCGGACGGAGGCATCAAATATTCAGGGGATATCACGAAGGCGATTGCGGGCGGTGCGGGCGCTGTGATGATTGGCAGCCTGTTTGCGGGCACGAAGGAAAGCCCGGGGGAGATGGAGATCTACCAAGGGCGCAATTTCAAAGTGTATCGCGGTATGGGGTCGCTGGATGCGATGGCAAAGGGCGGGAAGGACCGTTATTTCCAGAGCGATGAGAGTAAGTTTGTTCCGGAGGGTGTTGAAGGGCGTGTGCCTTACCGCGGGCCGTTGAGCGAAACGGTATTCCAACTGGTGGGCGGGCTTCGCTCAGGCATGGGGTATTGCGGCGCACCCGACATCGACACGCTGCGCACGAAAAGCGTATTTATCCGGATTACGAATGCCGGGCTTGCGGAAAGCCATCCGCATGATGTGTATATAACGAAAGAAGCCCCCAATTACACGCTTCGTTAATGAAAAAAGCGTCTGCCCTGCAACCGCACGGCGGGCGTTTTGAATGCAGACGGATCATTTTAGGCAGGTGATGCTGCCCTATAACTTTGAAGCAAAATCTGGTACAATATAAGGATGAAACATATAGAAGAAAAACAAAAAGGACTTCTTTCGTATCTGGAAGGTTTTGAAAAGCTGGCGGTTGCTTTTTCCGGCGGTGTGGATTCTTCGTTCCTGTTGTATATGGCACAAAAAGCATTGCCGGGGCGTGTGCTGGCGGTGACGGTCGTGTCACCTTTGTTTGCGAAATGGGAGCGGGAGGACGCCCGGGCTTTCGCCCAAACGCTGGGCATCGAGCAACTGGTGATCCGTACCAATCCTTTGGAAAATCCTAATATTGCCGCAAACCCCAAGGACAGGTGCTATCATTGCAAAAAGCAGCTGTTCGGTGAGATCATACGCGCTGCGAAAGCGCAGGGGTATACAACGGTTGCAGACGGTTCAAATATGGACGACTTAGACGATTACAGGCCGGGTGCAAAAGCGGTGCGTGAGTTGGGTATCATCAGCCCGCTGCAGGCTTGCGGATTGTTTAAGCGGGATATCCGCTGCCTTTCCAAACAAATGGGATTGGATATTTTCGATAAGCCGTCCTACGCCTGCCTGGCCTCCAGAATTCCCTACGGCGAAGCGTTGAGTGAACAGAAACTGGAGCAAATAGAGCAAGCGGAGGTTTTTTTGCATGGTTTGGGGTTTTATGATGTGCGCGTGCGCCACCATGGTCAACTCGCGCGTATCGAAGCTGCACAGGGGCAACTTGACGCGCTGCTTGCCCATGCGGGCCAAGTTGTAGCGTATCTGAAACAGTTGGGATACATCTACGTAACGCTGGATCTGGGCGGCTACCGGATGGGCAGCCTGAATGAAACGACCAAGGAGTAACGGATGATTATGGATGACCCCAGGGTGTTTTTAGAGAAGGTTAAAAGCGGTGAAATGAGCGTTGAAAGCGCGCTGAATGAATTGAAGAAGAAGCCGTTTGAAGATATCGGATTTGCGAAGGTCGATCATCACAGGCATTTGCGGCAGGGGCATTGCGAGGTGGTGTATTGTGCCGGAAAAACGCCGCAGCAGGTGCGTGAGATCACGCTGAGCATGCACCGCCGAGGTGCGAAAAACATACTGCTGACACGGGTGGATGCAGCCACCTATCAGGCGGTAAAGGATTTAGACAACGTCTATCATGAGCAGGCACGGATCATCGTAATCAACCCGCAAAAGAACACACATGAAGGCGGCTACATCGTGGTGGCGACAGGCGGCACCTGCGATATACCGGTGGCCGAGGAAGCGGCGGTCACGGCGGAAACGATGGGCGCATGTGTCAAAAGGCTTTATGATGTGGGCGTCGCCGGGCTGCACAGGCTTTTAAGCTATTTCGATACGCTATCTTATGCGCATGCGATCGTCGCGGTTGCCGGCATGGAGGGTGCGTTGCCCAGCGTGATTGCGGGGCTTGTGGATTGCCCTGTGATCGCCGTACCGACCAGCGTGGGATATGGCGCGAGCTTTGACGGTTTAGCGGCGCTGCTGGCCATGCTGAACAGCTGTGCCAGCGGGGTGACCTGCGTGAATATAGACAACGGATTTGGCGCAGGATACACGGCCGCAACCATCAATCGGATGATATTGAAAGAGGATGATAAAAGATGAAAGTTTTGTATTTCGACTGTTTTGCCGGCATCAGCGGTGATATGGCGCTGGGGGCGTTGCTGGATATGGGTGTGGATGTGTCTTTCCTTTGTGAGGAATTAGCCAAGCTCCAAATAGACGACGAGTTTGAGCTGCGTGTCTCAAAAACCATGCGGCACGGCATTATGGGAACGGATCTGCATGTCTGCCATGCAGCTTCCGAAGAGGGAAAAGACCATGCACACGCACATGATCATTCCCACGCGCACCATCCTCATACGCAGGCCGGGCAGGACAGCGCTGCAAGCCATGTACATGAACATACCCATATCCATGACTGCAAAGAACAGGCCAAGGGCACAAATAAAGATCACTTTCATACGCCGAACAGACGCAACTATACAGACATTTGCCGGCTCATCGGCCAAAGCACGCTGAAAGAAACGATCAAGGAGCGTGCGTTGTCCATCATAAAGCGGATCGGCGAAGCGGAAGCGCATGTGCATGGCGTGGGCCTTGAGGATGTCCATTTTCATGAAGTGGGCGCTGTGGACACCATTATCGATGTGGTGGGAACGTGTATTGCCATGGATTGCATCAACCCGGACAGGGTATACGCCTCCCCTCTGCACGTTGGCTATGGGACGGTAACCTGCGAGCATGGCATCATGCCGATACCCGCCCCGGCGACGGCACAAATACTCAAAGGCATCCCTGTGTATTCCGCTCAGGTGGAGGGTGAGCTGGTAACACCCACGGGCGCCGCCATCATTGCCGAGCTTGCGGATGAATTCCGGCGTATGGACGATCTCATGACAGAAAGGATCGGCTACGGATTCGGAAAGAAGGATTATGGCATTTTAAACGGCCTTCGCGTCATGTTCGGCGAGCAGCAAAACGAGGAGGATTCGGTTTGCGTGTTGAGCGCCAATATAGACGATATGAGCGGAGAGATGCTTGGATATGCCATGGAAAGGCTGTTGGAGGCGGGTGCTCTGGATGTTTACTATACGCCCATCCAAATGAAGAAAAACAGGCCCGCTTACATGTTGTCTGTCATCGGAAAGGCTGAGGATGAGGATAGGCTGAGCGGCATCATACTTAAAGAAACGACCACACTCGGGCTGCGCAAATGCCGTATGAGACGCAGTGTTGCACAACGGCGCGAAACGGTTGTGCGCACGCGATATGGCGATATACGCGTGAAAGTGTCCGCGCGCAGGGCTGTGCCGGAATACGACGACTGCGCCCGCGCGGCAAAGGAACATAAAATGCCGTATGACCGCATATATGAAGCGGCCATCAAGGAATTTTGCTCGAAAATGGAGAGCTGATCAAGACCGTTACAGGCTTGTTTTCATAAACACCGCACGATTGACCTTTTGGTACCGATTTGGTACAATAACAAACGATTCGCGTATGTAAACGCTTATTTTAAATGAAAATTTCTGGAGGGTGACAATGCCTAAAGCTGCGATTGTGATGGGAAGTGACAGTGACCTTGAGGCTTTAAAACCTGCTTTTAGAATTCTGAAGGAATTCGATATCGAGGTGCAGGCCCGCGTGATCTCCGCACACAGGACGCCGGATGCGGCACATGCATTCAGCAAACATGCTGCGGACGACGGAATCGAGGTGATCATCGCCGCAGCAGGAAAAGCGGCACATTTAGCGGGTGTGCTGGCGGCATACACGCCGTTGCCGGTGATCGGCATCCCCATTCAGTCCTCTACTATGGACGGGCTGGATTCCCTGCTATCCACCGTGCAGATGCCGGCAGGCATACCGGTGGCGACGGTTGCGATCAACGGGGCGCAAAACGCAGCCTTGCTCGCTGTGCAGATATTATCTTTGCGCTATGGGTATTTACAGCAAAAGATGATCGAATATAAAAAGAATATGGCAAACGACGTGATCAAGAAGGATAAAAAGCTTCAAAATGGATTGCAGGCGCTGTTAGACGACTGAATCACCGACCGATGATTGCAAGCAGATAAAAAGGGGGCCGTTTGATTGGGAATTACATACAAGGACGCAGGTGTTGACGTCCACGCCGGTTATGAGGCTGTCAGGCTGATGAAAGAGCATGTCGCGTCCACCATGAACGATTCGGTGCTCAGCGGCTTGGCCAACTTTGGAGGTTTGTATGATCTGGGCAACAACAAAGTGCTGGTGGCAGGGGCGGATGGCGTCGGCACCAAGCTGGCACTCGCTTTTGTGATGGACAAGCATGACACCATCGGAATCGATTGCGTGGCGATGTGTGTCAACGATGTCGTTTGCCATGGTGCAGCACCCTTGTTCTTTCTCGACTATATCGCCACCGGCAAGGTGTATCCGGAGCGCATCGCCGAAGTTGTCAAGGGTGTGGCGGATGGCTGTGTTCAGGCAGGGTGTGCGCTGCTGGGCGGTGAAACGGCGGAGATGCCCGGCATGTATTCCCAGGATGAATACGACATGGCGGGTTTTTGCGTAGGCATGGTCAACAAAGGGCATATCATAGACGGCCGATCGGTGCAGGAGGGGGATGCGATCATTGGGTTGGCGTCCTCAGGCATCCACAGCAACGGTTTTTCGCTCGTGCGCCGGCTGTTTAAAATGGAAAGCGGAGCATTGTCGCGGTTTGTATACGAATTGGGCACATCCTTGGGCGAAGAACTGCTCCGGCCGACACGGATCTATGTAAAGACGATTCTCGGCCTGCTGGAAGAATACGTCATCCATGGCATCGCGCATATTACGGGCGGCGGGTTTTACGAAAATATTCCGCGCATCATGCCGGAAGGACTTCGGGCTGACATCCGGCTGGGCAGCTGGGAAATCCTGCCTATCTTCACGATGCTGGAGCAGGAAGGGCAGATCAAAAAGAACGATATGTTCCATACATTCAACATGGGCATTGGCATGGTCTGCGCCATAGATAAAAATGACGCGGACACGTTTGTGCAATCGGCACAGGCGCTGGGCGAAAAAGCCTATGTGATCGGCGAGGTTGTTCGAGGAGAAGCGGGGATTACACTTTGCGAATGAAGAAGCTGGTGGTGATGGCATCGGGCGGTGGCACGAATATGCAGGCGGTGATGGACGCCTGTGAAAGCGGCTTTATTCCCGCACGTGTCGCTGGTTTGATCGTGAGCAGGCCGGATGCTTATGCCCTGAACAGAGCGAAAAATCATGGCGTTGATGCCATGTGTATCCGGCGTGCAGATCATCAGGACGCCGGTTTGTTTGACGAGGCGGTCTGTGAAGCGCTGGGGGCCTTTGAACCGGATTTAATCGTGCTGGCGGGTTATTTGTCCATACTGGGCCCGAAAGTGATCAGCCGTTACCGCAATAGAATCATAAACATCCATCCGTCGCTCATGCCGGCGTTTTGCGGGCCCGGCTTCTATGGGGAACGCGTGCATCAATCGGTGCTCGATTACGGCGCGAAGGTGTCGGGTGCGACGGTGCACTTTGTGGATGAAGGCACGGACACCGGACCTGTGATCCTCCAGAAACCGGTGTGCGTACACCCGGAGGACGATGTGTATTCCCTGGCGCAAAGAGTGTTGAAGGTGGAGCATGAGCTGCTGCCGCTGGCGGTGAAATACTTTGTTGAAGGGCGCATCGAAGTGCAGGGCCGGAAAGTGACGATCAGAGATTGCGCATACCGCCGGCAGAAAGATTCAAGTTTTGAATGAGCGAAAGGAGTTTAAACGAATGAGAAGAGCATTTCTGTCCGTATCGGACAAGACGGGCATCGTGGATTTCGCAAAAGAGCTTGTCAAGCTGGAGTTTGAAATCGTGAGCACAGGCGGAACGAGCACAATATTACAGGAAAACGATGTGCCTGTCACATCTGTTTCGGATGTCACCGGTTTTCCCGAGTGTTTAGACGGCCGGGTAAAGACGCTGCATCCGAATGTACACGCGGGCATATTGGCGATGCGTTCCAACGCCGCGCATATGAAGCAATTGGAAGAATTGAACATATTGCCCATCGATATCGTGGTGGTGAATCTGTATCCTTTCAAACAGACAATCTTAAAGCCCGACGTGACTTTTGAAGAAGCGATTGAAAATATAGACATCGGCGGGCCTTCCATGCTGCGTGCCGCCGCCAAAAACTTCCAAGACGTAACGGTGGTTGTGGACATCAATGACTATGAGAGGGTGCTGGATGCATATCGCGAGGAAGGGTCTGTTTCCGAGTATTTGCGCCAGGAGCTGTGCCGCAAGGTATTCGAACATACCGCCGCTTACGACGCGCTGATCGCATCCTATTTGTGCGCACAGAACAGCGTGTGCGAACTGCCGGAGCAGTTGACGCTGACATTTGAAAAGGCGCAGAACCTGCGCTATGGCGAAAACCCGCACCAACGCGCGGCTTTTTACCGGCAGATCACCCCGGATGCGAGCTGCTTGCACGCGGCAATGCAACTGAACGGGAAGGAGCTGTCCTATAACAATATCAACGACGCCAACGGCGCGGTGGAGCTTTTGCGTGAATTCGAAGAAACGACGGTGGTGGCGGTCAAGCATGCGAATCCCTGCGGCGTGTGCAGCGCTTCAACACTGCTTGAAGCATACAAGGGCGCATACGAAGGGGATCCGGTTTCCATATTCGGCGGGATCGTCGCTATGAATCAAACGGTGGATGAAGCGACCGCACAGGAGATGGCAAGCATATTTCTAGAGATCATCATCGCGCCGGATTTTTCAGAGGAAGCGCTGGAGATTCTGACACAAAAGAAGAATTTGCGCTTGCTCAAACTGCCTGCCATCATGAAGGAAAGAGACAACACGCTGACCAAGGATTTAAAGCGTGTGGTGGGCGGCTTATTGTATCAGGACGGCGATCTGCAGCTGCTGAACGGCGAACCGACGGTCATGACCAAGAGAGCGCCCTCTGATCAGGAGATGGAAGACATGCTGTTTGCCTGGAAGGTGGTCAAACATGTTAAATCCAATGCCATCGTGATTGCAAAAGGAAAGCGCACGCTGGGTATCTGCCCGGGACAGACCAACCGTATCTGGGCGGCCGAGGAAGCGATCAAGCGCAGCAAAAAAGAGGTGCAGGGCGCCGTGATGGCTTCGGATGCATTTTTCCCGTTTAACGATTGCGTGATGGCGGCTGCCAAAGCAGGGATAAGCGCTGTGATTCAGCCGGGCGGCTCAATACGCGATGAGGATTCTATCCAGGCGTGTGACACGGCGGGCATGGCGATGGTATTTACCAACATGCGACATTTTAAGCATTGAGCAGGGGGAACGTTTTGTGAAGGTATTGGTAGTGGGCGGCGGCGGCCGTGAGCATGCGATCATATGGAAACTCAAGCAGAGCAAACGGGTGGATAAGCTGTATTGCGCGCCGGGTAACGGCGGAATTGCGCAGGATGCGTGCTGCGTCGACATACAAGCAAAGGATATCGACGCCATGGTCGCGTATGCCAAAAAAGAGGGCATCGATTTCTGCGTGGTGGCGCCGGATGACCCGCTGGCCATGGGCATGGTGGACGCGATGGAGGCAAGCGGCATACTCTGTTTTGGGCCGAGCCAAAAAGCGGCGATGATTGAAAGCAGTAAAGTGTTTGCCAAAGACCTGATGAAACAATACGGCATTCCAACCGCCGGATACGGTGCGTTTACGGATGCTGCCGAAGCGAAAAAATATGCGCGTGAAATCGGGTATCCCGTGGTTGTAAAGGCGGATGGTCTGGCTCTTGGCAAGGGCGTGATCATCTGTGAAGACGAACAGCAGGCTGACCGTGCGATCGAGGATGTCATGGTACACAAGCTGTTTGGCGAAGCAGGGCAGCTGGCGGTGATCGAAGAGTTCATGACAGGGCCAGAGGTTTCCGTGCTGTGCTTTACCGATGGCGTCACGATACGCCCCATGATCAGCGCGCAGGATCATAAACGCGCCTTTGATGACGATATGGGCCCCAACACGGGGGGCATGGGTGCGTTCGCTCCTTCGATGGCGTATACGCCCGAGCTCGCCGCACAGGTGGAGACGCAGATCATGCGCCCGACTGTGGATGCGATGATGGCTGAAGGGCGCAAGTTCAAGGGTGTGTTATATTTTGGATTGATGCTCACAAAGGAAGGCCCTAAGGTGCTGGAATACAACGCGCGTTTTGGAGATCCGGAAACTCAGGCTGTATTGCCTATGCTTAAAAATGATCTGATGGAGATTTTTTTAGCGGTCGCGCAGGAGCGGCTGCATGAAATCTCCTTGCAGTGGGCAGCCGGAAGCGCGGTATGCATCGTGATGGCGTCTGGCGGATATCCTATGGCATATAAAACGGGTTATCCCATCCATGGTATCGAGCAGGCAGTCGAGCGGGAGCATGTGTGGGTATTCCATGCGGGCACGAAAGTAAAAGAGGACGAGATCGTGACCACCGGCGGGCGTGTACTGGGCGTAACCGCCTGCGGGGAAAGCCATGATGACGCGATCAGGCGCGCTTATGCGGGCGTAGACAGGATCCAATTTAAAGACATGTATTTTAGAAAGGACATCGGCATAAAATAGTCCCTGTACAGGCGTTTTTCAGGCACGGGTGAAAACGCTTTGTATGACAGATAAAAAGGAAGCGTACGATGAAAAAAACGGTACTGTTTTGGGTGGTGCTCATGGTGTTGGCGCTGTTTGCGGGCTGTCAGTATGAAACAAGCGCCCCGCAGGCCAGTCAGGCGGCACAACACCCAAACGATGAAGCGCATATGGAACCGGAGGACGATGAAAATATCATACAACAGGGCGGCCTGAGCGTTGATGTGAAAGGCTCCTCCATAAAATATATTGACATCGATACAAAAACAATAGACAGTGGCCTGGGATTTCAAATAGACGTCCCTTTGAAATGGGATTACGAAAAAGCAGGCGGGTTCAAGCTGATTCCCAATGACGATTTTAAATACTGGCCGGCTTTGTATGCGACAAAGCAAGACGGCAGCGATGTGATCCAAGAGGAATTGCTTGCCGATCTGATAGATGAGGTGGAGCATGCCGGAGGGCTGGATATTGATGCGGCCGATGAGCTTTCGATCAATGGATATGCCGCAATGGGGATCTTGTATCAGATGCAGGAAACATTGAATGCCGAAGATGAGGACACACAGGAAGCGGATCAAACACCGCAGCAAACGATCACCGTTGAGCATTCCCTGTTCGTCATACAACACCGGGGCAACTTGTATAAGCTGCACTTCAGCTGCCTGCAAAGTGAAGCCAAAACCTTCTATGCGTATATGGATAGAATTCTGCAAGGCATTGCGTTTCAATAGGCGTGATTCGGCTTGCGGGGCGGCAAACGCCGGCGTGCGCTTGCATGCAGAGTATTCATCCACTTTCATTTAAATAAAAAATGCCTTTTTTAAAAGGCATTTTTTGTCCGAATATGATTGAATTGCAATCCTCAGTCCTCCACTCGTATGATGTTGGCGACTTCCATAACAGACTCCAGCTGTTTGATTTCGACAATGGCGTTTTTCACAGAGTTTTCACGCGCTGTATGCGTAATGAACAATATGGTTGCATTGTCCCCGCTGCCCTTTTGGATCACGGAGGAGATGCTCACATCGTATTTGGACATGATGCCCGCGATTTGTGAAAGCACGCCGGGTTTATCTTCAACCTGCATACGAAGATAGAACGCGCTCAGCCAGTTATCCTCAAATTGCAGTTCACTGGGCAGAGGATAATCGTTTTTGAAAGTGGAATACCGATGGCTTGTCAAATTGGCGGCATATATGATGTCGGAAACGACTGCGCTGGCTGTGGGCATTTCGCCGGCGCCGCGCCCGTAAAACATCAGGTCATCCACATTGTTGCCGTGCAGAAAAACAGCGTTGAAAGAGCCGCGCACACTCGCCAGCGGATGTGTAAGCGGAATCATAGTGGGATGCACACGCGCTTCGACTTTCGTGCCGTCCTTCTTGCCGATGGCCAAGAGTTTGATCGCATAGCCCAAGGCTTGAGCATTCTGAATATCTTCGGATGTAATACCGCGGATGCCCTCGCAATAGACGCGATCCAGAGGAACCTTGGAATGAAACGCCATGGAAGCCAGTATAGATAGCTTATTGGCTGCGTCGTGCCCGTCTACATCGCTGGTGGGATCGGCTTCCGCGTAGCCAAGCGCTTGCGCTTCTGCGAGCACTTCGTCAAAAGAGCCGCCCTCCTCCGACATTTTTGTGAGTATGTAGTTTGTCGTTCCGTTGATAATGCTATAGATGGATGTGATCGTATTGGCCTGCAGGCCGTCGCGCACAGCCAGTATAATGGGTATGCCTCCGCCCACGCTTGCTTCAAAATAGAAGCCTGCGTCGTGTTCTTTCGCTACGGATTCAATTTCCGACCAATGCCGTGCGATCAGGTGTTTGTTGGCGGAGACGACCGTCTTCCCTTTCTCAAGAGCAGCCAGAATGAAGCTTTTTGCCGGTTCCACGCCGCCCATTAGCTCTATGACGACACTGATTTCGTCGTCCTGAACGATTTCTTCGATCGATTGCGCCTTTTGTGCTTCAGGAATATCAAAAGCATACTGCTTGGCAAGTACTTTTTTAACCTCTAAGCGAATGCCTTCCTTATGTTCGATTTCATCGCGGTCGTTTTGTATGAGCCTGTAGACGCCCCCTCCCACCGTACCTAAACCAAGGATCGCGACTTTTATATTCTTCATTATCCAACTCTCCTTCATGTCAATCATAACAATTTTACCAGCAGATTGATCAAAACGCAAGATGTTATGCGCGCAGACTATTGAGCCCCTTTTTTCTGCCGGATATACTGATATGCCAGCAGCAGAATGCACAACACACAAGAGATGAGCAGGAGGAGGGATTGACGGGAGCGGGTCGTGTTTTCAGATGCGACCGGTTCATCCGGAAGTTCACCGGGCAAGGGTTCGCCGGACAAGGATTCACCTTCGAACTCAGTGATGCTGCCAAACAGGCTTTTGGGCTGTGAGGTGGAGGTCGCGAGCCCGTACGGCGAATCCGTAGCCGGAGAAAAGCTGTCACTCGGCAAAGAGTTGCCGGAATAAGAACCGTATCCGCCGCCTCCATTGCCGCCGTTTGCCGGTATATCCGGCAGTTCATCTGCGGGCGGCGGTGTGGATACAAAGGGGATTGTCATCGTCCCTTTGTAGGTGTAATGTGATTTCTCTTTGGCGGGCCCGACCGCCAAAACATATTCATAGACGCCGGAAGGGATATTCTTAAGCGGGCAAACGATCTCCTGCACACCTTTTTTTGCAAGTGAAAAACCCTTTTCATAAAAGGGTGGCTTTTTTGCACCGGATTCAGATTGAGGGGTGATGGTGACATACGCATCGCAAGCATGGGATGAGGCAAAGAAGAATTGCAGCGCCCAATCGTCGTCTTTGTGGCCAAGGCGCGCGTCAAATGAATCCGCGCTGAAAGAAGCTGTTCCGTCTGCGCCGTTCTTTGTGCTGATGGGAGACTCAACGAGCAGAAAGGCGCGCGTGTATTGGATCTGGCCGTCGCCGCCGAAGAAGAGAAGCTGATATTGCCCTGCAGGCAGCAGTTTGCCTGATTGATCGCGGCAATCCCAGGTCAATGTGTTCTCGCCTTTTTCTGCCTGGCCGTCGAACAGTATGTGGCTTGACCCATCAGGCCCTTGCGCGGTTATGCGCATATGACAGGCTTGATTCAGCATATAGGAGACCATAAGACCGTCTGCTTCGGGGGAAACGGAGGAAGGGACATCCAACGCTGTAAGTTGATAGCTTGCAGGCACCGACACGAAGAGCGTGTTGCTGGGGTATACACCCAAAGCATCACGCGTATACGCCGAAAGCGTATAGTTGCCCGCTGCTTCATTGAGGTCATTCGGAAGCGGCCAGGTGAACGTATAGGTTGTGTTCGAATAATAGATTTGAGGCGGCACTTCAAAGACGGGCTTTGCATGTGCATCCGCGATGATGAAGGAGGCTTCACAATATTGATCCACCGTCATATCGCAGCGGATATAGTTGTTTACACCGCTGAAATTGGTGGAGAGATTGCCAATCGCAGCTGAAGGCGTTTTAATAAAAAGGCTCAGCGATCCTTCAAAAGACTCTTCCGATTCGATGACGATGCTGTAGTTGCCTTTATCCAACCCTTCTGAAAACACCTGGTTGACAGGCAGCCGGCAAAGGGGAGATTCCACGGAACCGCTGCGCCAATAGAGCCAGGCATAGGCTGTACCCGATTGGGCTTGAAAATGGATGCTGACGACGGACATAGGTTCGGATGAGAGCGAGAACTTATACTTTGCGCCCGCCGCGTTTAACGAGACGGGTACAGAGCTGTTTATGGGCAGATCGAAGGCAGGCATGCCGTCGCCCGCCTGCACGATGCATACGTTTCCCGAAAAAAGCAAGCAAAAGACCAAACAAAACAGAAGAAAACGTTTCATGTCGGCTCTCCAATCGGCCTTCCTGCGAGATGTGCATCAGCCAATCTGATTGATATCGAAAGGAGTCTCCTGATAAACGCAATAGTTAAGCCAGTTTGCAAAGAGTAAATTGGAATGCGAACGCCAGCGCACGATGGGCGGCTTCGTGGGATCATCGTTTGGGAAGTAGTTGCACGGAACTTTGATAGGCAGCCCTTTCGCAACGTCGCGCTCATATTCACGCTTGAGCGTATCCGCATCATACTCCGAATGCCCCGTCGCAAACACGTATTTATAATCCTTTGAGGCGAGCAGATAGATGCCCGCTTCTTTGCTTTTGGAAAGGATCACCAGATCCTGTACTTTCTCCACATCGCGCGTATGGATGCCGGTGTGTCTGGAATGCGGGACATAAAAACGATCATCGAAACCGCGTAAAAGCTTGCTGGTGGGATCGCATTTTACATGTTCAAACACGCCGAAACATTTTTCACCCAGCTCATATTTGTTGACGCCGTATAGATGATAAAGCCCCGCCTGTGCGCCCCAGCAAATGAACAGCGTAGAGAATACGTTGGTGGAGGCCCAGTTGATGACATCCGTTAATTCTTCCCAATAGTGCACATCGTAAAAATCCAGCAATTCAACGGGCGCACCCGTAATGATGATGCCGTCGAATTTTTCGTGCTTAATATCGTCAAACGTCTGGTAGAACGCCTGCATGTGCTCCGAGGGCGTGTTTTTAGGCCGGTGTGACCTGGGGAATATGAAGGTAACATCTATCTGCAAGGGCGTGTTGCCCAGCATACGCAAAAGCTGCGTTTCAGTTGTTATTTTTGTGGGCATGAGGTTCATGATGCCGATGCGCAAAGGACGGATGTCCTGTTTAAAGGCGCGCTCATATGTCATCACAAAAATATTTTCCTGTTGAAGCGTTTCAATAGCAGGAAGATTGTCCGGTACCCGAACAGGCATAGCATTGTCCTCCCTATGTTTCAATTCAGACACATATTATATCGAAAATTCTGGATTATTGCAAGATAGCCCCAAGTGTATCGATGAGGGCCTGCATCTGCTCCTGTGTGCCTATGGTCACACGCAGATAATCATCGATGCGGGGTTTTGCAAAATGACGCACGATGATGCTGCTCTGCCGCAGGCGCTGCGCAAGCTCGGACGCGTGTATGTCGGGGTGTGTCATAAACACAAAATTGGCTTGCGAAGGCAAAACAGAGAAGCCGAGCCGCTTTAGTTCTTGGATGGTGACGTCGCGCGTATGGACGACGCGCTGTATTTGAGACTGACAGTATGCTTCATCCTGTAACGCAGCAAGCGCTGCTGCTTGTGCCAGTCTGTCCAATGTGTAGGAATTAAAGGAGTTTTTAATGCAGTTTAAAGCGGCGATCAGATCAGGCTGCGCTACGGCGTAGCCCACACGCATACCGGCCAGAGAATGAGACTTAGACAGCGTACGCACGACGATGATATTGTCGCATTCGTCTAAGAGCGGCAGCGCGCTTTGGTTGCAAAATTCGACATACGCCTCATCAATGATGGCCGCACGGGAGCAACTCTTCACAATTGTGCGGATCTCGTCGAGGTTTAATGCGATGGCGGTAGGGGCGTTTGGGTTGGCGATCACCACGCCGCCCGAATCGCGCCGGTAATCATCCGGATCGATGCGAAAATCCTGCGTGAGCGGAATGAGCCGGCTTTGTATGCGACAGAGGGAAGCGTAAACCTCATAAAAACTATAGGTGATATCCGGAAAAAGAATCGGGTGCTCTGCGTCAAAAAATGCCATAAAGCAAAAGGCCAGCACTTCGTCGGAGCCGTTTCCAACAAACACACTATCTTCGCTCACACCATGACGCATCGCGATTCCTTTGATCAACTCTGTGCTCAAAGGATCTGGATACAGCCTGAGCAAATCGATTTGGGCGCTTTGGATCGCCTGTTTAACCGCAGGCGAAGGCGGATATGGATTCTCATTTGTGTTGAGCTTGATCAGATTGGTCATCCTGGGTTGTTCGCCCGGCACATAAGGTGTTAGGGATGACGCTAACTTACTCCAGTATCTCTTCAAAACAGCTTCCTCCTGATGAGTTCATTCGATATATTTTATCATAAACACTTAAAAGAACCTAGTCATTTAGAAATTGCATCTGCACAGGTATATTTGCAGAAATTTCCAATTATAAAAAGCAATAGGATGGACACAATAACTAATGTCAAGCGCGGTCGTAAGCGAAAAAACAGAATATTGTTTAGATAGCCTTTGTTGACGAAAGACAGTATCCAGTAAGACGAAGACAAATCATGGCATTGCGGACAATACGGTTGTCCGTGCGTGGTAATAAAGAAGGCTGTCGATGCATATGACAGCCTTGACTTTACAAAGCCACCCGTAACCGGGTGGCTTTTGATGTAGTTATGTCGTGGGATTACAGTTTGTTGAAGATGCCGATTCTGGGCATTTCATGCACAGACTTCCAGCCTTCGCTCATGGGTTCTTTCAGATACGGCGCCATCTCTTCTTTTGTTCTGAATGTCAGCTCTTCGATGGGCGGTACTTCTCCCGGAGGGAATGCTTCCAGTATCTCGTAGACCGAATATACCAGATATTCGCAGATTGCGGCGATCGGTCTCTTCGCCTTTTCGGCTGTCGCTACCGAGGGTGTTCCTACAACGCCTTCCGGTGTGCCAAAACGCTCGATCGCGTTGTTGCCTTCCACTTCGCTCCAACGGTGCGGCCTCTGGTAAGGATCCACCGATGCGTCGTACTGGCCGATCGGCAGCCAGCCATGACCCCAAGCGTCTTCCACTACACTCATGTCCACCATGTCTTTGAACATCAGCAGCGCAACCGCTGTTTCAGCTTCGTCCGCAT
>JBMNTR010000001.1:0-264231 GCA_050945835.1 Christensenellales bacterium | reverse complement strand
GGATTATTAGCCGCTTACTACACACATCAATAGTTTAAGTCGAGTTGACAGAATTGCTTTCTTTACCTGCATTTCCATGACTATCCTGATTCACTTTCTTGTCATCAAGACCACGCACTCCACATGGTCGGTCGAACAAAACACCCCGAAGGGCGGTTTGCATCGCCTGCCCGCAACCAGCCCCGCCTTGTAGGCGTCTTCAAGTCCGTAGTTGTCCTGAAATATGTATTTTCTATCCACCGAACGCCCCGCCTCTTGCAGCGCGCGGCAATATCCGGCATACCGGCGCACTGTAGGCGAAATACCCTCCGGCCCGTTCACACATAAAACGGGGCCGTCCGTGTTATTGCGCAGCAGATGCCGCGTGGCCAGATAACCCACCTGCTCGTTGTCTGCCATGACATAATAATCCTCATGCGCACATTGATAGCGGTTGGTCAGCACAAAGGGAACGCCGCGGGTGCGCAGCCACTGCACGCTCTTTTCGCTCCCCTGTGCGAGATCCAGTATGATGCCCGCAATATTGAGCGAACACAGCTGCTTGATGTGCTCAAATTCTTTGTGCGCATCCTCATAGGACGTAAACAGCAGCGTATAGTAGCCCGCTTCGGTCAATGTGTGCTCGTATCCATGGATCATATCGGAAAAAAAGGGCTTCGAGATATCCGAAAGCACCAATCCGACCAAGGTGCCATTGGTTTGCCGCATATGCGCGGCCATAAAGTTTAACACATATCCCAGCTCTTGTGCGGCGTCTTGCACCTTCTTTTTGGTCTCATCCGAGATATCGCTATGCCCGTGCAAGGCTTTGGTGACGGTGGTTACGCTCACATTTAAATGCCGTGCGATATCCCGCATAGTGGGCGTTTTCATGAAAACCTCCTGTGAAGTTAACGCTAACTGTAACGTTTAAGCTATTTTGATCATAACGCTCTGCCTTACGGTTGTCAATTTGAATATCCTGCTCTTGTGAGCGGATCATTCATAGCATTTGATCCCACATAAAACTTATGCATGATAGCCGGCGTGCACTCTCTTGGCCTGTAACGCTGCGCAGCGCATACAGAAAGAATGCGCCGAAAAAGAATTCTTTTTCGGCGCATTGCGCATGATATCCTTCAGTTTCTATGTGATGCATTGCCCGGTCGTACAAGCTTTGTTATGCCCTGGCTGCAAAACAGCTGCGACGGCATGAGCCGCTTTGCTGCTGTGCATGGCGGTTTCTCCGTAGGCGAAGGTCCGCACGCACACGAGAGCAATACGCTGCTTTGCGATATTATACCTCGTAGGTAGAAGCGGCTGTCGAGCCACCGCGGCCCGTCCAGTTGGTGTGGAAGAACTCGCCGCGCGGTTTATCCAGCCGTTCGTAGGTATGTGCGCCGAAATAATCGCGCTGCGCCTGCAGCAAATTAGCAGGCAGACGTTCGGAGCGATATCCATCGAAGTATGCCAGCGCCGATGTGAACGCGGGCATGGGGATGCCGTTCATGATGGCCAAAGCGCATACCCTGCGCCAGCTCTCCTCGCCTTTTTCCACCGTGTCTTTAAAGAAGGGATCCAGCAGCAGGTTGGCCAGATCGGGTTGATCATCAAACGCTTCTTTGATCTTACCTAAGAAGGTGGAACGGATAATGCAGCCGCCGCGCCACATCAGCGCGATTTCGCCGTAGTGCAGATTCCATCCATAGGTCTTGGCCGCCGAACGCATCAGTGTGTAGCCCTGCGCATAGGATACGATCTTGGACGCATACAGCGCTTTTCGTATATCGTCGATCAGAGCCTTTTTGTCGCCTTCAAACTTCACTTCGGGCGCCTTGAATACTTTAGATGCCTCCACACGCTCGTCTTTCAGGGCAGACAGGCAGCGGGAGAACACAGCCTCACCGATCAGCGTGAGCGGTACGCCTTCGTCCAATGCGGCAACGGCGGTCCATTTGCCGGTGCCCTTCTGGCCGGCGGTATCGAGTATCTTATCCACGATAGGCTCGCCGTCTTCATCTTTGAAGGCGAGTATATCCCGTGTGATCTCGATCAGATAGCTGTTAAGCTCACCTTCGTTCCATTCTTTGAACACCTCATGCATTTCGTCTGCGCTCATGCCCAGCACGTCCTTCATCAGCATGTACGCTTCACAAATGAGCTGCATGTCGCCGTATTCGATACCATTGTGCACCATCTTGACAAAATGCCCGGCGCCGTTTTCACCCACCCAGTCGCAGCAGGGCGAACCGTCTTCAACTTTCGCACAAATCGACTGGAAGATGGGCTTTACATGTGCCCACGCAGCAACCGAGCCGCCCGGCATCATGCTGGGCCCCAGCAGCGCGCCTTCTTCGCCGCCGGAAACACCGGTGCCGATATAGAGCAATCCTTTTGATTCCACATACTCCGTGCGGCGGATGGTATCCGGGAAATGGGAGTTGCCGCCGTCGATGATGATATCGCCCTCTTCGAGGTAGGGAATGAGGGTATCGATCAGCTTATCCACCGGATTACCCGCTTTGACCATCATCATGACTTTGCGGGGTTTTTCCAGATTATCCACGAATTCCTGTATGGTACGCGTACCGATAATGTTTTTGCCCTTTGCGCGCCCGTTTACGAAATTATCCACTTTTTCCACGGTGCGGTTGTAAACAGCCACCGTAAAACCCTTGCTCTCCATATTCATGATGAGGTTTTCACCCATGACAGCGAGCCCGATCAAGCCAATATCTGCTTTTTTCATGCCTTTTCTCCTTTTTGTTTTCTATAATATTAAACTTTTTAATGCGGGATGCAAACCCGGAAAATAACAGAATACTATAAGTTGATATGCTGTAATTATATGACAAATATATGTATGCGTCAACAGCTGCACAGGCTTTTCGCAATATACTCCAATACAGGTTTTAAACGCATTATTCCGTTTGCTTTCTGGCAGTTTTGTAACACGTAACATATCGATTTTCATATAATAATTTCCATGTTCTGATGACAAGATAACGATGTTTCGCTCGAAACCTTAAAATGAAAAGCGCAAAGAGCATATATGGATATATGCTCTTTGCGCAGTACAAGAATGGAGTTTATCATGAGGGCTCATGCG
Organism: Christensenellales bacterium; assembly: GCA_050945835.1. Lineage (GTDB taxonomy): Bacteria > Bacillota > Clostridia > Christensenellales > JBMNTQ01 > JBMNTR01. The sequence goes on along the minus strand of JBMNTR010000001.1, from coordinate 261,143 downwards.
GGAAGCTTTATGAAGCATCCTGACTGTCCCAAGTGCTTTAGCGGTTGGGTTTCGAGAGGGAAGCTGCCCCTCTCGAAACCCGAAGCTGAAGGGAAAAGATACATAGAGGCCCTTTTTAGTGTATTCATATGAACCGTTTAAGGTTCACGTCTTTTTCGATGAATCCTGCTGCTGGCTTTCGCAATGCCCTTGGCAGCTCGCGCAGTGTGAGGAATCACAGCCTACACACTTGCCTTTCTTCTTCTGGCGTATCAGGTATACGATCACCAAACCCACCAGCAAGGCCAGCACCAACGCGATCAACAGTGTTGAAAGATTGTGTTCTATCCATTGCAACATTCAAACCACTTCCTTATCTATTAAGCCGCACCATCCAGCCTTTTCACCGGATGTTGTTTGTCCGGGCGGAACAGCAGATAGATCATCAGTATGGCGAGCAGTATGGCGATCATGGTGGCGATGTTGAACACGCCCGCACTGATCAGCATACCCAGCTGGTATACGATCATAGACACCGCATAGGCGAGTATGGTCTGATATCCGATCGCAAACCATGTCCATTTTCCGCTGTTCATCTCCCGCCTGATGGCACCTATGGCCGCAAAGCAGGGTGCGCACAGCAGGTTGAAGAGCAGGAACGAGTAGGCGGAAAGCCCTGTAAAATCCGCTTGCAGGTTGGTCCAGATCTCAGCGCCGTTTTCAGCGACTTCGGCAACTCCATAGAGTATCCCGAAGGTGGACACCACGCTTTCCTTCGCCACCAGCCCCATGATCGCGGCAACAGCGGCGGGCCACAGCCCCCAGCCTAGGGGCGCAAATATGGGCGCGATCACCTGACCGATACCACCGAGTATGGACTCTCCCGCTTCCACCATCTCAAACTGCCAGTTGAAAGTGGACAATGCCCAGATCACGATGCTGCTGACGAATATGATCGTACCGGCTTTTTTCACAAACGCCTTCGCCCTGTCCCACATATGGATCAAAACGCCTTTTACACGCGGCATATGATAGGCGGGCAGCTCCATCACGAAGGGCGCCGGATCGCCTGCAAACATCTTCGTTTTTTTGAGTATGATACCCGAAACGATCACCGCTGCAATACCCACAAAATATGCGGAAGGCCCAACCCACCAGCTGTCGCTGAACAGTGCGCCCGCGATGAGCGCGATGATGGGCAGCTTCGCGCTGCAGGGTATGAACGATGTGGTCATGACAGTCATGCGGCGGTCACGCTCATTCTCGATAGTGCGCGACGCCATGATACCGGGTACGCTGCAGCCTGTGCCTACCAGCATAGGGATGAAGGACTTACCGCTCAGCCCGAATTTACGGAAAATACGATCCATGATGAACGCGATACGCGCCATATATCCGCAGTCCTCCAGTATGGCGAGCAGCAGGAACAGCACCAGCATCTGCGGTAAGAAGCCCAGCACCGCGCCCACACCTGCGATGATACCGTCTAGTATCAGCATTTGCAGCCATTCGGCAGCGCCCACAGACACCAGCCACCCCTCCACCGCCGGCGGAACGATCTCCCCGAACAGGTTGTCATTCACCCAGTCGGTGGCCATGGTGCCGATGGTGCTGACCGCTATGTAATAGACCAAAAACATCACCACAGCGAATATGGGCAGCGCCAGCCACCGGTTGGTCACCACCCGGTCGATCTTATCCGAGGTAGACAGCTTGACCTTGTTCTTTTTCTTCACACAAGCGTCCATCACCTGATTGATATAGGCATAACGCTGGTTGGTCACGATGCTTTCGCTGTCGTCGTCCAACTCAGCTTCGCATTCCTGAATGGTCTTTTCCAGCTCCGCCAGCTGCTCGCCGGTCAGCGTGACCTGCGCCATCGCTTTTTCGTCACGCTCAAACAGCTTAATGGCATACCAGCGGAGGCGCTCCTCATCCACAGCCTCTTTGATGATATCCTCGATATGTGCGATGGTGTGCTCCATCACTCCGCCAAACGTGTTCTTCGGCTGCGGCTTTTGCCCTGATTCCACCAGCTCAATCGCCCTTTGGGCCACCTCACGCAGCCCGATGCCCTTGATTGCCGAAGTCTCCATGACTTCACAACCCAAAGCTTCGCTCAACTTTTGAAGATCGATCTTATCGCCGCTCTTCTGCACGACATCGATCATGTTCAATGCCACCACCGTGGGGATGCCCAGCTCTAAAAGCTGCGTGGTTAAAAATAGGTTCCGCTCAATATTGCTCGCGTCCACAATGTTTATAATAGCGTCCGGTTTCTCATTGATCAGATAATCCCGGGCGATCACTTCTTCCATCGTATAGGGCGACAATGAATAAATGCCCGGCAGATCCTGTATGATGACCTGCTTGTTGCCCTTGAGCTTACCTTCCTTCTTTTCAACGGTAACCCCCGGCCAGTTCCCGACGTATTGGGTGCTGCCCGTGAGATCGTTGAACATCGTCGTTTTTCCGCTGTTTGGGTTTCCCGCCAGCGCGATTTTGATAGACATCACATTCCCCTCCCGAATAATCGGTTAGTAGATACTAACCTTTGCATAAAATAATATCATTGCACCTTTGCATCTATTCCACTTCGATCATTTCGCAATCGCGTTTGCGCAGCGACAACTCATAATCGCGCACCGTCAATTCCACCGGGTCTCCCAACGGCGCTACCTTACGGACGTAGATATCCGCCCCCTTGGTAATACCCATGTCCATGATCCTGCGCTTCAACGCACCCTGCCCGTGAAGCTTTAGGACTTTAACCGTCTCACCCGGTTTGACATCTCTGAGTGTTCTCATAATCCTCCCCCATTTCTAAACAATAATTCGATTGGCCATCCCCTGGTCCAACGCCACACGGGAATCCTTCACACACAAAATCAGATTTCCGCCCAGCTTGCAAATAACTGTCACACTTTGTCCAACTACAAATCCCAGATTTGCCAAGTGCCGTCTTATATCATCCTTGCCTGTTATCTTCTTGATATAATTCTGTTCACCGGCATTCGCCATTGTCAGCGGCATCATCATTTCTCCTTTCGATTCCGTTTGGCTAAACGAGCTCTTTTTCATATAGTTAGCATCGGTTAACTATTCGATAAAAGTTTACCACCGCTAACCCGATCTGTCAATATCAAAATATGAAGGACTTGTGCTAAAAATATTCTTATGTTAGCATGAATTATAGAAAAGCCAAGAATCGAGGTGTTTTTGATGAAGATACAAGAATCCGCCGAAAATTATCTGGAGACCATTCTCATATTGTCAAAAAGAAATCCAGACGTTCGTTCCATCGATATCGTCAATGAGATGGGTTTCTCCAAACCCAGCATCAGCAACGCCATTCACCGCTTGAAAAAAAACGGATATTTGCTGATGAATGATAAAGGCTATATCAGCTTAACAAAACGCGGCTTGGAAATTGCCGAGCGCATCCATGAACGGCATCTGCTGATTGAAAAATTTCTGATGACTTTAGGCGTCAATGAGCAGACCGCGCGCGAGGACGCATGTAAGATGGAACACGCGATCAGCCAGGAAAGCTTCGAAAAGATGCGCGATCATTACTACGCCAAACACGCACAGTTGCTTGAGCAGACGGATCCCGAATAGATCAGGCTCCGCCTTTTTTAAAACAGACCGGGAGGATATTTTAATGATGAAGCCCATATTCACAGACGCCGCGCCCAAGCCGATCGGCCCTTATTCACAAGCGATGCTTGCGGGCAACCTGCTGTATTGCTCCGGCCAGCTCGCACTTGACCCGCAAACCGGAGAATTCGCGGGCGGCAATATCCAAGAACAGACCGAATTGAGCATCCGCAACATCGAAGCCGTGCTGCGGGCGGCGGGTGCCGACTTTAACAACGTCGTCAAAACGACCTGCTTTTTAACGACCATGGAACACTTCGCCGATTTCAACACCGTCTATGCGCAATATTTCACATCCAACCCCGCGCGCTCCTGCGTCGCTGTGAAGGAATTGCCCAAAGGTGCGCTCATTGAAATCGAGGTGATTGCCGCACTGGATGTATAGACACATTCTGATTTTGATCTGTACAGCGTTTGTCTGCCGCACGTATTATTCACTTTGCACAGAGCTGCCCTGGCCGCTGAGCAGCACCTTGTTGCGACCCTCCTGCTTCGTACGGTAAAGCGCCGCATCCGCCAGCATCAGCAGTTGGCTCCAATCGGAATCTGCGCTGGGGATCATACTGGCCACGCCGCAGGAGACGGTGATGCTGGAAGCGTTTTTTATCTGACCCTGACAAACATCAATCACATGATTTTGCGTGGTCTTTCGGATATACTCCGCTATCTTCACAGCGTTGGCGCCATCCGTAAAAGGCAGCAGCACCACGAACTCCTCCCCGCCGTAGCGGGCGATCACATCTTCACTTCTACCCACGCATGATTTCAAAATCCCGGCAAACTCGGCCAAACACCGGTCCCCCTGCAGATGCCCGTAGCAATCGTTATATCGTTTAAAAAAATCAATATCGAACAGCAACAAAGACAACGTGCGGCCGCAGATGCCGCATATCGTCCAATAGTCCGCAATCGCCTTTTCCAGCGCACGCCTGTTGAAAATACCTGTTAACTTGTCCGTGTTGGCTTCGTACTCGAGATCCGTCTCGCGCTCTTTGTGCGATGTGATATCCAAACAATGGAACAGAAGCGCCGCTTCATTCCCGCCCCAGCGAAGGCGCGCAATTGTCACGCTATACCATTTGCCGGTCAGCTCATCCTCAACCTGCTGCTCGTCATTCAAAATAGGCAGCTGGAGTATCTTTTGTATGATGCTCTTGCGGTCAGGGGAAAGATTGACCAGATCGAATCTTTTTTTCGCCATGCTGTTTGCATAGAGCACACGAAATCGCTGCACCTCGTCTACCACCAGGATCGGCTCGATCTTATCGAATACGCGCGTCATGACTTCCTGCTGCGTGCGCAGGCCGTTTTCGCGTATTGTCAGTTGTTCCACCATTTGGTTAAAAGCGGTGGAAAACGCGCCCATGAAATCTACGCGTTGGCCGTAATCCCCCCGGGTGACGCATTCCGCCTGCCATGCGAGATGCCGCAATTGCGCTTGAAGCTGCTTCAATTCCGCGGCAAGATGATTTTGCCGCGAGGGCGGATCCGCATCGATATCCCCTTTAGACAGTTTTAAGGCATAGTGCTGCAGCTCCTGCAGCAAGCCCTGTAAGGTCAGCAGGTGGTCAAAAAGAAGTGTGCATGTGCCCGGCACACTCGATTCATCGATTGGACGATTCTGAATAATCCGCCCTATGGCGCTCGCCAGAATCTTCTGATCCGAACAACCCATATCTTTCTAAGCCCTATATCATCCTGTTTGTTTTTTACACGCCTTAAAGCGGCATGTCAGGCCCCCGGTCGCCCAGCAGTCTATTTCGACTGCCTCGAATGTTGTTTCGAAAAACTCACTCAAAATACCCGCGACAAAGCCTTCATCGTATATGCATACCGTGCCGCCCGTGACAGGCAGTCCGGAACAATCTACATCCTCGCTGATGGTCAATACAAATTTCAAATTATCCAGATCCGCCTTTTCCATACGCAAGATCCCAATCTTCAGCTCTTTGAACTTTTTTTGCAGATCCGAAATGAAAGCGTCATAATCATCGGTTGCTTCAAGCACGTTCTGCGCAAAGGCCCTGCCCGCGCGATGGCCGGATTGCCGGATGATATCATTCGTTTCCTCTTCACCATAGCGTTGCTTCAATTCATCCGTGACGGTGTATTGCAACAAGCGGTATACAGCCACCGGCATATCGGATTTCAGGTTTTTCCTGCCTTTTTCTATATTACCTATTCTGCTCCATTCAAAATTAAAGTCTGTCATCTCTATCTCTTTCCTGCATATGAATCTGGTGTTCAGTATATACCCAACCTAACATGAAATCAAATATTCCAACATCACTATGCCATAAAATTTTTATTAAATTTTCAAGACCGCCTGCTCTTCAATCCACCACACACAGCCTTTTCCATTTCCCCTGCCGCACCCTTGTCAGGAAGCTGATGCTGCGCGCCAGCCAATCGATGAGCATCGCCACCCACACGCCCGCCACGCCCATGTCTAACGCATAAGCGAACACATAGCTCAGCCCAAACCGGCAAACCCACATGGAAACGATGGAAACGACCATGGTAAACTTCGCGTCCCCGGCGGCGCGCAGCATATTCGCAAGCGGGAATGCACACGGCCACAAAACGGCCGATCCAACGGCATTCAAGCGCATCAGGCTCACGGCGATCTCATTCGTCTGTGCAGACAGATTATAGATCGCGGCGATCTGCGGTGCAAGCAGGAACACCATGCCCGCCATCGCCCCCACGAAGAGATAAGTCATAAGCATCAGGCGCCTGGTATACCAGGCCACCTGCTGATGCTCGCGCGCACCCATACACTGCCCCACCACCGTGATGAGCCCCATACCGATGGCCTGCCCCGGCGTGCTGATCAGCATAGCGATCGTGTTGGCGATGGCATTGCCCGCGATGGCGACAGTGCCGAAGGTGGAGATGATGCCTTGCACCATCAGTCTGCCGATCTGGAAAATGCCGTTTTCAATGCCGGAGGGCACGCCGATGTTTAATATGCGCTTAATCATGTCCCAATTGAATTCCGGCTTGTATATTTTCTCCACAAAGACAACGTTTCGGTTTCTGCTGCCCGCCAGTATGAGCATCACCACGGCAGACATCGCGCGCGCAATCAAGGATGCGACGCCGGCGCCGGCCACCTCCCAGTTGAGCACGTATATGAAGATGATGTTGCCCGAGATATTGATGACATTGGCGATTATGGAAGTGAACATGGACACCTTGCTGTTGCCCGTAGACCGGTATAATGCAGCTCCAGCATTGTAGAGCGCCATAAAAGGATAGGAGAGCGCAGAAAGATAGAAATACGTTTGCGCATCTCGGCTTACGTCGTCTGCCACGCTACCAAATATGGTTTTGAGGATCACACCGTTGAACACGAGGCACAACGCCATGATGAACAAAGAAAAGACCGCGGTCGAATAGATCAGCTGCTTGGCTGCCTGACAGGCGTTGCCCTGTTCCCTGCGTCCTAAGTATTGTGAAATAACGACTGCGCCGCCCGTTGCCAACGACGCAAAAACATTGATGAAGAGAATATTGATCGCTTCCACCAGCGAAACGGCCGATACTGCCGCCTCGCCAACCGACGCAACCATGATGGTGTTGGCCATACCCATCGCAACGACCAGGAATTGTTCCGCCACCAAAGGCAGGATCAATTGTTTTAAGCTTTGACGCGAAAACATACCCTGGTCTAAAAAAGCTCGCTTGCGCATGATACACTTCTCCTCATGACGACCGATACACATTAGGCAGCACCAAAACAATTACCCATCGCTTCATTGGTTCTGTGAAAAACGCTGGTTTCATTTTCCCTCTACGTTAATATTGCAATTTTTCAGACAATATTGCAAGCCCGGGCAGAAAAAATCGTCCCATACAACAACTTTTTTCATATATTGACGTGCGGCTTTCGCTTATGGTAGAATAGTCAAGTCGCTGGCTTGATAAGCTTCTTATGAACGCTGATTGTCCAGCGCAGGGCTGTGTATGCTTTTGCCAGCCGGAAAAATTGCATCGGTATATGTGGAGGAGTCGCCTAGCTCGGCCGAGGGCGCACGACTGGAAATCGTGTAAACCGCAAAACGGTTTCGAGGGTTCAAATCCCTCCTCCTCCGCCAAAACGGAAAACTCACACATCAGTGTGGGTTTTTTGTTTTGATATAGCATGGAAGGATTCGAACCGGAAGCCGCCGCTGCCGGTGGCAGGTGAAGGCGGCGGACGAGGCGTGATAGCGAGCGAAGTGAGCGGAGCAAATCCCTCCTCCTCCGCCAGCGGCAAGTTGCCGCGCCCATGTTCGCAAGCTGCTTCGGCGGTTTGCGAATTTTCATGCCTAAAATCGCTGTCATCTAAATAGTCAAGGCTTTCCATAACGCCCTCCAAAAAGTTAAAACGATAGATCAGCAATAGCACAAAATAAATTATAAACAAATTTACATTTTCTAAACAACAAGCGATACAAACGAATTTCGCCGGTTTCCCACTCTAGCTGAAATCATCTGCGCAGCCGAAGCATTGCACACACCTTTCCTTTAAAAAAGAACACATTGTCTGAATTTGAATTCACCGTTGCAATCTATCATTTATTCATGTATCATATTCATATGATATCCTGTATATCATCGGATGAGCACCTGCCGTATGCGAGGCTGACTTGCATGCGGCTTTTCATTTTTGCGGAGGGTTTTACTATGTGGAATATGCTCTGGCCCATACTGGCAGTTGTGGCCGCAAATACAATTTACAACATCAGCGCAAAATCAACACCGGCAAATATCAATCCATTTGCCTCTCTTTCCGTTACCTATTTAATAGCCATGGTTTGTTCGATGGTGATGTATTTTGTTACCAGCGAAAGAAAGAATCTTTTTCTGGAACTAACCAAAGCAAACTGGGCCACCTATGCACTCGGAGTTGCAATCGTTGGCCTAGAATTTGGGTTTTTGTGTATTTATCGCGCTGGGTGGAAGATGAGCACAGCAAATTTATTCGCCAGTATAACCTTGGCTTGTGTGCTGTTAATCGTCGGATTCTTCTTATATAAGGAAGCACTTAGCCTGCGTCAAATATTGGGGATGATCGTGTGTGCGGTTGGTCTGATTCTAATCGCAAAATAGCCCTTTTTTCATTGTTCCTGCCAACATCCAGCCTTGTCCAAACTCAAAGCATCTACCGTAGCCGCCGACATATCGCCGTTGCCGGCTCACAACACAAAGACGCCTTACAGTTCAATCGATTTTATGTATGGATTCTCTTTAAACACATCGATCAAGCTTGAAACATCGAATTTCGGGGGCAGCTTGATATGCATCTCCACCTCGACAAGCCCACCGTCCTGTCTTTCCACCTTTAGATTGAGAATCTTGATCCGATTGGCTGAAAATACATGCTGAACGAGCGTGAGCGCATCTCCTTCTTGTGTGAGCGTCATGATGAGCTGTTCGGTGACAGGTATGCGAAACCAATGGGCGCGGTGATGCAGCAGCACTTGAACGATCAACATCAGCGCCGTGGCCGCAATGCCGATAAAATAAAGCTTTGCGCCCATGGCCATACCGATGCCCGCCGTCGTCCAGACGCCTGCCGCCGTCGTTAACCCGCTTACAACAGACTGTTTGCGCACGAATATCATGCCGGCGCCCAGAAAACCGATGCCGCTGACGATTTGCGCAGCGATGCGCGCCGGATCGTAATCGACATAGGGTAACACGTCGAAAAAGCCGTATTTGGAGATGATCATGATCAGCGCAGAGCCTAACGCCACGAGGATATGTGTTCTTACACCCGCTTCCTTCAACCTGTTTTTTCTTTCATAGCCGATCAAGAAGCCGCAGATGCCCGCAATTACCAACCGCAACAGCAGCTCCAGCTGTACCCAAATATTTTCCATTGCGAGGTCGCCTCCCCCCAAAGAGTGTTTTTTTATTTTATATTATACCATGGGACTCTGTGCATGACGAAAAAAATATCCAAGAGGAGATATTCACAGCGCGCCCTTTATGAGCCACGGCCTAAAACCTCTTCCTGTCATACGCTTTTATCAGCAAAATATGAATATATATGCCTTAACTCTGTATGATATGCAATAAATTGCAAATTTATGCGTCTTTCCGGTTGAATATTTAATGACTATATATTATAATGACTTGGATCAATAAAGCGTTGCAATATCACATTAAGCTTGGAGGAATCACCCATATGAGAAAATTCAAAATCATCACCACGCTTGCGCTCGTGTTATGCATGGTGTTTGTCATCGCCGCATGCGGCAAGTCTACGGAAAACCCGGGCACGGAAACCGCTTCCGCTGCACCCGATGGCGGCAGTACTGCCGAACAGCTGATCATGGCGACCAACGCCGCTTTCCCGCCGTATGAATATAAAGAGGGCGGAAAAGTTGTGGGCATCGATGCCGATATCGCCGGGGCCATTGCCGAAAAGCTGGGCATGGAGCTCGTCATCGAAGACATGGAATTCGATTCGATCATCGCTGCTGTGCAGAGCGGCAAGGCCGATATGGGCATGGCCGGAATGACGGTGCGCCCGGACAGGCTTGAATCCGTCAACTTTTCCAACACCTATGCAACAGGGTATCAGGTCGTAATCGTACCGGAGGGCTCCGACATCCTGACACCCGACGATCTGGACGGCAAGAAGATCGGTGTTCAGCTGTCCACCACCGGCGACATCTATTGCTCAGACGACTATGGCGACGATGCGGTGGAACGCTTTAGCAAAGGCGCCGACGCCGTGCAGGCGTTATTGCAGGGCAAGGTAGACGCCGTGGTCATCGACAACGAACCCGCCAAAGTGTTCGTGGAACAGAATACGGGGCTCGAGATACTCGAAACGGAATACGCCATTGAGGATTATGCCATCTGCATCGCCAAGGACAACGACGATTTGCTCGATAAAATCAACACAGCGCTGGATGAGCTGATCGCCGACGGCACGGTGCAGAGCGTGATCGACCAATACATCACCGCGGAATAACAGGCAAAAAATCCCGCCAACACTCTATAGCGGATGAAGCGGGGGTTGCTTTACGGGCTGTCGTACAGGACGGCCCTTTCTCATATTGTACACATAGCGTTTCAAACTGATTAAGGAGGGTGCAGCATGTCCGAATGGTGGGCAGACATCGTCGCACGGTTTACGAACAACTTCATCACGGACGACCGCTGGAGATACTTGTGGAACGGCCTTGGCATCACGCTGCAAGTTACATTCTTTGCCATTTTGATCGGACTCGTGCTCGGGTTTATCGTGGCCATCGTGCGCTCGACACACGATAAGACCGGCAAACTCACCGTCGCGAACGCCATCTGCCGCATTTATTTGACAGTCATACGGGGCACGCCGGTGGTGGTACAGCTTCTCATCATCTATTTTGTGATATTCTCTTCGGTGAACATCAGCAAAGTCGTGGTGGCCATCATCGCTTTCGGCATCAACTCGGGCGCATACGTTGCGGAAATTTTCCGCAGCGGCATCATCTCCATCGACGAAGGGCAATTCGAAGCCGGGCGCAGCCTTGGTTTCAACTATACCCAAACGATGTGGCATATCATCATGCCGCAGGCGTTTCGAAATGTGGTGCCTTCGCTGGCCAATGAATTCATCGTGCTGCTCAAAGAAACCTCTGTGGCCGGTTACATCGCGCTGGAGGATTTAACCCGCGGCGGAAGCATCATTTTGGGGCGCACATTCGATGCCTTTATGCCGCTGATCGTGGTGGCACTGATCTATCTTGCGCTCGTCATGCTGCTCTCCCGCGGGGTTACGCTGCTCGAAAGGAGGCTGGGGAAAAATGATCGCTGAAAATGATGTGCTGATACGCACCCAGGGCCTGAAAAAACATTTCGACAATATCTTTGCACTCGACGGCGTGGATGCCGAGATTAAAAAAAGTGATGTGGCCGTGGTCATCGGTCCGTCCGGCTCGGGAAAATCGACCTTCCTGCGTTGTCTCAATCTATTGGAAATGCCGACAGCAGGAAAGATCTTTTTCGAAAATGTGGACATCACCGACCCGAAAGTAGACATCAATGTGCATCGTCAGAAGATGGGCATGGTGTTTCAGCAGTTCAACTTGTTTCCGCATATGAAGGTGCTCAGAAACATGACCCTCGCCCCCGTCAAACTGCTGAAGATGCCGAAAGAGCAGGCGGAGGAAAAGGCCATGGAACTTTTGCGCCGCGTTGGGCTGGCAGACCGTGCGCAGGCATACCCTTGGCAACTTTCAGGCGGACAGAAGCAGCGCATCGCCATCGTGCGTGCGCTGTGTATGGATCCGGATGTGATGCTGTTTGACGAACCAACCTCGGCGCTCGACCCCGAGATGGTGGGAGAAGTGCTCGATGTGATGCGCTCGCTCGCTGTGGGCGGTATGACCATGGTGGTGGTCACCCACGAGATGGGATTCGCGCGCGAAGTCGGCAAACGCGTGCTCTTTATGGATGAAGGAAAAATTGTGGAGGAGAATACGCCCTCGGAGCTTTTCGACCATCCCCAGAGCGAACGGCTGAAAAGTTTTCTGGCCAAAGTGCTGTAGCCTGAGCGGGCTAAATGCCTTTTTCATGCGGCATGCATATCCATCATCAAAGCAAGCAAAGCCTGGTATCCGCCAGGCTTTTATCTTCTTAAAGAGGCGCAGCCGAAACGCCGGGAGAGGCGAGCCGCGCCAAGCCGTATACAGTCTTTTGCAGGCTGTATGCGGCTTTCGGGTTTCATGCGTCATAGCGGCGAACAGTATCCGCACATTTTAAGCCCTTCTGGCCAACCTTCTTTTGCCGATTGAACAGGACTACCCACTGCGGGTAGGGTGAAAAAACTATGATTCGGATACAATAGCATTGAAGAAAGGTGTCTGTTTTTAGAAACGGAAGGGTTTTTATATGAAAAAAATCGGCTTCATTACAGCCAATAGAGTGCTCGCCCAAAGTCTTGCGGCAGCAGTAAGAAACAGTCCTGATCTGAAAATGGAACCTTTTTTGCTGCTGAATTCCCACCAGGCTGCCCTAGACGCCGACCTTGCAAGGATTGATATTGCTGTCATCGATGTCATGGATGTGACCTCAAAGGAAACCGAAACAGCCTTGTCTCTCTGCGAAAAGATGCGTCAAACGATTCCCGGCTGCCGGCTGCTGCTGCTGGTGTCATCGGATAATGAAAAGGGGTGCAAAATGGCGATTGGCGCTGTAAAAAGCAAAACCGCCGATGATTTTGTGTTTTACGATACGCCATTGGAATATCTGCTCGCCAAGCTGGCAGCATTTTGAATTGTAGTGTATAGTATAAGAGTATCAAGCATGTATGGAGGGGGTGTACTTGCTTGAGAAAAAGAGTCGGTGCCTGCATGCGGCGGGTTGCGGCATGGGCGCTGCTGTGGTTGAGTCTTTTTTCTCTGAGCGGATGTACCCACAGCGATGACCCAAACACCATCCTATGCAACCACGACAAAAATTCATATTATTGCGAGATCATATCTGAAATACTGCCCTCTTATACGGTGCTCACAGAACAGGGCAGCTTTTCTGCGTTCTCTTTTTTAAATGAAGGCCATAAAGCCGCGGAAGCTTTCGACACGCAAGCCATACCGGCAGTAGAAAAGGGCATTGCCCGGCATTGGTACCCGCACTATCTGTCCACGGTGGTGATCGCGGTTGACCGCGACCAAACAAATGCCCGCATTGAAGGCTGGAGCGACTTGTCCACTGCAGAGGACGTGGTCGGTTATCCCGACAACTACCAAGACAATCGCTTGTTGATGGGCGCCATCGCCTACGGACTGGAAGGCGATGGCTTCACGCTGAAAAAGACGCTCGACTTACTGAAAACGCTGCATACCGAAAGACGTCTGGCCCTGGGTATGTTCGATGCCCCCATTGTGATTTGCTACGATCATCAGGCCGCAGCGCTTATAAAAAGCGGACGCAACATACAGACCGTCATACCGGGTGAAGGTACGCTCACCTACCAGAAGGGGCTGCTGTCCAACACCGAACTCCCCTTTACAGGCGATGTGGAATCCATGCTGCTTTCGGCCGGTTTTCGCCTGCTGGACGGCCGCTGCGACGGCACCCTTTATCCTGCCGAAGCCGCATACGGAAACGCCGCTGCTGTCCTGGATTATGTGCATTTAAATACCGTTTTTAAAGACGTTGAAAACGTTTTTCGACGAAATGTTCTGCATACCCGCCTGTATAGCTCTGCAAACGGCAGGGAGCACCAGTTTTTCGCATTGATCTATATGGTTCTTGTGGTCATATGGACGGCTGCGATGTTTCGCCGAGCCACGCATAAAAACGTGCGGCGTGCAGCGCCCATAGCTGGGATCATTCTGCTTGGGTGGATCACCGTGCGCCTGATCAAATATCAGATTGGTGATGCTCTAGCGCTCAACCGTTATATGTGGTATAGCTTTTACCTGTTTCAACTGGCGCTGCCGTTGGTGCTTTTATGGCTGGCATGGGCGATTGATAAGCCGGATGAGCGCACAAAAACACCTCAATGGCTCCGCGCCATGACCGCGATCAACGGTACGCTCATGATGCTTGTGCTGACAAACGACCTGCATAACTGGATATTCCGCCTTGATCTCGCTAACCCGAACTGGGCGTCCGAGTATGGTTACGGCTTTGTGTTTTTCTTCGTTACGGCAGCGTGGATCGTTCCGCTTATCATGGCCATCGTCATATTGGTCGTGAAAAGCAGGCAAGCTCCGCGCAAGAGGGGATTTGTGCTGCCATTTGCGTTTTGTGCGCTGCTGATCCTCTACGGCATGGGGTATATCACACGCGTTCCCATCGCGTGGGACAGCGACTATACGATGGTCGTCGGATTGTTCGCCCTGCTGTTTATGGAAGTCTGCATGCGCAGCGGCATGGTGCCGGTGAACACAAAATATGAGAGGCTCTTTACGCATTCGCCGCTCAATATGCAGATTATCGACCACACAGAAACTGCCGCTCTATCCTCTGCGGCCGCCATACAGGTGGATCACGGATTGCTGTGCAGCGCCCTTGCATCCTATCCGCTGCCCGCTGAACAGGATGAGAACACCTTGCTCTTCGCCGCCAATATTACGGGAGGCTACGCACTATGGCAGGAGGACATCAGCAGCCTGAACCGTTTGCATGCGCAAATCGGGGAATCCGTGCGCAAGCGCACGATGGCCAACGCCGTGCTGGCCGAAGAAGAAAAAATCAGACGCGCGCTCGATGAAGAAACCGCAAACATACAGCTGATGAAGCAGCTGGAGCAGGAGATCGCCGGGCATATCATCAGGCTGTCCGCTATGATAGATGGGCTGGACACCGCAGATGATCAGCCGAAGGAAACCGTGCGTATTGCGCTTTTGCTTTGCTATGTGAAGCGGCGGTGCAATTTGTTTTTCCGTGCGCAGGAGACGAAGGCTTTGCCACCCGATGAATGGACGTCCTATATCGATGAATTGGCCGATATGGCTGATTATTCGGGCATTAAAATACTCGTTACGAGTGCGATCGAAGCGCCGGTCCCCGTGCGGCAGGCCACACTATTCTACGATTTTTTCTATACGGTGCTCGATTGGGCATCCAAAAAGGAATGTCCAACGATGCTCGCACATTTGGGCACTGAAGGAAAAACCGTCTTCATGCGATTGCTCCCCTCCTGTGATGCACGATCCTTTGCATTGAGCACAGAACTGAGCACGGCGATTCAGTCGGCGGGCGGCATTTTTTCCACAAAAGACCTCGACGATGCTGTAGGCATCCGCTTGGTTTTCCCAAAAGGGGGTGAGCACACTGATTGAGTTTTACACTTGGGCGGAAGCGGCGCGTCTGCTGCTCACCTTCTTCATTGCGCTCACCGTATTGTTTCAAGTATTGGCATTGGTTTTGAGCTTCCATCGGTATCGCGGCGGCCGCGGCCGTCCCTTGGAAAATATTCTGGAAGCATGCGTGCTGGTGCAGATATTGGTCTGTTCCCTGCTGTACGGGCAGATCATACACAGTTATCATAACAGCCTGATCATGCCCACCGGGTATGGCGTTTTGCGCATCGCCTGTTTTGCCGCGGTCGCGCTGATGGCTATGCTCGTGCTCATGATCACCAAAACACCATGGCCTTTGCTGGTGATTGCCGTTGCAGCACTCACGCTTCCGGTGATGGAGACGCTTTTGGGAAACGCCTTTGCTTCTCTCTATGCGGCAGCCATGCTTTTCTATTTGGTACGCAGCATCCACATCTGTATCCTGAGATACAGGGAGCTCAAAACAAGCCTTTCAGAGCTGTCCATTAAACACACCATCGATTCTTTGCATACGGGCGTTTTATTCAGTGAGCCGGATGGTTTCATACTGCTTATAAACGTACAGATGCAACGGCTGATGAAAGCCATATTCGGCAGAATCCACCGCAATGGAAACCATTTCTATGAATTGTTGACAGGGGGCGATATGAAGCCCCATTGCCAAAGGATGGAGTTTCAAGGGAACATCGTATATCTTTTGCCGGACAAAACCGCTTGGATGTTTACAAAGGCCGAACTGCTGATCCGTAAAAAAAGATATATTCAGCTTACAGCAACCGACATCACCCGGCAATGGGTGCTCACAGCCGAATTGCGGCAGCAGGAGACGGAGCTGAAAATCAAGGGGGAGGAATTAAGCCGTTCGATTGCCAACCTCCATATCCTCAGCCGGGAAAAGGAAACCCAGAAGGCAAAGATGCGTGCGCACGATGTATTGGGGCAGCGGCTGACCTTGCTGCTGCGCACCATCCGCAGCGAGCAGGCCTTGGATTACGACCTGCTTCGCTCCCTTTCGCAAGGCCTGCTGGATGATTTGAAGGCGGATAAAAATATACCTTCTCCGCAGGACGAACTCGATGGTTTGCAGCAGGCGTTTGGCTCCATCGGCGTTCACATCGAACTGAACGGAAAGCTGCCTGAAGACCGCATAAAAGGGCATATGTTCACCAATATCATACGCGAAAGCGTGACGAACGCGGTCCGCCACGGGTTTGCCACAAAAATACTTGTGGGGATTGACGCTTCGGCCGATGGATACCGCTTAAAAATAACCAACAACGGATACCCTCCGCCCCAGCCCATTGTGGAAGGCGAGGGTATTAGAGGTATGCGAAAAATGACAGAAACCTGCGGTGGTATGCTCGATGTGTGCATCCATCCGCGCTTTGTTCTGAGCGTGTATTTACCAGGAGGTGACATAGATGTATAAGGTGCTCATCGTCGATGATCATGAGTCCGTGTGCGATTCATTGACCCATGCGTTGGCCGGCGCCGGAGATTTTGAAGTGATTGGGCGTTTGCCCACCGCCGCCCATGCGGGCATTTATTGCGAGCGGCTGCGGCCTGATTTGGTGTTGATGGATGTCTGTACCGAAGGGGGCGCTTCCGGATTGGATGCGGCAAAAACTTTAAGCGACGAGTTCCCCGACATGAAGATCATCGTCATGTCCGGGTTTGACGAAATCACCTACGCGCCAAGGGCAAAGGAGGCGGGTGCGCACGCCTTTGTGTTTAAGAGCAGGAGCCTTGATTACTTTATTGAAGTGGCCCGCGGCGTGATGCAAAACGAAACCTACTATCCCAAAGCGAAGATCATTCCTATGCCAACGGGTGAGGCACCATTGACCGAAAGGGAAATGGAGGTGCTGCGCCTGATGTGTAAGCATCTGACCAGCAAGGAAATTGCACAGGAGCTGTTCATCAGCGAAAACACCGTGAAGTATCACAAATCAAACATGCTGGCCAAAACCGGCTTCTCAAGGGCAGTAGACCTCGCCTTCTACATGATATCCAACGGCTGGATCAACCCTCTTTTTTAAAAAACGACAGGTGTATGACCGTATTGCATCAGGCTGTGTTCTCGGCCTGATGTTTTTATTATAAAAACTACCCGTCGCGGGTAGGGCACAAGACCGCCAAAATATGCTACGGTATGACAGACGTAATAAAACAGTGTTTGAAGAAAGGATGTATGACGATGAGGAAAAACAGACTCATATTGATGATGGTATGCGCGATGCTGCTATGCATGCTACTGAGTGCCTGCGGCGGCGGCGACGAGCTAAAAGGAACATGGGAAGGAAGAAGCGAAGATATGGCGTGGACGTGGACCTTCGATGGAAAAGGCGGGTGCAAAACGGAAAATGAATACGGCATAAAAGACGAAGGCACCTATGCCATAGACGGCAGCAGCGTAAAGATAAAGCTGTCGAATTGGGAAAAAGAGCTGGACTATGAATTCAAGCTGGACGGCAAAAACCTTTCCTTAACAACGGATGAAGCATACCGGCCAAACTATGAGCTTGAGAAGAAATAACGTTTCATTAAGCGGAAAGCTGTTATAGCAGCTTTCCGCTTTTTTGCTCATCTCTCTTTGCATATTCGAAAACTACCCGCCACGGGTAGGGCGTGGACGAATTTTCTCTACTATACTTAAACCATATGGAGAATCTAAAAAGCGCTGTTTAGGAGGCCGGTGTTCTATCATGGGTAAGAAAAAAGTGTTGTTGATTATGAGTAGGAAAATACTCTCAGACGCCTTGATAGCGCAGATGAAAAACGATATGCGCTTTGAGCTTTGCGCCGACCAAGACTATGATTCGGCTGTGAACACCGCAATAGGCTATAAACCGGAGATCGTGGTGGTGGAAATACCCGAATCCGGCAGGTTTCGATTCGCCGAGAAATGCCTTGCCATCTGCGATGCGGTTAAAAAACAGCTTCCAGGCTGCAAGCAGGTGCTCCTGTGCTCTGAAAGCGACATGGCTTCCTGCCGGGCGGCCATACAGGCAAAGCAGGAAAACAGGATCGACGATTTCCTTTACTACGATACAAGCATCAAATATCTATTCTCCAAACTGGAATCGCTCATCTAAGCACAGACATAGAATTATAACAACTCCCGCAAGGAACACAAGGGGAGTGAAAAGCAACAGGAGGTAAGGTGAATGACCATTCGTCAGAAATTCATTTCGGTGATGCTGGCTATTATTTTAACATTGGTGCTGCTGGCGGGGTGCGGTAGCAGCAGCGATACTCCGGCTGTGGCCGATGACCCAAACATCGGTCTGTGGCAGGCCACCAGAGCGGAGATGTTCGATGAAGAATTCGATGCCCGCGAACTGTTCGACGATGGCTTTGAGATCGAGCTCATGGCAGGCGAACGATGTGTGCTTCATACAGACGGCACAACGAACACCTACACGTGGGCGGTTCAAGAGAACACACTCACCATCAGCACGGGCGGCGTCGCCTTTATTAAAGCCACGATAGAAGACGACATGATGGTGATCGAGGATTATATGGAAAGCGGCTTGAGAATCACACTGCAAAAAGAAGGGGCTGCCGCAGACAAACCCGTTGCACCCGATGCCGCTACCGCCTCGGAGGTCGGTTATTACGTCATCGATTCCATGATGATAGGCACAGCTCACTACGATGCCGAAGCGCTGGACGTGCTGGGCATGCGCTATTATATTCGGCTGAATGAAGATCACACAGCAGAGATCCACACCGAAATGCGGATAAACGGCACCTGGAAAGACGGCAAAATTCACTATCAGCAAGACGGTGCAAACGTTGTGAACGAATATGTGCTCAACAACGACACATTGACAATCGAAATTGAAGACGATGGTGCGCAGGCCACGCTGATATTCAAGCGCAGCAGCGAATCAGCACCCGAATCAGCAGCGCAAACCGTAGCGCAAGCCATGTGGAACGGCGAATGGTACGGGTTCATGTGGGTAACGGATTGGTTTGAACCTTTTGAAACAGACGAGGAGTTTTTCGTCGATGCATACTTGACGATTGATGTCGGCAAAGACGGCGTCGGCACCCTGTCTATACTGCTGGACGGCGACGAGGATAATATAATGGAGGCCGACATACAGGCCGATGAAAACCATTTTGAAGTCACCGATGGAATTTTCCTGGATATGCAGCTGGATCCTGATGGGTGGTGGATCGCCCCTTCATCGATAGATGATGGTAAAAAGATCGTGATGAGCGATGTGTATGTCGATCCTGAAAGCGGCGACGCATATACATTTGAATATATGTTCTGTTTCCGTCCTTCAGACGAATCGTGGGCACAGGAGCAGCGAGCAGGCGAGCGGATGCCTCCCGGCTATGATCTGCATAAAGATCTCCAGAGCACGGACGAAATGACAGGGGCGGCGCATTTCACAAGCGCTGAGCTGAAAGGTATATATGCGCAGCTTCTACAGGATTACGACGACCGGTCACTCAGCGGCCAGCTCTATCAGGAGATCTGCGACCAATATTTCAGCGGCATCGATGGCGCACTCGATTTAGAAGGCGATACGCTGACCATATACAAATGGTTTGCGACTGACAACGAAGAAGCGTATGTACAGATGTCCTTCCAGGATTATACAGGCGATGGGAATAAAACGGCCGGCGGCGTCGGTTCGTATTTTCCATAAATAGATCGCTTCATGAAAAATAAGCTATTAAAGGGGGTACGAATATGGGTTTGATCAAAGCCGCTTTTGGTGCGGCGGGCGGTGTATTGGCCGACCAATGGAAAGAGTATTTTTACTGTGAAGCGTTGCCGGAGGATGTTCTGGCGATCAAGGGTCAAAAGCGCGTTTCCGGCCGTTCCTCCAATACAAAAGGCGAGGACAACATCATCTCCAACGGCTCAGTGATCGCTGTGGCGGACGGGCAATGCATGATCATCGTAGAACAGGGAAAAGTGCTGGATGTCTGTGCGGAGTCGGGCGAATATATATTCGATGCAGGCGGAGAACCTTCGCTTTTCGGGGGCGGTGCATTTAAAGGCAATGCGCTGGCTTCCCTTAAAAGTGTTTGGGAACGGTTCAAGTTTGGCGGCAGCCCCGGCAAAGATACGCGTGTCTATTACTTTAACACCAAAGAGCTCATAGGCAACAAATACGGCACCGCAAACCCTGTCCCGTTTCGCGTGGTCGATCGCAATATCGGCTTGGATATAGACATCGCCGTGCGTTGTTTCGGGGAATACAGCTACAAGATTACAAACCCGATTCTATTCTATACCAACGTATGCGGCAATGTGCAGGCATCCTATGTACGCGCGACCATCGACAGTCAGCTGAAAAGCGAACTTTTAACGGCGCTTCAACCCGCCTTTGCCAAGATATCCGATATGGGCATACGCTACTCCGCCCTGCCCGGACATACGGCCGAGTTGGCCGAAGCGCTCAATGAAGTGTTGTCTGCTAAATGGCGCGATCTGCGCGGTTTGGAAATCCTCTCTTTCGGTGTGAGCTCAGTAAGCGCCAGCCCGGAAGACGAGCAGATGATCAAGGATCTGCAAAAGAGCGCCGTCATGCGCGATCCCACGATGGCAGCGGCGACGCTGGTGGGCGCGCAGGCCGATGCGATGAAAGCAGCGGCGGCAAACCCAGGCGCCGGCCCGGCAATGGCGTTTATGGGTATGAACATGGCGGGAAACGCCGGCGGGATGAACGCACAAAATCTGTTCACAATGGGCCGGCAACAGCAGCAACCGGCTCCGGCGCAGGCCCCTGCAGCGGCGGCAGGCTGGGCCTGCCCTTGCGGTCATTCAGACAACAAAAGTAAATTCTGCGAGGAATGCGGGAAACCGCAACCGGCGGCTGACGGCTGGACCTGCTCTTGCGGCGCAGTGAACAAGGGGAAATTCTGCTCCGAGTGCGGCAATAAAAAGCCCGCGGGTGTGCCGCAGTATCAGTGTGACAAGTGCGGCTGGGAGCCCGAAGACAAGGCGCATCCGCCAAAGTTCTGTCCTGAGTGCGGCGATCCGTTCGACGACGGGGATATCAAATAAAGGAGGTGCCAGAAATGGGATTGTTTGATAAGAAATACTGCGATATATGTAACGAAAAAATCAAGCTTTTGGGCAACCGCAAGCTGGAAGACGGTAACCTTTGCAAGGGGTGTGCGAAAAAGCTTTCTCCCTTTTTCAGTGAGCGCAGGCGCAGCACGATCGCGGATATACAGGATCAGCTCGCCTATCGCGAAGAAAACAAGGCGGCTGTTTCCGCGTTTCACGTCACCCGCACTCTGGGTATGGGCACAAAGGTGCTGCTGGATGAGGACGCAGGCAAGTTCATCGTCTCCTCCGCGCGCCGCTGGCAGGAGGAAAATCCGGATGTGCTGGGCTTCTCCCAAGTGACCGGCTGCAATGTCGATATCGACGAGCGGAAAAAAGAATTGAAATACAGGGATAAAGAGGGCAAGGAAATCAGCCACAATCCGCCGCGTTATGTGTACTCCTATGATTTCAATATGATCATACATGTCAACAGCCCCTGGTTTGACGAGATCCGTTTCCGGCTCAACAACAGAACGATTGAGGTTGAGCCGCCGGCAGGCCGTATGCGCATGCAGGGCGGGGCGGACATCGGGCGCAGAAGCGTGGACTACCGCGAATGCGAGGCGCTTGCGGAGGAGATTAAGGCGGCGCTGATGCAGGTGCGCGAAAGCGCGCGTGAGAGCATGGCGGCTGCCAATGCGCCCAAATCGGCACAAACTTGTCCGCTGTGCGGAGCCACGACCATACCGGACGCCAGCGGCCGCTGCGAATATTGCGGCGGAGCCGTACAAGGGTAAGGTGCTCCAGCCTTGGATACTGTGCTGATCTATTCAATGAAAGGCAACGGTGGTTCTTTGCGAAGTCGTTTCGCGTTAACCATATATTAAAGTTTAAAAGGGAGGAAAAAAATGGAAAGAAAAAGCAATGGGTTCCTTAAAGTGACGGGCATTCTCATGATCATCGCCGGAGGTCTCGGCATCATCTTCGGCATCATCGCCGTGCTGGGCGTGAGCCTGCTGGTGGCGGCGCTGGGAGCCGAAGCGAGTTTGGGCCTGCTGACATTTGCAGCCATACTCTCGCTTGTCAGTGCGGCAATCAGCTTGGTTGCGGGCATATTGGGCGTTGCGAACGCGGCAAAGCCCGAAAAAGCGACCGTTTGCATCGTATTTGGTATTCTAACGGCTGTGCTGTCCGTGCTAGGCAACATACTGACCACGGCGGGCGGCGGTGATTTCAGCGTGCTGAATCTGATTCTCGGCCTGGTGCTGCCTGTGCTGTACCTGATCGGTGCATTCCAAAACAAACAAAGAGCGGCGGCCGCGTAACACCCATGCAGGCGTCGGGAATTCGTGTGTGAGTTCCCGGCGCCTGTTTTTTAAAAGGGCGGTTTTTATGATTCGGTCTTCAAAGGAAAATATCGCGTCTGTTTCCGGAAATGACAGGCTGCGGTGATGGAAGGGATGTAAGAATGAAGAAGAAGGTGATATTCTTGCTTGCAGGATTTTGTCTTATCGTTGCGCTTCTGCCATCCTGTACCGGGAATTTGAAGGAGGAAGATCTACCCGGCGGCCTTAGAGACGGGTCCGACACGAACACGCCGAAGTCGATCGCTTCAAAGGAAATAACCCGTTTTGAATGCGAATTTTTAGCTGATGCAAGCTTAAACTATGGCTACTATTTCTTTCGTATGGAACGTAAAAGCGACGGTGCTCTGTGCAGCGCGACAGGAATTGATGATTTTGAATTGCTCTTCGATCTGGAATTCACAGCGCCGCTTTCCGCGCTGGATGAGTTACAGGATATGATCGATGAACATCATTTAATAGAGTTAAACGGCATCGATAAACACACCAACGGCTTGCCGGAAAATTTGGGCTCACTCATTCACGTAACGTATGCTTCCGGCGAACGGCTTTATGCGTATGACAATTCTTCCAGTGTTTTGAGCAATCAAGCTGCGCTTGCCTTGCATGATCTCTTCCGGGATCTGGCGCAGGAGGCAGGTCATCATTTCTCCGCCGATGAAGAAAAGGATATGGAGGGATAGAAGATGGCTTTATTGGAATACAAATGCCCCAACTGCAAAGGTGCGATTCACGATAGTCTAGGGAACGCAAGAGATGGTCTGTGTGTATTGCGACTCGGCCATGGATGCAGCAGCGCTGCGGCTATACGGAAACCTCCGCCTGCCGGGTGTTGCGTGAGGGCGAAGTCGGGTTTAACCAAATTCCAACAGACGGTTCCAGAAGATGCAGTACCTCAATACCGGCAGCAAAAGCGGTGGCATGTTCAGAAGTTCATCCGGCCGCAAGTTCTTTCAGGACACAGCGGCAACTATTGAATCCTGCGGCATTCTATGCAAGTAAAGCGTTTAAGCTCCATCATATTGAATACTTTTGCAAAAGGAGGTTTATAGCTTGGGTGGCATTCATAAAGCATTGAAACTATACGGCATGATGGCGGATCGATGTGAAAAAAGCGGCTACGCGCCAAGACAGGCTCAGGTCTATCGTGAAATGGTGTCCTTCATGCAGGATTGTGAAACGGCAGAGGAGGCGGCTGCGAAAATCAGGAGCTCGAAGTATTTTCTCGCGCCGGGCGCCGCGCTCATGCAGGATAAGCTTGCCGCTTTGGAAAAAGCGTCGCGTGAAAACCATATGCCCGATGTGGCCGATGTGTATCGCAAAAAGATCGAGGAGATCGATGCAGACATAGGCGCGATGTATGAAACCGGCTATGAGATGACCGCACGAAACCTAAAGATTCCGTATATTCAAACCTGTGAGGCATTCGCCAATATATACAACTGCTATCTGACATTATCCTGTATCAGTGCCGCAAACGAGGCTCTGATACAGAGCACGAGGAAGGACTTAAACGAATCCATGGCGAAGCTCGTAAAGCCCAGCCCGGATTTCACGGAGCTGTCGGCGCTGCCCATGTTTCGCGCGCTTATCCCGGCGACGGATGCAGGGTATGCACGTTTTGTGCGCACGGTACCTGTGCTGCACACAAATGGTCCGGATTTTACGGATGAAAAGCAGCGTATTCAGGAGGAATACGACAAAACTCACCCGCTGCTTTCGGCTGAAAAAGAAGTGATCGTCCGCGCAGGAAACGAGAGCGCGGCAAAGATTCGGCGTGCGCAGGTGGTGGTCGTCTCCCCCGATTCGAAATCCGGCAGCTATACATACATAGATGAGGAAGTCATGCGCTTTGGATAAGATCATCAGAGGAATTGTGCAAGCCTATTTGGATGCGTTTGATTCTTACACGATTACAAGCCCTTCGCTGCAGCAGCAGACGGAAGAATTCAAGCGTAAGATGTATGCTTTTGCCTATGCAAATCCGGATGCTTCGGTTTTTTATCAAAGGTTTGCTGAATCGGGGTTGCAGGAGGAGTATTCGGGGCTTGTGACCAAGGTTGCGATGGCCAGCATGGGAACAGCCGACGCAGACGGCAATGTCAAGACGGATTACAGCGACACGCCCGCACCGCCGCCCATGTCGGTGCGCGATTTTGTGGAGCAATACCGCATCCCCTATAACGAGGTTAAAAAAGCCGGATACCGAAAACGGGGAGAGGCCGCATATGAGGAAATATTCGCGGTGGCGGATAAAACCGACGATATGCTGGAAGCGCAGATCATACTGGAGCAGGAACGTTTGCTGTGGAAGATCGTAAGCGAAGACAGCTTGGACATTTTCGAGCCCATATTGCAAGCTATGGACCCTTTGCAAACCGCCACCACAGTTACACTTGAAAAGCATGTGGAGGTTTATAAAAAGGTGCAAAGCAGCGAAGAGCTGGATTACGCGATCGAACGCCTGGAGTTTGAGAAGATCACGCTCATACAGCAGGCTGCGAGCCGGATGAACATGGCGATTTTGATCGCTTCTTTGCTGATGGATTATTCTTCCAACAAGCTCGACGCACAGCGCAGCGGCAGCCAGGGGGAATCCGGTAAAAAGGCGCTTCGTGCCATGATCGGGCTGCGCAGTGCGCTAAGACGCGCTTTACGGCTGCTCAAAGAGGAGCTTGGTATGACATTTGATGATTTGCTTGCGGATGAGGGGCTTAAAATATGGCTGCTCAACCCGAAAAACGCGGATGAGCTGGGTCGTATCAAAGAATCGTTGCATCCGCAAAACTATAATGCCATCCAAGAGCTCGTGCAATATGACATATTGGGCGATCCATCCATTCCGGAGCTGCTCGGTAAAACACCGGATAAAATGATCTGGTATGCGTTGGATCGTACAGGAAGAAATGCGTTTCACGAGAAGGCTGCGGGCAAAGCAAAGCAGCTCAACGCGCATTTGACCTATTACCAGTATCGAGATCAGCTGTCCGAATCGGCCAATCAGTATATGCCGCAAACGCAGCAGCAGCCGAAGCAGACAACAGACGCCATGAAAAAGGGCAGCGCTGTTCCCAATTCCTCCGCGTTTTCATCTATAGGAGGACAGCAGTTGAAAGAACAGGCGAAGGGATTCTTTAAAGGCTTGTTTGGGAAAAAACTCAGATGATCATCTTAAGTCATTCGCTTTTCCTGGCAACACAGGCCGCCTTGTTCTGTTTTATATTTTAGTATGGAGGATACGATCATGCCAAACAACGAAACCTTCCTGTTCACAGATTTACCCCGTGATCTCGACGCCTTAAAGGCTTTGCCGGCGGCAGGCTTATCTACGCCGTATCAGACGGCCGCACTGACGATCTTGGCACTGTGCCGCTATGAGGATCATCCACAGGCAGCCATCGAAATGCTCAATTATTTAAAAGGGCCGCGGCCATTGTCCAACTATGACCTCCAGTTTCTGCGCGACAGACTGGCCGCAAAAGGCTATAAACCGTTTTCGTTCTTGCATGGCGCAACGCCGGAAAATGGCTATACACCCGCACAGCCCTATCAGATCACCATATTCGACGGGCCTTACAGTTTTCAGGAAGCGGGCTATGCCAAACTGATGATCCGTTCTTCCGGCGCTGATAGTCCGCGTCAAATCAAGCTGCGTGAGCAGCCGAGCAGCGGGCAATGGTTCTTGTGGGAGGAATATTTGCTCTCCGATATACGGACGCCGACATCCATGGATCCATGGGCATAGATCGATTCAGCATAGCACAAACGAGCAAAAAGAGGCCAGCTACACACAGCTGAAAGGCAGCGTGCGATGTGATGAAGGTCTGATCTATGGTGCTTAGCACACAAAAACCCACAAGATCCATTTGGCCTTGTGGGTTTTGTATTGACTGCGCTGCAGCAAAGCCGCAGGTTTTTTTGCGCCGATCCTTTTACTGCACCGCTTTTTGTATGTCCATCAGCGGTTCAGCATGGAAAATGCTCACTTCATATTCTGCATGAAGCTGCTCAACACCATCTCCAAATCCGGTTTCCCGATTTCCTGAAGCTGGTATTCCACCTTCACACACGGCTTTTTAATATCGATTACGCGTTGCAGGTCGATGGGTGTTGCAATGATCACGCTGTCGCATGCGCAGGCGTCAATCGTTGCGGAAAGATCCTTTATCTGTTCGTCGCCATAGCCCATCGCGGGCAGCAGGCTGCCTATTTCGGGATAGGTCTTGAAGGTTTCTTTGAGCTTGCCCACGGCATAGGGGCGCGGATCCACCATCTCGGCTGCACCGAACCGCTGCGCCGCAACCACTCCGGCACCGATCTTCATTTCTCCGTGCGTCAGTGTCGGCCCGTCTTCCACCACCAGCACACGCTTGCCGCGTATGGCGGATATATCGTCCACGGAGATGGTGCTCGCCGCATCGACTACAATGGCCTTTGGATTCACGTTTCTTATGTTTTCACGAACCGTATTGATGTCTTTATAATCGGCGCTGTCGATTTTGTTGATCACAACGACATCCGCCATTCTCAATGCGACCTCGCCGGGATAATAAGAGATCTCATGGCCGGGGCGCAGCGGGTCTGCAACCGTGACCATCAGATCCGGCGCATAAAAGGGGAAGTCGTTGTTGCCGCCGTCCCAGAGGATGACGTCGCAGCCGTTTGGGTCGTTCTCGGCGGCATGCAGAATGGCCTCATAATCAACACCCGCGTAAATAACGTTGCCGCGCACGATATGCGGTTCGTATTCCTCCATCTCTTCAATGGTGCAGGAATGTTTTTTAAGATCGTCTATCGTGGCAAAGCGCTGAACCTTCTGCTCACTCAGATTGCCATACGGCATAGGATGGCGCACGGCGACGACTTTCAAGCCGTTTGCAATGAGAATCTCGGCGATTTTACGAGAGGTCTGACTTTTCCCGCAGCCTGTCCGCACTGCACAGACAGCGATGACGGGCTTACGGCTCTTGATCATGGTGGCTTTGGGGCTCAACAGCGTAAAGCTGGCGCCCGCGGCGTTTACAAGGGCACCGATATGCATCAGATCTTGATAATGAATGTCGCTGTATGAGAAAACACATTCATCAATATCCTCGTTTTTGATCAGCTCGGCAAGCTTGCTTTGTTCCACGATGGGTATGCCTTCGGGATACAAGGCGCCGGCCAAGTCCCGGGGATATCTGCGCCCGGCAATGTCGGGAATCTGGGCAGCGGTAAACGCTACCACCGTGCAGT
Source organism: Christensenellales bacterium (assembly GCA_050945835.1). GTDB lineage: Bacteria > Bacillota > Clostridia > Christensenellales > JBMNTQ01 > JBMNTR01. The sequence goes on along the minus strand of JBMNTR010000001.1, from coordinate 233,106 downwards.
TGGGGTCGTTTTTGTAGACCGTGTTGAAATTGTGAAAATCACGGCCTGCCGCGCCGATTATGACTATCCTCTTTGACATTTAACCACTCCTGTAAATCTACTATAGTATTACTATGTCTGTATTATAAAATATCAGATACCTGTAGCGCAAGAGCATTGCCATATATTTTTGCTTTGCACAGTTTGCGGCAAATACCCATTTGATCGTTATAGACAGCGCATGCACGCCTTCTTCGTGTATGCGTGATAAATTTATCGTTGTCCGTTTGGCTCATCTGGGTTATTATGATACAAGTGAAAGCTATCAAAGGGTACTTGCGCAATCGGGGAATATCTGATAGCATTCAAAAAATGTGAAAAAGCCTCTCTTTGTTTGTCAAACTAAAACCCGGCTGCATAAGATAGTGTTATGCGGGATGGTGTTTGTCAGCAAAGTACATCGCAGCTTGACCGCCGCAGGGGATTATGCCCTTGTGTGAAATTATTTTGCCGGAAGTGAAGGGATTTTATGAAGTATCATGTTTATAAAAATACGGAAGAAGCAGGGGAAGCAGCGGCTATCATTTTTTCCAACCAGGTGCTGAAGAAAAAAAACAGCGTGCTCGGACTGGCCACCGGCTCCACCCCCATTCCAACTTATCAGCACATAGTCAGGATGTATCATGCCGGGCTGGTGGATTATTCGCAGGTCACCACCTATAATCTAGACGAGTATTGCGGGCTGGCACACGATACTGAGCAAAGCTATTGTTATTTTATGATGGATAATCTGTTTCGCCATATAAATGTCCCTGCACACCGAATCCATGTGCCCAATGGAATGGCCCCTGATATACAGAGGGAGTGCGATGCTTATGAGGCGTCCATCCGCGCGAACGGCGGGATCGATCTGCAGCTTTTAGGCATAGGCATCAACGGACATATAGGCTTTAACGAACCTTGCGACGCATATATCTATGCCACACACCAGGTCGCTCTCACACAAAGCACCATCGAAGCCAACAAGCGGTTTTTCCCCTCAGCCGACGATGTTCCGCGCTATGCGATCACCATGGGGATCGGCACCATCATGCATGCGCGCTCCGTCGTTTTGATGGCTACAGGAAAATCCAAAGCAAAACCCATAAGGGATGTGCTTTTAAAAGACCCTTCTCCTCGTTGTCCGGCCTCTATTTTGCGGTTTCATCCCAATGCAACGCTGTTGCTGGATGAAGATGCTGCCTCCTTGCTGTAACGAAGCCGGCGCACGATGCATGTGCGCTCGTATCTCCCGCCTTTAAGCACAAGGCAGCATACGTTGTGACAGCAGATTCGCAAACCGCTCTTATCGTTTGCGAATTTTTTTATGTCCTCCATACCACGGCCCACACCCGCTCATGTTCGAATGTTCTGTGAACCTTCCGCCATAACAGGCATATATTGCCAATATATGAAAGGGGATGAATGTTATGGACAAATGGCTTACAAGCCTAAGAACCGCTACACCTCAAGAGGGGTTTGAGCTGGCCATCAAGCTTTCGCAAAAAGGTGTCGAATATACACAGCCTTCATTGGGGATTCGCAAGATGCTGCGCCCAAAATATTCGAGAAATGCCGATAGTCTCATATCCGTTTCGCAAGTCATCGCGACAAACTATCAAACGGTCGCTGCCGCGAACGACTACTGGCGATAAGCATACATAGATGAACGATTTGTCAAGCAGCCGACATACAAAATCAGGAACCTCCTGTCACCAAAGTGCTGCCCTGCGGGGTGTGTGCGAAGCAGCCCCAAAAAAAGAGATACCGCGATGCACGCGCTTGTGCCTTGCGGTATCTTTTTTGTGGAAATGAACGCCGGGCGCAGATTCCATGCCGCTTGATGCGCATGGACAGCGTTGTGTGCATGCGCAAAAATTGACCGCAGCGGCGTTGCATGTTGGACAGACTTGTGGCATGATTAAATACAATCAGGGGAAAATATGAAGGCTGCACTTTCGTATAAAACTTGCATACACAGCAAGCAGTTGGTGCAGCGCCCCCTAAACTCAAGAAGGAGCTTGCACAATGCTGCAAATCAGAAATATATCCAAACAATACACCACAGGCGCCCTCACACAACACGCCTTAAACGGCCTGTCCTTGAATTTTCGCGACAGCGAGTTTGTCGCGGTGCTTGGCCCCAGCGGTTCCGGAAAGACAACGCTGCTCAACGTCATCGGCGGATTGGACCGGTATGACAGCGGTGATCTGATCATCAACGGCATATCCACAAAGAAATATAAGGACCGCGACTGGGACGCTTACCGCAATCACACCATCGGTTTTGTGTTTCAAAGCTATAATCTGATCCCGCACCAATCCATTCTGGCCAATGTCGAGCTGGCGCTCACCATTTCAGGGGTTTCTAAAAGAGAGCGGCGCAAACGTGCAAAATCGGCGCTGGAGCAGGTGGGGCTGGGTGATCAGTTTCATAAGAAACCCAATCAGATGTCCGGCGGCCAGATGCAGAGGGTGGCCATCGCACGCGCGCTCGTGAACAATCCCGATATACTGCTGGCGGACGAGCCTACAGGCGCTTTGGACTCCGAAACCAGCGTGCAGGTTTTAGAGCTGCTCAAAGAAGTCGCTCAAACCCGGCTGGTCGTCATGGTTACACACAATTCCGAGCTCGCTCACAGATATGCCACACGCATCGTAAAGCTGCGCGATGGGAAAATCATCGGCGATACGTACGCCCATCCAATAGACAATGCCCCTGCAAAAAAAGCGGTGCATAAGCGCATGGGCCGCTCCGCCATGGGGTTTTTGACCTCCTTGTCTTTAAGCTTCAACAATCTTCGCACAAAAAAAGGAAGGACACTGCTCACAGCCTTCGCAGGCTCCATCGGCATTATCGGCATTGCGCTGATCTTATCGCTTTCCAATGGTGTGAATGTCTATATCGAAGATATACAACGGGATACCATGGCTTCGTATCCCATCACCATTGACGCGCAATCCATCGATCTGTCCAGCATGATGGAGGGCGGCGGGCCTATGGGTATCATGTACAGCGAAGCGGACCACGAGCTGGACGCGGTCTATTCCAACAGCACGCGGCTGGAGATGGCCAACCGGATCGCCACCAGCCTTACGGAAAACAATCTGACGGAATTCAAAAAATATCTGGACGACCCCACCGCCGAAATCCGCCAGTATTTCGGCGACAGCGGCGTGCTCTATTCCTACGACGTGCCCTTCGGGGTGTATACCCGCAATGCCGACAGCAAGCTGATCGACGCCAACAGCAACGCTTTTTCCGCGGGAGAGGGGGCGTCTTCGTCGTCCGGCTCCATGGGTGCTGTGCGGGATAATATGATGGGGAATATGTCCTCCATCATGGGTTCGGCGATGGGCGGGCGTATGTTCTCCTCCGAAATCTTCGATGAGATGCTGCCCGGCTCCGAAGGAAGCTTGGTGAGCACAGTTACCACGGACAGCTATGATCTGCTTTATGGCGCATGGCCGCAGCGCTATGACGAGGTCGTGCTGGTGCTGGACGAAAAGAACGAGCTGCCCACAACCGCGCTGTATGCGCTGGGCATGCTGCCCAATGCTGAGTATGACGCCATCATGGAGGCGATCGAAAGCCAAGAGGAATTCGAAGCCAAAACTTACAGCTATGATTATGCGGATTTCGCCGATCAAACATTCTATCTTCTGCCCGCCTGCGACTATTATACACAAAATTCCAACGGCACCTTCGACTATGCAGAGGACAAGGCGTCTTTGGAAAAACAGATGCAATACGCCGTCCAGCTGAACATTGCAGGGATTATCCGCCCCGCTGAGGATGCCGCAAACGCGACGTTGACCGGCGCCGTGGGCTATACCAACGCACTCACCCATTATCTCATCGATCATGCCAATAACAGTGGCGTCGTGAGAGCGCAGCAATCCAGCCCGGAGGTCAACGTATTAAACGGTATGCGTTTCGAACCTTCCGGAGACGCGGCAAAAATAGCGGACGCCGGGGAGTATCTGGCCAATATCGGTATTTCTGAAAAGGCGAAGCTCTGGCGTGAAATGGCCGGCGTTGCACTGGCCAACGATCCTGAGCAGCTGCAGGCGATGGCCGCTTTAGGCGAAGCCGAGCTCGCCGCAATGGCGGATGCGTATTTCGCCGACGCAGCGGACGAGGTGCTTTTGCAGATATATGATAACTACATCTCCACGGGCAATTACGACGATAATATGACCGCCTTCGGATTCGTGAGCATGGACGCGCCTTCCTCCATCAGCATTTACGCGGATACATTTGAATCCAAAGACGCGATTGCCGAGTGCATTGCAAACTATAACAAAGACACAGACGAAAGCAACCAAATCACCTACACGGACTTTGTCGCCATTATGACGGCCTCCATCACCACCATCATCAATGTGATCTCCTATGTTCTGATCGCTTTTGTGGCGGTGTCGCTGGTGGTTTCCTCCATTATGATCGGTATCATCACCTATATCTCCGTGTTGGAGCGTACCAAGGAGATCGGTATACTGCGCGCGATCGGCGCTTCCAAGCGGAATATCTCGCAGGTGTTTAACGCGGAAACCTTTATCATCGGTTTATTGGCCGGCGGTTTGGGGGTAGGCTTATCCTATCTGATGCTGATCCCCGGAAACGCCGTCATACATACGCTGATAGGCACGACAAGCGTCAACGCGGCGCTGCCCTTGCCGAGCGCCTTCATACTCATCGCGCTTAGCGTACTGCTCACGCTCACCGGCGGTCTGATCCCCGCAAAAGCGGCGGCAAGAAAGGATCCTGTCGCGGCGCTGAGAACCGAATGACAGCGCTTGGTATGTGCAAAGCGCGCGGATACCAAGCGCGCTCTTTGCGGACGCCCGCTTGCGCGACAGATCGCTGCTTCCCAGGGCAAAGCCCTGCAGCAGGCAGCTCTATTTTTGCGGGCATGGCCACGCGCTCTATTCCCCTGCGCTGCGCAAGATCCGCACATACTATATAAAAATAAACGAATGCAGGCGTTTATCACTTGCATGACACTTGTCTGGATGGTAAAATGTTGCCAACACACAGACTGATCAGGCTGGCAATTCTTGTAAACAAACGACCAAAGATGAGGAGATTGTTCTGAATGAATACGAAGTACATATTTAGAATCTGGGGATTGTTTCTTCTTTTTCTGGCAGCATTGTTTTTACCGTTTTTCCTGCCCATTCTGCGCGGCGTGGAAGGGGCGTCTTTTCCTCAACCGTTCACATTGTTTGGAATTTTGTCCTATGCGTTCATGGCGTTTGATGTCATATTAGGCGCGAGATTCGCTTTCTTTGAAAGAGGCCACGGTTTGTCCGAAGTCTATTTTCATCACGGGCTGCTCGGTCTCGGCGCTGTGATCTGCGCTGTGGTGCATGTGATCTACAGCTTTCTGCGGGACAACTATGTGTTCGAGCTGAATGTCGTGCGGCTGCTCGGATATATTGCACTCGTGCTGCTCATCGCCGTCATCTTTTCGGGGATGCTGATCCTTTCCTGCGATTTTATCAGAAGGTCGGCATTCTTCATGAAATTGAAAGAAAGGGTCTTCAACCGTGAGGTTGGCCTGTTCATCCACCGGGCGGCGTTTATATCCACGCTGTTTATGTTCTGGCATATTATTCTCACGCGCACCGCATCCAACGAATTTTTCAGAGCCATGCTGATCGCGACTTTCGCCCTGTCTATGCTTTTGTATGCCGCATCCAAGATTAAACGCATCGCCGCACCCAAGTATGTTTTGCAAGATATCGAAGAGCTGCCCGGCGGATGCTATAATCTGCTGTTCAAGCCCCTGGGTGCGCGCAAGATATCCTACAAGGCCGGTCAATATGTTTTTGTGCGCTTCATCGATTCCGAGCTGCCCCGCGAAAGCCATCCCTTCTCCTTTACATCCTATCCCACAGAAGGTGAGCAGGGCTTTAGCATCATGGTGAAAGAATCGGGCGACTACACAGACCGCGCCAGCAAGCTCAAGCCGGGGGATGTCGCGAAGATTGAAGGGCCGTATGGCATTTTCCCGTATGCACAAGCCAAACATGCCGGCAACCCGCTCATCCTGATCGGAGGCGGCGTGGGCATCACACCCATGATCAGCCTCTTAAATGAAATGCTCACCAAAGACGAAGACCGCGAAATCGTTCTGCTTTGGGGTATAAACACAAAGGACGAAATATTCTATGAGGACTATTACGAGTCGCTCATGAAATCGCATGACCGCTTTCGCTATCACATCACCATCGCTGACGAAAAGGTGGATGGATACGGCTTTGGATTTGTGAATCAGCCCTTCCTGGAAGAAAGCGGCGTGGACATGGCGAACAGCGAAGCCGATTTCTACATCTGCGGCCCCTTGGCCATGATGGACTCAATCGAAAAAATACTGCGCGCCAATGGTGTTGCAAAAGCGCGGATTCATACTGAAAAATTCTCGTTTTAGCTTCAATCCATACGGTCACGGCCCGCTCAACATCATTAAAACATATGAAGCGCTCCTGTCCGTCGGGGCGCTTTTGTTATGCCGCATATTTTTTCATTTCTGTCTGTGTGCTCCCTAGGGGGGGCGATGGGTTTACGGCTGACAGCAGACACTCCCCGCCGTGACAGACTTCGGCTGTCACGCAGAAGACAGATCCACCCTGCAAAGGGTATGGGCTGAAGCGTGGCCGCAATAAGCTTTTGGCATCTTTCCCCTTATGCTTGATAGGTGTGTCCCATAGGGGTATAATAAAGAAGTGTTACATATGTAACACTCTTTGTGAGGGCATATCGTATGAATCCATATAGAAACCTGATGAAGAAAAGCGTTCTTCTGAGCTCTATACCCGCAGAGACGATCCATTCTTGCTTGCAAGACGGCAGCTTTAGCATCAGCACTTACGGCAAAAACAACATCGTGCATTTTTCCGGCGAGCTGTGCTCCAAGCTGGAGATCATTCTTTCGGGAAAGGTCGGCATTGAACGGATTGACGAATCGGGAAATCTGATGAGCATCGCGGAGTTTTTCAGCGATGAAATCTTGGGCGGCAATCTGCTTTTTTCCAAGCGCCCGTATTATCCCTTGATGGTCACAGCAAAGCGGCCCACCGTCATTTTAAGCATCCATAAGGAGCGCCTTTTTAAGCTCTTTGGCGACAACCCTGTTTTTTTGAGGCGGTATCTTGAATTCGTTGCCGATCACACCGTCATACTCGGCAACCGTATACAGCATTATGTCAACAAAACGATACGCCAATGCATATTGAATGATCTGTCCTTCGAGCGTCAAAAGCAAAATTCGCATCGCATCCAACTTCCTGTCACCAAGAAAGCCTGGGCCGAGAGGATGGGCGTTTGCCGCACATCTTTATCACGCGAGCTGGCTAAAATGAGAGAGGAAGGCCTGATACGATACGATGCCAAAACGATAGAACTCCTGTTCACGGTGTAAAGCGCCATAGCCGATCAGGCTTTGCCGTCATCAAGCGGCGCTTTAGCCTGCACCGCCGCACAAACAAAAAGTCTGCCCTTTGGGTATCTTTTCGCAGGGCAGACTTTTTGCTCGTTTAATGTTTAGTATTTGCCATAGTCGGTGTCGTTCAAGGATATGCGGGCGGTATCATGCGCGATGGGTGCGCGCACGGCCGCAGGAATTTCCGGCGTATGTTTCATGGACATATTCCCCTGCTTCAACCGGAACCGCCCCACCATCGTTTTCAGCAAATCGGCCTGACTCGAAAGCTCCTCGGCCGCCGCCGCCGCTTCCTCGGCTGTAGCCGAGTTCGTCTGCACCACCTGCGACATCTGCTCGATGCCTTTGTTCACCTCGGTGATGGCGCTGGCCTGCTGGTTGGACGCCCCCGCTATCTCGCTCACGAGATTCACAGCCTTTTCAACGCTGCCCACGATGCTCTCCAGCGCCGCCGCCGTTTCGTCTGCTATGTGCGTACCCACCTCCGTCTTTTTGATAGAGCCTTCTATGAGCTGTGTGGTTTCCTTGGCCGCACCCGCACTTCTGGCCGCCAAATTCCTTACCTCTTCCGCCACAACGGCAAACCCTTTGCCGTGTGCACCTGCCCGCGCCGCTTCCACCGCCGCATTGAGCGCGAGTATATTCGTTTGGAACGCGATATCGTCGATCACCTTGATGACCTTGCTGATGGTGGCAGATGCGTCGTTGATCTCCTGCATAGCCTGCTGGAGTGCCTTCATCTGCTCGTTGCCCTGAACAGCGCCCTCCCTGGCTTCGATGGACATCTCATTGGCCTGATTGGCAGACAATGCGTTTTGTTTGGTTTGCTCCGCGATCTGTGTCGTCGCGGCAGTCAGCTGTTCGATGGATGCAGCCTGTTCGGAAGCACCCTGTGAGATCTCTTGACTGCCGTCGGAAACCTGCGATGTGCCCGCCGCTACCTGATCTGCTGCGGTGTTGATCTCGCTGAGCACATCGTCTAACGCCTTTATGATGCCGTTGATGGAGTCCTTCAGCTCAACGAAATCGCCCCTGTATTCCGACGTAATGCCAACATTCAAATTGCCCCTTGACATCTCGCCCAGCACATCGGATATCTCTTTAATATAGCCCTTAATTGCGTTTATGCTCGCATGCAGATTATCGCTTATGCTGCTGAACAGCGTATAGATTTCCTGCGTATCCTGATCGGCATCGCTGACAGACATATCGCAGAAGAGTTCGCCGTTTGCCAGCCTTTCCAAATTGATGAGCAGCTTGTCCACCTGCTCGCTCTGATACCTGCTTTGTTTTTCGGATATGGCCTGCGCCTCCACGATGTTTTTGAAAGCGCCGCGCACCTGTTTGTCCAGTATGCCTTTAAGCTGCCCGATTTCATCATAGGCCTTGATGCTAACCGGTGCATCCAGCTCTCCCGACGCGAGCGCCTGTGCGAAATCCGCTGTTTCACGCACAGGTCTGCTGATGGAAAACTTCACGATCAGCAATAGCGCGATCACCACGCCTGCGAGCAGCGCCACCAGTATGACGACGAGCAAAATCGATATGGACACGGTAGACGCCATGACTTCCTTATCGTCCACCTCCACGGCTACCGACCAGGGTGTGGTGGTGTTGCCGACTTTTATGGGCGTGTATATGGCTTTTACCTTTTCGCCCGTGCTTTGCGAGATGCTGTCCAGCTGATAATGTTCGCCGGATTGTATGGCCGTTGTGATGGCAGCCGCATTCGGCTGTGTGCTGCCCACGATGGTTGCGCCTACCGCGGCGCTGTCCGGATGGACGACATAGGTACCGTCATTGGAAAACACATATGTTTTGATGCTCTCGAAGCCGCCGTCGTCAAAGTCAATGTTTTGAAGATCAGAGAGCGCAATATCGACACCCGCGACGCCCACTACAGCACCATTTTGGTCTTGAATGGGTGCTGCAACGGAGGTGAGCAGCATCATTTTTCCGCCCATTTCATATTCATAGGGCTTTAGAATCGTTTCCTGTTTTGAGTTTTTAGCGAGCAGGTAGTAATCGCCCGCGCCCTGTGTCTCGTAATCCACCAAGGCTTCCAACACAACCCCTTTATCCGCCCGCTGCCAAGAGGGGATATACCGTCCGGTGCCGTCGGATCCTTCCGCATTCACATGCCGGCTGTCCAGTCCGTCTAAAGCGTCGGGTTCCCAGCACGCCCACACGCCGAGTATATCCTCGTTTTCCTGCAACACGCTTTTCATGATGCTGTTGTAATAGCTTCGTCTGTTACGTGCGTCGATGTCTTCATAACCCTTCATGCTCTGCGCAAGGGTCCTTGCGGTATCCATAGGCACTTCCAGCGACGCCTTCACCGTTGCCGCGCCGGTGTTGGACAACGAAGTGATCACATTGACAGCCGATTCCGTTGCGTTTTGCGCCGTTATGATGATGATGATCGCAAAGGCAGCGACCATGATGGCGTTTAAAATGCCTGTACACTTTAGTACGAGTTTCGTTCCTATTCTCAGATTTTTTAATCGCTTCATTCGATTGCTCCTTCTTCGATACCCTCCATGCTCTCTGTTTCATCATCGTCAAACAGCCGCTCGCAGTCGATGATCAGCTTGATCTTCTCGCCCACCTTGCCGATGCCGCTGATATAGCGGCGGCTGTCGGAGGTCTGAATATCCGGCGGCGGCACGACGTCCTCCTCATCGATCACCATCACCTCTGAAACCTCGTCCACGATCAAGCCCGCCGCAAGGCGCTCGGTCTGTACCACCACGATGCATGTCCGATCTGTGAATGTTGTCACGCTCTTGCCGAATCTCAAGCGCATATCCACCACCGGTATGATCTTGCCGCGAAGATTGATCACACCCTTGACAAAAGCAGGCACTTCCGGCAACGTGTTGATAGGCTGTATGCCTATAATCTCCGTCACGGAACGTATTGCGATGGCATATTCCTCGCCATCCACTGTAAACGTCAGATACTTGTCGAGCTGCGCGTCCTCCTCCTCGCCTATCAGTTCCAGCTGATCAAAATCCATATCCATACCCCTCCCTGTTTGCTTCTTAAGCATAGTCACAGCGCGCCGGGCGCGCATGCTCTTTGATAGTATATCGGTGTGTTTTGGGGAAAGTTTAGTGAATCGCCTCTTGGCTATTTATGCTTTTAACATAAATCTGCTCCCGCATCCGTCTTTTGGACAGCCGAATAAAGCTGATGGTTAGAAGCAAAAAAACGCCCGTTCGGCACGAACAGGCGTTTTTTCACGCAAGGGCGTTTAAAAGGATTCTTGGACAAATGGAAGCGCCGTATGCTCCTTCGGAAAAGGAACGACGAGCAAAACGCCCCGGTGTTCCGTGATGTGCACATGCATCTGGTATACCGCTTCGATGTTGTGCGGGGTCATCGTCTCCAGCCCGCCATAGGAAAAGAGACGCGCGTCCTTTAAAAAAGCGAAGCGGTCGCAGTAACGTATGGCCAGGTTGAGGTCATGCATCACGATGGCCACACAGATGTTGTGCGCCTTTGCGATCTCCTTGATCATGCGCAGCACTTCGTGCTGGTTGCGAAGATCCAGATTGCTGGTGGGTTCGTCCAGCAGCAGCAGCTTGGGCTGCTGTGCGAGCGCTCTGGCCAGCATCACCTTCTGCATTTCGCCGCCCGAAAGTTCGGACACATTGCGCAACGCCAAATCCTCCAAGCACATCTTTTGTAAAACGTCACACACGATTTGCTTATCTTTGCATGTCGCGTCCCACTTGATATACGGCTTGCGGCCCAGCAGCACCGCATCGAACACGGTCATATGGAGGGATTCATTGCTTTGCGGCACATACGAGATGTTCTGTGCCGTATCGCCTTTCGACATCTTGAATATGTTGTGACCATCCACCAGCACCACGCCGCGTTCCGCCGGATGGATACGCCCGATGCACTTGAGCAATGTGCTCTTGCCTGCGCCGTTGTTTCCTAGAATGGCGATACATTGATTCTGTTGGATATCGAAGCTGATGTCCTCCAGTGTGTTGCCAAAAGACGGATGATAGGCGAAAGTGATGCCGTTGATGTCAACCATTGCTCCTAAACCCCCTAAACAGCAGATATAAAAATACGGGCGCGCCCAGAAAGGAAGTGATCGCCCCGATGGGCAGTATGACAGGTGCGATGACCAGCCTGCCGAAGGTATCCGCCAGAATGAGCAGCAGCGCACCTGCCGCCGCGGAGCACGGGATCAGATACCGGTAATCTTCACCCACAAACCTGCGCATGATATGCGGTGCGAGCAGCCCCACAAAGCTGATAATGCCCACAAACGACACCGCTGCCGCCGCAGTCAGCGAGCAAATGGCCATGCTGACCAACATGAGTGTCCGCGTGTTGACGCCCAGGCTCCTGGCCGTATCCGTACCGCTCTTCATGGCGTTGTAATTCCAGCGGTTGAACATAAAATAGACCATCGCCGACAAAAAGATCACAGCCAGCACAAGAAGCTCCGTCCAGCCCGCCGATCCTAAGTTTCCGAATGTCCAAAATACTACGGAGCTGATCTTCGTTTCATCGGCGAAATATTGCAGCAATGCGCTGCCCCCCGAAAACAGGGAGCTGAGCGCAACACCCGCCAATATGAGCCCCCCGGCGCCTAAGTTTTTCTTAAACCGCGATAGCATCAGCACCACAAAGGTGGAGGCCGAGCCGCACAAAAAGGCGCACAACGTGACGATATACGGATTTTGTATGGTGACCGCCGTGGCCGCGGAATCAGAGTTGATGACACCGCCGCCAAATACGATGATGCCCAGCGCCGCGCCAAAAGCAGCGCCCTGCGACACGCCCAGCGTAGACGCCGAAGCCAGCGGATTTTGCAGCACGCACTGCATCACGGCACCGCAAGCGGCCAAAGCGGCCCCCACCACCACAGCCGCCGTCACACGGGGGAGGCGTATGTTCCAAATCACCGTTTGAGACTGTGCCTCTCCCCCGCCAAAGATCGTCTTAATCACTTCCGGCACCGCTATATGCAGCGAACCGGCGCTGACTGCATACAGCGCCGCCGCCACTGTCGCCAGCACCGCCACTGTGAGCACAAGCTGTTTTCGTCTTATATAGCCGCTGTATGCGTCCAGCTGAGCCTTGTGACCGCTCTTCACTCTTCCGCTCCAAGGGTGACTGTACCGTAACCTAGACCCGAGCCCTCGAGTACGCTCAAGTAATCATCACGGCCCAAGAAGAATTTAAAAATCTCATTGGCCTTGTCTTCAAACGCGATATCCGAAAACTGCTCCGCATAGATCAGGCTCGCGACATAATAGCTGTTCACCAGCGGAATCTCGACATTCGAATAATAGGATGTAGAGCTGGGATATTGATAGATGCGCCCCCCCTCCACCGCCTTCAGATGCGCGTAAAAATCCGTGTTTTTCTCATAATCCGTCTGCACCAGATTCACGCCGCCGCTGTCTAAGAAGAGATAGTCCGGGTTCCATTCGAGCACCTGCTCCTTATCGATGAGCACGCCGGTTGCCGTGTCGAATATACCGCGGGTGACATCTTTCGCGCCGATCGCTTCAAATACAGCGTAGTTGGCGTAAACACCCTCTATGCCATGCGCGCCTTTAAATGTTGCCGCCGCACCCAGCACGGTGGGCTTGACATCGTCGGGGATCTCTTTCGTTCTGGATTCGAGATCGGCCAGGCAATCCTCAATAAAGCCGATCACCTGCTCCGCGCGCTCGGGCACGCCGCACACATCGGCCAATATTCGAAGCGCTTGCTCATAGTCTTGCCCGAACAGAGTCCCCATGGATACCGCCACCACCGGAATACCCGTCTTGGTCTGTATTTCATCCGCCAGCTCCTTCGTGTAGGAGCAGAGTATCACATCGGGATCGGCCCTTATGATTTCCTCCGGATAATAATCCGTCGCCCCCGCCGCATCCGTGCCCACGATGGGTACGTCTGCCCACAGCTCTTTGTTGGCATAGGCATACGCAGTGACAGGGGATATATTACCCGCAGCCATGCCGCCTATGCCCACCGCTTTATCCGCTAAGCCAAGGTAGGTGATCATGCGCGGGGTATTGGCAAGCGGCACGATTTTTTCCACGCTCGCAGGGATTTCCACATCACGCCCCGCCATATCGGTGATGATGCGCGTGGCCGTTTCTTGCGTCTGCGCGGAAGTGGCGCCCTCTGCCGGCGCCGTGCTTTTGCAGCCGGCAGCCATGAGCATCACGAGCGACATGATGAGCACTATGATGACAATCTTTTTCATCGTTTCCATCCTTTTCTTGTTTGATCATTTTTAAAATCCGTCATTCGATCAGCAGGCAAACCGCCCGCAAAGAAGCAGCTCTTCTGAGGCATTCTTTGCCCTACCAGCCCCTGCTGTAACCCTTAAAACAATCGGCGCATACCGTTTTGCCCTCCTGCAGGCGCATCTTATGCTCGGGCGCGCCTTCGCCGCAGGCTTCGCAAACGAGCGTAGTGAACAGCCGCGCTTTTTCCGGCAATTCAAATTCCGGCTCCGAGAAGGTAAAAAGATCGTCTACAGGCGCGCTGAGCAGGTACGCCTGCCATTCGGCGCGGCTCAGCTCCTTTTGGTTTTTCGCCCGAAGGTATATCCGTATGCTTTTATTGTTTTTGCGGTCAAAGAAAGAGAATGCCTGCTTGCCTGTGCCGCGATAAAGAAGGTTGCCCTTGCCTATGGTGCAGCTCAACAGAGCTTGGACGGCATCTACACCGCACGCGTCATTTTCCGTGACACACACGATCTGTTCATCCTCGGACATGCCAATGCCAATCTTTTGTGCCGCCGCCTCACAGGCTTTAAAGCCGATGGCCAGGCCCGGGCATTCATGCCCATGAAAGGCCACCGCTTTTTTCCAAAGCTGTTCGTTCATTTTTTTGTCCCCCTTTTCGTAATCCTCATACCAGCCTCTAACCCCTATCAGCCCCTGCTCATCATTCGCCGCACAAAAACAAGGCCGCGTGCAGTCATTGCGTGACATGGATGTTTTTAAATGAGCGCATAAAAAAAGCCAAGACACAGCTTCGGCTGCGTTTTAGCCTTCATGGCACAACGATACAACGCCTTTTTACACTCTATTTGAAATCAGGTCAATACACACGATACGGATTTCATATCCGTTATGCACACTTCTTGCGCGCATATGACTTTATCAGTATAGCACGACCCCTTGGTCAAGTCAAACATCCAAGCAGGGCTCATTGGATCAGCGCCTGTAGCTTTTCTTTGTTCAGCAGCGTAATTTTCCCGCGGGAAAGCTGCAGCAGTTCCTCATTGGCGAGATAGTTCAGCATTTTGGTCACCACTTCCCGCGCGCTGCCGATATGCCGCGCGATCTCATCATGCGTGATGGCCAGCACATCGGATTCGTCGATGGTGCTCTGTTCCAGCAGAAAATTGGCCAGACGGCTGTCAAAGCTGGTAAACAGCACCTGCTCCATCACCCACATCACATCGGAAAAGCGGGAGGCCATCAGCTGGTTGGTGTAGTCCGCCACAGGCAGCGAGCTTTTCATCAGCTCTTCATAGATATGGGCGGGCACGATGAATGCGCTGGTGTCCTTCTCCGCTTCCACATGCAGCTCAAAGCTGATATTCTTCATGATGCAAGAGGCCGAGAACAAGCAGATATCCCATGCAAACAGGCGATACAGCGTGATCTCCCTACCCGTCTCCGACAGTATGAACACACGCAGCTGCCCTTGTTTTACCAAACACAGGCCCACGCAGTCGTTGCCTCCCCGATGGAGGCTCTGCCCTTTTTTAAGGGGCCATTCTTCGGCATATTTTTCAATCTCGGTCTTCTGCTGTGCGGTGAGTTTTTCCCAGCATGGGAATATCTCCCGCAGACGATCCGGAGCTTTTTCCAATCGGTCCTCCCCCTTTATGATGATAAAAAACAGACCTTATACTGATATCAGTATAAGGTCTGCTGAGGTTTATTTCAATAAGTATCGTCTAAATGTCGTGTCACTCTGCAAAATATCAGCCGGATTGCTTACTTCTTTTCTTTGCGGAAACACATGAACCAATCCAAGCAGTATTGATCGTCGGTTTGATTGTCCATGCGTTCCTTGGCCGCTCCGCAGGAGCCGGCGGTGGGTACGATCATGTCGTCGCCGGGACGCCAGTCGGCAGGCGTTGCCACACCGGCGCTGTCTGCCTTTTGCAGCGCGAGTATGATGCGTTTGATCTCGTCGAAATTGCGTCCGGTGGAAAGCGGATAATACAGTATGGTGCGGATTTTACCGTCGGGATCAATCACGAACACCGCACGCACAGCCTGCGTGTTGGATTGCCCGGGCTGTATCATGCCATATTTGTTGGCGACCTCCATGCGGATATCCTCGATGAGCGGGAATTTAACTTCGATATTCTTCTTGCCGTTCCATTCAAGTTCCTGAATTTTGCGCAGCCATGCGATATGCGCATAAAGTGAATCCACCGAAAGCCCGACCAACTCTGTGTTGAGCGCTTTAAATTCGTCCGCCATGGAGGCGAAGGTCATGAACTCGGTGGTGCAGACGGGTGTAAAGTCGGCGGGGTGGGAGAAAAGGATCACCCATTTTCCTTTATAGTCCTCCGGGAAATTGATCTCCCCCTGGGTGGTCACGGCTTTGAAATTCGGAGCCGGATCTCCGATTAAGGGCATTCTAGTCGCTTGTATGTTTTCCATTTTGTGATCTCCTTTCTTTTTAGCTTGATGTGTTCTTATGATGTCATACTATCAGAAGAATTCAGACCCTTCTGTAATCAGGTCACACAGGTTACGGTGCGCATGCTATATCCTGATTCCGCAGGAATGCGTGGGGGCACCGTCGAAGGGCTTATCGCCCGTCACCATCTCATAGAGCCTGTAGCCGCCCGAGAGGCTCAAGCAGTCGAAACCGTTTTGCGAGAGAATCCGGCAGGCGACATAGCTGCGCCGGCCGCTCTGGCAGTAGACATACAGCACCTTGTCACGGTCCAGCTCAGCAAGCCTTTCCCGCAGCGTGTGCAAGGGGATATGCAGCGTGCCCGCGATATGGCCTTCTTCGTATTCCGCATCCGTGCGTACATCGAGCAGCAAAACGTCCTCCTTTTCCCGGGCTTCGGCCACATCATGCCAGTGGAACTGGCGCAGCTTGCCGCTCAGCAGGTTCTCAATCGCGAAACCGGCTATATTGACAGGATCTTTAGCGGAGGAAAAGGGCGGCGCGTAGCAAAGCTCCAGTTCGGTCAGGTCATACGCGCTCATACCCGCGTGAATAGCGGTGGCCAGCACATCGCAGCGTTTGTCCACACCGTCAAATCCGATGAGCTGTGCGCCCAATATGCGCCCGGAAGGCTTCTCAAAGAGCAGCTTGAAGCTGATGTTGGAAGCGCCCGGGTAGTAGGTGGCGTGGGAAGGGGAATATGTCTGTATCTTATCGTAAACAAATCCTGCTTCCTGTATCGCTTTTTCGTTGAGTCCTGTGGACGCGATGTGCATATCAAAGAGCTTCAGTATACTTGAGCCTAAAGAGCCCGCATACGCGCTGTTAAACCCGCAGATGTGATCCGCGGCGATGCGCCCCTGCTTGCTGGCAGGACCCGCCAGCGGTATATATGCAGCCTGCCCGCTCACAAAATGATCCACCTGTATGGCGTCGCCCACGGCGTAGATATGTTCGTCCGATGTGCGCATGTGTTCGTCCACCAAGATGGCACCCCGTTCGTTTGTTGCCAGGCCGGCGCTTTGCGCCAGCGCACTGTCCGGACGCACGCCTACCGACAGCAGCACCATGTCCGCTTTACACTTCTGGCCGTCGTCCAGTTCTATCTTTAGCCCATCTTCGCCCGGAACAAACGCCTTTACAGCACAATTCAGCCGCAGGTCGATCCCTTTATAGCGCAGATAGCGGTGCACTTCACAGGCCATGTCACAATCCAGCGGGCCCATCACATGGTCCGCAAACTCCACCAGCGTCACCAGCACCCCGGCGCGCACGAGATTCTCCGCCACTTCAAGCCCGATAAAGCCCCCGCCGACCACCAGCGCCGTCTCGGGCTTCGCCTCCTGTATGTATGCATGGATACGGTAGGTATCGGGTATGGTGCGCAGCGTAAACACGCGTTCGTCCCCTATGCCGGGCAACGGCGGAACAACAGGCTCCGCCCCGGGCGACAGAATGAGCTTGTCGTAAGTCTCCTCATAGTCAAGTCCGTTTGCGTGATCGCGCACTTTCAGGGCTTTACGGACGGGATCGATCAAAAGCACTTCATGACGAACGCGCACCTCTACAGCGAAATCCTCCCGGAAGCTTTCCGGCGTTTGCAGCGTCAATTCCTTTCGGTCGGTGATCTCACCTCCGATATAATAGGGCAGCCCGCAGTTGGCATAGGAGATGTATTCTCCGCGTTCCAGCATGATGATCGTCGCTTTTTCATCCAGCCTGCGCAAGCGGGCGGCGGCAGACGCACCACCGGCCACGCCGCCGATTATCACTGTTTTCATGCGCCTTCACCCCTTTCGATATCCCCTCTCCATTGCGTCATGCCTCCTATGCTGGTGATCTCTGAGTAGCCCAGCTTGGTAAGCTGCTCGCAAGCCATCTGGCTGCGTCCGCCACTCTGGCAATAGACGAACAGGCGGGTGTTCTTATCCGGCACAAGCTGTGTGATCTCCGATGCGCGATTCGCTGGAAGGTTTATACTGCCCGGAATGTGTCCCTGCCGGTATTCGCCCTGTGTGCGCACATCCAGCAGCCGGACGGTTTTGTCCTTCATGAGTTCTTCAACCGCCTCAGACATAGATATGGAGCGGTAGGCTTTATTTCCTTTAAACAGCATATTCATTCCTCCAATATGTTTAAAATAACCACCTCAGGGCATATCGAAAAGGCAGTCATATTCTCGTTTTTCTGCACACAAAGCTCCGTAGCCAATTCCTTCTGTTCTATATCCTTCGACTGGCTGGACAGTTCTTTTGCAAGCTCGTCCAACACAGGCGTCATCATACGGCAGAGTTCACGCCAACTATCCCAGAAATCTGCGGAAACAGGCTTGTCCAGCATGAGCATCTCATTTTTCAAACGATCCTTCATCCGTTTTGTGACCGACATATGACCATCCCCCTTTGTTTACATGATATCCTAATTTTCAATTTATAATTTAGTATATCAAATTCATGTTCGATAGTCAGTAATAAGATCACATAATATGCCAAATAAAAGGGCAAAAGTACATATTGCGCGTTTTGCGCGTTTTTATGAGCAAAGCCTTGCCGTTATGCCCGGATTTTCTCACAGGAGTTTTGATTTAAAAGTTAAAAAAATGCCCGGCGGCGTCAATATCACGCGCCGGGCTTGTGGTGCTTTGTGCTAAGACTTGCGGAAAAGGTGCGTTGCGGGCTTCCTCCTTTAGATCATCACCTGCGCCTTTGACGAAAAGGATGCTTTTTATCCTCGAATAGGAATCCGCCTTTGACAATAGACGCAAATCCGGCGGGGATCAGCAGAAATTCTTCCGCGATGAATACGCTGTGCGCGCCGATCAGACCAAACATGCCCAGTATAAAGAGTATGATACCCGACACCATGAATGTGGCGCAAACCAAATATATTCTGTTGCGCGTCCGTTTTTCGGGCGTAGGGTTTGCCACGCCGCGCGTAAAATAAAACGCAACCCAGATAAACATTGCGCCAAAACCTATTACTGCGGCGATCGTATGCAGAATATGCGATGTTTGCGGCGAAAGCCCCAGCAGGCCCACGCGGTCCACGGTGACGTATATGCTGTCGCATATCTGCAGCGCTACCACCGCAAACCCGATCGCCATGATGCGTGTCAATATCCTTTCGGAGCGGCAGTAACCCACATATGCTATGCAGTAGGTGAACATGCAGCCCAGCGCAAAGGGCAGCAGCATACCCGCTTTGTTCCCGGTGGTGGCGCTTTCGCTGATGGAGGTCAGCGCGGGAAGCTGGTAGACAAAAATGACGTCCAGCATACACACGATCCCGATGGTCAGCGCAACAAAGCCCAGGAAAACAAGCTGTATATGCGAAGATTTTGGTGTGAGCGTTTTGTTCATTTTGACTCCGTTCCCAATTTTATTCGATTGATCATCTATATGCACATAAAACGCCCATCATGCTGTTTCGATCATTTAAAAGACAAAAAGTGCCAATACAAAGAGAATAATTCAATTTGACTAATGTTTTTTATTGTGCTAACCTAATAATGTACAATTTTTAGAAGTAATTTTATTCATATAGTAAGCCAATTTCAAACTGCTTGAATGTGTACAGATACACATATAATCAGAACGTTTTAATAAATACATTGCATAGGAAAAAGCTTGATTCTGCCGGACAAATGATCATTTGCTGAAGATGGGTGGGTGGATATGGCCGTATACTTTAGTTTTAAAGGCAAACCTGGAAGCAAAATCGCCGTGGAGGACCGCAGCCTATATGCTCCCGTTGAACCGCATATGCATAAGCATGTGGAGATTGCGCTGGTCATCATGGGTTCGTGTGTGCACAGGTTTCAGTCGACTGAATTGGTGATCATACCGGGGGATGTCTGTGTGATCCCTCCCCACACCATACACAGCTATGACATCAACAACCATCTTAAAATATTAAATCTGCAATTTTTCCCATACGATATCGACGTAGAATGGTCTCCTGTATTCGATAGCATTGCCCCCAAGCCGGCGCCCGAAGCTACCGGCGCATGCAATACGGAAAATGAATCTGCACGCTTTACTTTAAAAAAGGATGACCATCGGATCTTTGCCCAAAAGAACATGAGCTGCCAAGGTATCATACATCTCGACCCCTTGCAAAAGGAGCAGATCGAAAGAGCGTTTTTCGATCTGCGCAATGAGCAGGACAACCATACAGAATACTGCCATCGGCCCATGATGGAATCCCTGTTCATCGCGCTGCTGTACCGGCTCAAACGCGCCAAGCTTAAACAGTCCAACAATGTGAATCTGGATTGGCAGGATCAGCGTGCGAAAATATCCACAACGCTGCAATACATTGAGGAGCATCTTTCAGAATCCATCAGTTGTAAAGATCTTGCGGTTCAGGCTCATCTAAGCGAGAACTATTTTCGTACAGTTTTCAAACAGGTGACCGGACTTTCTCCTATTGAATATCTCCACCGGCTGCGCATTGCAAAATCGCTTCCCTACCTGCAGGATAACCATGCGAGTATCGGTGAAATCGCGGAGAAAGTCGGCTTTTATGACCAAAACTACTTTACCCGCGTATTCAAAAAAGTGATGGGTTACCCGCCCATCCATTACAAAAAGATCGGTGTTTCATGCTAACAAACAGGTGGTTTATTCTACTACCTGCTGTGGATTTATACTATAATTATAGGTAGCAATCTTGCTTAATTTTATATGCCTTTTTAAGGTGCATTTAATCGACTCATGTGCGGAATGGATGGATTATTTAATTGGTCGGCACATAAACGCTTCGATTGGCTTTTTGAAAAATACACCTTCACCGCTGAGCACATGGACGTTTTTCACACCCAGTACATTACGAAATAACCGATTCTCTTTTGCTGTCACAGCTTTATTCAGCATATAGGCATGATCTCATGTTTATATAAAATTATCGAGGAGGAAAAAAGAATGAACACGAAGAAGATTTTAGCATTGGTATTGTCGCTTTTGCTCGTCGTTGCGTTGTTTGGGGCATGCAGTGACGAACAAAGCACACCGAGCGAGGAGCCCAGCGCGGCGGCGCCCACCGAAAAGCCATCCGAAGCGCCCCCGGCAGACGATGACGAACCGAGTGAGGCTCCGAATGCCGGAGGCAAGAAGACTATAGCCTTCTGTATCGCCAATGCCGACGACCAGTGGCTGTCCTACATGTATGATGCTGCACGTGAATTTGCGGATCAAAACCCCGACTATGACTATGTCTGGGGCGATGGCAAAAACGATCTCGCGGAGCAGCTTTCCATCGTTGAAAACTGGGTCATGCAGGGCGTAGACGCGATGGTCATCAATCCTTATGACTCGGAATCCACAGGACCCATCGTGGATATGTGCAACGAAAATGACATCGTGGTCGTAGCGGTCAACCGTACATTCCCGAATCAGGATCAGGCTACTTCCGTATGTACAGGCGACAACAAACAGGCCGGCCTGCTTGAAGCCCGCTATATTGCGGAACAGTTAGAGGAAGGCGATCCGGTCGCGGTTTTCCGCGGACAGGACAACCACGAATCCTCCCAGGAGCGTGTAGCAGGCTTTGAAGAAATTTGTGAAGAGTTTGGGCTCGAAATCATCTTCAACCAAACCGGTAACTACTTCCGCGATGAAGGCCTGAAGCTCGCCGAAGACTTGATCCAGAGCGGCCAGGAATTCAAGGCGATCTTCTCTGCAAACGATGAAATGGCGATCGGCGCTTACATGGCTTGCGACGCTGCAGGTCTTGAAGGCATCATGATCGGCGGCATCGACGCCACTCCCGACGCGCTGCAGTACCTCAACGAAGGCAGCATGTATGTCTGCACGGTATTCCAGGATGCAAAGGGCCAGGCTTGGGGCGGCTTGCAGGCAGCTGTAGATGCATTGGAAGGCAAAGATGTTGAGGCTGAAATCTACATCGATTTCGAACTCGTCGTGGCAGCGGATCGCGACAAATATCTGGAAATCTGGGGTCTCTAGAAAATCGCTTCTTCCGACCTTGTAGAATGCTAAGGCTTACTTGGAATACACCCATCGAAACAGATGGGTGTATTCCAAGAATAATGCCTGGTATTTTCTCATAAATATCAATATACAAACGCACACGCGTTGAGTAATGTACAGCAACGTAGCTGCACAATCGAGGTACAATATATGGACAATAATTATCTGTTAAAAATGGACAACATTACCATGCGTTTCCCTGGGGTATTAGCGCTGGACGATGTGCATTTTTATGTACGCCCCGGCACTGTCCATGCGTTGATGGGCGAAAACGGAGCGGGTAAGTCGACACTGATGAAAGTACTAATTGGAATTTATACACCCAATTCTGGTACTATTTCTTTTAAAGGGAAAAAACTGGAAAATAAATCGATCAATGACGCGCTGGAATCAGGTATCTCCATGATCCATCAGGAGCTTTCATCGGTGCTGGAAATGACAGTTGCCGAAAATATCTTCCTCGGCCGGGAATTGATGTTCGGTCCATTCGTAAGAACAAAAGAAATCGAAAAAAAGACGCATGAGCTATTCGAACAGCTCAACGTCCAGGACATAAAGCCCGAACAAAAGATGCGGGAGCTTTCCACAGCCAAGATGCAGTTGGTAGAAATCGCCAAGGCGATCTCGTATAACGCGGATCTGATCATTATGGATGAACCGACTTCCGCCATTACCGAACGCGAAGTGGATCATCTCTTTACTATGATCAGGCAGCTCAGGGATCGCGGGATTTCAATCATCTACATCACACACAAGATGGATGAAGTGTTTGAAATATCCGATGATGTAACCGTATTGCGTGACGGACAGTTTATCTCCATGAAGGAAGCGGCCGAAATGACCAAAGACTCTTTGATCGAACTGATGGTAGGACGCGAAGTCGGAGATATTTTTGTTAAAACAGAATCTGAAATCGGCGATGTGATCTTATCTGTTCGGAATTTCACAAAAAAAGGGGAATTTAAGGATATCAATTTCGATGTCCGCCGCGGTGAGATTTTCGGTTTTGCAGGTCTTGTGGGTGCAGGCAGATCGGAAGTCATCATGTCTGTGTTCGGAGCCAATAAGCCGGATTCAGGCGAAGTCAGCATCGATGGAGAAAAGGTGCGCATCAAAACGCCCCATGACGCCATCCGCAACGGCATGGCGTTATTGACGGAGGATCGCAAGCTTACAGGATTATTCCTCAGTTTGGACGTGAAAGACAATATCACGCTGGCCAGTTTGGATGATTTTATCAAAAACGGGCTGGTTCAGCACAAAAGAGTGCGCTCTACCAGCGAAAAAGAAGTTGTGAAATTCGATATCAAAACACCTTCTGTCGACCAGCAGACACAGTTCTTAAGCGGCGGAAATCAGCAAAAGGTTCTTGTTTCACGCTGGATGCTTACCCAGCCTAAGATACTGGTGATGGATGAGCCCACACGCGGGATTGATGTGGGTGCAAAAGCTGAAATTCATAGGCTTATGTCTGAGTATGCAGCTGCCGGTGGCGCTGTTATTATGGTTTCTTCCGAGCTTCCGGAAATCATCGGTATGAGCGATCGGGTTCTGGTGATGCACGAAGGGGAGCAGATGGCCATTTTAAATCGGGATCAGCTCACCCAAGAGCGCATTTTGGCATATGCCGCCGGCGAAAGGGATATTGAATGATCGAATAATTGTGTTTTGGGTGAATTTGAAATTTTGTTTAGGAGGAAGTGACTCATGGATCTGGAAAGAGGTTTCAAACCGGTCGTAGCCCGGTGGTTGAAGAAATACGCCATTATACTCGTGCTGGTTATGTTGGTGATCATCTTGTCTTTGTTGAATGACAAATTCTTGCAACTGAAAAACCTGTCCAACGTGCTGCGGCAAATTGCCGTCGTAACCATCATGTCGTTTGGGGTTACCAATATCATCATTACCGGCGGTATTGATTTAGGAATGGGCTCTTATGTTGCACTGTCCGGTGTTTTAGCAGCTTCTGTAGTGAAGACGGATCCGAATGCCGTCGCCCTTGCTCTTTTGGTCGGACTTGGGATCGGTTCGTTGTGCGGTATTGTCAATGGTGCCATCATCGTATCGGCTAAAATACCACCTTTTATTGTGACCCTTGGCATGACCCAAATCGCCAGAGGTGCGGCCATGCTGATTACCAACGGAAAACCCATCAGCATGCTGGGTGAAGGGTTCACTTACTGGGGCAAAGGCGACTTGTTCGGCTTTCTGCCCATGCCGATTGTGGTCATGCTATTCATGTTTTTGCTCAGTACGCTTCTGTTGACAAAAACTAAATTCGGTAAATATGCACGGGCGATTGGCGGCAATGAAACGGCCGCCAGAATATCCGGTATCAATACGGGCTGGTATAAGTTCCTCGTCTACGCTTACGGCGGACTCTGCTGCGGTGTTGCCGCGATGGTCATGACCGCACGCATCGACTCAGGCCAGCCAGGCATGGCGGAAGGCTATGAGCTGGACGCGATCGCCTCCTCCGTCATCGGCGGCACCAGCCAGTCGATAGGCGGCGTGGGCACCATGTGGGGGGCTTTGGTCGGATCACTCATCATAGGCTCTCTGAATACAGGTCTAAACCTGCTCAACGTGTCCTCATATTGGCAGCTCGTCGTCAAGGGTCTCATCATCATAGTAGCCATTGTACTTGACGAACGCAAGAACCGGGTGAAAGCTTAAAAGGCTGTATAAAATACAGGTCTCAAAGCAATAGAAAAGGAGGAGATCTTTTTGATCTCCTCCTTAAAACGTGTTAAAAGGCGGTTTATTGTCTTGTGCGTACGGGGACCCGATGGCTGCTGCAACAAGCTTAGCACACTTTTGCGCTCAGTAAAACCTTTTCATATCCTCCTCACACAATCTGCTGAAAATCTCCAGAAACAACCGGGTGATGCGCGGTGAAAAATGGCTTCCTGAGCACTTTTTCAACTCGCTGATCGCATCGTCATGGCTGATGGCCTTTTTATACGCCCGGTCGTGCGTCATCACATCATAAGCGTCCACGATGGCGAGTATTTGCGACAGCAATGGGATCTCGCCGCCTTTTTTGCCGTCAGGATAGCCGCTGCCGTCCCATTTCTCATGATGGCAACGGATCTCCTCGGCGATGCTCTCCAGTTCTCGGAAAGATCGTGCGATCCGATAGCCTATCTCGCTGTGCGCCTTCATAACGCTCCATTCCTCCGGTGTCAAAGCGCCGGGCTTGTGGATGATGTGCGTGCGGATCCCTAGCTTACCAATGTCATGCGTGGCGGCCAGCAGTTGCAGCCGCTCGCTTTCCTGAGGCTGCAGGCCCAGCTTTTCATTGAATCTGCCCACCATATATTCCATGCGCTCCATGTGCTCCGCTGTTTCCGTGGTGCGTGTTTTGAGCATTTGTTTCAGGCAGATGACCACAGGGCTGTTTAAGCGGTGCTCCTGCACCGGCTCATCGTTTTGCGCTCTGATCTTCGCCAGACAGCGCAGCGCTTCCCTGTGTGTTTGCGCATAGAAGCTATCCCCCGGCAGGGAGACATGGGTTAAGGGCTGCTTTTGATCGCTGTTTCTGCTTTGCGTATCCATTAGACCGCATAGCTTCTCAGCTTCGCTCCGCTTGATTCCTGTAAGCAATATCATAGTCTCTTTGTCATGCTCACACGAAGACTGCAAGCTACAGTTCGATACGCCCGGCATGCCGCCGCAAACCTCCAGCCGTACCGGCTGTCCTGCCGGGCAAATGAACAGACATTCGCCGCTTTCATAGATATCTATATCTCCGTTTGGGGATTGTAAAATAAAGCCGGGAGTACCCGGCGTTGATTGAAAATTTTTATTCATCTTTCTGTCCTTTTCCTATCCGCTAGGCGGATGGGCTGTCATTGTGATCTATTAAATTATATTCCAAAAAAGCTTGTAAGGTTCGGTATGTGTCAATCAAAGAAAAAAGCCCGGCTTTTTTGCGCCCGGCTTTTTTCTTCATGCTATTCTGTTTTGCATGCGTTTCACAGCACGCCCGTCAGCCATGTATACAGCGGGATCAGCACCAGTCCTGCTGCTGCACCATAGCCAAACCAAGTGTCCTCCCCGTCATACGGCATCGCAAAACACAGCGTAACGCTCAGCGTAACCATAGCCGGCGCGCTAAGCAGCCGGCACAGCCCGAACGCAACAGCAGGCATCAGCACGCTCCTGAGTATAACGGCCGTCATCACGCGTTTGTCCAGCCGTGTTTGCCTGACTGCCGAGTAAAACCGTATGGCGCACGCGAATATCGCCAGCGGAATACAGAAGATCCCTAAATAATAGCTGCCATCCGTAAAAAAGATGGGCAGCTGCACACCGAGCGTTTGAACAAACAGCCCTAAAAACAGCAGCGCACAGGAAGGCGCAGGCGCCCACCAAGGCAAAATACCGCCTGAATCACCCTTTTTGCGCACCGCAAAGTGCCAAACAAACCGCACAGGCAGCATGCCCAGCATGACACCCGCCACATATGGCAGTATAGGCAGCTCATGCAGCAGCACCATCAAAGGCACAGCAAACAATATGAGCTCCGGAGGGCCCAGTAATCCCGCGAATAACGTAGCTTTTTTTCGCGCGGTCTTGGCTATGCAAAAAAACAGCAGTCCAAAAGCTGTGCTCAGCATAAAGGAAAGAAGCGCGCACCAGCCGATATGCTCCACGCGCACGCCCTCTTGTGTCACGGCTGTATAAAACATATAAGCAGGCAAAGAGGCATAGGCCGCGAATTTCGCAAAAGCAGGCGCCGCCTCGCCGTAAAACACCTTCTTTTTCATAGCGAAGAAGCCTATGACGGCGATGATCAGGAATACCAGCGCATTTTCAATCAAATTCATTTTGATCCCTCTTCATTACCCGGCTTCAGCAGGCTTTTTAAATCACACTCAGCAAAAACGCATAAAAGGGCACCACCGCGATCCCGAGTATGGTGGCGGACGCAAACAGAAGTGTGGCGAAATTCGCATCCGCGCCAAACTGTTCGCTGATGGAAATCGGCTGTATCGCCGGCGGCATGGCGGACATGATCACAAACACATCCCTTGTCAGCCTGTTTAATCCAAACACCCAGCACAAAAACAGCGTCATCATGGGAATCACGAGATAACGCCCCACGATAAAGGGCAGGAGCCCCTTTTGATAGCGCATATTCCCCTTTTTAAACAGCTCCATACGAAACAGTATGATACCGCCCAGCAATGTACCCATCATGCCGGCCACACGCCCCATTACAGAGATAGTTTTGGACATGAAGGCGGGCAGGTTCAGCCCTGTATACACCACGATAAACCCGATGATGGCCGCAATGATGCCCGGTGACAGCATGCGTTTCAGTGCAGTGGCGGAAAAAATTTTCACCGGCTGATCGGTATCCTGCAACACCATATAGTAGCCAAAGCTCCAAAATACGATGGAGTTGCATAAAAAATAGACCACGATGGGACCCATCGCGATCTCGCCGAACATGGCTA
The DNA here is from genome assembly GCA_050945835.1 of Christensenellales bacterium. Lineage (GTDB taxonomy): Bacteria > Bacillota > Clostridia > Christensenellales > JBMNTQ01 > JBMNTR01. The sequence continues at coordinate 205,485 of JBMNTR010000001.1, read as the reverse complement.
GGCAAACGGGCATACCCATGAACATGCTGTTGGAAATCGCCACCATGGTGCGAAAATTACCACGCCTTTTTTGGGGCAGCTTGACGATGCGCGTGATGAGGTCGCCCAGAAAAAAACCCAGCACCGCAGACAGCGCGGCCGTTGCAATGGGCAGCAGCAGATCTTGCACCACTTGCGGCGTGATGTAAAGATGGATATTCAAAAAAAACAGGCAGGGCGCCAGCACATATGTGTGGACTGTCGCCAAACTGATACCGGTTCGTTTGTTGATCACGCCTTTTGATGAAAACAGGTAGCCCACAAACACCATCAACAGAATTACCAATATCGCCTGAAAGGCAATCATGACAATCAAAAAGCTCACCCACATCCCTTACGTCAGTCGAAAAAGCATGAAAACAAAGCCCGTCTATAAAGAAGCCGCTCTGCACAATGATGAAAAAATTTTTATGAAAAGGAGGCCTACTCCGAAGCCTCTTCAGGCACAAACGCCGTGTAGATCGCGCGAATGGCTGTTTCGAAATCCTTTTCCTGCACGCCGATGATGATGTTCACTTCCGACGATCCCTGATCCAGCATCCGTATATTCACACCCTCGGCAGACAAAGCAGACAACACTTTGGCAGCCAGGCCGATCCGATATTGCATGGCGTGCCCCACGATGGCGATCAGCGCCAAGTCATGCGTCACATCCATCAGATCCGGTTCGCATTCCTTGCGGATATCCTTCAGCACAGCGTCCAGCTTGCCCGCGATTGCCTTTTCGTCGATCACCAGCGAGATCGTGTCGATACCGGAAGGCATATGCTCAAAGCTGACGCCATGATTCTCCAGCACAGACAGCAGCTTGCGCCCGAAGCCGATTTGTGCGTTCATCATGTCCTTCTCAATGGTGATGGCCAAAAAGTTCTTTTTGCCCGCGATGCCGGTGATGGGCACTGCTGCTGCATCCTCGTCCGGCGTATAGCGCACGATCATGGTGCCCTTCTCGCAGGGGTTGTTGGTGTTGCGCACATTGATGGGAATCCCCACCTGCCGCACGGGAAAGATGGCCTCCTCATGCAACACGGTCGCCCCCATGTAGGACAACTCGCGCAGCTCGTGGTAGGTCAGCGAGCGGATGATCCGCGGATTGCGCACGATGCACGGATCGCACATCAAGAAGCCCGATACATCCGTCCAGTTTTCATAGAGCGCCACCTGCGCCGCACGCGCCACGATGGAGCCTGTGATATCCGAGCCGCCGCGCGAAAAAGTCTTGACTTCTCCATTGCGCAGCGCGCCGTAAAATCCGGGAATCACCGCACGCAGATTCGATTTCAACACCTCACGCAGCACCGGGTCCGTCGTCTTCTGGTCAAACACGCCATGTTCATCAAAGAAGATACAAGTTGCGGGATCGATAAACGTATAGCCTATGTACCGCGAAAGCACAAGCCCGCTCAGATATTCTCCGCGGGATGCGATATAATCGGCCGAAGCGCCGGCGAGCAGATTTTCGCGTATGATTTCAAATTCACCGCTGATATCATAATCCAGGCCAAGCCCTGTGATGATCTCTTCAAAGCGCTCCTGAACGTCTTTAAGCGGCTGTGTGATATCCTCTCCATCCTCCGCTGTCTGATGCAGCGTATAGAGCATATCCGTCACTTTTGTGTCCGTATAGCTGCGTTTGCCCGGTGCTGAGGGCACGACATACACCCGCCGCGGGTCCGCCTTGATAATGGCAGCGACCTTTTCAAATTGAGCGGCGTCCGCCAATGAGCTGCCTCCAAATTTTGCAACCTTCAATTCCATCTTCGACTCCATTCCTTTCAAAAGATGTGATCCTATCTGTCTTTTCTGTTCTTCATGCCTGTTCGAGTGTGATGCGCTTGCATTCTACATAATAGCGTTTATCCCGGGCCTGCCCCATCGAAAAGGTCTTCTTGGGCAGCGTACCATATGCGTCCACCAGTGTGAACAGCTCCTGCTTATCCATGGCGGGCATGAACAGACCCAGCGCATCCCCGCCGCACAGCGCATACAACGAATCATCGCCGTGTATGTAATCAAGCCTCACACCGTTTTCCTTCGCATACGCTTCCAGATACGGCTGCAGCGTTCCCTGCGGGATACGGTGCCCCGCCTGCAGCATGGACAATACGCCGGGCACACCGGCCAGCAAGCTCACCACCGCCTGTTTAGGCGCTTGTTGGCTGCACACAGCCTTTTGCGCCTCTTCTAAAGAAGCATACACGCGATATTCAGCTCCCGGGATTCTTTGGCATAAGTAATCCAGGCAATCCTGCCCTTTCTGCAGCACCACGCGGTGGATCGGTTCAAACACCAGCGCTTCGCTGTGCAGATTGACCACCTCCACCTGAGCAAACCGCGCAGGATGGTTCATGCGCTGCGCATCGGTGAGCGGTTTTTTAATCTCTTCCCAATAAGCTTTAGCTGCCGCTAAGGAGTGATTGCCGTCACCCACAGCCAGCAGGAAATCGCCATTTGGCCCCAGCAACTTTTCCAGCGACTGAATGAGCGGGACATAGCTGTCGTCGTCCATAAACCAGCCTTCGATATGTCCGCCGTCCTGCATCAGATCGAACGAATAGAGAGGCGTGTGTTCCTGCTCAAACAACGGCTCGATCACGCTGCAGGCAGGGTCGTCGAGCAGCAGCATGACATGTGATGTCTCGAGAGCCGCACCTCGCCTGATCTTCAGCCTGGGCGGAATCCGTTCCTCGATGGTCTCCTCCGTAGGGCGAATCAATGTTTTTGCCCCTTTTATATATGAATATTTCTCTAAGTCCACAGAAATAACAAGCCCCAAGCGTTCGCCTGCGGAAGTTTGCCGTTTGACGAGTATAAACCCCGGCAGCGTATGCTGCAGGACACCCTGTTTATAGGCGACACCTTGATCTAAATATTCCTGCATCGTTTGATGGATGCGCTGGATGCGCTCATCCACATCCGGCGCGTCTAAATATGCTTCAGGCAGTATAAAACGCAGCGCGGAAGGCATGCCGCCTGCCAGCTTTTCGCATTCTTCCCAATATTCCGGCTGGGATGTATATTGGTCGCACGCGATGACTCCCCATCTTTCAAAATCGTTGGTGGGTAGCAGCATACGCATGGGTTTCCAGCCAAATCTTTTTAAATTCATCTTTTGCTCCTCATTTGTAATTCCGTGCTTTATCCGATACCACTCAGCATTCTACATCGCCCGATGCTTAAAACCAAATGCTCACAGCCCCCGCATATATTCCTTCTTAAAAGCAGCGTTGCCCGACAAAGCCTCTTCCAGCTTGCGTATCATGGCCTCTTTATCGCGGTTGAGCGTACCTTTGAGCGAAAGGTAATTGGATGCGTGGTTGCTCCTGAACACACTGCCTTCGCAATCCATATGCCGCAGCATCAGCAGCGTTTCCTGTGCAACCTGTTCCGGCGTGAGCAGCTCAAAGCGCCCTGCCCGGCATTCTTCCAAAAGGGGTACATCCCCCTCAAACATCAATGTCAACAGCCCGATGTAATCCGGCTTCATCTCGCTGAACGCCTCCGCTGTGCGCAGGGCATGTTCCTCCCATAGCTCTGTGCCGCCCAGCCCCGAGATCGCCGTAACGGAAAGCGGTATGCCCGCTTGTTTGATCATTTTACCCGCTTCTACGATCTGTGCGCAGGTCTCACCCTTGTTGACGCGGCGCAGCACCTCGTCGCTGCCCGACTCCAGCCCCATATACACCATGCCCAGACCGTTCTCGCGCAGCTCTTTCAATTGCTCCACGGATTTGATGAGCACACTCTTGGGCGATCCATACACCGCCACCCGCTCAACGCCCGGAAAAACCTGCTGAATATGCCGCAGTATTTTGAGCATCTCTTCTGTTTTGAGTATCAGCGCATCCCCGTCCGCTAAAAAAATCCGCCGCACAAAACCATATTCTCTTGCGCATTCGCTCAAATCCGCGATCACATCCTCCGTTTTGCGCATGCGAAAACGCTTCTCTTTATACATGTCGCAGAACGTGCATTCGTTATGCGAGCAGCCTATGGTGGCCTGCACGATCAGGCTGCGCGCCTCGCTCGGCGGCCTGAATATCCTTCCTTCATACTGCATATGTCTTTATCCTCCAATCGGATGGAATACCGGCTTCATCTTCTCAAATGTCGCAATATATCCAAACCCTGCTTGTAATATGCCGCCCATAGCCTGTTCATACAAAAAAACCACATCCTCCGGGCGGTGGGCGTCCGATCCGAAGGTCACGATCTCGCCGCCCAGCTCGCAAAACCGCTTGAGTATGCTCGTAATGGAGGACATATCTTTCGTTTTGCGCAGCGACGATGTGTTGACTTCCATGCCCTTCCCTTTTTGTACGAGCATTTTGAGTATCTCGTCGATCAAATCGGGTGCATCTTCATAGCGCATAGGCGCATCACAAAACACGGACAACTTGGACGGATAGTCGATATGTCCGAGCACGCTAAAATGTTCCACACGACGCATGGTATCGAGCACCTCTTCCAGATAGAGCGCATACACACGGCTGCGGTCCTCTTGTACGTAGCCTGCGTAGAAGATATCCATCCCTTCGAGTATATGACGCGAACCGATCACATAATCCAGCCCGTGCTCCGCCAGCAACTGCTCCATCTGCGAGATGTTTTCGAGTGTGTAGCCGGCTTCAATGCCGCAGCGCACCCGCATTTCGGGGAATAACCCCCCCACGCGCGCAACCTCTCTTAGGTATGCATCCAGATCCACAATCCATTCCTTTTCCCGGTGCGGAGGCAGGCCAAGATCGATATGCTCCGTAAAGCAGATTTCCGAAAGCCCCGCCTGTGCGCAATGGCGTGCCATCTCCTCCAACGGCACCTGCGCATCCGCCGAAAACGCTGAATGCAAATGATAATCAAACATTTAAAACCCCTAGTCCATATAGCACACGCTATTTTACTACGATATTCACCAGTCTGCCCTTGATGACGATCACCTTGACGACGTTCTTTTGATCGATCGCGGCTGCGATCTTTTCGTCTGCCAGCGCAGCCTGCCGCAGCGCGTCGTCATCGGCGGACGCGTCTATATCGATGTGCGACTTCACTTTACCGTTGATCTGCACAGCGATGTTCAACATATTCTTCTGCAGCGCCGCTTCGTCATACACAGGCCATGCTTGGTTGAATACCGAATACGGCATCCCCAGCACTTCCCAGTTCTCCTCCGCAAAATGCGGTGCAAAAGGTGCCATCACCAGTATCAGCTTGCGCACCGCTTCTGTGAGCTGCCGAGCCGGGGCGGATCCCGCGCCTACGGCCTTATACAGCGCATTCACCAGTTCCATCATACGTGCGATGGCCGTGTTGAACTGGAAGCGTTCCGTATCCTCACCCACACGCAGGATGGTGTGATTCAGCACATAATCCAGCTTTGCATCGGGTTCTTTGCCATCGTCTTCCATTTGCGCGATCTGCAACACCAGCTTTTCCACACGATCCAGGAAACGGTTCATGGATTTGATGCCGTCATCGCTCCACGCTCCGCCGTCTATATAGGAAAAACCAAACATCAGATACATACGGAACACATCCGAACCGTACACGCTCACATAATCATCCGGCGACACCACATTGCCATGCGATTTGCTCATACGGTTGCCGTCCGGCCCCAGTATGATGCCCTGATGCACCAGCCTTTTGAAGGGCTCATCGAAATCCAAGAAGCCCATATCCCTGAACGCCTTCGTGAAGAAACGGGCATAGAGCAGATGCATGCACGCATGCTCACAGCCGCCCACATAGGTGTCCACCGGCAGTATCTGGTTGATCAACTCCGGCTCCCACGCTTTTTCGGCGTTTTGGTTGTCGGGATAACGCAGGAAATACCAAGAGGAGCACACGAAGGTGTCCATGGTGTCTACATCGCGTTTCGCAGGCTTCCCGCAAGTCGGGCAGGATGTGTTGACAAACGCCTCATTCTTGCCCAGCGGCGGCTTGCCGTCCGGCGTGAAGTCCACGTCATAGGGCAAGAGCACAGGCAGTTGATCCTCCGGTACCGCAACGATGCCGCAGGATTCACAATAGACCACAGGAATAGGCGCGCCCCAGTAGCGCTGCCTGGAGATCAGCCAGTCGCGCAAGCGATAGTTGACTTTGAACTGTGCCTGCTCCTTTCCTTCCAGCCATTCCACAATCCGCTCTTTGCCTTGGGTTACACTGAGCCCGTCAAACTGCGCACTGTTACACAACACGCCTTCATAATCGGCAAAGGGCAGCGTATCGTCTGCGCCTTCCTGCGCCGCCTTCACCACGCGTTCAATGGGCAGATCATATTTTTGTGCGAATTCAAAATCCCGTTCGTCATGCGCAGGCACAGCCATCACGGCGCCCGTGCCATATGTGTAGAGCACATAGTCCGCAACCCAGATGGGCACCTGCCTGCCGTTGATCGGATTCACAGCATACGCGCCTGTGAACACGCCGGTCTTCTCATTGGTGGTAGACAGCCGCTCAATCTCCGATTGACGGACGGATGCGTCGATATAGGCGTCCATCTCGGCTTTCTGCGCCGCGCTTGTGATTTTCGCTGCCAGCGGATGCTCCGGCGCCAGCACGACATAGGTGCAGCCAAACAGCGTGTCCGCCCGAGTGGTAAACACTTCTATCTGCTCGTCGAAGTCCTGTATCGCAAACCGGATCATGCCGCCCACAGAACGCCCGATCCAATTCTTCTGCATGATCTTGGTGCGCTCCGGCCAATCGATGTCATCCAGCGTATCCAGCAGCTCGCCTGCATATTGCGTGATCTTGAAAAACCACTGCGTCAGATTCTTTTTAACCACGGGCGCATGACAGCGTTCGCAGCCGCCTTCGAGCACCTGTTCGTTCGCAAGCACGGTGTTGCAGCCCGGACACCAGTTCACAGGCGCTTCCTTGCGGTAGGCAAGGCCGTTTTTAAAGAGCTGCAAAAAGCACCATTGCGTCCATTTATAGTAGTCGGGCATACAGGTCTTCACTTCGTAATCCCAGTCAAACGTCGCACCGATCGCCTGCAGCTGCTTTTCCATGGTCTCGATGTTATTCAGCGTGGAGTCCTGCGGGTGTACGCCTGTCTTGATGGCGTAGTTTTCAGCGGGCAAACCGAATGCGTCGAACCCCATGGGATGAAACACATTATGCCCCTGCATCCGCTTAAACCGCGCAAACGTATCCGACGGCCCGTAATTATACCAATGCCCCACATGCAGCCGCGCCGCCGATGGATAGGAGAACATCTCCAGCATATAATATTTTTTTGCGGTATCGTTTGGATCGAAGCTGTATAGTTTCGTATCCGCCCATTTTTTCTGCCATTTCTGCTCGATCTCTAAACGGTTCATCAATTCTCTCCTTCGCTTTCCTAAAACTCCGCGGATTTGACCGTGCGCGGAAAGGGTATCACATCCCTGATATTGGAAACGCCTGTGACATACATCAGCATACGTTCAAATCCGAGCCCGTAGCCGCAATGCTTCACCGTGCCGTATTTTCTAAGATCGAGATACCACCAGTAATCCTGCTCATCTAAATCCATCTCGGCCATGCGTTTTTTTAGGTGATCCATGCGCTCCTCGCGCTGGCTCCCCCCGATGATCTCGCCTATGCCCGGCACCAGCAGATCCATGGCCGCCACGGTCTTGCCGTCGTCGTTTACGCGCATATAGAACGCCTTGATGTCCTTGGGGTAATCCGTCACGAACACAGGCTTGCCGATCACTTTTTCCGTGATATAGCGTTCATGCTCGGTCTGAAGATCGTTGCCCCATTGCGGCGGGTTCTCAAAAGCGACTCCGCTCTTTTGCAGCAGTTCAATAGCTTCCGTGTAGGTGATGCGCGCGAAGTCAGCGTCGCGTACGGCGATGAGGCGCTCTTTCAGCCCCTTGTCCAGAAAGCTGTTGAAAAATTCGATCTCCTCCGGCGCTTGCTCCAGCACGTCATGGATCAGATATTTGACCAATTGCTCCGCGTTTTCCATGTCCTCATCCAGGCCCGCAAAAGCCATCTCCGGCTCGATCATCCAAAACTCCGCAGCGTGCCGCGTGGTGTTGGAGTTTTCCGCACGAAACGTCGGACCGAAGGTGTATACATTGCGAAACGCCATACAGAATGTTTCCACGGACAGCTGCCCGGAAACCGTAAGGTTGGTTTCACGCGTGAAGAAATCCTGCGAAAAATCCACACAGCCGTCCTGTGTTTTAGGCACATCTTCCAAATCCAACGTGGTCACACGGAACATCTCGCCCGCGCCTTCACAATCGCTGCCCGTAATGATGGGCGTATGCACATAGACAAACCCGTTTTCCGCGAAAAAGCGGTGTATCGCTTGCGCCAATATAGAGCGCACACGAAACACAGCGTTAAACAGATTGGCCCGCGGGCGCAAGTGCGCAATGGTGCGCAGGTATTCCATGCTGTGCCTTTTTTTCTGCAGCGGGAAGTCATGCGCGCTCTCGCCCTGCACCACGATCTCTTCCACCTTTATTTCAAACGGCTGCTTGGCGTTAGGCGTCAGGGTAAAAATACCTTTCGCCAGGATCGCAGAGCCGGTGTTCAGCTTGATCATCTGCTCGAAGTTCTGTGTGCTTTGCGCTTGCAGCACCAGCTGCACATTTTTAAAAAAGGTGCCGTCGTTCAGTTCGATAAAGCCGAAGCTCTTGCTGTCCCGCAGCGTACGAATCCAGCCGCCCAGCGTGACCGGCTCGCCGTCGTATGCTTGCATGTTCCGGTATAGTTCTTTTACTGTGATCATATTGTCTTCCCTTCACCCCAATATGCTTTTAGCGAAGCTTTTTTATGCGTCGCTTTCTCCTAGGATTACATTTAGTTATTGTACCACAAACAGCTTATTCTTTTCAATTATTTGTAGAATATTATGCCTAAAGCACAGCTTCTGCACGCCCGCCTCCGCACCAGCTCGCCCGGGCAAATTGCATCTAACGCTCTCTTTTTTGCGCTTATGCCGGAAATGATCCGCGCCCAGCCCATTAAAAAAACGCCCGACAAGCCAAAGGTTCGGGCGCTTTTTGGAACGCAGTACAGCGTTTTTTCCGTCATATGTTTCGATGATTTCACGCAATTGAAGGCAGCCTGAGCGACTGCCTCCAACCAAGCCGAACAGGGGCGTTTCACCGCCCATGTTTCAGCGTCGTATCACGCGGTTATCCGCCATACTTACCGTATGTCTTTGCGATCTCCACCATGCTGTGTGCTCTGTCGAAATCGGCGCCCGAGGGGTATTCACAGCCTGTTGCCAGCACAAAGCCGCCGCCCTTTGCAAACACATCGATATGCTCCTTGCACACGGCGTTCCATTCCTCCAGCGTGCCTGTTACCGCCAGCGGAGGCGGCACACACCCGATCAGCGTGATCTTATCGCCGTATTTCGCTTTGCATTCGGCAAAATCCTTGCAATCATCCGGCGGATGCAGGAAGGAAATCGCACTGGGGTTCATCGCTTCGATCTGCACATCAAAATAGATTCTCTGGCCGCAGTTGTGGATCATCACCAGCTTTTCACGCGCATGCACCACATCCGCCAGTTCCTTCACCGCACCGCCTTCCATCTCCACCCACATCGGCTTCGACATGATGGAGCCGGAAGCGAAGAGCGTGTCGAACATCACGCCATGCACGCCGGTATCCAGCAGCGCGTTCACATAGTCTTTAAGCGTTTCGTTGATCTCTCTTACAGCAGCGGTGACCGCTTCCGGTTCGTCGATGATATCCATATACAAATCCGCCTGGTTGCGCAGCATGGACAGCACACCTAAAGGACCGAACACAAATGCGACCACAGGCAGCTCTTTTCCTTTGCGCTCCATGATCTGCTTGCATACGTCGATATGCATCATCATTCGTTTTGATGTCCTGTAGTCTACCTTTTTGATCTTTGCGTAGTCTTCGATATCCTTGATCACGCAGTCTGAATAGTCGGGATGTGCCGCGTTTTCTTCCGGGAAGATCAGCTTCTGCCCCCATGCATCGCACTCGACGGACAGGTCGATCAAAGTGACGATGCAGTCCAGATCAAAATCCTCCGCGGCTTTGATCAGTGATTCGGCACAGATGTCCGCATCCTGGGACCATGTGGGATAATCGATGTTGACAAGTCTCCGCGCCGCGCCGCTGATGATCGGGTAAACCGGCACACGGTCGGGTTCTTGATGGTTTAGTGCAGTAATGACACGTTCCATATGGTTCATAATGTTTACCTCCTGTTTCTATACGGGTGTTCGCTATTTTCGCCTTCATATTAACAGTTCACACGCATGCGATATAGAAATTTGACGTTTAAAAAAGAACTATTTTATCCAGTTTGTAAATATTTGCGAAAATATACCTTTTGGAACAATATATTACCAAACTTTTTCACCAGCACAGGCAATTCCCGCCATGCACAAGGGCGTGCTTCCGTTCAAAAACGGCATGTTCCGGCGCCGTGCTGCACGGCCGTATGCGCTATGGACGCCTGAGGCTTGGTGTGCATAATCGCTTTGATCACAGGGTTCAGGCATTCACCGGTAAAAAAATAAAAAGCGGGTAAACCGCTTTTTACAGATCTGTTGTGATGATAAGGCTCCTTTATGATGAAACATAGGGGAGCAACGCCACAATGCGCGCGCGCTTGATTGCAATCGCGAGCTTACGCTGATGCCTGGCGCATGTGCCCGACATACGGCGGGGCATGATCTTGCCGCGCTCCGTCAGATATTTGCGCAGTTTCATAGCGTCTTTATAATCTATATGTTCGACCTTATCCGCACAAAACGCACAAACACGGCGTCTTGCTCTGCGCATACGAGGCCTTCGATTTCTATCGTCGCTCATCGTTTTCCTCCTTGTAGATTTTGAGCCGGGATCAGGCTAGAACGGCAGCTCGTCGTCGCCGTCGTCTTCCAGCACGGTAAATCCGGGCAGGTCGTCGTTTCCGGCAGACGGTTTTTCAAAGCTCTGCGATGCGCCGCCCCCGCTTCCTTTGGGGTCTAAAAATTGCACTTCGTCGGCTACGATTTCCGTCACATAGCGTTTTGTGCCATCCTGCGCATCATAGCTGCGTGTCTGGATCATGCCCGCCACCGCAACCTTACTGCCCTTGTACAGATATCGGTTGCAGGTATCGGCCAAGCCTCTCCATGCGACAACAGGCAGAAAATCCGTTTCCCTTTCCCCCGCCTGGTTCGTAAACCTGCGGTTGACGGCAACGGTAAAGCTGCTTTTTGAAATGCCGCTTTGTGTGGCACGCGCTTCCGGATCCCTTGTCAGGTTGCCAATAATAAATGCTTTATTCATACTGTCCCCCTAACTTTCTTTGTTTTCGCCGGCTTGAGTGTCTGCCGAGGCAGCTTCGCTTGCAGCAGCTTCTTCTGCAACACCCGTAGCAACGACGTCAGCCGTTTCGGCATCGTCATGCTGCACAGCTTCTTTTTCAGCCGCTTCGTCATTTTCATCTAGGCGAATCACCATATAACGCATAATGTTATCCGTTATCTTGAAATTACGCTCCAGCTCGATGGGGAACTCCGCATCCGACTTAAATGTCATCAGCACATAATAGCCTTCCATACGATCTTCGATCGGATAGGCCAGTCTGCGTTTTCCCCACTCATCTACACGCTCGATGGCTCCGCCCTCGCTAATCACGAGATCGGAAAATTTTTCAACCAAGGCTTTTATCGCCTCGTCGTCCAACTCTGCGTTGATGATGTACATGACTTCGTATCGATTCATAACGCTTTTCACCTCCTTTTGGTCTGAACGGTCCTATGCAAACAAGGACAAGGACGTACTGTTGCAGTATATCATCCAAGCTTAGGTTTTGCAACATGAAAAACGAATTTATCTGCGGAGTTTCATACGTTTTTCAGCCTGCGAACGCCATCTTCCATGCGCCTGAGCGTCTCTTCTTTGCCGAGTATCACAGCGATCTCCACGGCACCGCCCGGCGTCACCTGCCGGCCCGTCATGGCGATGCGCACAGGCCACATCACCTGGCCGTTTTTCATCTCGAGCTGCTGCGCCAGCGCAACGAGCGCAGCGTGCACGCTCGATTCATCCCACACACGCAGCGCACGCAGCACAGCCAGCGCCTCAGACAGCGCCTGCAGCGACGTCTGTTCGTTTGTTTTCATCTTCTTATGGGTGTAGAGCGCTGTATCATAATCACATAGCTCGAGCAAAAACCCTACTTTTTCCTTGATCTGGCTCATGACATCCACACGAGGCTGCAAAATACGGCTGATGATCGAAGTGTCAAACCGGCCGCGCTCCCAGCATTCGTCGTAATACGGCTGCGCGATCTCATCAAACGCCTGCACGCTCATCGCACGGATGTACTCGCCGTTCAGCCAAGACAGCTTGGCTTCATCGAATATGGCGGGGGATTTACTGATACCCTCGATATCAAACAGCGCGCACAGCTCAGTCAGCGTGAACTTCTCCTGTTCGCCCCCGGGACTCCATCCCAACAGCGCGATGTAGTTGATGATGGCTTCTTTTAAATAGCCCCGGTTGATAAAATCCTCATAGGAAGCGTCGCCATAGCGCTTGGACAGCTTGCGGTGCTTGTCCTTCATGACAGGCGGCAGATGGATGTAAACAGGCTTCTCCCAGCCGAACGCCTCATAAATCAGGTTATATTTCGGGGTGGACGAAAGATATTCGCTCCCCCTTATGACATGCGAAATCTTCATCAGATGGTCGTCTATGACGTTGGCGAAGTTGTAGGTGGGCAGCCCGTCGGATTTTAGCAGCACCATATCGTCCAATGAGTCGCTCTCTACGCTGATGGGGCCGTATACTGCATCGTCAAAAGACGCCTCGCCTGCGGTGGGCATATCAAAACGTATGACATACGGCTCGTGCGCGTCGAGCTTGCGGCTGATCTCATCTTCGCTCAACGCTGTGCAACGCTTATCGTATTTAAAGGCATCGCCCTGCTCTTTGCGCAGCGCTTCCAGCCGCTCCTTCGTGCAAAAGCAGCGGTATGCGCTTCGGTTTTCGATGAGCTTTTGTGCATAGGCTTCATAGATCTCACGGCGCTCGGTTTGAATATACGGCCCGTAATCGCCGCCTATATCCGGCCCTTCATCGTAATGAAGCTCTGTGTCGCGCAGCGTCTGGTAGATGACCTCTGTCGCGCCTTCCACCTGGCGCTGCTGATCCGTATCCTCTATGCGCAGTATGAACTCTCCGCCGTGCTTTTTGGCAAACAGATAACCGTAAAGTGCGGTGCGCAACCCACCGATATGCAAATACCCCGTCGGGCTTGGCGCAAAACGCGTACGTACGCTCATAAAACTTCTCTCCTTTTGTCCCATGATGGTGCGCGGCTTAGCGCTTTGCTTTGGCCGCCTGCTTCGCCCAGCTGTCCCTTAGGCCTACGATGCGGTTGAATACCGGCTCGTTTTGTGCTTCGGTGTCCGGGTCACAAACGAAATAACCCTGTCTGAGAAACTGAAAACGCTCGCCCGGGGCAACATCCTTCAGCGAAGCTTCCAGCCGGCAGCCTGTGCGCACCTCTATGGATTCATAGTTGAACCGCTCGATGAAGTCGCGGCCTGTATCCTCGTCGTCCTGCAAGAGATAGTCATACAGACGCACAGTCGCCTGTATGCTGCTCTGCGCTTCCACCCAGTGCAAAGTACCCTTCACCTTGCGCTCGGCACCCGCGCCGCCGCTTTTCGAATCGGGATCGTATGTGCATAACAGCTCGCGTATGCTGCCGTCGGCGTTTTTCACCACTTCATGGCAGCGGATGATATAAGCGTTTTTCAGCCGGACTTCCCCGCCGGGTTTCAGCCGGAAAAACTTCTTCACAGGCTCTTCCATGAAGTCGTCGCGTTCGATGTACAGCTCGCGCCCAAACACCATGCTGCGCACGCCCGTCTCGGGGTCTTGCGGGTTGTTCTCCACTTCCAGCTCCTCAAATTTGCCTTCTTCCCAATTGGTGAGCACGACCTTGAGCGGCTGTAAAACAGCCATCCTGCGCTGTGCGCTTGCGTTTAAATCTTCTCGCACACAATGCTCCAAAAACGCCGCATCCACCGTGCTGTTCGCCTTGGCCACGCCTATGCGGTCGCAAAATTCGCGAATGGCCTTCGCCGTATAGCCGCGCCGGCGCAAGCCGCAGAGGGTGGGCATACGCGGATCGTCCCAGCCGTCCACCATGCCTTCGTCCACCAGCCGGCGCAGGTGGCGCTTGCTCATAATGGTGCGCGTCAGCCCTAAGCGTGCAAACTCAATCTGGCGCGGGGGCGTGTCAAATCCGATCTCCTGCACGCACCAGTCATACAGCGGCCTGTGATCCTCGAATTCCAGCGTACACAGGGAATGGCTGATGCCCTCGATCGCATCGGACAGCGGATGTGCAAAATCATACATGGGGTAGATCTTCCATTCATCGCCCGTGTTGTGGTGGTGTGCGTGCATAATCCGGTACAGTACCGGATCGCGCATGTTTAAATTAGGGGAGGCCATATCGATTTTCGCGCGCAGCACCTTTTCACCATCCGCCAACTCACCGGCTTTCATGCGCGCAAACAGTGCCAGATTCTCCTGCACGCTCCGCTCACGATACGGGCTTTCCGTGCCCGGATCTACCAGCGTGCCGCGTGTTTCTCTGATTTGCTGCGCCGTTAAATCGCATACATAGGCCTTGCCCTTCTCGATGAGCCGCACTGCGAATTCGTAGAGCTTTTCGAAGTAATCCGACGCATAGAACACATCCGCCCACTCAAACCCCAGCCAGCGGATATCTTCCTGAATGGATTCCACATATTCCGTGTCCTCTTTTGTGGGGTTCGTATCATCAAAACGCAGATTGCAGCGTCCGTTAAACTTTTGGGCAATCTCAAAATCCAGACAGATCGCCTTCGCGTGTCCGATATGCAGATATCCGTTGGGCTCAGGCGGAAAGCGGGTCACAATGCTCTTATAGCGCCCGGATGCCAAATCCTCCTGCACGAATTCCTCAATAAAATTTGCGGCTGTTTTTTCATAATCACACATAGCCAATCCCTCCTATGCCTTGTCAAAACGGAACAACAGCCCCCGTATCAGGCAATTGCCCCTGTATGCATCCTGTTACAGCGCTCTATACGAGCAGCGCGCACACGTTAGAGTATTTTTGCGACCATGCTGTGGTTCTCATCAAACTCCAGCTCGACCTTGCCGCTGTTCTCCAGCAGCCGCATCACATCGCTGAAACGCTTAACACCCAGGTCGCGCTCCTTGAAATCCGGCTGATAATTTTCCATGATATTCTGCTTGATGATGCTGGGGTTCACACGCTCAAAGCCGTCGTCTTTAAACCCTTGCAAAATCGGTGTCATCACCTCGATGAAATTCTCCCGGGTGATGCGTCTGTTGCGGGTAACAGGCTTGACACAGCGCACACGCAGCACCTTGCCGCGTTCTTCACATTCGATGGTTGCAAATTCCTTCTGTATATAAGAAAGCATCCTGCCAAAAGATTGAAATCCGTATTTCTTCTCTGAAAAATCCGGCTGCAGGCGGATCAATGTGTTCTTCAGCGCGCTCGCGTGTATATAGCCGTCCGCATCGCACTGCTCGGATATGATCTTGCAGATCTTCTTCGCCTCATCTTCAACCGTGTCGTCCTCCGTGTCCCCTGAGTTCTTGTCCGGCTTGGAGGCGTTGCTCACCGTCTCTAAAAACAAAAACTCGCTGCAGGCGTTGATAAACACCCGTGCGGCGCTTTCGCTCCTTGAGATGCCCAGCACAAACTTGCCCATCGCTTTCAGCTTGCCCACCAGCGGCGTGTAGTCGCTGTCGCCGGACACGATGCAGTAGCAGTTGATATGCGGGTTGGTGTAAGCCACCTCCAGCGCGTCGATGACGAGCTGTATGTCCATGTTGTTCTTTTGGTTGATCCCAAATTTCAAAGAGGGCACCACAGCGAATGTATTGGAAAGCAGCAGCTCCTTTAAGCTGGAAAACTCCTCGCAATAACCATATACTTTAGAGAGCAGTATATCGCCCCGCATCTTGACTTTATCGATAATATTCTGTAATGTAGCGGGCTTCCCGCCCGCGTTTTCAAGGTCTACAAAGACCGCATAATTTGAATTCATATTTTTTGTTCACCTTTTTCTTCATGTTGCCCACAATAGGGCTTGTTCAATCAATGCCCGGTTGGGTATGCTTATCCGTTTACCGTCACATGCAACCCGGGCTGTTTGCCTGTCACTCTGATGTGAAAATCATCTGAATCCAGGCCGCTTTTCTTCAGCGTGTCCTCCACCGTTTTCAGCGCCAGGCGCGGGTCGTTGTTCTTGTCGCTTAAATGCCCCAAGATCACCTGCCCCAGCCCGCTTTGATACAGCGAGATGAGCGCCTTTGCGCACGCATCGTTGGACAGATGCCCGCGCCGGCCCATGATACGCTGCTTGAGCACAGCCGGATAAGGCCCTGTTTTGAGCATCCCTATGTCGTGGTTGGCTTCGATGAGCAGCACATCCGAGCGTTCGACGGCATCCAGCATCGCTTTATTGACATATCCTGCGTCCGTCATCACGCTCACCTTTTTGCCGGCCGCATACAGGCAATAGCCGACAGGATCCACAGCGTCATGAGGGATGGCATAAGGATGAATGCCTATGTCCTCTATGAAAAAATCACAGCCCGTATCGAACAGGCGCAAGTTTTTTAAGGAAAAAGGGCCGCACTTCTTTTCCAGCGCACACAGTGTTTTTTCGTTGGCATAGACCGGAATGTCATACTTGCGCGACAAAGTGCCCACACCTTTGATATGGTCTGAATGTTCATGGGTGATGAGTATGCCGTTCAGCTTACCGGCATGTGCGTGTATCTGTGCGAGCGCCTGCTCAATCGCACGCGCGCTCGCGCCCGCATCCAGCAACAGCGCCGCCTTTTGCGCCGCGACATAGGCAACATTCCCACTGCTGGAGCTGAACAACGGGCAGAAAAACATACGCAGACCGACCTTCCTTTCGCATCAAGCTTTCAAAATTTAACCATATTAATTATAGATCAACCACCCGTCCAATGCAAGGCTTGACAAGCCGCACGTTGGCAATCTTTGTCAAATGATGCACATCGCCTCCGGTACACCTGTATACCATCACACACAAACAGGCATATTAAAGCATATAGGGCTGCTGCACAAAAACCTGTGCACGGAATATCAAGATACGCTTGCATTTATGACTGTTTTCCGATAAGGTATAAAAAAGCAAATAAATTGATATTACCGTTTCGGTAAGGAGGATTCGTGGGTTCTAAATCGAAAAGGTTCTGGGCGGTTGCCAGGAAGAATCTTTGGTATGCGATCGTCATAGCGCTTTGTTTTTCAGCTTTATCCGCACTTTTCTTTTCGTCCGGCGGCGTCAGCAATCTGGCAGAACTCTTAAAGTCCTTAGGAATCGGCTGGCTGCTCGGGGCGCTGTTCTGTGTTGTGTGCTACTGGTTTCTTGAATGCTTTGTCACCCATATCTATACCTTGGTCGTTTATAAACGCATCAAGCTGCGTTTTTCGCTGTATGTGGGTATGATGGGCTTGTTTTACAGTGCGCTCACGCCCTTTTCCATGGGCGGCCAACCCATGCAGGTGATGGCCATGCGCAAGAGCGGTATGGACACAGGGCCTGCCACCAGCATCATCGCGCTCAAAACGATCATCTATTCCATCGTGCTGACACTGTATTCATTGTTGGTCATACTATTTAAAATGCCCTTCTTCATCAGCAATGTCAGCAACTTCTCGTTCCTTGCGATCATAGGTTTTCTGATCAACGGCGTGTTTGTGTTCCTGCTGCTGCTGTTTTCACTCAATAGAAGCGTGGCATTTCGGCTGATCAAAGCCTGTATCAACCTGCTGGCTAAGGTGCGCATCGTGAAAAACCCGGAAGAAAGAATCCGCAGTACGGAGAATCAGGTACAGTTGTTCCGCGACAGCATCAAGCTTACCAATAAAATGCCCATGGCGCAGCTGTTGGCCACAGGGCTGACTTTTCTGCAGTTTACAGCCTATTTTTTAATCCCCTATTGCCTGTACCGCAGCTTTGGGTTTAAAGGCGCTTCGGTGGTCAATATGGTTTCGGCCCAGTCTTTCGTGACCATGGTGTCCAATTTTGTTCCCCTCCCCGGAGGCTCGGGCGGCGCTGAGGGCAGTTTCCTGCTGTTTTTCAGAATCTTCTTCCCCGAGGGCTCTTTGGTCTCCGTGATGTTCCTGTGGCGGCTGATCTCCTACTATCTGACCATGATCGTAGGCGGGCTGGTGGCACTCTTTGGCGCGCGGTGGGTGCGCAAGCATTATGGATACCACCAAACGAGCGTCACCAACGGCGAACCGCTCATGCGAGATGTCGTGCCGGGTGCGCCGTTCCCTCAGGCAGGCAGTTTGTCTTCGGTGCAAACAGAAGACACTTCCGTTTCGCCCGATGCAACAGAAGATCCTCCGCCCCCTCGTCATATAGACGATCCCTAAGCCTAACCGCAGCCCTTGTACGCCCAACACGGCGCAGCGAGGGCTTTTTTATGCTTTGTTCCGCTCAATCGGTGGCCAGCTCCAGTATGATGCTGCCCGCAGCGAGCAGCCCGGCGACAGCCGGTACATACGACAGGCTGCCCACGGCATTCCTGCTCCCGTTTTTAACCGTTTCAACAGCACTCAGCCACCCTTTTTGCGGCTCCTCCTTCGAATACACCACTCGCAGCGCGTCTATCTCTCTTTTTTTCAGCTCACGCCGCATCACGCGGCACAGCGGACATACCGACGTTTCATATAGATCCGCCACTTCAAATGCGGCGGCGTCTTTTTTATTGCCGGCGCCCATGCAGCTGATCACGCGCACGCCCAGCTTTTTCGCTTCGCAAACGATGCCCAGCTTGGCGCTGATGGTGTCCACAGCGTCCAGCACATAATCCACCCTGTCAAGATGCGCATCCATGCCCGGCTTGAAGAACTCGTCATGTGTTTCCACCCGCACGTTCGGGTTGATATCCAATATCCGTTCCCGCGCCACATCGACCTTTTTCCTGTTCAGCGTGCTGTGCAGCGCGTACAGCTGGCGGTTGATATTGGATGCTTGGATCACATCATGGTCTATGAGCACCAGCTTGCCAACGCCCGCCCGCGCCAGCGCTTCCACAGCATACGACCCCACACCGCCCAGCCCGAATACCGCCACGCTGCTGTTTTGAAGCCTGCATACGCCTGATTCCGTTAAGATCTGCGCTGTGCGCGCATACATATCCATGGCACTAAACGCCTCCATTCAGCCTTTTTATGATTGTAGCCCAATCCGGCCTCTTATCCAATCCTCTTAGGTAAAGATATCTACCCTGACACAATTTTAATTTTCGACAATCAAAGACATCATACTCCAAAACTAGCGTTGTTTCGAAGTTGTTTCACAGCCTCAGTTTATATATCATACAATTATACGGCTCTTGAGCAAATCAAAGGAGTATCCGCATTTTGACATGAATATCAAAAGCACACTCACGGGTGCGTTCAACGGCCTGCAGCAATCCATACTGGGCGCAAGGAGGATGCCTGAGGGTTTGCAGCGCAACTTCCGATCCTGTGTTTTAGCCAAGAACATACTGCTGGCCCGGCGTTCCCTCTGGGTGCTCTTTTTGGCGCAAGCCGCCAATTTCATGATCCATCTGTTCTTCGTGTCCGGCGCACAGACCAACTGGCTGTTTATCGCGGGCGCGGGCTGCTTCATGCTGCTCTGCGCCGTCTATATGCCGCTCATAGGTTTAACGCGCGAAAACAAACCCGGCGCCGGCTGTTTGCGCAGCCCCGTCACCGTCAAGAGCTGCTGCTTGTTGTTGAGTATCTGCGCATTTGTGCTGACAGCCGAAGCGCTGCTCCTTCACCAGTCGCTCACCGCTTTTATTATGACGAGCCTGATACTGGCTCTGCTGCCTGTTTTGAGCTTTTGCGAAGCCTTTTTGCTGCTCACCGCCCACACGGCGCTCGCGCTCATCATCAGCGCGAAGCTGGGTATTGCCGCGGCACTGGTATGGCAGATCTGCATCGTGTCTGTTTTCTCACTCTGCATCAGCCAGCAGCGCTACCGCTACCATCTTCAATCCTTCATCAACAACCAGACATTCAGCACAGCCAGCGAGAAACTCGAACGGCTCGCGGAAACCGACCCGCTCACCCGCCTGCTCAACCGCCGGGGGCTGGAACAGAAGCTGTGTACGCTCGAAGGCATGCAGCGGCGCGCCGATGAAAATCTGTGTGTGCTCATGTTGGACATCGATTTTTTCAAGCATTACAACGACAAATACTTCCATCAGGCAGGCGACGACTGTCTGGTGGCGATTGCCCGCTGTCTGGAGAGGACCGCCCGCCGTTGCACCGATATCATCGCACGCTACGGCGGCGAGGAGTTTGTGCTCGTGCTGCAGAATATGGAGCGCCAGGAGCTTTTGGATTTTGCGCTGCAAATCAAAAGGGCCGTACACGCTCTTGGGATCCCTTTTGGCTGCAGGGGCTTTGAATACATCACGGTCAGCGTCGGTCTTGCCCGCCTGCAGGCGGAGGAAAGCGAATGCTTCAGCCGTGCACACGTCATGAAGCTGCTTCATGCAGCCGATGAGCAGCTCTATCAGGCAAAGGACAGGCAGCGCAATTGCGTCTCCTTTGAAGGGGAGATCTACTGCTAATATCATCCATCTGTAAAAAAATTGCAGCACACGCGATGCTGCACAAAAAACACTACGTGGTCTGTCTTTTTTTCACGACGGCTTCTGTCACATCACGCATCACCTGCACGCCTTTTTGATTGAACACATCCACCGTCACTTCCACAACGCCATTATACTTGTTGCGCGCTGTGAGGTTTGTAATACGCACTTCACCGCTCAGCACATCCCCGGGGTAGACCGGTGCCAGCCATTCGATCTTGGTGCTTTTCCCCGCGATCAGGCCTTCTGTCAGTACGTTCATATCCAAAAAACGCCGCCAGAATGTCATGAAGCTCATCACGCCCGGCGCGATCAGTCCCCTGAAAGGGGTGGTTTGGGCATATTCCTCGTCCAGATGTACGGGCAGCGGATCGTATTCTTGGGCAAAGGAAAGCAGTTTTTCCTCGTCTATATGCACATTTTGAATGCTGTATGTTTTGCCAATCTCGTAATCTTCAAAATACATCGTTCTTCGCAGCCTCCCGGATTGTTAACGGATCATCATCCAAATTATAAGTATACTACAAACTGGAGTTTTACGCCAGCGGGTGTATGTATGCGTCCTTGAAAGGATGCAAAAAAGCGCTTGTTCGCGTCGTCGCACCTGATTTCTTTGGGGATCGCGCCGCCGCGCGCCGTCGCACCTGATTTCTTTGGGGATTATTCCGCCGCACACCGCTGGATTTTGCAGACCGCCGCGCTGGCTGCTTGTCCGCATTTTCACGTATATGCAGCGTATGAGGGCAGGCTTCGATGCATGGCAGTTTATGCCCTGTTTTTATACCGCCCTCGCCGCAGTATGGTTTCCCAAACTGCCTCATAGAACGGGTTTAGCCTGCAGACTCTATGGGCAGCGGGCGGCTTTTGCACGCTGTATTATAAGTATCATGATAAAAGTATACTGTTTTGTAGTATACTATAGCAACTATATACTTATTTAAGTAGCGTAATTATTATACAATTTATTTTGGGTGGTAAATATGATTAATATAAAATTAAAGCAGCTTCTCCAGCAGAAGGGCAAAACGCGCTACTGGCTCTCAAAACAGACTAATTTGGATTATAATACGATCAACCGCATCATGAATAATGAAGTGATTTCATTGCATCTGCTGACCATCGAAAAGATATGTCTTACGCTTGATTGCAGTATCTCAGATCTTTTAGAAATTGTCTATGAATCTTAACGTTTTTTATCGCTCAAAAAAGCTTTACGAGATTTTTTTATTTTTGGGCGTTTAGAAACAACTGCCGAAAACATCACTCATGAGCAAATCCATATTCGTTTTCCCTAATAGAGAGGCGTATGCGATCGGCCGGCAAAAGTTTATAACGATTTTTAAAGGAAAGCAGCATCAGTGAAGCGTCTTTTGTACGTCAGGCGGTTATAGAATGCTCCCCGCGGACCGCACCGCTTTTTCTTCGATCCTTTTTTAATTCGGTTGGAAACACAAAAGCCGCAGGCTGCTGCTTACGGCTTTCAAGATCGATTCACTATTGCACAGGCAGAACGTTCTTTTCGGAATAGCGATGCGCCTTTTCCAGCATCATATCCTTCACCTTCATCAACCGGTTCTGTGAACTGCGTTCGTTTTCATCCAGCTTCATGGTGATATATTTGATCGTCTCCTGCAAATCCGGGATCATCACATATTCCAGCGCATTCACCCTGCGCCGCGTTTTTTCGATTTCAGCGGCCATCAGCTGGCAGCTCTTTTCAATCTCGGCCAACGCCAACATATCGGGCAGCACATCCGCGAGGCTTTTCACCGCGTCATCCAGATCGCCGGACGTAAAGCTTAAGCCATAGGAGTAGATGTTGCTCTCATCAGGGCTGCGTGTCTGATAGGTAAGCTGCGGAACCCGGACACCCATCACATTCTTTTCACCCGCGTGCAGCGTCACTTCCTGGCTGGGTGCCAGCAACGCCGTATCCAACACCGGATCCTGCATAACAGCACGCGCCAATGCAAAATTTCTGGCAGCAGCGTTTAACGCATGCTCTGTCTTCTCCCGCAGCGTCTTGTTCTGCCGTATCAGCTCCAAAAACTGACGCATCAACTCATCCCGTTTGTCTTTCAGCAGCTTATGGCCGCGCGTGGCCGTTACGAGCTTGTGTTTTAAACGGGTCAATTCCATGCGGGTCGGGTTCACCTGTATCTTCGCCATAGAAGGGCGTCCTCCTTATGTAGCCGTGTAGTATTGATCCAGCAGTTCATCCTTAATACGCTTTAATTCTGTGCGCGGCAATATATGCAAAAGCTTCCAGCCTAAGTCCAGGGTCTCTTCAATGCTGCGGTCGCTTTCATACCCCTGGCTGACATACTGCTGCTCAAAATCATCGGAGAATTTTGCGTAGAGCAGGTCGATATCCGTAAGCGCCGCCTCGCCCAGTACCGTCATCAGCTCCTTCGCGTTCTTGCCGCGTGAATACGCCGCGAAAAGCTGGTTCATGGTGTTGGCGTGGTCCTCTCTCGTCTTGCCTTCGCCAATGCCCTTGTCCTTTAAGCGCGACAAGCTGGGCAGCACATCGATGGGCGGCTGAAGGCCCTTTCGGTATAAGTCGCGTGCCAGTATGATCTGCCCTTCCGTGATATAGCCTGTCAAGTCGGGGATGGGGTGGGTCTTGTCGTCTTCCGGCATGGTTAAGATCGGTATCAGCGTAATGGAGCCGGAATTCCCTTCCAGCCGCCCCGCGCGCTCATACAGCGTGGCCAAGTCGGTGTAGAGGTATCCCGGGTAGCCGCGGCGGCCGGGTACTTCCTTGCGCGCGGCTGAAACCTCGCGCAGCGCGTCCGCGTAATTCGTGATATCCGTCATGATGACCAGCACATGCATACCTCGATCAAACGCGAGATACTCGGCGGCGGTTAGCCCCATACGCGGTGTCGCGATACGCTCAACAGCCGGGTCGTTTGCCAGGTTGATGAACATCACCGCACGGTCGATCGCACCGCTTTGCTTAAACGAATTGATGAAATAATTCGATTCTTCAAACGTAATGCCCATGGCCACGAACACCACGGCAAACGGCTCCTGCGTGCCGCGCACTTGCGCCTGGCGCGCGATCTGCGCCGCGAGCTGCGCATGGGGCAGCCCCGCCGCTGAGAATATGGGCAGCTTCTGGCCGCGCACCAATGTGTTGAGTCCGTCGATCGCGGAGATGCCCGTCTGTATAAACTCCTGCGGATAAGCGCGCGCAGAGGGGTTCATGGGCAAGCCGTTGATATCCCTTCGAAACTCGGGCAGTATGTCCGGTTCGTCGTCTATGGGGCGGCCCAATCCGTCGAACACGCGGGAAAGCATGTCCTCCGAGACGCCCAGCTCCATGCTGCGCCCGATAAAACGCACCTTGCTGTTCTCCAGGTTGATGCCCACAGAGGATTCAAAAAGCTGAACAAGCGCATTGCCCCCGTCGATCTCAAGCACTCTGCAACGCCGGCGTTCGCCGCTCTGCAGCTCGATTTCGCCCAGCTCGTCATAGGCGACGCCTTCAACGCCGCGCACCATCATCAAAGGCCCCGCGACTTCCTGTATGGTTCTATACTCTTTCGGCATATGTTTCCTCCTCTGCGAGTCTTTTGGCAAGCCCATCGATTTCGCCCGCGAGTTGCCGTGTGATTCTCTCGTATTCCGCGCCGCATTTTTCGGTTTCGATATACTTAAAGCGCCCGATGGCTTCGCGCACCGGCAGTTTCACCAATTCGTCAATACCGATTCCATCCTTCAGCGCCTGCCGCGCCGTATCATAGTAATCCAGCACCAGCGTCATCATGGTGTATTGCTTTTCCAGCGGCGTATAGGTGTCTACCTCGTGGAACGCGTCCTGATGCAGAAAATCTTCTCGTATGCTGCGCGCGGCTTCCAGCTTCAATCGATCAGGCGCCGACAACGCGTCTATACCCACCAGCTGTACGATCTCCTCCAGCTCACTCTCCTCCTGCAACAGCAGCATCATGCGCCCGCGCTTGTGCATCCAGTCCTTCTCTACACCTTCGTCCAGCCATTTGCCGACGTCGTCTAAATACAGTGAATAGCTGGTCAGCCAGTTGACCGCCGGAAAATGCCGGGCATAGGCCAACTGGGCATCCAGGCTCCAAAACACCTTCACGATGCGCAGCGTCGCCTGCGCCACCGGCTCCGATATGTCGCCGCCCGCAGGGGAAACGGCACCGATCACGCTGAGCGCGCCTTCGCGTGCCTCTGAACCGATGCTCAGCACACGGCCCGCACGTTCATAGAACTGGGCAAGCCTGCTGCCTAAGTACGCAGGATAGCCTTCATCGCCGGGCATTTCCTCCAAGCGCCCGCTCATCTCACGCAGCGCCTCCGCCCAGCGGGAAGTGGAATCCGCCATCAATGCCACGGAATAGCCCATATCCCTGAAATACTCCGCGATGGTGATGCCCGTATAGATGGAGGCCTCACGTGCCGCCACCGGCATGTCCGACGTATTCGCGATGAGCACGGTTCGCTCCATCAGGCTGTTGCCGGATTTCGGATCCTTAAGCTCGGGGAACTCCATCAACACGTCCGTCATTTCGTTGCCGCGCTCGCCGCAGCCGATATAGACGACGATGTCCGCATCCGCCCACTTCGCAAGCTGGTGCTGGACCACCGTCTTGCCTGAGCCAAACGGCCCGGGCACCGCCGCCGTACCGCCTTTGGCCAGCGGGAACAGCGTGTCGATCACCCGCTGCCCCGTTACGAGCGGGACATCGGGGCTTAGCTTTTGTTTGTAGGGGCGTCCGCGGCGCACAGGCCAGCTCTGCATCAGCTTGATATCCACCACATCGCCCTGCTCTGTTTGCAGCGTGCCCACCGGTTCTATCACCGTATAGTCACCCTCTGCAATCGTTTGGATGGCGCCTGAAACGCCCGGCGGGATCATGATCTTATGCAGCACACCGGTCTCTTGCACCGTGCCCACCACATCGCCGCCCCTCACCGTATCCCCTGCCTTTGCCGTGGGCACGAAGCGCCATTTTTTTTCGCGATCCAGGCTGGGCACTTCCACACCCCGCTGCAAGCGGCCGCCTGTTTTTTGTTTTATCACATCCAACGGCCGTTGTATGCCGTCAAAAATGCTGGCGATCAATCCCGGCCCCAGCTCCACGCTCATGGGTACGCCTGTCGATTCAACAGGCATGCCCGGGGCAAGACCGCCCGTCTCCTCATAGACTTGAATCGAAGCCAGATCACCGTGCATTTCGATGATTTCACCGATTAGCCGATTTTCCGCCACACGCACCACATCGAACATATTCGCGTCGCGCATGCCCTGTGCGATCACCAGCGGACCGGCTACCTTTTGAATGATGCCTTTGCTGCTCATGCCAACCATTCCTTTCCGAAAAAGAGCGGAGTCCTTTTGCCGCTCATCTGTTTGGGCCGCATAGCGCCCCTTGTATTCACTCGTTTTTAAATACGATGTCCGACCCGACAGCCTTCTCCACCGATTTGCGTACCTGCGCCAGCCCGATGCCCGTATTGCCCGCAACGCCCGGAATGGGAATGATGGCAGGCAGCACACGCGCCAAATAGGGCTGCAGCTCGCTTTCCAGCGCGCTGTACAACGCTTCTGTCATATAGATGATCCCGTAATCGCTTTCCGATAGCGTCTTGATCTTGCGCATCGCGTGTGCAGGGTTTTCAACAGGATAGATATCCAAGCCCACCGACGCAAAACCGTATATGCTGTCCCTGTCCCCCATGACAGCGATCTTATACATACATTTCACGCAACCTTTCTTTCAATGCGTCCGTGCTTAATCCGTTTATTTTGGCAGACAAAATCAGTTTGACCATCCGGATCTCGTTTTCGCGCGCCAGAATATACGCGGCCAACGGCTCGATGGTGTAGAAATTGTTCTTTTGCGGCCGGATCATGTCGATCATACGATCGTCACACCAGCGTTCAAATGCCGCCATGGAGCGCTTTAAATGTCCGATGGCCTCTGCATATGCACTCATTTTTAAAAACTCATAGACAGTCTCGATGCTCTGTGCCGCCGCGTCCACCAGCGCAGACGTATCCAGCGTACCGCAGGGCGCAACCGCCCGTTCGATGAAACCGCGCTCCTTTTTCATAAGACAGCATCGTATCGCCGCTTTGATGTTCGCACAATCGACCGTTATGCGTGCATACTCCTTTAAAAGCCGGCTTTCAGCGTTTTCGCCCGCTTCGTGTATGGCAATCAGCGCCGCGCGATCCATGATCATGTCGCAGTTTTGGCCGTTTCCCGTCTGCGCGAGCACTTCATAAGCTTCTTTGCCTGCCTGCGCCATGCGCGCGGGCAATGCGCTATAATCATGCTCTTTCACCGCTTTTTGGATCACCGCCGGGTCTATGGTGCCGTTTTGAATGAGATAACGGCCTGCATACGCTTCGCTCTCTCCTGAGTAATACATCTTGATAGCGGCTTTTAGATTGTGATAATCATTCGCATATCTAAACACATCAAAAGGTGTCAGGTCACCCAGCGCTTCTTCAACAAACGCCCATGTGTGTTTCTGCTGCGCAGCGATCAGGGCTTGAGCGTCTTGCACCCCAGCTTGGCTCCAGCCTTTTTCCTGCAGTACTTGATAAACACCCGCCACGTTTTTCGATGCGGCCATTTCATCGATATCACTTTGGCTCAGCAACGAACGCTCTTGCAGGTGCGTGCGCATCACCGGATAGATATACAGCTCTTTTGCCATCTGAAACCAGACGCCTCCTTTCGGTAGAATGCTGTGTGTTTGATTACGCAAACAGCGTGTTCCGTATCAGATCCATAAACTCATCCCGCCGGGCGTTGAAAATCGCTTCGAAAGAGCAATTTTCCTCCACATCGCCATATTTCAGCACGATGCCGCCGTCTATCGGACGGGTGGTTTCGGAGACCGTAAGCGCCCCGCCACCGCTTAAAGATTCATTGAGCTTCGCTTCAAAGTCCTGCGGCATGCGCGCGCGATCATGCGCGTTTAAATAGGCGATGCCCGCTGTGTTCTGTGCCGCATGTCTGGCCAGATTGATCAACAGCAGGAAGTATTCGTCCGCAGGCAGCGCATACAGGCTCTTCTGCGCCTGTTCGATCACAGAGTTCAGCACAGCCTGCTTCGTCTGCAGCGTGCGCTGCCGCTGTTGCAGCACAAGCGCCGATTGCAGCGCATCCTGTATGCGTGCGATCTTCTTTTCGCCCGCACGCACAATCTGTGCGACCTTCGCATCGCTTTCCGCCTTCGCTTCAGCCAATATTTCATCCGACTGCACCTTGGCTTTTTGGATCAGCGCATTGGCTTCGCGGTTTGTTTCCTCTTCGATCGTTTGAATAATTTTTTCAAGGCCGGTCAAGTGTGCCAACCCCCCTTTAAATATTCATCCCCGCAACGCCGGATACAGCCAGCAGGCTGATAAGCAGCGCTAATATGGCATATGTCTCCACCATCGCCGGGAAAATCATCGCTTTGCCAAATTGGTCGGGCCTCTTTGCGACCAGGCTGATGCTGGCGATGGATGTCTTTGCCTGATGCAGCGCCGACAGCCAGCCCACGATGGCGATGGGCATACATGACAAAAAGTAAGCAAGCCCTTTCATCAAAGACATAGACGAGTCACCGCCTAAAATACCGATGCTGGACATGGTGATAAACGCGATAAGCAGACCATAGATGCCCTGTGTGCCCGGCAAAAGCTGCAACACCAGCACCTTACCAAACAGCCCCGGCTCCTCTGCGATCACAGCAGCACCCGCCTGTCCGGCCATACCCACACCTTTCGCTGAACCATAGCCCGGCAACAGTGCGGCCAGCGCCATTCCCAGCACTGCGAAAACGATTCCCATATCAGACATTTTGAGTCTCCTCCTTGACAACATAATACTTTGTATTCATACCGAAGGGCATGTATTTCCTTCCGCCCCCCTCATAGAATTTTCCGAAAAATTCAACATATGCCAAACGGTTGGAATGGACATATGCGCCTAAGACATTGATGCCGAAATTGAGCGCGTGTCCTATCAAGAACACGATCAGAAAGCCGACAAGGCCTATGAATCCTCCACCAAACATAGCACCCAGCTGGTTCATCACAGACGCGATCACACCCGTGGCCAGACCCAATGCCAGCAGCCGCGAATAAGATAATATATCGGAAAGCCAGCCTGCGAGCACATTATAAAGCCCATAAAGTCCTTTCAGAATACGCTTGCCCCAGTTTTTGCTGTCGCGTCCGCCGGTGAGCAGCACGCCCAGCGCACAGATACCCGCGATCAGCAGGCATATATCGGACACAAGCGGGGACAGCTGGATCATAAATCCGGCCATACCATAGAACATATCGCTGCCCATGAGTATCACCACCAGCGGCAGCAGTATGCCCACCGGAAAAACGGTTTCATAGATGAAGTCTATGTGATCGCCATTCTTAATACAGGTGAGCCCCTTCATCACATAGCCTGCCAGTAAATGCACGATGCCGATGGCCAGGCAGAACATCAGCAGCCGCATGGGCGATGCCATGGGATAAAACCAGAGCGGCGGTATGCTGGCCTGTGTGTTGAAAAACGTGCTCGCCACCACATCCACCACATCGCCAAAGTAGCTCGAAAAAATGACGCCCCAGAACATAGTCGAAACACCGCACCAGAAGAATAGTCGTAGATTTCGGTTCCAGTTGGGCTTCATGTTTTTGACTTTAAGCAGCAATATGCCGCAGACCAATGCCAGTATCAGTCCGTAGCCCGCATCGGAAAACATCAGCCCGAACATGAGGTAATAGAATATACTCATCACACCGGTCGGATCCAGTTCACCCTTGCCGGGCATGCTGTAGCTTTCAAGCACTATTTCCGTGGGTTCGCTAAACCGGCTGTTACGCAGTTTAACCGGCGCTTTCCTATCCTTTTCGGTGGACAGCATCTCCACGGAGCAGTCGAATTTTTCGGTCAGCTCATGCTTTAGCGCTTCCGCATTTTCAACGGGGATATAGCCTTGCAGCACAAATGCGTGCCTGGATTGCAGCAGTTGCTCAATCACGGCATATTTTTCCGCGCGCATGGTCATATGATCCTGTAAATAGCGAAAATCATCCCGCATAGCAACCAGCGTGCTCAGCTCCTGCCCCGCCTGCTCGATCCTTTGCTGTGCCTGCGCACGCTCATCCATCAGCATGTGCTGCTTTTGTGTGGGCATATGCCCGGTCATCGCAGCCGGGCGCGTGAAACCTATGGCGCGCAGCGCCGCTTCGGCCTGCTCGGCATCTTTTTTCAAAATGATCACATAGATGCAGGTCTGCTCTTTTCTCTTCGAAACGATTTCGATATGCACAGCGTCCAGCCCCGGTGCCGCCGAAGCAAAGCGCTCCATAATACCATTGAGCGTATGTTCTCCTTCCAGCAGTCCGATCAAAACAGTTGTCTTTTTCGTGCCGGAAAACCGCTGCGGCACAGGCAAATCCATCCAGGGCGCCAACGATGCCTGCCGCATGTCTATGCGCAGGATCTCGGCTTTTGCTTCCGCCATACCCCGTTCCAGTCGGATCACACGCTGCGCCTGATTCACCACACGCTCTATACGGTCGTAAAACGCCGCATTTTCCTGAACGGAAACCGGAGATTGCATCCGTAAAAAGGCCAGTTTAGAGCCCTTTTCTTCTTCGTGTTTTCTTAGAATATCCAGTGCATCTGAAGCTATGCGCGCGTTTTTTTCAAACCGATCCCTGAAGGAAGCCATATCCGTCTTTTGGAATATCTTGCCTTCCTTTCCGGCGCTGCGGATTTCCACCACCTCACGCCTTTGCAATAATTCAAGAATCTGTTTGCGGTCGCGTTTCATCGCACACAGCCGAATACGCATCATTTTCATGACGGCCATAGCGTTCTTACTACCTCCTTGTCCAATGGGGGCCTGTCCCTTAGGTGCCGCTGCCGCAGGAAGCATCAAGCGAGCGCATTATGAACACGCCGGATCGCTTCATCTTGCCTGCGCAAAGCGTTTTCCTTCAGCATATCCATGCCGGCATCCAGCTCTTTCATGGCCGAGTGCAGCTTTTCCTGCGCCTTTTCGTTCGCTTCATCCACCTGCGCCTGCATGTTCAGCACAGCGTCCTCCTCTGCCTTGGCCTTGAGCTGAGCCGCACGGCTGCGTGCTTGCTCCACCATACGCTCCGCCTCCTCTGAAGCGGCATGTATGATCTTTTCCGCGTTTGCCTCCGTTGTGCGCACCTTGCTGATGGCGTTCTCCTGCAATGGGTTTCACCTCATCTTTAATACTAAAGCCACGAAAGATATTTCAAGTAAATCCTGTGGCAATTTTCTTGCTTAATTCATATGAGATTTATTATACCAAACTTTTTCATTAAAATGACGATTCTATGAATATTAATCGAGAAAAACATGATCTTTCTTGAGCTAAAGAAGCTGAACAACCGTAAAAATCCCAAAATGTATAGCATAATGCTGGGATGATTGAAGAATTTTCGGAATTTTATGGATTAATTCCTCTATTATCTTGCCATAAGCTTATTGAATAATCATGAAGCTGTATAGACACGATATTTTGAAGCTTCCGCTTTTTCGTACAGATATACTTGCATAAATGGTGATCGAACGCTCCCATCAATATCCTCCGGAGCGGCCGCAAAGAGATGTGCTCTTAACCCTTCGCATCGGAATGATGCAGCAGCATTGCGCATAGTTTTGGCGGACATCTTTGGAAAAAACCGGCATAAGATGCTTGTTGGATACAGCAAGGGCGGCCGTTTATTCTGCGACCGCCCTTATGGGTATCTTTTTTCTGTTGTCTAGAGCGCGTCTTTGGTCAATAGAATGCCGAAATAGGTGACCGTATTCTCCCCGTTGATATATTTCATGCCGCATATACGCGCCAGATCCGACACATGCATGCCGTAGCACTCCAGCGAGGAATACGCGTTCTCAACGTCCACACAGGGCAGATCGTCCAGCACCGCACACCGCGCACAATTGCAGCATTGTCCGGCGCTCAGCACCAACAGGCTGGATAATTCTCCTTTTGCAAGGCTGGCGATCTCGTTGGTCATGCCGCGAAAATGCTGCATGGCTTCCGTCATCCCCTCGATGTCAAAGGAGTCTTCCACCGCATAGACTTTCTGAAATACAATGCCCGCATTATAGCGCTTGGCCTGGCTGATCAGCTCATTGACTTCGCCCGCATGCGGAGGACACATCCAGTTCTTGCCATATCCACCGCAGTAATTCAGTTCACAAGCCTTGCGCAGGCCTGCGTCAAACGGGATACGATCGATATCGACCAGCGCAGTGTGATCCGCGCCCAACTGCCGCACCTGTTCCATCAAACGATCCGCTATACGCTCCATATCTTCCTCCCAGCCTGAATGCTTTTTTACTAAAAAAGGAGTGTGTGACAAAACCCGCCGCACACCCCTTCGCCTTCTCTTCAAACCGCACGGCCGTTCACCGTTTTACAGCTTATTTCTTCTTCGAGATCACCAGCTTGGCAGCGTCGGCAATATCCTCTGCACGCATGCCCATCACGACTTTCAGTTCGGAAGACGTGCCCACTTCACCAACCCTGTCCGGCACACCGATGCGTTTCAATGCCGCACACGCGCCGTTTTCAGCCAAGACTTCCGCTACCGCCGAACCTAAGCCGCCTATGATGTTATGGTTTTCCACCGTAACAATCGCGCCGGTCTCCTGCGCACACCGAAGGATGCAGTCCGCGTCGATGGGCTTGATGGTGAACATATCCACTATGCGCGCGCTGATGCCGTCTTTTTCGAGCAGCGCCGCCGCCTTGAGCGATTCGTCCATCATCAAGGATCCGGCCACGATCAGCGTCACATCCTTGCCCTCGCGTATCAGATTGGCTTTGCCAATCTCAAACGTCGAGCCTTCCTCGTATACGACGATGTTTTCCGCACGCTGCACACGGATGTAGAACACGCCGTATGTATCCGCCGCATGATTGATCGCCCATTTGAGCATGGTGATGTCGGACGGCTCCACGATGGTGATGTTCGGGATGGAGCGCATGATGGCGAGGTCTTCGTTCGCTTGGTGCGTGCCGCCGTTCATAGCGCCCGAGATCGCAGGGTCGGAGCCGACGATCTTGACATTGGTCTTCGCATAGGCGATGGAGAGATAGTTCTGGTCGCACATGCGTCTGGATGCAAAACAAGCAAAGGAATGCGCAAACGGGATTTTTCCCACCACAGACAGTCCTGCCGAAATGCTGGACAGCGATTGTTCCGCAACGCCTATATCGAAAAACCGATTCGGAAATCTCTTTTTGAATTTATTCATATTCAGGGTGTTTGCAAGGTCCGCCTCCACATCCACCACCTGCGGGTTTTTCTCCGCGAGTTCTATCATAATGTCGGCATATGCAGCCTTCATTTCAACTGGATCCCTGCCATTTTCTTTCGCTACTTTATACATTTCTTTTCACCTCAATTTCTTATGAAAGCTCAGCCAACTGTTGATTCAGATCCGCAAGCGCATCCGCGATATTCTCCAGCGACATCCCCTTGACCGCATGGTTGCCCGGATCGCCTTCTATCTTCTTCCAGCCTTTTCCCTTGATGGTCTGCAAGCTGATGAAGCCCGGCTTGTCGGCCGCTTTGCACTGGTTGATCGCGTCGTTGATCGCGACCACATCGTGTCCGTCGCAAGTGACGGCAAACCAGCCAAACGCCTCCGCCTTCTTGGCCGCGTCGCCTATGTCGTTTATGTCACTGCAGAATCCGTCCAGCTGCTGCTTGTTGTCGTCCATGATCACGATGAAGTTCTTCGCGCATTTGTTCGGCGCGATCATCATCGTCTCCCACACCTGACCTTCCTGCGCTTCACCGTCGCCTATGATGGCGAAAACGTAGTTGTCCTTCTTGTCTATCTTCAGGCCCAGCGCCATGCCCAGTGCAGCGGATACGCCCTGCCCTAATGATCCGGTGCTCATATCGACACCCACCGTTTTCGTGCGGTCACTGTGGCTGGGCAGCGATGTGCCGATCTGGTTCAGCGTCTTGAGCTCTTCCATGGGGAAATAGCCTTTCAGCGCCAGCGTCGCATACAGCGCCGGCCCGCAGTGCCCTTTAGACATCACGAAATAATCCCTTTCTTCCCAATCGGGGTTTTGGGGATCGATCTTCATTTGCCCGTTATAGAGTACGGACAGACAATCCGCAATAGACAGCGAGCCGCCCGCATGCCCGTTGCCCAATATGGCGAGCATGGTAAGCGTTTCGATCCTAATTCTGAGCGCAAACTTTTTTTGTTCTATGATTTGTTTCTTATCCATTTTTTCATCACCCTTATTCTTCATTATTACCATTCAGTTTCAAGGCGCGATTCTGACACGCCATATACACATCTATTCAATTATACACATAAACAGTGTCTCTTTCAATGAAAAAAGCGCAACTGCAAGGTTTTTCGCTTTTACGCTTTTATAGGCTTTTTGATGGACCATATGTCATTCGGATAAATCCGAATGACTTTCAGAGCCCATCAATCGTTCCGAAAAAACCGGAACTATCTCAAAGCAGAACCGTACCCAACTTACAACCCCGCTTCAAGGTCACACATCAGCCGCGCGATCACCTGGGCGCGCGTCCCGTTTGGCCGCCATACGCAATGCCTTCACCACCGGCACTTCCTCGCCCGTTAAAAACCGGATCAGCGCGCCGCCGCCCGTACACACGAAGCCCATGCGGTCTGTCAGCCCGAACTTTTTAGTGGCGGTGATCGAATCGCCGCCGCCCAGCACAGTAAAGCCTTCTGAGTTTGCACTCGCTTCCCACACGGCTCTGGAGCCGTATTCGGAGATCTCTTCCTCAAAGATGCCCATAGGCCCGTTGATGAAGATGGTCTTCGCACCCATCAATATTTCCGAAAATCTTTTGGCTGTTTCGTGCCCGATATCGATATAGCCATGTTCGTCCTGTAATTCGTCCACCGAATGCTCATGACGCACACCATCGATCACGCAGGCCAAATCCTGCGGGATCTCGATCTTGTCTTTGAAATCGGCCAGCAGCTGCCTGCCTGTTTCGATATGATCCAGGCTGTTGTTCCGCCGCAAAAACTCATAAGAAGCCTTGCCGATGGATTTGTTTGCCGATTCGAGCAGCACATTCGCGACCACTCCGCCCGCGATCACACTGTCCGCAATGCCGTTTTGCAGCACGGTACGCATCATGGCGAACGCGTCGTCGATCTTTGCGCCGCCCAACACGAACACACACGGGCGCTGCGGCGCTTCCATCACACCGGACACGACGCTGTATTCCTCTTCAAACAGCCTGCCCATACAGGAGGGCAGCACCATCTGAAAGCCGCACAGCGTGGGCTGCGCGCGATGCGACGCCGCAAAGGCGTCGCAGACATACAGATCGGCCAGCGGCGCCAGCTTGCGCACGCATTCCGTTTGCGCCATCTGCTCGAATGTCAGATTGAGTTTGAGCTCAAACAGCGTCATCTCCTCCGCGACAAAACGCACATTGTCCAACAGCAGCACTTCACCGCTTTGAAGAGCCCGAATTGCGTCACGCGCGGCGGGGCCTGTCACATCGTCTATGAACTTCACCTGCACGCCCATGTATTCCTGCAAATATTGTGCATGGTATTCGAGCGTATAGTAGTTCTTGTATTCAATATCGCTGCCCTGGTGCGCAAGCAGAACGAGCTTCGCGCCCTTCTGTTGCAGCTCGGAGAGCGTAGGCACACAAGCTTTGATACGCGTCGTATCCTTGAGCTTCTTGTTGACCTTGTCCACCGGCTGATTGATGTCCACCCGGCAGAGCACGGTCTTGTCCGCGACGTCAAAGTCGTCCAGCGTTAAAATACCGTATTTCATGTATTTTCACTCCAATTTATTTCATGCCCAGGTACTTGTTGGTCAGCGCCACACCGTCTTCACCTTTGGTCTGCATGTTGGTCGCAGCGCGCACCGCGTCGATATTTTCGGGTATCACCACGGATTCCTGCGGGATGTTGATGCAGAACATGATGTCGTCGCCGGATTTTACGATGGAATCCTCCCAGCAAGCGATCTCATACATATCGCCCCTCGGGTTGCCTAAATCGCGCGCATAGCGGAATAAAGACGCATTGCCCAGAAATCCGTCATCCAGGGAGACCATGCGAATACGCGGATGCTTGGAGAACGCATCGATCAGCTCTTCTTTGCTCACGCTCTGCTTCGTATTGGCAACCACCGTGATCATATGCCCGTGCGTGACCGGCGTGTGCACCAGTATGCCTGTCGCGTCCACATGCGGCATGATGGTCATCAAATCCAGCGCTTGATGGCTGGGCGCTTTTTCAAGCTGAAGCGCGTTGGTCAGCCCGCGGTGATAGTCGCCCGGGTCCGCAACACGACGGATGATGGTGATGGCGACGCGATTGACGCCCGCCAGCTTGTCGAGGCAGTCCACCGCACGGATCAGCCCTGTGGTATTGCAGCTTGTCAGCTTGAGGTAATCCTGATCCACGCCCGCTTCATAGTTGGCATAGCCGTGGAAAAAGACATCCGCCACATCGTTGCTTTCGCCGCCCTGGAAGATCGCCTTCTTGTTGTGTTTTTCATAAATCGCCTTGTTCTTCTCGCCGATGCCGCCGGGGGAAGAATCCAGCATGATATCTACTTTTTGAACGAGTTCTTCGAATGTACCCGCAACGGGGATGCCTGCCTTATCGAATTTCGATTTGTCCGCTCCCGCGACAAGGTAAAGGTCATAAGGCATGCCTTTTTCGTGTAGCGCACGAATGGACAGCGTAGGCGCCAAATCCGCCACACCTACCAGTTCCATATCTTCCTGCAGCGCAACACCGTCAGCCAGTCTCTGCCCGATTACGCCATAACCTGCTACTCCAACCCTTGTTTTTGCCACTCCAATTTCCTCCTCATGTAATAATTTAAACCAACCAAGCATGCCACCGTATTCGGCATACGCAGCATACGGTTTATTCTTAACGAACGCCTGAGAATTATTATAGCATATAAACGCTGATTAGAAAATATAGGATATAGTTCTATTTTTCCAAATAAACAGCTTTTACCGGCGCGTTATCCGCGCTCTTCTGCCCTTTCTCTTCGCATATCGCCCTCTTATGATACTTGTTACACCTCCATTCGTCAACCCATAAAATGACAGCCGCCCGAGGAAAATTTTCCCTCAAGCGGCCTCAGCACGATTCTTTACGGTCTTTTTTTGCCCTATGCCTTGATCTTCTTCAGATTCGCAAAGCGCGGCAGCCCGTTTTCGTATTTAAGAGCGGGGGAACCTTGAATCAGCGGTAGCGCATAGTCGATGAAATCCTTGGTCAGCCCGTCTCCCGTGGGGGTAATCCACTCCAGCGGCACTTTCTTTTCGGTGTTGGCCACATCCGTCAGCTCCATCAGCTTGGTTTTGCAAACATAGTTGCCCTCTGCATCGTAGCTGCGCTCAAAGCCCACCATCTTGTCCGTCACACCGCTCACCGCCATCTCGACGGCGGTCTTGCCGGCCAGGAAGGATTCTTCCACATCCGTTTTGGATGCGCAGTGCGCGGCACAGCGCTGCAGCAGCGAAAATTCAATCCCGCGGACCTTGGTATCGATCTTATCTTTGAGCGTATTCGCGAGCGTAGCCGCCAAACCGCCCAGCTGCTTGTGACCAAACGAATCCACCGGCGCGTTCTCAGCGCCGTATTCCGCGATCAGCTTGCCTGTCGCGTCGTGTATGCCTTCTGAGACGGCAACGATGCATTTGTTGTTCTTCTCATAGATCTTCTTCACATCTTCCACGAACCGGTCCATGTCAAACACCACTTCCGGCAGGTAGATGAGATCCGGCCCCTTGCCGAAGTGTGAAGCCAATGAGGCGGCGGCGGTCAGCCAGCCGGCGTGGCGCCCCATGATCTCCAGCACGCAGATCATGCCGGTGTCATAGACGCGCGCGTCCAAGTATAATTCCATGCAGCTCGTGGCCACATACTTGGCAGCGGACGCATAGCCCGGGCAGTGGTCCGTGCCGAAAAGATCGTTGTCGATCGTCTTGGGCACACCCATGATGCGGCATTCATAGCCGATCTTCTGCATGTATTTGGAGATCTTGTTGCAGGTGTCCATGGAATCGTTTCCGCCATTATAGAAGAAATAGCGCACATCATATTTTTTGAAGATCTCGAGTATGCGCCGATAATCTGTTTCATCCTGCTCGCTGTCCTTGAGCTTGTAGCGGCAGGATCCCAATGCCGATGAGGGCGTTTGCAGCAACAGCTCCAGCTCTTCTGCATCTTCTTGTCCCATGTCATACAGCACATCGTCCAGCACGCCTTTGATGCCGTTGGCAGCGCCGTATACCTTCGTAATGCAGGGGTTGTCCAGCGCCGTACGGATAACGCCGTATGCGCTCGCGTTGATAACGGCGGTGGGGCCGCCGGATTGCCCGATGATACAGGCTCCCTTCAGTTCACTCATGAATTATATCCTCCTAGCAATTTGTCAATTATCTTACAATGTATATAATATACAACATTTCTTCCGCCAATGGAATAGATAAAACGGGGTATTTACACGTTAAATGAACGGAATCGGCGTTTGCAGCCTTCCCAATGCCGCCCATATGCAAGCCGCTTTCTTGCTTTTAATCACGCAATTCATCGACTGGGCATATGATACTGTATATAAAAATCCTTTGAAAGGCCGGGTACGCATGGATTTTGCCCATCAACGCCTAAATGAATACAGCGTGCAGCAAGCCTGCCCCCCGACGGGCTGTCCCGTGCCCAACAGGCAATACGGCCGCGTGCTGCTGGTGGATTACGCAGGTGAAATATCCGAATCCACCGCTTTTGCGCAATTCCGCTGTCAGGGTGCGCTGTTGGCGCAAAGCTTTCCGGAGCTGTCCGAGGTCTTATACGGCATTGCGGCGGTCGACGCCGTACACATGGA
This sequence comes from Christensenellales bacterium, assembly GCA_050945835.1. GTDB lineage: Bacteria > Bacillota > Clostridia > Christensenellales > JBMNTQ01 > JBMNTR01. The sequence goes on along the minus strand of JBMNTR010000001.1, from coordinate 166,860 downwards.
GATGCTCGAACGGCTCATCGCAGCGCTCGGCGTAAAGCCGCGTATGCGCACGCTGCACACCGGCCGCGCGAAGTTCTGGTCTGCGCGGTTCGTCCAATGCGGGGAGGATGTATTATAGATGCTGTCCAGCGATATTCTGCTCAAACAGGCGGCATTGGATGCCTATGCCGACACGCTGCGCATGATCAGCGACGCGTCCATACAGAACATCATTCGCCGGATCATGGCGGACGAACGGCTGCATCTGGACATTCTCAAGGACTGCGAACAGGCCCAGCGCTTGCAGCAGCCCAGCACATAGGCCCGCGCATACCCATGTATGCTGAAAAATACGCACGCATAGAAACCGGACAAGCATCCGTGCGTGTGAACAGCCAGGACACCTTCCGAAGCGCAATACATCCTTTCACACACATCACGCTTCATTCTAAGCCGTTTGCCCTCAACTGCCCTGCGTTTATGCATCCATCGCCAAATATAATTTCGCTTTTTTTAAGTATTCGCTTTGAAACCCTCTTGCTTTCTTGCGCAGCGCGGGAAAATATGGTATAAGAAGGAAAGGCTTCTATATATAGGAGCTGGTTAAGGAGTTGTTGGTATGCAGACATACATCTATGATATTCCGGTCCCGACAGACGTTTATAGGATGACCTATCAGGTTTTCAGACCGGTCGGCGCATATTTGAGCATGCCCATCACACGGCACACGCCAAACACACTGACACTCAGAAGCGGCAGCGTGATCGAAAGCGCCCTTCTGGCGCGGCAGCTTGCCGGCTGCGACGAAATCGTGTTCATCGGGGTGACGGTGCAAGGAGCGGACGCACTGCTGCAAAAATGGATAAAGGACAGCATGGCACAAACGGCTGAACTCAGCGGCCTGTTTTCCAACATGGTACATGAGGGCATCACCTATATCATGGGCATGCTGCATGGCGAAGCGCTCAAAAACGGGCGGCGGATGCTGAAGCGGCATTTAAGCCCGGGGATAGACGACTTCAAGCTTGACGAGCAAAAGGTCATCTATGATCTGCTGGATCTTCAAAAGCTGGATATGCATATCACACCCGATCATCTGCTTCTGCCCGAGAAATCAGCCATCACGGTGAGCGGTATTATGCCCGGAGAAGAGGAATAACACCCAACACCGGACTCAAAGCAGCCCTCAGAGCCGGTTTGCCGCATACGCAAAAGGCTCTTTCTTTTCTTCCACCCCACAATGAAGGAGGCGCATTCACATGGTTCACCGCATACGCAAAGAAATCTTTCTGCTCGATGGGGCTATGGGTACCAACCTGCAGCTTGCGGGCATGCCGTCCGGCGTCTGCCCCGAAAGCTGGGCGCTCGAAAATCCCGATCAAATCGCCCGCCTGCACCGCGCGTATGCAGACGCAGGCAGCGATGCCGTCTATTGCTTTTCCTTCGGTGCGAATGAGATCAGGCTAGGCGAATATGGTCTTGCGGATAAAACGGAAGAGATCAACCAAAAGCTGGCACAGCTGGCACGCAGCGCCGTGCCCGAAAACGTGCTCATCGGCGGCAGCATCGGTCCGATGGGGTGCTTCGTGCAGCCCTTTGGCGATATGCTTTTCGAAGATGCCGTGAATGTATTCAAACGCCAGGTCAGAGCGCTGACGACGGGCGGCGTAGACTTCTTCGCCATCGAAACCATGATGGACATACAAGAAGCGCGCGCGGCGCTTTTGGCCGTCAAAGAAACCTGCGACTTGCCCGTGTTCGTCTGTATGACCTATGAACGGGGACATACGCTCACCGGCAGCGATCCCGTCAGCGCGCTGGTCACGCTGCAAAGCCTGGGCGCCGACGCCGTGGGCATGAACTGTTCAACAGGCCCCGACGCCATGCTTCCGCTGCTTGCGGCCATGAAGCCCTATGCCAAAGTCCCTTTGATCGCCAAACCCAACGCAGGTCTGCCCCAAGAGAAAGACGGCGTCATTTATTACGATTTAGACGCATCCTCCTTTGCGGCAGCCGGTCGTGCGCTCATAGAAGCAGGCGCCTCTATACTGGGCGGCTGCTGTGGTACGGCACCGCATTATATCGAAGCGCTCGCAAAAAGCGTGCAGGACTGTGCAATCACGCCCTGCACGGGAAAAGGCTCGCTGCTCAGTTGTGTTTGCGGGGTGGCGGCTCCTAATACGGGCGATTTTCTCCTCATCGGGGAGCGCATCAACCCAACGGGCCAGCAAGAGCTGCAGCAGGATTTACTGGATGAAGAATACGATACCCTGCTGGAACTCGCGGACGAGCAGTTAGAGGCCGGCGCAAATCTTCTGGATGTCAATGTAGGCATGGCGGGCATAGACGAAAAAAAAGCACTCGCAAGCGCCGTGCTCCAGCTCAGTGTATACCACCGGCTGCCTCTTTGTATCGATTCGGCGGATCCTGACGCCATGGAAGCGGCGCTTCGGGTATACCCCGGCCGCGCGCTGGTGAATTCCGTGTCCTGCCGGCAAAGCCAGGAAAAGATGCTCGCACTCTGCGCGAAATACGGCGCCATGTTCATCGCCATGCCCATAGACGACAACGGCATCGCCGCCACAGCCGAAGCGCGCATGGCGCTGATCCGGCGTATCACACAGCAGGCCGAAGCGCTGGGCATCCCCCGCGGGGACATCATCGTGGACGCGCTCTGTATGCCGGCCATCACCGCTGCCAATGCCGGCGAACAAACGCTGCGCACCATCCGTCAGGCAGTCGCGGAAGGCTACTGCACGGTGGTGGGGTTGTCCAACGTATCCCACGGGCTGCCCGCCCGCGAATATATCAACGCCGCATTTTTGCTCACGGCCATGGCACACGGCCTGCATATGGCCATCGCCAATCCGCTAAGCGCACACCTCACTCCGCTTCTGCACGCTTACGAAGCGGTATCCGGCAAAGAAGGCGCGTTGGCGCGCTACACCGGCGCTTTCGGCACGCACACAAAATAAACACAAAGACCGACACAGCGCAGCCCGCCTTTGCACACAGTGCTCTCTTTCGGGCAAGGGCGCGCTTTACTCAATCCGTTTTTACATTCAAACGCTGCTGTCAGAATCCAAGATCCTCATCGACCAGATACACATGTGTTTGCGTATTGCGTGTGGGGCGTTCGTGTATGGTGGTCACCCGGCACATGCGGTGCGGGGTGTTGCAATCCGTGCACACGCCTGTGATCGCGCAAGGCGTTTTAAGACCAAGCCGCTTCGCGTTCTGCGGTGCGGCCACCTCCTGTATGCGCCGGAAAGCTTCGTCCAGATTTTCGACCAGCTTGTTGCGCCCCACGATGTAGATCACCTTGGGCACACCAAAAATACTGGCGCTCACGCGGTTGCCCATGCCGTCGGTATTGACAAGCCGCCCGTCTTTGACGATGGCGTTGCAGCTCAGCAGATACACATCCGCCGATTGTGCGGCAGCCAGATTGCGCGCGCTGTCCTCTGCCGGGGCGGCCCAGTTGGAATAGATTTTGCAATCCTTGTCTTCCAAGTCCTCCACAAGGCCAATCTGATAGACAGTGGCGCTCCCGCCGATGCCCACGCTCGCGCCTGTGGGAATCTGCTTCAAAACAGCCTGCTTCGCCTCCTGGGATGTTTCAAAGTACCGGGCGACAAACTGATGTTCGCACAGGATATCAACCAAACGCTTCAAATCTTCCTTCATGCTTTTCCTCCCCGCTGTTTAATAACTTATATTATATCATAGTGCTTTGCAGATAGGGTATGGTTGCGCCCACGCCTTCGCGCGCTGCACGAAAATCATATGCGCATAAAATATAACAGCCGTTTGCGGCTATTATACCACAATTCTCCTAAACAATCGCACGCGTTTTTTATGCTTTTACCCACTCATGTTCATGTCCCGCCGTACACGCAGCAGCACGGCCGGCGCTACCCTTATGTATATGCGCGCAAACTGCAAATCGTGTATGCGCAGTATAATGGGATATGCATTGACCGCCACGAGGCTTTATGATAAACTGTCAACAAAGAAGGGCATGAGCTTTTTTTTTGCTCAAAATGCCTTCTTTACACCCTGAATCATTGAAGGAATAGCATACGCCATATGGAAAAAAGAATCGAAAATTTGCTGCCCCTGGTAGAGAAACCGGCGCGCTACACCGGCGGGGAACTCAACGCCATCTATAAGGAGAATCCGCTCGTGCGGTTTGTATTCGCCTTCCCCGACACCTATGAAGTGGGTATGTCGCACCTGGGGCTGAAAATCCTTTATGAAGCGATCAATTCGCGCCGCGACACACACTGCGAGCGCGTGTTCGCGCCATGGACAGACTTCGAAGCCCTGATGCGCCAAGAAGACATCGCACTATACAGCCTTGAATCCAAGCTGCCCGTTCAAACAGCCGATTTTCTGGGCTTTACGCTGCAATACGAGATGAGCTATACCAACATACTCAATATGCTGGAGTTGTCAAACCTGCCTCTGCGGGCCGCGGATCGCACAGACGGGCCCATCGTCATAGGCGGCGGACCCTGCGCTTTTAACCCGGAGCCCGTGGCGGAATTCTTTGATCTGTTCCTCATAGGCGACGCCGAGGAGGCCATACACGAGCTGCTGGATGTTTACGCGCAGTCAAAAGATAAAGGCGAAGATAAAGGTGCGTTTTTGCAAAAGGCCTGCCGCATAGAGGGGATCTATGTCCCCAGCTTCTATGAAGCGCAATACGACGACGAAGGGCGCTACACAGGCACACATCCCATCGTCGCGGACGTGCCTGTGCGGGTGAAGAAGCGCGTGGTGACGGATCTGGATGCGCACAAGCTGACTTCTATGCCCCTGCCTTATCTATCCATCATACACGACCGCATCATGCTGGAGATCTTCAGGGGTTGCACACGGGGCTGCCGGTTCTGCCAGGCGGGCTATATCTACCGGCCCGTGCGCGAGCGCAGCCTTGCAGTCCTGCTAGATACAGCCAAGCAGCTTTACGAAGCGACCGGCTACGAAGAGCTTTCCTTGAGTTCGTTGAGCACGGGAGATTATCCGCATTTGCGTGATTTGATCAAGAGCCTGATCGACGAATTAGGCAAGCACCGTGTCTCCGTTTCGCTGCCCTCCCTGCGCATCGATTCCTTTTTGAAGGAGTATGTGGAGGAGCTCAACCGCGTGCGCAAAACCGGGCTCACCTTCGCGCCGGAAGCCGGAACACAACGCCTGCGGGATGTGATCAACAAAGGCGTGACCGAACAGGATCTCTTAAGCAGCGTAACCGCCGCATTTGAGGAAGGTTATTCTTCTGTCAAGCTCTATTTCATGATGGGGCTGCCCACCGAAACAGACGAAGATCTCGACGGCATCGCCCATCTCGTGAAAAAAGTCGGGGACTGCTACTACGCACTGCCCAAGCAGCGCCGCGCGCGGGGCCTAAGCGTGACGGTGAGCGTCTCCAATTTTGTGCCCAAGCCTTTTACGCCTTTCCAGTGGGCCGCGTTTGGCGGTATAAAACAGCTTTTGCGGAAGCAGCAGTATTTAAGGGAGCGCCTAAAGCCCTTGCGTTATGCGCGTTTTCATTATCACGACGCGCAGCTGAGCTGTTTAGAAGCCGCTTTTGCGCGCGGAGGGCGGGAATACGCGCGCGTACTCGAAGCTGCGCACGCGCTGGGCTGCAAGTTCGACGGCTGGCAGGAGTGCTTCGACCACACGCGCTGGGCGGAAGCGTTTGCACAGGCCGGCGTCACCCCCGACGCTGCGTGCGGCGCGCAGGACGAGAGCAGCCCGCTGCCCTGGGAGGTCATCGACCCGCTGATAGAGCGCGCATACTTGCTGCGCGAAAAGAATCGGGCCTATACCGGCGAAACCACGGCCGACTGCCGCGGCGCATGTCAGGGGTGCGGCATGCAGCAGCTCTGCACGGAGGTGAACTGATGCGCATCATCGCACGTTTTTCCAAAATGGACAACGCGAGGTTCATCTCGCATCTGGACACGCAGCGCGTATTGCAGCGCGCACTCAGGCGCGCAAAGCTGCCTGTGGCGTATTCGAGCGGCTTCAATCCGCATCCGCTGCTCTCCTTCGTGCTCGCGCTGCCCGTAGGCATGCAGAGCGACAGCGAATACATGGATATCACCATGCAGCAAGACATCAGCCCCGACGCGTTCATCTCCGCCATGAACGCCGTGCTGCCCAAAGGATTTTATATACACGAGGCGCATGCCGTGGAAAATTCTTATCCGTCGCTCACCAAGCGCGTGATGGCCGCTTCCTACACAGCGGTGTTCGACGATCCCACGGGTGTTGAGGATAAAATACGGCTGTTCTTAGAGAAGGACAGCGTCAAAGTCATGAAAAAAGGTAAAGGCGGGCTGCGCGAGCTGGATATACGTCCGCTCGTCTATCATTTGGAGCTCAAAAACGACACGCTGTACATGCTGCTGGCCAGCTCAAGCAGCGATATACTCATGCCCGCACTGCTGCTGCGCACACTGCTTAAGGACGATCACGGCGCACAGGTGACACGCACCGGATTGTATGCATCACGCAGTTCCCGTGAAGCACTGTTTTAGCAAAAATCCTGTCTTTCATTATTTTCGGCTCCCTATTCCAAACATCGGAGGTGTTCACATGAAAATAGAACTGATCACCGATTCCATACTGAACGAATCACGCTTGGCATTGCTCGAAGACGACGAGCTGGCAGAGATCTATATCGAGCGCGCGGACAACAAACGCATCGTGGGCAATATCTACAACGGCCGTGTCGCCAACATACTGCCCGGCATGGACGCCGCTTTTATCGACGTCGGACTGGACAAGAACGCGTTTCTGCACGCCGGCGATATTTTAGCCGACCAATCGGATTTCGAATTTACAGGCGAACGGCCGCCCGCTGAAATACAGCCCAACATCAAGCATATTCTCAAGCAGGGACAATACTTGATGGTGCAGGTGCTCAAGGATCCTACCGGCACCAAGGGCGCTAAAGTCACCACCCACATCACGCTGCCCGGGCGCATGACGGTGCTGATGCCCACCGTCAATTACATCGGCGTCTCCCGCCGCATCGAAGGCGAAGAGGAACGCAGCCGCCTGAAGGATATCATGGAGCGTATCAAACCGCCGGGCATGGGCATCATCGTGCGCACGGTAGCCGAAGGCAAGCAGGAGCAGGATTTCATAGAGGAAACCCAAGCGCTCTGCCGCCTGTGGGAAAGCATTCACCGAAGCTGGTCACAAAAGAAAAAGCCTGCGCTGGTGCATTCGGAGGGCGACATGCTCTACTGCGCCATACGGGATCTTTTTACCAACGAAGTAGACAGCTTTGTGGTGCATAAAGATCACTACGACGACGTATTCGAGCTGACCAACATGCTGGCGCCGCACCTGACGGACAAGATCGCGCTCTACGACGGAGACAGCCCTTTTGAAGCTTACGGCATCGAACACAAAATCGAACGCGCGCTGCGCAGGAGGGTCTGGCTCAAAAGCGGCGGCTTCCTCATATTCGACACCACGGAGGCGCTGACGGTGGTGGATGTGAACACGGGCAAATTCGTGGGGCACAGCAATTTAAAGAACACCATATTGCAAACCAATGTGGAAGCAGCCAAGGAGATCGCACGCCAGCTGCGCCTGAGGCATGTCAGCGGCATCATCATCATTGATTTTATCGACATGGAGGACGAGGAATCCAAGGAGACTGTGGTGGACACGCTCTCCGAGGCCCTAAAGCGCGACCGCATTAAATCCAATGTGCTGGGCATGACAGGCCTGGGCCTGGTGGAGCTGACACGCAAAAAATCGCGGCAGCGCCTTTCCAGCGTGATGCAGCTCACCTGCCCTTTGTGCTCCGGCGCGGGCGTGATCTATTCCCCGCAGACCGTCGCGCTCAATCTGGCGCGAAACGTATTGTTTTTGCTGAAAAATTCAAGCGTGGACGCCGTGATCGTCAATGTGCACCCGAGCGTGGCGCGCTACATCGGCGAACGATCGAAAAAGCAGTCGTTTTTCGGAGATCTGAGCGGCAAAAGGATCTATATACGCGCCAATCACCGCATCCATCAGGAGCGTTTTGAAATGGAAGCCTACAACCTCCCTTCAGACGCAGACGGCTGCGATATTTATGGTTGACAGTAAACTGAGCGTTGTGATATGCTATTTCGGTAAGCCGCACGGAAACGGCCTGTTAAATGCGCGTATTCTTCGCGCTGCCGCAACGGCGAGACTGGGTAGAGGAGGTGCACGATGTACGCAATTATCGAAACAGGAAGCAAACAGTATAAGGTTGAACAGGGCGATGTGGTGTTTGTCGACAGGCTGCAGGCGCAAGAAGGCGAAGAAATCGCTTTCGATACGCTGATGCTCAGCGATGAAGACGGTGTGAAGGTTGGAACGCCCAAGCTCGACATGCAGGTAAAGGCGAAGGTGCTGGGGCATGGCAAGAGTTCCAAGATCCTTGTGTTCAAATACAAGGCGAAAAAGAACTACCGCAGGCTTCAAGGGCACAGGCAGCCGTTTACAAAAGTCGAGATCCTGTCCATAGGCGAATAACCATGGCTATTTCGATCCATCTTACCTATGAAGGCGCCTTTTGCCGCTTCTTTGAAATATCCGGGCATAGCGGGTACGAACAAGTTGGCAAAGACATCGTCTGTGCGGCGGTATCCGCGCTGGCACAGACAGCCATATTAGGTGTTATAGAAATAGCGAAGGCAAAACCTGAATACGAAATAAAGGACGGCTATCTGTCCTGCCGGATCAATGACGAACACGCACAGGACACGCAAGTAAACACCATACTGGATACCATGGTGTTGGGCTTAGAAGCCGTACAGCAGCAATTTCCCGCAATATTGGACATTACACGATCGGAGGTGTGAATCGATGTTTGAAATGAATTTACAATTATTTGCACATAAAAAAGGCGTAGGCAGCTCGCGCAACGGCCGTGACAGCGAAAGCAAACGGCTGGGTGTGAAGCGTGCGGACGGCCAGTTTGTGCTGGCCGGCAACATTCTGGTGCGCCAGCGCGGCACGAAGATCCATCCGGGCACGAACGTAGGCATCGGCAGAGACGACACGCTGTTCGCGAAAGTTTCGGGTGTCGTGCGCTTCGAGCGTCTGGGTCGTGACCGCAAAAAGGTCAGCGTGTACGATCAGGTGGCACAATAACACAAAGCTTTTTCAATCCAAAAGAGCGGCAGATCTGCCGCTCTTTTTTGCATGCGGCCAATCAGCTTGCATCTTGATCCACTTCTACAAGTTTGGCGTAGACCAGCAGCCTGATGTCGTCATTCACGCAGGTGAACAAAGTGACAATCCGGTCGTTCCGGCTGAGTTCCGCGCCGGATTGCACCGCCGACCACCGCCTTATGCCGTTTAAATAGGATTCATACGCCTCATCGGAGGCAAAGTTGTATTGAAGCTCAACATCTGCCTCATCGACGCTATGCACAGCGAACAGTTCCAGCCGGTACACCGCATCCGGCGTATATAACACACCTTCGCTGCGTTCGTCGAATCCCTGCTGTGTTCTGAGCTTCATAAGCTGTGCAAACATCGATCCGTTCTTCATGTTATGTCCGTATATGTATGTGTTGCGGTCTGAAAAATCGGCATTGTTGTTGCAATCGGCAAAGATGGCGCCCGACGTGTTGTAGGTTTTTAAAAAGGTGGTGGTGAGATATCGGTCATTGTCCGCTGCCTGCACGATGGGATAGCTGATGTTGGTGTTGTGGATCACGATCCAGCCGACCACCTCTTCGTTCACCGCACGCAGACTGTCGAAATCCACCGTGAATTCCCGCAGCACACGCGCTTTTGTTTCGGCATCCGTCTCTTGTGCGTCCAGCTTGGCGCCTTGCGCATCCTCAGGCCCGTATTCCGCCGATATTTCCCGATATTCGGAAGCCGATTCTTCGTAATGGGTCCATCCTTGTATCAGCATGTATCCGGCAAACACAAACGCCGCCAAGCAGACGACCAGCAATATGCTGAGCAGGGGGCTTTTCTTCTTCTCCCGTTTCACATCTTCTGCTGTGCGGTGTGCGGGTTTTGTGTTGCGCAAGTTTTCTTCTTGGGTTTCTTTTTCATGATCCCGGCCCATGTTATGCCCCCTTTTGCCTATCGTCCAGGCCGCAGCAGCGCGCATGGTAAAAGAGGTATTGCTGCGCGATGCCTGCGTATCCGCCGTAATGGTGCTGCGCATAGCGTACGATCTCCTGTTTGGTCGCAGACGCACCCAGACGCTGCTGCATCACGCGCTTGATCCACACATCCACCGGAAACGCGTTTAAAAATCCGAGCGAAAAGAGCAGCACACAGTCGGCAACCTTCTCCCCCACGCCGGCAAAGGTACACAGCTCCTTTTTCGCCTCCTCATAGGGCAGCGTACGCAGCGCATGCAGATCGAAGCCCTCAGCCACACGCCGCGCTGTTTTTTCGATGTAAGGCGCACGATAGCCTGCGCCCAGCTCATAGAACTCTTCACAATTCCCCGACGCAAGCTGCTTCGGAGTGGGAAACGCATGATAAGGCACGCCGGATGCATCACACAGCGCATCGCCGTATCGCTCGCATATACGGTTCAAAATACCCTGTATGCGCTTGATGTTGTTGTTGGCAGACACAATAAAGCTGATCAGCGTTTCAAACGGATGCTGGCGCAATATGCGCATGCCCTGCCCGAACGCCATGCTGTCTTTTAAGCGCGCGTCCTCCGGAAAGGAGCTGCACACCGCCGCATAATCCGTGCCAAAATCAAAATACGCCCGCCAAAATGCGAAATCCTCTTCTGTGCAGGGCGAAAGCACCGCCTGATTCCGGGCCGGGGTATACACATTCACCCGGTGCCGGTGCGCCAGTATGGTATAGGATGCGTCCGGCTCACGCACAAACCGAAAGCACTGGCCGCATTCAAAAATAGCCTCGGGCCAAAAATGCTCCGCATCCGTCATATATGTTTTCTGCGCGTCGTATCGTATTTCCATGCGTCTCCTCCTTGAGAGTATCGTACCATAATCCCGCCTGCTTGCAAACGACAAAATTCAGGCACATCCGTTTTGTATGCGCTGCCTTTTGCCGTACCCCGCGCAAGCCTGTCTGTGGTCTGCCTGTATACATGCCCCGCACAAACGCCTCTTTGGCGGGCCATATCACAAAAGGCCGATACGAAGCGCCGCTCCATATCAGCCTTTGAAAAATGCGCGATTATCCCCGCTTGCAGCCGGCTCCTTCGGCGTTAATTGACCGCCTGCCGCATACGCCAACGCAGCTTTTTGCGCCCTTTTGCAAAAATCTCTCCCGATTCGAACCAGCTCACCGTATCCGCGATGGTCTCTTCGAAGGGGCGCTTGGTATATCCCAGCTCGCGTTTTGCCTTTTCGCTGCATATGTTGGAATTGGAAGCCAGCACATCCAGCGCCACCGGCGTAAACAAGGGTGCTTTGCGCACAAGCCTGCAAAAATCCTCACAAATCTTCGCCGCCAGCCGAACCAGCAGCAAGGGCGCCATCACCAGCTTGATTTGCTTTTCCTTGAACCGGGCGGTGGCATGATAGATATCCGGTATGCTCATCTTATGGCCGCTTAGTATGTAGCCCTGTGCCTTTCGGCCGATTCGCATGGCGAGCACAACACCCTTCGCCACATCCCGCACATCTACAAAATCATACGCGCCGTTAAAACAGAACATCCGCCTGGGCTCTTTTTTCGTTTTTTCCAGTTTGTGCGCGATATGGCTGATGATCCCGCCCGTCTGGGAGGGCTTGGTGTCCTTCGGTCCGATCATGCCGCTTGGAAATACCATCACAGCATCCAGCCCGCGCGCAATCCCTTTTTGCACCTCCACGCTTGCCATGGATTTGCTTTTCGAATACGCGTCGTTCATCATCTCCGGACGAAAATCGAGATCCTCCTGTATGGTCGTTCCTTTTGGGGGCTCCACCATAGCATGGATCGAGCTCACATACACCATGCGTTTTACAGAATGCGCAAGGCATCCGTTGACGACATTGCGCGTGCCTATCACGTTAACGGCCTTCAGTTTGCTCCATTCCGCAGAGCCATTGCTTATGCTCACCATACCCGCGACGTGCAGTACGGTGTCGCATCCGGCGATCGCACGGCTCACATCCTCTTCTGAACGGATATCGCCGCTCTCGATATCGCAAAGAGGCCATTCGTGCAGCGCGCGAAGGCGTTCCTGCGGCAGGACAAACAGCCGCACTTCCTCGTTTTGGGACAACAGCATATCCACAACGCTGCTGCCCAGATGGCCTGTCGGGCCGGTAACTAATATCATTGTCATCGCTCCTTTTATATCCGGGTTCTTCGTTATTGAAAAAACGAATAATACCTATGCCTGAAGAACCACACACAAAAAAACGATCACAGCAATCAGAAAGAATGGTTTGGCTGTTTCTTCGGGTATAGTATACCACAATCCATTTAAAATATCGTGTCAAGAATATGGACTTTTTTAGATAAATTTGCCATATTGATCGATGACGTATGAACGAAGCCGTAGCGCCGAGCCGGCAAGCCTCATTTGACTTTATACAGGAGTTTGATATAATAAAACTTAGATTATCAACACGTTGTTGTGAAACCGCCGCATGAAAATAACAGGGAGTAAATGGGTGTATGGCTGATTATAGCGTACTGATGTCTGTGTATGACAAAGAACAGCCAGAGTATCTGCAAGCAAGCATTCAGAGTATGCTGGACCAGACCATTCCGCCCGACGATTTTGTCATCGTCTGTGATGGTCCCTTAAACGACGAATTGGATGCAGTCCTTCAATCATACGCGGAACGATTCCCTTGTATCAATATCGTCAGGCTGGAACAAAACGTCGGTATTGGCGCAGCCGCCAATATCGGCTTGGCGCATGTGAAACATGAGCTGGTCGCAAAAATGGATTCCGATGATATCTCCGTTGCGCAGCGCTGCGAAAAAGAATTGAATGCTTTTACATCCAACGAACAGCTTGCGCTGATCGGTTCTTATCTGAGCGAATTCGAGGATGATCCAAGTAATATCGTTTCCATACGAAAGGTGCCCTGTGACCATGCGGAAATCAAGCATTATGCAAGGCGGCGAAGCCCTTTCAACAACCAGACTGTCATGTATAAAAAGTCGGTCGTTTTGTCCTGCGGGGGGTATTCCGATTTAAAGCGCGCAGAGGATTACGATCTGTTCGTGCGAATACTGGCCGGCGGGCATCTTACGCGCAATCTCCCGGAGGCGCTGGTGTTATACAGACTTGCGGAAGACACCATCAAGCGGCGCTGTACGTTTGAGCATCTGAAAGGCTTCATCAAAGTGCGGTGGCGCATCTACCGGATGCGTTACAGCAATCTTTTAGATTTCATCATACCCACGCTGGCGCAGCTGGTGCTCATGATACTGCCCCGGGCATTGCAAAAGAAGATCTACAACAAGCTGAGAACCTATTGATCCACTGGCCGTAAAAGCCTGATCCCTTTTTGAATTTCATTTTTAATGTGCAGGGCACCCTTCGCTTGCGGCGGCGTATCAGCATCCTTCATGCTGTTACGCTTTTTTTACGCGCACAGCTTCTTTTAGAATTGTGTGCGGGCCATAGAGGGCGGGTCGCTCAACCTTTTTCTGAATTGTGCGGGCGTTATTTTATATTTTTTACGAAAACTGTATATGAAGGAGGAAGCGTCGTTGAATCCCACATCCAGCGCGATATGTTCGATGGAATTGCTGCAGGAGCTTAAAAGCTGATACGCCGCATGCAGCCGCGTATTGATGATGTAGTAGTAAGGCGAATACCCTGTCTCCTGCTTGAACAGCGTGGAGAATCTGGAGGCGCTGATGGAGACTTGTTTTGCCAGCATATCGATGGTTATTTTTTCGCTGTAGTTCCGGTTGATATAATTGATCGCCGTATTGATAGGCGATTCCTGGCTCCCCGGCACCTTTGCAACCAGCAACGCCAGCAGTTCATATAGCTTCGCGGACACCATGATCTCAGGCTGCGGCGTGGCCGCTTCCTGGTCGCGGATCAGGTGCAGAAATTTGTCCATAAAAGTCATCTGATCTTTGGGCATAAAGACATGGCCGCCGTTTGCCGCGATCATGTGGTTATAAAAGTCTGCGAAGTGCAAGCCGTTAAAATGCACCCAGAGCGTTTCAAAATCACCCAGAGCACCGTAAATATGCGACCGGGCGGTTTCAATGAGAAACGCCTGCCCCGGCTCCAGCACATAATCACGCCCCTGTGTGCACAGCACACCGTTTCCCCCCAGAACATACATCAGCAGAAAATGCGCATAGCTCTTGCGGGACAAACAATACCGTTTGTCGCAATAGGCATGCCCGATATATTCTATGTATAGGTAAAGCTGTTTTGCGATGCTGGTGGGCGTATGGATATATTCAAAGCTGGTGTCCAGTATGCCCGGTATATTTTCCCGATTTCCACGCAAGGCAGTTCCTCCAAAGAGTCTTAATAATTGATTTCTTATATTATAGGCAAATTACTCCAGCTTGTCAAAAGCAAGATAATAAAAGGATTCTTATATTTTCCAGTTAAAATTCACTATATGATGTGCATCAACATGCGCTATAATGTGAATTACAAAAATTAAACTGTCATGATCGAGTAAATGTTTGTATATCGATTTTTATATTATTATATCACAATCAAAAAAACGATTTTTATAAAATTTGTTTCCATAGTTCCAGAGTGTCGTCTATTCTTTCATAGAATCCTGATATCAAAAATGGGGGTAGATCATTTATGCAAAACACAGGCAAGGGAAGCTTTAAGGGTGCTCTATCAAAATTCTGGCGCATACAGGAGAGCGGAGTCATCGTTGTAACCATACTGTTCATAGCCATCATCACACTGGTCAATTCCGCGTTCCTCTCACCGGTCAACCTGTCCAACGTACTGCGGTCCACCGGTTTCACGCTGATCACAGCCATCGGCATGACGCTGGTGTTCATCTCCGGAGGCCTGGACATCTCGGTTGGTTCCACGCTGGCCGTGGGCAGTACGGTCGCCGCCCTTTGTATACAGGCAGGGGTGTCCGTGTTCATATCGGTAGTGGCGGGGCTGTTGGCGGGTTTGGTCATCGGCCTTTTCAACGGCTTTACCATCATCAACCTGAGAATCCCGCCGCTCATCGTCACGCTGGGCACGCAATACATAGGCAGGGGCATCGTCTATGTGCTCACGGAAGGCGTGGCTGTGTATCCCCTCACGAAGGAATTCCAAAGCCTTGAACAGGGCAATGTGCTGGGCATCCCTCAAATCGCCATCATCGCGTTTATACTCGCCGTCATCGCGCATATCGTGCTCACTAAAACGACCTTCGGCCGGTCGGTGTATGCGGTGGGCGGCAACAAAGAAGCCGCGCGGCTGTCCGGCATCAGCCTGAATCGGGTGAGCATCGCATGCTATGCCGTCACCGGTGTGCTGGCGGCATTCTCCGGCATCATGATGGCCTCCCGGCTTGGTTCAGGGCAGGCAAGCTCCGGCGAAGGATACGAGATGAACGTCATCGCCGCAGTGATCATAGGCGGGACCAGCGCCACCGGCGGCGCCGGCACCATAGCGGGCACCACCATCGGCGCGTTGTTTATGAACATACTGGAAAACAGCATGACACTGATGAAGATCTCCGTATACTGGCAGAAAATCGTGCTGGGACTGATACTCATCTTCGCCGTGGTGTTGGATCTGTATAAACGCGATCGTGCCATGCGGGCAAGCATATCCCAACTGAAAGCCAAACCGGCCAAGTGTACGGAATAAGGGAGGGCTGGCATGATAAACGTATCAGAAAAGCGTCTGCATATGAAGCATGTGACCAAGGCGTTTCCCGGCGTTGTGGCGCTGAATGACGTGTCCATAGAGCTGAACCGAAACGAAATACTCAGCATCATAGGCGAAAACGGCGCAGGTAAATCGACGCTGATGAAGGTGCTCAGCGGCACATACCCCCATGACAGCTATTCCGGCGAAATCATTGTGGACGGACGGCCGGTGCAGCTGAAAAACGCACAGGATTCCGAGCGTGAAGGCATTGCGATGATCTATCAGGAGCTGAATATACAGCTGGATATGACAGTCGAAGAGAATATCATGCTGGGCTGCTGGCCGAAATACAAATCCGGACTCATCGACTGGAAGACCATACGAAAAAAGGCGCACGATGCATTGGCGATGCTGAATGTCGATCTCGACACCGGCCTGAAGATGCGTAATCTCAACGCCAGCCTTCAGCAGTTGGTGTGTATCGCCCGCGCGCTGGTACGCGACCCGAGCATACTCATACTGGACGAACCCACAGCGGCGCTGACACAAGAGGAAGCGGCCTCCTTGCTCAGCATCATACGCAACTTAAAACAAGGCTGTATCTCGTGTATCTATATTTCCCACAAGCTGGATGAGGTGTTTGACATCTCCGACCGCGTGGTGGTCATGCGCAACGGGTGTGTTGTCTCGGAATATAAAAAAGAAGAAATAGAGCCGGGGCGCATCATTCAGGACATGATCGGTCGGGAAGTGGATCAGATGTACCCGAAGAGCACCCGTGAATTCGGAGAAGAGGTGTTGCGTGTGGAGGATCTATACGTTCCGCATCCGTATGCGCCGGGTAAAAACCTGATCGACGGCGTGTCCTTTTCGGTGCGCAAAGGAGAAGTGCTGGGATTGGCGGGGCTGGTCGGCTCCGGCCGCAGCGAGCTGCTGCGCGCGCTGTATGGGGCGCTGCCCAAGTTGTCGGGCGATGTCTATATAGAGGATCAAAAGTGCTCTATCGCGCAGCCGCGGGACGCCATCGCCGCCGGAATGTTCATGGTGACGGAGGATCGCAAGAGCGATGGCTTTGTGGGTACCATGAGCATCAAGCACAATATGACACTGTCTATATTCAAGAAGATTTCAAAGGCCACTTTTCTAAACCGTCACGCAGAGAACCGCATCGCACAAAAGTTTTTCGATTATCTGGCCATCAAGGCGCCGGGGCTGGATACCAACATGATGACGCTTTCGGGCGGAAATCAGCAGAAGGTGATATTATCGAGGGCGCTGGCAACGGATATGAAGGTGCTGCTTTTGGATGAACCGACACGCGGCATCGATGTAGGCGCCAAGAGCGAGATATACAAGATCATCGACGAGCTGGCCGGCCAAGGTATGAGTATCATCGTCATTTCCTCTGAAATGCCCGAGCTGATCTCCATATGCGACCGTTTTGTGGTGCTGAGCAACGGCAAGCTGGTCGCCCAGATGCTCAAATCCGAGGTGAGCGAAACGAAGCTGCTGCACGCGAGCGCATTGGGCGCCGAAACAACAAGCAAGAAGATCCAATCGACTAAATAAACATCATCATCAAGGAGGAGAATATCATGAAAAAACATTTAGCTCTGTTCTTAGCAATCGTCTTTTGTCTGTGCCTGCTGGCGGCATGTGCCGGCAACGGTGCAGCGCCCGCTGAAAAAACGGAATCCGGCACCGAAGGTCCATCAGACGCAGAAAATCCGGCAAACGGCGGCGGCAAAAGCGCAGAAGACTTGAACCTTGTGTATGTCACGCCGCTGCTGGCCAGCGAAGTGTGGCTGGTTTCGAAGGAAGGCTTTGACGACGCGGCCGCCGAAATGGGCTTTACAGGCAGCTGGGTCGGCCCGGCAAACCTGGATGTAGACGCCATGATCAAGCAGATTGAAATCGCCATCGCGGAGGACGCGGACGGTATCATCACATGCGGGCTGAATCCGGAAGCGATGGTGCCTGTGATGGAACAGGCGGACGCGGCGGGCATACCGGTGGTGCTCATCAACGCCGGCAGCCTAATGGACGCGCCTTACTTCGCCTACATCG
The DNA here is from genome assembly GCA_050945835.1 of Christensenellales bacterium. Taxonomy (GTDB): domain Bacteria; phylum Bacillota; class Clostridia; order Christensenellales; family JBMNTQ01; genus JBMNTR01. The sequence goes on along the minus strand of JBMNTR010000001.1, from coordinate 149,039 downwards.
GCACCGAAGGCCAGGAGCTGGGCTCCATCGCGGCTCAAGCGATATTGGAAGAGCTGGGCGATGAAGCGCCGCGCGTGATCTACATGGGCAGTTCCATCACCAATTCCTCCGTACTGGATACCACAGGCGGCTATAAATCGGTGTTTGAAGGGGTAGAAGGATATGAGGATCTTTCCCTTGAGGAAAACAACGACGACCTGAACAAATCCGTGGAGTTGTGGCAGCAGCTGTTCGTCACCTATCCTGAGGTGAATGTGGCCGCCTGCGTGGCACCGTCGGGCGCTGTGGGCGCAGCGCAGGTCGCAGGCGAGATGGGTCTTGAGGAGGGGCTGCTCATCATGTCCATTGACGACACGCCGGAGGTGCTGGATGGGATTCGTGACGGAAGCATATTCGGCACCATGTCTCAAAACTATTACCGCATGGGCTATATGGCCGCCAAATGGTTGGTCGATTACAACGTAGACGGAACCCAGCCTCCCGCCAAGATCAACGACTCGGGTACGCTGCTCATCAGCAAGGAGAATATCGACAGTTTCCAGGCGGAGCTGCGCAACAAGGATTCCTGGAACTAAACCCTCGGTAATTGCTGCTGTGTGGATGAAAGCTTCGCTTTTTACGAACGCCTGTTTTTTCAAAGGCGGGCTTTCATCCTCCTCCAGCCAAAAGCACAGCATAATCCGGCATATGGCATAGCCGCCGATCCGTATTGAGCGCGTTTTTATGTGCCTGCAGGATATGGGTAGCAAGCGGCTATCTTATTTACGCCAATTTTCAGCCGGACGCTGTAGATCCACACGAATTGAGGAGGTATTTTTATGAACGCACGCGAACGTGTTATGGCATCCTTAGACCATCGTCAGCCAGACAAGATCGCAATCGACTTCGGCGGCATCTGCAACTCGACCATGCATGTCAGCTGTCTGGATGCGCTGAGGAAGCATTATCAATTAGACGACCAACTGGTAAAAGCACTGGATGTGTTCACCATGGCCGGCGTCATCGAGGACGATCTTGCAGAGGCCATCGGAACGGACTGCACACCCATATTCCCTATGGGAACGCTGTTTGGTTTCCCCAGAACGGATTGGAAACCATGGAAAAATCCGCAAGGCCTGGATATACTCGTCCCGGGAAAATACAACCCGGAACCGGACGGAAAAGGCGGGTATATCGTATATCCGCAGGATAACCGCGCTTATGAGCCGTCCGGACATTTTCCGCAGGGGGGATACTACTTCGACGCGATCTACCGTCAGAAGGGCGATATAGACGATAACGTAACGGATCCTGCACTCAACATTGAGGAATGGAGGATATTGGATGAAGCAAACCTCGACTGGATCGAAAAAGAGATCCTTCGCGCCTACGATACCGGCCGCGCAACCGTTTTAGCGATGCCGGGCATGGGGCTGGGAGATGCCGCGGATATCGCAGGCTGCGGGCTACTCGAGCCAAAGGGCATACGGAATATCGCAGATTGGTATATGATGCCGCATCTCTATCCGGAGTATGTCTATCGTATGTTCGAAATGCAAACGGATATCGCCATCGAAAATATGAAAGCGATCAATGAACGATGCGGAGATAAGATAGACGTTGCCTTTACCTGCGCCACGGACTTAGCACACCAAAACAGCTTGTTTGTCTCCAGGGAGATATTCCTTGAGTTATATATGCCGCATTATATACGCGCCAACAGATGGATACACGAAAATACCCCATGGAAAATACTCAAGCATTCCTGCGGGGCGGTAGAGCCGTTGATCGGGGATCTGATAGAAGCCGGGTTTGATGCGTTGAACCCCGTGCAGTGCTCAGCTGCAGGCATGGACCCTGTGCATCTGAAAAAAGAATTCGGAAAACACATCACCTTCTGGGGCGGCGGCGTAGATACACAGGATGTATTGCCGTTCGGTTCGCCCGAGGAGGTACGCAAACAGGTGCTGCAGCGCTGCGAAATATTCGGTGAAGACGGCGGGTTTATATTCAATGCGATCCATAACGTGCAGGCGAATACCCCCACAGAAAACATCGTGGCCATGCTGGAGGCCGTGAAGGAATTCAACACCGCCGGAAGGCTGTGATCTGCAACCGCCCTTCTATAGGCAAAGCCGCTTGCTGCGTATCAGCGCAAAGGGCGGCTTTTTTTTATCGAATAACCTTCGTCAGGCATATGCTTGTACACTACGCGAGCCAGCAGGCTGATTTATATGCGGTTTTATAATTTCACTCATAGACCGGCGCGTTCCTTACTATACATGGTTAGTGAGGTGATGCTTGCCATGGATCCGCTTCCGCTCGTCATTCTTCGATGCACACAATGCCCTGCGCTCGTGCTGCTGGACGGCCGCGTTTGGGGCGAGATCAACGATCTCTCCCCCAGCTTAACACTGCCCGCCGGCATCGACACCAAATTCTATGTGACATTGATGCCCCTTCGCGAAAACTATCTGCCGCTGAGCACAGCGCTCACGCTGTCGCGCGGGCGGCTGCACTTTGCTGCGTCCGGGCGGCTGCACGCCGTGCATTGGACGGGCGGCGTGGTGGTACTCAACATGTCCATGCAGCAGGTCAATCAGCTGTCGCAGCATATGCCCCGCATCGTTACACAGACGCAGTACACACATTATACAGCGACCCTATATCAGGATGCGCAGCAGCACCTCGCGCTGGAGCACCTGGGTGATGATACGCTGCTCTTCCACCACACGCTCAAGCAGAAGCTCTCCAAACCTTATCTCGACTTTATACGCTTAGGCACACACACGGCGCTGCTGCTGCACGGCGTAGAGGAAAATTACCTGCTCTGCGCACTGCACGACGGCACCGCCTATCGGCTTTTGTTTGAAAGCGAAGGGATGTTCAGTATTAAACAGGATGAAATAGAAGTGATCACAGAGCAGAACGACGCCGTTTGTCATCAGCGCAAGCAGATTTACGACGGGCGGTCCATAAAAGAGGAAATCGGCTTCTTCACGCGCGACGCGCTGCCCCTCACCACCCCCGCGCAAACCGGCAGAGCGCTGCTGGACGCGCTGCATTTAGGACTTATGGAGGAAGCGGCATCGTATCTTACTTCGGAGCTCTTAAAGGAGATGGACATACAGAAGGTGAAGGACTTTTTCCAAGGGCATCTCCTATACAGCGAACCGCCGCTGCGTCCCGACCCGTCGCTCGTGTGCGTGGGCGCGCTGAATGCAGAGAAAGACAAGGGCCGTCTGTTTCTGTTCGACATCCTACGCACAGAAGACGGCCGCTTTTTGATCGATAATATCCGCGATTGCGAAGAGAGCTGATCGCTCTTTGCCAGTCTCGTTTCGGCCCGTCTTGCGTTTTCATGCAGTGCAAGCACGCAAAAGCAGCGGCATCCGGCACCGCAAGCACCCATCATACAACCGCAGGCGCTTGATGCGTCATGCGCCCTGCCCTTTCACCACCGATTTGAGTATCTCCATACCCTCTTCGATCTGTTGCAGGCTGGCGTTTGAAAAATTCAGTCGGAAGGTATGTGCATACCCTTCCGATGTATAAAAATGCGCGCCGGGTATGAACGCAACGCCCTTTTTGATGGCTTCCTTCAATAGGATTTGCGCGTCTGTCCCCGGTGCGAACGTGCCCCACAGAAACAGTCCGCCCTCAGGGCGCGTATATGTGTGCGCAACCTCCGGCATATGCGCCAGCATGGCGTTTCTTTTTTGTTTATACACAGCGCAAACCTCGTCGATATGGCTATACAGCGCGCCCTGGCGTACATATTCGTCCACCATCGCCTGTGTCAGCACAGGCGTGTGCGTATCCGCACCCTGCTTGCAAATGACCATCTTCCTCAAGACCTCCGGTGCGCCCACGGCAGCGCCCACGCGCAGCCCCGGTGAAATGATCTTGGAAAAGCTCACCAGCAGAAGCACACGGCCGTCGTCGTCATACGATTTGATATACGGGCAAGGCTCGCCCTCGTAGCGCAGATCGCCGTAAGGATCGTCTTCGATCACCATCACGCCGTATTCCTTCGCCAACTCCGCTATGCGCTTGCGCCGCGTGCAGCTCAGCGTCTTGCCCGACGGATTCTGGAAGGTGGGTATCACATAGAAGAATTTGGGCCTGTATCGCTCCATCTTCTGCTGCAAATCCTCCAGCAGCACGCCCTCGTCGTCCATTTCAACGGGAATCAGCTCCGCCTGATAGGTGCGAAAGGTCTGCAACGCGCCCAGAAAGGTCGGCGCTTCCACCAGCACCCTGTCTTGCGGATTGAGAAACACGCGCGCCGCCAAGTCGATCCCTTGGGAAGAGCCTGTCAGCGTGATCACATCACTAGGCGCAGCCAGCACGCCGCGCCGGCTTACCATATTCGCCACCGTCTCCCGCAAGGGGGCATATCCTTCCGTAATACCGTATTGCAGCACCGTTTCAGGGCGCTGCTTCGTCAGCCGCGATGCGATGTGTGCAAGCTCGTCCTTAGGAAACGTATCCGCCGACGGGTTGCCGCCCGCAAACGAAATGATGCCCGGCTCCTGCAGCAGCTTGAAAATCTCGCGAATCGCGCTGCCTGTGATGCCATCCAGCCGATGTGCAAAACCATAGTCCATAATCCCTTTTCTCCTCCATACCATTCGTTCTGCATGGTGTTTTTGCCCTCGAAAGAGAGGCAAAGCCTTCTTTTAAAATCCGGCGCCTGCAGAACAATCTTATTATACCAGCGCACACATGAAAATCAAACCCCCAAAGCCTTGTGCCGGTCATAGACCCCTACCGCTGCGGCCATTTTTCGTATCTGCGCCTCTTTTACGCCGCGCACGGCTTTTCGAAAGGCTTTTTTGCGGATGATATGCACAGGTTCCTTTTCGCGCAACACCCCGGGTCTTTCAATGAAGCCCGGGGTGCTGAATCTTTTTCTTACTCTGCATATGCTCCGTTCATCCGCACTTGGAATAGCCGCAGTTTCTGCACACCACACAGCCGCCTTCATGCTCCACATCCCCGCCGCATTCGGGGCAATCGCCCGCCGGTTTCTCCTGTGTGCGCCCCTTGAACGCCGAGCAGTTTTCCCCGCAGGACACCGTCTCCTGCACACTGCTTTCGGCGGGTTTTTTCATGTTGATGCCGCCGTTTTGCTCCTCCTGCATCTTAACGACCTTCTCAAGCACTTTACCAATCGCATCCGGACAGGAGAGCACCTTCAAACCCTTCTGGCGCAAAGTGGAATGGCAGCGAATCCCCTTGAGCTGCTCGATGAGCGAATAAGCGTCCATACCTGAGCGCAGCGCCGTGGAGATCAGCCGGCTGGTAGCCTCCGACTGCGACGGGCAGCCGCCCGCACGCCCCAGGTTGGTAAAGACCTCGCAGATACCCTCCTCGTCGTAGTTGACGGTTACATACAGGTTGCCGCAGCCAATGCGTACTTTCTCCGTGAACCCCTGCGTGATATCCGGACGCGGCCGGGGCACGATCTGCCCTTTTTCGGCGGAAGGCTCTTCCTTTTTACCTGTGTAGAGCACCTGCACATCACGGCTGCCGTCTCTATAGATGGTCACGCCCTTACAGCCTGAATCAAATGCCAGATCATACACCGTCTTGACATCCTCCCGTGTGGCGCTGTTGGGGAAATTGACGGTTTTGGAAACGGCATTGTCCGTATATTTCTGAAACGCCGCCTGCATACGGATGTGGTATTCGGGCGTTATATCATGCGAGGTGACGAACACCTCCCGTATCCCTTGGGGGATCTCCTCTATATGCGCTAGCGTGCCTTCCTCCGCGATGCGCCGCATCAGCTCCTTGGAATAGAAGCCTTGCTCCTTCGCAACCGCTTCAAAATAGGGATGTACTTCGGCCAATTCGTCGTCATCCATCACGTTGCGCACAAAGCTGATCGCAAACAAAGGCTCGATGCCGCTGGAAGCGCCGCAGATGATGGATATCGTGCCGGTGGGTGCGATGGTCGTCGATGTCGCGTTGCGCAGGGGCTTTTCTTTTGACAATATGCTGCCTTCAAACGCAGGAAACGCTCCGCGCGATATCGCCAGCTTTTCGGATGCGCTGTGTGCGCGCGCCTGTATAAAGCCCATGATCTTTTCGCCTATTTGAATCGCCTCTTCGGAGTTATAGGGAATGCCCAAGCAAAACAGCAAGTCTGCAAAGCCCATCACGCCCAGACCGATCTTGCGTGTGTTTTTAGTCATATCCTCGATTTCCTGCAAGGGATACTTGTTGGCGTCGATCACGTTATCCAGAAAGTGCACGGCCAGATCCACCACACGCCCTAATTCATCGTAGTCTACAATGAAGCCCTTGTCCTGTTTTTTGATCATGTTCGCCAGATTGACAGAGCCCAAATTGCAGCTTTCATACGGCAAAAGCGGCTGTTCCCCGCAGGGGTTGGTGCTCTCGATGTCGCCCAATGCAGGGGTCATGTTGTCCTTGTTGAGTCTGTCTAAAAAGATGATGCCGGGCTCCCCGTTGCTCCACGCCATATCCACGATCAGATCATAGACTTCGCGCGCATTCAAACGCCCTTCTATATGGCCGTTGACCGGATTGATCAGGTCGTATTCCTCGTTCTTTCGCGCGGCCTGCATGAATTTTTCAGTCACGCCCACGCTGATGTTGAAGTTGGTGATGTCGCTGTTTCCCTTTTTACAGGTGATGAAATCCATGATATCCGGATGATCCACACGCAGTATGCCCATGTTGGCACCCCGGCGCGTGCCGCCCTGCTTGACCGCCTCCGTGGCGGCGTTGAACACCTTCATGAAGCTGATTGGACCGCTGGCCACACCGCCGGTGGAACGCACCGACGAGCCCGCCGGGCGTATGCGCGAAAAGCTGAAACCCGTCCCGCCGCCGCTCTTGTGAATCAGCGCCGCGTTTTTCAGCGCGTCGAATATCTCTTCCATGGAATCGCCCACCGGCAGCACAAAGCAAGCCGAAAGCTGCCCCAATGGCTTGCCCGCATTCATGAGTGTGGGCGAATTGGGCATGAACTTCTGAGCCAGCATCAAGTCCTTAAAGCGCGCCTTCAGCCCTTCGACATCGGCTTTTGCGTCGTATTTTCGATCGACATCAGCGATACAAGCCGCCACCCGTTCGAACATATCGTCTATGGTTTCGATGGTATTCCCCTCTATGTCTTTGGATAAATACCGCCTTTGCAGCACTGTCTGCGCATTTTTGGAAAAAGCCATGCTAAAGCCCTCATTTCGCTTATGTTGTATATTCATAGGATATGATCATACAATATATTGTGTATGTATGGATCATTGTATCAGTTTACCCACCACTAAGCAATACAAAATTGCTACAAAATTGCGACTTTTATTTCTGATATCGTATGCGTGCCTCATGCTATTTTGAGGCAAAACGGCTTCCCCTATCCGCTGTGCTTGACATCAACGCACGCGGTATTATAATAAATGTAGGCCCAGGCCAGAAAAGGTGGATCGTTACATGAAGAACAGACCGATCGGCGTATTCGATTCCGGCGTAGGGGGGTTGAGCGTGCTCCACGAAGCGCGGCGGATACTGCCCCGGGAAAATTTTCTCTACTACGGCGACAATATCCATGCGCCCTATGGCATGAAAAGCCCTGAGGACATATTGCTGCTCACATTGAACGCGGCGGATTTCCTGTTGAAAAAAGGCGTGAAAGCACTGCTCGTAGCCTGCAATACGGCCACAAGCGTCGCCATCAATCGTCTGCGCAGCGAAAACGATATGCCCGTCATCAGCATGGAGCCGGCTGTGAAGCCTGCCTTGAGATTCCTAAGCGGCGGCAAGGTGCTCGTGCTGGCCACACCGGCCACGCTCTCACAGGGGCGCTATTTGCGGCTGATAGAAAAGATCGGCGGCACGGACTGTGTCATCAACCTGCCCTGCCCGGGGCTGGCGGAGCTCGTCGAAACCCATGATTTCGAGGCCCCCGAGATCTATGATTATCTGCACAACGCTTTTGCGCCTATTGCTAAGGAGCCGGTGCAAGCCATCGTGCTGGGCTGCACCCATTATGTGTTTCTGCGCCATGCCGTCACACAGGCCGCCGGCGCCTACTGGAACGGGCTGCCCGTGCTGGACGGCCACATGGGCACCGCGCTGCACTTAAAGCATGTGCTGGAGCGGCGCGGGCTGCTCAAGCTTTGCGGCACAGGCTCTGCGGAATACTATTCCTCTGGCGATGTGCGTGTGTTTGAGCGCTTCATCTCTTCATCTGTGCAAAAATCATAACAGCATAACAATCCCCCGCGAAGGCACTGAAATGCTTTTGCGGGGGATTGTTTCGTTTGCAGATCCATCGACCGCTACTTAATCAGCTTGGACAACTCCTTAAAACAGGGGTTTTCCTTTCTGACAGCCAACTCAAAGAGCAGGGATTCACAGCTCGTTACAACAGCGCCCTCCTGCCGCGCACGCGCGATGGCGATCTCGGCATCCCGCGGGTTTCTCGAGCCGACGCAATCGGCGATCAGCACCACGCAAAAACCTTGCGCGATCAGATCGACGATTGTCTGCAACACGCAGATATGCGCTTCCACGCCGCAGATCACCACGTTTTTACGGCCATAGGACCGAATCTTTTCCAGCATTTCAGGGCACATCGCGCAGCTAAAACTCGTCTTTTCCAAAGAAGGCCAGTGCGTGCATTCAGCCAGTTCGGGGATCGTATCGCCAAGGCCCTTGGGATACTGCTCGCTGATAAGGCCCGGGATATGCTGCATGGCAAGCCCTTTTAAGAGTATTTGCGTCTTTTTCACCAACTCCTGCGCATCGTCGATCACAGGCATTAAACGCTCCTGAAAATCAATCGCGAGCGCCAATGTTTCTTCCGCTAATATCCGCATGATGGATCACTCCAAAAACTGCCCGTTGCCAAACCAGTCGTGCAGCTCGCAGAAGTTTATATACACGTTGTTTTTACAAACGCCCGTATGCTCCGCGATACACTCGCAGGCGAGCTGAGCGAATTTCGCCTTCGTCTCCCTGGGCGACGATTTATAGAGATACACGCCTACAAACGCGCAGTTGCCTTTGTTTCCCTGGTAATAGAGATCGCAGCCGTCCGCAATATCCACCATCAGGCCCGATTCCGCTTTTCCGGGAAGCGCTTCGATCTTTTTGCCCAGATCCGCTTTGATGGCGGTTTTCTGGTCTTCTGTGATGGTTGTGCCGATTCTTGCTCTGATATACGGCATGGTTTTATTCCTCCTTTAATAAAATTGTGATGCTCAGGCGTTTGATTGCTCGATGGCAACAGCAACAGCCACCGAAGCGCCCACCATCGGGTTGTTGCCCATACCGATGAGTCCCATCATCTCAACGTGCGCCGGTACGGATGAAGACCCCGCGAACTGCGCGTCGCCATGCATACGGCCCATGGTGTCCGTTAAGCCGTAGGAAGCCGGGCCCGCCGCCATGTTGTCGGGGTGCAGCGTACGGCCCGTGCCTCCGCCGGAGGCTACGGAGAAGTATTTTATGCCATTCTCGCAAGTCCATTTTTTATACGTACCCGCCACCGGATGCTGGAAGCGCGTCGGGTTGGTGGAGTTGCCAGTGATGGATACATCCACGCCCTCGTGGCACATGATGGCCACGCCTTCGCTCACATCGTCCGCACCGTAGCATTTCACCTTTGCGCGTTCGCCGTCGCTGTACGGGCGTTCCCAAAGAACCTTGAGCCCGCCGGTCGCGCAATCGTATTCGGTTTCCACATGCGTAAACCCATTGATGCGGCTGATGATATGCGCGGCGTCTTTTCCAAGACCGTTCAGCATCACGCGCAGCTCATTTTTACGCACCCTGTTCGCCGTTCTGGCGATGCCTATGGCCCCTTCCGCCGCAGCGAAGGATTCATGCCCCGCCAGGAAACAGAAGCAGTTCGTCTCTTCACGCAGCAGCATAGCCGCTAAATTCCCATGACCCAGCCCCACCTTGCGCTGATCCGCCACCGAGCCGGGGATACAAAACGCCTGCAAGCCGATGCCTAGGGCTTCCGCGGCAGGTGCTGCACTCGTGCAGCCTTTTTTGATGGCGATCGCAGCGCCCAGCGTATAGGCCCACACAGCGTTTTCAAATGCGATAGGCTGTATGCTGTGCACGATTTCTTCTACATCGATCCCTTTGTCTTTGCAGATATCACGCGCATCCTCAAGCCCCTGAATGCCGTATTCCTCCATGCATTTTTCAATGCCTTCGATTCTTCTTTCATAACCTTCAAATGTAATCATCATCCATCCTCCTTACTCATGACGCGGATCGATATAGGAATCCGCGTCCGCGTAACGGCCATAAGTACCGATGTTCTTTTCATAGGCTTCCTTAGGATCGACACCCTTTTTGATCGCTTCGAGCATTTTACCCACATGAACAAACTTATAGCCGATGGTCTGTCTGTCCTTGTCGAGTGCCATCTCCAACACATAGCCTTCGGCAAGCTCTAAGTATCTGGGGCCTTTCGCCTTGGTGGAGAACATGGTGCCCACCTGGCTGCGCAAGCCCTTGCCCAGATCCTCCAGCCCGGCGCCGATGACTAGGCCGCCTTCGGAGAAAGCCGATTGCGAACGCCCATAAACGATCTGGAGGAACAGCTCGCGCATGGCGGTGTTGATCGCGTCGCAAACAAGATCCGTATTCAGCGCTTCAAGAATCGTCTTGCCCGGCAAAATCTCCGAAGCCATGGCCGCGGAATGCGTCATGCCGGAGCAGCCCAGCGTTTCGATGAGCGCCTCCTCTATGATACCATCCTTGATGTTCAGGGTCAGCTTGCAGGCACCCTGCTGCGGAGCACACCAGCCCACACCATGCGTGAAGCCGCTTATATCCTTTATTTCCTTCGCCTGCACCCATTTTCCTTCCTCGGGAATCGGCGCGGGGCCGTGCTTTGGCCCCTTGGCAACACATGACATTCTTTCCACTTCGCTGGAATATTGCATATATCCTTTCCTCCTTCATCTGTTGTTTACAGTCAGCCTGTCCTACGAAGGAAGGCTTTCCATTCATTATATCAATGCGGCCCTCAATACACAATTAAAATAACCAATGATTTCAATAAAAATCCCCTTTGAAGGGAATATCCAAAGGGGAGATCGTTTTTGGCCCATATTTTAATCCGTTCGCAGCGCTATATGGCGCACAGGATAACGGTTGATCTGCTGCAAAACGAGCCTCATGTCATGGCATATCCATAAGCCCTGCCTGAAAGCGGCCCTGCGCTCATATAGCCGTGAAAGCTTGACGACACTCAATCAACATCGCAATAGTGCCTGATCAGCGCCTGTGTACCGCAATCGCCCAGCCCTTGTGCCTGCAGCTCCCTGCAAGCGTCATACACCGTCTTTAAAACCTGTAAGGATAAATCTTGTTCCTCACTCAGCGCGATGCCCATATCCTTTATAAAATGCTTCATGAAGAACCCCGGCGCAAGATCGCCCTGCAGTATGCGCGGGCCCAGATTTTCCATCTGCCAACTGCCCGCAGCACCCTTCGAGATGCTCTTGAGCATGGTATCGAGGTTGAGTCCGTTTTGCCTGCCGTATGCGATCGCTTCGCACACGCCCGCCAGCGCGCCGCTGATGGCGATTTGGTTGGCCATCTTGGTGTGCTGTCCGCTGCCTGCCGCTCCTGTGTATGTGATCTGCGCGCCCATGCATTCAAACAGCGGCAGACAGGCTTCATATGCTTCACGATCGCCCCCCGCCATGATGGACAGCGCAGCGTTTTGCGCGCCTGTTTCCCCGCCGGATACCGGTGCGTCCAGCGCGTGCGCGCCCTTCTCCTTCGCCGCGTCATAAATGCGCGCGGACAGCGTGGGCGATGTGGTGGTCATGTCGATCAGATAGCTGCGGGGCTTGGCGTTTGCAATGATGCCGTCCTTTTTGAAATATACATCCTCCACATCCTGCACAAACCCCACCATGGTGATCACAGCGTCGGACAAAAAGGTGACCGTGCCCGGCCCGTCGCACCAGATAGCACCCTCATCCAGCAACGGCTGCGCCTTGCTGCGCGTGCGGGTATACACATAGAGCGCATACCCTTTCTCCATCAAATGCCGTGCCATAGGCAACCCCATGATACCCAGGCCGATAAATCCAATCCGTTTCATCACATCGTTCCCCCTTTTCGATCACAAACGCATATTCACACAGCTTTTACTCCTTTTTTGCGCACATACACAGCGCCGCCCGGGCGGTGCGGGCTTCAGTTTGCGTCAATCGAGCTCCGGCGTATAGCCCGCCTGCCGGATCGCAGCCAGCAGCTGCTCGTCGGACACGCTGCCGTCTGTGTCCGCCGTCACCTTTTTACCGGCTAAGTCCGTATGCACATCCGTCACGCCGCCGATGCCTTTCAGCGCCTTTTCGATCACACCCTGGCAATGCGCGCAAGTCATATCCTGTATTCGAATGGTTCTCTGCATGGTGTTCGTCTCACTTTCTTCCGTGTTCGTCTCAGATGCCCCGCCCGTTTGCAGTGCGGGCGGATGCTGGTCTGCTTTTGGCTCAATCATGTCCGCATGATGTTGCACGCCCGGCTTGAAAAACCGCAGGCGCAGCGCGTTGCCCACCACAAACACAGAGCTTAAGCTCATGGCGGCAGCGGCGAACATGGGGCTGAGCGTCCATCCCCACAAGGGATAGAATACGCCCGCAGCAATGGGAATGCCTATGACATTATAGCAAAAAGCCCAGAACAGGTTCTGCTTGATGTTGCGCAAGGTGGCCCTGCTCAGCCGGATCGCCGACGCAACATCGCTCAGATCGCTCTTCATCAGCACGATATCCGCCGATTCGATGGCGATGTCCGTGCCGGCGCCTATGGCAATGCCTATGTCCGCCCGCGTGAGGGCGGGCGCATCGTTGATGCCGTCGCCCACCATGGCGATCTTTTGATTCTGCTCCTGCAGGGATTTGATCTTCTGCTCCTTGTCCTGCGGCAGCACCTCGGCCAGCACCTCGTCGATATCAAGCTTTTTGCGTATGGCCTCCGCCGTGCGCGCGTTGTCGCCGGTGAGCATGATCACTTTCAGCCCCATGCGCTTCAACTGCTTAATGGCCTGTTTGCTGGTGGGTTTAACCACGTCCGCCACAGCGATCAACCCGATCAACGCGCCGTCTTGTGCAAAGTACAACGGCGTTTTTCCGTCCTCAGAAAGTGTCTGTGCCTGGCTGCTCAAAGCGCCCGGCTCTACGCCTAGTTCTTCCATATAGGCGATGTTGCCCGCACTGATCACGCGATCCTCTATACGCGCTTTGATGCCGCGGCCCGGCGTGGCCTCGAAATCCACGGCTTCAGAAAGGCTCAGCCCCTTTTCCTGTGCGGCTGTTACGATCGCATGGGAGAGCGGGTGCTCAGAAGGCTGCTCTAAAGACGCAGCCAAGCGCAGCAGCTCCTGCGCGTCTATAGAGGGCGCTGTGATGATATCCGTCACCTGCGGCTTGCCTTCCGTGATGGTGCCTGTCTTGTCCAGCACCACGGTGTCTATGGCGTATGCCGTTTGCAGCGACTCCGCCGAACGGATGAGTATGCCCAGCTGCGCGCCCTTGCCCGTGCCCACCATGATGGCGACCGGCGTGGCCAGCCCCAGCGCGCAAGGGCAGGAGATCACCAGCACCGCGATGCCCGTAGACAGCGCGAACTCAAATGTCTGCCCCGCCATCAGCCACACCGCGATGGTGAGTATGGCCACCGCGATCACGATGGGTACGAACACCCGGCTGATCTGATCCGCCAGCGCAGCGATCGGCGCCTTGGAGGACGCCGCTTCCTCCACCAGCCGGATCATCTGCGCGAGCGTGGTGTCGTCGCCCACCTTCTGCGCGCGCATTTCGAAATAGCCCGTCTGGTTGATGGCAGCAGCAGGCACCGTATCGCCCTCGGTTTTATCCTGCGGCATGCTCTCCCCCGTTAAGGCGGACAAATCCAAAGACGAACGCCCGGATACGATCACGCCGTCCACCGGCACGCTTTGCCCGGGGCGCATCACGATGATGTCGTCCACCACGATCTGCTCCACCGGTATCTCCAGCTCCACGCCGTCTCTCTTGACGGCCGCCGTCTTGGGGGAAAGATCCATCAGCTTGGTGATCGCGTCGGAGGTTCTGTCCTTCGAGCGGGTCTCTAAGTATTTGCCCACCGTGATCAGCGTCACGATCATGGCCGCGGATTCGAAGTAGAGGTTCATGGAATAGTCACCCACCGTCGCCCAGTCGCCCGCGGCTGTGGCGTAAGCCATGCGGTAGATGGCAAAAATACCATACAGCAGCGCCGCCGACGAGCCCACCGCGATCAGCGAATCCATGTTGGGCACACGCCTGATCAGCGCTTTAAAGCCGCGCTGGTAATAGCTCCTGTTTAAATACAGTATGGGCAGCGTGAACAAAAGCTGTGTAAAAGCATAGGGAACCGCCTTATGCTCCCCGTGGAACGCCGCCGTCATAAAGGCGGGTATGGGCAAAGAAAACCAATCATAAAGCATGTGGTACATCGCGATATACATCAAGGGTATGAGCAGCACAACAGACCACACGAGCCGTTTTTTCATAGCGCTCCGCTCGGCCGCGGCGGGTGCTGCCCCATCACGTGCGCGGTGGTTTTGTACTTGCTCTAATTTTTCTGCCGCCGCGCCGTAGCCCGCGCGCTCCACAGCAGCGATGACATCGCTTGCCTGCAGCAGTGTTTCATCGTAATCCACCGTCATGCTGTTGAGCAGCAGATTGACGGAAACGGTGGAAACGCCCGCAAGCTTGCCCACCGCGCGCTCCACATGCGCCGAACAAGCGGAGCACGTCATGCCGGTTACTTCAAACTTCTCAACCATAAAAAACACCTCCTGCCTGGCGCTGATGCGCCTTTAGGCGTGATACATCCCGCATCACCTGTCGTTTTATATTCTTTTCTGATAAGAAAGCGCGCGCTTCGTCCAGCGCGGACAGCACGGAACTTTTACGAGTACCGCGGCTATCCTTGCGCCTAAAAGCGCGCCGTCTGTACTGCTTTGGTTATCTGTAATCCGACATATAGGACACGAAGTTTGCAAAAGCAATCCCCGGCTCTTCCAGCGCCAGATTCCAGCGTTTTGTCCATTCCAGCGAATAGTAGCCGTCGTAGCCCGTATCTGTGAGCGCTGTCACGCAGGCCTCTATGGGCATATCCCCGGCACCCATCATACGGTAGCGCACCTGATCACCCTCCATCACGGAATCCTTCAGGTGGACATGTTTGATATAGCCCTTCAAATTTTCCACCGTCGCCTGCGGCGGCTCGCCCATAAACCGATACGGATGGTGCATATCCCACAAAGCGGCCACAGCCGGGTTGCCGATTTCCTCAAGCAGCCTAGCCAACCGCTCGGTGTTTGCAAAATAGCCGTTGGTCTCGATCAATATCACGACACCCTTCTCACGCGCATATGCGCCGATTTGAGCCGCGACCTCCTTCACCAGCCCGGCATCGACATCCTGTCTGGGCTCCGGATGATAATCCCCCAGCACACGGATATATTTCGTACCCACGCTGAGGGCGCAATCCACATATTCCTGGCCTGCCTTGAGATTGTTTGCGCGATTGTTCAGGTTATGCAGGTCGATCGCGGAGGTGATGCAAGGCATTTCAAGGTTTAGCCGCGTCAATTCCTCCTTCACCGTCTCTTCACGGCCGGCGAAAATACGAGGCACATACAATTGATCGTTTACGCCGCGCACCTCGATGCCGTCATATTCCAGATCCTTGGCCGCGGCGAGTATGTCGCCCCATTTCCAATCCGGACAACCCAAAGTCGAAAAACTCAGTTTCATCATCATACCCCCTGTTCATATTCCGTTTCAATTTCAATCTATTACAACATCAGCGTCCTGAATTCCTGCAAAGCCCCCTCAAACGCCTTCATGCTGTCCTGCACGGGCGCAGGCGTGGTCATATCCACACCCGCGATCTTCAGAAGCTCGATGGGGTAATCCCTGCCTCCGCTCTTCAAGAACGCAAGATAATCGTTTAACGGCTGTTCGTCCTTCGCTTCCAATATGCTCTGTGCGATGGCAACAGCGGCCGAGAAGCCGGTCGCATATTGATAGACATAGAACGCCCTGTAGAAATGCGGTATGCGCGCCCATTCAAACGAGATGTGCTCATCCTGCACCACGCCCGGGTAATACTGTGCGTTGAGCTTGGCATACACCGAGCAGAGCACATCCACCGTCAGCGGTTCGCCGTTTTGCGCCATATCGTGCGCGAGCATCTCGAATTCGGCAAACATCGTCTGCCTGAACACCGTCGTCCTGAACTGCTCTAAATGCTTGTTGAGCAGGAATTTTTTCAATCTTTCATCCTGCGTAGTGTTCAGTATATACTTCGTGAGCAGCACTTCATTGACAGTAGACGCGACCTCCGCCACAAAGATCTCATAGCCCGCGTTGAGATAGCTGTTGTGCTGGTCGGAATAATAGGAATGCAGCGCATGCCCCAATTCGTGCGCGATGGTGAACACATGATCCAGTGTGCCCTGATAGTTGAGCAGCACATACGGATGCACGCCATACACGCCCCAGCTGTACGCGCCGCTGGTCTTGCCCCTGTTTTCGTAATAATCCATCCAGCGCTCATCAAACGCACGCTCTAAGAGCTTTCGGTAATCTCCGCCCAATGGTGCGAGCGCTTCGAGTATCAGCTCGCGCGCTTGCGGGATGTCCATGCGGGTGTCTGCATCGGTGATCAGATGCGCGTATACGTCATACATATGCATCTCTTCCACCCCGAGCAGCTGCTTTTTAAGCGACAGGTATTCGCCCATCACAGGCAGGCTTTCGTGAACCGTATGGATCAGTGTGTCGTACACATGCACAGGGATATTCTTGCCAAACAAAGCCGCTTCCCTCGCCGAAGCAAACCCGCGTGCCTTGGCTTTGAACACGCCCGTCTTCACATTGGAGGAATAGAGCGCACTGAGCGTATTGGCAAACCCGCGGTATGTATCGTACAGCTTGCCGTATGTATCCTCGCGCAGCGCTCTGTTTGCGTTTTCCATGAGCAGCCCGTAGTTGGCATGGGTGATCTCTATTTGTTCGCCCTCCAGCTCCACGGCGGGGAAACGCATGTCCGCATCGTTCAGCATGGAAAACGCGCTGGAGGGCGCATGCAGCGCCTCCTGCGCCATGGCCAAAAGCTTTTCCTCCGCTTCGCTGAGCACATGCGCCTTCTCCCGGATCACCTGGCCGATATAGTGCCTGTAATCCTCCAGGCCCGGCACGTCCGCCCAGGCGCGCAAGGTCGCATCGCTTATACGCGCCAGCTGCGGCAGGAAGAAGGAGGTCGCGGCGGAAAGCTCCACCATGATGCCCCGCGCACGGTCGTTCATAGCCTGGTATGTGCCGTTTGCGTTGTCCTCATCCTTGCGCATGCGCGAGTAGACAAAAAGATATTCGCATAAGTGATGCGCCTGCAGGTTTTTTTCCATATATTCCAAAAACATATCCACGGAGGTGATCTTGCCGTCATAGCGTGCAAGCTCCGGGATCATATCCTTAAGCTTTTGAAAATCCGCTTCCCATTGGTCATGGTTTTCGTATATATCCTCCAGCTTCCAGGTCGTCTCCACCGGCTGATCGGCGCGTTTTTTTATTTCCTGTGCCATCTGTTCTGTTTCTCCTTTAGTTTCATCATCCATCCCTCATAAGGAGGGGTGCACCCTCATAGTCTGCGCCGGCATCAGCTCACATAAACCTCCACATTCCGCAGCTCTTTTTTTAAACGGTTCACGATGGAATACTCCGATTCAGGCCCCAGCGCCCGGCCAATCACAATCTTACGCACACCGTTTTCCTTTGCATAACGGATCAGCGTTTCCACTACGTCATCATCCTTGAGTACCGTCATATCCGCCTGATAGGCGGAGGATACCTGAAAAAGATACTCCAAAGCCTCTCCTTCGTCGTCGCTGCCCAAAAAATTAGCCCCGGGAAGCTCGACATTGACCACGGAGAGTTTATGTTGCTCCTGTTGTGCCAGCATACGGCCCATATGGATCAAGCGCTCACAATTTCGTTGCTTGGTAACGCAGACCATCACCCTTTTGTCTTTCATATCTATACCTCACCCGCTACATTCCTCATCCATGTAATAAAGGAATCACAAATTGAATCAGCGTATTTTATAATGCTTGATATTTTCTAAAAATAGCGTTCCCCAAAATATTGAACTGAATGCTTTTTTCATGTTGAACTTATCCAATCCAAACACATACCTCATTCAATTATACTGTCAGCGAAGCTGTGCGTCAATGAAACATCTGCTAAAACCCGGTTCATTTTGTGCGTACACTGCGGCCATCGGCTTTCAAATGAAACAAACGCACGCACAGCCGCCAAAAAGGCATAAAGGGGTAATCCGCATGCATATTATATTGCTTTTCGCTATAAGTTGTATTATGCTGTATAAATAGCCGGTTTGCGCCCTTATATGCACTTTAACAGGGCATGTAACGCAAGCAGATACCCCGTCTCGCCCAGTCCGGTAATCTGACCCCTGCACACAGGCGCGATCACGGATGTGTGCCTGAAGGGTTCCCTTGCATAGATGTTGGAGAGATGGACTTCAATCACCGGCGCCTTGATGGATGCGATGGCGTCGCGTATGGCGTAGCTGTAATGGGTATACGCGCCGGCATTGAGCAGGACACCGTCATACTCATCCGCACTGTGCAGTGCGTCGATGATGCCTCCTTCCGCGTTGTATTGCCTTGTTTCCAGCGATACACCGAGTTCTTTTGCTTTTTGTTTCAACGCATCCTCGATTTGCGCAAGCGTACGGCTGCCGTAAACCCCCGGTTCCCGCACGCCCAGCCTGTTGAGATTTGGTCCGTTGATGAGCATCATTTTTTTCATTATGGTCTGCATCCTTTCCTTCAGCATAAGATTTTGTTGGAGGTGCGGTGCGATTCAGGAGGAGTTCCATGAGTATAATTGATACCAATGCGCTGATATTGGGCGTGGTCGGGGACCCGGTTGCCCACAGCGTCTCCCCGTTGGTGCACAACACCATCTTCGATTACTACGACATCAACGCCGTCTATCTGCCTTTTCATGTCAAGCAGGGGGATCTGAACAGATTCCGCGAAAGCCTCCCCATGATGAACATGGTGGGTTTCAATGTCACCATGCCGCACAAGGCGGCCATACTCCCCTATCTCTACGAGCTGAGCGATACGGTCAGCCTGTTTGGCGCGGCCAACACGGTGCGCGTGGAGAATGAAAAGCTTTATGGACATATGTTCGACGGTGACGGCCTTGTGCTCGCCATCAAGAACGAAGGTGTGGACTTGTTCGACAAGCGCGTGGTGGTGCTGGGCGCCGGCGATGTGACAGGCACCATCTGCGACGCCTTGGCACGTGAGGGTGTGCAGCGCATCACGCTGTTGAACCGCACCGTGAGCAAGGCGGAAAATATGGCCAGTCTGATCAACCTGGAACACGGCATCGAAACCTATTTCGGCGGGCTCACCCCCAACGAATTGGAAGTCAGCTGCCATGAAGCGGATATACTCATACAAGCGAGCTCGCTGGGCATGAAGCACACCGGCGCGGATTACAGGAGCCTGGCCTTCATCAACGAGCTTCCGGAGAACGCCATCGTGATGGATGTCATATACAACCCCATCGAAACGGAAATCCTAAGGCATGCAAGAAGACGCAAGCTGCACACCATCGACGGTCTGGGCATGCTGCTCTTTCAGGCGATGCTGGTGCTCAACTGCCTGCTCGGGCTCAAGGTCGACAAGGAAGCCTATGAAAAAGCACGCACAGCCGCACATAAAGTGCTGACCACCAAATAAAGTCTCCCGGCGGCGGTGATCTACGGATCACCGCCGCATTTTTATGCCCTGCACGCTCTGTAACATCCTAAGACGCGTACCTTCGCGATTTTTTCAAGCGCCGACAACGCGCGTTGGACATGCGCCTCCTGCACCGATCCTTCAAAATCCGCAAAGAAATCATATTCCCACCGCACAGCAGACGGACAGGACTCAATTTTTAACAGATTGATGCGTTCGTGCTTAAAACAGGCGAGCGCATCGCACAGCGCACCCTGCTCATGCCGGGTTGTAAACACGATGCTCGTCTTGTCGCTGCTTTCGTCACACCGCATCTGCCGGCCCAGTATCAAAAATCGAGTCTGGTTGTTTGCGCGCAGGCAGCCGTTTAGCACGTGAAGGCCGTACTCCTCCGCGCACTCAGGCGACGCGATGGCGGCACAGGTTTTGTCCTGCATATCCCGCACAGCTTTCGCAGCCGACGCCGTGTTGTCCGTGGTATGTCTGCGCCAGCCGTTCGCCTGTATGACCTCCCGGCACTGCGCAAGCGCCTGCGGATGCGAATACACCTCTTTGATATCGCTCAAGCGCACGCCGGACAGACCCAGCAGACAGTGCTGCACACCCACCATCTGCTCGCCTACGATAAAGCAATCGTTTTTGGTCAGCAGCTCATAGACATCCATCACCGCACCGGCGTATACGTTATCCGCAGGCACAACGCCATAGTCCGCCCGCTCCTGCATCACGGCGCAGAACACATCGTCAAACGCCGAAACCGGACAAAGCGCGGCTTCAGGAAAATAGGCGCGCGCGGCCAGCTCGCCATAAGCGCCCGCTATGCCCTGATAAGCGACGATCAGCTCTTTCTCTTCCGCGTGCGGTTTTGCAAGCTCACATGCAGGCATCACCTTGCGCTGCTCCGCCTTGCTCAATTCCATCACACACCGCATGAATTGTGCGACATATGCGGCGTAATCCGCATTCTCCGCCTGTTGCTGCCGCATGTGGATGATCTCTTTCTCCCGCGCCGCATCCGTAACCGCCATTCCGTGCTCTGCCTTGTATGCGCCCACCTTGCGCGCAACGTCCATGCGCTTTTGCAGCAGCTCCAGCATGTGCGCATCGATCGCGTCGATCTCTTTTCTGTATTCCGTAAGGCTCATATCCTTTTTTTCCTTTCCATCGCAAGCTCCAGTAGACCCAGCGCCACACACGCCTCCACCGCCGCCAGCGCGCGCGGTACGATGCAAGGGTCGTGCCTTCCTTGAATTTCGAGCTTCGCCGGGCGCATGGTGTTCAGATCCACCGTGTGCTGCTCTTTGTGTATGGAAGGTGTGGGCTTCATGACGGCCTGCACCACCAGAGGCATGCCGTTTGTAATGCCGCCGGCTATGCCGCCGCTGTGATTCGTGCGTGTACGCACGCACCCATCCGCAAGCACCGGCGCATCGTTGGCCTGTGAGCCGCATAAAGAGGCAAAATCCATGCCCGCGCCAAACGTGACGCCCTTGATCCCCGGGATGGAGAACAAAAGCCCCGCGATCACGCTCTCGGCACTTTCGAAGAACGGCTCGCCCCAGCCCGCAATCAGCCCGACGGCCGCGCATTCCACCATACCGCCCACAGAATCCCCTTGGGCGCGCGCGTCTTCTATCCGCTGTTTCATGTCCTTTCCAGCCTGCGGGTCCACCACAGGAAACACCTGCTCACAAAGCGCTTTCAATTGCGCTTCATCTACGGTACACGCGTCAAAAGGCGTATCATACACATCACCCACACGCAGTATATGCGCGCCGATGGTCACGCCCTCTTTTTGCAGCAATTGCTTCGCCACAGCGCCCGCAAACACGACAGGCGCGGTCAGCCTGCCGGAAAAATGCCCGCCGCCCCGCATATCGGCAAAGCCGCCGTATTTGATGAAGGCCGTATAATCCGCATGTGAAGGCCGGGGCAGGTTGGTTTGATAATCAGCAGAACGCACGTTTTCGTTGTCGATGAGCGCCATCAGCGGGGCTCCGGTGGTCTTGCCTTCATAAAGCCCGCTCAATACCCGCACCGCGTCGCTCTCGGCGCGCGGAGTGGTGTATGCGCCCTTTCCCGGCGCGCGGCGCGCCATCTCACGCGTGATCTGTGCCTTATCCAGCGCAAACCCCGGCGGCAGCCCGTCCAGCACGATGCCCACACCGGCGCCATGCGATTCTCCAAATAAGCTGATGCGTATATTCTTCCCCCATGTAGATCCCATATCCGTCTATCCGTCCTTTCGCTTGATGGCGGCCGCGGGTTTAAGTCGCCTGCACATCGCCGCCCAGGCGCTGGTAGGCTTCAAAAAAATCCGGCATGCTCTTGGACACACACTCAGCCCCCTGAATGACCACGGGCTGTGTGCAGCATACGGCGGCCGTCGCCGCCGCCATGGCGATCCTGTGATCCCCGCATGCGTCCACCCGCCCGCCGCGAAGCCCGCCCATGCCATACACCGTCAGCTCGTCCTGCGTGGATTCCGCCTCTCCGCCCAGCGCGTTGATCATATCCTGTGTGGACTGTATGCGGTCGCTTTCCTTATAGCGCAGCCGCAGCGCATTGTAAAAGCGTGTCTTTCCCTGCACAGCACTTGCGGCCACCGCCAATACAGGCAGCAGGTCGGGGTACTGCGAAACGTCCACATCCACAGCGCGCAGCGCCTCGCCCGCAACACTTACGCCTTCATGACCCACACACACATCCGCGCCCATGTCCTGCAATATACGCAGCAGGCTCGCGTCCGGCTGCAGGGAATCCTTCCGCAATCCCTTCACGCATACACGCGCGCCCAAAGCGCCCATCACCAAGAAGAAAGCCGCAGAGGAATAATCACCCTCCACCGTGTATTTTGCGGGCTGATAGCTTTGTTGTTCTATGAGAAAGCCCGTGTTGGTCTGTGTGACCGTCACGCCGAACGCGCGCATCACCTCTATGGTCATATCCACATACCGGCTGGACTGCAATGCCGTGGTGATCGTGATGGACCCGCCGCAACGGGGCAAGGCCATCAGCATACCGCTGATAAACTGCGAGCTCACATTGCCGCTCAGTTCATAATTCCCGTCGCGCAGCATGCCCCGCAGCCTGATCTCATCCTGCACGACATTCATCATAAAGCCCTGCTGCGCGCATAGCTGCTGGAACGGCTCCATGGGCCGCTTCATCAGCCGTCCGCGCCCTGAGAAGACATTGCCGCCAAACAAAAGGGACACAGGCAGCAAAAACCGCAGCGTGGAGCCCGATTCGTTGCAGTCTATGGTCGCACCGGCATTGCCCTGTCCGCCCCCTGATACGAACACAGTCTCCCCTTTTCGCTCGATGGTGCACAGCCCCATGGCACTCAGCGCATGGGCGGTAGCCGCCGCATCGTCGCAGTACGCCACCGGATGCAGCACGGAATCGCCCTTCGCCAGCGCCGCGCATATGAGCGCGCGGTGCGCATAGCTCTTGGAGGGGGGTACTGCCAAAGTGCCTGAAAGCTTTGCATGCGCAATCGTTATTTCCATGTGTTATGCCTCCGATTCATTCCTTTCCAAAATCATGCGGATAAGTTCTTCTATGGGAAGGTTCTTCACCACCGCATCGCCTATACGATTCAACAACACCACATTGATTCCCTCCCCAAACGCTTTTTTATCCTTTTTCAGGAATTCGGTGTTCACATCCATAGGGCACACCTTCAGCCCATATTGCGCGAGGATTTCAAGCACACGCTGCCGCGTGCCCGCAGCGCACACGCCCAGCGCTTCGCTCCAGCCCGCCGCCGCCGCCATGCCCATGGCCACAGCCTCCCCGTGCAGCAAATGTCCAAGGGCCTGCTTTTCCAGCGCGTGGCCCAGCGTATGCCCGAAATTCAGCTCCATCCTGCTGCCCACATCGAAGGTGTCCTGCTCCACATATGCCTTTTTAAGCAGACAGCAGCGCGCGATGATGGGTGCAAGCCTTGGCTGGATCGTCTGCTCATCATAGCCAAGCAGCTCCTCATACAGCGCCGCGTCGCGTATCAGCGCGTATTTGATCACCTCCGCCAGCCCGCACCTGAGCTCGCGATCGGGCAAAGAAGCCAGGCAATCCGGGTCGATGATGGCGCTATGCGGCTGGTAGAACGCGCCGACCAGGTTCTTGCCTTCTCTTAGGTTGATGGCCGTCTTGCCGCCGATGGCGCTGTCCACCATAGAGAGCAGCGTGGTAGGAATTTGAATGAGCCCCACCCCCCGGTACAGCGTGGCCGCGGCGAAGCCCGCCAGATCGCCCACCACGCCGCCGCCCAGCGCACAGACCGCGCCGCCGCGGGTGACGCCTGCGTCTATCGCCTTTGCATAGAGCGCAAAAAGCTCTTGCCGGCTCTTGCTTGTCTCCCCCGGGGGGATCACATGCAGCTTCACCTTTTTGCCCGCGTGCAGCAATGTCTGCACCACTTTTTCGGCATACAATGGCGCCACGTTTTCATCGCTTACCACCAGCACCTCACCGTACCCTTCGGCCACATCCGCCAGCCGGCGGTGCAGACAGCCCTTTTCAATGAACACACGGCTTTCGCCCTGTTTGCTGTTAATTGTGATTTGCATAGCGATCCTCCTGCAGATCGTGCCCTGTCACCGAGCTGATGACCCTGATCTTGTTCATCAACCCGGCAAAACGTTTGGGCGTAATGGACTGCGCGCCGTCGCTTAACGCGTGTTCCGGGTCGTTGTGCACCTCCACCAGCAGCCCGTCGGCACCCGCCGCCACCGCCGCCAATGAAAGCGGCTCCACCATCCACCAAAGCCCCGCCGCATGCGATGGATCCACCATGATGGGCAGGTGGCTTAAACGCTTGACGGCGGGTATGGCGCTTACATCCAGCGTGTTGCGCGTATAGGTTTCGAATGTCCTAATACCCCGCTCGCAAAGGATAACTTTTTCATTCCCCTTGGACATGATATATTCCGCCGACATCAGCCATTCCTCGATGGTGCAGGATAACCCCCGCTTGAGCATCACCGGCTTGTCGATCTCCCCCACATGCTTGAGCAATTCAAAATTCTGCATGTTGCGCGCGCCGATCTGTATCACATCCACGTCGTAGCGGAAAAAGGCGTCCATATGCTCCAGCGCCAGCAGCTCCGAAATGATGGGCAGCCCCGTTTCTTTGCGCGCCTCATGTAAAAGCCTGAGTCCGTCATCCTTCAGCCCCTGGAACGAATAAGGGGAGGAGCGCGGCTTGTATGCGCCGCCGCGCAAGAACTGCGCGCCGCTCTGCTTGACCGATTGCGCGATGCTTTCGATCTGCTCTTCGCTCTCCACAGAGCAAGGCCCCGCGGCCACGCACAGCCGCCCGCCGCCGATTTTAATCCCGCCCACCTCGATTACGCTGGGCTCGGGATGGAATTTCCTGTTGGCCTTTTTAAAAGGCTCCTGCACTTTCAATATACGATCCACGCCGCTGCGCAGATTGTATTTCTCCTTGTCCACGATGGTAGTGTCCCCGATCACGCCGAGCACAACGCAGTGTGTGCCCAGGTTCTTCTGGACTTGCAGGCCGTCGTTTTCCAATTCGTGTTCGATGTTTTGCACTTCGCATTCGCTGGCGTCCGGCCGCATGATGATGATCATGTCAATTCTTCCCTCCTGACAATTAAAAAAGGCTCTCGTCCATCGAGAGCCTCAATTCATAAAATTTGCTTAAAGCAGATTACAGACTCTGGACGGCTGTTGTGTGAGGGTACGCAAAATAGCCACAAAAGCGGCTCATAAAGTAAAAATAGTTTGCGTTGCCTACCTGCGCCATGTCTGTTCTCCTTTTCATTGTCTGATCTATTATATTCCGATCTTTGCGATTATGCAAGCAGAATTTTCTAGCGCCGCCGGCTGTTTGCAAGCAACACCAGCCGCAGCATCTGCAAAAGCGTCACCAGTGCCGCCGCGACATACGTCAGCGCCGCCGCGTTGAGCATCTTTCTGCACGCATGAATCTCGTCGCTCACGACATAACCGTGCGCCGTGAGTTCATCCAGCGCGCGGCTGCTCGCGTTATACTCCACAGGCAGCGTCACCAACTGAAACACCAGCACCACGCCATAGGCGACCACGCCAACTTGAATAAGGGCGGGATAGCCCATAAATATTCCCAGCAGGATCAGCGGAAACGCAAGCCTGGAAACTAGATTCGTCATCGGAACCAGCGCGCGGCGAAGTCTATACGGGCCATAGCCGTCCGCACCCTGCAGCACATGCGCGGCTTCATGCGCCGCCACCGCGCACGCGGCGATGGAGCTGGAACCATACACCGGCTCGGAGAGCTTCACGACATTGCGTTTGGGATCGTAATGGTCGGTCAGCTTTCCTTTGGTTTGCCAGATCTGTATCTCATACAAGCCCTTGGTCTTCAGAATACCGGTGGCCACCTGCAGGCCTGAAAAACCTTTTTGTGTGCGCATTTTAGAATATTTTTTAAAAGCTGCGCTGATGCGTATCTGCGCGGCTACGCTGATCAGCAAACAAACGATGATGATCCAGAAATATGGATCACGATAATACATGGGCCAATACAATAATTCTGTTCCTCCTTTAAAGCCGTTTGAAAGCCCTTATAGTGCAAACGAACCTCTGCGCACGCACGTTTTGCATGCCGGCCGTCATGCCGGCCGCATCAAACCATACACGCGCATAAGATTACAAACAGCTGCTTAACAGTTATTATACCACAATAAATACGACAAATCCCCTGCTGAAAGCTTCAATATTTGCGCTTATAACCATATTAAGCAAGAAATACTATAGCCGTTCCGTTTTGTATCATGGTATAATTCATATGTCATAGGTCTATAAAGGCTTGCGTTCGTGTATGTAACAATTTACATACACGAAGGGGTCGGCCAGTAAAACAGTTCAAATCTGTTTTATAATCTAAAGAATGTATCGAAGAAAGGATGGATGATCAAATGCCGGATGTAATGAAGGGATTATTCTGCTCAGGAGATTGGGATCCTAAACCGGGTCTGGAGCTGACGGAATACGAAAAAACAACTGGAAAAACAAGAAG
Organism: Christensenellales bacterium; assembly: GCA_050945835.1. Classification (GTDB taxonomy): domain Bacteria; phylum Bacillota; class Clostridia; order Christensenellales; family JBMNTQ01; genus JBMNTR01. Next base: position 122,199 of record JBMNTR010000001.1, on the reverse strand, counting down.
AGGGAATATGATCTGGCGCAACTGCAAGCTGGAGTATCGCAAAGATATCCCTGTCGTGCAGCCCGGGCCGGACGATGTTCTTCTGAAGGTAAAAGGCGTGGGCATCTGCGGAACCGATGTCGCGTTTACCGATCTGGACAGCGACGGCTACATGGAGTTTCCGGGGCACTGCCGGATGAACATCGTGTTGGGTCATGAGTTCTGCGGCGAAGTCATAGAAGCCGGTGCAAATGTCACCAATGTCAAGGTGGGCGATTACGTCGCTTCCGAGACGATGGGCTGGTGCGGCACCTGCGATCCCTGCCGCGCAGGGTATCACAACCAATGCCTGCATCTCGACGAAGTGGGCATCACCCAAAACGGCGGCATGGCAGAATACTGCACAGTGCCCGCAAAATGGGTGTATAACATGAACGGCATCGTGGAAAAATACGGCAAAGGGGATGATGCATGGGTGCGCGGCGCGATGGTCGAACCGATCTGCGTGGCTTTCAACTCCATCATCGATAAAGCCGGCGGTATCCGCATCGGCACCACATCGCTGGTGTTCGGCGCGGGCGCGATCGGCCTGATGTCCGTAGCGATCCTGAAAGTCGCGGGCTCCAGCAAGATCATCTGTGTTGAAACGAAGGAATCCCGCCGCCAAGCAGCCTTGAAGATGGGTGCGGACGTGGTCTACAACCCGATCGAATTGGCCGAAAAGGGTATTTCCATGCACGATGTGATCATGAAGGAAACCAACGGCAAGGGCATCGACAATGTGGTGGAGGCCTCCGGCCTGCCGCACATCGTGCTGCCCGGCGTGATCAGCGCGATGGGTATCTACAGCCAGATCATACAGATCGGCATTTCCCGCGAAAGCGCACAGTTTAACTACACCCCGTTGCAGATGAAGGGCTGCAAGCTGTCCTTCTGCATCGGTTCTTCCGCGCACAACTCCTACAACGATGCGATCAATCTGCAGGCCAGCGGCCTGATCGACGTGATGCCGGCGATCGGCGGTATCTACGACATCGACGACTATGAGCGCGCATTTGAAGAAGCCAAACAGGGCACTTCCGCCAAGGTGATGTTCGTCTATCGTTAGGGAATTTGGGTTCCCTTCAAAAGGGCGCGGTTTATGCCGCGTCCTTTTTATATGCTAAAAGCAGCGGCGCTTTTCTTGCACCTGTTTTTAAGGGAAGCAGTCGGAAAAACACCTGCGGTGCGGGCATATATTGCGCTCGCGCCGTGGACTCCCCAAGGGTGCGTTTTCCTTTTTTCTTCGCTGGTTGAACAAAAAAAGCACGCAAACACACCCATTTGTACAATTTATGAAAGAAAACATGCGATTTAGGCCTAAATGAAACAATATCTTAATATTGCATTTTGCACCACGAATGCTACAATAATATTACAAGAATGGGGAGGTGACTTTCTCAATGGCATATAAAATCGATAGTGAAGAGTGTATCAATTGCGGCGCGTGTGAGCCCGCATGCCCCACGGATGCGATCTCACAGGGCGATTCCTCGTATGTAATCGATCCCGATACATGCATCGACTGCGGCGCATGTGAAGGTGAATGCCCGGTCAGCGCAATTTCCGCTGAGTAAGCAAACCAATAAAGACAGCCGCGGCTTGCTTTTTGAACAGCAACGTTGACGGCTGTTTTTATTTGATCCATCAAGAAGGGGTGTTATGATCCATGAGAAGCTATTACCTGCAAGAACCTGGTAAAATCGAATCCTATGAAGAACCCATACCCGCCATTTCCGATCATGAAGTGCTCATCAAAATGCATACCATCGGACTGTGCGGCAGCGACCTGCACTTGTTCAACGGGACTTACAACGGCCCGTGCGGTTATCCGGTGCGCTTCGGCCATGAATGGTCCGGCGAGGTGGTGAAGGCGGGCCGCGCTGTGCGCAAAGTCCAGCCGGGCGATGTCGTAACGGGCGACTGCTCGTTCTTCTGCGGTGCTTGCGCCGCCTGTGCTGTGGATAAAAATGTCTGTGACACCATCGAAAAGTGCGGCATCACCATAGACGGCACCTCCGCCGAGTATGTGGTGCGCGATGAAAAATATATCTACCCCGCACCCAAGGGCTTGTCGCACGATCTCGTCGCGCTGACAGAGCCTGTAGCGGTGGCCGCCAATATGCTGGAGAAGATCAAACGCATGCAGAGCGACTTTCACCATAAAAAAATACTCATCTACGGCGGAGGAACCATCGGGCTCTCGGCGCTGCTGCTGCTTCGCTATCATTATGGCGCACAGGATATCAGCCTGGTCGATCTGATCGACAACCGCTGCCGCATCGCACACGAGCTGGGCGCCGTCATACCCTCGCCTGAAGCGCTCGAGTACGCGCCCAAAGACAGCAGCTACAACGCCATCTATTCCGCCGCGAAATACGACGTCATCATCGAAACCACCGGTGTAAACGAGGTGTTCGCCCATTGCTTCAATCTGGCGCGCACGCTGGGCATCATCGGCTGCTTGGGTATGCTGGGGGAAGCTTCATTTGCGCAGAAGATGATGGTCATCAAATCACTGCGTGTGCTGGGCAGCATAGGCGGAACCGGGCAGTTTGAAACCGTTTTGGATTTTCTCAACACACATCGGCAGCAAGCACGCAAGCTCATATCGCATTCCTTCACCAAGGAGCAGATGGAAGAGGCTTTTTTGGCCGCAAAGGACGCAGACCGCGCCGTCAAGGTGGAGATCACGCTCTAGCGTGCTGCAAAACATATTCTCAAAAACGCCGGATTCGCTTGATCCGGCGTTTTTATATGCCTGCTGCCTTCGTTTTCACTACATCAGGCCGACCCGCCTGATATCCGCACCCAAGCTGTTCAGCTTGATGTCTAAGCGTTCATATCCGCGATCGATGTTGTACACATCGCTGATGCTGGTGACACCCTGCGCACGCAGCCCCGCCAAGGCCAGCGCCGCACCGCCGCGCAGGTCCGTCGCCTTCACCTGTGCGCCTTCTAATGTGTTGCCGCCGTTGATGAGGGCATAGGAATCGTGTATCAGAATATCCGCGCCCATCTTGCGCATCTCTTCTGCATGCCGGAACCTGTTTTCAAACACCGTCTCCTCGATCCGGCTTTGCCCTTCTGCGCAGCAGGCCAGCGCCATGGCCTGCGCCTGCATGTCGGTGGGAAACCCCGGATACGGCATAGAGCGCACGTTGAGCGGCTGTAATCTCGGCGGCGCCTGCACGCGTATGGCGTTGCCTGCCACGCTGATCCTTGCACCTGCCTGACTTAATGCGATGCAGGTAGGCAGCAGATGCTCACAGCGCACCGGCTGCAGCGTAACATCTCCGCCCGTGATGGCAGCCGCCACCATCAAAGTGCCCGTTTCGATGCGGTCGGGTATGGGGTGATGCACCACGCTGCTCAATGATTTTTTTCCTTCTATATGGATCTCACCCTCCGCTTCGCCCTCAATGTGTGCGCCCATCGCACGCAGCATCTGCGCCAGATCCCCGATCTCAGGCTCCTTTGCGGCATTGCGTATGATCGTCTTCCCTTTGGCCAATGTGGCCGCCATCATCAGATTCTCCGTCGCTCCCACGCTGGGATAGGGCAGCATAATATCCGCACCGCGCAACCCTGTGGTCGTCGCTTCGATATGACCGTTGATGCTGATTTGCGCATTCATGGCACGAAGCCCTTCAATATGGATATCGATAGGCCGTTCGCCAATGGGGCATCCGCCCGGCGTACCGATCCTCGCTTCGCCATAACGCGCCAGCAAAGGGCCCAGCACCAATATGGAGGCGCGCAGCTTATGCACCGGGCCGTCTATGGCCTCATAGGAGTTGATATGGCTGCAATCGATGACGAATGCGCGTCCGTGGGTCGTGATTTCTGCGCCAAATTTACGCAAAATGCCAGCCATTACAAAAACATCCTGTAATCTGGGTACATCTTCCAGCACGGTATGATCACATAAAAGCGCCGCGGCCATTTCCGGCAAGAGTGCATTTTTAGCCGCGCTCACACGCACACGTCCGGTTAACGGCCGGCTTTTAGGTACAATCAATTGGTTCAAAACGGCAAAACCCCCATTTGATTTTCTTGTTTTTAGTATTGCCGAATCCATACAAATATAAAATAGGAAAAACCACCTGAATAAAAAGGTGGTTTTATTAAGAAGCCGCATCACCAGCGTTTTTTCGAATGTTTTAACGAATTTTAACTTCCGAGAAATTTTTTTGATTTTAAAACGCGGCGTCTAAGAAGCGTGTATACTCCCCCTGCCAGGCCAGCCGGATGATATCCGTGGGGCCGTTGCGCTGCTTGGCTAAAATGATCTCGGCCTTGCCCTTATCCTCCTCGTTTTCGGCTAAAGCTTCCCTGTGCACAAACATCACGATGTCCGCATCCTGCTCAATGGAGCCTGATTCACGCAGGTCGGACAGCCTGGGACGCCGGCCCTGTTTTTCCGATTCACGCGAAAGCTGCGACAGTAATATGATGGGGCACTCTAAGTCAAACGCCATGTTTTTAAACTGGCGTGTCATCTGCGAAACCGCTTGCAGCCGGTTTTCCGCGCGCGCGGATCCTTCCATGAGCTGCAGATAATCCACCACCACCAAGCCAAGCCCTTTTTCTATTTTCAGCCTGCGGCAGCGGCTTCTGATCTCCAATGGCGATATGCTGCGCGTATCGTCCACATAGATGGGTGCGAGGCTCAAACGCCCCATGGACTGCGCCAGCCGCTGTATTTCGTCCAGCGACAGATTCCCCGATTTCACCTTCTCCATATCCACAGAAGCATCCGAGCACATCATGCGTATGCCCAACTGCCTAGCGGGCATTTCCAGCGAAAACACCGCCGCCGGGATATTGTGCTTCAGCGCGGCATTCTGCACGATGTTCATAGCAAAGCTCGTTTTGCCCGAGCTCGGACGCCCGGCCACGATGACCAGCTCCGTTTCATGCAGCCCCGAGGTGAGCTTATCCAATTCATTGAAGCCCGTAGGTGTACCCGTGATACCGCCCTTGTTCTTCACTGCGGCGTTGATGGCCAAAAAGCCTTCAGACAACGCTTCTTTGATGTGCAGCAGGGATTCCCCCTGCTTGCGCATGCAGATGTCGAATATGCGTTTTTCCGCTTTATCGATGATCTCTTCCAGCGCCAGCTCCGATTCGAAGGACTCCTTTGCGATTTGGCTGCCCGCCTGTATCAGTCTGCGCAGCGTGGCCCGTTCTTCTACGATGGCGATATAATGCGAAACATTCGATGTGGCCGGCACGAACATGGAAAGCTCCGTTAAATATTCGATGCCGCCTACCTTCGATATCGTTTTGCGCCGGTCCAGTTCGTCCGTGATGGTCACAAGGTCGATCGGTTTTCCGTTCTCATGCAAGAAACACATCGCTTCAAAGATTTCCTTGTGGGACGGATTATAAAAACTGTCCGGCGATAACGCCTCCACAGCCAAGGCTACGCTCGCCGCATCTATGAGCATGCTGCCCAACACAGACTGTTCCGCCTCCCGGTTGTGCGGCGGTATGCGCTTATCGTTCAATGGGCTTCCTTCCTCCTTCTTTGGCGGGATATGCTGAAAAACTCAGCTCTTTTCAGGCTTCCTGCGCGACGACCTCCACATTCACCTTCGCCTGTATGCCGCTTTGCAGCTTGATTTGCACCTCCACAACACCCAGCGCGCGTATGGGTTCTTTCAGATCGATCTTCTTTTTGTCGATCGTGAATCCCAGCCCGCTCATCGCATCGGCAATTTCCTTGGAGGTGATAGAGCCAAACAGCTTGCCCTTCGTGCCGCATTTCGCCTCGATGCGCACCGTCTGGCCGTTGAGCTTTTGCGCCGTCTCCTCGGCCGCCTCACGCTGCTGCTGCGCCCGATAGGCTTGTGTTTTTTTCTGTTGTTTGTGTTCATTCATATTGGCGACGTCCGCCGGCTGCGCAAGGCCCTTCGGAAGCAAATAGTTGCGCGCATACCCGTCGCTGACATTGATCACATCGCCTTTTTTTCCACTGCCCTTCACATCTTGCTGTAAAATTACTTTCATATCTATGACCTCCTTCACAGTTCTACGGTCTGTTTTGATCCGACGGCGGTTGTTGCTGCGCCCTTTTACGCAAACGAAAACACTGCTCGACCACGCCCAGCACCACCAGCGTGAATTGCGTGATCATCATCAGCATCAGTATGAGCAGCAAAGTCATACCTTTGGTCCTGCCCAGCTTTTTCATGAAGAATACCGCCGTGCTCACCCCGATCACGGTGTAAAGCGAAATGCCCATCTGCAGCGCCAGATTGGACGCCATGGTGGAAGCGTCCGGATATTCACCCGCAAACAGCGTGGCGCCAATTCCAATCACAGCCAGCACGATCAGCACGCCCAGCGGCAACTCCCATTCGGAAAAGGGTTTCATGGGCTTTAAGCTTTCCATATGCTTGCGCGCGAACTTATGCGGCACCCCAAAGGAAACCAGGCTGCCCAGCAACGAAATATCCAGCAGCAGCGTCGGCAGAGCGTTGTTCATCATCCATTCAATCTGTGTCAATGCGCGCGGCGCATAAACCGCCGCATCCAGCACCGTCGTGCCCAGCATCGCATCTAAAAAACCCTGTGTACCCATCCCCAGCGGCAGATCCGCTATGGAATCAAAATATCCGAACATGACCATGTAGCGATAGGCTTCCGTGTCCGGCGCCGCATTGGTAAATGCGTCCTCAAACAGCCCGAGCGCCCAGCTCAATATATCCTGACCGGCATAGAGCCTGATAAATCCCGCGATCAGAGCCGCCCCCAGCAGGTATGCGGCAAAACCGATGAAGAATGTTTGAAAGCGAAAGCGATCCTTCTTTAAACAGAGCGCGATGGCCACGGTGGGCGGCAGCGTATAGAGCATGAACAAAACGCCCGCAAGATAGCTGCCTGTGAGCACACCCACAACCACAGCGCTCAACGCCAGGCAAGTGAGCGCATATGAAAAGGAGTGCCTGACGGCCAGATAGATGAATCCCGCGGATCCAAACAGCAGCACGCACGCCGCCACGCCGACCAGCAACAGCGCAAACAGACCGAATGCACTCATTGCCGATGAAAAAACCAACGCCAACACGGCTACGGCCACCACGAGCAGCAGCAGTATGGATTCTTTGATGGATAACATGGGTTTGCTCAAAAAGTCTACCTCACTTCATGCCTTTGATCATCCAAAAAATGCAGCGCGGGCAAGCAGCCCCCCTCTAACGGATGACATCCGTGCCCATATACGCACGCAGCGCCTGAGGCACGCACACGCTGCCGTCTTTTTGCTGGTATGTTTCCAAAATACAGGCCAAAGTACGCCCCACAGCAAGGCCCGAGCCGTTTAACGTATGCAGCAGCGCAGGTTTGCCCTTTTTATCCGCGCGATAGCGGATGTTGGCGCGCCGCGCCTGATAATCTTCAAAATTCGAGCAGGACGAAATCTCCACATACCGCCCATAGCTCGGCATATACACCTCGATGTCGTATGTCTTTGCAGCACTGAACCCCAAGTCCCCGCCGCAAAGGCTGATCACGCGATAAGCAAGCCCTAAGCCTTGCAGCACCCTTTCGGCGTCACGGGTTAAGGATTCGAGCTCGTCATAAGAAGAATCGGGGTTTGCAAATTTCACCAGCTCCACCTTGTTGAACTGATGCAGGCGGACCAACCCTCGCGTGTCCCGCCCGGCGCTGCCCGCCTCTGCGCGGAAACACGCGCTGTAAGCCGTGTATTTTAGCGGCAGCGGGTGCTCTACGATGCTGTCGCGGTACATATTCGTCACCGGAACCTCCGCCGTGGGTATCATGAAATAATCCGTTCCAGCCAGTTTAAAGGCGTCTTCCTCGAATTTGGGCAGTTGGCCCGTGCCTGTCATGGAAGCGCGGTTGACCATATAGGGCGGCAACACTTCTTCATAGCCGTTTTGCGTGTGCAGATCCAGCATATAGCTGATCAGCGCACGCTCCAGCTTCGCACCCAAGCCTTTAGAGAACACAAACCGTGCCCCCGTGGTTTTCGCGGCGGTGATAAAATCGAGTATGTTTAAATCTGTGCCGATATCCCAATGCGGCAGCGGCTCAAAATCAAATTCGGGCGGTGTGCCTACCCTGCGCACCTCCACATTGTCCTTTTCGTCTTTCCCCGGCAGCACGGAATCATGCGGCATATTCGGAATGCGCAGCAGCTTGTCTTCCAACTGCTGCTCAACGCCCTTAAGCCGCTCGTCCAGCTCGCTGATCCGGCCGCCCACCTGCCGCATCTGATTCTTGAGCGGGGATGTGTCCTCCCCCTTTTTCGCCAGCGCGGGAATTTGCGCCGATACAGCGTTGCGCTGCGCCTTGAGCGATTCCGCTTCCTGCAAGATCTCCCTGCGCTGCGCAGACAGCTCCAGCAAACCATCGTAATCGGCTTCGAAATTCCGTTTGTTCATAGCCATTTTGAACGCTTCCGGGTCTTGAATAATTCTTTTGATGTCCAGCATGTTCTTTCACCTCATCAGTTTATTATACCGAAGTTCGCTCAGCAATACAAATAAAATACATCCTTTTCCCCGAGGATTGGAAGAGCCTATGAAGACATGGGCCTTTTGTGCGGGAACAGCACACACCTGCCCAACGAAAAAAGTGGCTTTCGCCACTTTTTTGTTCGAATATCTTTTTGTTAAAGCTCCAGCTTCATATCGCCGAATTTGATCCAGCCTTTTTTGCGCATCGCCTCGCTGAACAGCAAGGACAGCACAGCAGGCAATATGATATGCAGCAGCAGCACCTTGATGAGGATCGTCGTGAAATCTTCTGTCGCACCCATAAACGTAAACGTACCGATCTGCCCCACCAGCCCGCATGTGCCCATACCGGCTGCAACGCCTAGGTTGGTCATGCCGAACAGCGTGGTGGACAGCGGCCCCAATATCGCGGAGGCTAAAGTGGGCGGGATCAGTATCAACGGATGCCTGAGGATATTCGCAACCTGCAGCATGGACGTCCCCAGCCCTTGTGCAAGCAGCCCGCCCATCTTGTTCTCACGCCAACTGGAAACGGCAAAACCGACCATCTGCGCGCAGCAGCCTACCGTCGCAGCACCGGCCGCCAGCGCAACGCCGGGGGCTGTGGCGTCCGTAAAGATCATGGCTGCCAAAGCCGCGCTGGAAATGGGCGCTGTTAAAATCAGCCCCATCGCCACAGACACGATGATACCCATGGGAATGGGTGCTAACAACGTGGCCTGCCCGATCAAAACGCCCAGCCACTTCATGAAGGCGTCCAGCGGCGGCCCTAAGAAGATGCCCACCAGCCCGCCGGTGACGAGCGCGACCAAAGGCACCAGTATGATATCCACCTTCGTTTTGCCCGCGACCAGATTCCCGAATTCAGCGCCCACCACAGCGGCGACATAAGCGCCTACCGGCCCGCCTCCGCCCATATAGCCCGCAGCGCCCGTAACGGCAGCCGTAAAAATGGCCAGCGGCGCGACTTTCAGCGCCCTGGCGATGGCAACGCCGATCGCGGCGCCCACCACATAACCATTCTTTGCAACTTCGGCAATAGAAATCAATACATCCAGCCCGAATATTTTTGCGATCTGTTCGAGTATTGTTCCAATGAGCAGCGACGCGAAAAGCCCCAGCGCCATGGCGGACAAAGCGTCTAAAAAGTAGCGCCGTGCCGCCCTTTTAATAAAGCCCCATATCGTTTTATCTTCTTTTAAATCCATTTTTGTGACGTTTTTAGACATAAAAAATTTCCTCCTTCGCAATCTATTCGTATCCGAATTGCAGCCGGCCGCAAAAAGGCTTGTCGAACCTGCTGCAAGAACACTGGTTGGTGGGCAAACAAGGTTTCCCGTCTGGTCTCTTCTGGCTTACGCCAACAAAAAAGAGGGTATTCCTTCGAATTCCGACTGGTAAAACGAAAGAATTGCCACGGTGCCGCGATGTAGACCCACTATCGCAAAGCAGAAAATAGACCGTGCCAAACATGCATCGTGTGATAAAAAGCCACCCTTTTGGCGTGTGTAAACAAGTTAAATGCATGTCTTGATCATCATCATTGTATAAACAATTGATGCCGAGTGCAATAGTTTATACAAATTCAGCAATATTCTTTAATACCGCCTTCATACTTTCAAGCGTCGGATATGCCTGTTGGCTTGTGAAAAAAGGCATAAAAAAAAGCTCCGGCTGCACAAAAGATCCCGGCCAAAAGCTCTGTATATGGAAAAACAGCTCATATTTATGAAGCCTTCAATTAAAAATCTGCGCGTTGCAGATTTTTGCAGCACAGGCACACTCAAACAGCTCGAAAACACACAAAACTTTTCGAGCGGCCAAGCAGAGATGCCGCACGCATTGTATGAAACGTCTCAAGGCGAAAAAGCAGCATAGAGCAGCCGCAAAGAATCGCGCGCATTCATGCACTACAAACACAAGAACGCCAACACAGCAACGCCTTTTTGAGCATTGGAGGGGATTTTACGAAGAAAACACCCCGAAAAAAACCGCATATTCGCCGAATTGCACGGTATGGCCCTAGCTTAATTCTTCACAATTCCCGGGCTGGCTCGCTTCGAAAATACGTGCATACACCACTTCTGAAAGCTCGTCCAGCAGTTCATCGTTATCCACGGGGATAAACTCCTGCTCGTCTTCCTTTTCACCGGGTATGATCTCCATGATAAACATCTCTTTTTCTTCCGCCGTTGGTGCATCCTCACGAACGCCGCCATTCTCATCTACGATATCACTTAGATCCATCAGCACGGCATAATACTTGGACGCATGCTCAAACACATCGATGATATCCAACTCTATTTCGCTTCCGTCCTCATCTTCAAAAACGATATAATCTCTTTCTTCCTCCATATTCAATGCCCCTTTCTATGGTCCCATATGTTTTCATGCTACATGAAAACATATGGGAAATCAATAGCATATTTTCAATTATACGCATACAATATTTTTTTGTGTCCCCCCAACAAAGCCTTAGATTGTGTACAAACCTTTTTTCGAATGGAAGAGCAGACAAAAAGCGGGCCAAGAACGGCCCGCTCGCATTGCATATGTTTTATTCGGTGATGATGGGCATTTCCACCAGGAAGAACGTATCCGGATCCTGACCCGATTGCCGTACCCCTGTGTTCAGCGCGCTGATCGCGTCGATCTCCTCTTGGGCCATATCGAAGTCAAACACATCGATATTCTCGATCATACGGCTTTTGCGCACCGTCTTGGGCAGCGGGCGGATTCCACGCTGCAGATGCCAGCGCAGAGCGATCTGTGTGGTGGATTTTTCGTATTTTTTTGCAAGCTCATGCATGATCTCGTATTGATCGAGCACACCCCAGCAGATCGGCCGCCAGGCTTCAAGCTGTATGCCGTTGGCACGACAGAATTCGATCTCTTCAACCGGAATAAACACCGGATGGTGCTCAAGCTGATCCACCATGGGCATGATTTCGGCATTGTCCATGAGTGTTTTGAGATGGTGCGCTTTGAAGTTGCTCACCCCGATCGCACGCACAAGACCATCCTTATACATCGTTTCCAGAGCCTTCCAGGTGGGTATAAAACTCTCGGGCGGGCCTGGCCAATGGATGAGGAACTGATCGATATAATCCAGCTGCAGATCTTTCAACGTGTTCTTGAAATCCTTGATGGTGTTCTCATAGCCATGGTTGTTGTTCCAAACTTTGGATGTGATATAGAGTTCTTCACGCTTTAATCCGCAATTCGCGATGCCCTCTCCGATCCCTTTTTGGTTCTTGTAGGCTTCGGCGGTATCGATGCTGCGGTATCCCACTTCCACCGCTTCCATCACGCAGCGCGCCGCTGTGGCGCCGTCGTCCGTCAGCGCGGTGCCCAGCGCGATCACCGGTACTTTCACCCCGTTGGACAATGTGTACGTTTCACCGGCATATTTTTTCTTCATGTGCGTCCACTCCTTAAAAAATAATGATTTGATTTATAAACAGCCTGATATCCGATCATTTGTTACTTTTAAGTATACTTGAAACATGTAACGATTTCAATGCAAAAATGCCGTTTGTTGTGTGTTACAGGCCTGTCAGGTCAGCCGGATGGGGATGCACAACGTCTTTTCCAGCAGCGGAAGCAGCGTGTCCTGCTCGTCTAACAGGCGCTTTAAACCGTCACAGATCTCATAGGACTGCACGCTTTCATTCTCAAGACGGTTTTTCTTTAACAACTCCATGATGGTGTAGATATTCGTGTCCAGGCTGATCTCTTCAACGCCCGACTCCGCGCTCAACACACAGTCCGCGCCCATAAAGCGGTCGTTATCCGGGTAGCCGTCCAGCATATAGAGAAAAGCGAAGCCCAGTTCGTTATTGCCGCAGCCCTCATACGCAAACCAGCCCAGCTCATACAGCTTGCTTGCATCCACAGGATAAGCGTATAGTTTGGAATCGCTGACAAGAAAGAGCTCCTCGCTCAATTCCTTCAACGCGCTCCTGCGCATGGTCTCGCCGCTGAGTATGCCTTCGCTCCTGTCCTTAAGCCGAAGCTCCTGCTGCGTAACATGGCCGCCAAACACATCGATCTGCGGCTTGCGCTGCGGAGCGGGCATACCCCTTAGCTGCGCTTTCTTCCGCGCTTTATTGAATTTATCCAGCGTTAAAACTTTGCGTCGGTTCTGTGCGAAAACAGGGAGCACCAGCGAGGTCACATGCCGCAGCCCTTCGCGGTGGATCTTCTCCCGTTCTTCGTAGCCGACGATTCTAATCTGCTCATCTTGTTGCTCGACGATGGGCAGTATCTCTACAGACATTCTTCAACACTCCTCTATCCATACACCCACAACCTCTTCGCCAAACGGCCAAAAGGATTCATGTGCTTCTAACATCTGATCTTGCACCCGGCAGACAGCCTTCGTTCATCCCCTGCACAAAGAAGGCACGCTTCAATAGATCGATTTTTTACTCTTCGGGCTGTTTTCATGCAGCTTTTCATCAGAAAACTCCGCACACACCACAAAGGCAGGGCTGCTCTTATTCAGCCGCGCTTCTCATGCGCTCATGCTGCTGTATCAGCTGTTTCACCCACTGCTCATAGCCGGGCGCCATGCTGTACAGCACACGGCATTCTTTATAGAGCTCACGGTTGTTCGGGCTTGCCAGCAGCGCTTTTTCAAAATGCGCAAAAGCAGCATCATACAGGCGCAATTCCCGGTTGGCAATCCCAAGCAGCAGGTGCGTGTTGGAACAAGCCGAAGGCGGCAGCGTGTCCGGATCAAAGTCCAGCGTCTGCAGTATGGAGCGGTAATCCTGCGCCATGAGTGAATAGTTGTGCCGCATCAAATAGCGCTCGTATGTATAGCCCTCCATGAGCTTCATCATCCGCCCGACCGCCCCTTCGCGGCTTGCAAAGAGCATGATCTTCATCGCCTCCGAAAGGATGGTCAGCTCATATATGGTAAAGTTTTCCAAAGCATCCCCCGTAAAGCAGCCGGCTAACAGCCGGTCGATGCGCCCGTTTTTGGGTAAAGACGCACAGAGCGCTGCGTCGTTCGCACAAAAGAGGGCGGCACACAGGAGCACATCGGAGGATTGCCTGTCGGCTTTTGATAGATCCTGCGCGACCTTGACGGCGTGCCGTTCACGGCCTTTTTCCAGCAGCGACGCGATTGCGCTGAAGCTGCTGTGCCGCTGCGTTTTTTTGAGGTGTTCCATGCAATAGTGGATATAGACATCCTTCAGCGCCGGAAAATAAAGAAGCTGTCGGAGTATCCCTTCCAGCTCGGCCACAGTAAGCGTACCCTTGAGCGCCTGTATAAAGGCGATGATCTCGGCGGCCGGCTGGTGCTTGATGATGTGCAGCAGCAGCAAAAACAGCTTCGGATCCAGCGCGTAACCTTTAAAAAGCGTGATCAGCGTATCCAGCGCCGCCGCCTGGTCGCCCAGACCGTAGTCTATCGCGGCCTTCATGGACAACGCACCCTGCATGAAAAGCTCTATGTTGGTGATGTCGTGCGGGAATTCTTTGGCGTCATAGCTTTGCGCCAACGCTTCCATCTCACGGATCGCCGCGCGCGCACGGCGAAAATCCCCTTGGCGCGCATAATAGAATTGCGCCTCACTAAACCTTGACACCGGGTGTGCGGGGAATTCCTTTATGAATTGCGCCACATACTCTTTACATATCTCATCACCCGGCGCATGGTCCGGATGCTCGGACACAAGCTTTATGCGCAGTTGATGGGCCGCGATCGCGATGTTTTGAATGGTGGGAAATCTTTTCGGGCTCCATTGCTTGAAAAAAAGCTTTAAATAGCGGGCAGCATCCTCTGGTCGTGACAAGCTTAAAGACTCGCGTGCGATATAGAAATAACATACGATGCGGTGAATCGGGGATTTTTCATTTTCCAGCCGGGCTTTCAGCACATGCAGATTACGCTTAAGCTTGTCTTCGAAAACATCGGTTTCATAGCCGGAATGATAGACCAAAAAGCTGTCGGGCAGCCTTTTAGAATTCGTCGTCTTGTTGATGGTTTCGTGTATAGGCTCAATATATTGAATACCCGTATGGTTCCTGAAAATGCGCGTTAAAAAGAAAGGCTCCGACACATCTTGCCCGGAAATATTCCGAAAAGGGAGCGTGAACACATCCGCGCCCGATGCCAGCTCCTCTTTCAGGCGCTGCACATGTTCTTGGGTCAAGGGGTTCACAAACCATTCGTCCGCATCCAGAAAGATGACCGCATCGCCCTTCGTCTTGGACAGCGCAAAGTTGCGCGCCTTTGAAAAATCATTCACCCATTCGAAATGATACACATCGGCGCCCAGCTCTTTTGCCGTTTTCACCGTGGCGTCCTCAGAGCCGGTGTCCACCACCACAATTTCGGCGCACACGTCTTTCAGGCTTTCGATGGAACGTCTGATGTTTTGCTCTTCATTTCTTACGATGTAGCACGCTGTTATATGCATAGCGGGGTGTCTCCAAATGTTAGAATCGCGTTTATTATCCCACATGCCTTGGCCGAGGTCAAGCGCTGATCCTCCGGGTTTGCTGCGCGCTGCAAAAAACGACGCCTGCTTGAATGCTTGTTTTTGCAGCGCCGTTCGTATTTATGCTTCGGCGTCATTCCTCCGGCCTGCGCATAACGCCCTTCGCTTTTCATAATACCGTGCGCTCATCCACTCTCACAGATGGATGCCGATTCCACCTGCGCAACGGGATCGGAACTGCCTGATTCGGACGCCCCGTCCTCTAAAACACTCTGAAGTGCAACACACGTATGCTCGCCGATGTCCGTTTCGCGTATGATCTCCTTCATCCAGTGGATGCGGTTCATGGCTGTGGATATGGCGCCCACACCCGTTTGCAGTATCTTTTGTACCGTTTGTTTATCCGCCTGCATTTCGCCGCAGATAAACACCGGTATGCCTGCGCGGTGTGCGTTCATGGCGGTAAAACGGATCAGTCTCAACACCGCTTCATTGCCGACATCGTAATACGCATGCAAGCGAGACTCACTTCTGTCCGCAGCCATGGTGAACTGTGTGAGATCGCCGGATCCAATGGCAAAAAAGTCCGATTCTTTGGCCAGCACATCGCTGATGATGGCGGAGGAGGGTGTTTCGATCATCACGCCCAGCTTGATATCGTCGCGATAGGGTATGCCTTGGCTGCTCAGCTCTTTTTTGATATCCTCCATCATACCGCGTATAAGCCGGACCTCTTCCGCCATGCTCACCATGGGCAGCATGATATCGATCTCACCCTGCACAGACGCAACCAGTATGGCACAGAGTTGCGTGTACATCTCCTGTTCGTTCTGGAGTACCCCCCGCACGCCGCGAACACCCATTGCGGGTGCTTCGTGGGCCCCCATTTTATCCGCCGTGTAATCAAATGTTCGTATGGTCAAACACTTCCCGCCCGCTAAACTGGCAGCCTGCCGATACATGAAGCACTGCGTCTCCCAGCTCATGTCGGGCGTACACAACAGCTCGCTGCGCAAAAGCCCGATGCCGTCCGCTCCGTTACGGATCGCTGTCTGCAACCCCTCCAGCGTACCTACGCTGGCTAAAACGGGAATGTGTTTTCCGTTTAAGGAGATCGCCGGCTTTGCATCGCGTCTGCTTTGCTGTGTGCTCTGCGCCTGTTCTTCTAAAGGCTCCCGCGCCAGATGGATCACGCCTGTGCTGCCGTCGACCACCACGTACTCACCTTCGTGGGCCAGCAAGCTGTCAAACTCTTCTTCCAGCGCTCCCACATAGGTCATGTCAAATCCACTGGCCAGTTGGGTGACATGCGAATTCATAGATCCTTTTTTCGTGACCACTGCGGTAACCCCGCTCTGCTGAAGGGAAAGCAGCTGCGTCACGCTGATCAACTCGGCCGCGACTACTTTCCCTTTCATCTCCGCGCCTGATTGCTGCAAGTCTCCTTTTAAGGCATGCAGCAGCCAGGCGGCCAGATCACAAACATTCATCATGCGCTCGTTGAGCATATCGCCCGAATTCTCGGCCGCCTGCTGGTAGTGCTGCGCGATTCGGCTGATGGCGTCCTCCGCGCTGAACCCGATATCGATCAGCCAGTTGACGGCGCCGCCCAGCTCTTCCTCGCCCAGCACCATGATTTGTGTTTCGAAAATCAGTGCGATACCGGCGTCTGTTTCACGCATGGCATCCGCACATTTTTTAAGCTTGTCGCATATCTGGCTGCGCGCGGCGTTGAACCGCTCTTTTTCATCACCCGCACGATGCTTTTCCACATCCATGCAATGCTGTTTTCGCTTTAAAAAATGAATCACACCCGTGACTGTACCTCCACAGAAAACCGTGTCGCGGTATTGTTCGGCATCCGCTTCGTCTTCCTGAGGCTTTTCGCTTTCCTCTTGCTGTTCTGAAGATATTTTAGACAGCACATTTACAATACACCGCTGTGCTTGCAGTGCGTCCTCCCCTTCGATACGGATCGCCAGCAGATCCCCGTATTGTGCTGCCAGTTTAAGGATTTCTCTCAATTGTTTTGCGTTGGCGCGCTTGCCTTTACAGGAGACGGTGACCATGCTCTTAAACTCATTGGCCACTGTTGACAGCATCCCCGCTAGGTCCTCTTGCAATCCCCATCTGCCCTTCACAACGTGGCATATTGTTTTCAACCTTCTTCAGCGCCCTTTCTAGTTTTGCATTATTTACCAACTGCATGGTCTTAT
This sequence comes from Christensenellales bacterium, assembly GCA_050945835.1. GTDB lineage: Bacteria > Bacillota > Clostridia > Christensenellales > JBMNTQ01 > JBMNTR01. The sequence continues at coordinate 105,021 of JBMNTR010000001.1, read as the reverse complement.
ATATGGCAAAAATAAACCTGTTCATTGCATCGAAGTTATTGTATAATGATGTTGATTTATGTCATAAAATAGTTTTCGGCTGTTTTATATCTTAATCTTGTTGCGTTTAATATTATACACCATATTGTTATGACTGAATACGTTTATTTACTGTTATTACGAGCATTCTGGAGGCAATAATATCGATGGATAAAAACACTGTCGCGATCTTTGATCGAAAAATGGAGTGTATGAGCCGCTCACAAATCAAGAGCTTGCAGTTGTTCAAGCTTCAAGGCACAGTCTCTCACTGTTATCAAAATTCGCCCTTTTACAGGCGGCTATTTGACGAACACGGCGTCGCCCCGCAGGACATCCAGTCGCTGGATGATATCAGGCGGCTCCCCTTTACCAACAAAACAGATCTGCGGGACACATACCCCTTCGGCATGTTTTCTGCGCCTATGGATCAGATCGTGCGGCTGCACGCTTCCTCCGGCACCACCGGAAAGCCGACCACCGTGGGCTACACGCAGAACGATATCGGTATATGGGCGCAGTGTTGTGCGCGCTCCTTAGGCTGCGCCGGCGCTACACGCAACGATGTGGTGCAGGTCGCCTACGGATACGGGCTGTTTACAGGCGGCATGGGCATCCATTACGGCGCCGAATGCCTAGGCGCTATGGCGCTGCCTATTTCATCGGGCAACACCATGCGGCAGATCATGCTGATGCAGGACTTCAACGCCAGTATACTCGCCTGCACGCCTTCTTATGCACTGATGATATTTGAAAAAATCCATGAGATGGGCATCCCGCTGGAGAATTTCAAGCTGCGCGCAGGCTGTTTCGGAGCAGAACCCTGGACAGAAGGCATGCGCAGCCACATCGAGGAGTTGATGCATATCGATGCATTGGATATCTACGGTTTGTCTGAAACCATGGGGCCGGGCGTGGCCATGGAATGCAAGGAAGCCAAATATGGCCTGCATGTCTGGGAGGATTATTTCCTGGTGGAAATCGTGGATCCCGCCACCGGCGAACCGCTGCCCGACGGCGAATTCGGCGAGCTCGTCATCACCACATTGGGCAAGGAGGGCATCCCCACCATACGCTACCGCACACACGACATCACCTGCATCATACCGGAGCCTTGCGTCTGCGGGCGCACACACCGGCGCATCCACCGCTTGACAGGGCGCACCGACGATATGCTCATCATACGCGGTGTGAACGTCTTCCCCTCGCAGATCGAAACGGTGCTCACCGCAACACCGGGTATTTCGCCTCATTATCTGCTGGTGGTGGATCGTATCAACAATCTGGATTCCCTGGAAGTGCAGGTGGAGATGGCGCCTGAGCTGATACACGACGAAGTACGCAAAATTGAGGAGCTGCGTGAAACGCTGCAACGCAGCATCATGCATATACTGGGGCTTTCCGCGAAGGTACGGCTCATGCAGCCTAGGAGCATCGAGCGCAGCGAAGGCAAAGCCAAACGCATACTCGATAAGCGCAAGCTATACGAATAGGTATATGGAGGATTCGCAAAGAACGCCGTATGGGAGGTAAACGATGAAACAAATTTCTGTCTTTATTGAAAATACGACCGGCGCAATCGCCGATTTTTGCACGCTGCTGGGGGATAACGGCATCGATCTGCTGGCGCTTTCCTTAGCGGATACCGCCAATTTCGGCATGGTGCGCGCTATTGTAAGCGACAAGGAAAAAGCCCTAGCCTTGCTGCACGAATTCGGCTATGCCGCGACGCTGACCGACGTCATGGGCGTGGTGGTGCCGGATGCGCCGGGCGGGCTTGCGCGCATATTGAATCTGCTGCGCCAGGGGCAGGTCAGTATCGAATACCTGTACTCCATGGTGCGCCACATCGACCACAAGGCCGTGGTCATATTCAGGGTGGATAAGCCGAAAGAAGCTATCCGCATATTCGAGGAAAACGATGTAGGTCTGCTGGATCTGTAACGTTGCGCGCGCGCTTTTCCCGGGCAAACAAGCTGCTTGTTAGCTATCAGCTTGCGAAGAGCAGGGATGAGCGCGCCTGTTGCACGGCTTGCGCGCAACATCATGAGGGCGGGTATGCGCTCGCCTGTATGTATTGGTGTGGGGGGCCGGGCGGTTTGCGCCGGGTGTGTCTATGCGCAAAACCGCGCCTTTTGATGCCCCGGCGCTGAACTGTTTTGAGGTTGGACGTTTTCGTCCGGAAAGGGAGATCCTGTGTGAAACAAGAAGAGCTCAAGGGAATCGTGCATCGAGCGCGTGTCTCGGGGATCACCGCAGATTCCGATGCGTCAAAACACAGGCACAGCAGCGCCGCCATGCGCATTTCGGATACCTTCACCGCACAAAAACATGCCCCAAAGCAACGCTATACACGGCGTGCGCTCAACCTAAAAACGCCGCTGCTCACATCAGCCGGGTTTATGACGGCCACACTATTCGCCTATACGGCGGCTGTCCATATGGACGCGTTCGCTGAAATCTACGCACGGCTCTTCTATCCTGTGCTCTGCCTGTTGTATGGCAGCCTTTTCAGCCTGCTGCCCATATCGCTCGCAGAACTGGCCGTTTACGCGTTTTGTCTACTCGCCGCCGGTTATATCGTGTTCAGCCTCATACGTGTGATCTACTACAGACGCTACTGGTATCGCGCGTTGCTGCGCAGCGTTGCGTGTATGCTGTGCGCGGTCTCCATCATCTTGTTCAGCTTTTTGACGCTGTGGGGCTTTCATTATTACCGCGCGCCCCTTGCGGTCCGTCTCGGGCTGCACGCGAGCTTTTCCACACAGCAGGAGTTGTATACGCTTTGCAGGCAATTGGCAATAGAAGCTTCACAACTGCGTGAAAGCCTGCCGGAGGATGAGGAGGGTGTGCTGCAGCTTCCGCACAGCACAGACACACTCTTTTCGATGACCCGGGAAGGGTATGTGCGCGCGCAATCTGATTTTCCCGCGTTGAAAGGAATCTATGCCCGCCCCAAGCCCGTTTTGTATTCCGAAGGAATGTCCTATTTGGGGATCGCTGGAATCTATGTCCCGTTTACATTTGAACCCAATGTCAATATCGATATGCCCGGTTTTAATCTGCCCTTCACAGCCTCACATGAAATGGCGCATTCCATAGGCATCGCACCGGAAGAGGAAGCGAACTTCGCCGCGTTTATCGCCTGCACCTATCATGACGACGTATATTTTCGCTATTCGGGCGTGTATACGGCGCTCGCCTACACAGGCAACGCATTGTATGCCGAATCCCGCGAGCTGTATTGGCAGGCAACAGAGCCGCTGAGCGACGCTGTACGACGGGACAGGGCCTATGCAAGCGCTTATTGGGCTTCCTTTGAGGGGCCTGTTTCAGAAGCGCAGGAGGTCATCAACGATTTCTATTTAAAAGCCAACCATCAAGAGCAAGGCACCAAGAGCTACGGGCTGGTGGTGGATCTGCTGCTCGATTATTACCGGCAAACAGGGTATATACTGCCCGGCGCACAGCCCTATGGCGCATAAAAGGGCCCGCTGATGGGTGCGCATATGGAAAAAGCTTCACGGCGCTTTTGCGTGCCACAAGAAAAAAGCGGCTGAACGCAGTCCACGCATAAGTATGGTATGAAAACTTAAGCTGTCAGCAGGGCGTCTTTCAAGTGAAATCAAGAAGGTATCGTTCAAAGTGGGCGGTGCCTCCTTTTGCTTTGCAGGAAAATCAAGGATCAATACACAGGTAAAGCCTCAGCTTGAGCCTAGCCCGAAGTGACGTAAGGAATGCGTGGACAGCTTTGTGATGCGCGAAGCGATGCTCTATCATGATGCAGACGATCGTTTTTTGATCGGTTGCAACCATGGGTTGCGCATGTTCAAGGTTATACTGGTAGCTTGCATCTGCTTGAACGGGTAAAATGTTTCTTGAAAGGAGTGTAAATATGAATATTGGAGAAAGAATTCAGCAGCTGCGCAAAGCGAGTGGCCTGTCGCAAGAGCAGCTTGCCGAAATGATAGGCGTATCACGCCAGGCGATATCGAAGTGGGAAACGGACCAATCATCACCCGAACTCGAAAAAGTCCTTGCCCTCAGCAAAGTATTTTCCATTTCAACGGATGAGCTGCTTGGAAAGGATGTTGTGAACCGTGTTGGAATTTCAACACCGCAATTATATGAGGTTGTAGCAAGAAATATGAAGAAAAGGCAATTCACTTTTGGCTGGATCACAGTCGTCGTTGGCCTTGTTTTGTTGATAATGGAATATTTCTCATTAAGGATGATTCAGTTGAACGCAATGAGGCTTGATTTGCAGTATGCCGCCGGGACTGGATTTTTTTCAGATCCGATGCAGTATGCGCAGATTGAGCCCATGCCCACCATTTTTACGATAACCTTTACTGTCATTATATTGGGGATAGGCTTAACGGCGTTTAGTTTTTTCCCCATGAGGAAGAAAATCTCACAATAAGTATACATTTTTCGTATTCAGTTTGTTCATCGCTGGACGGCATATAAAAAATTGTCAGATGATACCTCATATCCTAAAAGGCTAAACGGCGGCTTTGAGAAAATCAAAGCCGCCGTTTCCCTGTGTGTGAAAGGGCTTGATCCACAAGCCTTTTTTTCTTATAAGTCATCGCCTTTATTGCGCGTTGAGCGGCCCCTGCACGTCTGCGGGCGTGATATTCAGCGTCTGCGTATCCAGTACATACCAGCCCCCGTCCCATACCTGAAAGATCACCCGGTGGTTTTCAAGATCCGGCCGGTAATCGATGGTGTCATGCAGCATAACGAACGCTTCATCCGTACATTCCATCCGCATCGGCTCCTCTTCACGCAATTCAATGCCTATACGCCCCACCAGCCCTTCGCTGCGCTCCTCATCCGTCATGCCGAAATAGTTGAGCGTCCATCCGGCGTAGGCGGTGTTTTCCCATGTCGCGTCCACATGATACCATTCAGAGCCAAACTGCAAAACATTCCACGCATGCCCTTCTATTTCCGGGTCATCCGGCGTGCTCTCGGCGGCATAGCCGTCATCATAGCCCGATTGGGTGAGCAGTATCTGCATGGCGTGCGCAAAGCCTGTGCATACGCCTTCTTGGTTCATGAGTATACCGTATGCTTCCGTGCTTTCCGTTTCCATGGTATACAGCGTGTTCATGGACAAATAGCGGTAAAACGCGATGGAAGCGTCCAGCGCGTTATAGTTTTCCTGGATGTTGGTGTGTATGATCTCTTCAATACGCTGCCCGATCTGCTTCAATTTCTCATCATGCTCTTCTTTAGGCAAGCGAAACTCCATCTCGAACCGAGAACCGTCCACGCTGTAAAAGGGCGTGCCCGACAAAAACTCCAGCGGATTCTGACGCTGGAATATGTTGGTGACAAACCGCAGGTTGGGGTCGTTTCGCAGGTGCTCGGGGATCTCGACCTCGTTCTCGTAGTCCAGCACGCTCTGCACCAATACACAGTACAAGTCATACAGATCATCACTTAACAGCTCACGATACCGCTTGGAGAGCAAAAAATGGTCGTACTGTATTTCGATATAGGGCACAGGCGCGGGCGTGGGTTCAGGCGTAGGGGTGGGGGTTGGCGTGGGAGCGGGCGTTGGCATATTCGTCGCCTGAACCGACGGCTGCGGCGACACAGACGGCTGCGCCTGTCTTTCCACCGAACAGCCGCTTGCCAACAGCACGAACAGCAGCACAATGCAAAGACACAGCATGCTTACGCGTCGAATGGTCTGATTCATCTTTATCTTTCCTTTCCGGCAGTATGCCGGCAGCCATGATATTTCCCATGGTGCAGCATAGCGCGTAAAGACGGCCCGCCCTTGCGTGTGTCGTTCATTGGCCGCTTCCTTTTTAATAATTTTATTATACACAACCATCACATATTTCACCAATTCTTTTTAAGCCTTTTGTACATGACTTTTATGCGGCATTTCGAGTGCTGAGTGCTGCGAAAAAATTCATGCGCGGCTGAATTCTTCAGCTATAATTGGCCCTTCATATGGACAACCGCGCGTTTTTATGCTTGAATAATATAGAATCATCCGCCGCAGGCCGTGTATGATTCTGCCAACTGAGGCTAAAGGAGAATCCAATATGGTTCGTCATCGCAGAAGAAGAAAAAGAGCAACGCTTCGGTTTATACTGCTGCTGTTGCTGGTGGCAGTGCTGGTTTTTGCTGCTGTGAAGCTGTTCTCGCCCACGGCATCGGCGCCGGATTCGCAAGCGCAGCACTCAGTCGCACCCTCATCCTCCGCGCAGGCCGCTGTGCAGCCTACGCCCACGCCTTCTCCTACACCCGAGCCCACACCCACACCGCGTCCGTTTACACCTGTTTCTTCCGATGGGCTGCACAGCAGCAACGCCATATTGATGCGTGTTGAGGACGGCATCACCCTCATGGAAAAGGGCGCGCAGGAAAAAGTCTATCCCGCCTCTTTGACCAAGATCATGACGGCGCTCGTCGCCATCGAGCATTTAGCAGACTTAAACGAAGCGTTTACCGTCACCAACGAAATACTCAACCCGCTCTATGAAGCCAACGCCTCCATGGCGGGGTTCATAGCGGGCGAAGAGGTCAAGGCGATCGATCTGCTTTACGGCGTCGTGCTGTCCAGCGGCGGGGAATGCTCCGCTGTGCTGGCCATCGAAACGGCAGGCTCGCAAAGCGCGTTCGTGGGCCTGATGAACCGCAAGGCGGAATCCTTGGGCTTGGCAGACACACACTTTGCCAACATCACCGGCCTGCACGACCGCGATCATTTCACCACAGTTTCCGATATGGCCGTATTGCTGCATCACGCATTGCAAAATGAAACCTTTCGCACCCTATTCACCACCATGCGGCACACAGTAGGCAGCACCAATGTCCATCCCGAGGGCGTCACGCTGTATAGCACCATGATCCTCAAGATGCAGGATCCGGCATTCGCAGGCGGGCGGGTTTTAGGGGGCAAGACAGGCTATACCGCCGAAGCGGGGTTGTGTCTGGCTTCGCTGGCCGAAAAGGACGAAGAGGAGTATATACTCGTAACCGTGGGCGCAGGCGGCGATCATCAGACAGAGCCGCACAACATCGAGGACGCGCTGGACGTTTATGCGCGCATCGACTGATGACGCACGCCTTTCTTGTGATCCGCAGCACGCGGGAGAATCCTTTTTCGAGGCCCTCATCTCCTTGTACGCGTACGATCTTGCTGCGGTATGCGCGATTGCACAATTCATATGCCGGCGGTTTTGCCGCTATGCTATAATAGAGGATATCAATGCAGTGGAGGAAATGAATTCATGAAAGTGCTCTTATTAAACGGCAGCCCGCACGCATCAGGCAGTACCTGCACCGCGCTGGCAGAAGTGCAAAGGGGGCTGGCAGACAACGGCATCGCAACAGAGTTTTTCCACATCGGCACCAAGCCCGTGCGCGGCTGTATCGCCTGCAAGAAATGCAAACAGACAAAGCGCTGCGTGTTTACAGACGACGCGGCCTGCGCGCTATCGGACAAGATCAGCGCATGCGACGGGCTGGTCATCGGCTCGCCTGTGTACTACGCTTCCGCAAACGGTGCGCTGGTGGCGTTGTTAGACAGGGTGTTCTACGCAGACGGAGACTATGCAGGCAAGCTGGGCGCTTCCATCGCCGTGGCGCGCAGAGCGGGCACGACGGCGACCATGGATATGTTGAATAAATATTTTTCCATCTCCAATATGCCCATCGTCTCTTCCTTCTATTGGAATATGGTGCACGGCCACAATCCGGAGCAGGTGCGCCAGGACATCGAGGGCATGCAGATCATGTATACCATCGGTCAGAACATGGCGTGGCTGCTCGAATGCATCGCAGCAGGCAAAAAGGCCGGCATCAAGCCGCCTGTGATCGGCCCCATTACGCGCACCAATTTCATCAGATAAGGCGATCAGAATTTTTTATAGCACAAAAAAGCCCCGAAGTTTCGGGGCTTTGCTTTTATATGCAGCATATTTCTAAGAAGCCTGCACCTGTGCCATATAGAAGCTGCACACATCGGCCAACGGGCATGTTTCACACTTGGGCTTGCGCGCGGAGCAAATCCTGCGGCCATGCCAAATGATCCAGTGGTGCGCTTTCGACCATTGCTCTTTGGGGATGTTTTGCATCAGCTGCATCTCAGTTTTTTCGACATTCTTAGCCTTCGCCAATCCCAGCCGGTTCGCCACGCGAAACACATGGGTATCCACAGCGATCGCGTCACCGCCGAACGCATTGGCATACACCACATTCGCAGTCTTTCGGCCCACGCCGGGCAGCTTCATAAGCTCCTTTATCGTATCCGGCACCTCTCCTCCATACTCTTGCAATATCATACGGCTGGCGGCAATGATGTGTTTTGCTTTCGTATGGTAGTACCCGCAGCTTTTGATGAGCGGCTCTAATGTTTGTTGCGCAAGCCCGGCGAAATCAAGCGGCGTGCGATAGAGCAAAAACAATTCGCTGGTCACCTTATTGACCTGCACATCCGTCGTCTGCGCGGACAGCATGGTGGCGACGAGCAGCTGAAAAGGCGTTTCAAACGCAAGGCCGCACGCCACATCATGATAGATTATGCCCAGCCGCCTGATGATCTCATCCATCCGCTCACGCTGTGTCATGTATAAACCCCCTTTACGCCGGACATACCGGCACTCATACTCTTAATGCCATTATAATAGCATCCGCCTGCGGGCGCAAGCATGTCCCTGGTGACGGATATTGCCAAAAACGTATACTCGATCACTTCCTCCTCATGCACCTGCGGGGCTTGTGCGCGCGCTTTCAATAAAGCCAGGCGGCTGCTCTGTTTTTGCGTGTCCTGCCGCATCAAAATGTGTGCTGATGTCTGCAGCCGCCTCGGTGCCGGAGGATGCTCAGGGCGCAGCTTAGACCGGGTTGATCTGCTGCATGATATGCTGCAGCCGGCGTTTCTGCTCCTCGTTGAGCATGGGGGAGATGGTGTTCGCAAAATGGTTGAGCTTTTTTTCATCAAACGTGCCGTTCTCCCGCCCTGCTTTGCTCATGCGCTTGATCTCGTTCAACAGTTCCGCTTCGCTTTTACCCTCATAACGCCGCATTTGCTCCTGCATTGTGTCATATTGCTGCTTCTGCGACTGGTTCAGACAGCTGTAATCCGGCTCGGCGCCCTGCCTGTTCTGCGTGGGCTGCTGCGGGTATGGGTGCTGTTGCTTGTTCTGCACGGGCTGCTGCGGGTATGGGTGCTGCTGCTTGTTCTGCGCGGGCTGTACGCGCTGTCCCTGCGGACGGGCGGCAGCGGTATGTTGTTCGCCTTTTGCGGCCGGCGGGCGTTGGGAGGCAGGCCTTTGCTGCGGGGCAGCGGTCTGCGGCGCCGGGGGGCGGTTGCTGGTATTCATAGGCTTAGCCGGCGGGCGGCTGTGCGGGTTTCTAAGGTTTCTCACATATATACCTCCCTTATTAAACAAACTGTTTCCTACAATATATTCATTGTTTTGCGAATCGGTTCACTATTTCAAATTATGGCATAGACTATTGTGAAGGCTTCGTGGATCTGTTCTTTCGGCATGGCCGCTGCGAACGCCTGAAAAGACTGCGAATATCCGCACACCCCGGGCAAACACACGCCCTTTTGATGGATCTTCGTTTCATGTGGACATACTGAATCCAACGTTAGGAGGTTAAAAGTGTGAAGCCTGCCTATCACCGACTGCCCCGTCAAACCTTCTCAGGGACAGCCGATCCATCCGCGCCGAGGGCAGATGCTTACCGCCCCACCTCCGGCCTTATGCTCACGCTTCTCTGCGCTGGGCTTTATGACTCGGTGGAGACCATCGAGCTGTTTGAATCGTTGTTTCCTTATCTGAGCGGCCCGCAGCAGACAGACGCTTATGTGGTGATCGAGCTCCACCGGCTGCGCGAGCGCATTCCCTATAAACAGATGGAGTTCGCACATCAGGGCTGTGGTCTGAGCGATGAGGAGCGCCAAATCGGTCTGCTGAAGGTGCTTAAAAATTATTGCGACGCTTCCTCGCGCGACGAGCTTCAGAGGATCATCGACATACTCCTGCGATACTATTCCACACAATATGACACAGCCGCCTATGGCAGCCCCGCACCGGAATATGAGCCGCCTGAGGAAGCTTATGTCTGGGCGGACGATGCGCACTGCGAAGACGTAGCGCACACGCCTTACACCGAACAGTACGAGGATTCTGCACACACGCCTTACACCGAACAGTACAAAGATGCTGCACACACGCCTTATTCCGCTCAGGCGCAGGAGCCTTCTGAAGCCTTTTCGTATGAAGCCCCGCCGTCCGCCGCCGGTTCATCCGCAGATGGCGGTATGGATATGAACAGCATGCTGTCCATGATGAACATGCTGAATATGATGCAAGGCGGCGCACAGGGTGGTGGCGGCGGTATGGATCCCGCACAGCTCATGAATATGATGGGCATGCTGCAGGGCGGCGCGAAGGGCGGCATGCCGGGCAGCGGCGGCGGTATGGACCCCGCACAGCTCATGAACATGATGGGCATGCTGCAGGGCGGCGCGAAGGATGGCGCGCAAGGCCGCGGCGGCGGTATGGACCCCGCACAGCTCATGAACATGATGGGCATGCTGCAGGGCGGCGCGAAGGGCGGTATGCCGAGCAGCGGCGGCGGTATGGACCCTGCACAACTCATGAACATGATGGGCATGCTGCAGGGCGGCGCGAAGGGCGGTATGCCGAGCAGCAGCGGCGGTATGGGCAATATGCTGCAGCTCATGCAGATGTTCAATAAAAAATAAACGACCCTTGCGCTGCAAACGCAGCGCAAGGGTGCGCGTGTGATGCTCTTTTGAGCGGATTACACGTTTTCTATGAGCGCCTCCAACCAGCAGACCGATTCATAGGCCATGTCTAAGAATGTCTTTGCATCCATCTGCTTTTTTATAACAGACGAAGCGACTACTTCCAAGGAGAGCCGCCCGTTAAACCCGCTGTTCTTCAAGAGGCGCGCAAACGCCTCCCAATCGACAGTGCCCTGCCCGATCAGATGATGCTGGTCATATGACGCATCGTTGTCCGACAGATGAAGATATGCAAGCCTGTCGCCGTAAAGCGCCATCAACTCCTGTTGGTCCTTTGAAAGATGCGCATGCGAGGTGTCCAGGCAGAAAGCAAACCCTTCGCAGCCCTTATGCGCCAGCACCGACCTCATATAGGCGTTGTCCACGGTGTTCTCCAGCGCGATGCATACGCCCTTTTTTTCCGCATAGGAACAAAGTGCGGCAAACGCATCCAATCCGCGTTCGTTGACGCCCGCAGCCTTTCCGTAATCCTCCGGATGCATCACCATAGCCGGAAACCCATAGCGGACACAATCGTCCACATATCCCTTATATACTGTGAGCAAGCCGGCCACCGCAGCCGCATCGTCCGACCAGAAGCCGTTCACATGCTCATAGGGCACATGGATATTGTCTAAAGCCAAGCCGCTTTGGCGTACCATACGGGCGAGCTCGTCCTTCGTGCCGTAGTAATCGGCCAGCGTATCCCCCCACCACAGCATGATCGCATCGAAACCCGCCTCTTTGATCATGTGCAGGCTTTCTTCCAGTCCGAGCAGATAGCCAAACCAGGTATAGATCCCCTTTTCCATCCTATCCGTCCTTTATTCATGCGCGCCGGCAGCCGAGCCGCAGGCGAGCACCATACCTTCCTCACTGTATACGACATATAGAAACGGCTCGTGCAGCGCCATGGAAAACACAGCGTCCTTTGGCTCTAACGTTTCAGCGCCTGCCTTGCGCAGGCCCACGCCGCAGCTTTGCATCATTTGCCCGACATACACACCGCCGCCCGCCCCCTCTTGCGTCAGGTTCAGTTCACAGCGCTCTTCGTCGAACAGACGGCCCAGCCCCATCCCCTGCAAGGCAAGTGCGAGATCGGTGTCGCTGCTTATGTCGAAATCCGGCATGAGCAAGCGTATGGTTTGCCGCTCCATATTGTCAAGCATCGCCTCCAGCCCGGCTTGCGCCATAATGCCCGCCGCCGTTTGCACATCCGTGCCTTCTTGCGGCAACACCAGCATAATCCGGCTGTTTTGCGTATAGGGCAATGCCACATAATGCAACCCGTCCAGATACGCGTAATCCATCTCCTCTATGATTGGATGCAAGCGCTCCGTCTGCCCGTCCGTCTCTGTGTGTCCATCGCTTGTATCGTCCGCAGCACTGTTTTCTGCATCACTGCGCATGTTCGCCGCGTTGAACACCGTTAATTCGGCATGCCCGGCGTCCTCAAGCTGTTTCTCATGGCTCTGGGCGCTTTCGTCATCCGTCTGCGCGCCAAAATATTCCCTTGCGCTTTCAGCAAATTCCGCATCAAACGCGCTCTTGCCCCCCAATGAAAGCCAAATGTCCAGCTGCCCTGCGTTCCTTGAAAAGGCATGCTGTATGGCGGCGGCTCTCACCAACGCCTCCGCTTCGCTGTGTATGTGAAGCACGCCGGCAAGCGCCTGTTGCGTCTCGCCGTAGGCTTCTGTATACAGCATCAGCAGCGACAGCTCCGCCGCCGCCGGTGAAATGGCCACGCTGCCCTTTTTTTCTTGCAGCGACGCGTTCAACAGCGCCAATGAAAACGCGCTGTTCGTGCCTTCAGGGTTTGCAGGGCCATATGAATCTGCAAAAAACTGTTCGGTCTCGTCTTCCCCACCTCGGGCGTAAAAAGCGCCGTCCTCAGGCATCGCTTCGAGCTCCGCCTCCTCTTGCGCGGCACTGTGTTCGCCGTATCCCCCGCCGGCATCCGCCAACTGCTGCGGCGCAGCCTCATCAAACTGTTGTCCAAGAAACGGGTTGGCGGCCAGCAGCGCGATCAATAAGGCCATTGCACCCACCGCAACAGGAACGGCCCAATATTTTTTAAACGGGCGGGCAAGCGTCCTCTTCGTTTGCTGTTCCTGCTCCCGGAGAAGCTCGATCTTATGATGCACGCCGTTTAAAATGCGTTGTTGTTTGGACGTATAGCTGTTCACGATGCTCCTCCTTCCATCTGTCTTTTAAGGGCTCTGCGCGCCCTAAATAAAAGTGCTTTTACCTGCCCTTCCGTTTTGCCCATCACCTCGGCCGCCTCGCGGTAGCTCATCTCTTCAAAGCCGACCAGCGTAAGCACCTGTTGATGGCTTGAACGCAGCCGGTCAACTGCGCTGTGCAGTTCTTTGGCCAGCTCCTCCTGCAAAAACAGCTCCTCCACCGATTCGGGGCTTTTCACCTCATAGGAATCCTCCATCCTCAAGGGTTTCTTTTTGCGCAGATAGCTGATGCTGCGATTACGTATGATGCGGTATAGCCACGTTTTAAACGCATACTGCGGGTTATAGTCGCCTAAGTGCAGATATGCGGCCGCAAAGCTCTCCTGGAGAATATCCTCAGCAGCATGGAAATCGTGCAAAATACGCGTGCAAAACAACAGCGCATGATCCCAACAATGAAGGACCAACTGGTCAAATGCATCCATATCCCCGTCTTGTGCCCGAAGGACAAGTTTTTTTTCGTCCATTTAGCAACCTTCTTCGTCTGATGAGTATACGCAGCCCCGTGCTGAAAGTTATGGCTGCGTCTTACATTTTAGCACAAAAAGCGTCCTATGCACAGGTGTTCATATCCAAACCCGCCTGTATGAATTTCAGCAAAATGAATTACAGTTGCATATAAACGGCACATATTGGTATAATCGATTGCAGGCAAACCTTGCCTGAATAAAAACACAGAGGAGCCAGCATGTTTATAGATGTAGTATCCATCACGGCAAAAGCAGGAAACGGCGGCAACGGCTGCGTTTCCTTCCGCCGGGAAAAATTTGTGCCGGCAGGCGGCCCCAACGGCGGCGACGGCGGCGACGGCGGCAGCGTTCTTTTTTGCGTGGATCACGGCATCAATACGCTGATGAGCTTTCGTTACCAGCGCAAATATTTCGCACAAAACGGGGAGGACGGCCTTTCAAACAACCGGCGCGGCAAAAACGGGGAGGATCTGGTGATCCCAGTGCCTGCGGGCACACTGGTAAAGGACGCATCCGGCCGTGTGCTGCTGGATATGGGTGCAGATACAGCCCAAAGGCTGCTGCTTCGCGGCGGGCGCGGCGGGCGCGGCAACACACGCTTTGCCAACAGCGTGCGCCAGGCGCCTCGTTTTGCGCAGCCGGGCAGCAAAACAACAGCGTATGAATTGACGCTGGAATTAAAATGCATCGCGGATGTGGGCCTGGTGGGGTTCCCCAACGTAGGCAAGTCCACGTTGCTGTCCATGGTCTCCAAGGCGCGGCCCAAGATCGCGGATTACCACTTTACCACCCTCTCCCCCAATCTGGGCGTTGTGGATGTCAAAGGCACACGCTTTGTGCTCGCCGATATACCCGGACTTATAGAGGGCGCGCATGAAGGGGCGGGGTTGGGGCATCAGTTTCTGCGGCATATCGAGCGTACGCGCGTCATCATCCATGTGCTGGATATGTCGGGCTGCGAAGGGCGCGACCCGTTAGAGGACTACGAGACGATCAACCAGGAGCTGCGTGCATACAGCGAAAAATTGGCGCAATGCATACACATCGTGGCCGCCAACAAAATGGACCTGACCGGCGCGGATGTCTATCTCTCCTTCTTTCGGGAAAAATATCCAGATGTGGAGGTTTTCCCTGTGTCTGCGGCTACGGGGCAAGGCGTTGAAGAGCTGATGCAGCGCGCATCCCAGCTTCTTGCCACGCTCAGCCCGCCTGAAACATTCTATGAGGAGGCGCTTGAATATGCGCTGGAGCAGGAGGGCTACGAGATCGCCGTGCAGGAAGGCGCTTATATGGTCAGCGGGCCTACTATAGACAGGCTGCTGGATTCCACCTTCACCGACGACGCGGACTCCATGCGGCGGTTCCAGCGTATTTTGCAGGATGAGGGCATCATCGATGAGCTGCGCAAACGCGGCGCACAGCATAACGACACGGTGTATCTGGGTTCTCTGGCGTTTGATTTTGTGGATTAGGAGGAAAATATGATGATTACGAGTAAAGAAAGGGCCTATTTGCGTTCGCTGGCCAACGATATCCAACCCATCATCCATCTGGGGAAAGAGGGCATCAGCGGCAATCTGATCAAGCAGGTGGATGATGCGCTCGAAGCGCGGGAGCTGGTGAAGGCCACCGTGCAGCAGAACAGCGAATACGACGCGCGCACAGCCTGCGAAGAGCTTGCAAAGGCGACCAACGCCGAGCCTGTGCAATGCATCGGCAGGAAGTTCGTGTTATACCGCGCGTCCAAAAACAATCCGCGTATCGGGTTTTAGGCGCTGCGGCCTCCGATTTTTGCAAAGCATGCCGCGCGCTTGTGTATACAGAAAAGCATACATGCCGCCCTTGATAGGCAACGGGTATGCTTTGCTATAGCCATCAAACTAAAAAAGGCGGGTTCACCGCCTTTTTATTCATTCAATATCGATCAGATTGTCGCCCGTGACCCATAGCCGCTCAATATCATAGAATTCACGCTCCTCGTTTAAGAAGATATGCACCAATATATCTCCATAATCCAGCACGATCCATCTGCCGGGCTGATAGCCCTCCTTACGCAGAACCGTCGTGCCTTCTTCTTCAAGCCTGTCTTCTACTTCGTCGCTCAGCGCTTTCACCTGCACACCGCTCCGGCCGCCGCACACCACAAAATAGTCCGCGATCACGCTGGATTCGCGTATGTCGATCACCTGTACCTTCTCGGCACCCTTTTGGCTTAGTATACGGGCAATGTTCAATGCCAGTTCCCTGATGTCTCTCAAGCTGTTTCCTCCTGATTAAAATTCTTTATAGGAGCCGCCTGTTTGCGGCTGTATAAGGCTGTTCAACGCCTCGATGCTGTCGGGGTGTACGATGTGGCCGCCTCTTATTAAGCCTATGATACCATTTTTCAGCGCATACCGCATAGCCGAATCAAGGTCTTTTCTGCATAGATTCCTCAAAACCTGCACACCGCTGAACTGTCTGCCCGATTCCACCGCATCGGCTATATAGATGATCTTTTCTTCCACCGACATGTTTTTCCTGCCTGTGGTGTGAAATTCGATGGCATTGAGCACGGCCATATCCGTCACGCCATACTCAATCCTGGCCACGCCAGCACCCAGCGGTGCATGCAGCAGGCTTCTCTGGCTGCGCTGGTATTCATCCAGTTCGACACCATAACGCGCGGCCAGTGCCAGGCCTTGCTCGATGCCGTATTCCTTGGCACAGTCATGCAGCAGGGCCGCCGTGCTGATTTTAGCTTTGTCGCAGCCTATGCGCTGCGCAAGCTCCACCGCACAGCATTCGACGCGCAAAGTATGCTCAAAACGCTCCCGTTCCAGCGCGTTTTTGAGCTTTTGCAGCATCTGCTCCCTGTTCATACGTATACTCCGTTGTCGTAGATATAGCGCTCCACCAGCATAGGAACCAGCGCGTGTATGCTTTCGCCCGCGCGCACCATGGCACGGATCTGTGTGGATGAGATGTCATAGCCGAAAAACTCGGCGATCTCAATTTGCGCTCCATAGAGCAGCCAGAGCCGTTGCGCCTGCCGTTCGATGGCATCTTTGTCGTGCCCGTCGCGGTAAAACGCGGCAAAGGAGCACAGCTTCATCACCTGCTCATATTCCCGCCAGGTCTCCACTTCAAACAGCGTATCCGCACCCATGATGAAGCAGAAGCTCTCATCCGGATAGAGCAGACGCAGCTCTTTAAGCGTATCGATGGTATAGGTGTAACCGCTGCGGTCCAGCTCCATGCGCGAAACCTCAAGCTGCGGTTCATCTTGGGTGGCCAATGTCAGCATCGCATAGCGGTGTTCGCCGTGGGCGACATCCTCATCCCGCTTGTGGGGCGGAGTGCCCACCGGAATAAAGATCACCCGGTTTAACGAAAAAAGAAACGCCGCACGCTTAGCCATGGCGATATGGCCGCGGTGCACCGGATTGAACGTACCGCCCAGGATCCCGATCTTTCCGCGTTCGCCTTTGGTTTCCCTGAATTGCTGCAGCGTACAGACGCCGCGATCTGCTTCCACCATATTCTCAGTTTGCTCCTTTTTCCTGCTCTTATTTTACCTTTTCACGCCCGAAAAGTAAAGATTCAGCGCTGTTTCAATCATGTATAGCTTCACAAATTCGTGTCTATAATGCATAAAGGGAATACAGCGAAAAACACACACGCGCTTTCTTTTTATCATAACACAAAGGCGGGGATTTTAATGCAGGAATTACATCCATATTACAGGCAGCAGATGCATAATGGGCGTTCAAAAGCGGCGAGGGTCATCGATTATGTGCTGCTCAGGCTTTTGCTGCTCACCGCTTCGTATCTCGTGCTGCTTTATTCGCTGCGCAGCAGGATGCTCGCGGCGCTCGTCGCTTTGCTGTGCGTGCTCCTGTTCAGCATATTCGCCAAGTTCATACAGGACTTGCGCTATGCGCGTTTCGTGCTGAAATTCCGCGCCAAGATGAAGAAAGTCTTTCTGCAGGAATCCTTGCTGCTGCTCCCCAGGGAGGATTTTCTGTATCTGTGCCGCGATTATCTCAATCATTCAGGCTCCTATGGCGCCCAGGTGCAGCATGACGGCATCGTCTGCAAGGGCGCGTGTGTGGATCTGCTGCGGCTATACGGCAAGGGCGCGTGTATGCCGCACCATGTGCTGGCGCTTTATGAGCGTATGCAGGCCGAACATATGCAGGCAGGCGTGCTCATCAGCACATCCACCTTGTCGGAAGCGGCGCGTACGCTCATGCAGCGCATGCCGCTTCGCTGTATCCATTTCGTGCATCCGGATGCCCTGATCGCCTACTGGCAATCCTCCGGCCTCACCCCCGGCGACGACGCCTTTGATGTTTGGCTGCTTGAGGAAGCGCGATCCATGAGAAAACGTTTCAAGGCCAAAAACATCACAGCATACATCTTCCAGAAGGAAAAAGCCAAGCGCTATGCCATGTGCGGGGCGCTGCTCAGTGCTTTCTCCTTCATCACCGGATTAAATCTCTATTACCAGATCACAGCCGGCGTTTGCTTTTTGCTGGCTGCTGTCTGTTATTTCGAGCCCCTGGGGCGCAAGGCCAAGAGCTAGGGGCGCTATTCGTCATCCGGGCCGATCACCCGGTTGGGCGGCCTGCGGGTCGGTTTCGCGGGCGCTGTGTCCTTTGGTGTCTGTTGGTCAGCCATTGGCCCTGATGGGCGCTGGGCAGGCTGCTGTTGCGGCTGTGCGAAGCCGTGCTGCTGTGTATATGGCTGCTGTGGCGTATGCGGCGCATAGGGCTGCGGCGGCGGCGGGGGCTGCGCATACATCGTGTTGGGTGTGTACGGCGGGGGCTGCGAATAGGCGCGTGTACGCGAAGCGCGTTCCTGTTGTATACGGGCGAGCCGCTTCTTCTTGCGCCTGCGATGAATGCCTGCGATGATCAATATGATGATGACCAGCAGCACAGCCGCCCCCACCAGCAGCAGTATAGGCCTTAACTCCGGGCTTTTGATCCTGTTGAGCAGGCCATCTAAAAAGGAGGTGTTTGCGGCTGTACCCGCTTCGCCTGCCCGGGCACCGTCTGTTGCCTTTGCAAAGAGCTCACCGCCGCCGAACAGATTCCAGTAGGCGGTGTAGCCGTCCTCTGAAAGCTTGGAGGCGTTGTGTTCCGAAACAGGGTAAGGGAACGTAACCTGAAAGCTCAGCTCGGCGCCCGAAGCCTGCGCCTGAGCGGCCGTCACACCGCCATGCTCTTTCAACAGCTTGTCCACATCTACCGTACCGGACAGCTTTATAGTATCATGACCGCTCTCAGTTGCATACGTCAAGCTCAAGCTGTTTGCGAAGGAGGCAAACACGCCGGAATTCAGCACCGCGGGCAGATCGTTTGCGCTCCTTCTGAACTGATATCCCGAATAGCCGCCGTATGCATAATCCGAAGCTTCAAAGCCCGCGCTGTCAAACGTGCCTTTTGCGGTGTCCAGCATACCGCCGCCCATGGCCGCCGCTATATCGTTCAGCCCGAGTATCACGCTCACATCACCGCTCTTATCAGCCTGCACGTTGACCTTTACAATGCACTGTGCACAGCCCGTAAGCAAAAGCACCATCAGCACAACGAGCGCCCATGCGAGTATCCTCTTATAATACGGCCGCCGCTTCGCGGGCGATTTTTTCACGCAAACCGGCCGGTTTTTCTCAAACGTCAATGTATATCCTCCCTTCATGTATGCCATGAACGAATGCTTTTTTATATCCAAACGAACGTTGATCATATTATATCCCAGAGAATACGGTTTCTGCAAAAAAATAAAAATTCTTTTGAAAATGACGGATTTTCTTATTCACATTGCATTTTTTGTCATGGTGTCATCCATCGGCGGATGTGACCGATATGCGGTTTTCGCGTAACACAGGCGTTGTGTCCACCGCCTGTGTTACGCATACAGTTCAACAGCGCGCAAGCCGCCCTTATAAGGGCGGCTTGCATTTTCATCTCAATATAAACCGGCGGGTTTTTATGCTATACCCAGCCGCGAAGCTTGACGGCATCCGCCACGCGGTTGATGGAGATTACATACGCCGCGTCGCGAAGCGTCAGATTTCTCTCCTTTGACATTTCATACACTGCACGAAACGCCTTTGTCATGGCATATTCGAGCTTCTCAAGCACTTCGGCCTTGTCCCAGAAGTAGTTCATATTGCACTGCACCTGCTCAAAGTAACTGCATGTCACACCGCCGGCGTTGCACAAAAAGTCCGGAAGCAGCGTGATGCCGCGCTCGTTGATGAGCGCATCGCAATCAGGGGTGGTGGGGCCGTTTGCCGCCTCCACGATGAACTTCACAGAATTGCTGATCTTGGGCATAATGGCAGGCGTGATTTGGTTTTCGAGTGCCGCCGGAATCAGTATGTCCACATCCTGTGCGATCCATGCGTCGCCCTCAAGCAGCTCATAGCCGAACGCCAGCGCCTTTTCGTTGTCTATGCCGCCAAACGCATCCTTAATCGAGACCAGCTCAAGGATATCACAGCCGCCATCTTTCTTATAAGTGTAGGCTCTTTTCTCGTTTTGGTTCCAGCAGGATACAGCCATGATCTTTCCGCCCAGCTCAGTATACATGCGTGCGGCGTACTCCGCCACATTTCCAAATCCTTGTATACTCGCCGTCATGCCTGCGATATCCATGCCTTGCTTTTGCAAGAAATCCTTTAACACGTAGATGATGCCATAACCGGTGGCTTCGGTGCGGCCGAGCGATCCGCCCATACCTACGGGCTTTCCTGTGATCACTCCAGGATAATGCGCACTATTGATCGCCTCGTATTCGTCCAGCATCCAAAGCATGTGCTGGCCGTTCGTCATCACGTCGGGCGCCGGAACGTCCACATTTGGACCAAGCTGTGCACCGAGCCGGCGCACATAACCCCGGCAAAGCCTTTCCTGCTCTGCCGCGGAAAGCGTCCTCGGGTCACAAACCACGCCGCCCTTGCCGCCGCCCAGCGGAATATCCACAACAGCACACTTCCATGTCATCCACATGGAAAGCGCGCGAACTGTGTCCGCCGTCTCGTGGGGATGAAAGCGTATTCCGCCTTTTGCCGGGCCCCTTGCATCATTATGGCGAAACCGGAAGGCTTCAAAAACCTTTGTGGAACCATCGTCCATTTTTACGGGGATTGTAAAATGCACCTCGTTCATGGGCCGCCTTAAAAGTTCGCGTGTGCCACTGTCAAGGTTTAGAATATCCGCCACCTTGTCAAACTGTGCTTGCGCGTTATGAAACGGGTTATATGCTGCCTCTGCCATTGTTATACCTCCAAAATTGCTAAAATTCTAATAAAAAGCGTATCGCACTCTTCTTAGCTCAGACCCTAGTTATTATACAACAACAACTGCTTAGATTCAATCAATTTTTGAGTAGAAGCGATCATTTTTCGCCATAGCTCCACCAACGCTTTCGGTTGCCGGTCATCATTTGCAAAGCACTTTTCAATGTCCTCACACAATACATTTGCGCTCATCGAAACGCTGGACACGCGTTTCACACGCCTGTTCGGGTGCATTCGGATTGCCCGCGCAGCCTGCAAAAAGCGGCGTGTCAAAAGACACACCGCTTTTAACTCAAACGGCGATCCGCTCCCCTTTGCATCCATTGCAAAAACAGAGCGGCGCTTTTCCCTTTTAGCCTTGCACGGCCTTATGATTTTGATTTCAGCAAATCGCGGATCTCCTCCAGCAGCACCACTTCCCGCACAGGCTCGGGTGGCGCTTCGGGCTCTTTCTTTTTCCTGAGTGAAATCAGCTTGATGAACAGGAAAATAGAGAAGGCGATGATGAGAAAATCAACGATGGACTGTATAAACGCGCCATAGAGTATGGCGACCTCCGCCAACTCACCGCTGGCCGGCGTGATGACGATTTTTAAATCCGTAAAGTTGATGCCGCCCAACAGCACGCCTATCAACGGCATGAGCAGATCGTTGACCAAGGACGTCACGATCTTACCGAACGCACCGCCAATGATCACGCCGATCGCGAGATCCAACACATTCCCCTTCAGCGCAAATTCTTTAAATTCTTTCAACATTCCGGGCACCTCCCCATCATGCTCGCGCCCGCTTTGCGCGCGGCTTGAGTTTATTATAACAGAATCGCCGCCATAGACAAGCATTTCACCCTTTTTATCAGACACAGCGAAATGGCGTTTGAAAAAATGCCGCGATCACACACAGTGTGCGATTTCCGAGCGTATTCACTCACCCAGCATCTCTTGCAGCACCTCCATGCCTTTTTGATATTGCGTGTCCGTTTCATGCGTCAGTTCCTCCTCGCCGTTTAGCAGCGCTTCCGGCAAATCCACCTCGACATCCGGCTCGATGCCCACACCGTTGATGGCGCGCCCGTTGGGCGTGATGTATTCCTCCGTGGTGATGCGCATGGCCGATTCATACTCCGGCAGCTGCAATAAAGTCTGCACAACCCCTTTGCCGTATGTCGTCGTACCCACCAGCTTGGCGGCATCATTGTCCTGCAGTGCCGCCGCAAACACCTCCGAGGCGCTCGCGCTGTATTCATTCACCAATATCACGATGGGCAGATCGATATGCGCTTCATCCGATTCATACACATTCATCGTCACTCCGCGGTTTTCGGTGGACACGACATCCGCCTCGGGCAGTATGATATCCGCCATCTGAATCGCCGCTTCGAAAATCCCGCCCGGGTTATACCGAAGGTCGATGAGTAATCCTTTTGCCCCCTGCTCCGTCAAGCCGTTGATCGCTTCTTCGAATTTTTCCGGCGTGTTCGGATAAAACTGCTGTATATGGATATAGCCTATCTCGCCATCTAAAGAATACGATACGGAATCCTTCTCCAGCGCCGCCCGCGTGATGGTGAAATCCTTCGTTTCCCCTTCGCGGTACACACGGATCTGCACTTCGGTTCCTTCCTCGCCCAATATCATGTTCTGCACATCCAAGGTGTTCATATCCTGATCCAGCACCACACCGTCCACATGCGTGATCACATCGCCCACCTTGACGCCTGCTTTTTGTGCGCCCGCCCCCTGTATGACAGCCACCACCTCGATCGTGCCGTCTTCGTTTTGCGTGTACTCCACGCCGATGCCGTACATGATGCCCCAGCTGTAATCCGTGAGCGCCTTGAACTCCTCTGCATTCATGTAATAGCTGTATTCGTCCTGCAAAGCGTTCAGCACGCCGCGGGCAGCGCCTTCATACAGCCGTTCGCGGTCGATGGGCGTGTAGTAGTGATCCTCCACCAGCGATACCACATCCTCCACCAGCCGGTTGCTGCGGTAATCCTGATAATCCTCGGCAGGAATCGCCACCAGCCCGCCGCCAAACATGCCCGCGCGCCCGATCACCCAGCCGCCCGCGCCAAACAGCACGGCCAGCAGGATCACGCCCGCCGTGATGTATAGAACAAAGTGCTTCTTCATCCATCTGCTCCTTATTTCTGATATCTTTATATTTTACCCCAACGTGTGCCGTTTGTAAAAACAAATGTTTCTTTTCTTAAATTGCCGCAATCCCTCATTTTCCTTGAAAACATGCCCCGCATATGATAGCATAAGCTTAGTTTAATTCATATCAACGAACCCGTATCATAACATCATAACCATTCATCGAAAAATTGAAAACAGGAGGCGTTATCCATGAAAATCGGATTCAATCAAGCAACCACCATGAAGTATTCTACGCTGGAAAAAGATCTTACATTCTGCGAAAAATACGGCTACGACTATATCGAAGTCCGCCTGGACAAGCTCAGAGATTATCTGCAAACCAAAACAGTGGATGATTTGGTGCAGTATTTCGCCACACACAACATCAAACCCTACTCCTTCAACGCGCTTGAATTCATCACCTTCCGCGATGAAGCGGGCTATGCGCAAATCAAATCCGACCTAGCGTTTTTGTGTGATGTGGGGCAGAAGATCGCCTGTAAGAAGATCATCATCGTACCCACCTTCGATATTGGCGATTACACAACCGCACAGATCAAAGAGGAATCCGTGCGCGTCATCAACGATATGGCGGATTACGCAGAGCCCTTCGGCATGCAGCTGGCGTTTGAATTCGTAGGCTATCCGCAGTGCAGCGTGAACACCTTCGCTCAAGCCTATGACATCGTGGAAGCCGTGAACCGCGACAGTGTGGGCGTTGTGCTGGACTGCTTCCATTTCCATGCCATGAACTCACACATTGAGGATCTCAAAAAAGCCGACCCGAAGAAAATAGCGATTTTGCATCTGGATGATTCGGAGGATTACCCCGTAGGCGCGCTGCGTGACGACAAGCGTGTCTGGCCGGGAGACGGTGTCGTGGATCTGGACGCGATTTTCAGCGCCATCAAAGAAATCGGCTATGACGAACTGGCGTCCTTGGAGCTGTTCCGTCCGGAATACTATGAGATGGATATCGAAGAAGTCATACGCATAGGCAAGGAGAAGACGGTGAAAGTCGTGGAGAAGTATTTCCCCATCGGCTAAGCTGAAAAAAGCCCCCTCTTTTTCGCCAATCAAACGATGAGCCGCCTGAATCAGGCGGCTTTTTGCATGCGGTATAAGGGCGCGATGGAGACATCACCCCCGGGTCAGGCGCGTTTTAATCCCTTGAGCCGTTTTACGGCGCTTATCAGCGCACGCACCATACCTGAGCGCGCCGCAAGATACCGCAGCCGGTCGAAGAAAGTATAACGCCCCAGCATGGTCAGTTCCCCCTTTTGCGCATCCGCCAGCGCCGTATCGCGCAGCTCCCCCGCCAGCGCCAGCTTTTTTCGGGCGTATTGCTCGCGTATGCCCTTCAGTATGCCTTCCTTCTGATCGATATCCATATTTTCGATGACATGCTGCAGTATGTCCTGCATACCACTCAACTGCTGCAACGCCGATGCGGGCTCGGAAAAGCTTTTGTGGGAATGGCTTTCCTTTCTGACCACATAGTCATAGAGAAATTCGTCTAAATATCCGCATGGGAAATGATACGCCATGGGTAAAAGCATCTGCCAGTTTTGTCCGGCACGGTTCTCGTAGATCTCAAGCCCGGGGTTCACCTGCAAAAGGTGTTTGGTGCGCAGCATATACAGCCCGTTGCAAAGGTTGGCATACTTCCCCTCGATCAGATCCGTAAACAGCTTGTCCTTGCGCTCCGGATGATACGGCGTCTGCCCGATAACTTTATGCACATCCTCCTCGTGTACCATACGCGCACGGCACATCACCAGCCCGCAGGCAGGGTGCGCTTCTAAAAACGCCACTTTGTGCGCAACATGCTCCGGATGCAGTATATCGTCCGCATCCGGCCATAGGATATAATCGCCCTTTATATGCTTTAAACCCCGATTAAGCGCCGCCGCCTGTCCTTTGTTCTGTTGAGAAAGATAAACAAAGCGGATGCCCGCCTGTTCAAACCGCTGCGCATAGGACAGGCATAATGTTTCTGTGCCGTCCGTCGAGCCGTCGTTGACGAGTATCAGCTCCATGGGCGCATACGTCTGCGCCCATACGGAATCGAGATACCGTTCTATATGCCCGCTTGCGTTATAGCAGGGCGTGACGATGCTCACCGATGGTCTATGCCGCATTTGTTTTCCGTCCTTTCAGCAATGATTGCACCTTCTCCTTGAGAAACAAAAAGGACGAATCCTTCCGAAACAGCAAAAACAACACACCGGCACACAGCCCCGCCACCAGCAGCGCAGTGCCTATAAAACGCCAGGCCGTGAGGGTTTTGAGCAGCTGGGAGGAGAGCAGATACATCAGTACACACATCACACCCGCCACCAGCAGGTATTTCAAAAACGATCTGAAATAAGCGCCGGCATGCCGTTTGAACAAAACGCGGTACATGATCACAGGCCGCGCGATGTTGGCGATCAACCCCTGTATCACCGTGCCGATATAGATGCCGGGCAGTCCGATGAGCTGCACCAGCACGATATTCAGCACCAGATTCACCACCGCCTGGATCAGTGCGATATACTTCCCTTCGTTGAACATGCCGCCCGCCGCCGCAAAATTGTTCACGGTGGTACGCTGCCCCATGAGATAGAGGTTGCTCATCATCAGCACCATGGAGACCGTATCGATGCGGTTCTGCGCGCCCACCCACAGGCTCATCAACGGCTGTATCAGCGCGATGAAGCAGATGGTAACAAAGCCATACATCAAAAACCCTAAAAAGTGATACACCTCAAACAAAGCGAGCTGCCTTTCTTTTGATTCGGTCGCGATGAGGTTGCCCAGGCTCGCCGTAAGCGCGTTGAACAGTATGGCTAAAAGCGTGGTCGCCGTGGTGAGCAGCATGGTGTAGTTGGACACGATGCCCGTCAATGTCACGCTGAGAAAGGCGGAGATCACGATGTTATCCGTCTGGTGTACGCTGATATCCCCGATCTTATGGATGACCAGCGCCTTTACGTTGGTCTTTAAGCGCTTGGCCTCCTCTTCCTCCAGAGGCTGGACATCCTTCTCCTTCAAATAGGGATACTTTCGATCGATATAGAGCGCCGTGAAAAGCTTTTGCAGCAGCTGCGCCGCCGCCTGCACCAGCAAATACAGCAAAAAATCCTGAAACAGTATGAGCACCACCGCCTGCAGTATGGAGATGATACCGCGGCAGGCTGTGTCTATATTGGTGAGCAAATACCCCTTCTGCTCGGCGTTTACAATGCCGTATTTATACGTTACGAAATAGGAGGTCACCGTGTTGAATAAAAAGATCAAATAATAGAGGGGGATCTGGCTCTGGTCCAGCGCTTCGGCGCCCTTGATGATATAGGGAAGCGCGGGCAGCAGCGCCACACCGATGACGGTGACCACCAGCGCAATCAGGCGGTAGGCGTTTTTATAGACCCGCATCAGCGACTTGAGCTTCTCTCTGTTCCCTTGTGCAGCCGGCTTATACAGGCTGAAATTGAGCGCCACCCCCACGCCCAGCTCCGTAAAGGACAACACACCCAACACGTTGGTGAACAGCCCATTGACCCCTAAAAACTCCAGCCCGATGGTATAGATAAACACCGTGCGCGTCACAAACGCCAGTAGGATGGAAAAAATGTTGCCCACATAGCCCCATAGGATGTTTTTCGCGGCATAGGCGGTTCTGTTTTGTGCGTTCATTTCATATCCTCCGCCAGCGCATACACCGCTTCCTGCGCCTGTGCCGCGCGCGCGATATAGCCTTTCATGTGCATATGTAAGCGCTCCCGGATGCTTTGCTCACGCTGTGTCATCCAGATGAACGCACGCGTTAAATCATCTTGCTGCTGCATGGACTGCACAGGCAGCACATAGTTCTCCTGTGTGCCGAATATATCCTTGGCAATGCCGCGCGCCTTAACGGAATACCCCGCCACCAGCGTGGGCACACAGGACGAATAGGCGGCGATGGAGGCGTGGGTGCGCGCAGCCACAAAATACCTGCAGCGCGCGATGTAGCCTTTGAGCTGCATGCAGTCGTGATCGTTTATCAGCACCACACGCCCGCTCGATCGATACGCATCGTACAGCGCGCGCAGCGGAACACGGTCGTCGCTCTGCGCCCAGACCACATGCGGTATGAGCGCTATGCTCATGTCGGTATGCTGCAGCGTATGCTCGATCAGACGTTCGTAATTTTTGCGCACCATACCCGTTTGTTTTTCATTCTCCATCACCATGGGGCTAATGTTCAATCCCAGCGTATTACCCTCTATAAACCCTTCGGGCAGCGGCAGGTGTATGGTTTCCAGCGTAAACGCCGGGTCGGGGTATTGATGCGTGTTTTTCGTAACCCCCGCCTGAAGCAGCGCCTCATATGTGATGGATTCGCGCGCCGTGATCAGGGAATAGCGCTTTAAATCCTCTACGATGGCCGCTTTTTTCAGCTGTGCAGGCTCGATGGAGCACCCCCACAGCACCGTCTTCACACCTTTTTTCGTAAGCTCGTAATTGATATCCGCAAGCTCATCCGGCCCTTTTTCATAGCAATAGGTGTCGCCGCCCAGCGACATCGCAATGCCGCCGTCTGCATCCGCAAGCAGCGGACGGTACACATAGCGCACCAGCCGCTTATTCGTGCCCGTAAGCCTTTTGAGTATGTAAAAAAATATGTGCCGCAGCGACCAATGCCCCAGTTTTTTGATCTCTTTTAAAGGCAGCACACCATCCAACCCATAGGCTTCGTCCTGCTTTTGGTTGAAGCTGTATACGACAGGCTTCGGGTCGAACATGGCGGCTGTGGCGCGTACGATCGCCTCGCAGCCATGATTTTCGCTGCCGCCGTGGAAATAGCACCGCAGTTTCGTCATGCCCTCACCCCTCTGCCTGCTCTTTTCGCTTGAACAGCCGCTTGCACACATAGCCTAAGTAAAACGCAAGGGGCAGCATGGGGAACAATTCGTCTATCAAATGGCCCGAGTTGACGGACGCCGCGAAGAACAGCACGAACGCAAACAGCATGGTCACCATCTCCGGATCGAACCGTGTTTTGAATTTGCGCAAAATGTGGATGATACACGCGGAGATGAGCAGCAAATACGGCAGATAGAAGAGCAAAACGCCGGCTATACCCAGCTTGTAATACTGCACGATGAAATCCTGCTCCAGCACCGTCTGCCCGGTAGCCAGCCGGCTGTGCCCCACGCCCAGCAGCATGTAGACGGGCTTTTGATCCTGAAGCTTCTCAAAAATCCGGTCGGACACCAGCTTCTGCTGTTCTCTTGGGTCGTCTATGTCCGCATAATCCATGGTGGTGGTCAGCCGCAGCCAGAAATCATAATCATAGCTCACGGGATAATATTCCGTAAAGAAATGACGGCGCATCTTGGTTTTTTGCAGCGCTTTGGTCAATTCTTCAATCTTGTTTTCTGTTGTTTTTTGCTCGTTCGTTTCTTTTTTTATGTTTGCGGTGTCACCCTTGGTTTGCTCTTGTGCGTCGCTTTTCGCATTGGTGTCTTCCTTCTTCTCCTCTTGTGAAGGCTTCTCCTCCTCCTGGGCCGCTTCTTCCATGTATTGCTCGGACACAGAGCCTGAAAACACATGCTTCCTGTGCCGGGTCGCCTGCGCCTGGTTGCGCTCCGGATACGGCGAATACGGATAGATCAGCACGACGAGTAAAACAGGCAGCAGCAGCCAGAGCAGATGTTTCCTGAAAACCAGCTTTTTGTGCATCAGCGCGTCGATCAAATAGATGCCCGGCACCACCACAAAGGACAGCACCATGCTGTACAAGCACACCCTGGTGCCTATGATGAGCATGGAGAGCGATAGTGTCATCAGCGCGATCATATTGACCGCGCCGGGTTTTTGAATGAAATACATGAGCAGCAAAGGGAAGAGCAGCAGCACCACGCCGCTCACGATGTTGGCCATATAAAACCAGCCCTTGCTCGTCATATAATTAAATTTTTCATAGTCCGTATTGTCAAACCAGGACAAAAAGCTGTATTCGTTCACCACAGGCTCGGTGCTGTAGGCCACCAGCGATACTTTGAGCAAGTTGGTGATGATGATGGTGCCCGATATGATCAGCGCCATGGCGATGGTGATGAAGCGCACATGCTCCCAGGTAAAGGCTTGATGGAAGGTCAAAAACAGCAGTATGAGCGGCAGCAGTAGCCGTATGATATACACCGTTTCCTCCATCAGCGTAAACTGGAAAAAGGCGGGCAGCTCGTAGGGGAAAGCGGCGTTTGCCAGCATATGCGCCACATAATACACAGCCGTAACCGCAAAATAGATCCCCCATGCGATCCACATCCTCTTGCTTTTGCGCCTTGCATACAGCGTACACACGAACATCACACCTATGAACAGACAGCGTATGATGGTGGAGGGCGAGATCAGCGTATAGCGCTTGATTTCCTCGGAAAACAGAAAATAGTAATCCAAAAACGGCTGTATGATGACGAACAGGCTGAACAGCTTGAGCTGCAGGGATGAATCCCGCCATAACCGCCCCGCCGCGGGGGTTTTTTCATCTTGATACGTCAAAGTCATAATAATAAAAGCTCCTGGATTTGATCAAAGATTATTTGGTTGTCATAATGAAATTCTTTTAAGTTTTCCCTGTACTGGCCTAAAATTTGCGGATTCAGCAACACCTGCGCCAGCGCTGCGTATAAGCCGTCCTCGCTGTTGGGTGCGATCAGGCCGTAGGCCGTTTTGCCATCCGGTGCCAGCCGCTGTGCTACATCCGCCACGTCCGTGGCAATTACGGGTATTTGCAAAAGCTGCGCCTCCGTCACCACCAGCCCGAAGCTTTCATGGCGCGAGCTCAACACATACAGATCCGCCGCACGCATGTAGGGGTACGGGTTTTCCTGATATCCCAGCAGCAAAAAGCTGTCCTGCACGCCCAGCTCGTGAATCAGCGCTTCGAGCTGTGCGCGCGCAGGGCCTTCGCCCACGATGAATACCTTGTGCGCAAACCCGTCGTCCAGCAGCCTTTTGTGTACACGCGCCAGCCGGTCGAAAGCTTTGGCTTCGCACAACCGGCCCACGCTGAGTATAGCCCGTGTGCCTTTGGGGAATTCGATCGGTTTTTCGCAGGCGCGCGCCCATATCAGCTTTTCGTCCACAGGATTCGCGATGACACGGGGCCGTTTATTTAGGCCGAACACCTGCTGCACCTGCTCCGCCGCGCGGTCGGACACAGCCACGATCCCGTCCATGCCGCGCAGCGCATCGCCCATCAGCCGCATGTGGTTTTTCGCCGTATTGTTGACACCGTAATCGCCGTGGATCCAAGTCAGCTTGCGCTTGGCGTCCCCCAGCGCCGTGAAGATCGTGCAGAAGCCGTCCTTGTAGCCGATCTCCACATCGTAGGACTGCAGCAGCATTTTTTTGCGTTCCTTTTTGATTTTGCGGCGTATCAGCCCGCTCTTCATATAGGCGAGCAGCATGAGCTTATACGCCAAACCCTTGATGTCCCGCGATCTCTTCAATTCAGCGAAGGGCCTGTCCACCGCTTGAAAAAACGAAGGCCCGCCCAGCACCGTCACATCTTCCGGCAGCTCTTTGAGCATTGCGCCGTGTTTATGTAATATGAGCACATCCACTGAAAAACACCGGCGGTCAATATTACGCAACGTATCGCACAAAGCGCGCGAAACGCCGCCCGTATGCATTTCATCCACTACGAACAAAAGTGTCTTTTTCTTCATAATGCGTGTCGCCTTCTCTGGCTTAGATAGACCAATCGACTGAACAAGCCGTTATACCATCGCAAATAGCGTCCTTTTAAGCCCTGTGTTTTAAACAGCGGGTTGCGCCTGTAATCCGGAAAATGCGCCTGCACCTGCTGCTTCGCAAACCGCACGCCCTTCTTATACACGCCGTAATCGTGTATCAGCGCGAGCCGCTTGGGCATGGTGGCGTAAGCGTAGCGCACATACAAAAATTCAAGCTCGTCTTTATATTCTTCGTATTTCCCGATGCTGCGGTATTCTTCGAGTATGCCATCGAAATTCGTAACCAGTTGATACAGCCTTTCGTCAAACGTATTCGTAATAGCGCCTTCACGCTGGCGATAGAAATAGCACACCTCGTCTATAGATCCGATCCTTTTCATGTGCGGATACAGCCGATAGAGGAAATCCACATCCTCAAACAACACGCCTTCCTTGAACAGTACGCCGCTGCGGCAGAGCAGCTCTTTCTTATAGAGCTTGTTCCACACCGTGGCATACACACGCAACAGGCTGCGTCTGATTGCATCCGGCTCCGTAAGATCGCCGCAAATGCCGGAAGATACGCGCTGTGTTCTGTGCGCATACACGAGCAGCGTATCGCAGCACACCATGCAAAGATCGGAAGCGAGCAGCTTGCCGAGCAGCTGTTCATACATATCGTGCGCGATATAATCATCGCTGTCCACAAAGCCGATGCATTCCCCTCTTGCCGCGCGCAGCCCGATGTTGCGCGCTTCGCCCACGCTGACCCGCCCGGGGCAGGTGATCACACGAAGCTTTTGCGGATGCAGCGCTTCGTACTCCTTCAGTATTGCCCCGGAACCGTCTGTTGAGCCGGCATCGATCAGGATGATTTCCATCTCCTGCAGGCTTTGCGCAAGCAAAGAATCCACGCACTCATGCAGATAGGGCGCGGTATTGTATACCGGTACGATCACACTGACCCGCATCCACATCACACCTCCCGGATATATACATGCACTTGCCGTATCTTACGGCGGCGGGCATGAGAATCGCCTCATTATACCGTACTCTTCTTAAACGCGTCAAGAACGCTCGCAGGGTCCGAAAGAATAAAGCACCGTTTTGTCAAAAACAGTGCTTGCGTATCCAAATTTGTTTTTTTGCAGGATGTGCTCTGAGACCGCAGCCAATCAGCTTTGCGGTGCGTCTGTGTCCGCTTCGTTTGCATTGATCTTGGCGGGGTGTTTCAGCTTGAAAAACAGATTGGGCAGCCTTTTGCTGATCAGCGCGATCAGCGCGCCGCTGGCCATATTCAACCAGACCCATCCTGTTTTTAATATGTATTGCAATATGAAGGTCGTCAGGCCGTATTTCAGCTTTATACGGCTCAATTCGCGTATCTGCCGCTCCTGCAGTATGTCCTTCATGTAGCGCCGCTTCTCGCGAAAACTCAACGGGCACGTTTTGTCAAACAGCTGTACCATGCAGGACAGCATGCCCTTTAGGTACATATAATCGAATACCGCCGTATCCTCAGGGCTGCCGGCCCCCCAGAGATCCGCTAAATACCGGACTCGCTCATTGATCAGGCGGCAGCAGGTGAGTTTCGGTTCATAATACTGGTTGATCAGGCTACTGCTTTTGCCCACCACATAGAGATAACAGCAGTCCTCAATGGTGGCGATTTTTTTTGCGACCTGCATGGCGTCAAACACATACAGCCGGTCTTCGCCGTAGCGGTAGTCTGTAAAACGAATCTGACAGTCTATGAGCAGCTTGCGGCGGTAGACCTTGTTCCATACCTGGTTTAAAAGGTTGTTGCGGTATAGCTTTGAAAAGGTGGTGCTCAGCACCTTGGGATCCGCTTCCAAATCGAAGAGCTCGTTGCGGTAGCTGTAACGGCTTCGCTCGTTTAGCTGCGCATCCGTTAGTATGAATCCGAATATGAGCAAATCGGCCTTTGTCTCGTCCATCTTTTGGATCAGCAGTTCAAGCGCACCGTCTACCAAAACATCGTCACTGTCTATGAACAGTATATAATCCCCTCTGGCCAACTCCACGCCGTAGTTGCGTGCATGGCCGGGGCCTTGATTTTCGATGGTATGCACATACAGGCGCGCATCCTCTTGGGCCGCTTTGCGCAAGTAGTCGCATGTGTCATCCGTTGAGCCATCGTCTATGAGTATGATCTCATAGTCCTTAAACGACTGCCGTTGTATGCTCTTTAAGGCTCTCTCGATGGTACTGCCGATATTATATACAGGGATAACAATACTCAATTTCATTTCGTTTCCCTTTGCAAGGACAGCGCTTTGCTGCTGTATCATTCTTTATCCTTCATCATATCACAGAAATGCCTGCTTTACAATCTCCCGCCCGGTTCATGCACATGGCTTACATCCAGCTTTTTCACAGCGAATCCGATGCTTTGGCAATCGTTTCTCCCTTTATAAACCGCATCGGTACGATGAGCTCGCGTCCGTCTTCCGCGCCGGATTCCATGATCTGCTCCAGCTCTTTCACCGCGGCCTTTACAAGCTGCTCCACATCCTGCTGCAGCGTTGCCAGACGCGGCTTGAACATGTCCACAAGAATACCGTCCGTTCCGATCACAGAAACCTGCTCCGGAACCTTTACGCCCATCTGTTCCGCCTTATGCAGTACGCCGTATGCGATCAGATCGTTGACGCACATGATGGCGGTGGGGGGCTGCGCCTGTGAAAAGAACTGTTCGAAGGATTGTTCGCCCACCTTCATGTCCATGGCGTCATAACGGCCGATATACGCTTCAGGCACAGACAGCCCATGCGCCGACAGATGCGCTTTATAGCTTAAAAACCGCGTGAGCGCGGATTGCGAACCGCACAGCCCCGCAAACGCGATGCGCTTATGCCCTAAGGACACCAGATAGTCAATCGCCTCGGCGCTGGCCGTTTTGTAGTCGGAAGCAACGGTGGGGATCCCCGTAATGCTCGGCTTCATGATGCGGTCGATGGCCACACAGGGCATGGATTTCAGCGCTTCGCTCAACGGATGGCTCCATTCACCGTCCATCAAGATCATACCGGAGGCCTTGATGCCAAACAAATAACGGACATATTTCAGCTCGCGCTGCTCGTCGTTCTTCGTGTCGCAGATGATCAGCGTATAGCCGCTGTCGAACGCATATTCATTCAGATAGCTGATAAAATTCGTATAAAACGGGTTTTCGATATTTTGAACGAATATGGCCAATGAGCGCGAATCCTGCGCAAACAACTGCTTTGCCAGTTCATTGGGCACATAGTTATACTCCTTGATCACGGCTTGAATGCGCTCATATAGCTCCGGCGCAACCTTCTCAGGATGGTTGATCGCACGCGACACCGTGGCGATGGAAACATCACACAGCTCGGCGATCTTTCGTATGTTGACTCTTTTGTTATTCTTCTTCTTATTCAAAGATCCCGCTCCTATCCGATTTATATTCAAACATCATGGAATGTGTATGGTTTATACATTGATTATACCCGACACCTGTTTCATTGTCTCGTATTTTGAGCAAATTATTCATATCAGAGCCCGGCGCGCTCCTTTGCCCGCATCGGTACTTGACCGCATAAAACGCGTTTGATATGATGATTATACTTTTGATCATCTGAAGGCTTTTTTGGAGGTTGCGGCTTGAGTATATTTGAATTACTCCTGTTGGCGGTCGGGTTGGCAATGGACGCATTTACCGTCTCCGTGACAAACGGTATACTGCTCAAGTGCCCCACAATTTGGCAAACCCTCAAAACAGCTCTTTTCTTCGGCGGATTTCAGGCGCTCATGCCCGCTTTAGGCTGGCTGGCCGGCGCCAATGTCGCCCGCTATATCGCGGCGTTTGGGCAATGGATCGCCTTTTTGCTGCTCGGTATCATCGGTGCCAAGATGATCTATGATTCTTTCCATTGCGGTGAACAAAGCTGTGAAAAGAATCCCGTCTCCACCGTCCGGCTGCTGGTCATGGCTTTGGCAACCAGCATCGACGCGTTTGCCGTGGGTCTGGGCTTGGCGCTGCTGCATGTGGACGTTGTGCTCTCCTGCCTGTTCATAGGCGCAGTCACCTTCTGCATCTGCATGGCCGGCATGCTTATCGGTAAAAAACTCGGAAATCTGTTTCAAAAGCGCGCCGTGTTCTCGGGCGGGTGCGTGCTCATCGCAATCGGTTTTAAAATACTCATCACCGGATGAAAAAGGAGCTTTGCCTGTGGAAGTAGCCATCAAATACTGCGGGGGCTGTAACCCCTACTATGACCGCACTGCATTGGCGGACAAGCTCAAGGCTGCATTCCCCCATATTGCCTTTCTCGGCGCCTCCGAACGAACTGTTTACGACGCCGCCATCATACTCAGCGGCTGCACACGCCGCTGTGTGCTGCCCGATT
Organism: Christensenellales bacterium; assembly: GCA_050945835.1. Classification (GTDB taxonomy): domain Bacteria; phylum Bacillota; class Clostridia; order Christensenellales; family JBMNTQ01; genus JBMNTR01. Next base: position 69,963 of record JBMNTR010000001.1, on the reverse strand, counting down.
CACTGAACACACGGCAGGGGGTTTTCTATGTGACCTCAAATGACGATTATCAAAAGGCCTATGATTTTTTATATGCACTCTCTAAGTCTGAAGAATAGCATGCAGAGCTGTCTGCATCCTTAGGCGCCGCGCTGCTGTAACCGCGAAATCACCTCTTTTGATCCCCTGGGCAATATTTTGTAACACTCGAGAACAAGCATAACATATCCATGTGTTTTTTCATAGATACGAAACAGATGCTTTGCTCCGCCTTATACAGCGCACAAAACAGCCTGTCTTTTTTGCATTTTTCCCGCCCGCTTTACAAGCACCCAACGAAAACATTCAGAGGGTACGAACCGATTCCATCCATGCATTTTAATTGTGAAGGCTTTTTCACCTTCATATTTCTTTGGCCGCTTTTCTCTGCGCCCATGCTTTTTCGGCTTGGCGCAAAATCAACAGGGCGGGTGCATTGCACCCGCCCTGTTGTGTTGATAGCCTGTTGTTCGTTTACATCAGAAGTTAATACACGCAGCGCTCCACATAGGTTGTATGCAGTATATCATGCGCCTTGTGGCTGCCGGGTTCGCCCAGATAGTCGTCATAGATCGTTTGAACGACCGGGTTTTCATGGCTCTTGCGCAGCTCCATCTCTTTGTCAGACCCATAGAGCGCTTTAGCGCGTTCCGCGCGCAGATCCACGAAGTTGCGCACATAACCGGGCTGATACGGCTGCCCGCCGCCGTTGACACAGCCGCCGGGGCATGCCATGACTTCGATGAAGTGATAATCCTTTTCTCCGGATTTCACCATATCCAGCAGCTTTTTCGCGTTCGCAAGGCCGGATGTGACCGCGACGCGCACCTTCGTACCCGCAAGGTCATATTCCGCTTCCTTTATGCCCTCTGTGCCGCGGACATCCTCAAAATCGAGGGATTCCAACGGTTTGCCGGTCACGATCTCGGCCACGGTGCGCAGCGCCGCTTCCATCACGCCGCCGGTCGCGCCGAAGATATGCCCCGCGCCGGACGCGATGCCAAACGCCGGGTCAAACTCCTCATCCGGCAGCGATTGGAATACGATGCCGGCTTCATTGATCATGCTCGCCAGCTCACGGGTGGTCAGCGATACGTCCACATCGGAGTATCCCGCCGCGTTCTGGTCGTCGCGCTTCACTTCGAATTTCTTCGCTGTGCAGGGCATGACGCTCACCACGAACATATCCTTCGGGTCGATGCCCTTCAGCTCGGCATAGTATGTCTTCATCAACGCGCCATACATCTGCTGCGGGGATTTGCAGCTCGATACATTGGGCAGCATATCCGGATAATAATGCTCACAGAACTTAATCCAGCCAGGCGAGCAGGAAGTGATCAGCGGCAGGGGGCCGCCTTCACCCTTTAGGCGGTTTAAGAACTCGGTTCCCTCTTCCATGATGGTGATGTCCGCCGCGGTATCGACGTCGAACACGCCGTCAAAGCCTAGCCTTCGCAGCGCCGCAACCATCTTGCCCTGTATGTTCGTGCCGATGGGGTAATCGAAGCATTCGCCCAACTGCGCGCGCACAGACGGCGCGGGCGCGACCACGACATGCTTTGTTTCGTCCGCCAAAGCTTCCCATACCTTGCGCGTATCATCCTTTTCCATCAGCGCGCCTGTCGGACAAACGGCGATGCACTGCCCGCAGTATACGCAGGAGGTGGAATCCAGCGGAAGATCGAACGGACTTGCGATATGCGTTTCAAAGCCGCGGTCGTTCGGCCCGATCACGCCTACATGCTGATTACTCCTGCACACCGCCACACACCGGCGGCAGAGTATGCACTTGGAATTGTCGCGCACGAGGTGCGGTGCCGAATCCTCGATTTGCGGGCTTAAATCCTCAGCGCCCATGAAGCGCTTCTGGTCCACACCATAATCTAAGGACAACGACTGCAGCTCGCAGCTTAGGTTGCGTTTGCAGGACAGGCAATCCATCCGGTGGTTGGACAATATAAGCTCTAATGTCGTCTTACGCGATTCGCGCAGCTTGGCGGTGTTGGTGAGCACTTCCATGCCCTCCGCAACCGGATGCACACAAGCAGCAGCCAGCGCGCGCGCACCTTTGACTTCCACAACACACATACGGCAGGCGCCGATGGCGTTGATGTCTTTTAAATAGCAAAGAGTAGGAATTCGAATCCCGGCGGCGTTTGCAGCTTCCAAAATGGTTGCATCCTTCGGCGCCTGGACTTCAATTCCGTTGATTTTCATATTAACGGTTTCCATAACGAGACCTCCTGTTTACTTCTTAATAATAGCGCCAAACTTGCATTTTTCGATACAAGCGCCACACTTGATACATTTTTCTTTGTCGATGGTGTGCACAGCCTTCACCTTGCCCGAAATGGCGTTGGTGGGGCAGACACGCGCGCACGCGGTGCACCCGATGCATTTGTCGGGCAGTATCTCATAGGACAGCAGATCCTTGCACACGCCCGCCATGCAGCGTTTGTTCTGGATATGATCCACATATTCATCGCGGAAATAGCGCAGCGTGGACAGCACCGGGTTTGCGGCCGTTTGGCCCAGGCCGCAGAGGGAGTTCGCCTTGATGTGCATACACAGCGCATCCAGCTTGTCTAAATCCTCCATCTCGCCGTTGCCGCTGGTGATCTTCTCCAAAAGCTCATACAGCCGCTTCGTGCCGATCCGGCAGGGGGAGCATTTGCCGCAGCTTTCATCCACGATAAAGCCCATGAAGAACTTCGCGATATCCACCATGCAGTTGTCTTCGTCCATTACGATCAACCCGCCCGAGCCCATCATGGAGCCAATGGAGATCAGGTTGTCGTAATCGATGGGAATATCGATATTTTCTATGGAGATACATCCGCCGGAAGGACCGCCGGTCTGTGCCGCCTTGAATTTCTTTCCATCGGGAATGCCGCCGCCGATTTCTTCCACGACTTCGCGCAGCGTAGTGCCCATGGGGATTTCCACAAGGCCTGTGTTCTTGATCTTGCCGCCCAGTGCGAACACTTTGGTGCCCTTGGATTTCTCCGTGCCCATGGAGGCAAACCATTCCGGGCCATTTAATATGATGCGCGGAATATTCGCGTAGGTTTCCACGTTGTTGAGTATGGTGGGCTTGTCAAACAAGCCTTTCACCGCCGGGAACGGCGGACGCGGACGGGGTTCGCCTCTGTGCCCTTCCACAGAAGTCATCAGCGCGGTCTCCTCGCCGCAGACAAACGCACCTGCACCCAGGCGGATATCCAGATCGAAATCAAATCCTGTGCCTAAAATATCCCTGCCCAGCAAGCCCGCTTCGCGAGCCTGGCGAATGGCGATGGTCAGACGCTTCACAGCGATGGGGTATTCAGCCCTTACATAGATATACCCCTGGGAGGATCCGATCGCATAGCCTGCGATGGTCATCGCTTCGATGAGCACATGCGGGTCGCCCTCTAAAACGGAACGATCCATAAACGCGCCCGGGTCACCTTCGTCGGCATTGCAGCAGACATACTTTACGCCCTTAGGCTGCGACGCCGCAAACGACCATTTGACACCTGTAGGGAACCCTGCGCCGCCACGGCCGCGCAGCCCTGAATCTTTGAGTGTCTGTATCACATCTTCCGGCGTCATCTCGGTGAGCACCTTGCCCAGCGCCTGATAGCCGTCGTATGCGATATACTCGTTGATATCCTCCGGATTGATCACACCGCAGTTGCGCAGCGCAACACGTTTTTGCTTTCTGTAGAAATCCGTGTTGTCCAGGGATTCGATCACATCTTCATGCACAGAATCCTCATAGAGCAGCTTGGTCACGATGCGGCCCTTTACGATATGCTCGTTGATGATCTCGATGGCGTCTTCTTCGGTGACTTTCGAATAGAACACACCCTCGGGGTATACGATGACCACAGGCCCGTTGGCACAAAGCCCGAAACAGCCCGTTTTAACGACTTTCACTTCTTCTGAAAGACCATTTTCTTCGACCTTCTCTTGAAAAACCGAAATCAGTTTCTCGCTGCCGGACGACGCACAGCCGGTACCGGCGCAAACCAATATATGTGAACGATACATAATGTTTTCTCCCTCATTTCTTATTTAAACGTTGGCGCCGATTGTATACTCTGAAACCGGGTGTCCGTTGACAATATGATCCACAACGACCCGTACTGCTTTTTCCGGAGTCATACGCACATAGGTCACCTTATCCTTGCCCGGTGCATGGATCTCCACAACCGGCTCAAACTGGCAAATACCGATACAGCCCGTCTGCGCGACGGTGACGTTATGCAGATTGCGCTTTGAAACCTCCTCGTTGATCGCCGTGAGCACAGGTCTGGCGCCCGCAGCAATCCCGCAAGTTGCCATACCTACGACAATACGGATGTTTTCCGGTGCATCTGCCCGTATGCCCATCTGGCCTTTCATCTTTTCCCTCAATGCCTGAAGTTCCGCTAAGTTTTTCATAGATGCCTCCATTCGATGTTAATCATGCCTCAATTAATTCGTCTGTATTTTCTTTAAGATGCTGAATCACAAACTGTATTACCTGCGGTGTGTTCAGCGGCACACCCTCCAGCACCTCGCAAAAGCTGTTGGAAGATACCGAAAACTCCTTGCCGTCGATCCGGTATGCGTAAGTAATATCAATTCCCTCGTTCAAACACATCAGCTGGCCCATCGTCTCGTTCATATCGCCGAGCGGCATCCGGTCGATATGGGAGCGGACAAACGCAGCCGTTACCTTTGTGCCTTTTCCCACTTCTGATTGGATCCGAAAGCTTCCTCCCGTCATTTCAGCCGCCATCTTGAAAAACGGAATGCCTAAGCCTATCTTGCGCGTGGTGCGCGTGGTGAAAAACGGATCCGTCACCTTTTCAACTTGCTCTTCGGTCATACCGCAACCGTTGTCAGTAATCGTAACCACTAGGCTGTCGTTTTTGATATCCTCCTCCAGCATCACCGTGATCTCGCTGGCGCCGGCACGCACGGAGTTCTGCGCGATATCAAGCACATGCATGGACAGCTCCTGCATGGATCAGGCCCTATATTTTCCGATGATGTCGTCGAGTTCGTCAACCGTCACCTGCCCGAACACATCCTCGTCGTTTACCATCAAAACGGGCGCCAGCCCGCACGCACCGATGCAACGGCAAGCCTCCAGTGAAAACTGCCCGTCTTCCGTGCATTCTCCGCTCTGTATGCCCAGCCGCTGTGAGAAGCCGTCGAAAATGTCGCCTGCGCCTTTCACATAGCATGCCGTACCCAAACAAACGGCGATCCTGTACTTTCCTTTGGGGTTGAGTGCAAACTGTGAGTAGAATGTCACCACCCCATACACCTCTTCGATAGGGATTTTCAGTTCCCGCGCAATGATGGTCTGCACCTCTATGGGCAGATAACCATAGATATCCTGCGCTTGCTGCAAGATGGGCATTAGCGAGCCTCTTTGGCTCTTGAGCCCGTTGATGACTGAGAGCAGTTGCTTTTCCTGCTCCGCGCTGCCCTCAAAAGGGATCTTCGTTTTAGTGTTTTGCATTCCGGCATTATCTCCTTACACAACTTTTACGCCGTATCCATATTTTACCGTTGGGACGCCAAATTGCTCCATCGGGGCGCAACCCGATAAAGCACCTGAAAACATGAATATCAGCTAACATAGATATCATAGCAAATTTCCCTTGTGAAATCTACACAAAAAACCACATTTTTTTAAATAATTAGTCGTATCACTCTGAAATGTTTTCCAAATACGATCCGTGTGAAGTGTACAATTGACTTTTTGCTAAAATCCATGCATACTTGAACTGATTGTATCATATTATTATAGATTACGGTTGTTCATGAACAGCTGGTTTCCGTTTGTTATGCATCACTGCAATGATCGTATTATCTGAATCTTGGGAGGTAGTTTATGACAATTCAAGAAGTAAAGGAAATCCTGGACGCCACGGTATACTGCTGCGCAAATAAGATGGACCATGAGATCCACACCGCCTGCGGCAGTGACTTGATGAGCGACGTGCTCGCTTTTGCGAAAGACCAGCCTGTCCTTTTAAGCGGTATGATGAACCCGCAAGTGGTGCGCACCGCGGAAATGATGGACATTGAATGCATCGTTTTTGTGCGCAACAAACAACCGGACGAAATAACGATTGAAATGGCGAAAGAAAAGGAAATCTGCCTGCTCGCGACCAAACATCATATGTTCACAGCCTGCGGGTTACTCTATGAAAACGGATTGAGGGGCGGTGTGGAGTAATGAGCGCTCCGATCGTGCTCAGCTATCAAGTGCCGGGCGATGATTTCACGCGTGCGGGGGAAGCCTCCAGCAACATAAAAAAAGCATTGAAGCGCCTGGGGTTTCCGCCTGAAGTCGTGCGTAAAGTCGCGATCGCATTGTATGAAGGCGAGATCAACATGGTGATCCATGCCAATGGCGGCGAGATTACCGCAACCATCCATACGGATCGTATCGACATGCAGCTTGTGGATCACGGCCCGGGCATACCCAATATTGATCTGGCCATGAAGGCCGGCTATTCCACAGCTTCAAACGATGTGCGCGATCTTGGGTTTGGCGCAGGTATGGGGCTCCCCAATATGAAGAAATATGCGGATGATTTTGAGATTTCGAGCACAATAGGCGAAGGCACCACCATTTCCATGACCGTATTAAATGTAACTTGATCTGACCATTTTTAAAGAAGGTGTTATAATTGGATCCCATCTTTCATTCTGTTACATTGCGCCGCGATTGGTGCAAAGGCTGCACCAACTGCTTAAAGCGCTGCCCGACCGAAGCTATCCGGGTTCGCAAAGGAAAAGCCGAAATCATGTCGGACCGCTGCATCGACTGCGGCGAATGCATACGCGTTTGCCCGCATCACGCTAAAAAAGCGGTGTATGATTCATTGGATGTGCTCGATAAATTCGAGTATACCATCGCGCTGCCCGCGCCCTCGCTGTACGGGCAGTTTACCAAGCTCAAAAACATCAACGTGCTGCTCAACGCGTTGCTCGCGCTCGGGTTTGACGATGTGTTCGAAGTGGCCACCGCCGCCGAGATCATATCCGACGCCACCAGAAAATTTATTGAAAAGGGTGATTTTAAAAAACCCATCATCAGCTCGGCCTGCCCCACCATCACAAGGCTCATTCAAATGCGGTTTCCGGATTTGATCGACAATATACTGCCCATCATCACGCCCGCCGAGCTCGCGGGCTATATTGCCAAGCAGAACGCCATGAAGAAAACGGGGCTGAGTGCTGAAAAAATCGGCACGGTGTTTATTTCGCCCTGCCCCGCCAAGGTGACCACCGTGGCCAACCCGCTGGGCAGCGATCAAAGCAATCTGGACGCGGCCATCGCCATCAAGGAGATCTATCCCAAGCTGCTCAACATCATGAAGGCGGAAAAAGCGAATACCGCCTTGCAGAAATCCGGCGGCGAGGGCATTCGCTGGGGAAGCAGCGGCGGCGAGGCGCTCGCCACCAATGACGACCAATATCTGGCAGCAGACGGTATCGAAAACTGCATCCGTGTGCTTGAAAAGCTGGAAGACGATAAATTCAGCGTGGATTTCGTGGAGTTAAACGCCTGCCCGGGCGGCTGCGTGGGCGGTGTGTTGACGGTGCAGAATCCGTTTATCGCGAGCGCAAAGCTCAAGCAGCTGCGCAAAGGGCTGCCGCCATCACGCAACGGCTTGAAGGCGGATTCCGACCCCAATCGTGTGATGTGGAACCAGCCGGTCACCTACAAGCCGGTCATGCAGCTGGACGACGACCTCGCCATCGCCATGGAGAAGATGGTGGAGATCGATCGCATCACCGAAAGCCTGCGCGGGCTGGACTGCGGCTCCTGCGGGTCGCCCTCCTGTCATGCTTTTGCGGAGGATATCGTCCGCGGCTACTGCGAAAAGGACGAGTGCATATTCGTGCTCAAGGAAACCATGCATGATATCGCGCAGCAGCTGGCAAAGCTGAGCAGTATAGACGCACACAGCGAACCGTGGGTTGAACACGACGAACCGGAGGAGGATTTGGAACTATGACGGTAAAAGAAGCGGCGCATCGGCTGGGCTTTGATATCTTAGCAGGGGAACAAGGGCTAGATGCACCCATATCAAGCGTCTATTGCTGCGATCTGCTGAGCTTCGCCATGGGGCGCGCACCTGAAAGCAGCGCATGGGTGACCGTTATGGGCAATGTCAACGCGGTGGCCGTCGCGTCTTTGACGGATGTGTCCTGCATCGTGCTGGCCGAAAGCGCACAGGCGGACGACCAAGCCCTGCAAAAAGCCAACACGGAGGGGATCCCCATCCTTTCAAGCAAAAATTCCGTTTTTGAAACCGCCAAAGCGATCGATCAAAACCTGTAACGTCTTGGGGGTGTTCACCGATTTATTACGATCTGCATATTCATTCCTGCCTGTCTCCCTGCGGGGACAGGGATATGAGCGTGAACAACATCGTACATATGGCCCGGCTCAAGGAGCTGGACATCATCGCGCTCACAGACCATAATACCGCAAAAAACTGCCCGGCCTTTTTGAAGGTTGCCCAAAAGGCGGGCATTTTGGCGTTGAGCGGCATGGAGATCAATACGGCGGAGGAAGTGCACGCCGTATGTCTGTTCACGCAGTTGGAACAGGCGCTTGCGTTCGACGAATATGTGGCGGAACGCTTGCCCCCTATTCTCAACGATCCCGCCATATTCGGCGAACAACTCATACTGAATGAGCACGACGAAGTGACAGGCAGCGTGGACAAGCTGCTTATCAACGCGAGCAGCATCTCGTTTTTCGAGCTTGAAGCGCTTATGCAGCGTTTTGGCGGCGTTTATTTTCCCGCCCATATCGACAAAAGCACCTTCAGCCTTCTGTCCAACCTGGGTTTCGTACCGCAGGAGTGTGTCATGGACGCCTATGAGCTGGCCGACGTGTCAAAAAAAAGCGGCATAATCGAAAGCAATCCGCTTTTAGCCGATCTGCCGCTGCTCAAGAATTCAGACGCACATTATCTGTGGGATATCTCCGAAGCGGAAAACCGATTGGATGAGGATTTTTTAGCACTGCTGCGCCAAAAAGGGCTCTGTGAAGGCTAGCCCGCACAGCGCTGAGGCCCGTTTTGGCCCAAGGGGCTGTTCTGTTGCAGCGCAAGCTTCTCACACGAGCGCATCAAACAATAATCCCCCCGGGGCTATGCCTAGGGGGATTATGAATTGTATGCGCTTACTTTTCGCGCTTGGCCGTATATTCGATTTCCGCTTCGTCTGTCCATTTGAGCACATCGTCTACGATGTCGTATTGGTTCACGATGGCATCGTCCTCTGCCCGCACAAACTTGATCGTCTCCTCGTCGGCTTCATAGGTCCAGGTCGCGGTATAGCCTGTGGGAAACATGATGTCCAGCGTGCCGTCTTCTTTGAATTCGTATGTGCCGCCGTTGCCCTCAAGCGTCCATTTCCCCAGCAGCTGTATGTGCTTGGGCGTGGGTGTGGGCGTCGGCGTGGGTGTAGGCGTGGGCGTGGGGGCGGGTGCGGCGGATTCACCCTCCGCCAAGGTGCCCGGTGATTCGCTGTTCTGTGCGTTGCTGTCCTCCCCTGATTCGCTGCAGCCCGTGAGCAGCAGCGCAAAACATATCAGCAATATGATGCGCCATAATTTTTTCTTTTGTGTCAAAATTTTCACCGTCCTTTATCCGTTTCGGATTCGCTGGTCGTTCTGATTTTGGAAATATACGAGCATGCTTTTCCATTTTTTCATCACACGTATCGCTTTATCCCCTCTTACGAGCGTTATTCTAACACAGATGCCCTGCAATTTCAAATTGGTTGTATTTTTTATACATAGAAATAAATGCCACAGGTGTATATTTTTGTTTATCTATACCTTTTTGTTTGGGATTCTGATATATTAAATGGGTGTAGGAGGGCGGAGTCGTTTGCATACTCTTTTTTCATTTTGCTTTTATTTCATTCTATATAGCTTCATGGGCTGGCTGCTGGAAAGTCTTTATGGAAGCCTGCGCGAAAAACGGCCGGTCAACCGCGGCTTTCTTACAGGCCCTTTCTGCCCCCTTTACGGCGCAGGCGCTCTGTGTATGATCGTGCTGTCGCATTGGGTGCAGAATGTCACCATACTGCTGTTGTGCGCCATGGTGCTGTCCACAGCGCTGGAATACGGCACCAACTGCCTTTTAGAGCGTATCTACAAAATGCGTTTCTGGCGTTATCAGTTTCTCACCTTCCGCGGCCGCATCTCGCTGACCACTTCGCTCATATGGGGTATACTCAGCGTCACCCTGCTGGACGTCCTCCATCCGGAGGTGGCGAAACTCGCCGCCGGGTTCTCACTGCTGACACTGCTCCTCGTCACAGGCGTATTCCTTTTGTATCTGGCCAGCGATCTTACCTATGTCAGCACTTCTTTGCATAGCCTTCACAAACGGTTGGAAGTGATGAGCAAGCTCAGAAAGCAGATACAGCACCGCCACGAGCACATACACGAGATGCTGGACGACGGCATCCAAATATTGCGGGACCGCTATGAAAGCCTGATCCAAAACCGGGCCGCCGTACACGTACGGCTTATACTCGCCTATCGCAACATGTATTCGCTACACAATCACGATTCTCTGCAAGCCATTCAAAAGGCGGTCTTTGAAAAGCAAAGACGAAAGCCAGCTGTGCAAAAAAAGCCCTAGCTCTTTTTGTTGCGGCGTTGAGCGCGCACAAATCCGCAGCAGCCGTACCCTTTCATGCCGCGCGGCGTGCTTGATCTCAACCAAACACGCTTCCTTTTTGCGCAACACATGCACTATTCTTCTTGCTTCACACCTTTTTTAGCATAAAAGTCGCCCTTGATGCGGCACATGATGATGTACGCGGCGCTGGATATTCTGTTGAGCGCGCGGACATAGCTCGGCTGTTTGTCTGCAAAGTATTCCACCGCATCGCACTCTGTTTCCCGTGCATGTACACGCACCAAGTTCACAGCGGCGATCAGTGCGCCGTCTGTCACGCAGGGCAAAAAATGCGCGATGCCGTATTCTTGCGGGTTGTGTGAGACTTTTCGCAGCGCATCTTCGGACAACCCCAGCATACAGATTTGCTCGATCGGTGCGTCGCGCACATGCGCGCCCAAGATATTCAGGCAGCACTGCCCCATGCTTTGTAAATCCGCCGATGCATCGTATATGCCCAGTTCGTCAGCCATCACGCAGGCGTTGAGTATGAAGGCATACAACGTATCCAGCTTGCCTCTGAAGCGGATGTCCGAACAATTTTTGGGCACGACCTGTGTCTTGCGCAAGTAGGTGTTGTATTCGTCGTTTTTCAATTCTTTTTCCCTCCGTCACAATAGATTTCCATCACAGCATCGTAGATCGCGTCAAAATCACGCCGCCGACCCGATTTGATATCGACATCCGCATTTAGCAAGATGCGCAGTATGCTGCGAAGCCTTGCCACGCTGTATCTCTTCTGTGCCTGTATGGCTTTTTTCGCAGCGTAGCCTGTTCCCATCGAGGCAAAGCCTCTTTTCGCCGCCGCCAGCTCCGCCGCCTGCAGCACCAGCCGGAAGCGGGAGGCAAGAGCGCCCAGCAGCAAGAGCGCCGGCTCGTTCTGCATGCGCAGGGCGTGCAGCCGTTCGAACGCATCGTCCAGCCGCCCGCTTTCAAACGCGTCCAACATGCGAAACATATTGCTCTCTATGCTTTTGCTCACCATGCGCTCTATGAGCCCCGCGTCGATCCTTTCGCCGCTGCCGGCGCACAGCTTGGCGCATTCCTGATAGAGCCTGCCCGTCTCACAACCGACGGCCTCCACCAGCACACGCGCATCGGAAAACGAGATCTCGCAGCCCGCCTTCTTCACACACTCCACCACAAACTGCGCGGCGCCGGCTTCATGCATGGTCGAAAACGCCACAGGCTCAAGCACTTTTGTCAGCGCCTTATAGCCTGCTTTGCGCGCATCCGGCTTGCCCGGTTCTAAAAGGATCAGGCAAAGGTGTTCGGGCACTCGGGCCAAATAAGCGCAAAGCTCCCTAAGCTGCGCGTCCTCGGCGCTTAAGGATAAAAAACGCGTGTCACGCGCCACCACCAGCCGAAACGCGTCGAAAGCGGGCAGCGTCTCGCAGGCGGCGATGAGCTGATGCACATCGGGCGTGTGCAGCACGTCCTCGTTCATATCCGCAAGCGCCGGATCTAACTTGCTTCGAACGGCCGTCAGTGCCTGTTGTGCTAAAAACGCATCCTCCCCGTAAAACAGATATATGCCCTGGGGGGAATGCTCAATTCTCTTTAAAAATGCCTGATAATCCATGTTTCTCCTAATTTCTATAGCATCCACAAAGCCAGCGCCGCGAGGGCCAGCGCAGCGGTGAGCGCTGTTTTGAGCGCCGCACGCGCCATAAAATATTTCGAAGCCGCGACCATCGCACAAAACCAAAGGACGATGGATAAAACCGGCGGCGGTGTGGTCGTTATGTTCAGCCAGGAAACAGACGCCACCGCCTCGATCAGCCATAGTATGCCCAAGAGCATCGCGTCTGGCAGCAATGCCGCCATATGCCCCAGCGGCGCTATGACGAGCCCCAGTATCACCGCGCAGAATGCCGCGATCAGCACCACGCTGAACAACGGCACCAGCAGCACGTTCACTAGGATCCCCGCGATGGGAATCCTGTTGAAGTAATAGGCGCTGACCATCAGGTTGCCCGCCTGCGCCGACAGCGACACGGCGGCCGAATCCAGAAACAAATCCTTCTTTTTGAAGGGCTTTAAGAAGACCTGCATCAACAAAGCGATACCCAGCACCGAGGCGTACGACAGCTGAAACCCCACATCGAACACGTACAACGGATTGACGAGCAGCATGACCATGACGGAAAAGGCCACCGCGTTCAATAGATCATACGCCTGCCCGCTCCGTTTTGCAATCAGGTAATAGAGCGACATCAGCGACGCCCGTATGATGGGGGGTGAAAAATCGGCCAGCGCGCAATACAGCAGTAAAAACGGCGCGATGAAGAAGAGCGCGGCCCGCTCCTTTTTCACCTTTTTGAACACGAAGGCCAGCAGGCCCGTTATGATGGCGACATGCAGCCCCGACACCGAGAAAAGATGATAGAGCCCTGTGTCTTTAAAAGCGCCGATCTGCTCCGCTTCCATATCTAGGCTGCCGCCCAGCAGGATCCCGCGTATGATGTTTGGATATTCAAAGCTTGTATCGATCACGCGCACGATATGCGCCTTTGCATCCAGCAGCGCGCCGTAAAAGTCCCGCCTTTGGCCGGTGATCTCGCAGGCATTCGCCGCCGCTTTATAGCGTATGCCGTCTATGAGCAGATGCAGCCGTTCGTCGTAGGTGGAGCCCGTCTGCGCGCTTTGGGGCAAAGCCACGCGCGCTGCGGGCACATCGATCACATCGCCGTAGCGCAGTGTTGACTCGCCATACAGCGTAAGCGCCACGCGGCCCAGCGCAATCCTTTGATCCTGCGCATCCGCGATATACGCATCATCCAGTACGGCCGCCACCCCGCGCGGGTGCGCCTGCACCTCGCTGCACACACGCCCCGTCAGGCGTACAGGCGTTACAGGCATGCGCACATAGCGCGGCGCAAGCGCCGTATATCCCACACAAAAGGCGAGCAAAAGCAGCAATATATACGGCAGCACTGCAAAATATCTACACACCGCCGCCGCCGCGCATAGGCATAAAAGCGCGCCGGCCAGCAGCAAAAGCGTCGTCTCATCGCCCAGAGCCCTTGAGAGCAGTATGCCCGTCGCGTATAGAAGGGCGCTTAAACAGAGCGGCCTCGGGTTTAAAAAAGGGCGCAGACCCTTCATATCCTGATTTCTTCTAGCTCCCGGGCAACCTGTGCGCCATCGCAATAGCTTTGCGCTTCCTTCAACACGGCCTTTTCATCATAACGCGGGTAGATGTGGGTGAGCAGCAGCTTCTTCACACAGGCATCCTTCGCGATCATGCCCGCTTCCAGCGCCGTGAGGTGCGGCGGCGTTTCTCCTCTGTCCGCTTGCAGCAAGCCCGCGTCACACAGCAGCACATCCGCATCCTTGCACCGCGCGGCTAATCGGCCGTTCATGTTGGTGTCGCCGGTATAGAACAGCACTTTGCCATCGTCGGCGCGCGCTTCAATGGCGAAGCTCTGGATTGGATGTGTCATCTCATGGAATTTGAGCGTCACGAAGGGCAGCTTGCCCATGGCGCCGTCATACATGCTGATCACGCGCAGATTTTCATCCTGCTGCAGCGCGGCAAACTCCTCGTCCGGCAAAAACGGCGCGAACACCCACAAGGGCTGTCTGTCCCATCCGCCGTGCGCCTTGATGGCGGCGATCGCATATCTGAGCAATGCCAGATCCGCAACATGGTCGCTGTGAAAGTGCGATATGGCCACCGCGCACAATTGCTCAAGCGGGCAGTAGTTTTGCAGCCGCGACAACACGCCGCTGCCGCAGTCCAGCAAGATATCCGTCCCCTTATGGCTGACGAGATATCCCGAGCTCGCCCCGTTTGCAGGTGCAAATGGACCATACTTTCCCAATACTGTTAGCTTCATTCCACACTCCCCTTTCAAACATTATAAATATGGGTCATGCCCTGCACGCCCCATCATTTATGCCTATCCGTTGACCGCGCTGAACCCGCTGTTGCGCATCAGCGGCCCGTGGAGCGATACGTGCTCGCGCGATATCGTTTGCGCATACACGCCGAAATTCTGCACGATATGCCCGTCTACAAGAAATTGTACGCTCTTTACGCGCTGTGTCTCCGTGATGGTGTTCACGATGGCATAGATCAATATCCATTCCGCGCGCTGCTCCATGCTGCCGCACACGGCGGCGAAATGGCCGGACACATCGATGAACGCGCTGTCGTTTTGCAGCACCACTTTTCTTATGTCTTCCTTCACGATGCCGGCGGGGAATACGGTAAACGCCTCGTCGCCGCCCTCCGTTTGCTGCGGGCCCCTGAGCAGCTCATAGATGCACTCGATGGGTTCCTTGAGCGCCTGCTGGCCAACGGAGCGGCTGACCGGCACAAACGCTTCCTGCGTCTGGCTTGAAAAATACAATGTCATCTGGCTGCCGATATAATCCGAAAAATCGCCGCGCTGCATCCTGCCGTGGGAATAAGACCCTAACCCTTCGATGGATGTGACGAGCAGGCCGTTTTGCCGGAAGATGACAGCATCCACATTGGGGATATAGCCGCTGAGTGTGTATACGATGGACGCATAGTACAGCGCGCTGGAGCGGGACAGGTCGTTTGTGCTGCCGATCAGCTCCGGCATCTTGGAGAAGTTCAGCTCCACCGTGGTCATGCCGTAGGAATCGATGGTGATCTGCGGCTCTTCAAGCAGCTCGGTGCCCTGCGGCATCACGCCCGAAAGATTGGCTATGTCATTCGGCCCCGCGATCAACTCCTGTATGATCTCCGTTGCCGGCCTGGCCGTAGACACGGAGAACGTCCTCGTTTCAGGCAGCAGGTATTGTCCGCGCTTATCCGCGAAATACAACGCGACATTATGCTCCACAGCCTTTTCCTTCTGGGTTTCGTAATAGGTCTGATAGGTGTCCTCTAAAAAGAGGATAAGCCCGTTTAAATCGTCCGCATATTTGCGGTAGTTGATATGCCCGATCGGTTTATCCTCGTAACCGACCTCCATGCCTTCACAGAAGAGGTTGACATTCTCAATCTCCGTAATCTCATAGACCGTGCAGGCCACCGCCGCGCGGGCATAGGCCTGCTGCCGTTTATCCATCATCCTGTATCTGTCGTTTAAATCTACATTGACCACGTTTTTCGATACTTCCACAGACAAAATCTCGCTGCCTGTCGGGAAAACTCTGAGGCTGTTGTCCCCCAAGGGGCCTGCGATCAGCTCCCACAGCGCCGCTTCGAGCAGGGTTATGTTGTTTTGCGCCGTCACATCGCGCATCTGCGACACCAGCTTTTCCTGCTGTGTGCTTAAAAAATACAAGGGTATGCTCGCCGTTTGTATGCTCTCCGTGCCGATGGAAGGCTTTTCCTGCGCATCAGGCGTATGCACCGCTTCGCTCTGCTGCGGCGCAATGTCGGCATCGCTGCATCCAACGGCCGTCAGCATGAGCAGCGCAAGCGCCGCGCATAGTATTTTTGCGCTTCGTTTCATCTTCTTCTCCGTCCTATTTGGTAAAAAGGCTCTTAAACGAGTCGTAGGTGAATTTCCAGAGCTCATTCTCCTGCACAAGCCGGATGGGCTTGTTGGTCTTTTCAACCACGCTCCCCTGATGTGTGCGCATCCGGTAGGAAACAAAAACCGTCACACTGTTGCCATCCAGGGAACTCGTTTGATCCAGTATCTCAAAACGCTCCATGGCGTAGGACTCGATCGAGTGCTGCTGCACAGCTTCGTCATAAGACGGCTTCCCGCTGCCCTGTGCCACGAATTCATATGTCTCCACCCAGCTGCCGTTGACCATGTAGTTGAACACGAGCTGCGTGGTTTTTTCAGGCGTCAGCGTCACATCGTCAAACCGCGCCATGGGCTCTGCAAGCTGTATCTGGTTGGCGTCGCCCACGAATCCCAGCTCGCCGCGCGTCGGTCTTTCGCCCACGCCGCTGCCCAGCCGGTCGATGAGAAACTGCACGCTGCTATATCCTTGCCCAAGCTGCAGCAGCGTGTTCACGACGGCATAGGTCGCCATCTCCTGCCGGGCGTCCTTGAGTTCGCGCCAGAGCGCATCCGTCTCCCAGTCGGCGGGAAAATCGCTCATAGGCTCTAAGAATTCCCGGCTTAATGTCACATAGAGTATATCGCCCCGTACTTCCAGTGAAACGACCTGCGTGGAAGCGTTGATGCAGGGGATGAGATGATCCTTGTCGGCGGACGGCCCCTTGATCAGATCCTTCAACACCGCCATATCCAGGCGCTCATTCGGCGCTATTTTAATTTTGCGCGTGTCGCTGGCCAGCAGCCGGAGCATCACATTCTCGTCGTTGTAGGGGAAATAGAGCGTGGTGAGTATCTCGTCGGTCTGCACATTCTGTATCATGGGCGGGATATCGATATTAGCGGGTTCCTCTATCAAATAAACCGTACATCCGCTGTTCAGCAGCAGACCCAGCACAAGGAGCAGCCAAAGCCGTCTTTTGCCGCTACGCATCCGTATCCACCTCCTTATGCACCTTCGGGATCCAAACGATGAACGCCGTGCCCTTCTCTTCGGTGCTCATCACCTCGATGCGCCCGTCGTGCATATGCACGATCTGCTGCACGATGGAAAGACCCAGCCCCGTGCCCCCCGTGTTGCGGGGGCGCGCCTTGTCCACACGGTAGAAGCGGTCGAATATATGCGGCAGATCTTTTTCGGGGATGCCCTGGCCGTTGTCCAGTATGGTGATGCGCACGGCGTCTGTCTCCATACCCATCCTGATCCGCACAAAACCGCCGTCGTGGGAATATTTCACGGCATTGTCTATCAGATTAAACAGCGCCTGCTGCAATTTGAGCGCATCACATTCCACCACCGCTTCTTCGTCCGGATTAAACTCGATGGTGATATTCCGTTTTGCGGCCAGCGGCCTGAGTATCTTCAGCACTTTTTGAAGGATTTCCGCCACCGATTCCGACTGGATGTGCGGCTTGATATCCTGTTGGTTGATATGCACCAGCAGCAGCAGATCGCTGACCACCACGCTCAAGCGATCGATCTCGGAGTTGATATCCTGCAAGAATTCCTCCCGCAGCTGCTTGGGGGCGTCCTGATACAGCAAAGACTCGACCAGCACCTTGATGGAACTGAGCGGCGTCTTTAATTCATGCGACGCATTGGACACGAACTCATTGCGCAGCATTTCAAGATTCTCTAATTTTTCACACATGATATTGAAGGAGTTGGCGAGCTTGGATATCTCGGATTCGCCTTTTACCTTGATACGCTGATCGAAGTGACCGTCCGCAATGGCGACGGATGCTTTCGTCAGCGACTGTATGGGCTTTGTGATATAGCGCGAGAAGATCAGACCGCACAGCACCGCCACCACGATGGCGCCCATATACAGCAGAAAAATGCGGCCCTCCAGGGTTTGCATACGCCCTACCACATCCTGCAGCGAAGCGGAAAACATCATCACACCGATCAGTTTGGAGCCGGACGTGATGGCGGAGGTATAGTAAACCGCCCATTCTTGGTCGTCTTCTAAAAACTCATCCTCCCCCACCTTGTGGATGCCGTAGGAGGCAAAGCGCTCGCCGCGCAGCACTTCCTCCACCTCCCGCATGCGAAGCTGGTATCCGTTGATCCTGCAAAAGCTTTCCACCTGCACCACGCCGTTGGTGTCCAGCACCAAAAAGCGGCCGCCGTATTCCTGGCCGCGCTGGGCGCATACGCCATAGATCTCGTTCGCGTCCGCATTAGACAGATAAGCAGCGATTTCCACCGCCACTTTTTCATTCAGCCTGCTCTGCTCGTCCACCTGCTGCGTCACCAGATACGACCCGATGATGTGAGACACAAAAAGGCTCACAATACCGAATGTGCACAGCAGCAGCACTAGGTATAAGAGCACGATGCGTGTCCGGATGGAATAAAAGAACCTACTTATCCGCAAAGTAATAGCCAACTCCCCATTTGGTCAGTATATACTCCGGCCTTGCCGTATCCGTTTCAATTTTTTCGCGCAGCCGGCGGATATGCACGTCCACCGTGCGCACCTCTCCCAGGTAATCATATTTCCAGACCGTTTCCAATAGATTTTCGCGGCTGAACACCTTGCCCGGGTTGGTGATGAATATTTTTAAAAGGTCGAATTCCTTGGCGGTGAGCACCACCTCGCGGCCGTCCACCTCCACGCTGCGCGCCGAAAGATTGACTTTCATCTTGCCGGCTTCAACCACCTGCTTTTTAGCCGCCTCCGCACTGGACGCACCCGCCCGGCGCAGAATCGTTTTGATGCGCGCCTTCACTTCCAGTATATTGAACGGCTTGGTCATGTAATCGTCCGCGCCATATTCAAGGCCGAGTATCTTATCCATGTCCTCGCCCTTTGCTGTGAGCATGATGATGGGTATATCCGAGGTTTCGCGTATCGTCTGGCAAACTTCGATCCCGCTCATCTTAGGCAGCATGACATCCAGAAGTACGATGTCATAACTGCTGGTGCGAAGCTTTTCCAGCGCTTCCTCGCCGTCGGCCGCACCGAACACGGAGTAGCCGTCCTGCTCCAAGCTGTATTTAAGCCCTTTTATGATCAAGGGTTCGTCGTCAACAATTAAAATTCTTTCATTCATAACTACTACCCTTTCTTGTGAAATTTTATGTGAAACGAATCGATGGTTTTCTTTAAATATACGGACAAATTATCTGTTGTGATACCGTAGCGGCTTTCACAGCGGCTTTTCGGTTATTATACCACAATTGCACGGGTTTGACATCCGGTTTTTCAATATTCGATATGGGCCGTACCCCGTGAAATATGTTATTTTATTGTAAATATCCCTTTTATACTTTCACACGCCTGCCTTTTTTGATATAATGGCACCTATATATGTGAAATTCTGGTGAAACGCTCACCTATCGGAAAAGAGGGAATCGGTTTTGAAAAAGGCGTTTTCGTTGCTCCTCATCATCGCGCTCATGCTGGCCATGCTGCCCGTCTTTGCACACGCCGCGGTTGCTTATGAAGGGGAAGCCATGGGCAAAGAGGGCGTTGTGCTGATGGATCTGGACACAGGAAAGGTCTTGGCGCAAAACGGCGCGCATAAGCGGGTTTATCCCGCCAGCACCACCAAGATACTGACCTGCCTGGTCGCATTGGAAAACGGGGAACTGAACGATGTCGTGACTTGCAGTGCCAACGTGCTGCCCTTTGTAGATCCCCATTCCAGCAACATACAGCTGGCTACAGGTGAGAAGATGACGCTGCGCGATCTGCTGTACGGCCTTATGCTCAAGAGCGGCAACGATGCGGCCATCGCCATCGCCGAACACATCGGCGGGAGCGTTGAAGGCTTTGCAGACATGATGAACGCGCGCGCGCAAGAGATCGGCATGGCGGATTCACATTTTGTCAATCCGCACGGGTTCGACGATGACGACCACTACACCACCGCCTACGACATGGCTATATTGACAAGAGAAGCCCTGAGCAACGGCCATTTTGCGGTGTTGTTCAGCAAAGTGGAACACACGCCCGCCCACACGAATGTCAATGCCGGCAGAGGCACATGGGTACGCACAGACCGGCTGATGCTGCAGAGCAAGGAGGAATATTATTCCAAATGCACCGGCGGCAAAACAGGAAACACGCAGCTGGCAGGCAGCACCTATGTCGCCATCGCATCCGAAGACCCGTCGGCCGGCGTACGCACACAGAGCGGCGTCAACCTGATCGCAAGTATTTTCAACGACGCTACTTATGACGGCACCTACCGCTGGGACTATGCCATAGAGATGTTCGAGTTCGGCTTTGAACACTACGGAAGCGAAAAGCTCAGCGATGTATTGCAACAGCCGCCGCAGGTGGAAGTGAGCGTGAAAAACGCAGCACAAGACGACGACGAACAGGGCAGGCTGATATTAAACTGCACCTTTGAGGACGCTGAAGACACCGTGTTGCGCGGCTGGAAAGAGGACTTAGCCGCGCTCAAGCAGGATCCTTCGCTGCTGCAGATCGTCCCTTCATATGACGGTGACGTACCGTCAGCACCCATCCATGAGGGCGCCGAAGTAGGGACCGCTTCCTTGCAGTACAACGGCGAGGAGGTCGCACAGGCAAAGCTGAGCGCTTCCAGAAGCGTTGCGCAGGCGCAGGACACACAGCCCACCATGACCACCAGCAGCACCACGGCGCCGGACGAGCAGCCCGCCGCTTCCGGCTGGTCGAAGCCTATCGTCATCATACTGCTGGTGCTGGGTGCACTCCTGCTCGCGGCGACGGCATTCATATGCATCAGCCGCATACGTCTCAACGGCAAAAGGCGTAAACGGCGCACCACCCTCCATAAGAACGACTCCTTGCTGCGCCCTAAAAAAAGCGATCCCGCAAGCATATTAAGCCGCACGCCGGAGGAACGGTCCGCCCGCAAGACCCGCTATTCCAGATGGAAACCCACGAATAGAAAATAAAAGCGATCGTTATGATGGACGCGGCAGCCCAAAGCAAAACACCGGCTGCTTGCGTATACAGGAATAAAAGACACGCCTTTTTCGGCATACCGGCCGCGGGGGGGCGTGTTTTCTTTACTTGAGTCGCAGCGTTACAGGTTCTGTATGTCCAGGCGGTAGGTGCTCATCGTCCGGCTGTCCAGCGCGCCGTATTCCATGAGCATCAAAACCCCCGGCAGCGATGTCACGTTGAAGCTGCTCACATAGGTGTCACAGATCGCCTTGGAGGATTTACCCGCCACATCGTATGCATACAGCGTATAAGGGTAGAGCGCGTTTCCGCTTCTGCCCATATAATAGAGCGTGTTGCCGTCCATCGACCATCTCAGCTCCGGAATGAGCACATCAGACGCCACCACCTCGCCATCGCCGCTCGCAAGGCTATAGATCATCAGCCTGTATGGCCCCTCCAGCGGCTGCAATACGGCGAGATTGCCGCCCGCACCCACCTTGAACAGAATGCCGTCCGCAATCGGTTTTTGGGCCTTTCCGTACAGATCCGTTTCATAGACCGTGCCCGTCCCCCCCGCCTTGGTAGACAGCAGGTAAAGCTCGTTGTGATAGTACTCGATGGTGCCTAGGGATGTTTCCACTCTCGGATACGTTTTAAACCGCCCCGATTCGGAAGCCGTAAAATCAATACGCACGAGATCCATAGTCTCTGTGCCGCTGACGGAGTACAAAACATCGGAGCCCGCCCAGGCAAAACTGCTGGTATGGACAAAACCCCCTGCTTCTGACAGATCCTCTATGATGGTGGTGGAAAGATCGATGCAATAGAGCGTGGACACACCGCTTGGATCCATGTCCAGCAGCGCAAGCTTGCTGCCATCCGGCGAATATTCGGCCTGCAGTATGGGATAAAAGGTGTATTGACCCAGCATACTGCGTTTGCCGTTTGGCTCCATGATGCACAGCCGCACAAAATGATCCTCCCGCGCGCCTGCCGGAATGGAAAACAGCATTTGCTGCTGTGCAGGCAGCGAGCACAGATAGGTGCCGTCCGTCATATCCACAGGCAGCTGCCGTTCCTCGCCATTCACCAAAACGACCGGCTTGTTAGACACCGCATCGCCCTTCGTATCCACATCAGGAAGCGCCCCTTCCTCCAATGCGGCCACAGAAAACATCTCCTCGGCGACGATGCCCTTCATGTCTGCTCTCGCCCGCTGCATAAACGTTTGCGCGTCCTGTTCCTGAGCAAAGGGCGAAGAGATCAGTGTTTTGGTGTCCAGATTCGCACACAGCGTAGGTGTAAAATTCCAATCGCTGGGTATCTTGCCCTCCTGATATTCATAATACGCCTGCAACAGCACATAGTATTGCCGCGATGCCAACTGCCTGCCCTGCGGTTTCAGGCGGATGGTCAACTCGTCCATCTGCTCTTCCACCTGATAGGACATCTCTTCTGTCAGCTGGAAGAACAGCGTATACGGCCCTGTTTCATAGGGGATTTTATTAAAAAGTCCGTAAAGTGGTTGCATCTTCAGAGCTTCCTGCCGTGTTTTTTCCCAATCCCAGTAGTCCACATTCTGCACCTCCACCACCAGTCTATGCGGATTGGGCAGACAATACACACGGTATTGCGGTACATAGTCCATCATGGCCTCATCCACACCGCTGTACTTGCTGCCGTATAAAAACCTGATGCGGATGGCGGTGTTTTCCTCCTCATGGGACAAAAGGACGGATTTGACATTGACGCCCTCGGCAGACGCAACACCGCCGGAATGCATTTGTGCGGAGGTGTAATAATCCGGATCGACCGGCGCAATGCCCATATCCATGCTGCTCTGAGCCTCGGGGTTCGGTTGGCATGCAAACAAAGCCGCCGCCAGCAGCAATATGAGCGCTATGCATAGAATTCGCTTGCCCATACGCAGTCACCCCCCCAGTTTCAGCCGGCTTCGCGGCCTTGCGCTAACCGCAAATGGTTCGGGCGATCTCACCGCAGGTTTTATACACGTCTTGTATATCCAACGATAAAAATTCGCCGTTTTCATAGAGCACTTTTCCATTTACCATGGTCAGCACCACATCCCGCGCGCACCCGCCGTATACCAGGCTCGCGTACACATCCGCCCTGGGGTGATAATAAGGTGCATCCAGATCCACCATCACCACATCCGCAAGCCTGCCTGCCGCAAGCTGGCCCGCGTCGACGCCCAGCGCGCGTGCGCCGTTGCGTGTGGCCATTGCAAGCGCGGTTTGCGCGCTTAAAACGGACGCGTCGCCCGTCATTCCCTTTTGCAGGAGCGCCGATAAGCGCATCTCCGAGAACACATCCAACCTGTTGTTGCTGGCCGCTCCGTCGGTGCCCAGCGTTACGTTCACACCTTCGCGCAGCATAGATGCCACCGGCGCGATGCCGCTGCCCAGCTTTAAGTTGCTGCTCGGGCAGTGCAGCACATGTGCGCCCCGCTGCGCCATCAGCGCGATATCCTGTGCGTCCAGCACCACGCAGTGCGCAGCCAGCGTACGCGGGCTGATGATGCCTAGAGCATCCAGATAAGCGACCGGCGAGCAGCCGTGCGCTTTCATACAGTCGTCCACTTCTTTCTGCGTTTCTGAAATATGGATATGGATTTTGACATCGAGCTCCTCCGCCGTGCGCACCACCTGTTCGAGCAGCTTTGCGCTGCAGGTGTAGATGGCATGCGGGCCCAATGCCACCGTGATGCGCCCGTCGGCCGAGCCGTGGAAGCGCCGGTGGTAATCCCGGCTGATATTTATTCGCTCCATCATATCCGGCTTGTCCAGCACGGCCCAGCTTAAAACACCCCGTATGCCCGATTCTTCCACCGCCTTGGCCACGTCCTCCATGAAGAAATACATGTCGGAAAAACAGGTGACGCCGTTTTGCAGCATCTCCGCGCAGCCCAGCAATGTACCCGCGTAGGCGGCTTCGCCGTTGAGCTTCTCTTCCATCGGCCAGATGCGGCCGGTGAGCCACTCATGCAGCGTCAGATCATCCGCATGTCCACGAAATAGCGTCATGGCTACGTGGTTGTGTGTGTTCACAAGCCCCGGCAGCAGCACTTTTTCAGAAGCATCGCGCCATTCGTCCGCCTGCGCCTCTATAGGCAGCCCCTCTTCATCCCCAATATACGCGATGCGCTCGTCTTTCGTCCACAGACACGCATCATGCAGCACTTGCTGCGCGTCGTTCATGGTTACGATGGTTGCGTTTTTGAATAGCATGGTGTCACTCCCCGCTCGAATCGAGATAGTCCGACTGATATGGCGTCAATGCGTCGATATGGATGCCCATGGTCTTGAGCTTTAAGCGCGCCACCCGCTCGTCGATTTCCCGGGGTACTTCATAAACACCCACAGGCAGATCACGGTGCTGTGCCAGATAACAGGCGCACAACGCCTGTATGGCGAAGCTCATGTCCATGATCTCCACCGGATGCCCGTCGCCCGCGGCCAGATTGACCAGCCGGCCTTCTGCCATCAGGTTCAGGGTGCGCCCATCTTTTAAGGTGTAGCCCATGATGTTCGTGCGGCGCTCCTGCACGGATACCGCCATATCCTCGAGCGCGACTTTATCGATCTCGACGTCGAAATGCCCCGCGTTTGCGAGCAGCACGCCGTCCTTCATCTTTTCAAAGTGCCTGCGCAGTATGATATCCCGGCAGCCTGTCGCCGTGACGAACACATCCCCCACGCACGACGCCGCGTCCATGCTCATCACGTCGTAGCCGTCCATAGCCGCTTCCAGCGCCGAAACAGAGTCCACCTCGCACACCACCACCCGCGCCCCCAAGCCTTTGGCGCGCAGGGCGATGCCGCGGGAGCACCATCCGTAGCCCGCCACCACCACGGTTTTACCCGCGATGAGCAGATTCGTGGAGCGCATGATGGCATCCCACACGGACTGCCCCGTGCCGTAGCGGTTGTCGAACAGATGCTTGCATTTTGCGTCGTTTACGCTCATCATGGGCAGGCGCAGGCTCCCGTCCCGCATGCGGCTGCGCAGCCGCATCACGCCGGTGGTCGTTTCCTCACTGCCCCCTATGAGATCTTCAAGCAGGTGCTGCTTGGTGCTGTGTAAAAGCTGTATGAAATCCCCGCCGTCATCCACGATCAGGTTGGGGCCTATGTCCAGTGTTTGGCTTAAGTGCGCTGTGTATTCCTCCTCGGTGGCGCCGTACCACGCAAACACCCCTACGCCATGCGTGCTCAGCGCGGCGGCCACGTCGTCCTGCGTGGACAGCGGGTTGCAGCCGGTGCACGCCACCTCGGCGCCCGCTTGCTTGAGCAGCAGGCACAAGCATGCTGTCTTCGCTTCCAAGTGGATGGAAAGCGCGATTTTCAAGCCGGCAAGCGGCTTGGTGTTTTTAAATTCCTTCTCCAGCTCGTTGAGCAGCGGCATGTAGCTCTTTGCCCAATCGATTTTCTTCTGGCCCGCGGCTGCGAGCGAAGCATCCCTGATCACACTCATGATTCCTTCTCCTTTAAAGCATTCAGATCCAATTTTTTTAAATAATCGGCGAATTCCTCTTTTAAGTCTTCCCTTCTGAGAGCGAATTCCACCGTAGCACGCAAAAATCCTATGCGGTCTCCCACATCATAACGCCTGCCTTCGAACACACAGGCGTAGATCGGCTCTTTTTGCAACAGCCCGCGCAGCGCATCCGTAAGCTGTATTTCACCCGAATGGCCCGCGCTCGTGTGTTCCAGCACTGAGAATATCTGCGGCGTGACGATGTAACGCCCCATGATCGCCATGTCGGAAGGCGGGTTTTGCGCCGGTTTTTCCACCAGATCGTGCACACGGAATACGTTTTGCGCCGTCTGTTGGCTGTAGCTTACGATGCCGTACTTGTCGGTCTGCGAAAGGGGTACACGCTGCACGCCGAGCACACTCGCATCATATCGCTCATACACTTCCATCAACTGCTGCAATGCGGGCTTTTGGGAGTGGACGATGTCGTCGCCCAGCATGATGGCAAACGGCTCGTTGCCCACGAATGTCTTCGCACAATACACGGCATGGCCCAGCCCCTTCGCCTGCTTTTGGCGTATGTAGAATATTTCCGCCATGTTGGAGATATCCTCCACGATGCGCAGAAGATCCGGCTTGTTTTTATTCTTGAGCTCCATCACCAGCTCAGGCGATTCGTCGAAATGGTCTTCCACCGCGCGTTTGCTCCTGCCTGTGATGATGAGAATCTCCTCGATGCCCGAAGCGATCGCTTCTTCCACGATGTATTGTATGGTGGGCTTGTCCACGATGGGCAGCATCTCCTTGGGCTGCGCCTTGGTTGCGGGCAAAAACCGCGTACCCAACCCGGCCGCCGGTATGACTGCTTTTTTGATCTTCAAAGTCTTTCCATCCTTTGTCATCTATTTGCCATATAGTGGCTCAGATAACTAATTATACAATAAAGCTTGCCAATTATCCATAAAAACCCGCCCATATATCGAAACCGCCCTTCGTTCAAGGGCGGCCCTCACCACGCTTATGATCAAAACAGGAGGCATACGCCTCCTGCACTTCACGATTAGATCTTTCTTTCGCAGGGCCTTGCTCAACACAATCCCTTCATGGTCAGGCATACGGCCCATGCTTTATCAAACGCTCGACCGTATGCTCCAGCGCCACCCCGCGCGACGCCTTGACGAGCACCGTATCGCCCGCCTTGAGCATGGGCGACAGCGCCGCCCACAGCTTCTCTTGATCCAAACAGTAAAAAGCGTTTTCTGCGCCGGCGGCCACAGCGCCTTCATAGATGGTTTTTCCCATAGCCCCCGTACACAGTATCACGTCAATCCCCATGCCCGCCGCATACGCGCCCAGCGCTTCATGATAGTACCCGCTCTTTTCGCCCAGTTCCAGCATATCGCCCAGCACACAGATTCTGCGCCCGTCTGCATTGCGCAGCACATCCAGCGCCGCACGCATGGAGTTGGGGTTTGCGTTGTACACGTCGTTGAGTATGGTGATGCCTCCGCTTTTCTGCACGCGCATGCGATCCCCCTGCGTGGTAAAAGAAGCGATGCCTGCCTGAATCTTTTGTGCGGCTACACCCAGCGCCCTGCCCACCGCCACCGCCGCCAGCGCGTTGTACACCATGTGCCGCCCGGGCGAGGGCACGAACAGCTCGAGCGCGTCCGCCCCGCTCACCGCCGTGAAGGAAATACCGGCCACGTCCTGCTCCCTCAGATCCTGCGCTATGACATCGTTGTGGCTGCCCAAGCCATACAGCGTGACATTCGGCTCGCTTTCGCGCAGCGTTGCAAGAAATGCATCATCTCCGTTTGCGATGATATGCGCGCCGCGCGAAGCGTATTCCAGCATCTCGCGCTTCGCTCTAAACACGCCCTCTCTGGAGCCTAAATATTCCAAATGCGAATCCCCTATGTTGGTGAACACACAGACATCCGGCCGTACTATATGCGACAGGCTGCGGATTTCTCCGAAATGGTTGGTGCCCAGCTCCAACACGCCCACCTCATGCGTTTCGTTCAGGCGCAGCAGTGTTAGGGGCACGCCCGTCTGGTTGTTGAAATTCCCTTCGGTTTTCAGCACGCGATACTGCTGTGCCAGCACACAGGCGACGAGCTCCTTGGTGGTGGTCTTGCCCACGCTGCCGGTGATGCCCACCATCTTGACGCCGAAACGGGCGCGGTGATGGTACGCGATGCGCTGAAAGGCCAGCCGCGTATCCTCAACGCGTATAAAAGGGCGGCCGGTATCCAGGCTTTGCTGTGACAGGCAGCAAACAGCGCCCCTGTCGTAAGCATCCTGTATAAACGAATGCCCGTCTAGCCGCTCGCCCACGATGGGTATATACAAGCTATGCGCCCCCGCTTCGCGGCTGTCGATTACGATATGTTCCACGACCGTATCCAGCTCCGCTGTGTTCCCCACAAACGTGCCCGAGCACGCGGATACGATGTCTTGTATGGTCCACTTGCGCATCCGCTTCTCCTTATCCTTTATTCAAAGACGACTCCACAATGCTTTCACACAGCGCCACATAGGACAGCCCCGCCTGCGCCGCCTCCTGCGGCAACAGGCTGGTGGGCGTCATGCCGGGCAGCGTGTTCGCTTCCAGGCAATAGTGTTGTCCATGTGCGTCCAGCATGAAATCAATCCGCGCATAGACCTCCAGCCTGAGCGTATTGAACACTTCTTTCGCCGTCTGCTGCATGGCGAGCGCCGTCTGTTCATCCAGCTCTGCCGGGCAGATCTCCTGCGTGGCGCCCGGCTGGTATTTATTCGCGTAATCATAGAAGCCCGTCTTGGGAATGATCTCGATCACGGGCAAAGCAACACCGTTGAGTATACCCACAGAAAACTCCCGGCCCTTTATATACGTCTCCACCACCACTTCGTCCTCATAGTCAAACGCATGCTTGAGCGCACTCAGCAACGCCTGCTCATCGTGCACGATGGAAACGCCTATGCTGGAGCCGCCGCAGCACGGCTTGACAACGCAGGGCAGCTCCACCTCGTGCAGCCCCTGCTTATAATCATAGCGGTTAAATGCGCGCCCTAATGGCGTCGGCAGCCCTTTTGCCATCAGCATCTGCTTGCTCAGCCCCTTGTTCATGGCGAGTGCGCTTCCTAAATACCCCGTACCCGTATAGGTCACGCCCACCATATCCAAAACAGCCTGCAGCCTGCCGTTTTCCCCGTCTTCACCGTGAAGTCCCAGATATACGACATCCGCTTGGCGGCACAGCGCAATCACATTCGGTCCGATATCCCCCATGGGGCTGTACCCTCTGGACTGCCTGATGCCGATGATATCAGGCGCTTCATCTTTGATCGAGACGGGATACTCCTTCGGCGCGTGAAGATACAATTCATTGAGATCCGTACTCTGTGAGCCCAAGAAGAGATCCACCATCGCCGCGCGGTGCCCCGCTTCACGCAGCGCCTGGCATACCAGCGCACCCGAGGAAAGCGATACATCTCTTTCTGTGCTGATGCCGCCTGCTAAAACAATAATATCCATTCTATTCCACCTTAATGAGTTTCTTTCATGATAGAGCTATATTCAAAGCCGGAGCCTCGTAGTACATACCGCCTTTCGCCCCCGCCCCAAAAAGCCTTCCTAAATCATACCACAAATTTCGCCGTTTGGAATGCTTAATTCGCCAATTCATTCAAAAGCGGCCGCATTCCTCTGCGAATATTCGTCTGTGCTTCGGCACTTCTCTTTACAGCGCTTGCAGACAGCGTCCCTGTTTGACATGGTTTTCTTACAATGTTTACCGGTTTTGTCAATTGTATGACAAATTGCCGACATATTTCATCGATATGATACGAACTAAGAAAGGAGGACAAATCCCAACAAACATAATTAAATTTTATCCTAAACGAATGCAATCCAAACCAAACGACTCCTGAATAAAATGAAACTATGTGGCGGGCTTCGGCCGTCCTTCCCCAACAAAGGACCGCCGGGGCCTACCATCCCAAATGCGCCCTCCCTCCTTTGCATCGCGCCAGCCCCCTCCTATAACGTATACCGGCGCGACACAAAGGGTTTACATACATATAAGATTTCTCCATTATATACAAACAGCCTGTGATGATCAGGCTGTTTGTATTTTATATTACGCCGCCGCTTATTTGGATTTATTCGTTTGAATGCGGTTTTTCTTGTTGCGCAGCCATTTATACAGCCCCGGTGTCAGATGGAGCACGCTCTGGCGCAGGCTCCTGTAGGCCCAGTCTTCAAAACGCGTGAACTCCCCAATGAGCCCGCGCGGATACCACGGGCTTAAGATGCGCTTGTCCAGCTTCGCTTCCCGCCGCTTCGCCTTTTCTTCGGGCAGCGCGTAGATTCTCTTATATTTTTCCACCAGCTTGGGAAAGCGCCAGAAGATGTAGAGCACATCCCTCTCCGGGAAATCCGGCTGATCGAGCATCACCCGGCGCTTGACGCTGTAGTCGCCGTCGAAAAAGCCGCCGTCTATGGCGATCTTAGCCAGCTTCGTTTCCGGGTATGGGTAGAAGATATTGGGTATTTTTCTGTCTGCTTCCAGCTTCGCATTGAGCTTTACCGTCTTCAGCGCTCTCTCAAGCGTCTCATAGGGCAAGCCAACGATGTTGTAGGTGAGTGTCAGAATGCCGTATTTGCGGAACCATTTGCAGGAGTTGATCATCTGCTCGTCCGTCATGTTGCGCTCCAAGTATTTTTTGCGGATCTCCTCGTCGCCCGATTCCACACCCACGTCGATCATATAGCAGCCCGCTTCCTTTAAAAGCTTCACATGCTCTTCCGTCAATATATCAAACCGGAGGTTACAGGTGAAGGGCAGCCCGATCTCATCGCGGTAGCGCACGATGAATTCCTCAAACCATTTGGGAAACATGTTGATAATCGCGTCTCTGAAGTTGATAAATTGCATCCCGGGGTGCTTTTCAAGCAGCCGTTTGACCAGCTCGATCGCTTTTTCCGGGCTTCTGAAGCGCGCGTATTTCGCCTTGTTGGGATAGATATTTCGAAACTGCGAATTGCCGCAGTAAGTGCATCTGAACACGCAGCCCCGCGAAACCATCACCAGCGCCGTGTCCATCTTGGTGGCGGCTAAGTTGTCGAAATCGAACAGATCGTAATCGGGAAAGGGCAGCAGATCGAGATCCTGTATCAGCGGCGCCACCGGGTTTTTGACGATCTCGCCATCGCGTTTAAACCACATACTCTCGATGGAATAATCCACTTCCCCGTTGTTGCACAGCCCGTCGCACAGCTTGAGCAGCGGCTCCTCGCCCTCGCCCACGGCCACGGCGTCCATGCCGTTAAGCGCCAGCACGTCGTTAGGCACGAGTATCGCATGGTAGCCGCCTGCCACCGTAACAGCGCTGCTGGCTTCCTTTGTCCATTCCGCGAGATAGCGCACGTCTTTAAAAGCCGTGGTGCGCACGGAAAATCCGATCACATCCACCTCGCCGTAGGATCGAAGTTTTTCTGTGTATTCCTCACGGCTGGGCATGTATGTCAAGTGCATCAGCGAAACACGATGCCCGCCCTGCTTCAAAACGGCGGAGATGGAAGCCAGACCTTCCGAGTAGTTTCCCAACCCGTGCTTCGTCGCTTCGTCTTCAATAAAATCCGGGTAGATCAATAAAAGATGCGCGCTTTCCTTCATCTTTTGATTTTCCTGTGTTGATTGCATGGTTTCCTCCTTCAAAGGACTTGAAATGTCAGCTTGCAGCCTGAAATCGGCACACATAATCAATCCGTCTGTGTCATCAAACAGGCAGCTGGTTCGTATATTCTTAGTATTATACACCAACCATACAGCAATTACCAACCTATTTTATGAAAAGCCGGCTGCCGCGCCGTTGAAAAGAGCGTCTGCTTCGGATAAGATGAAATCATCCGAAAAAGCACGGCCGCCCGCCGCCTGAAAGGAGTATATCAAACAAATGATCCGCTTCCTCATACGAAAATTGATCAAAAACGCCCACGATACGAACGACGCAAGCGTGCGCAGGCGCTATGGCGTGTTGAGCGGCGTATTGGGTATCGTGTTAAACCTGCTTTTGTTCGCAGCGAAGTTGACGGCGGGACTGATCAGCCGCTCCGTGGCCATCACAGGCGACGCCATCAACAACCTCTCCGATGCAGGCTCCTCTGTGATCATGCTGGCGGGCTTCAAGATGGCAGGCAAAAAAGCGGACACACAACACCCCTTCGGCCACGGCCGTGTGGAATACATCGCAGGCTTTGCCGTATCCCTCATCATCATGCTGATGGGCATCGAATTGATCCGCTCCTCCATCGAAAAGATCCTCACGCCCGAGGCCGTCGCGTTCAATCTGCTGCCTTTTTGCATACTGCTTGCATCCATATTCGTCAAGCTGTATATGTATGCTTACAACCGCTTCCTTTGCAAGCGCATACAGTCCGACGCACTTAAAGCGACCGCACTGGACAGCCTGAGCGACGCCGCCGCCACCGTGGTGGTGGTGGCCGGCATGCTCATCGGGCATTACACGGGCTGGATGGTGGACGGATACCTGGGCGTGGTGGTGTCTCTATTCATACTCTACACCGGTTTTACCACCGCCCGCGACACATTCCACCATCTCTTAGGCGGTGCGCCGAGTGAAGCGCTTGTGCACAGCATTGAACAGACCGTGCTGGCGCATGACGAAATCCTGGGCGTTCACGAAATCATCGTGCACAACTACGGGCCCAGTTTCCGCATGGTTTCCCTGCACGCGGAAGCGGACAGCAGCTCGGATCTGCTGCTGCTGCACGACGTGATCGACCATATCGAACACGAGCTGAATGACAAATACGACTGCAGCGCCGTGATCCATCTGGATCCTCTTGTCATGGATGACACACAGACCAGCCGGATGCTCCAAAAAACGCTGCGGGCTGTGCAATCCATCGATCCTGTGCTCAGCATACACGATTTCAGAATGACAGCCGGCCCTAAGCATACCAAGCTCATATTCGATCTGGTGGTGCCCCACGATTTCCATATGAACGCGAAAGAGCTTGTGAAGCTGATCAACGAGAAACTATCCGATTTCGAAACCCCCTGTTTTGCTGTCGTATGTGTGGAGAATCCATATGTATGACGATCATTCCCTCTTGACAGACACAGCAGAGATAGTACAATAGGATACAGCAGAGTAGATGTTTGCGCGTGAAGTGTCAGCGGACGGGGAGTTGCCGCTGAACGAAAAGTGAACCGCTTGCGGTGCAAACGTCGCATCCCGCTGCTGCATCCTAAAAAGGTACTTCTTTATGCACCTTTTGAACATGTAGCACACTATATTTTCGAAAGGTGTTTTTCTATGCGTAAACTCAAAGCTTGTTTTAAAGAGAGCGCCGCACATTTTAAAAACCTGCGCGCGCTCGTGTTGTGTGCCATGCTCATCGGGCTGCACATGGTGCTCACTTCTGTGCGCATCGATCTGTCCCCCCAGTTGCGCGTGGGCGTGGGCTTTTTAACGCAAGCGCTGACCGGCATGCTGTTCGGCCCCGTCATGGGGATGTGCAGCGGTGCGCTTTCGGATGTGCTGGGCTATCTCGTAAAGCCCGGCGGCTCCTATTTCCCCGGCTTTACCGTGACCGCCATCATAGGCGGCCTGATCTATGGGCTTCTTTTATACGACTGGCGTCCGCAGCAGCCGCTTCACGCCGCCGAAAAAAATGAAATTCCGCGCTTATCGCGGTTTTTACGCCATATTCTAAAGCCTGCCGGCCGGGCGTTTTTGGCCAAGGGGCTGATCAATATTTTTTGCAACATGCTGCTCAATACGCTGTGGCTCAGCATACTGTACGGCGACGCCATCGCCGTGTTGCTGCCCGAGCGCATCATCAAAAACCTCGCGCTCTGGCCCTTTGAGAGCCTGCTTTTGTTCTTGGTGGCCGTCACGGTGGGCAACGCCGTCAAACGTCTGAGCGGTGTGCCGCTGCGCCGGCATACGTAAACAAGCGCGAAGGCATTGTGCGCATATTATGATTCCCATTTTATACACATTATGATATACTTTTTATGTCTGTTCGCTTGATTTTCGTATGGGCAAAAGGGCCCGTTTGCTTCCATCGGCATCCCCACTCATGGGTTTGGCCGGTCGCAGCAGGGGCGTTTGGAGGGAACACATGGACATCAACAGCCGCGCATACTGGGAAGACAAATTCGCTTCCGGGCGCTGGAAACAGCTGCACTGCCATCACTATAACATCGATTTTTACCGCTATGCGGTGGAGCTGATGCCGTGGTGGCTGGTGGAGGAAATCCGAAACGAAGCGATGCATATCTGCGATCTCTGCTCTGCGGAGGGGCACGGGCTGCCTGTGCTGCGGGCCGCCTTTGCGCACAACCCGCTCACCGGTATGGACTACGCCGCAAACGCCATCGCGCATGCGCGCGCGCAATTTCCGGATTATACGTTCATCGTGGATGATCTTATGCATACATCCCGTCAATACGACGTGGTCTTTTGCTCCAACACGCTGGAGCATTTTGCGGATTATAAAGCCGTCATGCGTAAAATGGCCGGCATGGCGAAGCGTTATTTGCTGCTGCTCGTACCCTTCGAAGAAGCAAAGCTAGCGGGCGAGCATGTGGTGCTCTTCGGCAGCGAATCCTTTCCGCATACGCTAAACGGCTGCTCGCTCGTATTCAACGCCATGACGGACACAACGCTGTATGCCGAACAGCAGCTATGGACCGGCCGCCAGATGCTGCTCGTCTATCAAAGGCAGGAGTAGCGCAATCATGAAGATATCCGTTTTAGGCTGCGGCCGCTGGGGTTCATTTTTAGCATGGTATCTGGACAGTATCCGCCACCAAATCGTGCTCTGGGGGCGTGCGCATTCACAAAACTACCAAAAAGTTCAACAAGACAGCGCCTTTGACAACATCACGCTGACGCAGGACCTGCACGAAGCGCTCTCGCATGCCGATGTGCTCGTCGTATCCATCAGCGCGCAGGCGCTGCGCTCCTTCATGCGCCAATTGAGCGCTTTCGATCTTCGGGATAAGGTGTTCGTATTATGCATGAAGGGCTTGGAGGACGACACGGGCCTTCGGCTGAGCGAAATCGTGGCGGCTTACGCGCCGGATGCGAGCGTCGCCGTGTGGGTGGGGCCCGGGCATGTGCAGGATTACAGGCGCGGGGTGCCCAACTGTATGCTCATCGACTCGGAGGAGCACGATGTGAAGAAGTTTCTGGTAGACGCGTTTTCCGGCGGCTTAATCCGCTTCTACTACGGCAACGACCTGCTGGGCAGCGAGGTGGGCGCCGCGTCGAAAAACGTGATCGGCATCGCCGCCGGCATGCTGGACGGCTACGGCTACACGAGCTTAAAGGGCGCGCTGATGGCACGGGGCGCGCGGGAGATTTCCGTGCTCATCAAGCAGATGGGCGGCAATGAGCTTTCAGCCTACGGACTCTGCCACATCGGGGATTACGAAGCGACCCTCTTTTCGCCGTACAGCCACAACAGGCAGTTTGGCGAGCTCTACATCAAAGGGCAGAAGCTCGACAAGCTCGCGGAGGGTGTGACCACCACCAAGGCGCTGATGGTGTTGAGCGATCGGTATGGCGTTGAGCTGCCCATCACAAAGGCCATCTACAGCATCGTGTATGAAAACCAAAAACCCAAAGAGGTGCTTTCGAAGCTTTTTCTGCGCAAACAAAAGCACGAATTTTAACAGGAAGAAACATGAAACGATCATCTGCCAACAAAACCGTATTCATCACAGGCGGCTCGCGCGGCATAGGCAGGGCTGCCGTGCAGGCGTTTGCTCAAGCGGGGGATCGCGTGTTCTTTACATACCGTGATTCCGCGCAAATGGCCGCAGAGCTCACAGAACAGCTGTGCGGGCAGGGATGGGCCGTTTGCTGTACGCGTGCGGATGTGGGCAGGCGCGAGGAAGTCGATGCGGCTGTCGCGCTGTGTGCCGAGCGGCTGGGGCCTGTGGAGGTGCTCATCAACAACGCGGGCGTGAGTGCGTTCTGCCAGTTTCAAGACATCACGGATGTAAACTGGCATCGCATGCTCAATGTGCATGTCGACGGCGCGTTCTTCTGCACACAGGCTGTTTTGCCTGATATGCTGCACGTCAAACAGGGTGTGATTCTGAATGTTTCCTCCGCTTGGGGCATCACAGGCGGCGCTTGTGAAGTGCATTATTCCACAGCCAAGGCGGCGTTGATCGGTTTTACAAAATCCCTGGCCAAGGAATTGGGCCCAAGCCATATAAGGGTGAACTGCATCGCGCCCGGCGTGATCGATACAGACATGAACGATTCGCTCAACGAATCGGACAAGCATGAGCTGATCGCGCAGACGCCGCTGGGCAGGCTGGGCAGTCCCTATGAGATCGCACAGTGCATGCGCTATCTGTGCAGCGACGCATCCGGCTTTATCACCGGCCAGGTGATCAGCCCCAACGGCGGGTTTGTGATATAGCGCGCCACATAAAAATGACTATATAGGCGGTGACTTATGACGAAACTATCCTTTCTGCTGCTATACGTTGCTTTCACTTTATGCCTCTGCGCCTGCGGCAACGGTGCCGAGCAGGCTTCTGTAAGCGCTTCCCTGACCGGGCGGCCCGCAGCACCCACACCTACACCCGCTCCCACCGATGTGCTTGCGCTGAGCGAGGAGGTGTATACCTGCAATTCAAAGCTGGCGCTGCAGGAGGGAGGCAATATCACCACGGATATCACCATCCGTTTTCCGCAAGTCTCCTTCGACAACGGGCTGAAAAATATGGACGACATCAACGAACAGCTTGCCCAAGGGGCGCATCAGGTGCGCGAATTCTACCGCGCTATGATGGAGCATGAGGACAGCATCCAGCTCGCGGTCGAATATGACGTACTCATAAACGACGGCGATGTGCTGCGCTTACAGTTCAACGGTCAGGCCAATATCAACGGGGATGCCAAGGATACCGTCTATGAGGTGGAAATCGATATCCGCACAGCCAAGGAAACGCTCAAGGGCGAGGTGCGTCTGGCTTTGCTGGGCGGCTGATCGCCCCGTCCGGCGGGACTATGATGCGCAGGTCATTTTTGGATTTTTAATTTTTTATTATGGGCTTGCATGATCGCTTTTGTGATGCTATAATAGCGTGGTGAGTTCATTTGGCGGCGTAGCTCAGTTGGCTAGAGCGCTCGGTTCATACCCGAAAGGTCATGTGTTCAAGTCACATCGCCGCTACCAGCGGGCAAGGCCTGCAGCCGTATCGCGAATCATGTTTGAATGGTTCGCGGTATTTTTTTGCCCGCGGTCCATCGCCTATGCTACAGCAGCGCAAATGCATAGGGCAAACTCCGCTCCATGCAAAAACCCCCATCGCAAAGCGAGAGGGGTTTTTTTATACCGCTGTATCCTTCATACGTGATACCCGCCAGCCGCCGCACTTGCGCTCCGCCGGATTTTCTGATATTTTAGAATCATGATGTTTTGAAAAATGATAAGGAGTTGCTTATTATGGATATGCGCCAAAGGATCGACCGGCTGGAAAACCCTGTTCGCCTGGCGGAACTGAACGCTCACAACACCCTCGAAAGAGTCGGGTTGAAAGAGGGCTTTGTGTGTTGCGACATCGGTGCAGGCACAGGTGTATTCAGCTTCGCGGCGGCAAAACGCGCCAAAACGGTTTATGCGTTGGATACATCGGCGCAGATGGTGGATTTCATGCGCAAACACGCAGAAGAATTGCACCTGCGCAATGTCATCACGCATCAGATCGAAGGCTTCTCCTATCCACTTGCAGACGGTTGCTGCGATCTGGTGCTGATCAGCCTTGTGCTGCACGAGCTGGAGGAAAACCACATGCAGTCTATGCTGCGCGAAGTCAAACGCATACTCAAAACAAACGGGCAGCTGGCAATCATCGAGTTTCACGACAGGCAAACGCCCTTAGGGCCGCCCGACGGCCGGCTGGGCAGACAAGCGCTTACAGACCGGCTCTGTACTGCCGGGTTCACACCGCAGGATTATTTTGAGCTGGGCGCAAACTTCTATTGCCTCTCAGCAAACAAGGCGTAGTCAGCGTTTTCATCTTTTTTCGCGCATTCCCCTTTGCGCTGTATCATCCTTGCGCATGTTCGCTTTCATATGCTCATTTTAAGCAGGACACACAATTCTTATATGCATCATCATAAGGAGGTTTTAGCGCTATGCAACACCATCCGCCCGCCCCTGTATCGTCGTCTCAGGACACACGCTGGCCGCTGCATTCCGTCATGCTGCAGGAAGCAGAAAAGGCACGGTTTAAACCGAAGTGGGGCATACAACTGCTCATCTTCCTCGCGTTGTTCGCCATCACACAAATCGCCATCACCATCCCCGCCATCGGGTCTGTCATGCTCCAGCTCTTCCTGCCGTTGTCGCAGTTTAAAGATCTCGGCATGCTGATCAACAGCATCACCCCGGAGGTGGTCAACGCCCTGTTCACACGTGTGCTTTTATACACGCTCTTCTTTACCGTCATCACCATCGTGCTGGTCATCGTCTATTGCGTGGACATCGAAAAACGCCCGCTGCGCAGCATGGGCATTGTGCGGGGGCATATCCCGCGCCGGTATCTGAGCGGCTATGTTGTGGGCGTGCTGCTCGTGGCGTGCGGCCAGCTTTTGCGCATCCTTTTCGGGCTCGATCGCTTCAATGGCCTCAATACAAACGCATCCGCCGTGCTGGTGGTGTTATTCTTCTTAGGCTTCATCATACAGGCCGCAAGCGAGGAACTGCTGGCGCGGGGGTATTTCATGGTTTCGCTGACCAACCGCATGACCATCCCCAGCTGTGTGCTCATCAGCTCCGCGGTCTTTTCGCTGCTGCATGTGCTCAACGTGGGCGTCAACATATTGTCGCTGGTCAACATATTCCTGCTGGCCGTGCTTTTTGCCGTGCATGTACTTTTATATGACAACCTCTGGGGGGCCTGCGCCATGCATGCCGGCTGGAATTTTGCCGCATTGAACCTTTTCGGCGCGCAGGAGGCGGGAGCTTCCTCCAATATCACCGTCTTCTCCATTTCGCCTGTTCAGGGCGATCCGTTCGGGCGCATGGCGCTCATCCGCGAATTACCGGTCTTCCTCGTGCTGCTCATCGCCATCGGCGTACTGCTGCTGATCTATCTCCTTCGAAAAGCGCCGTCCGCTGCAAAAGCCTTAACTGCGGATGCACAACGCAATACAAGCGCGTCAGAAGGATAAAACTGAAGGGCTTGCCGCCTGCTGTGCGCAGACAACAAGCCCGATCGGCCTCTTAAATTCAATTTTATCCTTTAATCATTTCAGCGCAGAGCCGCTCCTTTTTCATGCAAACCTCCCTACATCTTGGCAGGCGAGGCGATGTTGAGCAGCATCAGGCCGTTTCGGATCGTCTGGCGCACAGCGTCGGTGAGCATGAGCCTGGCGGCGCTGCCCTGCTCGTCACCCTCTATGAGAATACGGTGTTCGTAGTAGTATTTATTGAAAGCCTGGGCTATATCCACCACATGCCGCGTAATGACAGACGGCTCGTTCTTCCTGCACGCCTCGCGCACCGCGTCCTCAAACGAGTAGAGAAGCCTAGCTACGGCAAACGCCTCCTCGTCATCCAAAGCGCGCAGATCCGCCTGATCCAGACAAATGCCCGCGCCCTTTTCCAACACGCTGCAGCAGCGCGCGTGGGAATACTGCACATACGGCCCTGTCTCGCCGTCGAAATTAAGCACACGCGAAAAGGAGAACACGATGTCCTTGATGCGGTTGTTGCTCAACACGTCGAACACCACAGCGCCCACACCCACCTGCTGTGCCACGGTCTGCTTGTCTGCCAATTCCGGGTTTTTCTCCTCCATGATGGCGAATGATTTTTCAACCGCCTGATTGAGCACATCCTTGAGCAGCACCACCTTCCCCTTGCGGGTGGACAGCGTGCCCTCCTCCATGGACACCATGCCGAACGCCACATGCTCCAGCTGTGATGCCCAGTCGTAACCCATCAACTCGATGACTTTAAACCACTGCCTGAAATGCAGGTTCTGCTGATAGGCCACCACATAGAGGTTTTTATAGAAATCGTAGGTCTTCTTGCGGTAAAACGCCGCGGCGATGTCCCGCGTGGCGTACAGCGTCGCACCGTCCGATTTTAGAATCAGGCAGGGGGGCATGTCGTATGCGCTTAAATCCACCATCTTCGCGCCGTCGCTGTCACACAGCAGCCCCTTTTGCTCCAATTCGTCCAATACAGGCTGCATCTTGTCGTTGTAAAAGCTTTCGCCCGCATAGCTGTCAAAACGGATGTTGAGCAGATCATAGATCACATGCGCCTCTTTAAGCGTCAACTCGCGAAACCACTGCATCAGCGCAAGCGCTTCTCCGTCGCCTTCCTCGATCTTTTTAAACCAGGCGCGCGCTTCGTCGTCCAGCGCGGGCTCTTTTTCGGCCTCCTCATGGAAGCGCACATAGATTTTCAAGAGCTCGTCCACCGAATCCGCTTCGATTCTCTCTTGATCGCCCCAGCGCTTGTATGCCACGATCAGCTTGCCGAACTGCGTGCCCCAATCACCCAGATGGTTGATGGAAACACTCCTGTAGCCTAAAAAATCATAGATGCGTGCCAAGGATGCACCTATGACGGTGGTGCTTAAATGCCCCACATGGAACGGCTTGGCGATGTTGATGGAGGAATAGTCGATGCAAACAGCCCGGCCCTTGCCTTCGTCTGAGCTGCCGAAACGATCCTTTTGCGCACGTACGCGCGTGAGTATATTTTCGATGAACAGCGCCCTGTCCACAAAAAAGTTCAGATAGGGCCCTTGGGCGCACATCTTTGCGATGCCCTGCGGCTTTTGGGTATCCTCCTCCAGCGCACACGCGATGGCGTTGGGGGCCTTGCGCAGCGGCTTGCTCAGCCTGAAGCAGGGAAACGCGTAATCCCCCATAGAGGGGTTGGGCGGCACTTCGACGATCTGTTTGATTTCCTCTTTTGCAAGCCCCGTGCGTGCGCTGAGATATGCCGCGATATTTTCAATAAAATCCAATTCCTTCACTCCTGTATGCCGTATTCAGAACAGTCCGCTGATGACGCCCTGTGCATCTATGTCTATAAAAGCTGCCGCGGGCAATTTTGGAAGCCCCGGCATGGCGATGATGCTGCCTGTAAACACCACCACAAACCCGGCGCCCGCACTTAGACGCACGCTTCTGACATGGAAAGTGTAGCCTTGCGGCCGCCCTTTTAACGCAGGGTCGTCGCTTAAAGAATACTGCGTTTTCGCAATGCAAACGGGTAAAGAGCCGTATCCGCTCTTTTCCAGCCGCTCAAGTTCCTTGTATACCGGATCGGGTATGTTCACCTTTTTTGCGCCATAGACATGTACGGCGAGCGACGTGATCTTATCGACGTAGCTTTCGTCCAGTCCGTATGCAAAACGAGGCTGTGCAGCCACAGAGCAGGCCTCTACCACCGCTTTTGCCAGCTCGACGGCGCCCGAACCTCCCTGCTCCCACGCGTTGCAAACCACCCCTCGTACACCTGCTCTTTCACAGCAGTCCAGCAGGCTGGCCAGCTCCGCCTCCGTGTCCGAGCTGAAACGGTTGACGGCGACCACCACGGGCAGCCCAAACACGTCTTTTAGGTTTTCGATATGCTTGATGAGGTTTTCAGCGCCCTTTTTCAACGCCTCTATATCCGGTGCGTCCAGGTTTTCCTTCGCAGCACCCCCATGGTATTTCAATGCGCGCAGCGTCGCCACCAGCACCGAAGCGTCCGGGGAAATGCCGCTCAATCTGCATTTGATATCCATAAACTTTTCAGCGCCCAAGTCCGCGCCAAACCCGGCTTCCGTCACCGCGTAATCGCCCAGAGCCATGGCCAGTTTGGTAGCGGAAACGCTGTTGCAGCCATGCGCAATGTTGGCAAACGGCCCGCCGTGCACCAACGCGGGGGAACCGCCCATGGTCTGTACGAGATTGGGCATGATCGCCTGTTTGAGCAGCGTGGCCATCGCGCCCTGCGCGCTCAGATCCTGTGCGCGCACAGGTGCGCCCTGATAGGTATAGCCCACCACGATTTCGGAAAGCCTGCGCTTTAAGTCCTCCAGATCATCGGCAAGGCAGAGCACAGCCATCACTTCGGAGGCCGCCGTAATGTCGAACCCGTCCTCCCGCGGCATACCGCTCAGGCGCCCCCCCAGCCCGCTCACGATGTTGCGCAGCTGGCGGTCGTTCATATCCATACACCGCCGCCAAACGATCCGCCTTGGGTCGATGCCCAATGCGTTGCCCTGCTGGATATGGTTGTCAACCAGAGCCGCGAGCAGATTGTTGGCACAGGTGACGGCATGCAGATCGCCCGTAAAATGC
This sequence comes from Christensenellales bacterium, assembly GCA_050945835.1. Lineage (GTDB taxonomy): Bacteria > Bacillota > Clostridia > Christensenellales > JBMNTQ01 > JBMNTR01. The sequence continues at coordinate 27,993 of JBMNTR010000001.1, read as the reverse complement.
AGGTTGATCTCCTCCATAGGCAGCACCTGCGCATAGCCGCCGCCCGCAGCGCCGCCCTTCATGCCGAACACAGGCCCCAAAGACGGCTCCCTGAGCGCCAGCACCGCTTTTTTTCCGATTTCCTTCAATCCGTCCGTTAAGCCGATGGAGGTAGTCGTCTTGCCTTCGCCCGCGGGCGTGGGCGTGATCGCGCTCACCAATATGAGCTTGCCTTTGCCCTTGTTCTCTATGAGGGCAGGGTTGATCTTGGCCATATGCCGCCCGTAAGGAATCACAGCCGCCTCGGGTATGTTTGCCTCACGGGCGATGTCTGTGATCTTCTTTAGCCGCGCATTGCGTACAATTTCAATATCCGTCATATAGTCTTTTCCTTTTCAGCATCCATTTTATGCGCGCAGCCCGCGCCGCATTTTTTGCAACCCGCACAGGTGGAGAACAGCTTTTCGATTTCATCATATGCAAGCGCCATATGAATGTCCTCCCCCTCTTCGCCCACACGTTGAAACCCGTAGCGCGCAAAAAACGGGGCGGACGATGGACAAGCCGTCACACATACCTTCTCGCAATGCGCATCCAACGCGCGCACCAGCAGCAGCCTGAGCAGCAAATCGCCCACGCCTTTTTTACGCAGATCCTTCGCCACGCAGAGCTGTGACACCCGCACGACCTGCAGCGTATCGAACGTGATCCTGCCTGTGCCTGCGGGCGCGCCCTCAAAGTAGACCAGCACATGCAGCGCGTATTCGTCTTTTGAATCGAACACCTCTTCGCGTTTCTTTTTGAGCTCGTCTAAAAACACGCCTTCGCGCAACGCAAAGCAAACGCTTAAATCCTCGTCTCCCTGGACATATCTTCCCTGTACCATGTGATACCGCCGCCTTTCTTACAGCTTGAGCCCAGAGAGGCGTTCCATGGCGCGCAGCGTGTTCTCGCGGCTGGAGAACGCCGTGAGCCTGAAATATCCTTCGCCGCATGTGCCAAACCCGGCACCCGGCGTGCCCACGATATGCACCTCTTTGAGCAGCTTATCGAAGAAATCCCAGGATTTCACGGGTGTCTTCATCCAGATATACGGTGAATTCACACCACCCACCGCCTGAATGCCCAAGCCCTGCATCGCTTCGCGTATCACCTTGGCGTTGCCCATATAGTAATCGATCATGCTTTTAATCTGCTGCTGGCCCTCTTGCGTATAGACAGCCTGCGCACCGCGCTGCGTCACATAGGACACACCGTTGAACTTGGTGGTCTGTCTCCGGTTCCACAACACGTTCAGCGAAACCTTTTCACCCGCGGCATTGCGCGCATAAAGCTCTTTGGGCACCACCGTGTACGCACACCGCGTACCTGTAAAGCCTGCCGTTTTCGACAACGATCGGAACTCCACCGCAACTTCCTTCGCGCCCTCTATCTCGTAGATGCTGCGCGGCACGTCATCCTCTTGGATAAACGCTTCATACGCACCGTCGAACAATATGACGGCGCCCGTTTTTTGCGCGTAGTCCACCCAAACCTTCAATTCGTCTTTTCTCAGCACGGTGCCTGTCGGGTTGTTCGGGTAGCAGAGATAGATCAAATCCACCCGTTGTTTGGGCAGCTCGGGTACAAAACCGTTTTCCTGCACACAGGGCAGATAGACGATACGCTCATAGCGCCCGGTTGCTGCATCGAACTTGCCGGCGCGGCCCGCCATGACGTTGCTGTCCACATACACCGGATACACCGGATCTGTCACCGCGACTATGCTGCCGGTGTCGAATATCTCCTGAAAGTTGCCGGTATCGCATTTTGCACCGTCGCTCACGAATACTTCGTCCGTCGAAAGCTCGACGCCGCGGGGTGTGTAGTCGGTGTCTATGATGCTCTGGGTCAAAAACGCATAGCCCTGTTCGGGGCCATAGCCGCGGAATGTGTCGGCGTCGGCCATTTCATCCACAGCCGCATGCAGCGACGCGATGACGCTTTCGCTGAGCGGACGGGTGACATCCCCGATGCCCATACGGATGATATCGGCGTTGGGGTTCTCCTCTTTAAAAGTGTTTACCCTTTTCGCGATTTCCGAAAACAAGTAGCTCCCCTGGAGTTCAAGGTAATTCTCATTGATTCTTGTCATGTATATTGCTCCTTTATCTAAATTGCCTCCCACAATAATCGACATACAGCTTATATTATAATGCAATCTTGCCGCTAATAAAAGGGGTTTTTCCGAGCTTTAAGGGTTTGATCCTTTTATTCTAAAGGATGTTGCGGTGTTTTTGCGTATGAATTTGAAAAAACACCGCGGTTATGGTATTATTTTTATCAACTATACTGATACGGAAGCGGGGTTTATAATCCATTATGAAAAGGAAAACGAGAGTCGCGCTGATCACCAGCGGCGGAGATTGCCAAGGGCTGAACGCAGCCATCCGCGGCGTAGGAAAAGCGCTGTACCAACGAATGGACAATGTCGAAATATTTGGCATGCACGACGGCTACCGCGGCCTTATTTACAACGATTATAAATATCTTGAACCCAACGATTTCTCAGGCATCATCACACAAGGCGGCACCATGCTGGGCACATCCCGCCAGCCCTACATCCCCGGCAAAGCGATCGTGGACGACGAGGGCAACGATGTCATGCCCGCCATGCTGGACACATACACCCGGCTGAATCTGGATTGTCTGGTCGTTTTAGGGGGCAACGGCACACAAAGGAGCGCCAAACTGCTCATGGAAGCCGGCATGAACGTGATCACGCTGCCCAAGACCATCGACAACGACATCTACGGCACGGATACCACCTTCGGTTTCCAAAGCGCGGCGGATATCGCCACCAATGTGATCGACTACATACACACCACCGCGAGCTCACACAGCCGTATTTTCCTGGTGGAGCTGATGGGGCGCGACGCGGGCTGGCTTACGCTGAGCGCAGGCATCGCAGGCGGCGCAGACATCATATTTGTGCCTGAAATCCCCTATGACATCGAAATCGCAGCACAAGCCATCGAACGGCGCAAAAAGCAGGGGCGCACCTTCTCCATCGTGGCGGTGTCGGAAGGCGCCTTGGCCAAGGAAGACGTGGGCCTTACGAAAGAGGAGCGCCGAAAGAAGAACGAGTCGCTGCATCATCCCACCATCTCCTATAAGATCGCCGAGCAGCTCCAAGAGCTCACCGGCCAGGAGGCGCGCGTGACCATCCCCGGGCATTACCAGCGCGGCGGCCCGCCCTGCCCGTATGACCGGGTGCTGGCGACACGGTTCGGTACAGCCGCCGTACACTTGATCCGCGAGCGGAAGTTCGGCAATATGGTGGGCATTCGAAAAGGCGAAATCGTGGCTGTGCCCCTTGAGGAAGCCGCAAGCCAGACGAAGTTTTTGCCCGTCGATCATCCGCTGATACAGGTCGCGCGGGATACAGGCACCTGCTTCGGGGATTGATCCGACACAAGCACGGTTTTCACATAGCCAAAAAGTTGAAAAGCAGACACACTCGTCTTGTGTCTGCTTTTATGTCCTATCCAGCCGAGCGCCCTTTTTCAGGCCATTTGTGCAAGCGCTTCGATTTCGGCGGCCTTTCGCCCGATCAACGCCCGTATGTCAGGCAGCGCCTCCTGTGCGGCCAGCCGCCCGGCTTCTATAAACTCCTGAGGTTTTTTAAACGACGCGGAGCTCAAATGGCGCACCTTCGGCCTGATGAGTATATCCGCATGGCTTGCGCAATGGCGGGTGCCCTCCCAGCCCATGATGTCCATGGTGTATTGTATGATCTCCACAGCGCCCACCGGCTGTTCACGCTGCTCGCCGCAGTAGCCCACATCCACGCCGATCACGATATCCGAGCCCGCCTCTTGCAAAACTTGCGCCGGAACACGATACAGCACACCGCCATCCACCAGCATGCGCCCTTCATGCTCAAAAGGCACAAAAATGCCCGGAATCGATATGCTTGCGCGCACGCCGTCGGCGATTTTGCCGGTATCGAACACCACCGCTTCACCCGTCGCGATATCACAGGCCACACAATAGAAGGGTATGTCCGTCTCTTCAAACGACTTTCCTTTTGTCAGCATGCTGATCAGCTCATAGATCCGTTCGCCCTTGATAAAGCCCTTCCTGGAGATAGACATATCCCACAGCATCTTGGAGGACAATTCACCGGCCAGCCTGCCCAGCATGTTTAAATCTGTGCCCGTCACATACAGCGCACCCACCAGCGCGCCCATGCTGCTGCCCGCCACCATGTCAAACGGGATCTCTTCGTTCAGCACCTGCAGCACGCCGATGTGGGCATATCCGCGCGCAGAACCCGAACCCAGGGCGATGCCGATCAACGGTTTGTTTTTCATAACCCAACCGCCTCATTCATATTCTTAAAAGGAGCGGATATTTTATCACCTGCCGCTTCCTTCCTGCAATGTCTACATCTATGCAGTACAGTTGCTTTTTATTATAACAGAATTGATGAGGAGAATAAATGAGAAAAACAATACAAATCCTCTGCGCGGCCTTTTTACTGCTGCTCGTATTGTTTCCCGAGCAATGCCTGCAAGCGGGGCAGATTGGCATCACACTGTTCTTCGAAACCGTTTTCCCTTCCCTGCTGCCATTTTTCATCGGATCCGCGCTGCTGGTGAAAACCGGCGCGCTAAACAGCTTTTCACGCCTGCTGGAGCCTTTGATGCGGCCGCTGTTTCGCTGCCCGGGGGATTCGGCGTATGTGTTTGCCATGAGCATCGTTTCCGGCTATCCTGTGGGCGCCAAGCTCGTCTCCTCTCTGGTGATGGATGGGCGTATGACACGCTCAGAAGGCCTGCGCACGCTGTGCTTTTCTTCCACATCAGGCCCGCTGTTTCTGATGGGTTCCATTGCCGCGGGCATGCTGCGCACCCCGGCATACGGCGTCATCCTTTTGCTGGCCCACTATATATCCGCCCTTTTGTGCGGACTCATCGCACGGTTCGCCATACGCGACGCTGTGTCTGTAGAGCAGACATCCGTACAGCCGCGCACAAACAAGCAGCCCTTCGGCATGCTGCTCAAAGCCTCCGTTTCGGATTCCGTGCAGACGCTGCTGGTGGTGGGCGGCTATATCATACTGTTTTCCATCATCATCCGGCTGCTGGGTGAAATCCGGTTTTTGGAGTTTTTAGGGTTTTTGTTGAAGCCCATTCTCTCCCTGCTGGGCTTTTCAGCCTCCTTTGCCGAACCCTTCGCCTCGGGTCTGGTGGAGATGACCACAGGCGTAAGCCTGATCAGCGCAGTAGGCGCGCCTATGGCGCATAAAGCCATACTCATCAGCTTCATCGTATCCTTCAGCGGCCTTTGCATCCACTCGCAAACATCCGCGTTTTTGAGCACAGCGGGCATTCCCAACGGGCGCTACATGCTCATCAAGCTGCTGCACGGCGTGCTGGCGGCCTTTTTGTGCTTTGCTCTGTCCTCATTGCTCAGCACCGCCCAAACGGCCTTCGCGCCGCTTGAGCCCGGCTTTGATGCCTGGGGGGCTTTCTTCTGGCCGTCGCTGGTCGTGGCCTTGGCTGTATGTGCATCGATGCTGCTCATACTCTGCGCATACAGCCTCTTTAAGAAAAAACGCCTGCTCAGGCGCTAGGTGGTATATCTTTCTGATCCTTTCATCCGCATGCAGAACAGCGCCGCAAAGAAGCCCCCGCCACGGGGCTTCTTTTGGATGTCTAAAGCGTGGGGCGCCTGTCTTTTTTAAAACTGAATATAGTCGCTGGACGCATAACCGACCACGCCCCAATAGTCTACCGTGTACCAATTGTTCCATTGGCCCAGCACGGTGATAGGCTCGCCGTTGTTCACCTGCGCGATCACGGGGGCATCCATGCTCGGCCTGCTTCTGATATTCAGCCGTCCGCCCTGTGTGCGCACGGTGCCCGTTCCGCGGGGTATGGGCGGCACGAGGGGGATGCCGAAATATTCCGTTAAGGACAACACCGTATTGCGTGCGATGCTGTCTATGTTCGCAGTGATCCAGTTCGCATCCTGTACATTGTCGTGGTATGCGTATTCGATCAATATGGCGGGGGCGCGTGTGCGGGCGACTTCGCCTATGCTGGTCGTGCTCAGCGTCCGCACAAGATCGGGCAGCGGATAGATGCTGCGCAGGTTGTTGGCGGTGATTTCGGCTAAACGCCGGCCGCTCGTGCTCGTCGGGTAATAATAGACATCCGAGCCTCGGAGCTGGCCCGCGAGCGATTCAGGTGAAGCGTTGGAATGCAGCGCCACATGCAGATCATAGTTGCCGGCGTTGGATGCGCGTATGGAGGACGCGGCCGTCATATCCGGCGTATTGCGTGTGAACTGTATGCCGCTTGAGCGCAGATACGGCTCCATGGCGTCGGCGATCAGGTTCATGTAGTATTCTTCGTTACCTCCGGTGATATAGGGGTTGAACTCCTGTGTGGATGGGCTTAAATATATAGTGGGCATAAAAAACCTCCTTTATGAATACCCTTGCCGGCATCCCGCGTTACACAGCGTTGCAGATGCAAAAACACATAAGTCTTGCTGTGCTGCGTTGGGTATATGTAGTATCATTTTATGCAGCAAACAGGAATTGGGAATGGCATTCAGGCAGGTTTGGCAGGAATAAACGGCAATCTTGCGCCAAAGCCGCACGCTTTAACTGCTTTTGCACTAATTTTGTTGAAATTTAACAATATGACATGATATGATACAGGTAGTCCAAAGATGTGTTTTTTGATGGTTGAAGATGTGCTTCATCAAGCGCCCGTGCGCTTGGTAGAGTTTCATCTGTTTTATTTTAGCTCAAACAGTCGTTTTGGGCCGTGGTGATCTTGTTTTTTAGGTGCTCATCTGCCAGCCTTCGCATGGGCGGCTTTGACAGATTGTATGCATCAAAATATACAGGCAAGTGCTTACAGATGATTTCGCAGGCAAGGGCTTACAGATGATTTCGGCCTGCAACGGTAAGCGGAAAGAAAAGCTATGGCGTTTTTCAAAAAAAGAAAACAAAAAATCAATACACTGCTGGGTAATCTGCTCAACATGCCGGACATCGACATACTGGTCATGCGTCCCGGGTGCGAAACGCTCTTTAGAAACACATCCGCGCAAAATCATCAGGAAAAAAACAGATTGGATCATCACAGCTGTAAATCCGGGTATTCCCTTCTTTATTCGGATCTATGCCAATACTGCCCGGCGCAGCATTCCTTTCTGCAGGACGACGGCACCTCCCTCACTTTCGACGTGGAGGACATACAAGGCCATGCCTACTCCGCCTCCTGCGATATCATCGAATGGACAGACGGCAAGCCGGCCACCGTGATGTGTCTGCGCAATATAGACCGCGAACGCGCCGCCGAAAAGAAGCTCTATACCTTGGCCTATACCGATCATCTGACAGGCATCCCCAATCGCCAGAAATTTAAAGAAGATTTCGAAGAACATCGGGAATCCATCGGCCACAATCAGACTCGCGGCATCGTTGCGATGTTTGATTTGGATAATTTCAAGATCATAAACGATACTTATGGTCATAATACCGGCGATATCATGCTGCAAAAGCTGGCAGCCCACCTCACGGCGGATGCGGTCTACGATGGGCATCTGTACCGCCTGGGCGGCGATGAGTTTGTGCTCTTCTATGCGGATCCAATCAGCCGGTTTCCCACCGAAACGGCGTTCTATGAGCATTATGACACGGTATTGGGCAACGCGCTGCAGGAATACACGCTGCCCATCATCGATCTGACCTGCACCATCAGCATGGGTGTCTCCGTCTTTCCGGAACACGGCACCACCACCTCCGAGCTGCTGCGCAAAGCCGATATCGCTCTGTATAAATCGAAGAGCATGGGGCGAAATACCATCACATTCTTTGAAGAGCATTATGACAAAGCCAAAAAGCCCAACGATCTCTATATCGACATACAGCCGGTCATGAAGGAAAAAGGCGAGGTGTTCGGCTATGAGCTCATCGATCAGGGCAAGAAAGAAGCGAATGATGGAAATTCCGTTGTGCTCACTGAATTCGAACGCACGCTGGACGCACTGGGTTTGGAGGATATCGAGAACGACACACGCTATTTCATCTCCTATTCCCATCAGCTTCTCTCGCCTTCCGTACGCTTGAATCTGCCCAAAGATAAATTTGTCATACAGTTTCAACTGCCCACGCGGTGCAAAAGGAAAGATTTGCAGCTATACCGTACTTTACGTGCCTGCGGCTATTCGCTTGCATTCAGCGACCTGAACCGCACAAATGCGTCTCCGGCGCTTTTGTCGCTGGCCCATTATGTCAAATTCGATTACGATCATATCGGATATCCGGAGCAAAACATGCTCATCAAGCAATATGATAAAATCAGTTTTGTCGCGACGAACGTGGACAACATCATAGACTTCGAAAACGCGCAGATCCGCGGTTTCCGTTACTTCCAGGGCTATTATTTCCAGCAGCCGGTGATCACCAAAAAGACAAAAGATCTCGACCCTTTGCATGTAAATTATTACCGCTTATTACAGCTCTCCAGCGCGGAAGGGCATGTGGATTTCAAAGAGATCAGCGATATCATCGCGTCCGATGTCGTGCTTTCCTATAAGCTGCTGCGGCTGCTCAACTCGGCGGCGCTTGGCTTACGCTATCGAATCTCATCTATTTCCACAGCCGTCACATACTTAGGCGAAGAAAAATTAAAAAAATGGATCTCGCTTTTGTCGCTGCGCGGTCTGGCCTCCGATACGCCATTGGAGTTGATGCGCATCTCGTTGATACGCGCGCAATTTGCCGAGCTTTTGGCGCCGCATTTCATTCCCAAGCGCAATCCCAAGCATGCCTTTTTCATCGGTATGTTTTCACTTTTGCATATCGCGCTGGATAAAACCAAAGAAGAGCTGCTCAGTGAAATTCCGGTGGCCGAGGAAGTTCATGAATCCTTGCTCCAAAAGGACGGCATCTATTCGGATTTGATCTCTCTTTTTAGCAATTATGAATATTCCAACTGGGAGGAAGTGAACCGGTTTGCCCAAGAACACCGCTTGAGCAGCGAGCTGATCAACGATTGCTATGTCGCGGCTGTGAAATGGTACAACGATCTTGTGAGCACCTAACGGCGCTGGGAAATCTATGCATCCATAAAAACAAATGAAGGTATTGACAATTTCGAAATATCATTTTAAACTATAATAGTTGCCTGCATGGAGTTTTGTTTGTATCCTTGGCAATGAAGATTATGCGGGCGTGGCGGAATTGGCAGACGCGCCAGACTTAGGATCTGGTACTTCGGTGTGGGAGTTCAAGTCTCTTCGCCCGCACCACCATCACGTGCGGTAGTAGCTCAGTGGTAGAGTGCCACCTTGCCAAGGTGGATGTCGCGAGTTCGAATCTCGTCTACCGCTCCAAGCGCGGGTGTAACTCAATGGTAGAGTTCCAGCCTTCCAAGCTGGCTACGTGGGTTCGATTCCCATCACCCGCTCCAATTTCATAGGGGCCATTAGCTCAGTTGGTAGAGCACCTGACTCTTAATCAGGGCGTCCCGGGTTCGAATCCCTGATGGCCCACCAAGCAAAAAAGCCCGCAGCGAATGCGATCGCGGGCTTTTTTTGACTTTATTTTTATGAGCACTTCGGAAAGCAGATTATCGGCAACATCACAGTATTGCCCATGGATTTTCTTCATGTTTTGTTTTAAAAGGGGTTAGTTTCACGAACCATAGACTTTGTGCATTTCTTCACGTGCAATCTCCACCCAGCGGCAGATTTGTTGAGGATTATTGCCAATGGTGTGCAAGTCTTTCAGCACAATTTCCACATGATTGTCTTTCGTGACATGATACATTTTCTGTAACCGTCCGCGCACCACATCCTCGTTCATTTGCGGCAACGCCGTGTCTGAGGAACAAGCTTTGTAGGAGTATACATAATCTCGGCCCAAAAACTCCGACATCATCTCGATATTTGTCCATTGGGAGACGGAAACCCGTCTCAAACGGGGAATTTTCTGCACATACTCCCATAGAGGCTCCATTTGTTCACAGCATGCGTGGCAATTGAAGCCAAACATTTCGGCCACCTGCTTGTGGTAAGGAAAAATAAACTCGCCGTATATTTCACCCGAGATGCCAGTGGCTTCTTGTGCCTCATTCAACCCCCACATATCCTTGAGCAGCACGTGCTGTGGGTTGGGATGAAGCTGATTTGTAAAGCCTAGGCCACCCGAGCCTACGAAGCAATTTCCTGCGTTGTTATACAGCAGGCCGTTTTGCTCCAGCCATCTCAGTTTGCCCATATAGCCATTGACAAACTTCTGCATCATTTCATGAAACCGATCGGGGTAATCATAAAAATCGATCATCATGCCATCGATGCCGCGATAATGGGCATAGGCATGCACAATTGAGGAGGACCAAAACCACCAGGTGCGAAATTCTACAGATAAAATACCATCGAAAACATCCTGACCGATCTCAAAATAGCGGTTGGTCGCTTCCCAGTCCACTTCAACATACGGATCTTCAATGCTGTCCACATCGAAAGCTTCGAAGGCCTCATCTTTGCTGCGAAAGATCGGCTCCCAGGCATAGGCGTTTCTTTTGTCCTCGTTGCCGATCTGCTCTTCATTGATGCCCCACTCTGTATTTACGGCTCGGTGCGGTAGGTAAAATACCGGTGTAAGCGGTTTATCATCGCGAAGCTTTGTCGCGTAAAAAATTTCTTTGCGCAGCCACATTTCCCAGTCCTGTGCCATATAACCGCTGCATTGCATGTCCCGATCAAATGTAAACACTTCATTCCATCCGTGCTCCATATCTACCAGAATCAACGGTCGTGTATCCTCAAGATCATTGTGCGCCGTCCAGAGTCTGATTTTCTCTTCCTCTTGAGGCTGCGCACACAGCTGTCTGAACTGTTTGGCCAGTTCACGCAAAATGGCCTTGTCTTCTGCCGACATCACCGCCTGATCTATCGTCCAGCCTTCTGTGATCCAATTCCCCCACGATCCTTTATCGTATCTCATCTATACAATCTCCTCTTCTTACGTACCTGAGATCCATTTGCTCATTTTAGTTACCGCTTTGTAGCCATCAGGCGCTCTTCTATCCCGACGAATGTCTGCTTCCCTTATCCCTATCGCGCTCCACACAAATAATGCCTCCCCCTTCTTGAAGAGGGAGGCATTGCTGTCACCTATTCGTTTTCGAATGTATCGATGTTGTCAACTGTAACCAGAACATTTTTAGTTGCCAATACAGGCTCTACCGTTTTACCGCTAAGAATGGTATCAAGGGTATCAATCGCCATAGAACCCATCTGCGGGCCGTTTTGATATACAGTAGCATAGATGCCTCCATCTCGGATAGCTTCCAGAGTCTCGGGCAGGGCATCACGTCCTACAATGATGATGTTGTCAATGCCCATATCCTGACAAGCTTTCATGGCGCCCAGAGACATTTGATCGCTTTCACCTAAAATTGCAGCAATATCGCTGTGCTTCTGCAGCCAAGTTTCGGTGATTTTCAAGGCTTCGTCAATCACCCAGTTCGCGCTTTGCTCTTCAATGACCTCAACATCGGCATATTTTTCAAGGGTGTCATGGAAGGCGTTGTTGATCAGCATTTCAGCGCTGGAGCCAAGGGCCCCCCGCAAAATACATACTTTGCCCTTACCGCCAATGGCTTCCAAAGCAGCCTCCGCTTCAATCACGGAAGCTTCGTAATGATCGGGGCCGACAAAAGCATTGACAATACTTTGATCGTTCAACTCCTGAATAATGGTGACCACCGGAATATTCTCGTTCATTGCTTGTGTTAAGATCGGGATGGCGCCGTCACCAGAAACAGGTTCTACAATCAAACCGTCATATCCCTGCGCAATACAGGTCTCAATTTGGCTGATTTGGGTGTTCTGGTCACCCTTGCCATCGAAGAGCGTGACTTCGTGTCCCAGCGATTCACCGTGCGACTTTGCCGATTCGCCGACACTCATAGTAAATGCGTTTGTGTTCTGAGAAATGAATACAGCATACTTCTTGGCACCGCCAGCCTCGGTATCAGCGGTTCCCTCATCATCATTGCTTTGACTGGCCGATTCTCCCTCTGTTTCGGGAATCGGTTGTGATGCGACACCTTCTGGTTCCCCGGTCGGAGCAGGCGAACCGCTGTCAGCGCCTGTGCCGCATGCTGTCAAGAACAAGGCTAGCATCAGTATCAATGCCATGATCAGTGCAAACGATTTTTTCTTCATCTTTTTCTCCTTTTCTAATTTGATTAATATTGGAACAGAACCCAATGAGTGCTCAGTTCTGTTTTCCTTTGGTTTTCACATCCAACAACACGGCCGCAATAATAATGGCGCCCTTGACTACCTGTTTCATGTTGGGATCAATGCCAAAGATAGTCAGACCATTTTCAATGACGGCAATAAACAACGCCCCGATCAGCACGCCATGCCACTTTCCAACACCGCCGCTCATACTCACACCGCCAATAACAACCGCGGTGACAGCATCCATTTCGTAGCTCAGACCGGCAGTGGGAGCCCCTTGAGTGGTACGGGAAGCCATGAGCAGGCCGCCGATACCAGACATTAAACCTGCAAATATATATACGCCAATCTGTGTTCTTTTCACATTTATGCCTGATACCCGGGCAGCAGCGATATTGCCGCCAATGCTGTATACTCTTCGTCCAAACACTGTTTTATTTAAAATGAAAGCGCTTATAACTACGACGATAACCAGATAATAAGAGAGAAGCGGAACCTCGAACAATGTATCAGCTGCAATAGTGCCAAACTCAGGCGATATATTGATAACTGGAACGCCGCCGCTTATGACCAACGCCAAGCCCCGCGCAATACTCATTGTGCCCAAGGTAATGATAAAGGGGGGCAATTCACCATATGCAACGCCAATGCCATTGCAAAACCCAGACAAAGCACCCACTAAAAGCGCTACCAGAATGGGAATGATCAAGGGATACTCTCCCGGGTGTGCAAAGGTTGCCGCCACTACGCCGGAAAGACCTAGAACAGATCCCATCGAAAGATCTATGCCGCCCGATATGACAACAAGCATCATGCCAAAGGAAAGAATTCCAGTTATGGATGCCTGTTTGAGCACGTTGAGCAAGTTCAGTGGACGACGAAATGTGGGCGATACGATGGACAGTATAATGATAACAAGAAGAAATATGAACAGGATTCCAAATTCTCTGAGCAGTGTTTTTCGATCTATTTTTCTCAGCAAGCCGCTCCCCCCTTTATGTTGGATGCAAATTCCATGATCCGCTCCTGTGAAAATTCACTTCGTTTTAATTCGCCTGTAATCTTGCCTTCCGCCATTACAATCACACGATCGCTGACGCCCATAATTTCAGGAATTTCAGACGAAATCATAATGACTGCCTTTCCTTGCTTGGCAAATTCGCCCATCAATAGATAGATGTCGCGTTTGGCACCAACGTCAATTCCCCTTGTTGGTTCATCCATAATGATGATATCCGGCTCTGTCAGCAGCCACTTGGCCAGAACAACTTTTTGCTGGTTGCCGCCGGACAGACAGCCCGTCAAAGTATCTTTTGATGATGTCTTAATTTTCAATGCATCGATATACTTTTCCGAGTAATGTGTCTCTTCTTTGGTGCTGAGCACTCCAGCCGTTGAAACACGTCTTAATGAAGCAAGCGTAATATTTTCCTTCACACTCGCCACCAAATTCAAACCTGTTAGCTTGCGGTCTTCCGTTATCAGTGCGATCTTCGCGTTGATCCCGTCTTCTGGATTCTTACCGTTAAAAACTTTACCGCGGATGCTGATTTTGCCGGCAGTTTTTTTCCGCACGCCGAAAATGGTCTCAACCAATTCGCTGCGCCCCGCGCCCACGAGACCGACAATGCCAAGAATTTCCCCCTGGTGCAGCTTAAAGCTGACATGATCCACCTTATTTCCCATTGATAAGTTCTTGACTTCCATCACGACATCACCAATCGGATACTCTGTTTTGGGATAGATATCCGTTATCTCTCTGCCCACCATCATTTTGATCAACTGATTATGATCCAAATTAGCCGATTCGTCGGTTCCAATATAGCATCCATCGCGATACACGCTAATTCGGTCGCTGATACGAAATATTTCATCTATTTTGTGTGAAATATAAATGATGGCCACGCCCTTGGCCTTCAGGGAATTGATTTGGTTGAAAAGAATATCTATTTCCTTGTCGGTAATCGCAGAGGTTGGCTCATCCATCACTACAATACGTGCATGAATTGAAATGGCTTTGACGATCTCAATCAGTTGGCACTGCGCCACGCTGAGTCCACGCATCACACAGGTAGCAGGAATGTCGATTTCAATCTCTTCCAACAGACGTTTGGTCTCAGCGATCATCATTTTTTTGTCATACGTTCCAAACTTGGTTCTAATTTCGCGCCCCATGAAAATATTCTCGTATACCCGCATATCCAAAACCGGATTCAACTCCTGATGTATCATGGCGATTCCATTTTCCATCGCCTCCTGGGGATTGCGATTGACAATCGTTTGGCCTTCAACCAGCATTTCGCCGGAATCAGCGGTATAAATGCCCATAATGATTTTCATAAGAGTCGATTTGCCTGCACCATTCTCTCCCATGACAGCGTGGACTTCTCCTGGCTTGACCGCCAAAGAAACATTGTCCAGCGCCTTTACACCAGGGAAGGTCTTGGAGATATTTTTCATCTCCAGCACATAATCGCTCACTTCACACCTCCTTCAGTCTCTATTGGTTTAATTCAGGAATATATAATAATTATAGAAGATACTGGCTTGAATAACAGCCGCTAATCTTATGAATTTGTGCATTATTTTACGATTTACAAAATATAATGCACAAATTTCATTGACATGCTCCAGTCGATTCGATATGCTTAAATAAAACGCTAAGAGAGTTTGACCATGCAGAGAAAACTGCGCGTCTTAATTGCAGATGATGAGAAAAAAATATGTGAACTGATTGTGAAGCTGATAGATTGGAATGCATTGGGTTTTACGGTCATCGGATTCGCCCATAATGGTTTGCAAGCGTATGAAATCGCTCTGCGAGACAAACCTGATGTCATTATCACAGATATTCGCATGCCTGCTATGACCGGCCTGGAACTTGTGAAAAAACTCCAAAACAACGAGCACCATATGCGCTTCATTATGATCAGCGGATACAAAGAATTTGAATACGCAAAGAGTGCCATTCGTTTCGGTGCAACAGACTATCTGCTCAAGCCTATCAATGCAGATGAGCTGAGTGCATCGCTGATTCGCATTCATGGTGAACTACAGTTGATGTCTGAATCCGAACATGTATCTGTAAATCAATCAGAAAACAATCGGCCGGCATCCTTACCGCGTCAACAGTTCATTTATGGTCTTTTAAGCAATGAGGTAAACTTAAAAGATATTACCTTAAGCAGGCTAAACATCGACTATCAATACCATTTTGAAGAGCGCCCTTTGGGCTTATTCATTGTCAAAGTAGACTGTTTGAAAATTGAGAATCTTTCCATGCGTCCGTTTGTGCTGGACAAAATGGTTCAGGTTCTAAAACGAGCTAGCAAATATTGCTGCTCCGATTTTGAAATTATCACCATTTATTCCAGATTGTATTGTCTTTTCCAATGCAACTCTTCGGAACGTACCTTTGATATATTTGTCGAACAACTATCTAGAGTGGCCGACCGTTATGATACCTACACCTTCACGATTTGCCTTGGTTCGGAAGCCTCAGAACCAAATTGTCTCGGGCGTACTATTCAGCTGGCACAACGGGCTTCTCTTTATCGTTTGCTGGGGAGCGCTAACCATATTGTGGACAGCGCCCTGCTGCCGGCGGAACAGCAAGCCACGGGAACCTTACAGAATAGCGAGCGCATTGAGTTATTAAATGCTGTTGAGCACGGAGAAAAATCGTCGCTGCGCTTGCTGTTACAACAGCTGTTTGACGAATATATGTTCGCAACAAAAAATGAAGACAATCTAGAGTCCATGTATGAGCGTTATCAAGACATTATAATCAGTGTGCAGCAAGGTTATCCAGAAACAGATGAGATCATGAGTGGATTATCAGACATTTCATCGATCTATGAAGCAATTGACAACGCTATATCCGTACCTCAATTTATTTCAACTTTTATCAATGCCTTTCTGAATTGGGTGGAGCCCGCCATGGAGTATCTGCGCCAGCAACACACTCGGCCGATACGAAAGGCTGCCGCATATATGGAAGAGCATTACACACAATCTATCACACTTGAGGATGCTGCTATGGTTGCCGGGATGTCACCATCTTATTTTTCCTCGGTATTCAAGAAAGAGATGGGGGAGAATTTTTCAGACTACTTGACATCCTTACGTATGCGTCAGGCAAAACGTTTGCTGCGAGACACTATTTTTTCGATCGAACAGATATCTGAAATGATTGGATATAACGATTATCGATATTTTAGTAAGTTGTTCAAAAGAACCTATGCGATTTCACCAGGTAAATATCGAAAATTATAGGAGACTTGTATAGTGTTTCTGTTTGTTTTCCTTATTGCTCTTATTTTACTGATTGCCTCCTTAGGAGCTATTGCTATCTATTGGACTACGGGCTTCTTATGGCATTTTTTGATCGGTGCCCTCGTCCTGGGAGGGAGTATATTGGGTGTTTTCATGCTTAATCAACTGGTTCAGATGAACCGGATGATTGACCGTACCTTGCCAGAGCATCGCAGGAAAAGTCTGTTGTTTAAAACTAATAAACTATTGGATATTGCCGACTTTTCATCACAAAAACGTTATTCTGAAGAAATCCTCCAAAAACAAATCCACATTGAAGCTTTGCAAAGCCAAATCAACCCTCATTTTTTATACAACACCCTAGATTCCATACGCGGTCAGGCATTAATGGATGACACACCAACTGTAGCGGATATGGCAGAGGCCTTGTCCATGATGTTTCGATACAGCATTAGTCAAACAGGAAATTTCGTTCAACTTCATGAGGAACTACGCAATGCCGATCACTATCTAATGCTCCAAAGGTTTCGATTTGAAAACAGATTTACCGTGTTAAAAAAAATTGAAGATGACAGTCTGGTTAAGTATTATGTTCCGAGAATGACGATTCAGCCTATTGTCGAAAATGCTGTTTTTCATGGTTTGGAAACAAAGCTACATGGTGGTGTGATCACCATAAGAGTGTATTCTTCCGGTCAGCAGCTTATTATCCGGATCAGTGACAATGGAGTCGGAATGTCGGCAGAAGACTTGCAAAAGCTTAATATAAAACTGCAAAAATCTCCTATGCAACCCTCCTCTTATATAGA
The DNA here is from genome assembly GCA_050945835.1 of Christensenellales bacterium. Classification (GTDB taxonomy): domain Bacteria; phylum Bacillota; class Clostridia; order Christensenellales; family JBMNTQ01; genus JBMNTR01. Next base: position 10,666 of record JBMNTR010000001.1, on the reverse strand, counting down.
AATGATGCACCACCAAAATGGAGGACTTGCGCTCACAAATGTAAACCAGCGCATACGGCTCACTTTTGGAGAATCTTATGGGATTTGCGCCTACAGCACACCCGCTATGGGAACAGATATTGAGGTGATATTGCCGCTTGTCGATAACCTTGATATGCTCACTTCCATGGAGGATAAACGATAATGCAAGAAGTTTTACGTTTTATACATGTTAATATCCGCGATGGGGAGCAGGATATATTTCGAGACCTTAACTTTCATGTTTGCGCGGGTGAAATATTGGGTTTGCTAGGCATACCAAAGGACGCAGAATTTATCGTTCAGCGGATTTTAATGGGTACCCTGCCTCCTCAGGCGGGAAAAATTCTACATGCCCCATATCCGGATATGCCCACGGATACCGGCCTTTGGCATGGCATCTATGATATTCTTGCAGAGGATACACTTATTGAAAATCTGAGTGCGGCTGAAAACCTGTTGGTGTTTCATTCCCACAAAAAACACACTTTCTTGATAAACCACCGAAAAGTGAGAGAAAAGGGTCAAAAGATGCTCGATGATCTTCTGCCCGGCCGGATAGACGCTTCAAATACTATTGCTGCTTTAACACGTTTTGAGCGCAGCGTGGTGGCGATATGCAAGGCGCTGCACGCAGGTGCGCGTCTGCTGGTATTCGATAGTTTCATTGATCGATTTTCTGAAGCCGAACGTCGACAGTTTTCCGACATTCTGAAAATACTTCAGTCTCGCGGCATGGCGATGATTATCATATCTAACAATATACAAATTCTCCAGCAAATGTGTGACCGTATTACAGTGATTCGTTCCGGATATACAATCAAAACACTTGAGAGGGATGAGTTCTCTAGGCAAAATATCATGTCCTGTCTGACAACACAAAGTGATAGTGAGGAGCTTGAAAATGTCGACGGGAAAATGTATAGCCGCAAAACTCCTCTGTTGAGAGCTGACAATATATGCATAGACCACAATAGCTTATCCCTGCAAATTGAACTTTATCCTGGTGAAATTGTTGGCATAATCGATTTAGAGTATGCTTGGTCCAGTGCTGTTTTGGATCAGATATTTCGTCCAAACAGCAAAAGCAATGTGGTGGTAAAAGTTGAAAATAAACGAATCAAAAACAACCCTGAAGACGCTTATAATGCCGGCATCAGCTTATTAGAGCATATTGCACATCCGGATTCACTGCTCTCTCACCAAAGTGTTATCGAAAATATCATATTTCCCTCTCTTCGGAACAGTAGCTATTTCGCCGGCATAATACGCCATCGATTTTTGAAAAACGAAGCGCGAGCAGCCGAGCAACTTGTAGGCATTGATAGATCTCAGGAACTCGCCTTTGCAGAAACGATAGAGTTGCGCTTGCGCACAATACTTGCCCGAAACGAACTGCAGTATCACAAGATTCTATTGATAAAAAACCCAACAAGATGGCTGGAACACCAGCATGCCCAGTTAGTTTGGCAGTATATGCGCCGTTTTGCAGCCAGAGGGAATGCGGTGCTCTTTTCTTCAACTGATATGACAGAAATCAAACAGATGAGTCACCGATGTTATGTTATTGGCAACGGTAAAATGAGAGAGGAAGTGCTTGTTTGAAAATAAAGCGACATTTTACGACTTACGGTTTTACTTATGCCCTTTTTGGGGGCACGCTTTTTATGCTGTCTATTGCTCAATTCAATGTTTCAGCAGCATCTATTTTTTCCGTGTCTTTACGACAAGCAGGTGTTTTGGGCGTATTGACGCTTGGCCTGTGTTTTGTGGTTTTAATTGGGGAAATGGATTTCTCCTGCGGTGCACTATTGTCTCTTGGCGGCGGGCTATGTGCTGGACTTGTGCTGGAATACCATTTGCCGTTATGGGCCGGAATTGCGCTTTCTGTAGTGGTTTGCAGTATCTGCGGTTTGCTCAATGGAATTTTGGTAGTGAAGCTGAAGCTGCATTCATCTATCGTGACTCTGGCCACCATGATGTTATTCTCAGGTGGTAATCTGTTCATCAGCCAATTCATTGGCGCTGTAGTATTGCCTCCTGCTTTTGCAGCTTTTATGAGCTTTGGTAGTTCCAAGTTTTTAGGTATTCCAAATATTGCCTGGATATGGCTTATCCTGTTTGCGATTGTTGCGCTAATTCTGCGCTACACTTATTATGGTCGTTATTTTTATGGCATTGGCAACAGTCGCAGTGCGATGGAGACCATGGCAATCAACGTTCCCAAATATCGCATCGCTGCGTATACACTGAGTGGTATGTTTGCAGGCATCGCGGGCATACTCATGCTGTCGCGAATAGGGATATCAAGATCTGAAGCTAACATCTCTTTTGTGTTCGACGGTATGATTGCCCTTACATTGGGAGGGTTTAGTTTGCGGGGCGGAAAAGGAAATGTGACGGGTGTAATGCTTGGCATCATTATCATTACCCTGATTACAATTTGTATGACAGCAAATGGGCTATATGATTACGCCCAAAGCGTGATAAAGGTTTTGATTTTTATAGTGGCAGTTTCTGTTGACAAGGCCATTGAATTGAAACAGCAACGAATTTACTTCGATCGTTAAGCGATTATGCTTGTCGATATCTTGACCCAGATCTTTATGTAGATTTTTACAATAGTTCTTCACAAATTAGTAGAGACAGTCCTAGAAGCTTTACGAATGATTTATCGCAGGCGAACTAAAAGAATGCCGTGTATGAGCAAAGTGATGATACGCTCAAGCGATTTGTGCAGAGGTATATTTCCATGATGAAATGTTCTGACTGGCTCAAAAGACCATAGACAAGTTGCCTAGCCCAAAACTTAATTCATTTCAAACGAGATCGATTCGTATTTACATGGTTGTGAAAAAATCATGTAACTTTGTATAATGCAGGGGTGTATATTTTTATTTTCATAAGCATTTATTATATAGATCAACCCTGCTATTGCAGAACACTAAAACGCTCGGTGAAATCGAATAAATATTTAAATTTTTCTGCAGGTACTGCCAATTTCAATAGAAACGTCCAGAATTATTTCCTGAGGTGGCTTGATTTTATCGCTGTTAATTATTAATTCAAAAGCTTTTTGTGCAAATAATTCTGTGTTTTGTTTTATGGATGTTATCTTGGGATAGAAATAATCGTTTTCGATTGCGTCTATCCCACATAACGAGATATCATCTGGAATTCTGACGCCTAAATAATTTGCACGCATAATAAAACCTTTAGCCATCTGATCATTCGCTGATATAATAGCAGTCGGCATTTTGCCTTGAGAATAAAAGAAATCAAAAGCTTTTACTCCACTCTTCATATAGAAATCGCCATAATAAATATACTCTTCAGGACATTCTAAGCCATAACGATCCATATTACATTTAAAGGCATTCAACCTATCTGTGGCAGGCAAAAAAGAAGAAGCACCCGAAATAAAGCCAATTATTCTATGGCCTAGATTGTAAAGATAATCTACAAGTAAACGCATGCTTTTCATATGGTCGGAATTAATAACGTAGCGATCTTTTTGTATATTCTCGCTGGTAGCCATAATAACAGTCGGAACAGAAAGTCTTTCACTCACTGGAGGTTCAGTACGCGTTGATCCGGAGGTGTATATAATTCCACCCACGCGCATTCCTTTGCAATATTCATAATATTTTAGTTCTTTTTCATAATCATTCTCTGCGTTGCATATCAACAAAGAGTAATTATTTTCAAAGGTTATCCGACTTAGATGGGTAATTATATTGCTAAAAAACGGATTCATTATATCAAATACAAATATCGCAATGGTATTCGATGCACCAGAAGATATATTGGTTAAGCCTCTATAAGGAACATATCCGTATTTGTTTATAACATCCAAAACCTTCTTTTGTGTGTGTGTTGATACTTGGCCTGGGTTATTAATTACTCTTGATACAGTGGCAATTGAAGCTCCTGATATCTCAGCAATGTCTCTTATACTTATATATCGTTTCTCTTGTCTATTAGTCAATGCTTTACCTCAATGATCTTTTAAAATTATAAAATATTTAGATATACCTATTATAGTGTTTTGAAAGATTAAAGTAAACAGTTTACACAAAAAAACCAGGTAATAATAAAACGCGTTTCAAGTTAGGTTTAAAAAACATTTAGGAAAATATTATAAAGTAAATCATATAATAATAAAATTAAAAGATTTTTTAGTATAAAAATGTGAATTATTATAACAAATTTAATGTAAAATAGGCTTGACAATATTTAGAAGGGAGAGTAATATTTGCATATAAAACGTGTTTCAGACATTTAATCGAAATTAACGATACGTGTTTCAAGATTTTTTCAAACAATTTGATGCAAGCTCGCAATTGTAAATATTTATTTAGTTAATTTTAAAGTTCCGGCAAATCAGAAAGGAAATAATCATGATGAAAAAAATCGGCATAACTGAGTGGGCTTTGCCTGGAGAGGGTATTTTTGCAATTGAATTGGCATTCAAAGCAGGGTTGAAAGGCATACAGATTGGTTCTGGTTCTTATGCAACAGGTTTTAAGATTGGTCAGAAAGAAATCCAAGAGCTATATATGGAAAACAGTCTAAAATATGGTGTGGAGATTCTATCAATTGCTTTAAATGACCTCAATGTCCATGGCTTCAACAAAGGAAGAGAAACAGAGCATGGAAAAATAGCTTACAAAAACATAGAATTAACCATTGAAGCTGCTAAAAATATGCAGATAAAATCTATTATGATTCCAAGTTTTCTAGATAATGATATTCTTAGTGAAAATGACTATCTTTTCAGTGCAGAGGCCTTGAGATATGCCTGTTCTCTTGCGGCGGAAGACAATATAGAGGTTTTAAGCGAAACAACACTATTGCCAGATGAACAGAAAAAACTATTTTCCATGGTAAATATGCCAAACATAAAATTAATTTACGATACTCAAAATTACAAGCTATTCAAAGACTACGATCAAATGGAAATCCTTAAGGGCTCTAATGATGTCATGACACAGAAACAAGTACACGTCAAAGACGGCATTGATGTTATAAGCAGCTGCCTATTAGGGGAAGGCACTTGCAAGGTTTTTGAGCAACTCGATTATCTTCAGGGCAATAATTATAATGGTTGGCTTATATTAGAAAACTATTATTCACAATTACCTCTGAGAAAACAATCTGAAAATTATATGGATATATTAAAAAAAGATCTGAGCATTTTAACAGAATATTTGACGAAAGGATAAAGTCGAATGAAAGCATATTATGTGGAGGCAGATTGGGAGCCAAAGTCAGGGTATGCCCTCTCAGATTGGGAAAAGAGAACAAAAAGGGCACGCCGAAGTAATTTTGTCTGGAAAAACATCAGGGCCGAAGTGGTTGATTTAGATATGCCCACACCAACAGAAGATCAAGTATTGATCAAGATCGGTGCATGCGGCGTTTGCGGGAGCGATATTTCATCTCTCGTAATGGATGAAGAAGGCTACACCAAATTTTCCACGCATTTGCGCCTTCCTGTGATTATGGGGCATGAATTTTCAGGAGAAGTTGTAGAAGTTGGCCCAAAAGTTATAGATCTTAAAGTTGGGGATTTGGTGGCGGTAGAGCAAATTCATTGGTGTGGAAAATGCAGAGGATGTCGCATCGGAAAGCCAAATCAATGCTCGTATGTGGAGGAATTGGGGCTTTCTAAAAATGGTGGCTTTGCAGAGTATGCTGTGATAGAAGAACGGTTTTGTTGTAATATAAACAAACTGTATGAAAAACTAGGGGATAAACTGGCGGCCATGGAAGCTGGCGCTTTGGTGGAGCCTACTTGTGTTGCATACAGTGGCATGATCATAAATGGCGGCGGGTTTCGGCCCGGTGCGAACATTGCCGTTTTCGGAGCTGGCCCAATTGGCCTCGCGGCGATCAGTATAGCTAAGGTCAGTGGTGCGGCCGCGATATTTGCTTTTGATACCATGCCAGCCCGGCTGGTGCTCGCAAAAGAAGTTGGAGCCGATTATACTATGAATCCATTGGAGCTCAAGAAACAGGGATCAAGCCCTTGTGAACAGCTGCTAGAGCTAACCGAAGGTTTGGGGATTGGGATGTTTGTAGAAGCAACAGGTAATACATCCGCTGTGTATTCAGATATTTTGCATTGTATGGATATTAGCGCAAAAATTATACAACTTGGCGTAGGAGCAAAGAATCCTGAAATTGATTTGACGCAATTGATTATTAGGAATTCATCTATACAAGGCTCTATGGGGCATGCAGGAAATGATATTTATCCATCTGTAATCCGTCTTATGGCCGCCGGAAAGATTGATATGAGACAAATAGCCACTGCTAGATATTCGATCGAAAAAACATCGGATGCAATCAACGCTGCAGCATATGGTACGCAGGGCAAGGTTTTAGTGGGGCAGTATTACAAATGATAGGACTATATTTCATATAACTTTTGTGAAAATTCGAAACCAATGCTATTTGCATGAATTGATTTCATGTTAATAAATAAACTTAACAAATCGAAATGGAGGATCGTAAAATGAAAAAAGCATTGGCAATTGTGTTAGTGACACTTCTGTGTATGGCGTTTTTTGTCGGCTGTAGCCAATCATCAGTAGAAAATGGCTCTATGTCTTCTGATGATATCACTGTAGATGAAGGACAAGGCACTCAATCCGGCGATGATGAATTTGTGATAGGCTATTCAAATTATTCAGATGCCGATTTCTTTTGCAAGTATGTGCTAGACATCACTCTCGACAAGGCAAAGGAACAAGGAATTAAGGTTATAAATACGGATGCCGAGGTGGACATAGAAAAACAACTCAACCAAATAGACAACTTCATCGCACAGAATGTAGACGTCATTGTAATTGGAGCTGTTGATTCTGATGGAGTTATAAGCGGTGTGAAAGCTGCGAATAATGCAGGGATACCCGTTGTCGCAGTGATGTTGCCCGTAAATGGCGGAGAATTTTTCTATGTTGGTGCCGACAACTCGAAGGTGGGCGTATTGCAGGCCGAATACTTTGCTGATCATCTACCCGAAAATGCGGAGGTCTGCTATCTCCAGGGCTCCATGGGACTAACAAATTCTGTATTTCGCAGGGACGGATTTATAAACACACTGAAAGATTTAAGGCCTGATGTCACAATACTAGATGAACAAGACGGCAATTATCTTAGAACGGAAGGCCAACGCATTACCGAGGACTGGTTGCAAGTCTATCCCGACCTGGATGCTATAGGCTCAACAAACGATCAGATGGCATTGGGTGCGATTGAAGCATTGAAAGGAGCAAACAAAGAAGGTGTGATGGTTTGCGGTATAGATGCAACAGATGATGCCCTTCTTGCGATAAAAAATGGCGACATGACACTATCTATGCGTCAAAGCGGTGAAGATATAGCGCAAGCTACGGTCGATCTTCTTTTGATGGCAAAAAATGGAGAAGAGCTCTCTGACAACTATGTTGATTGGATTTTAGTTGACGAGAAAAATGTGGATGAATATCTGGAATAGAAGAGACGAATTGTAGATTGGCCTACCCGAAATCACTGTGATTGGATAGAATATATCGGATGTATTGATTGATGTGCTAAAGTAAAAATCAACACCCGGAATCGCCGATAAAGACCAATAATTGTGTGCATGAAAGTGTTGTTCTAAGAGCGATTGAGCAAGACAAATACATATTCCGTGAAAAGCCGCTGGTAGAGAACCTACGAATGATACGAATGCATTGCTAAAGTGGAAATCGCCAGCGGCAACTAACGAATGCCAAACTCCTACAACAAAGAAAGGAGTGTGAAGGCCGGGAATTTCATCTTAACTTGTTTAATATAAACAAGGAGTAATAAGCAGGCGAAAACTGCTAAACAATAATACTGTGGGGGTTGAGATGTGGCTAATTCTATTTCTTCAGAAGTAAATACGCAGGATGTTGTGTTACAAATGAAAAACATTGCAAAGCATTTTGGACCAGTTCAGGCGCTAAGCGATGTCACGTTTCAAGTAAAGCGCGGAAGTGTACATATACTCCTTGGAGAAAATGGTGCTGGAAAATCCACCCTTGTAAAAATATTGAACGGAATATATCGAGCAGACAAAGGAGAGGTTTTCTTTGAAGGTGATCTCATTAAAGGAAATGAAATTACTCCAAAAAGGATGCTGGATCTAGGGATTGCCACTATTCATCAAGAGCTTAGTCCAGTATATGAAATGACGATCGCAGAAAATGTTTTTTTAGGAAGAGAACCCAGGACCAGAATAGGTAATGTGGATTTTAAAAAAATGAATATGCAGACGCAGCGATTGATAGAAGAGCTGGGTTTTAAGTATAGATGTTCGCAGAAAATGTCGGAACTCACCATTTCTGATATGCAAATCATAGAGATTATCAAAGCTATTTCACGTGGCGCTAAACTGATCATCATGGACGAACCAACCTCCTCCATAACAGGAGCTGAAATAAAAGTGTTGTTCGAACAGGTTGTTAGACTGAAGACTCTCGGAGTTTCCGTCATCTATATTACGCATAAAATGGAAGAAGTGTTTCAGATTGGTGATGAAGCTACTGTGCTGCGCGACGGGTGTGTCATAGAGACACGAGCCATAGCAGAATGGGATCATAAGTCACTTATCTCCAAAATGGTGGGTCGTGAGATAAATGATATTTATCCAAAAAAGACAGCGCCGTTAAAAGAAGTATTGTTGGAAGCGGAGGGGCTTTGCAAACACGGAGTGTTCAATGATATCAACTTCTCCGTACGCGCAGGTGAGATTGCAGGCTTTTTCGGATTAGTGGGGGCAGGTAGAACAGAAGTATTTCGCACAATTTTCGGTCTAGATTCTTACGATGAGGGTATCATCCGAATAAAAGGTAGTCCAGTAACCATTAAATCTTCCACAGATGCCATAAACAACAGCATAGCAATGGTTTCGGAAGACAGAAAGGGAGAAGGATTGGTTTTGTGTTCTTCGATAAAAGAGAACATTACCCTGCCTAGTTTGGATTTATATTTAAATAATGGATTCATAAATGATAAAAAGGAGCTCAAAAACGCACAGGCAATTGGAGAGACGCTTTGTGTGAAAATGTCTACCATTGAAGAGGACGTAGGAAATCTGAGCGGCGGAAACCAACAAAAAGTGGTTTTGGCAAAATGGTTGCTGTGTAACGTTTCCATTTTTATTTTAGATGAACCGACACGTGGTATTGATGTGGGTGCGAAATATGAAATATATAAACTGATGTGCGACCTAGCAGAGCGCGGTGTTGCAATTGTCATGATATCTTCTGAATTGCCTGAGCTAATTGGTATGTGTGATCGCATCATCGTTATGAACGAACGAAAAATTATGGGAAATCTGCCAAGATCGGAATTTGATCCTGAAAGCATTATGACATTGGCCACAGGAGGGAAGTTGCTATGAACAATACGATTGAAGCGTGTTCTGAAAAAAATATGAGTAAAACGATTGCTAAGATATACAAAAAATATGGTATATTATTGATCTTGCTTGTACTTATTGCCGTATCGGCCATCTTAAACCCTGCATTTTTTACAATAAACAACCTAACAAATGTTTTTCGGCAGATTGTTGTTGTCATGATCATTGCATGCGGTGCACAATTGATTATTATCTCAGGTAATATCGACTTATCCGCAGGATCTGTAGTTGGCTTATCCGGCGTGATCGGTGCGGATATCATGGTCAAGACGAATTCACTAATACTGGCCGTACTGGCAGGTCTTTTGATTGGCCTTGCCTGTGGATGGTTAAATGGGTTCATAATAACTAAACTTTCTATCCCGGCATTTATAATGACGTTGGCCATGCAAACCATAGTGAGAGGAATCATATTCGTCTATACAGATGCAGTACCTATCTCTAACCTAGGCGATTTTACCTTAATTGGCCAAGGTTATATCGGCCCCATTCCTATTCCTGTCATTATAATGGTGATCATCCTGATACTGACATGGGTACTGCTGAACAAGCGAAAAACGGGTCGTTATTTGTATGCTGTAGGTGGCAATTCGAATGCTGCCAAAGCGTCTGGAATAAATGTGAGTAAAATAAGGCTGTTCGCTTTCTTGTACGGTGGCCTGATGGCAGGTCTTGCAGGGATCATACTGACATCCCGGATGAATTCTGGACAGCCTTTATCTGGCCAAAATCTTGAGTTTGATGCGATTACTGCCGTAATCATCGGCGGAACCAGTTTGAGTGGCGGTGTAGGGAAGTTATCCGGAACCGTCTTTGGCGGGCTGTTAATAGGGTTCTTAGGTAACATAATGAATCTCCAAGGGGTTTCTTCCTATTATCAACAGATCGTTCAGGGTGTTATTATTGCTCTTGCGGTCATCGTTGATGTCAGAGTGCGTTCCGCTATGCAAAAATAAAAACATATAACTTATTGATACTATCATTTTGAAAAAAGAGGGAAGGCCCTCCCCTTTTTTCATGGAGTGTGCAGGAGGATTGTATGATGCATGAAAGACTGAGCAAAGATGAAGTGATGCTGCTGAAGAGCTTGGCGCGGCAGGTTGCTGAAATCGCCGAAGACGCCCGATGGAAGCAGAAGGAGGCGCTGTGGAAAAAGAAAAACGCGCTGCAAAAAACACGGCCATTGATCATGTGTTCCCCGCAGGGCGGATG